>JBBDSP010000011.1:0-362165 GCA_040904925.1 Gracilimonas sp. | reverse complement strand
AAACAAGCAGCATGATCACCCTTAACCAACTGTCTACTTTTTTGTTGCAACTCCACCCAAAACCCAAAACTAAACACTCATATCTCTCTACTCACTACTCACAACTCACTACTCACAACTCAACACTAAAAAAGAACGCTTACAAATTCCCTATTGTTAAATAACCAGCAGAATTCAAAACAAACCAATTCAACACAATGGAATACAGATTTCTAGGAAGATCAGGATTAAAAGTATCAGCGCTGTCATTCGGGTCATGGGTTACCTTCGGAGAACAGGTAGATACCGATCTCGCCTATAACCAAATGAAAACGGCTTATGATGCGGGCGTGAATTTCTTTGACAACGCCGAGGCTTATGAGATGGGAAAATCAGAAGTCATAATGGGTGAGGTCATCAAAAAAGCAGGGTGGAAGCGCTCTGACCTGGTACTTTCCACCAAGATATTCTGGGGCGGGGAAGGTCCGAATGATCAGGGACTCTCTTTCAAACATATTAAAGAAGGAACTCAAGCAGCTCTTGAAAGACTCCAAACCGACTACGTGGATCTCATATTCTGTCACCGCCCGGATATATACACTCCCGTTGAAGAAACGGTTTGGGCAATGAATCAGATGATCAATGAAGGAAAAGCTTTATACTGGGGAACCAGTGAATGGAGTGCAGATCAGATCCGTAAAGCTTATGATTTTGCGAAGGAGAATCACTTACGACCGCCACTCATGGAGCAGCCGGAATACAATATGTTCAAGCGGGAGAAAGTGGAAAAGGAATTTGCTTCCCTTTATGAAGATATCGGATTGGGAACTACGATCTGGAGTCCGCTGGCAAGTGGCTTGCTAACCGGGAAATATAATGACGGCATTCCCGAAGGCTCCCGTCTGGATCTGGATAAATACAGCTGGTTGCGTAAAAAATTACTAGAAACTGAAGAGGGAAAAGCGAAGTTGCAGAAAGTAGAAAAGCTGGCTTCTGTTTCTGATGATCTTGGAATACCGATGCCACAACTTGCACTGATCTGGTGCCTGAAAAATCCCAATGTAAGCACGGTAATAACCGGTGCCTCAAACGTAGATCAGGTTGAGCAAAACATGAAAGCCATCGACCTTGTCGATAAGGTGGACGAAGCTGCTATGGAGAAGATCGAAGACATTCTGGATAACAAGCCAAAAGAAGAAATCGACTGGAGAAGGAGTTAAACCATTATCTGACGACTGAACTAAAAGATATCTCTCAGAGAAGATTTTTTCCGAGTCGTAAGATCGACTTAAGCCAAGAAAGTCCTCCCTCGAGGGAGGTGCCAATTTTGCCCCGGCAAAATCGCGGAGGGTGCCCGTGGTAGTTCAGGCCTTGGCCACCCAATCAGGAATCCGGAGCTTCACACCATCGGTCTCCGGTCCCCCGTCTCCAACCCACTCAAAACTCAAAACTAAACACTCCCCTAACTACACATCCTTATCCAATAATTGCGCCACCAGATTCTCCAGGGCCACATCAAGGGTCAGCGGATCACCGGGGAGGTCATCGAGGCGCTCATCTTCAAGCAGGCGCTTCAGCGTTTTGGCATCGATCAACTCTTGCACGTCAAGTACTTGCAGCCAGAATGGAGTGTCGTTGTGAATAACACCTTCTGCACCGGCACGGACGATGTTTCCATTATTGTCAACGAGGTATCCGCTGAGCTGAAGTACTTCCACAGGATTGTCTTCCGCACTGAAAAACCGGATCTCTTTCTCATGATGAGTCCCTAAAACTACTTTTTTCTTTACCAGTCCTTTGTCTGCTTTGGGATATTCCGAAAAACTGATCCAGATCTTAAGCAGGTAATCAACTTCATGATCGTCAGCGACCCTGGCAACATCTGTATTCCAGCGATCCTGTGATTTATTCATGTAGATGATCATAGGCGGATATTTTTCATGATCTTCTCGTATGATCGAAGCCCCGCCGGGTACATGTTCTCCTTCACTGCTTCCCACATAGATACCGGGGCCGTCATTTCGTTCAGCTAGGGTGATATCGTTTACAAAAGTGGCAACGTTCAGGCGATCCAATCGTGCATTCAGGGTATCGGTGAGCTGAATGAGAAGCGGATTATTCCGGTCATACTCAAAGTCGGTATCCTCCAAATTGGGTTTAACAGTGACCGGAAGAAGCCCGATCCTGGAAGAAGCAGAGGGCAGTTTTCCTCCGTTATACGATTTATAGAATTCACCTTGTTTAAGACGATCAGTACGGCCGGAGGATAAGTTGTTGAGGGTACTGCAAGCTCCGAAAAGCAGTAATATAAACATCAAAGTCCCTAATTTTGATACATTGGTTCTCATATAATTTTAATGAAATAGTTAAAGTATCCTTCAGGATAATGATCACTCAAGATGTGTAGAGATAAGCCACACCCGATCAATGTCATTAGCACAAGAAGCTTAACTATTACTTATACGAGAGGTGAAAAAATTAGTTCTGATCTGCATTCAAAATACCGCACATTTATGCGGTATAATTCATCAAAAAAACATCGTAATTAAAGTAAGGGCTAAAGCGTAAGAGTAGTAGCTTTCGTTAGGTTAAGTAGATCCTAACCACTGTTTGCAAAAACAGTGGTTTTTTTATGTGATACTAAGGTGATATACAAAAAGCATACAGGGCTTCCGTCGGTCCTTCGTCATCCGTCCTCGGTCTAACTACCTAAAACGGTAGATCATCATCCAGATCCATCTCCTGATTCCCTTCCATGGTTAATCCGGGCGCACTTGGAGGAGCTTCAGCAGCACCGCCCGTTCCCTGTTCGATCTTCCATGCTTTTACATCCGTGTACCAGTTTCCTTTATATTCCCGGCTTTGAATATCGATAGAAGCCGTGATCTCATCACCTTCGTTGACTGCGTTCTGATCAATATTATCTCCCCACTGAGTGATGCACACCTGTTTGGGATACTTGCCTTTGGTCTCAAGAATAAAATCTCGTTTTCTCCACGGACCATTCTTCCCCTCACCCGATTGCTCTTCTAAAATTTTTGTGACTTTCCCTGTTAATTGCAGATCCATGACGAATAATTTCTGAACTTGAATATTTTTTATGAACAAGAATATAGGAATCACCACAACGAACTTCGACAGTTTTTCTGTGAAATAACGATTACCATCTCTGCCCACCGTCCTCCGTCACTCAAAACTCAAAACTCAAAACTCATCACTAAAAACCCCGGTCCCCCGTCACTCAAAACTAAACACTGCAACCCCGGTTGCCAATCCACAATTGATTGCAAGAACCATTATCTTCTTTTCTTCATAAAATGTGAAGACCAAAACATAGCTAAGGCGTCTTTAAACAGCGAAATTCTTTGAATATGAATTTTTTCTTCACATAATCTTCATATTCAAAAAATACCTTGCTGACCAATGTGCCGGAAAATTTTTAAGAACAATTTATGAGGTTTAGTGCAATAGGTATTTCTCACTGGAAAAGTGAGGTTTCTATTCGTGAATTATTTTATTTGGACAACCATCGCAAGGAGCTGCTGGAATTTCATACTAAAGATATTCCGGGCGGCATTGTAATGCTCGACACCTGTAACCGCACTGAATTGTATGCGTTCTGCGATCCTGAAATACTTATATCGGCACTGTGTAAATCAACAAATACAGACCGTGAATTCTTTAAGAAACACGGATATGTCCATGTTGAGAATGAGGCTTATGATCATTTGTACAACGTTGGAACCGGTCTTGATTCGCAGGTTTTGGGAGATGTACAGGTCATTCAGCAGGTAAAACAAGCATACAAAAAAGCTAAGAAAAAGGGACTTTCAGGCGAATTCCATCAGCTGATACAATCGGTTTTCCGAGCACACAAGCGGAGCCGTACTGAAACTGATTTCGGTAAAGGTACGGCCTCCGTCGGTTTTGCTGCCACTCAGCTTGCCCTTGAGCACTTCAAAGACCTTAGCAAGATCCGTATTCTTTTGGTGGGAGCCGGAAAGATGGGTAAAGTTTCTGCTAAGAACCTGATCTCAAACGGTGCTGAACATATTTCTGTAGTGAACCGAACTATTGACCGGGCCAAGCAGCTTGCATCATCGTTTGATATCAAAGCTCACGCATTTTCTGATTTAAATGAGGAGATCAAAAAAGCAGATCTGATCATAACGGCAACCGGAGCAAAAAATCCGATCCTTCACCCTGAACATTTTGAAGAACTTGATCATCCGCAGCTTGTGCTTGATCTGAGTGTACCCCGTAATGTAGATCCCAAAGTTTCTGAAGTGAAACATGTGACGCTGATTGATATGGATTCCATTCATGAAGCCAATCAAAAAGCGCTGGAGAAAAGAGAAAAAGCCATCCCCGAGATCCAGAAGATCATTGAGGAGGAAAAAGGGGATTTCATGAAACAGGTGAAAAGATCACGGTATCTGTTGCCACGCATCAAAGAGATCGAGTACCGATTGAGTGATATCACGGATGCAGAATTGGATCGTGTGAAGAATAAAATGGATCACAAATCATACTCTCAGATGGAAGAAGTGACTCGCCGCATTAAAAAGAAGATCATGGCAATTCACATCGACCGCATTGATCAGGAATTTGAAAAGGCTCAAAATGAAACTTAAGATCGGCACCCGTAAAAGTACGCTGGCCTTATGGCAGGCGAACAAAGTGGCCGGTGAGCTGAAGTCGCATGGAATAGAAACGGAGCTGGTAGAAATTGAGTCCTTTGGCGATAAAGTGCAGGATATCCCCCTCGATAAACTGGGCGACAAAGGTGTATTCACTAAAGCCCTGGACGATGCACTTCTTGCCGGTGAAATTGACCTCGCTGTTCATTCTCTTAAAGATGTCCCCACTATTTTGCCTGCGGGATTAAAACTCACCGCAGTATTGGAGCGTGGAAACCCCATGGATGTACTCGTGCGTCCGGCTCAACCCAAAGAACTTAAAAAGCGGGTAATTGCAACCGGCAGTATCCGCCGCACCGCCTTTTGGAAGAATCGATTTCCGGAAGATGAAGTAGTTGGACTGCGGGGAAATGTGCCCACCCGTCTCGATAAAGTGGATTCCAATGATTGGTACGGAGCTATTTTTGCTGCGGCAGGATTAGAACGAATCGGATATGAAGACCGCATTACCGAAACACTGAACTGGATGATCCCGGCTCCTTCACAGGGAATCGTAGGAATTGTGACTGCAGAGGAATGTGATTTTGAAGAAGTGATGACTAAGATCAATCACGGCGAAAGTCACCTTTGCGGAGCTATTGAAAGAGCTTTTTTGAACGAACTGGAAGCGGGATGTTCAAGTCCCGTAGGCGCTCATGCACAGGTAAAAGACGGACGTCTGTTATTTATCGGAGCCGTACTTTCTTTGGATGGAAAACAACGCCTGGGCATTGAAAGAGAAATTTTGATTGATGATACATCTGCTGTAAAAGGAAAAGAGTGGGCTCAATTATTGAAAAAAGAAGGTGCAGAGCAGTTGTTGGAGCGTGCTGATGATAAATGATCAAAAGCCCAAAATTGTATTCACAACCCAGCTTTCTGAGGAAAAAAGAGGGATGCTTGAAAACGGGCAGTTTTTGATCGAAAGTGAACCATTTATCACCATTGAATACTCGATGCCGGCCCTTTGGAGATCTCAGGTTCCTGAAAAAACCGATGCCTGGATATTCACAAGTAAGAAAGCCGTAAAAGCGGTTTCCCCATTGATCCATGACCTGGGAATTCCTCAACATGTTTTTGCAGTGGGCTCCAAAACAGCTGAGGCGCTGCAAGAAATAGGGATAAAAGTATCATTTCCGGAAGAATACAATGCCGGGGCTCTTGCCACTATGATGCGAGAGTTGGATCTGAATGAAGTCGTCCACTTTTGTGGCAATTTGAAGGCTGCAGATCTTGCAAAATTGTTAGGTCAGGAAGTGAATTTAACCTCTATCGAAGTCTATCAAACTAAACTTACGGGCCATAGAATGGACGATCTGAGTGATTTTAATGGTATCGTTTTTATGAGCCCAAGTGCGGTAGAATCATTCAGTAAACAGAATTCAGTGAATGAAAATATGCAGGTATTTTGCATTGGCCCAACGACTGAAGAAGCAGCAAATGAAGCCGGAATGCAAAACTGCATCATCCCCGAATATGCAACCATGGACTCGCTGATGGAATCTATTCAGGATTTTTATCTGTAGTATGAATTTGAAATAATGCTTGTGTTGTCACTCTGAGCGCATGAAATGTGATTTTTTACTTACATGTTGAGCGCGAAGAGTCTCAAATGTTGATTAATATCTAAGCTAATTTATGGTTTGAGATTAAATCATTTTGATCCATGTTAGCCAGTATGGGCGCATGGCCATGCGCCCATACTGGCTAGAATACCGACAAGGTTTATAAATTTTATATTTAAAAATACATTATGTCATTCCCCAAATTAAAAAACCGATTACTCCTCGATACACTGGAAGGCAAACAAACCGAACGCCCTCCGGTATGGATGATGCGTCAGGCCGGACGGTATCTCCCCGAGTATATGGAGATCAAAAAGAAGTACAGTTTTTTTGAGCGGGTTAAAACCCCGGAACTGGCCTGTGAAATCACCATCCAGCCCATCGATATCGTAGGAACAGACGCAGCCATCTTGTTTTCAGACATTTTGGTACTTATCGAATGTCTGGATGTGGAAGTACAGCTCAAACCCGGTTTTGGTCCATATCTTCCTGATCCAATCCGCACCGTAGAACAGGTAGAAAAACTGAACATCATTCCTGCTGAAGAGCAATTGCAGTACGTGTATGATGCCCTGACACTCACCCGAAAAACCTTAGATGGCCGTGTTCCCCTGATCGGATTTGCCGGCGCTCCATGGACTCTGTTTTGTTATTTAGTAGAAGGGCAGGGATCGAAGACCTTCTCAACGGCAAAAGCATTTTTATTCTCACAACCGAAAGCGGCACAGAAATTACTGGAAGTAATGACCGATCAGACGATCCAATATTTACATCATCAGGTAAAAGCCGGCGCTCAGGTTTTACAGGTGTTTGAATCATGGGCAGCAGCACTTGGACCGGATGATTTCAAGAAATATGCGCTGCCACATTTACTCCGAATTGCTGAAGAAGACTATGGAGTTCCACTCATCATGTTCTGCAAAGATGCCGAGTGGAGTTATCCTTTATTTACGAATACAAATGTATCCGGATTTGGGATCGGCTGGGGATGCACCCCCGAACATGCCCGGCAGTTTGCAGGTGATAAAACAGTACAGGGTAATTTCGATCCCTCCAAGTTGCTGATGGAACCCAAACAAATTGAAGCCGAAGCAAAGGATATGATGCGTCGTTTTGGAAAAGGAAATTACATCGCCAATTTAGGCCACGGAATTTTACCGGACGTCCCTGTAGAAAACGCCAAAACATTCGTAGATACCGTCAAAAATTTTAGATATTAATTAACGTACATCGGCTCGCTGAGCCGATAATTGGTTCCAACACAGAGCGTAGGAACCAGATATTGTCGTAGGGGCGAATCGCATTCGCCCTGATTAAATTGAATAAATGTGTCCATTGTAGAGTATCAAGAACATATATTTTATGCCAGTAAGGGCGCATGGCCATGCGCCCTTACTGGCCGTTAAAAAGATTTATCATGACAAACCATTTAAAATCCATAAAACCCCAATTCACCCAATTCGTCTCGGACGTACAACAACACATCTGCGATGAATTGGAAGCTATTGAAGGAACCCAAATATTCCTGATAGAAGATTGGGAACGGGATGGATTCGGCGGTGGCAGCACCCGTATCATCGCCGATGGGGAAGTCATTGAAAAAGGCGGAGTGAATGTATCATCAGTTGGCGGACCACTTCCCAAAGCCATGGAAGAGAAATTTGAGGTGCCGGAATCTGAATTTTTTGCTACCGGAGTCTCACTGGTGATCCACCCCCGAAATCCATTTGCACCTACGGTTCACGCCAATTACCGTTATTTTGAATTGTATGATAAAGACACCGGAGAGCTGCGCGACCAGTGGTTTGGCGGTGGCGCAGATATGACGCCGTATTACCTGTTTCCTGAGGATGCTAAACATTTTCATCAGGTTCATAAAGAAGCTTGTGATCGATTTGATCCTGAATATTATACAACCTTCAAAGCAGAATGCGATACCTATTTCTACAATCATCATCGGGATGAGGCAAGGGGAATAGGAGGATTGTTTTTCGATTATCAGCGGCCTGATGAAAACCGCTCAGCTGAGGATCTGTTTGAATTTGCCAAAGCAGCGGGTTTCGCCTTTACTGATGCTTATATCCCCATTTTGAAAAAAAGAAAAGATATTGAGTACAACGATGAGCATCGCAAATGGCAGGAGATCCGCCGTGGCCGATACGTAGAATTTAATTTGATCCACGATCGCGGTACCTTATTTGGGCTGAAGACCAAAGGCCGTATTGAGTCGATATTAATGAGCCTGCCCCCACAAGTCCAATGGGTGTACGATCATCAACCCGAACCCGGAAGTCCTGAGGCTGAATTGGTCGAGCATTTAAAACCCATAGATTGGATCAATTATTAAAATGGTTACCGTAGGGGCGAATTGTATTCGCCCTATTGTTTCCCCCGGTTCCTGCGCTCTGCGTTGGAACCGGTAACGAATAGGTTTTGCAGGTAAAGTAGCACAAACGTAGAGATGTGAAATCTTGCATCTTTTGTAAATGCATAAATAAATTGTCTAAGATGAAATTTGATGCCAGTAAGGGCGCATGGCCATGCGCCCTTTACTGGCTGTAAATAGCTGTATTTTAAATAAAGTAGAAATGAAATACCCAACCCGATTACGACGAAACCGACGATCACCCGCCATTCGTGACATGGTGCAGGAAAACCGTTTGCATCCATCCGATTTCATAGCCCCGATCTTCATCATGGAAGGAGAGGATCAAAAAGAAGAGATCGCCAGTATGCCGGGGTATTTTCGGTATTCTCTGGATTCATTAAAAGTTGAGTTAGAGGAGCTAATTGAGGTAGGAATTCGATCTGTCTTATTATTTGTGAAGGTGCCGGATTCCAAAAAAGATAATAAGGGAACAGAAGCGCTCAACGAAAAAGGGTTGATGCAGGAATCGGTTCGGTTCATCAAAAAGAATTATCCTGATTTGTGGGTAATGACCGATGTGGCCATGGACCCATATTCCTCCTATGGTCATGATGGCATTGTGGAAGATGGCGAGATCGTCAATGACCCATCGGTGGAAGTGCTGGCAGAAATGGCAGTAAGTCATGCAAAAGCCGGTGCCGATATGGTGGCTCCATCTGATATGATGGATGGTAGAATAGGCGCAATGCGAGCAGCCCTGGATGAAGTCGGATATGAGAACACCGGGATCATGGCGTATAGCGCCAAATATGCCTCATCATTTTATGGCCCTTTCAGGGATGCTCTCGATTCTGCCCCGGGTTTTGGAGATAAAAAAACCTACCAGATGAATCCCGCAAACATTGAAGAAGCACTCCGTGAAGTCGAACTCGATATCGAAGAAGGTGCGGACATCGTAATGGTAAAACCCGGAATGCCCTACCTCGATGTAGTGCGGGCAGTAAAACAAAATTTTAATATTCCGGTTTCCGTGTATAATGTGTCCGGTGAATATGCAATGATCAAGGCAGCGGCCGAAAAAGGCTGGCTGAATGAAGAGGAAGCGATGATGGAATCCCTGTTGGCATTCAAACGTGCCGGTGCAGATTTGATCGCCACCTATTTTGCAAAAGATGCTGCAAGGATCATTAACGAATGAATTTATACCGTAGGGGCTCCGAGAAATCGGAGCATTCGCCCATTGTCGATACCAACGCAGAGCGTAAGAACCAGTAGAAATTAATATTGAATATTTCCAACAGGTAGAATCGCAGTTCATTGATCTATAACAACCGTAGAGACGCAAAATCTTGCGTCCTTACGGTTGTTATCAATGTGGAGAATTTATAAAAACAGAGTTTTCAGAAAATGAATTACCAAAACAGCAAAGACCTATACAAACGAGCATCAAAAGTCATACCCGGCGGAGTGAATTCTCCGGTTCGCGCATTCAACAGTGTAGGTGGTACGCCAATTTTCATCACTAAAGCCAAAGGTGCGTATTTGTGGGATGAAGATGGAAATAAATATATCGACTACATCAGTTCCTGGGGACCAATGCTGCTGGGTCATGCCCAACCCGATGTGGTAAAAGCGGTTCAGGAAACAGCCGTGAATTCCACATCTTTTGGCGCTCCAACCCGACTTGAGGTTGAGATGGCGGAACTCATCACAAGCTCTGTTCCCGGCGTTGATAAAGTCCGTATGGTGAATTCCGGAACCGAAGCAACGATGAGTGCCATCCGGGTAGCCCGCGGTTATACCGGCAAAAACAAGATCATCAAGTTCAAAGGAAATTATCATGGCCATGGCGATTCCTTTTTGATCGAAGCCGGAAGCGGAGCCCTGACGATGGGAGAACCAAGCAGTCCGGGTGTAACTGAAGGGACGGCCAAGGACACGTTGAATGCCATGTACAACGACCTGAATTCTGTGAAGAAATTAGTGGAAGCCAACAAAGAAGATATGGCCGCCATCATCCTGGAACCGATTGCCGGAAATATGGGATGTATTCCTCCAAAAACCGGATTCTTAAAAGGATTACGTGATCTGTGTGATGAACATAAAATCGTCCTTATTTTTGATGAAGTCATGACCGGTTTCCGTGTGGATTTCCAGGGCGCACAAAAAGTATACGGCGTTACGGCTGATATGGTGACCTATGGAAAAATAATTGGAGCGGGACTTCCCGTAGGTGCCTATGGAGGTAAAAAAGAGATCATGGATTATGTAGCACCAACAGGGCCGGTATATCAAGCCGGAACGTTATCCGGAAATCCGCTGGCTATGGCAGCCGGGTTTACGCTGCTCAAGAAGCTGAAGGATAATCCGAAGATTTATGAAGAGCTGGAGAGAAAAGCTTCTGTATTGGCGAATGGAATTGGACAGATCCTCAGTGATCATGATATCCCCCATACCATAAACAGAGTGGGTTCTATGGTTGGGGTATTCTATTGTGATGGTCCGGTCGAGACTTTTGATGATGCCAATCGCACCGATAAAGAACTCTTCGGCAAGATCTTCCATGGGATGCTGAAGCGGGGCGTGCATCTACCTCCATCACCGTTTGAAGCCTTCTTTTTGAGCAATGCTCTTACTTCAGATGACATCAGCAACACGCTTACTGCTTTTGAAGAAACGATTGCTGAAATTAAAAAAGCGAAATAGAACACGGATAACACAGATCTTGCGGATGATCGCTGATTGATATGCATTTGAAGAGATCATAAATATTTTCCTGCGACCATCAGCCCAATCCGCGTCATCTGCGTTCTATTCCTTAGTAATCATTGAATTATACTTCCCTTACTCAACTGGATAGATTCGTTTCGCCCTTAATCTTGTCATACTCCTCATCATTTGGTTCCCAGAGCTCTATTTTGTAGCCATTGGGATCCATGATCCATCCGAATTTTCCATATTCGAAAACTTCCATTTCCCCGACAATTTCAACACCATCTTTCTCTAAGACTTTCAACAGCTCTTCCAGGTTTTCAACCCTATAATTGATCATGGCATCTTTTTTACTCGGATCGGTATATTCCGTCTTTTCATCAAAAATACTCCATGCGGTATATCCTTTTTTGGATCCATCTTCGGCGTGCCTCCATTCAAAAGTCCCTCCGTATTTTCCACTCTCAATTCCCAAATGATCTTTGTACCACTTTTGGGTTTTTTTGGAGTCTTTTGCCTTTAAAAATACACCACCGATTCCTGTTACTCTTTTTTTCATGATATCACTATTACTTTCAAAATAATCTTGGGATTAAATAGCTGATGAAATGTATAGCTTCCTTCAATAAAAAAATTCCGGTTTAATTTATATAACCTTCATGATGTATAAGTATATGTAAATCCTCACTCAATCGATTAACATCTAAGCCTAAAACTATGGGAAACCAAAGCGTAGATCTGTCAAAGAAAAGATCATTGTAAACCTTACTACGGCACTAAATTCAAAGATTTGGCTTTTTTAGCAGCCGTACTTCGTCGGGTAACTTCAAGCTTTGGGTATAAATCGGAAAGATGGGCTTTAACTGTGTTTACTGAAATAGAAAGTGTATCAGCTATTTCCTGATCAGATCTGCCTTTGGCTACTTCTTCCAATACGGCAAGATCCTTTTCAGTAAAATTGAGTAACTTTACAGCCCGCTCGTTTCTTTTGAATGGCTTTTCTTTTTTCTCAATAGTTGAAATGGCAGTAAGTTTCTTCCCTACCCATATACCTGACCCAATTAATAATAGGACCAAGGTACCGATGTAGACTTCGGTGGGTAATAGGTTTGTAGAAAAATAAAGTTCGATCATATAAAGGATCAGAGCAGCTATTCCAAGCGCCGCTCCATAAATCCAAATTGAATTACGCATTTAGCTCCAGTTTTTATTCTTCGGCTAAGATACAAACCTGTTAAAAAAGGATGCATTAAAATAGTCTTATTTGATTCTCTAGCAGAGAGTTGGGAATCATGCTAAAGACCTATGCAACTTCCAGACTCTTCTAAAGAAGTGATTCAGGATTGAGTCTTTTCAGATCATCAACTACGAATTTTCGGCCTTCGCGGACTAATTCACCATCCAGGTATACATTGGCACCAATACAAACCAGATCCCAGTGAATATTACTGGAGTTCCCGTTTGGTGCTATTTCGTAATCCTTGCCGAGCGTGAGATGGTTGGAGCCATAGATCTTTTCATCAAAAAGTATATCATACATGGGGCTTTCGATCACCGGATTTAGCCCAAAACTGAATTCGCCAAATCGGCTGGCACCTTCATCGGTATCCAGAATGTCTTTGAGAGCCTCATTGTTGGAAGAATCGAAATCCACTACCACACCGTCTTTTACCTCAAGCTTCACAAACTCAAATGGTTTGCCCTGATAAACAGAAGGGGCATAAGTAATAACTCCATTAACGGAATCCAATATAGGAGAAGTGAACAGTTCACCATCCGGAATGTTTCGTTTACCGAAGCAGGGAACCCAATTCTGTCCTTTTACAGAGAATTTGATATCGGTTCCTTCACCTTTAAGGTGAATTTCATCGGTGGCTCGTAATCTTTTTTCGAGCGGCTTCATGGCTTCTTCTAGCTGTGCATAATCTACCAAACAGGCTTTGTAATAAAACTCGGTAAAGATACTGGTGGGCATTTTCGCATTCATGGCAAAAGCCGGAGATGGGTATCGCATAATGCACCAGTTGGTATTATTTACGCGTTCATCGAAGTGAACAGGGTGCAGAAAATGCTCGGAATATGCCTTGTTAGCTTCCTTACTGGCAAGGGAATTTTCATAGATATTCTGAGAAGCCCTGATCCCAATAAATGCATCCATCTGCTTCATGAGGGGGAGCTGATCAACATTAGCCTGATTTTTCCAGAATCCCTCATTCCCATTTTCGATCAGAATCCGCTGCGTCTCTGCATCTTCGATCTTGATGAACGGATGTGCATCTTTTTTCCGGATCTGATCTGCCAAAGCCCGAAGCAGGTCGATGCCATTCAACCCAATGAGCTGCACCATAACATTTTGCCCTTTTTGGACCTCGGTGCTGTGTTCAAGGATAAGCTTTGCCAGTTGTTGATCTTGTTCTGAAATCATGTGGAAATTGGGAATTAGAAGTTATGAATTATGGATTTTCCAACGGAAGTTACAGGAAATAAAGGTTAGTTATGAAGTGATAAGACAGCCTAAAAAATATCCAGATCACTGCATTTCTATGATCTTATCACAAAGTGCAATTTCGGAGGGATCGTTAGAGGCAATAAATATAAGTTTTCCGTCTTCATATGCTTCCTGAACAATTCGTGTTACCAATTCATGTCCTTTTTCATCCAGATTGGAACCCGGTTCATCCAGCATAAGGACATCCGGGTCTCGAACAAGGGCAGAGGCCAGTTTGGCTCTCTGTTGCTGCCCGGTGGAAAGGCTCCCGTAAAGCTGATCTTTAAGATGAGATATCTCTACTCTTTGAAGCAACTTGGCAAGCTGTTCTTCATTGGCTCTATTTCCACCTGCCTCTATTAAAAAACGAAGGTTTTCCAGCACCGAAAGCTCGGTATATAAGTTTATATAGGGAGCCGCAAAACCGATCCTGGCTTTAAGTTCTTTTTGATTCATCAAGTGCTTATCATCTTTCCATAAAATAGAACCTGATGTTTGACGTAGTAAAAATGCCAGGCATTTCATAAGCGTGGATTTACCACTTCCGTTTGCTCCGGAAATCCCAAGAATGCCATTTTCATGCTCAAAACTAAGTGATGAAAAAATGATATGGCGGTTAAATTTTTTGGTGAGATTGTCGACTTGCAATGAAATCATGCCCTAAAGGTAGCAAGTTTATGATTAATAAGAATTGGTAATCAATTCATAAAATTTGAAAACATTAATACATTTACTAAATCCTTAATTGTATTGCGACTCTGCAGGCTTTATTTTCAGTAAAATTTAAACGCAGGACATGCATCAATCCGTAGAAAATATAATTGATAAGCTGATAGGAGCGGTTAAAGCCGACAAGCCCTATTATTCGCTGAAAGACTTCCTCTCTGCAGGATTTCCGTCATTTATTGTGGAAAGGATTCGGATTGAAGTGAATGAGAAGCTGAAAAAGCAATTTGAACTGCAAGACACTGAGTGGTCTGATGTAGAACAACCGCTTGTTCAGGATGCATGGAAAGATTTTCAGGCTTCACTTTTTGCCAACTCTCGTATACCTAAAGAAAATTTTTATGCAATCACAAGTCAGGTAGTTACTGATATTGTGAAGGTATATCTGGAGCCTCGCCAGCATATGGCCGAGTATATCTATAAAGGTGAAGAAGAGTTAGATTACGAAGAACTTCTTGATAGGACAGAGAAACTCACAATTTATAAGCACTTTGGCCGTGCTATACCGCTGTATATGCGTAAGCGCAAGCTGAAAACCTTAGAAAAAAAGCGTTGTAAATTGCTGATCCATAATCTGGATGCCAATTTGGTTGCATCCTATACAGCCAAAGAGTGGGCACAAGTGCTTGAACTCTTGTTTACCTTATTTGGCGGAAAGATTGATGCCAAACTTATACAGTTTTTCTTTGAGGATAAAGGACTATATCTGACAGCCAAGGCATTTAACGAATTAGATGAAGAGATCACCAAGGATCGTTTTGTGGAGATTCTTTCCTATCCGGATTTGCTTGATGTAAAACTGCAGGAGAAATTTCGGGATCAATTTCGTGAAGAACTTATTGCCCAACAGAACAGATTTGACCAACCTGATGAGGAAGAAGTGGAGCAGATCGATGAAAAAGAACAGCGATTGCTGGACAGCTTTTTTGGAGATTACAGTGAAACCGGTCCTCAAATGACAGATGAAGAGTCTTTTAACGCTCTGTTCAAATCAGAGAAAAAAGACAAAGCCATTTTTGAGGAATTTGAAGAAGCTCCTGATGCAGAAGAAATTTCGAAGTCACTTAAGTCCGGTGAGCAAACGGATGAGATAAAGAAATTTCGGCAGAATTTAGTTACTGTATTGGATCAGGCTGCACATTCTTTTAAAAATCTTTCTAAAGAAGAACAGGAAAAAGCAGAAGAGAAAAAGAAAAAAGAAAGTTCTGAAAAACAAAAAAAAGAGGAAAAAGCTCCTGAGAAAAAGGAAAAGAAAGAACCTGAAGAGGACGACGAATTAGACTCCCTCATTGCAGATGAGGCGGATGAAAACCTTATCGATGAAGATGCTGAAGAGGGTAATGAGCCCATGTGGCAACAATTTTTACGCCCGGACCAAATGGATGTTCTCATGGGCGGTAAAAAAACTTCTGATGATGAACTGTTGATGGATGAAGATACCCTTGTTGAAAGTATTGTGGATGAGGAAGATACTAATGAAGCTGATGAAAAAGAGGTTGATCTTCCTGAATTGAAAGAATTTTTAGTGGGGCAGGAAAAGCTTTTTACGAAAGAAATTTTTAAGAGTAAAAAGAAAAAGTATACCGAAGCACTCAGTAAAATTCAGGAATTAGATTCTTGGGATGAAGCCTCCGACTTTCTTGAAAAGAATGTATTTTTACCGAATGAAGTGGATATGTTTTCTGAAACTGCAGTAGATTTTACTGACAAGCTTCAAACTTATTTTGATGAATTTAAAACTTAACCAATAGTTATTTATGGCATCCAATCCAAGAGTAGAACGTCTCCAGAAATTAAGAGAAGAAGCACAAAAAGGCGGCGGGAAAGCCCGTATCGAAAAACAGCATGAAAAAGGAAAGTTGACCGCACGCGAGCGCATTGACCTGCTGCTGGATAAAGGATCATTTGAGGAAATTGACAAATTTGTCACTCACAGGAGTACTGCATTTGGACTTGATAAGCAACAAATACTAGGTGATGGAGTGGTAACCGGTTTGGGTAAGATCCATGGCCGGCCTGTATATGTGTTCAGTCAGGATTTTACGGTATTTGGAGGTTCGCTTTCGGAAACTCATGCCGAAAAGATCTGCAAGATCATGGACCTGGCTATGAAAAACGGAGTTCCAATTATTGGATTGAATGATTCCGGAGGAGCCCGAATTCAGGAAGGAGTTTCTTCTCTTGGTGGTTATGCCGAAGTATTTTGGAGAAACAGTATGGCCTCCGGTGTTGTGCCTCAGATCTCTGCCGTGATGGGCCCTTGTGCCGGTGGAGCTGTTTACAGTCCCGCACTTACCGACTTCATTTTTATGGTTGAAAACACCAGTTATATGTTTGTAACGGGTCCTAATGTGGTAAAAACGGTTACTCACGAAGAAGTGACTTCAGAAGAATTGGGTGGAGCATCAACGCACAGCACAAAATCGGGAGTATCCCACTTTTCCAGTGCCAATGATGCAGTTTGTTTGAATGATATCAGGGAGTTGATGAAGTACGTTCCTCAGAATTGTGAGGAGAAAGTACCGATGATCGAATCCAAAGATCCTGATTCAGCAAAAGCCAAAGCACTGGAAGATCTGGTTCCGGCTAACCCCAACAAACCGTATGATATCCATGATGTCATCGGCGGAATAATGGATAAAGATTCCTTTTACGAGGTCCATAAAGACTATGCTGACAACATTGTGGTAGGTTTTGCTCGCCTTGGTGGACGAAGTGTTGGAGTAGTGGCAAATCAGCCGCTTTCACTTGCAGGTGTACTCGATATTGATGCTTCCCTGAAAGGAGCACGATTTGTTCGCTTTTGTGATGCGTTCAATATTCCGCTTGTGGTATTTGAAGATGTACCCGGTTTCCTCCCCGGCACAGACCAGGAGTGGAATGGTATCATAAAGCACGGAGCCAAGCTCCTGTACGCCTTTTGCGAAGCTACAGTGCCGAAGATGACCGTTATCACCCGAAAGGCTTATGGGGGCGCTTACGACGTAATGAACTCCAAGCATATTCGTGCAGACTACAACGTTGCATGGCCAACAGCTGAGATCGCGGTAATGGGAACTAAAGGTGCGGTAGAGATTATCTTCCGTAAAGAAATTGCGAAAGCAGATGATCCCGAAGCAAAACAAAAACAGCTGGAAGATGAGTACAGCGAAAACTTTGCCCATCCATATTTAGCTGCCGGCCGCGGATTTATCGACGATGTGATATTACCATCCGAAACCCGCGAAAAACTGATCAGACAACTGGAGGCAGCGCAGAACAAAGTAGACTCGGTGCCGAAGAAGAAGCACGATAATCTACCGTTGTAATTTCCAGAGAATAAATGTAGTGGCCTATCGCATACGCCACTATTTATATTAGGGTCTAATTGAGTTTTTATAAGCCAGGTAGGATGGCTTTCATTGAGGAATATTACCATTTGAAAAAATAGGGCAAAGCCTAATTCAACATTTATCATTCAAACATTTAAAATTCCCTGATCAACCCTTTCACTAACTTCGCAAAAACATCCTTTTTCTTATCAGCGGCTTCTTTCACTTCTGCATGATCTAATTTTTGATCTATAACCCCGGCAGCAGCATTGGTGATCAGAGATATAGCGGCTGTTCTAACTCCAAGTCTGGCTGCTTCAGTAAGTTCAGGAGCCGTACTCATTCCAACGGCATCAGCGCCCATTTTCCGAAAGGCGCGAATTTCAGCTTTAGATTCATAATGTGGGCCTTTACAGAAAAGATAGGAACCCATCTGAGTTTCAATTCCGAGATCCCGTGCAATTTGTTTCACTTCCAAGGCATACTTTTCAAAGTTGGAATCCCAGGTATGGAGAGCCGGTTCAGACACCATGAAAAACTGCTTTAGTATGCTGTCAATGATCATAAGATCTCCCACCCGGTAACGTAAATTAATTCCGCCGGCAGCATTTGAAATAACGAGTTTATCTACCCTAAAAGCTTTTGCAAGCTGTACGGGAAGCACGGTTTTCGAAAAGTCGTGTCCTTCATAATGATGGAAGCGGCCTGAAAAAGCCAAAACGGTTTTACCTTCAACCTCACCAAAAATAAGTGAGCCTGAGTGACCTTCTACCGTAGATTGTGGAAAAGAGGGAATATCACCGTAGGGAATGGAATCAGCATTTTCAATTTCATCGCCAAAACTGCCCAGGCCGGAACCAAGGATCACGGCTGAATCTATTTGTTCAGGAAATCCATGTTCGGTTAAAAATTCTTTTATGGAAGTGATATGATCAGGAAGGGACATGTGATTCTACGTTTTCTGTACTGTATCCGGTTTTTTCGTCGTACCCCGTCAGTTTAAATAACGGATTTTTATCTTCGTGGTAAGTTAAGATAGTATAGCCTTCCTTGAAAGCAAGATTAGTCAATTCCTCCCGGCGCTGTTGACTTACCTTTGGCTCAAAATCATACTTAGCTGCATACTTTCTATTTACTGAACCTTTGGTGCCTATGACATCACCGGCCTGCATGTATTTTTGGTCTCCGTCATCAAATAACAAGACCTGATGAAACTCGGTGTGCCCCCCAATTCTTCGAACAGTGATATCAGGATAGGGTTCGTGTTCCTCATCCAGGAAATTCAGATCAGCTTTGGCATCCAGGAAAGAAATGAATTCTGTTTTTTCAGCATCGTAATATTCATCCATCCCGATAACTTTCTGCCAGCCTTTTTTAGATACCCAGATCTTAGCTTCCGGAAAAGTAAGCTCCCAATATCCGCTTTCACGATGCGCTAGCCCACCGATGTGATCATAGTGTAAATGACTTAGAAAAATATCCGTGATATCAAATTCTGTTAGCCCATGTTTGTCAAGATTTTCAAGAATGACATCGGGACCTGTATCTTCACCAAATTCTCCAATACCACAATCAAATAAATAATTTCGTTCAGGGGTGTGAATCAGAAAGGGGTTCAGAGAAAGTTTGAGGGCACCTTTAGCCGGAGGATCATCCCGATCGATACGAACAAATTTTTTATCCAGCCCAACGGAGAAAGTACCTTCGTAGAGTGCTGAGGCGTATGTTTTCATAGTTTTTTTATGATAGAGCTTGGTGAAATTAATATAATTGGATGCTATATTAAAGTTAAGTTAGCCTTATGGCTGTCAGCCATCAGACCTCAGCTTTCAGTACTGAAACAATAATGAGCTGAAAGCTGACGGCTGACAGCTACTTTTTCTTCTTGCCTTCAAATTTCTCATAGGCATTAATGATATCACGAACCAGTTTGTGGCGAACCACATCTTCTTCCCCTAAATACACAAAATCAATGCCGTTGATCTCCTGAAGTATTTTTTGGATGGAGATTAGTCCGGATTCTTGCCGGCGGGGGAGGTCGGTTTGCGTGATATCACCGGTAATGATAGCACGGCTGTTAAAACCGATTCTGGTTAAAAACATTTTCATTTGCGTGTTCGTGGCATTCTGGGCTTCATCAAGAATCACAAAAGCATTATTGAGTGTACGTCCCCGCATATAGGCGAGGGGTGCGATCTCGATCACATTTTTAGTAAGGTGAAGTTCCAGTCGGTCGCGATCTATCATATCCTCAAGCGCATCATACAATGGACGAAGATAGGGATCGATCTTTTCCTTTAGATCACCGGGTAAAAATCCAAGGTTTTCTCCGGCTTCTACAGCAGGCCGTGCAAGGATGATCTTGCGAACTTTTCGGTCTTTAAGTGCCTGAACAGCTAATGCAACGGAAGTATATGTTTTTCCTGTACCGGCCGGACCTATAGCGAAAACAATATCATTTTCAGTAGAGGACTGAACAATTCTTCGCTGTCCGGGAGTTTTGGCCGTTATAGCTTCACCATTGTGAGTATGGATGATGGTATCACCGGTAGTATCATCAAGAGTGCGGATCTGTGGTCTTCGTGCAGTGCTTTCTCCTGATTTTAAGTTGACCAATGTGTTTACATCACCTTCAGCTACTTTGCTTTTTCGACTAAGCAGCTCGATCATACCTTCGATCACCTTGGTGGCTGTTTCTACCTCTTCAACCGGTCCGGTCAGTTTAACACGATTTCCGCGAGCGTTGAACTTGGTTTCAGGGAATGCTTTATCAAGTGCTATAATGTTATGATCATGTAGCCCAAAAAGGGACATGGGGTCAGCACCCTCTAATTCGATGATTTTTTCGATAAGTTGTTTCTCGTCTTCTATGGCTATAAAATTTATGTGGATTGAAAGGCTAAAGATAAGAATTTAGCAACAGAAATGATGTGAGATGCAGGCAGAACTCAGTAAACAGAAAGCAGGTTATTTGAGCTTTGCAGTAAGTTCTTCTACCCGGGCTGCGATATTTTCAGCACTGAAAACACTGCTTCCGGCTACTAGTACATCGGCTCCGGCTTTAGCTACTTTCTTGATGTTCTTGAGATTTACTCCGCCATCAACCTGAATGAGAAAACTAAGTTCTTTTTCTTCTCTCATTACGGACAGTTTTTTTAGTTTTTCGTAGGTGCTTTCAATAAAGCTTTGGCCGCCAAAACCCGGATTCACGCTCATTATGAGTACAAGATCCACATCAGACAGAATAGGCTCAATATTAGAGAGGGGAGTAGCTGGATTCACTACAACACCTGTCATCAAACCATATTTTTTGATGTTTTGGATAGAACGATGTAAATGCGGACAGGTCTCATAATGAACAGAAATAAGATCAGCTCTTGCTTCTACAAAATTCTCTACATAGTCGTCAGGGTTTTCGATCATTAAATGCACGTCAATAAAAGCTTCGGGGGCTGCTTTTTTTGCTGCTTTAACCACGCTTGGTCCGTAACTGATATTAGGAACAAAGTGGCCATCCATGATGTCACAATGTATCCAGGAAGTTCCCCCTTTGATGGCATCTTCAATATTTTCTCCAAGTTTAGTAAAATCGGCGGCTAAAATTGACGGTGCTAAAACGGGAAGTTCAAAATTCATTTATTCCTGGTTGTTATTATTTTCGGGTTGATTATTTAGGGAGTCTGGAAGGGAAGGATTCAGAGAGTCTGGACGAGTATCTGTTGAATCTATGATGACAGCTCCCCCTTCACTTTCTTCCTCTACTTCAAAGCGTTCAGATATAACTAAGGTTAGCGTTTCGCCCTCGCGGAGTTCAGCTTGTTTTGGTGAATAGTCTAAGACTGTGTTTGGTACAATATCTCTGGTTGGGCGAAACTGTACTTCCCCCACATTCAAACCTGATCTTCTTAACTCAAGCTGTGCTTCAGGAAGTCTTAGTCCCACAATGTCCGGAACCTCGACCATGCGGTCACCTAATCCATCACTGACTACGAGATCGACAACAGCTCCCTTTTCAACAGTAGCTCCGGCAGGAATTGACTGGCGGAGAATTACATTTTTAAATCGTGAAGATTCATAACTGCGGCTCCCCACTTGTAGGCCATAGTTTTGAAGCTGAAGTTCTGCATTGCGTAAATTCAGATCTACCACATCGGGTACTTCTACGGTAGGCTTTACTTCCGTATTAACGGTGAGATATATTTTCCGGTTGGGCTTTACAATATTAGAAGCACCGGGGGTTTGGTCTATTACGTAATCGGCAGGATATGCAGGGTTAGACCGGCGTTCATTGATCTCGAAACGCAATCCATAGCTTGTTAAAAGATCTCCGGCCTCTTCCATAGTAACTTTGGTAACATCAGGCACGGTGATCCCTTCATTATAATTGGTATAAGAAGGCATAACGAGTTTGTCGGCCATAAAGAGAGAAAGCGCACCAAAAAGAATGAGTGCCAATCCTCCGATATAAAAATATTTATTTGTAAATATGTACTTGAGCATGTCCATAAAATAAGAGAACTATCAACGGGTTAAAAGTACCATGTGACTGAAAATTGTTCCAGTCGCATTAAATTTGTTTCAGTCTCGATCCTGCTGTTTTTAAGCTGAACGGTAAACAAAGCATCAAAGGCTGAAACTACATGATTTACCACTAATAGTTTGAGGATGTTCCCGGCAACCCTATAGTTTTGGTTAAATTCGTACGCACGGTCCCGGCCTTCATAGAATAATTCAAAAGGCTCATCCTCACCATTCCAGAAATATTCGTACATGGAATCATCCTGATCTTGGGCTGTAGTAACTTCAGTGTACCAATCCCGCCATCCCGGCTGATACTGATAATATTTACTGATCAGCTCATAATATTGTTGAGATCCGTAATCGGGTAATTCGTGTGAAAAATTACTTCCGTTAATGTCTTCTGGATAAAATGGGGTTGAATTTTCTACGCTTCTCAATGTCGAAATAGACACCTGATCCCAATCATTTTTGGTGTTATCCCAATTCGGACTTTGTCCCTGAATTTGATTTTGCAGGGTTTGCCACCCGTTAGTCAGGCCGTGTATTTGAGAATAATTTACGAGCCATTCAGCATAAGCTACCACACTCCAGTTATTGTGGGTGAATTGTTTATAAGCTTCTTCTTGATTTCGGGCTTTTGCATTTCTGTCAAGATGATAAATAAGTCCAACAGCTTCAGTAGCAAAATATATTCCTGCACGTACCCATTTACCATTTAAGGCTTGTCCTGATCCCGGAACAAGTGCAGATGCCACAAAAGCCACGCCGGGCTTGGTTCTGCTAGCATTCAATAGTGAACCATTTTCAATGCTATTATTTTGATACTTAAAGTCAGAGATATGAATTTCATTGGTGGTCTCTTTTGGTTGTTCAACTCCCTTAAACAGCCCATTATTGAAACTGCTTAACGATTGAGCATTCGTCGAGAAGGGAAGAAACAGCAATACCCAACCTATGGAGATCAATTTTTTCATAACAGTTCAAAATCAAAAGTTAAGCCAAAGTGGAACAGCACCGTCCGTCCGTATGTAACCTGATTGCTTTGGGAATTCGTAATGAAGTCATCAGGAAGTGTAAGTGTAAAACGGTTGAATCCATAGGAAGTACTTACAAAAAATTTAAGCGGGAATAAATAATATCCGTTCATCGCAACCCTGAGTTCTGCACCAATTCCTGATTTCAAATTATTCCCGGTATCGTAAGGACTTCGCCATCCATTGCCGGTCTCAAAGAAGAAACGGGCAAAAACTTTATCGAAGGTATAAGGACCGGCCTGTTTGTTGATTCCCCTGTAGATCGGAGCAAACCAGGACATACTTGTAAAAGCTGTGGTACTGCCACCCAAAGCGAAATAGGGATAACTTCGCATTCCCAAAAATCCGCCTACATAGTCGGTGTAGAAAGAGTCATCAGGACTGTTAAAGTAGTGAAACCCGCGAACACGAGCCTGAAAAGCCTGATCTCCCATAGTCTTAAAGCCGTAGCGGAGATGCATTTCAGTAGAATGATTATTGGAACTAGCAAATATCGGTTTCAAAGTACCTTCCTCGATCTCGTATTCTTCCAAT
Source organism: Gracilimonas sp. (assembly GCA_040904925.1). Taxonomy (GTDB): domain Bacteria; phylum Bacteroidota; class Rhodothermia; order Balneolales; family Balneolaceae; genus Gracilimonas. The sequence continues at coordinate 338,248 of JBBDSP010000011.1, read as the reverse complement.
AATTTGGAGGGTTGAAATTGATATCGCAGATATCCTTTCAAACCAAGTGGTGCAATATCGGCATCGTTGGAGTATGTATAGTAATCGAAAGTATAGGAGGCGGAAAGTGTTGTTCCTCTGAAATATTGGGAGGATGACCCACTCACTTGCTGCTGCAATTCCCGTGAGTAAAAGCCGTCGGTTGAAACGGTGTAGGGACTATAGGTAATTCCCAGTTCGAGCAAACTTCTGCGGCTTAGTTTACTCCTGAAAAACAAACCGGCTTCCCAGATATCATAAGCAATATCAGTAGTCGTAGTATCGGGAAGGCAGGAAGTACACGGAAATTCTTCGATCGATAGTCCATCAGCAACATTCCGACGCATGTTATAGATCTCTACAGCTACTGTTGGCGACCAGCTTCTTTCGATGAAAGGAAGACCGCGGTGTTCAAGAATCAGAAAAGCATCGCGATCAAGCCCGAATAGTCTGTCGGGGCGGAAAAAACCACCGATACTTTCTGTAGTTTGAGAGGCAACACCAAGCATAAGTCCTCCAAAAAGACTTAGCTTGTCGATCACATCCCTGGAGGAGAAATACACGCCGGGCTTCATATCACGGAGCAGGTTGCGGCCTAAATTCCCAAATTCTCCATTTTTAATGAGTGCTCCATTATTACCATATTCCTTCGAATAATTATCGAAACGCAAAACGGGGAAGAAGCTGAACCCCGAATAGGTGTCTTCATATTCTCTGAAAGTCCGGTCCTGATTGTCACTCAGATTGCTTAGTGTATAGTGATAGCTTCCGGTATCAGCAATGGCAAGGATCTCATTCGAGAACTCAGACAGATCAGAATCATCAAATTCATTCAGTTTATTGATATAGTCCAGGTCACCGATTGGGATCTTGATGTCATCTGAAAAAACAGGTTCATACAAACCAAAATCAGAGTGAGACAAGAGTTCGTCTTCATCTGCTTTTTTGATCTTGTACCCATCAGCTTCATATTCTGAAAAATAAAGTTGCCCATTTGCACTAATGAAAGGCATGAAAGCCCCTCCGATCACAGCGGTTAATTTCTGGGGTTCACCTCCATTAAGGTGAACTCTGTAAATATTGAAGATCCCCTCTACATTTGATGAATAATACAGGTAATCACCATCTGGCCCCAAGTAAGGGTCACGATAATCAATGAATGGGTCACTTAAATAGGGAGAGCTTTCCCCTGATTCAAGATCGTAAACATGGATATTTCGATTGCTGAGATCGGATGTTGCGTAATAGATCTTGGTATCATTAACGTTCCAGGCCGGAGTAGAAATAGTTTCGCCATTTTGAAAGTTCGTAAGTCTTAGAACAGAGTCGGGACTGTCAGGATAAAGCAACACAAGATTTTGAGTCCCTTTTTCATACCGGATCGCCGCAATTTTATCTCCGTTTTTGTTCCAGGCCGGGAACTGGATTCTACCACTGTTTGTAAGACGTTCACTTTCTTCCGATTGCAGATCATAAATAAAAATATCCCGATAACGCTCCCCGTATTTATTCTTCTTGTTTACGGAATAGGCGATCTTCTCTCCATCCGGAGAAAATGAAAAGGATGTTTCCAAGAAGGTGAGAAGGGGGCCTTCGGAGTTAATAAAGTGTTGCTCTTCTTTAAATTCCTGCTGATCGTTTATGGCAATTTCAGTCTCCTCCCCGTCACTATCTTTCAGGTAAAGTGACATCAAACCAAAGTCCAGTCCTTTGTTCGAGAGATAAGCCAGGCTATTATTGGGAGATAACTGAGGGTAGAAGTTGAAAAACCCGGAAGCCTCTGCTGTTTCAGAAGGCGTGGGATTGATGGTTTCGACTCCTTTCTCATAAAACTCTTTACGCTCTTTGATCCAGTCATCAAAAACTTCATAGCCGGAAATACCCGTAGCAATTTCGATAGCTTCAGCTACAGAATAAACTCCCTTTTGACCTAAGGCCTCGGTGGTCTCACGAAGAACATCATCACCAAAACGATTGGCGAGGTAAATAACAAACGCAAAGCCTTGATTGTAAACTGTCTCCCGTTCCAAACTGCTTTTTGAAGAAAAAGTCCCCATCTCATCCAGAGAAAAATATGTGTCGGATAAAATACGAGTGCGTAAGATCATATCCCGGTGACTGTCCCAGGTTTCATAGTATAGTCCCGCAGTTTGATATTGTGCGGTTCCCTCGGCCAGCCAGGCCGGTACATTTACAGTGGCAAAAGGCATGGTAAGTATCCCATTTGGGAAACCATAAAGCACATCAGGGCGGCGTACATCTTCATAAGAAAGCCATTGCAAATAAAATGCAGGGATCTTTCTGGATCGTTTCATTCCTTTCTGTATCTGAACGATATGCACAAACTCATGGGAGATCACATTTCGAAGCCAGTTATGAGTGCCTCTTAACGGGGAATCAAGAGCGGGAAGCCAGATATCGATTTTATTGTCAAAAAAGTAGGCAGCCCCGTTGGAGTAATCTTCTCGGTCTTTTAAAACGATACTTACTTTCTCATCCGGTTCATACTGATATAACTCTGTAATTGGGGAGTATACTTCTTCAGCTATACGGGAAGTTACCTGGGCTGACCGGCTGTTCCCCTCTTGGAAGTGAACCAGAAAATGTTCGCTCTCAATGGTGTACCAATCCAGATGATTTTGGGGGTAGTCATAAAAAGTGACGTCAGTTTGAGCCATGAGAAGTGCAGGCAGTAAGATGACTGCAGGCAGGAGAACCAATATGCGGTTTAAATTCACCATTAATGTACTACTCCGATCTTAATAAGTTTGGTTTCTGTCTGCCCATCTACTGTTGCTTTAACGCGAGCAACATATCCGCCACTGGCCCAGTTTTGGGTATTTATATTGATCTCTTCAGGGCGGCCACCACGAGTTCTGATGCTTTCCTCATAGATGATGCGACCGCTCATAGTGATTATGGAGACATCAATAGTTCCACCCGGAGAAGCCACTTCAAAGCGGATGTTGGTATTCTCGTTAGCAGGGTTTGGCCAGTTATAGGTTTCCGCGTCATTCAGGATACTGAACCGGGAGTTGTTTTGATCTCCATCATTTTCTACCCGTGCAGAAACCTTATTGAAAGGAGCTTGTCCATAACGGCCGGACCATTTGACATCTGAAATATTGTTTAATTTCCATGATTTGAGCATACCTTGATGACTTACAGCGAACAGTTCATCATTGAAAATAAAGGGATGAACCGTTTGAGCAGCTAAATTTTCAGCTTTACCTACATAAAGAGGAAATCCTTCAATTTTATTTCCACGTTCATCATAGGCGTATATATTTAACGAGTAATCGTCTTGGCCAATAACAAAGTAAGCAGTGGTCTCGTCAATGAATTCCATCACGAGTGGAGTTCCTGTGAATTGTACTCCATGGGGAGCAGCAATAGGAGTATCATCTAAAAATCCACCTTTTCGGTTTTTCCCTTCAATTTGATTAGCGGTACGATTTACCCAAAGAAAATCGGCACGATCTAGTATCGCCGGCCAGTTAGCAGCGGGTTCTTCAAAAAGAATTTCACGGAATACATCTTCATTGTCTATTAGGGCGAATTTCTCGTTTTCAAATACATAGAATATCTGTTCTGAACCGAGTTGAATGATTCCTGTGTAGAGCCTTTTTGAAACATCATCGTGAAGATAAACTCCGGAGGGTACTGTAGGACTGAAATATACATTTCCATTTTCATATGCTGTGGACTGCGAGCCGTTAATCCTTTCGGACTGCTGAAAAGCCTGGTTGCGAAGTTCAAAAACGGAACCATCGGAGGCTAGTATCCCATCCCGAGATAAATCGGCATGGAGCGTATCTCCGGACTGTGAGCTGATGAATCCTCTGTTTCTTTCATGGACAGCCGTCCAAAGCGTATCGAATTTTGAATCAACTTCGCTCCATGTCAGCGCCATGGAAGTCACAGTGGCTGAAGCAGTTGTAGGTTTATCGGAGAGGACGATGATATCATTCCCGATATATGGCTGCTGAACAGGTGTATCTTTCAATGTAAACTGTTGCCCATTCGGATCTGAGAGATTTACGGCCTTGAGCGTTTGTTGAGAAGGAATCAATAGAAAAGTGTCATTTGTGGTTTCATAGACCGAAAGTGACAGCGGAAAATGATCGTAATAATTATCATTGTCCGTGTAATATTGCTCAGACCCAGAAAGCTGAAGATTCAATGATGATGTGTAAAATTCCTCATAAGGTTCTGAAGGACGGATCTTAAAGCTTGCCGTGGGAATATTTTCAGAAAAATCATATAGCTCAAAAAAGGAGGGAGAACCTGAATTGCTGTTGGTATTGGGCTGGGTATCAGGACCAAAACGGTTTTCATATAAACTGATCTCGCGGCCGGATTCCAGGATAACGCGATAGTCATTTCCTGCCCACCAAAAATCAAAAGCAGTTCCAAAGGCCGCATTGTTATCGAGTGCCCCCGCCACAGGTTCTCCGATATCCTGAGCTCCATCGGCTTCTTCCAGATCAATTCCGCGGCGGTCCGGATTTGCGTTGACACGATCACTGTTCAGCTGAGCATTGATTACGGCTTCATCAATATGCCAGATCAGAATCCCACCGTTTAGGTTCCGGTCATCAGCCGGGTCGTTTTCATCTTCTCCGATATCGAGTCCACCCGGCAGACTAAAGTCGAAATTAGTGGCTTCTACAAAGGTTCCTGCTTCAAGAAGCTGATCAAAGTCAGCTTCCTGAAAAACAAAAGCTTCATCCTGATTTGTGAACGTTTGCTGAACGTCGCTTCCATCCGGTCTTCTTATGGTGATGGTTGTTCCATTTTCATTAGGATCACGGTGCCTGTTTTCGATCAAAAAATATTCAGATTCTGAGAGTTCGTACTTGGCGATACTGTTTGGTTGATTAAGAGAACTTGCCGGTAAAGGAATATCATCTGTGGTGTTCTCATCGATCAAAAAGGGTGTTTGCCAACCAAGGTAGATCTTTTCCCATGCAGAAGGTTCAGGAGGCAGTAAACCGTTATAGGCAAAAAAACCGGCGCCATCCATAAGTCCAAACCTGCCGATTCCGGGGTCGCCAGTTTCGGTGTTGAAAAGGTCAGGTAATCCCAAATGGCTTCCCAGAGAAGCGATCAAAAGTCCGTTTATGGAGAGCGGGAAAACGAATTCGTTATCCTGAATATCCAATCCGCGCCGCGATTCAGTTCTTGGAATGGTCAAAGAGTTCGTAATTCTGAACGTACCATCATTCACCGAAAAACCATCGAATCCCGGCTCACCTAAGAGAGTACTTAAATTACTTTTTCGGAGATAAATTGAGGGGATATCATATGGAGTGATATCCAGATTGGTGCCGGTGAGTTCGATATCGCGGCCAACTCCGGCATGGAAGATCACAAAAGCAGTGGTTTCAGGGTCGAGTTCGGTGGCATCAAAATTACTTCCATTTTCTACTTGTTGCCAGGCATCACGGGCCAGTTCAGCTATTTGCTCGTTGGTGAAAGTTTCTCCGATCGGAGAATATTCTTCCATTTTTTTGGGAAGCCGATAAATATCGGGAAGTACCTGATAGTTTATTGTCAATTTATTCCCGGAGGTTTTCTCGTAGTAATTTTTAGCAAATTCGAGATGAGCTTCAAAATAATTTCGGTTGTGGGGAAGGGGTTCAACACGGAAATCATCAGCATTTTTAAGATAAGGGAGTCCGTCCATTCCGTCAGGACCAAAAATACCGGTTCCGGATGTAAGGCGATTTGTATCAGGCTGAAATTCAACCATAATAGCAACTACATCCAAAACACCTGTGGCATCCAAATTGGTATTGAGCTTTATCTGTTGATCAGAGATAGCGTGCGTACGCTGCAGAGAAATGTTTTGTGCAGACACATTCTGATAATTAAACAGAAAGAGCATGCTAATACTTAACATGCTCTTTAGAAAAAGCTTCAAATTTGACATGTATTAAAAATCAATGAGCAAGCTGAATCGCAGTGTGTTTGCGAGGGGATGATCAGATTCAAGGGTTTTGATGTAGCTGAAATCGACCCCAAAAAAGTTATATCGAATACCGGCACCAAATGTGATGTACTCTCTGTCACCGTTCTGAGGGTCTTCAAAATAATAACCGCCACGTAAAGCGAATTGATCAGCGTACCAGTATTCGAGTCCGGCACCTATCATAAACTGCTGCATAAGACCTACTTCAACCGTATTGGTGCCGTCAAATCGTTCAAAGCTGCTCCAGGAATTAAACAGGGCTTCTAAAGGACCGGAGGCTACTATGGTTGTATCTGTATTACCTTGGCCGTCATCATTGTATTCGGCTTTAGTTCTGGCCATGATCTTGGAAATATCGTTGGCGATGGTAACGCGGTTAATTCCTTCATCATCCAGATCAAGATCGAAAGCCCAGCCAAACCGAAGAACGGTTGGGAGCGGATCTTTTTGAGCATTATCAGTGTACTGAATGCCGGGGCCTAAGTTTGAAAGGTTGGTTCCGAAACTAAATCTGGCATCACGTCCGCCCACTGCAAATGGGTCTGTTCGGTACAGAAAGGAAAGGTCAACAGCTACACTGCTTCCGGGATTAACCTGCTGAGCGCTTATGGAAGTACCGCTTGCAAGACTTGAGTAGATAAGCCTCAAGCTGGTACCGGTAGCAAAATTTTCACTGAATCTATGCCCATATGAAGCTCCAAAAGCCACTTCGTAACTATTGAATCGGGAGATCGGTTCAGGTCCGGATTCACGTGTTTCTATCTGTTCACCTAAATTTAAGTAGGTGAGGTGAGCCCCAATGGTTCCGATTCCTTCTATGTAATATTTCCCAACCACATAGTCGTAGAAGAGGTCACTTACATTAAAATTGGCAAGCCAGTTCGAGTGGGTTATGCTGGCTTGGTTATTACCTTCCTGAAAGGCTAAACCCGCCGGGTTCCAGAATAAAGCGGAAGCATTATCCGCAATGGCTACTCCTGTATTACCCATTCCGGCACCCCTTGAGTCGGGTTCAATTTGGAGGAATGGTACAGCAGTGATCGCAACCTGCGCATTTGAAATGGCAGGTAGCATAAATAATAATCCTGTCGCTAATATAGATACTGTCCTTTTCATATAGCTGATTTTTTATAAATATAAGTGATTCAAAGTTAATTTACGATGTCATCGAATAATTACGAGCTTTTCGATTTGCTCTGCTTTTTGTCTTCCTTTTGGGGTATTTGTTGCAACCCGAAGCACATAAATATAAGTACCGTTACCCAGACGATTATGATCCCGGTCACGGCCATCCCATGAAATACTGGCATATGAACTTGTAGTTATGAGTTGATTTTCAATGTATTGAACCGGTTTTCCGCTTAGTGTGAATATCCGAACGGATACATCTAATGGATTGCCCGGTTGATTATGTTCAAAGGTAAATCGGGTGACATTATTCATCGGGTTTGGGTAGTTGTATACATTTCGTACACTTAACTCATCATTCGATGCAACTTCAAAAAAGATCTCCTCTTCTGAAAAATTGTTATGTACATCCCATGCTCTAACTTTGAGGCTATAGCTACCCTCAGGAATTTCATCCAAGGGGTACTCGACACGCCCCCGCGTGAAATCATTTAAACTACCCTCATAAAAATCATTGAGGACAAATGATTGTTGTGGTTTGGTATCGATAGTAGCAATTAACTCATGTCCTACTCCTGTTCCTGTTGTGTTTATTCCAGATTGGTCTTCTAATTCTATAATTAAATTCGGTGAACTGTTTACCAGGTTTCCGTTTACAAAACGTTCGTCATTAAGATAAATATCAAGCTTTGGGCCGGTTTTGTCGTCAAAGGCATCTTCATTAATGCCGTTAAATTTTATTTTTGTGAATGAGCCTCCTGCGGTTTTTCCTTCACTATTGGCAAATACAATGATGCGGCCGGTACTATCAGAAAAGCTAATATCCTTGGGGACTATAAAGGTGGAATTGAACTGTCCGTTTTCAACGCCTGCTTTGCCTCTGAAGAGAACATCATTCTCTACAGTATACTTACAACCGGTTAAGTTACATCGGTCTTCTTGTACCCAATCTCGGTCTGCAGGTAAATTCACGGTTCGGTTGGCATCCAGTACAGTAATAGAAGCTTCTCCATTAAAAGAGTTTAGTGGGGTACCGTCAAGTTCAGAAATTGAACCTGAAAGAGTAACTTGATCTAAAGCGCGGATAGTAAGGGTAGTATCTTCTCCTGTTTCTGTATAATCATTTACTGATGTGATCTCAGATCTGGATTCCGGCAACCTGAATTTTGTAGCGGGATCCCCGATTAAAATAAACTTCTTACTGTTCCGTGATGTAATAACGGGTGAACCTCCGATCGAGGTGTTTTTTGTATCCAGGTAAATATCCCCAAAACGTTTGGGAGTATTATTAGCACTTCGTTCTATCATTCGCTGTGAAAGAGCCACATTTAATCCAAAATTGTTTCGGGCTGTTATTCCGGAACCGGTATAAACTACCCGGGTTGTAGTGAAGGCTGCAATAGCCCCTCCATTACTTGCAAAAACAAGTTGCTCTGCCCCGGACTGAGCATCAATATCATCATACCGACCAAACTGACAGGTTGCGGTAACAAGTACGGTAAGCCGATCCCTGTTAGTTAGGTTTGGTATATATTCACTGCGGAAGAGGTTTTCATCAGATAGTGTTTGCTCATTTCCGTGACCTGAATAGTTGAGGACAAGAGTTCCGTTGTTAATGGTGTTAATAAAATCTTGGGTAGCTCCAGGTACTTCACGGCCACCTCCGGTGATCTCTTCAGGATAATCGAACTCATAGATCTTTTTCAGGCGAATCCCCGGTTCAATGATATTCATCCTTTCAGCAGTTTCATCTGCATTGAGTACATGAAGGTCTTTGTTTCGCTCCACATCAGGGAAGTCATCATCGGCCGCAAAGCTAAATAGATTCTGCCACGAACCTGTATTAGCGGGGTTTTCATAGTCTTTGATCTTTTGAACCGCTACGGAAGCTTCTGCACGAGTTTGGGCAGAAATTCGCCCAATACCGATATCGAGAAGATGAGAACCCGGGGTCTCTCCGCTGCCGTTTATATCCAGATCTCCTTCGTTATCATCCATAAAACCAAAGAAATCGTCGGTGGCATATGAGGCAGTTCTGTGCAGAGATTCTTCACTTTGATAGGTCACTACATAATTAGTAAAACTATTGCTGATTATGCCTTTATAATCAAAAGTAGTATCCCCAAAAAGGAGCAGGTATTTGGGTGGTTCCTGATTATTCGTCAGTGCCCGGTCATATAGAAATTTTGTGTAATCACGGATAGCCGCCGGATCGATGCCCCCTCCTGAGAACTCATTCATAATTTGTTCCTGAGTAACAACAACTGGTGTCAATCCATCTTCATTGGCTCGGTATGATGCAAGTTCTTGAGCGTGATCTAAGAAGTCGGGTGAAGTAACAATTACGTAATCGGGATAATCTGAAATGCCTCGCAGATGTTGTTGCTCTATACGCTTTCCGGGCTCTGGCGTTCGGAAAGCAGATTGTGCGATAAAATGCAGGTCATCACCTGATTTATAATTGAAAGAAAAGCTATTTCCGGAAAATGAGCCTGATAACAGTTTTGGAGAGGTTACATCGGTGACATCCATCACAATAGGTTCACTGCTGAAGCCTGTCAATTCATATTGAGCCAATTCATTTCCGGCTCCGTCTTCAGGGGAGTAAAAGTAGAGGAAATTATTTTCTGCCCTGAGTTCCCGCTCCGCTCCGATCCTTAGCCAGTCGAAATACCCTGTAGAGCCATTTGCATTATGATTGTAGGCAGCACTTACCTCAATTATGTCACCATTGGTATTTCCATTAAGCGTCTCAGAAAATGAACGAGCTACGCCGGCTCTTCCCTCACTGCTGGTGTATGAACCGGATTGAGGAATAAATAGAGTAGATATCTGGGAACCATTGACCTGAATTTGAAAAGAGGCGTTACTTGTAGATCTGTTTACAAATTGTCCGGATATTTCAATCGGCTGATTTGGGATTAGTCCCGAGAGGGTGTCCCGGAAAATAGAAACTAAGGTTCTATTGCTGGAGGACTCAAAACGTTGTCCAAGCCAGTTTCTTCCTGATTTTATACGTTCTTCTACTTTATACAATTCACCTTCTTTCCAAATAAAATCTTTAAAAGATGTGATAGTTCTTGAAGGATTGATATTGCTATTTTGAACAGAAAGGCGAGATCCGGGCTGGTCAGCTATGGTTAGAAAAACATAGTTTTCATTACTATAGGGATGTAAACTATGTGAGTAAGTGCCATTTTCGCGGGTTACTTTATTTGGGCTGTTAGCATAAAAAATTACTCGATCGTTATTGTCGAATGATTCGCCCGTTTGCCCTTCAACTAAAATTGGAATCTGAGTGAGTTGAGGCCTTGGTTCACTATTTTGCTCAGGTAACTGATAGCCTCCGGTTCCCCAGACCTGAATATTTCTTGGATCAATTTCGTTAACATTGATTCCTAATTCTTCCAGGTAATCAGCGTTAAGCGTATAGATACTGTTTCTTGTTATAGGTATTTTATACCAGATGCCGGAATTAAAATTAGCAGACTGGGCTGATTTTGCCATTTGGGTGTTTGGGACTATGGCATCACCACCTTTATAAACTCTGAGCTTCAACTTTTGAAGAATCTCGGTCTCGCTTTCATCAAACCTGGCAACATTGATACTCAAAGCACTTACTCTTTGTCCTCGATAACCCCCCGGTTCTGAAATTTCTATAAGGGGTTTGTTGATATCAGACAGTGACATTACATGAGCTCTTTCGGAGGAAACTATTAGTGGAGAGCTTGTAACAACTTGCTCAAGAACTTGGAATCGTGGTGTATTTCCTGCAACTGGTACAGTAACACCAATAGGTGACATAACCTTGAGTTCATTATTTATGAACTCATAATCCGTAAAGGAATTAGTTTCTGCTACTACTTTAAGTTGCCGGGCTTCTGTAACCTGAGCAATTAATAAGCAAAGCAAACCACTGATAAAAAGTAGCTTGTTAAGCATATGAACGAGTTATTTACAATGTGCGTATGGTTAACGCTTAAAACTTTGTAGCAGTATTTCTATATATGATATAGTACTTCGTGTTAAAATTGACCTGTTTGGATAAGTATAGAGTAACCCCTTTGGTTCGTTGTTTTTTTTAGATGAATAGTAGCGATTATCTATATAAGCAGGTCTTATTTTAATTCAGTGATATAATATGTTGGAGAACCAATAATGTCAACAAAAAAATGAGCCCGTTTAAAAAAACGGGCTCAAATAATATTTAAAGCATTTCAAGAATGAGGGATGAGGCCCCGCCGCCGCCATTACAAATGCCGGCACAACCATATTTGCCTTTCGTTCTCTTCAAGGCATGGATCAGGGTAACAATAATTCGTGCACCTGAACATCCCAGCGGATGACCAATACTTACTGCTCCACCATGGATATTAACTTTTTCAGGATCCAGTTCAAGGATCTGATTATTGGCAAGCGCAACCACCGAAAAAGCTTCATTGATCTCAAATAGGTCAATGTCATTTTTCGACAGTCCTGCTTTTTTCAATGCAATAGGAATTGCATCAGCCGGAGCAGTTGTAAACCATTCAGGTGCTTTTGCAGCACTTGCATGGCTTAGTATCTTCGCAAGAGGTTTGAGACCAAGTTCTTTAGCTTTATCAGCACTCATAACCAATACAGCGGCAGCTCCATCATTAATGCTCGATGCATTTGCAGCCGTAACCGTTCCTTCTTTGTCAAAAACGGGGCGAAGTTGAGGTATTTTCTCAAAGCGAACCTTGTCAAGCTCTTCGTCTTTTTCTACTTCGGTTACGTTTCCTTTTCGGTCTTTAACCTTCATCTTTATCACTTCATCCTTGAAGTATCCTTTTTCAGTAGCTTCAATGGCTCTTTTATAGGAAGTGATAGCATACTCGTCTTGTTCTTCACGACTAATGTTGCATTCTCTGCCGCAAAGGTCACCGGCATTACCCATCAGGTAATCATTGTAAACATCCCAAAGACCGTCTTTTACGATTCCATCTTCAGTTTGGGTGTGGCCGTATTTTGCGCCAAAACGTTGTTTTGGGAGATAGTAGGGTACATTACTCATGCTTTCCATTCCACCGGCCACAATAATATCAGCTTCTCCCAAACGAATTTGGTCTGCGGCTATCATGATGGATTTCATACCTGAAGCACACACTTTATTTACAGTGGTAGAAGGGGTGCGTTGACTCAGTCCGGCTTTCAATGCAGCTTGTCGGGCAGGTGCTTGTCCTACTCCGGCTGATAATACATTACCCATTAAAACTTCTTGTACATCATCAGGTTTAATGCCGCCTGATTTTACAGCTTCGAGGATAGCTGATGCACCTAATTCCGGTGCAGTAAATGATGAAAGGCTTCCACCAAAGGAGCCCATCGGAGTTCGTTTTGCTGATACTATTACTACGTCTCGCATGATAAAAATATTTGAAATTAGAAATTCTGTAAGCGCTTTTCTGTGTTGCAAGAAAATACTAAAGGGTTGGCAATGATGTTATTCTAAAATGCCTGAGCTAAGTCTTCGATCAGGTCGTCAGCATCTTCAATTCCTACTGAAATTCTGATCAGAGAGTCTTTCAAGCCAGCCTTTTCCCGCACATCTTTGGGTATTGAGCCGTGTGTCATAGATGCCGGATGACTTATCAGAGATTCAACTCCTCCTAAACTTTCAGCAAGAGTGAATATCTTTGTATTACTCATAAATTTAACGGCCGCTTCTATAGAGTTATCCTTAAGAGTGAATGAGAGCATAGCACCAAAATCATCCATTTGTCTTTTGGCAAGCTTATGCTGGGGATGAGACTTGAGTCCCGGATATAAAACGGAAGCTACTTTATCATGACCTTCAAGGAATTGAGCGATCTTTTTAGCGTTGTCAACTGAGCGCTGAACACGCACACTCAATGTTTTGATTCCCCGGAGAGTTAGGTAGCAATCCATAGGACCCGGAACAGCACCACCTGTTTTGGTTTGAAACCGTAGGTTTTCCATAATCTCCTGATTGGAGCTGGCAACGGCACCGTGAATTACATCAGAATGGCCGGCCAGATACTTTGTAGCTGAATGTAGAACGGCATCAGCTCCCATCTCAAGAGGTCGCTGCAGATATGGAGATGCAAACGTGTTATCCACTACAGTCAAAATCCTACTTGGTTTCGCAAGATCCACCAATGCTTTAATATCCACAATCCGGAGTAATGGATTGGTCGGGGTTTCTATCCACATCAGTTTTGTTTTATCTGTTATAGCAGATTCAACTTTATTGAGATCGGTCATGTCTACAAACGTAAAATCTATACCGTAAGGCTCAAAAACCTTAGTGAATAAGCGATAAGAACCACCATAAAGGTCGTTTGTAGTAACAACGTGGTCGCCTGGACGAAGCATCTTCATAAGCGCATCCATTGCTGCCACACCGCTTGAGAAGCAAGCGGCTTCATCAGCACCTTCCAGTCCTGCGATCATTTGCTCAAGAGCAGTCCTGGTTGGATTCCCTACCCTTGCGTAGTCATAACCCTTATGTTTGTTTGGGGCTTCCTGGGCATAGGTTGAGGTTTGAAAGATGGGGGGCATTACCGCACCTGAAGTTTCTTCAGGCTTTTGTCCTGCATGAATAGTCTTGGTGTTAAATTTCATACTTAATTTGTGGAAGAGTTTTGACGTTCTTTTAGTTGATCCAATACATCAAGCCTGTTCTGGTACTCAGCATTATTGGGATCGAGGTTGTATAGCCTGTCATAATAATCGATGGCGAAATCGATGAGTGTAAAAGCTTTTCTACGAATTGCAGGCTTGTCCTCTTCGAAAGCGATATTTCTAAGAGATAAATACTGTGCAGAAAGATTGTTATAGAATACAGCTAAGCTTTCAAGATATTCAATATTCGTAGTATCTCTTCTGAATGCCTCAATAAGTTGTTCTTCAGCCTCTTCACCCATTCCCTCTGCTTCTAGTTTGATCTGTTCAGCTAAGGTTGAATCTTTATCAGTGTAGGCATTTTTGAGATCTTCCATAATATCAGAAGTGATCTGATAAAGCTGAGTTCCATAAACGTTTCTAAGATTTGCGTTATCCGGGTTTTCATCGACTAGTGATTCCAATATATCGGAAGCATTTTCACTGTCGCCATTTGATATATATGCGTTTACAAGTCCGAAGGCTAAGTTTATGTCTTCAGAAATGTCGGTGTTAGCCATTTCATAATATCTTGCAGCTTCAGAAGGATTCCCTATTTCAAGATATAAATATCCCAGGTTTTCATACATCTCTGAAGTAGGTTCTTCTATATAGTTAAATGCTGTTTCCAGACTTTTAATAGCATCATTAATTCTGCCAAGGTTAAACTGCGCCACAGAGAGATTGCGATATGAACTTATTGCGTCACTCCTTATGATCAGTGCATTTTGAAAATGGATCATGGCTCGCTGATACCTGTTAGATATAGTTTCATTCTCAGATATTCGCAGGCCGGCATTATGCTCACCCTTCCAGTACTGTTGTCGGAGACTGTCAATGGTTGAGATCTGCGATTGATCTGCATCATATTCTAATGCAGATTGAAAATCATTTGTGGTGTTCGTGTAAAGTTCAGCTCTTAGTTCCGGGTCGGTATCCAATGCCAGTTCGGCATTAATTTGAGCCCTTGTTATGTAAAGCTGAGGCTGGGAGGGGTCTTCAGCTAAACGAGCATCAATCTCAGTTAAAGCCTGTTGATAATTATTTTGGGAAAGCAGTTCATCAATATTTACCTGTGATGATCCGCAAGAATAAAAAAACCCGGCTACAAGTAGCAATCCTGTAAGCCGGGTAAAGTTTGAAATAGTCATATTTTATTTTTTAAGTGAAGCAATTACATGCCTGCTTTTTCAGCTGCTTCTTCATATTTATCCTGCATATCCAATGTAATATAAATATTTGCAAGATTTTGCCATGCAACCGTGTTTTCAGGATTGATCTCTACAGTTTTCTCATAATTTTCCATAGCAAGTTCAAGTTGCTCTTTGGCTTCGGCGTCAAAGCGATTTACTTCGTCAATATCATCTGCATAGTTTCTTTGGCTAAATAAAATAGCTGCTCTGTTCTGATATAAAACACCTAATGCATTATATGCGTTTTCATCATCAGATCTAAGGTCTACTGTAGTTTTCAATTCACTTTCAGCTAAACTGTTTAGTTCTTCCATTTCCCCTATAGTAGAGGAGATTTGGTCTTCTAAGTCAGAGATTTGATCTTCAATCTCACTAGCTTCATTGCCTGATGCCTCTCTTAACCCGTCTCTTAGATCATAGATCTGATCATAAAAATCAGAGACCTCATTGGTCATAGCTTCTGTTTCAGCAAGTAATAATGTCCCCTTTACCAGGTGATATTGCGGGTTGTCTGGTTCACGGTCTATAAGGTCATTTAATGTAGAAATAGCCATGTCAACATCGCCGGCTCCCATATAACTATCAGCTAATTTTTGAGAAAGACTTATTGAGTCAGGGTAAACCTCCAATCCTTCATTTAAAATGGCAATAGCATCTTCTGTATTACCTGCTTGAGCGTAATATGCGCCAATGCGATCATAATCTTCAGCAGGAGGAGGATTTTTAAGTTCCATGGATTGTGAAAGCACTTCAGCAGCGGCTTCAACATTATTATCCATAAAATGGATCTGAGACAATACATCATATGAAAGAGTACTGTCCGGGTTTATGGTGATAGCATTCTCGAGGTGAGAAATAGCAATTTGTAATGGAGCGTCAACGGATGCCATTACGCTGTCATTAGTGGCATAATCTAAAGAAGCATTATGTTCTGCTCCCCAGGTGTTAAGGATCAGGTTGTCTACTTCAGCTGCTTCTTCCGGAGTCTCTTCAGCTTCAGAAAAAAGCTCTCTTGAGGTAACAATGTTTTCTCTAAAATTCTCGTAGAGAGGCTTTCGGTCACTTGGTGGTTCAACAGTCAGAGCTTGCTGTGAATAAGCGAGGGACTTATAATAATAACCAATCCCGCTATTTGGGTTTTGATCAATATATCTGTCTAAGCTTGCGTAGGCACTATCAAAATTTTGGGTATAGATGTTAATTTGGGCCTCATCAATAATAGGATCGGTAGTTTCGCAACCGGTGATAATCCCAAATACAAGGAGGACGGGAATAAAATTACTAAGTAGCTTTTTCATTTTGTTTATAGATTGGATTTGGTTGTAATCAGAACAAATTTATATGTTATCGAAAATAAACATATGTGTTGCTTTCTGCAATTTATTAGAATACATACAATTGAAAACTAATTTTAACCTAACCAATAGATAATTTTATGAAAAAAATTCATTCAACAAGTAAAGCACCGGCTGCAATCGGTCCCTATAGTCAAGCTACATCCCATAATGGGATTCTTTATTGCTCCGGGCAAATCCCCCTCGATCCGAAAACGATGGAAATTATTGGTGACACTGCTGCTGAACAAGCAGAGCAGGTAATGAAAAACCTTGAAGCTGTACTTCTTGAGTCCGGAATTGGGTTCTCAAACGTTTTGAAATGTTCGATCTTTTTAGCTGATATGGGAGATTTTGGAGCAGTAAATGAAGTATATGGAGCACGTTTTGAAACTGATCCTCCGGCCCGTGAAACAGTTGCTGTAAAAACCTTACCTAAGAATGTTCTTGTTGAGGTAAGCTGTATTGCCCATTTGTAAATAAATCTTAAAAGCCGGGGAATGAATATTTCTGTGAGAATAGAACGTTGTTCCCCGCATTATCTTCAGTACTAATTTCAACCGTATTTATACTGTCGGGTGAAAAATCAGGGTAGTAGTAGATCAATAGCTCTTCTTCATAATCATATTCAGCAATACCCTGTATGCCATTGATGGTAAAGCTGGCTGTAGATGAATTTATTCCACTAAGCTCATCTTTGATCTTTACGGTGGTGAACCATTTTCCATAATCTGATTGAAAGATCTTCAGGTTGGAAATAACCGGAGGGTCATTGTCGGCCTTTATTATAAACTCTCCTAATTCGCTTGGGGAGGCATGAACTGTTTTACCCCTAAGTTCTGATTCAACATAAGATAGCTCTCCATCTGATAGTTTTTTCCTGAATAACCTATATTTGTTGTCCTGTTCAAATTGATCTCCCAAATAAAAAGCCAAGTAAAAAGCTGATTTTAATGCAGCCATTTCCGGTTGTATTGAAATATGGATCTCAGAGTTATTGAGTTCGTAAGAAGATGCCACCGTAAGCGTGTCAAAAAATGTATTCTCATTAAAGCGTATGATAAGCTCTCGGTTTGGGGTTTCTATCCTTTCTGAACTTTTTGGGTAAATTCGTGAAAATTGAATATCAGGAGCTGAATCAGTTCTCACTATAGTTTGTGATTCCTTCCATTTTATACCGTAAATATCTTTATTCAGATCAATGGTATTTGAGAGATCCGGGGAAGCCCAGTTTTCATGCCAATACCATTCATTTATTGGCCTGAAGCCCAGGTTGGACTTGATGTTATGTGTGGT
The DNA here is from genome assembly GCA_040904925.1 of Gracilimonas sp. Taxonomy (GTDB): domain Bacteria; phylum Bacteroidota; class Rhodothermia; order Balneolales; family Balneolaceae; genus Gracilimonas. The sequence goes on along the minus strand of JBBDSP010000011.1, from coordinate 320,660 downwards.
GTCAGACTTTACTTTCAAAGTTGCAGTAGATCTGTTTCCGAAATAATCTTTTGCAACAATAGTATATGTTTTGATAGAATCACCAGGGTTTATTCTTGCCTCGGGCTTTTCGATCAGGTAGAAGGGATTGTTATTTCCTTCTACTCCATACAACCGTTGGTGACCTCTCTTATTTGAGCCAAATGGAGCAATCCTGTCTAAAAACATCTCGCTTTCATTCTGAAAATCAAACGAATTTAATTCTTGGTAAAAAAGGGTGTCTTGTTGTTCTAAAAGAGCAAGTGAATAAACAGCATAGGCATTATAAACATCATTGGCTTGATCGTAGACATTTACAGCAAGCCCGGCTTCACCCTTTATTTCAATTTCACCAAAATCGTAGCTGCCATTCGTTTCTCGGCTTCTGATTTGTTTCGAAACAGGCTTTTCATCTACACGACTTTTCTTTGTGAGAGGTTCTATGATGAGAGTGGAAAAAATAGGGGGAATGCTATCTTGAACTGTTAAATTTGAAGTTAGAGCATTGATTGGGTTATTCAGAGAATCACGGATTTCAAAATGTAAATGAGGTGGTCCAATTCCGGTAGACCCCGTGTACCCGATCACGTCACCTTGCTCAACCTGAATTGGATGAGACTCAAAATTAACATCCATTTCAAAAGAGTAATCCGTAAAGCGAACTGAATCTGATAAAGCTTGAAACTCATCATTGAATCGTTGAAGGTGAGCATATACTGTATAGGTACCATCAGGATGTTTGAGGTAAATGGCTTTGCCATATCCTCGCTCGGTTACTGTAAGCCTGTATAGAATGCCATCTCTTGACGCAAAAACCCGATACCCTTCTCGTCCCCAGGTTTTAATATCTAATCCGGCATGAAAGTGAGCAGACCGTGTTTCACCAAAGGTGGAACTTAGGTACTGTCCGGAATCTGTAGGCCAAAGGTATTCCTGGGAATGCACAAAAGGGGAGTGCAGTAAAAATGGAATTATTAAGGTTAAGAACAGCCTCAAATTATTCGATATTCACAGTTAATGTTATGGCTCCATTTTCTAACAGCACTTCTAGTTTGTCTCCTGAATGCACAGGCCCTACTCCTTCAGGTGTACCTGTGAAAATAAGATCACCCGGATAAAGAGTATATATCTGGGATAGAAATGTGATCAGGTTAGAAATGGGAAAGATCATCTCTGAAGTATTTCCATGTTGTTTGACAAACCCATTCTGGAATAATTTCAAGTCCATATTGTCCGGGTCTTCAACTTCAGAAGCCAGAATAAAGTCACTTATCGGTGCAAAATTATCAAAGCCCTTAGCAATTGACCATGGATGTCCCTGTTTTTTTGCTATTGTTTGAATGTCACGTGCAGTAAAGTCTATTCCAACACCATAACCGGCAATATGATCTTGTACAGAACCGTGAGTTATATTCTTTCCTGATTTTGAAATGGCTACAACAATTTCCCCCTCAAAATGGATATCGTTACTCTGTGGGGGGAGTTGGATAGTCTCGTTATTAAAGCAAATAGTGCCGAGTGGTTTCAGGAAAACTAACGGCATTTTAGGAATTGGACTGTCCATTTCTTTAGCGTGCTGGGCATAGTTCCTGCCAATACAATAAATAGTGCGAACGGGGAGGTTGAGTCCCGGAATTTCTGGATTTTGCATAGAGTGAAGATATAAAAAAAGCCCCGTACAAAAATTATGTACGGGGCTTTAAATTTCTCAATAAATGTGGATCAGTTTACAGGATCTACATTAACGTGCTTGCGGCCACCGGAACGTACTGCAAAATTTACAGTGCCATCAGATGTAGCAAAAAGTGTATCGTCTCCGCCACGCATTACATTTTCACCGGGGTGAAATTTAGTACCGCGCTGACGAATGATGATTCCTCCGGCGCGAACAAATTCACCACCGAATTTTTTTACACCAAGTCTTTTAGAGTTGGAATCACGACCATTTCTTGTAGAACCTTGACCTTTTTTATGTGCCATAACAATAAGGGTTTAGTAATGAAAAATTATTTTAAAGCTTCAATAAGTTCGGCCTTTCTCAAACTTGAGTAACCGGTAAGGCCTTTTTCTTTAGCCAGATCTTTAAGCTCAGCTACAGTCATTGAGCTCAAATCAACAGACTCTTCTTTCTTAGGAGCTGATTTTTTCGCTTCTGCTTTTTTAGCAGGAGCATCGTCTTTCTTAGCTGCTTTCTTTTTAGAACCACCGGATGCAGAAATACTCTCAATTTGAATCTGAGACATTACCTGACGGTGTCCGTTCAGCTTTTGATATCCTTTACGACGTTTCTTTTTGAACACTAAAACTTTGTCAGCTTTAACAGTATCCAATAAAGTGGCGGAAACTTCTGCTCCTTCAACAACCGGAGTCCCAACATTAACATTTCCGTTATCATCTTTTATCAGCAACACTCTATCAAATGTAAGCTCATTACCTTCGGCGTTTTGTTTGTCAACAAACAGTACGTCGTTTTCTGCTACTTTGTATTGGTGTCCGCCGATTTCAACTATAGCGTACATAATTGTTTAATTTCTTTCTTTTGCGTTTAATTCAGAGCTTGAAAAGATAAGGGTTACTTTGTACAAAACAAAGCAAATATGAACTGATTAATTCATAAACTTCACTTAAATTGAGTGAAATGAAAATAAACATCAGATTATGAAAAAATTACCCTCTCTACACGAACAGGCTTTTAAATACAAGAACACTAAAAGATTGCAGCATGATGGCGGCCGTGCGTGGATCAAAGATTCTCAGCTTTTTGAAGCCAGAAAAGATGCAAATGGTCGTTTTGTTACCATTAGTAAAGAGCTAAAAGTTCCTCACAAAAAAACAACTATTCTCGACGATAAAGATTTATCTACGCATATTCCGGATGATTCCCCGCTGCCTTAATTTTTACTTTAGGCAACTTTAGGTATCGCACGCTGGAATCCCTGTCGATTTACATGGCCGATATATTTTCCAATGATTCGTACCTCTTCAAATACATCCGGCTCGATAAATATATCATCGTATTCCGGATTTGCAGGCTCGAGTCTCAGTCCGTTATCATCCCAATAGATTTTTTTAAGACTTGTTTCTCCATCATACAGTACAGCACCGATATCTCCATTCTTTACGTCGGTATCCATAAGCAGAACAAAGTCTCCGTCATATATTCCAACATCTTTCATGCTGAAGCCGGTAACGCGTAAAGCAAATAGGTCATCCAGGTCAGGAAACAGAGTGTCCATAGTGATACTCCCTAAATTTGCTTCAACCGCTTCCTGAAGGGAGCCGGCAGCGATCAATCCCCGAATAGGAATTCCCTCCGGGTTTTCTTCTGTTTCGCCAAGTAAACTTTTTTTCTCGGCAGGAAGGTCATATTCTTCATCATCACGTTTTACCAGATAGCCTTTTTTCAAAAGTGCCTGTATATTTTGGGTAACACTGTTTGGGGAAGCATACCCGAAATGATCGGAGATCTCACGATAGGTTGGCCACACTTCGTGTTCTTTTCTATACTCAACGATATAGGTGAAAAATTCGTGCTGTTTGCGGGTTAAATGTGCATTATCCATGACTATCTGTATTTAATGTAAAATATATGTGTAATAAAAGGAGTTTCCATATGAAGTTCAATAGTAAATGTGTAAAAAGCATGTGCAAAATTTTTGCGGTGTCTTTGGTGTTTTTATCAATGATTTCTTGTAACAGAGAAACAGCGTATTCTAAATTACTAACAGACGATTACCCCGAACTCTATACTTATATTTTTGAAAGAAATGCAGATTCACTTTTAGTATTTACGGATAACCCGGATACCTATGTAAAGGAGCAGGCCTGGCGGGGATTGATAAGCACTTCAGTTAACGACATCGATGGTATGATTACTAAAGTGCAATATTCAAACTCCCGTGTTGCCTGGGCTGCGTTAAGTAATCAGGAACTGTCAGATAATCAATTATCTCGTTTGCACGATCTATGGAATACACGTTCTTCAATGAGAAACGGAATCAGCCTGGTATTGGGAAAGCAGGGAAATCAGGAATCGCTGGATTTTCTGGTGCGTAATTTTGAAAGCATTATGGATTCAGATCATGAGTACGAGACTGCACTCGCCATTTCCAGACTTATGATAGGGTATGAGATGCGCGAAAGTACCAGGAACAGTCTGTTTCGTTATTCCGCTATTATAGATGATCCTGAATTATTCAGGGCTTATTTCTATGGCTATTATAGAGGCTCTATAGCCCTTTCAGATTCTGAAATGATCCAAACGCTTTGGGAAAGCTATGAATGGACCGATGAGCCCGGTATTAAGCAATATGCAGCAAAAATTTTATTTAACAGTGATGCAGATTGGTTTTTTGAGCGACTGAATATTGAGGGGCTTTCATCTTCCAATATACAGCTTGCAATAGAACTGGCACAACATTCAGGACAGATAAGCTGGAATGAAAAAGTCGGAAGATTTTATGAACAGCTTTTGCAACACCAAAACCCGATGGTCAATGAAGTCGCACTTCAGCAAATCCGGGGTAAAAGTGATAAGCCGGATAGTTTTGATGAAGTGATTATATCACAGATCATTGAAAATGAAGATAAAGAAGCTGCGGTGAGATTAAGTGGAATTGATGCTGTAAGTCAAAAAGAGCAATTCACAGAGCTGGTGCAAGAGATCTCAGAAGAAAACGAATTTGTTCTCGTTAAAAAGTTTTCGATATATAAGAAGGTTGTAGGGGATGAAGAACTGCTGGATCTGTTCCAAAAGTATGCCGAGGATGAAAACTCACTGAAGGCAGCAATTGCTATCAGGGAACTATCGGTTTGGTGGAATGAGTCAGATAAAAGCCAAGATATTGCAAACAGAGTGAAAAACATTGCTCTTGAAGCTTTAGATAGAAATGATGCACAAGTAACCGTCACTGCAATAAACCTTCTTAATTCTGCGGATATTATTGAAGAAGGAGATCTTGAGAGATTAGAAGATCTTACCAACGATTATTCCGTAGATAGTCAAACTGAAGTTTTTGGAGTCGTTGCCAATTTAATGATGGAGCATTTTGAAGAAGAGTCAGAATCATTCATTGCTTCTTTGGCAGAAGAGGAGAATCCTTATTTGAATCAAACTTTAAATCAGCAGGGTTGGGATGTTGAAGAAGTTGAGAATACACAGCTATTCCATAAGCCTAACTGGCAACGGTTGGGAGAACTGGATTATGAACCAACTTGGGTGCTGGAAACCGAGAAAGGCGATATCAAAATAATAATGAATGTTCTTGCTGCACCGGTGACTATTTCAGCGATCGATAGTTTGACAAGAGCCGGAGCTTATGATGGAAACCCGTTCCATCGGGTAGTGCCAAATTTTGTGATTCAGGGAGGAGATACAAAAACGGGAATGGGCTTTGGTTCGGCAGGTTTTGTAGTGCCTACAGAAGCCTCAGAGACTGAATATAAAAGAGGGGTAGCCGGTATGGCGAGATCAGATCTGGATACGGAAGGAAGCCAATATTTCATGATGCATCAGTGGAAACCTCATTTAAATGAGGGATACACCATTATTGGCGAAGTGACGCAAGGAATGGAAGTGGTTGACCGGATATTACTGGGAGATAAGGTACTGAAGGCTTATTGGCAGCCAAGGGACTAGCGGGATCTGAGTTCCAAACACAATTTTTACACATTGACGAACGATATTTAGAGAACAAACCTTTATCTTGGAAGCGTTTCCAACAAGCAAATTTAATTAGATAGTATTACAAAATATGGACACTGTTTTAGACCGAGAATTATCATTTGAGCTCACCGACGATCAAAAAATGATCCGCGACAGCGTTAAGGAATTCGTAGAACGCAATGTGGCACCTACTGTTATGGAGAGAGATAACAGCAAAGAATTTCCCCATGAGATCGTAAAGCAATTGGGGGAACTGGGTATGCTGGGAATTTATCACGAAGAACAATACGGTGGTGGTGGTTTTGATGTTGTCAGCTTCTGCCTTGTACTCGAAGAAATTGCTCGCTGGGATGCCTCTCTTGCACTTACTGTTGCATCACACACATCCCTTGGAACCGGACATATTGCTTTGGCGGGAAGTCATGAGCAGAAAATGAAGTACATGCCGGAACTTACTTCCGGTGAAAAACTGGCAGCATGGTGTTTAACAGAGCCGGGATCTGGAAGTGATGCTTCAGGGATGAAAACAACGGCTATTAAAAAAGGTGACAAGTATATCCTGAACGGTTCAAAGATATTTATTACCCAGGGCTCTGTAGGAGATACTTATGTGGTGCTTGCTAAAACCGATCCCAATAAAGGAACTAAAGGAATTTCTACATTTATCGTTGAGCGGGAGTGGGATGGAGTAAATCCTGGATCCGGTATGCATAAACTTGGCATGAATTCTTCTGATACCACTGAAGTGGTTTTTGAAAACGTGGAAGTTCCTGCTGAAAACCTTTTAGGTGAAGAAGGACAAGGATTTGTGGACACCATGAAAGTATTGGATGGCGGACGAGTTGGGATTGCCGCTCTTTCAGTTGGAATAGCCCGCGGGGCACTTGAAGAATCGCTGCAGTATTCGATGGAGCGGAAGCAGTTTGGCACAGCCATCGGGAACTTCCAGTATATGGAAGGAAAAATGGTGGATATGGCTACTGAAATTGAGGCAGCGCGGTTATTGGTACTTAAAGCAGCTTGGCTCAAAGACAAAGGCAAGCCTTATACTAAAGAGGCTTCCATGGCTAAGTTATTTGCTTCCGAGCTTTCGGTCCGCGCAGCGCTTGAGGCCATCCAAATTCACGGCGGTTATGGATATATCAAAGAATATCATGTTGAGCGTTTCTTAAGAGATTCCAAGCTTATGACCATTGGTGAGGGAACTTCAGAAGTTCAACGGCTGATCATTGCACGAGAGTTGAAAAAGACACTCGTATAATTTTTCTCCGTTGTTGTTGGAAACCTAAAAGCCTGTGTCTCAATTTTGAGGTACAGGCTTTTTTATTCTAAATGATTTAGACATATTCGAGGGAGTTGAATTTTAAATAATAAAAGTGAAATGAAAACGAGTAGCTTGATCATCCTCTTTTTTGGAGCTTTGTTGATCTCCGGTTGTAGTAATAATGAATCATCAAACGAATCTTTGGATTTATTTATCGACAATGCGGAATATGGGATCTATCAGAATGAAAAAGATTTACCTTTTCGCTTCGAACTTGTTGAGACAATAACACCCCAATTCCCGGATGATTTTATCCTGTCCGGATTTCAAGAATTACTTACCGATCCGCAGGGAAATATTTATTTTATGGATGCTCAGCAAAGCAAACTGATATCCATTAATTTAGATGGAACATTGCGTTGGATGACCGGAGAAAAAGGACGTGGCCCCGGAGATTTTGAAAGTGCCTACAGTATGATCACTGATGGCGACCGGCTTTACATCGGAAATTTACAAGGAGCAAGAATTGATGCCTTCGATTACGATGGGAATTTTCTGAAGAGCTATAATTTAGCTGAAAAAGCAAGCTTTGGAACCTTATGGGGAACTCTTTCTAATGGGGATATGGTGCTTGCAGCTCCAAACTGGGAAAGCTGGGGGCCTCATATCCATATCATTGGAATAAACGAAGATTCAGTTCAAGTAAAGGAAGATTTTATGATCGATCAGTCCGGAGAGTTAGAAACCATTAAGGGCATGACCAGCCGTTCTTCAATTTCAGTTTATAACGATGAAATCCACACCGGAAGCATAATTGATTATTCAGTAGAAACTCGAGATACCGATGGTGATCTGATCCGTAAAATTCGCAGAGACTTCGATTACATTGTTCGCCCAGGCATGCATACTGAAGGTAACAGCAGTACGATAAGACAATTTGGAAGGGTGGGTGCTCCTAAATTTTTACCGAATGGTTTTTTTATTGTGAATGCGAACTGGCCTACCAACGTAGATGATCCGGATCGATATACACGGCTTAGTAACACGGGGTCGGTTCCTGAGGTAGAATATGCCAACTCTGTTGATATTTATAATCCTGATGGACAGTTACTGTACTCTTTTGAAGAAGAAGGTTTCAATCCGGAATTTGGTCCTATTGTCCATATTGATAGGAACGGTATAATATATACGACAAGTCTGGAACCGGAACCGGTGATCAAAAAATTAAGAATAAATATAACGGGTGATTATAGCGAGCGCATTTCATTTTAGTACTATATTCTGCATACTTTCCAATAAGAAAATTCATTTATAAATATTTTACTCATGCCGAAGAATCTATTTAATATCGACGACGCTTATCTTTTTGAATCAGAACTGAATGAGGAAGATCGCCTGATCATGGAGACGGCACGCGATTATGCCCAGAGTAAACTGGAGCCTCGGGCACTAAAGGGAAATACTGAAGAATATTTTGACCAGAGTATTGCCCGTGAAATGGGAGAAATGGGTTTGCTGGGTGTTACTATACCGGAAGAGTTCGGCGGCTCGGAAGCAAGTTATACTGCTTATGGATTGATTGCCCGTGAAGTGGAGCGTGTAGATTCCGGCTATCGTTCTTTTATGAGTGTACAATCGTCGTTGGTAATGTATCCGATATCAGAATTCGGTACAGAAGAGCAGAAGCAAAAATTCCTTCCAGAGCTGGCTTCCGGAGAAATGATCGGCTGCTTTGGATTGACGGAGCCTGATCACGGTTCTGATCCCGGTTCTATGGTCACAACAGCAGTTAAAACCGACGGAGGATGGAAGCTTAACGGTGCTAAAATGTGGATCACCAATTCACCCATTGCTGATGTGGCCGTGGTTTGGGCAAAAGCAAAAGAGGACCCAAAAGAAGAAGGTGTGATAAGAGGCTTTCTGGTTGAAAAGGGCATGAAAGGATTCTCAGCTCCACACACCAAGTATAAGATGAGTCTGCGTGCTTCTGAAACCGGCGAATTAGTATTTGATGATGTATTCGTTCCTGATGAAAATGTATTTCCTGATATCAAAGGATTGAAAGGTCCGTTTATGTGCCTTAATTCTGCACGTTACGGAATTGCCTGGGGAACAGTTGGCGCAGCCGAATTTTGTTACCAAAGAGCACGACAATATGTGCTAGACCGTAAGCAATTTGGGAAACCATTGGCCGCCAATCAGCTTATACAAACAAAGCTGGCTAACATGCTTACCGATATCACTTCCATGCAGATGCTAGCTTCAAGATTGGGTAAGCTGAAAGATGAAGGCCGTGATCACCCCTCAATGACCTCACTTGCAAAACGCCATAACTGTGGAAAGGCACTCGAGATCGCCCGTATTTCAAGAGATATGCACGGCGGAAACGGAATCGTTGGGGAGTACCGTGTAATTCACCATGTAATGAACCTGGAATCAGTAAATACCTATGAAGGTACTTATGATATTCATGGTTTGATACTTGGGCGTGAGATTACAGACATTCAGGCCTTTACTCCGAAAGGAAATGATTAGAATCAGTTTGATATTATTTTTCTGAAATTTTATCTCTATTCGATTACCTTAAGCGGGCATTTTTCACATACTCACGCATGAATTTAAAAAACAGGCTTTTAGAAAATACTGAAGTGTTATTGAACAGTGTTCGGCAACTGTCTGATTCAAAGTTGAATTATAAACTTGATGAGCAGAACTGGTCGGTGGCTGAGATCGTGGAGCACCTGTACCGTTCAGAATATGGTATACCACGACTTTTTAATGGTGAGACTCAAAAGGAAATTGATCGAGCTCCCGATGCGTATGTTGATGAAATGCGAAAAAAATTTCTAGAGTCTGATAAGAAAATGAAGGCATCCGGAGTTATTCTACCGACTGAGGGCAAGAAATCAAAAGAGACTCTTATCTCTAAATTTCAGGAAAACCGTGAAATAATAGCAGATTTGATTGATAAATTTGCCCCCAATGAATTATGTCTTTCTTTTAAGCACCCTATATTTGGATATCTGACCCGATTGGAATGGATTCACTTTAATATCATACATATAGAAAGACATTTAGGCCAAATTAAACGTGTCATTTCTCAGTTAGATTAAATATTTCACGATAATAAGTACAACAGACAGGACTATTTATCAAAATGAAAATAGCAGGCAATTTTTTAACAGTATTGTTGGTAAGCATTTTTTGGAGCGGAGTGATTAATGCTCAGGATTCAATTGGAGAAGAAGTAGTTTTTAAAAGCGGTGATAACGTATTAAATGGCACCCTTGTACTTCCTGATTCTGCTGAGAATGTACCTGTTATAGTTTTTATGGGTGGGATGTACGAATGGGGTGATTTTCATCCTCAACGTGAAATTTTTATTCAGGAAAATTTGGAAGCGGTTTTTCCGAGAGCGGGAGTTGGTGTTTTTTATTATGACCCCAGAGGAGTTGGTGAATCTAGGGGGAGATGGAGCCGAGCCACTTTAAATGATTTTGCTGATGATGCAATGGCGGCTGTTTCATTTCTTCAGCAAAGAAAAGAGGTAGATCCTGATCGGATTGGTATTATTGGGCAAGGTGAGGATGGTTGGGTTGCTCAGATTGTAGCCGCTGAAGTTTCAGAACAAGTGAAATTTATGGTATCCCTGGCCGGGCCTACATTCGATCCTACACGTCAGCTTGTGAATGAGTATCACAGTGAATATGTATGCAATGGGGAAGATAGCACTGCAGCTTATAATAAAGCGGTGCAGAAAGCGCAGTCACATCAAAATTGGGTGTCAATGATCTCTATAACAAAGACATGGCGTCATATGAAGATGAAGATTGGTTTTGAACCGGCTGAATATCTTCAGGAGATAGAAATTCCCGCTTTGTTTTTGTTCGGTGAAAATGACGGTCATGTATATTCTGAATGGGCTATGGAAGAGCTAAACTTGATCTTTCCCGATTCTTTACCATCAAACTTCAATACTTACAGTGTCCCGGGGGCAAATCACTATTTTCATGTAGTTCCGCCTTGTTTTGATTATGATGATGAAAATACGTCAGTCCGAAAGAATTTCTCATTTCGGTTCAAAGAAATATTCCAGGATTGGATATTTGAAAACATTTAGTAGTGAAGTAAAAAAGCACCTGATTCTTATTCAAAACTATTAAATTAGGTTGATTTCAAAACACTTTCAGAACTTATAAATCCCATAGAATTCAGATGAACCACACAAAGTTTTCAGTTATAGGTTTTGGGCGGATCGGTAAAAGACACGCTAAGATCATACAGGAGTATGAATTCAGTAACCTTATATCGGTTACAGAAGTGGATGCGGATCAATTTTCAGCCAAAGATGAACTGAGTATCGAAGCACAAATGTATTCCTCAATCGAGGAGTTTCTAAAGAAGGATGCCAATTTAAGCGATGTCGTTTGTATTTGCACACCAAATGGGTTTCACACCGAATATGCAGTGAAGCTACTAAATGCAGGCTATCATGTAGTGATTGAAAAACCTATGGGGCTTTCGAAAGAAGGATGTTTGGAGGTAATCGGGGCGCAAGAGGCTTCAGGAAAAAGAGTGTTTGTAGTAAAACAAAATAGGTATAGTCCTCCTTCGGTGTGGATGAAGAAAATAGTTACGGATGGACTGATTGGGGATGTGCTGATGGTTCAAGTAAATTGCTATTGGAATCGGGACAGTCGATACTATAAAGACAGCTCGTGGCGTGGGACAAAAAAGATGGATGGCGGGGCGTTATTCACACAGTTTAGTCATTTTGTGGACCTGATGTATTGGGTTTTTGGAGATATCAGATCACCAAAATCTACGGTTAAAAACTTCACTCACCCTGATCTGCAAGACTTTGATGATTCCGGTTTTGCTCAGTTTGAGTTTGTGAATGGGGGGATCGGAAGCATCAATTACTCCACTTCTTGCTGGGATACGAATATGGAAAGCAGCATCACTGTAATTGGCTCTAAAGGAAGCTTCAAAGTGGGCGGGCAGTATATGAATGAGGTGGAATATTGCCATATTCAGGATTATGAAATGCCGGAATTGCCCCAAACAAATCCGCCCAATGATTATGGTCCTTTTAAGGGGAGTGCGGCCAATCATCACTATGTCTTTGAAAATGTGGTTGAGACGTTAAATGGTAAGAGTGAAGCTACGGCAAACGCGTTTGAGGGGATGAAAGTGGTTAGTATCATAGAGCAGATCTATAACGCAGCAAAAAAGGAGTAATTTAACAAGCTACAAAAGTAGCTTTAGGGAGTTCTTCTTTTTATCCTTAACTCATCAGATGGTTCACTAAAAACAGTTATATGTCTATTCCATTATTAGATCTAAACCGGCAGTATGATTCTATAAAAGACGAAATTAGTATGGCTATAGATGAGGTGTTAGAAAGCCAATACTTCATCATGGGGGATAAGGTCAAAGACTTTGAAAATGAAGTTGGAGACTATTGTGAATCTAAGCATGCCTATGGGTGTGCATCAGGTTCAGATGCGCTGTTACTTTCCCTGATGGCGATGGATATACAACCCGGGGATTATGTGATAACCTCACCTTTCACCTTTTTTGCTACCGCCGGCGCAATTTCAAGGCTGGATGCGATCCCGGTATTTCTGGATATCGAAAAAGATTTCTATAACATTGATCCCAAACAGATAGAACTGTTTCTGACAGGTGATCATCCGGTTTACAGAAAACTCAACCCCGCTCCAGAAAAGATAAAAGCGATTATTCCGGTGCACCTCTACGGCCAAATGGCTGATATGGATCCGATCATGGGTCTGGCTGAAGAACATGGATTGAAAGTTATAGAAGATGCAGCGCAGTCAATTGGAGCGACTTACAAAGGCCGACAGGCCGGAAGCATTGGTGATTTTGGTTGCTTCAGTTTTTTCCCGAGCAAAAATTTGGGTGCTTATGGTGACGCGGGTTTGGTAACTGTGAGTGATTCAACCTATGCAGAAAAAGTAGATATTCTTAGGCTTCATGGGGCAAAGCCCAAGTATCATCATAGTTTGGTCGGTATCAACAGCAGGCTTGATGCAATTCAAGCTGCGATTTTATCTGTAAAATTGAAGTATCTGGATGAGTGGTCGCAAAGAAGGAGAGAAATTGCTCATTTATATAACCGGTTATTTCATGAAGCTGGAGTGGTGGGTGAACTGATCCGGTGTTCAGGTATCTGTTCTGATGAGTGTGATTTAGATTCGAACAAGATTATTATTCCCCAAGAAACCACAGGCAAGGAGGAAGAAGGTGGCCGCCATATCTATCACCAGTATACGATCCGAACCACGCAAAGAGATATACTTGCAAGAGCTTTTGAGGAACAAAAGATTGGTCATTCGGTCTATTATCCCATTCCTTTACATGAACAGGAATGTTTTTCATACTTGGGTTATCAAGCTTCGGATTGTCCGAATGCTCATTGTGCAAGTCAACAGGTAATCTCATTGCCCATTTTTCCGGAGCTGGAAAAAGAAGAGATCCAAAAAGTAGTGGATACCGTTGTTTCTGTACACACTTCCTGAATTACAAAGACGTTCAATCTTTAAAATTTATTACTGCAACTAAGGTGCTTAAATCTCTATTTTAGAGATTCTTTAAAACTTTATACTATGATCTGGGAAAATTCTTTATATCTGTGGTTCCTTGCGCTAATTCCGGCTGCAATTTTATTGCTATGGTGGAGATCGCGACAGGCAAAGGCTAAACAGGAGAAATATTTTAGTCCTGAACTTTTTACGTCATTAAGAAAAAACTTCTGGCCATTGGGGAACCGGCTGAAGAATATTGCTATGTTGATCGGTTTGTTCTTTCTGACGGTAGCATTAGCAGGGCCTAAAATTGGCACGGAGGTTCGCGAGATCAAAAGGCAGGGCATTGATATGTTGGTAGCCCTTGATCTTTCTGCCAGTATGAATGCTGAAGACGTGCGGCCAAGCCGACTTTCAAAGTCCAAATTTGAGATCAACAGATTGATCGAGCGGCTGAGGGGAGATCGAGTGGGATTGATCGTTTTTACAGGTGAAGCGTATCTGCAAAGTCCCATGACCCTTGATTATTCTGCTTTGCGTCTATTCCTTGATATTGCAGACACTGAACAAATGCCAAGCTCAGCTACGGATTTTAAATCGGCAATGGAAACAGCACTCGATGCCTTTCGAGCTCTCGAAGATGATGGAAATGAAGCTGCTAAAGTACTGCTTATCATTTCTGATGGTGAAGATCATGGCCAGTCATATGAGGAAGCACTTACTGAATTGGTGGATGAAAATATTTTGATCTATACCCTTGGTGTAGGTACAAACGAAGGAACAACTATTCCTTTATATGAAGAGGGGACAGACAGACTTGTTGGCTACAAAAGAGATAATAACGGGCAGGTTGTAACCACAAAATTACAAAGCCAGACTTTGAGAAATATAGCTAACAAGGGTAATGGGGATTACTATTCCATTGAACGCGGAAATGATGGTATAGATGCATTTTTAGCCCGAATGGATGAACTTGAAAAAGGAGAATTTGCCAGTCAGGAGTATGCGGATTATAAAAACCAATACCAATGGATGGGCGTGTTGGCACTGCTTTTCATTGTTGTTTCTGTGATGTTGCCTTCCTATTCGCCGAAGAAATAAGGATGGGTCATTAATTAAATAAATACAAAGAAAAATAATGTCAGATAAAGAAGAACAGTTTAAAAATATTGAAGCCCAATTAAATGAACAGGGTTTTAAAATTGTAGATCATGATTTTGATAGGCCCTGGGGTGGTTTTTTTGTGATTGAGGAATCACAGGCAAAGAAATTTATTGAAACCTATTTTGATGAAGTTGAAATGAGTGAGATAAATATTTCAGGAAAATTGAGTCCAAAGATTTTATTAGTGGAACCTGAAAAAAGACTCTCTTGGCAATACCATCACCGGCGCGAAGAAATCTGGCAGGTTATTGAAGGTCCTGTCGGTGTTATTAAAAGCATCAGTGATGAGCAGAAGCCCATGAAAGAATTTGAAAGTGGAGATCAGATTAGGCTAAAGCGAGGGGAACGACACCGCTTGGTTGGGCTAAAGAACTGGGGCATTGTTGCTGAGATCTGGCAGCATATTTATGGTGATCATCCTTCCAATGAGAAAGATATAGTGCGCCTGGAAGATGATTTCGGCAGGTAGGCTTCAATAGTTTACCAACACACTTCAAATTCGTTGATGTTAAAAAATTCGTAGTTATTTAGTGTTATGATCAAATTATTTATTACTGATCTGGATGGATGTATTGCGCATCCTTTTCTTAGTCCCGATTGGGTAGCATTATCGAGGATCAAGGAATTAAATCAAAAAAGTAAGAATTACGAGCATATACCTCCACTCACTATCTGTTCTGGCCGACCATTTCCTTATGTAGAGGCTGTAGGGCAGTGGCTTAATGTTGAGCTCCCGATGCTTTTTGAAAGTGGTGGAGGCATCTACGATATAAAGATCAATGAGATCACATGGAATCCACACTTTGATGATGATGCTAAAAAAGCCGTCGGAGAGATAAAAGAGTGGATAGAGAAAACACTAATCAAAAACTTTAAAGGTACTTATCCGGAGTTTGCCAAGTTCACAGATGCTGGTCTGGTAAACCCCGATTCAGCAAAAATTACACTGATGCATGATGAAGTTCTTAACCATGTAAATGGTACTTATCCAATGTTTGAGGTTCATGCGACAGATGTCTCTGTAAATATTATCCTCAAAAAAGCGAATAAGGGAGAGGGCATCAGATTCCTGTGTAAACAGCTAAATATAGACCTGAGTGAAGTGGCTTATATTGGGGACAGCAGTGGTGATATACCGGGCTTGGAAATTGTAGGCAGGTCTTTTGCTCCCGAAAATGCGAAACCATTCGTGAAAGAAATGGTAGATGATGTCACAAAAGCTACTACTAAAGGCGTGCTGGAAGCGTACGAGATCTTGGTTCAATACAATAAGAGTTTATTGAAGTAAGAATAGTAGAAAAAACAAAAACTATTGAATTTCGCGGTCTTGAAGCTGCTTCAATAACTCAAAATAATTCTCGATAAGCTGCTGATAATCCGGGGAGTACTTAGTGAAATTAGGATCATTAAGCCTGTTCTGTATTTCTTTTTCAAGCTCTTCCAGTGTAAGCTCAGGTGGTGTTAAACGATTGAATTCATTAGGACTGCTACCTTCACGCTCATCCTCTTCGCCTTGCTCTTGCATAGCCTGTTCGGCTTCCAGCATGCGGGATAAGATATTTTGCTGACGCTCAACCAGGGTTGGATCGGCAGAACCACCTCGCAGATCATTGATGGTATCTTCCATATCCTCGATCATTCTCTGGAGTTCACTACCCAGCCGATCTCCATCTAATTCACCGCTTTGCTGCAATTCCTGAATTTGCTTTCGGATCTCATTCTGCTGCCGCGCAATTTGATCCAGCCGTTCCATTTGATCCTGAGACAAACGCTCCCCTTGCATATCGTTGATCATTTCCTGCAGCATTTGGTTTAGCTGCTGTTGATTCTCTCCGGATTGTTGAAGCTGTTCCATCATTTGCTCCATTGACATTCCACCGGAACCACTGCCTCCGCCTTCAGAATTTTGAAGTTCTTCCAATAAATTCGCGATCATAAAGGAAATATCATTTATGCCACCCAAAGCCTGTCGTGAAGCAACAGATGACTGGCTGCGATCCCTTTCCGACATTTGTTCCAGTGAACGCTGAAGACGCTCTTTAACCTCAAGTTTCTTTTCATTGATCTTGTTGGAGAACTGGGGAATTTCAGTTGAAAGCTGAAATAATGAATCTGAAACAGCATTGAAGATCCCTTCTACATTATTTTGATTGCGGGCATAATCTACATAAGCTTGACTCCGGTTTTCAGTTGAAGAAGCAAGCGTTGTCAAATCTTCCTGCTCAAGAGAAAGGTTAAGTAAAGAATGGAGCACGTACTGTAAACCGGCTATATTGATCTGCGTTTGGCTCTCACCCATACTTTTCATCATGCCTTTGGTGTTTTGAGCAAGCTCTTCATATTTCTGCTGACGACTTTGGCTTTCACTTTGGTCTTGCTCTGAAGACCCAGAATTTTGTTCATTATCTTTCTCTGTACCTTCTTCACCTGAATTCATTTCATCTTTGATCTCCTCCATCAGTTCATCAAGTTCATTTTTGGTCTGTTCCTGATATTCTGCTATTTCAGCTTCATTTTTGGGAGATGTGTTCTCTGAAAGTGAATCTATTTTTTCTTTCAGGTCTTCATTTTCTTCAAGTTCTCTCTCGAGTTCTTCCTGTTTATTGTCCTCAGCTGAAGCCTCAGAACCCTGTTCTTTTTCCGCCTCTCTGCGGGCCATGTCTTCAAAAGACTTAGCAAGTTTGTCGAGGTCAGAATTGAGCTTGATCTGGGTAAATAACTCTATGGTTCTTTCTAAACGTTCTTTATAGAGTTCTTCATTGAACTCAAGATCCTGCATGGCTTCACGTATTTGTTGTGGCGACATTTCACCCAACTGTTCTTGTAGTTTCTCAAGAGCTTCGCGATATGCAGGGTCATCAATTTCTTCCATGAGCTTTTGGAGTTCTTCATATGCTTTCTGTGTTTCTTCTGAAAGCATATTGTCTTTGCTCATTTCATTCTTAAGCTCTTCAAACTTTTGATTTAACTCATCAACCTTTTTCTGGACTTCTTCCTGTTGTTTTTGAACCTGCTCTAATTCCCTTTGTTCTTCGTACCCTGCATTTTCAGGATTGTCTTTCATTTGTTCTTTAAAACGCTCATACTGTTCTCTCGTCTGTTCAAATGCCTCTGATATTTCATCAAGATCATTATCTACTTCATTTTCCTTTTGGTCAATATCATCAAAGTACTCAACAAGGGAGGGGACTTCGAGCGTGAGCTCCTGGGAATCAGCAGATTTGAAGCCATTATAACCATCGTTATCCTGAACAGTTATCCAGAACGTAAGTACATCTTGTGGCTTCAAATCAAGATCTTCGAGATTCCATACATATGAATTTAGGCTTCCCTGTGAAGGTGTATCCAGCGAGATCGAACCTCTTTTAGGCTCATCTACATAGGCTTTGCTTAATTCATAGTTCAGTGATGCAGCAGTAATCCCAAAATCATCAGTGGCTCTGTATAACAAATTGATCTCTTCGGGATTGACTTCTCTGAGATTTTGTTTTGGCTCTATCAGTTCGGCAAGAGGATATTCATCAGATTGGGGGGATAGGATGACTTGAAATGGATTTCGGTTTGTAAGTCCGTTTTTATCCTCTATGTAAAAGCGTAAGGTATCAGCTCCTTCAACATCCAGAGCATAGGTGAATGTGCTGTCATCAACAATAGAAAATTCCTGAGACTCTCCACCGGTATATAACTGAAGAATTGAGACTTCTTTATTGAGTTTCCCTGATAACCTTAATTCAGATCCTTGAAAAGGTCTTATCTGTGAAAAGGGATAGGAGGTAATTGATGAATCAAGATCGGTATAGGATGGGGGAATTACGGTGGCTTGAAGTTCAGAAAAACGAGGCCTTAATTGAACATCAGCGGTGTATCTTTCACTGCTATAGCCATCCATTTCTACATAATATTCCAGGTCGTTATTGAGATCCATGGGAATGGAGCTAAAAGTATTTCCTGAATATTCCATGGCTCGTGTTCGGAATTCTTGTTCTACAGAAGTTTTGATCCGCAACTTAGTATTCTTTGGTATAAGGTCACCTTCAAATTCAACATCAACCTGAAATGGACTTCCCTGTTCTAAAGTTATAGTTCCGGGAGCTATGGAGTAGCTGAAGGGATTGGGTTTTTCAAAAGTCTGCCAGAAGGAAAAAGCTCGCTGGGTGGCATCATTGAAGTTAAAGGAGGTAATTCCGAATACAATAAATGTGGCCATTCCAAGCGATAAGAATCTTTTATAGACAGAATAACTATTGGAAGCTCTTAGATACTCATTAAGGGCATTATCAAGTCTTCCGGAGTCAATTTTGCTTAGATTCTGAAAGATGGCGGCATCAACCAATGCTTGATTACCGCCACCTGATTTTTCCAGATCCAGTGTGTCTTTTAGTTCGGGTAGCTTACTTTTCCGGCTGAATTGCCTATAAAATTCTGTGAACTCAGTGGCCTCTGTAGCTTTCAACCCTTTCCTGTAAGAAAGTATTGCGGAGATCAAGATCAGACATAAAAGCAGTCCCTTTGATAATGCGGAAAGGTAGAGCACCTGTTCGGCAATGATCAAAGCTGTAAAACCGGTAAACAAAATCAGAAATGAGCGTAGCAACAATGCTCTGCTTCTTTTGGATAGAAGAGAGCCAAAAGATGATCTAAGCTGACCTTGGACACTATCAGTATTTTGTGAGCCGGATTTTTGCATAGGGTACAATAAGGAGAGCAGGGTTGTAATAAAAACCCTGATCGATACTATTTATTTTATCTAAATATCATTTAGTGTCAATTTTTCAGCGACTGAAAAGCGGTTATCTTTATGTTGAACACGAATTATTTCTTCGTGGGCGTCGTGCTCTAAATACAGATTCCAGTTCTCCGAAGCCGCAGTTTTTAGAAACGTATCTTTTTCGTTCAGCGTTTGAACCGGATACATGTCGTATCCCATAACCCAGGGCAGAGGAACATGAACGTGTGTGGGTAATAAGTCTGCTACAAAAACTAAGGTTTTACCGTTGTCCTCGATTTTTGGGAGTTGCTGTCCGATTGTGTGGCCATTCACACTAATAGCTGTTAAACCTTCTTCGTATTGGTGATTTTCTTTAACCAGGTTCAGCTTTCCTGATTCTTTGATCGGGTTAATATTTTCAGGCAGAAAGCTTGCTTTTTCCCTGGCATTTGGATCATTGGCATTTTCCCAATGAGTATTAACTACATGATAGGTTGCTTTGGGAAATGTGAGTTCCAGCTCACTATTGTCATTATAGAAACTGGTTCCACCGCAATGGTCGAAGTGTAAATGGGTGAAGATCACATCGGTTACATCATCAAAAGAAAACCCATGCTGCTTGAATGAATTCCTCAGGTTCTTGGTGCTTTGATCGAGCTGATAGATGTCTTCCATTTTATCGTTAAACTTAGTTCCTGCACCGTTGTCGATCAGATATAGTTTGCCGGTATTGTTTGATCTGATAAGAAGACACCGCATGGTCATCGGAATTCGATTCTTTTCATCGGCAGGGAGCCCGCGTGACCATAAGGTTTTGGGAACTACCCCAAACATAGCTCCGCCGTCCAAACGGAAATCGCCGGTTTCAATTGTATATAATTCAAAAGATCCTATGGTAGTTTTTGATAAGCTCATGTACTCTAAAATTGGTTGAGTATGAATATAACAATCACCAGAGAGGATTCAGAATAACGGATATTAAAAGCCATAAAAAAAGCCCTTCAAAAAATGAAGAGCTTTTAAATGGGTTATACTCATTTTGATCTATATAAAATCAGAATGAAGGAACTACATCATTTCGATACAAGGTATCAAGTAAAGTGATTGATATCATAAGGAGGAAAAAGATCACGGCCATAACCAAAAGCATGGCGTTAAATTTTACATCCCAATATAGATTCATAAAGAATGCAGCTACTAAAAATGCTTTAACCAGTGCAATAGAAATTGCCGTTACCACATCAAAGGGAGGAGGTATAGCAATAAATTTAGCTACCACCACAGTTATGATAGTCAGAATTAAAAGAGCGGTTCCTACGGCCCAAAGCTGGCCTGCTGTAGAAATATGATGTTCGTGATTGTGTGTACTCATAGTCTAAGATCGTTTAGTGTAAAATGGGTCATTCAATGAGGTAAAGTAGCGGGAACAGAAAGATCCAGATAAGGTCAACCAAGTGCCAATAAAGGCCTGTGATCTCAACCGGAGTGTAGTATTCACTGCTGAATTCACCTTTTTTAGCTCTGAGGTAGATCCAATAGATCAGCCCAATTCCAATGATAACGTGCAAGGCGTGAACACCGGTCAGCATATAATAGATGCTGAAGAAAATAGCTGCCTGCGGATGGTCAAGTCCTTCATAGGTGTAATACTCGCCCGGGAAAATACCGAGTTCAAACTTGTGAGCATATTCAAAGCCCTTGATCACCATAAATACCAATGCAAGGCCAATGGTTATCAGCAGGTTTATTTTTAAACCTTTCATTTGGTTTTTCTGAGCCGACCGAATGGCCATTGCTACTGTCAAACTACTACCGATTAGAACTACCGTGTTAACAGCACCCCAAAACGTATTTAGTTCCAGTGCAGCCATTTGGAATAGTTCCGGATACCATGCCCTATAAACAATATAGGCGCAGAATAATCCGCCAAAAAATAGGATTTCGTTTACTAAGAATACCCACATACCTAATTTGGCAGTATCAAATTGCTGATCTGAATCAACAAAGTGATGATGCACATGTGAAGGGGTTGAAGTCGAATGATTCGCCATTACTTCCCGAGTTGTGTTTTATTTGTTTGCATATTTGATTTACAGCCTTGTCGACTTTGTACTATGAATTAGTGATGATCATTTTCATTAGCCAAACCGAGCTGAAATTCTTCCATTGGTTTGTGATAGTCGTAAGGACCATTGATGACCACCGGTGTATGATCGAAGTTGTGGAAATCAGGTGGTGATGTTGACTGCCATTCCAGTCCGCGGCTTCCCCATGGATTGGAACCTGCTTTTTCACCACTGTACAAAGATTTTGCCAAATAGTAAGCGATTAGTAAGAATCCAACTCCAAGTACATATGATCCGATTGTTGAAGTTTGATGGAATATCGTGAACTGATCAATATAGTTGTAATATCGTCGTGGCATCCCTTGCGATCCCATAATGAATTGTGGGAGGAAGGTCATGTTGAAGCCTATAAAGATCAGTACGGCTCCAATTTTAGCTTGAAATTCGTCGTACATCTTGCCGGTCATTTTTGGCCACCAATAGTGGAGTCCTGCAAGCAGCGCTATCAGAGTCCCGCCCATCATTACGTAGTGGAAGTGGGCAACTACATAATAGGTATCATGAAGGTGAATGTCAGCAGATAGTGCTCCAAGCATGATGCCGGTAAATCCACCGATGGAGAATAAGAAGAGGAAGATGAATACATAGATCATCGGGGTCTTCATTTCAATAGAACCTTTGTATAAAGTTGCCACCCAGTTCAGGATCTTAATACCGGTAGGAATTCCAACCAGGAAGGTCAGGAATGAGAATACGGTGGTTGCTACGGCGGATTGTCCTGAGGTAAACATGTGGTGCCCCCAAACGAGGAATCCAATAAAAGCAATGGCGAGAGATGAAAGCGCGATCGCCCAATATCCAAAGATGTGCTTTTTAGAAAAAGTGGTAATTACTTCTGAGATAATTCCAAAGCCCGGTACGATCATAATATATACCGCAGGGTGAGAATAGAACCAGAAGAAATGCTGGAACAATACGGGGTCACCGCCAAGGGCCGGATCAAATATCCCAATTCCAAGTACTCTTTCCATAGTCAGCAGTAAGACAGTGATAGCCAATACCGGGGTTGCAAGAACCTGAATAATACTAGTGGCATAAAGCGCCCAGATATTAAGAGGCAGTTTACCCCAGGTAATACCGGGAGCACGTAGCTTATGAATGGTAGCTATGAAGTTAGTACCGGTTAAAATCGAGGAAAAACCAAGTATGAAAACGCCTAAGGTAACCCATATCACACTGGATGACGACTCTGTACTGTAAGGAGTGTAAAAAGTCCAACCGGTATCAAGGCCGTTATTTGCAAGTGCGATAAAAGTAAAGATGGCACCGATCATGTAGATGTATAAACTGGCCAGATTGAGACGGGGGAAGGCTACATCTTTTGCACCAAGTTGCATAGGTAATACAAAGTTACCCAATGCTGCAGGAATAGAGGGTACTAACACAAAGAACACCATGATGGCGCCGTGCAAAGTGAAAAACTGATTGTAAGTATCAGCCTGTATAAAAGTTTCTGCAGGTGTTAATAACTCAGTTCTAAGAAGAAGGGCTAATATTCCTCCTAATAAGAAAAAGAAGGTAACAGAGCCCAAATACATGAGTCCGATCTTCTTATGGTCAACGGTGGTCATCCATGCCCATAAACCTTTTTCATCGGTCAGATAGGTGTTTTTAGGATCTTCGGACGGTTTGTACCGTTTTACCTTTAATGTCTTTTTTGTTCCGGTAGATGCCGGAGTTACTTCAGCTGTTGACATATTAATCTTCTAAAGTTTTAATGTATTCAATAATATCAGAGATGTCGTCATCACTAAGTCGACCCTCATAACTAACCATTTGGTTTTGATAGCCCTCAACGATCTTGGCACCGGGCTCAAGGATTGATTCACGCAAATAATTTTCATCTGCGGTAACTGATGAAGCATTTTCAAAGTTTCTTTCTTTTTCCCATAAACCCTGGAAGGTAGGTCCGATCTTGTCGGAGCCATCTACAGAGTGACAGGTTACACAGCCTTGAATGCTGATGAGACTTTCACCTCTTTCAACCGGTGTACCACCTCCAGCCGAACCTTGTTCATCAAGCCAGGCATCAAAATCTTCTTGGGTATGGACAACAACTGTAGCAAGCATATCAGAGTGGGAGGTCCCGCAATATTCAGTACAAAAAACCTGTGATTCTCCGGTTTCTTCTGCTTGAAACCAGACGGAGGTATATCGATTTGGCAGTACATCCTGCTTAATTCGGTAGTCAGGCACAAAGAAGGAATGCAATACATCCTGTGATTGCATCACCAGTTTAACGGGCCGGCCGGCCGGTACATGAACTTCATTTCCTACCTGGGCTCCGTTTTCATAGCTGAAAGTCCAACCCCACTTGTAAGCAGAAACCTGAATTTCATAGGCGTTATCAGGAGGTGTTTGCAGATTGAGCCAGCCTTTATATCCCCATCCAAATACAATAAACACCAATAAGAGAGGAATTACCGACCAGGTGATCTCCAATTTATTATTGTGGGTGATAAGAGGTGTTTCATCATCATCAGACTTGCGTTTATACTTAATTGCAAAATAGATCATTGCAATGGTAACACCGGCAAGGATGATGAAGCTTACGATGTGGATGAAAGCCATCAGCGCATCGGTACTTGCTCCTGTCATTGGAGATTTAAGCTCCGGGAGCATAAAATCGAATAAACTGCCCATTAGTTAAATTCAGTTTTGAGGTTTGTTTTTGCGTTTTTCACGAAGCCAAAGTGAGCCTAAGAATATACCGAGAAATATCAGTGTAGCCAAGCCTCCAAGCTTCATAATATTAATTGCTACCGGCACATAACTACCGGAGTCAGGATCGTATTGGTAACAGTACATAACAACTTTATCCACTGTACTACCAATCTGTCCATCCGCTGCCTCATATAAAGCACTGCGAACATTAAACTCATCGTAGGAAATCCCATACAGATAACGGGTAATTTTCCCTTCTGGACTCAGGAGCATAATAGCCGCACTGTGGGCATATTCACCTGTTCCTTCAATTTCTTTATATCGAAACCCAACGGCTTCAATAACTTTATCAATCTCAGTTTTATTCCCGGTCAAAAAGTGCCATCCTGATTTGGTGGTTGAATCCATTTGGCTCAGATAGTTCTGTTTAGAGCGAGCCGCCAGTTCAGCATCTTCTTCCGGATCAATACTGATCGATATAACAATAAAATCTTTACCCGGCTTCCATTGCAGATCTTCAATTACATTAATGGTTCCATCTAATACCAACCCGCATAACATGGGGCATTCGTAATACAATGGATTCAATAAAACCGGTTTACCTTCTTCAAGAAGGTCACTCAATTGGACGCTGTCACCTGTGGAAGTTGCAAATTTGGCATCAAGTGGGATGATATCTCCCAAGTGTTCGTCGATGCCAAGATCTTGCAATGCATCCGGTTGTTCACGATTTAACTGCGCTTGAGCAGTTTGTGAAGTCAGAAGCACTGCAAACAATGTAATTGCTAACAGTGCAAAACGTCTCATAAGTATTTTTTTAGTCTTCAGCTATTCTACTAATAGCACTGTCAATAGGAATTCGGTAAATACCTTCTTCGAGATCTACTACTCCAAAGCTGTTCAATTCTTGATCTTGTTCAGCTATCAGTGCACTATAATCAGAATAAGTAACTCTTGATGAAGCCTCTTTTTGAGCCTCAAATAAACTGTATTGTGAAAAATATACTAATCCTACAACAAAAATTATTACAAGAGAAGCTCCCAGGGTAGACCAGAATATCAGTTTGCCATAATTCATGTTGTCACTCATCACACCATGAGAAACAGCGTAAGCAAATTCATCGTCATCTGTTTCAATATCCACATCTTCTGTCTCACTGACGTCAGCTTTAGATGTGGCGGCTTCAACACCAAATAATTTGGCAGCCTCTTCATTCAACTGAGCTGCCCAGGATATAACATCTTCTTCAGGAACATCGTGCTTTTCAGCGATCTTCTGTATTACATTCCGGCTCTGAGAAACGGCTTCAAGTGCTACTTTAGCTTTAAATTCTGAACTATACTTATCTGACATCGGAAATTCGATTATTGGTGATACGATTTAGAGAGACAGTCATCCAGTTTAGGATCATTTTTAGGAACCATGTCGTGCTTTTTAAATGTACGGAAGAACAACCCAAAGAAAATACCCCCTAATCCAAGGAAGGCGGTGATATCCATCCAGCTGAAGCTAATGCCATGATCATATAATACCGGCATTGCGATCCAATAAATTTCTAAAAAGTGAATGATCAGTACCAGTACAGATACTCCACCGAGAATAGTTCTGTTTTTCTTAGCTTCACGATTCAAGAGTATCAGGAATGGAACTGCGAAACGGAAGATCAATAAACTGTAGGTGATAAATTCCCAGCCGCCTTCCAGTCGGTGAAAGTACCAAAGTGTTTCTTCAGGAAGGTTGGCATAATAGATCAGTAAGAACTGACTGAATGCGATGTAGGCATAAAATACAGTGAAAGCAAAGAACCATGCACCAAGGTCATATATATGGACCTGTCTAATAGTATTGTTCAAGATCCCTTTACGTTGCATATAGAATACCAACAGGATCACAACGGGCCAGAATGCCTGGAAGCTGATCGCAAAAAAGTATACGCCAAACATGGTTGAGAACCAGTGGGGGTCAAGAGACATTAACCAATCAAAACTGGCAAAGGCCACAGAGAGTGCAAATAACGGGATACCGGGCGCGCTAACTTTTCTTAGTAAAGTGGTAAGTCCCCAGTCACCGGTTTTGTCCATTTCAACGGATACTTTGTGGAGTTTATACCCCAGGTATCCCCAAATAGCAAAATAGATGAATTGGCGAATAACAAAGAAAGTAGAGTTTAGGTACGCTGATTTTCCTGCAACGATCTTATCAAATTCTGAACTGGAGTAGTCTAACAATTCGGGGTGGCTCCAGTGATATAAATTATGAATACCGAGTATTATCGGGAGTACAAAAATGGCCCATATCCATATGTTGGCTGTAAAGGTCTCAGCTATTCTTCGGAAAACGACTCCCCAGCTTGATTTGGTGATGTGGTGAAACATGATCATTATCAACGCAGCTAAAGCAATTCCGGTGAAATAGGTAAAGCTTACCAGGTATGAGAAGAAAAACTGATCAGCATCGAAAAAATATCCAATGATGCTGGCGATAAGTCCAACGGCACCAATTCCGAAGAGAGCACGAGGAACTTTGCTGTCGGATGGAAATTGTAAAGAATCTGTTATAGTAGGCTTATGACTCATTTTATAAGTGAATTAAGCAAAGTTCTTAGTTTTCAAGATTTTTTAAATAAAGGACAATGGACTCTATCTCAACATCAGATAAATAGCTGTATGAAGCCATTACGCCCTGAGCATAATCAACAGGTTTTGCAGCATTTGGCTCAACAATAGATTCGCGAATATAATCTTCATCTTTGGTTACAGTAATGGTCTCACCGTCAGCAGTAATAACTTCACCTTCACTGCCAAATAATCCTGCCCATGTTGGACCAATTCCTCCGGGTGAGCCGTCTTCATTGTGGCATGTTCCGCATGCATTTGCCGTGATGGCTTCTTGACCCATTGCAACGGTTGGTTCAGGAGCTTCTTCCGGTTGTCGGGCAGCTGCAATAGAATCTGCTTCAGCTTGTTCTTCAGCTGCTTTTGCCTGCATAGAAGCTATATCAATATCGTACTCTTCCAACTCGTCTTCGCTAATATTCTGACTTTCCTGAAGTGCCCGTATATATGCTACAATAGCCCATCGGTCTTCAACCGGAATCTGAGTTGCGTAAGATGGCATAGTTCTCACACCATTGTAAATAGCTGAGTAAAGCTCACCATCAGAGAGTTCTGTTACGCGTTGCTCATGATAGGATGGAGCCGGAACATATCCGTAGCTTCCTTCCATAATAATACCATTACCCGCACCTGTTTGTCCGTGGCAAGGACCGCAAAAAATTTCATAGCGTTCTTTACCGCGATAGAGGAAAGACTTGGTGAGATCTACAGGGATACTATTGATAAATTCTCCATCTTCATCCACACCTTCGTAATAAGCACGGTCTGTTTTAGCAAGACCACGGGCGACTGTTCCTTCAACAGGCTGACGCATTGAGCGGCCATCATCAAAGAAATTATTAACCTCTTGTGCTTCTTTTCTGGGCTGCTGATCCATGTTCATATTGGGATGGATAGGGGGCTTATCTGAAAGCTGTCCCTGGCAAGCCGAAAGAGAGACTCCGAGCGCAAAAATGCCCGCAATCTTAAACATTCCTTTAAAATTCATTCCTGGAAATGATATTTGCGTGTTCGATTTATTCATAAACTTCCTCAATGTGGGATGCACCGGCTTCTTTAAACAATTTCTTTACTTCTTCAGCTTCAAATTTGTCATCGTCAGCTTCAATACATGCAAAGAAACCATCATCTGTAGCTTTTTTAAAGCGCTCTACATTAAAAAGAGGATTGTTCAGCTTTGGAAGCCCATTCAGGTAAAACATCCCAAATACAGCGCCAAATGAAGAAAGTAATACAGTTAATTCAAAAGTGATCGGAACCCAGGCCGGTGCGTTGAAGAATGGCTTACCACTTATATTAATAGGATAATCTACTACCGACATATAATACATCATGGCAATAGCTCCGGTAAACCCTATAATTGCATGCGCAAAAACGATCCAGCCTAATTTAGACTTTTTCAGCTTCATGGCTTTATCCATTCCATGAATAGGAAAGGGGCTAAACGTATCAAACTTACTAAAGCCTGACTTGGACATGGTTTTAGCTACATCGATCAACTCTTTTGGGTTTTTAAACTCAGCGAGTATTCCGTATAAATTTTGTTCTTTCGTACTCATAGTCTTTAAACCTTCTCAGATTGAGGTTTTGGTACTTCTACTTTTGGCTTATGAAATTCACCGGTTTCCTCATCATAATTATGAGGATCGGCCTGAGGTATTACCGCCTTGATTTCTGCAAGTGCAACCATTGGCAGGAAGCGCAAGAACAGGAGGAACATGGTGAAAAAGAGACCAAATGTTCCAACGTAAGTCAATACGTCCCATATGGTTGGGGAATAATAATCCCAACTTGATGGCAGGTAATCGTTTGCCAGCGAAGTAACTGTAATTACAAATCGCTCAAACCACATACCGATGTTCACTACAATAGATATAAAGAATGTGAACCCGACACTGCGGCGTAATTTCTTAGACCAGAAGAACTGAGGAGACAACACATTACAAGTCATCATAGCCCAATATGCCCATGCATAAGGACCTGTTGCTCTCAGCATAAATATAGCTTTTTCATATTCAACGCCACTATACCAGGCGATGAAGAACTCCATCATATAGGCAAAACCTACCATGGAGCCGGTAACCAGGATCACAATATTCATTTTCTCCATGTGATCATCGGTCATAATGTCTTTCATTCCGTAGATCTTACGGGCAACGATCATCAGTGTAAGTACCATTGCAAAACCGGAGAAAATAGCACCGGCTACAAAGTACGGAGGGAAAATAGTAGTGTGCCATCCCGGGATCATAGAAACGGCAAAGTCAAAGGATACAATAGTGTGAACCGAAAGCACCAGCGGAGTAGCCAAACCGGCCAGGATCATATAAGCCTTTTCATAATTCCACCAGTGGCGATTTGAACCTGTCCAGCCCAAAGAGAAAATTCCGTAAGCAACTTTCCTGATCTTATCAGTAGCACGGTCACGGATTGTTGCAAGATCAGGAACCAATCCCACATACCAGAATAATAAGGAAACCGTGAAGTAGGTCGAAACCGCAAATACATCCCAAAGAAGGGGAGAGTTGAAGTTAGGCCACATGGCCATTTGGTTTGGAATCGGGAATACCCAGTAGATAGCCCAGATACGACCAACGTGAATAGCGGGAAACACCCCGGCACACATTACAGCAAAAATGGTCATGGCTTCCGCAAAACGGTTAATGGCAGTACGCCAATCCTGTCGGAATAGGAATAAGATAGCTGAGATCAGCGTTCCGGCGTGGCCAATACCAACCCACCATACAAAGTTGATGATAGCCCAACCCCAGCCAACAGGATTGTTAAGGCCCCAGATTCCGGTTCCTTCCCAAATTAGATACCCGATGGCCACAACCATTACCATTAGCAGGGCATTGGCCCCGATCATGCACAAGTACCATGTTTTTGGAGTGGGTCGTAAATTTATATCAGTAACCAGTCGTGTAAGGCTCGCAAAGTCGTGATCGCCTTTTACAAGAGCGGGTTCCGGTACGTATTGGTATTTACTCATGTTTTGGATGTATTCCTGATTAATATCTTAAGCCAAAGCTGGGTTTGGGTTCGTAAGTTTAGCCATATATGATGTTCTCGGACGTGTATTCAACTCCTCGAGCATCTGGAAATTTCGTTCGTTGCGTTTCATCTGGGCAACTTCGCTGTTATCGTCGGTCAAATCGCCAAAGTAAATAGCATCGGCAGGACAAGCTTGCTGGCAGGCAGTTTTCACAGTACCGTCAACAGGTTTTGGTGAACCGGTTTCTTTCTTGGCATCGATCTTGGCGCGGTTAACTCGCTGCACACAATAGGTGCATTTCTCCATCACACCGCGGAAACGTACGGTTACTTCCGGATTCATCGCCATTTGGATGATATCGGGATCGTCACCGGTTGTTAAATATTCTTTTGGATAGTTAAAGAAGTTGAAGCGACGCACTTTGTAAGGACAGTTATTAGCGCAATAACGGGTTCCGATACAACGGTTGTACGTCATTTGGTTCATTCCATCTTCACTGTGGGTTGTTGCCGCAACAGGACAAACTTGCTCACAAGGAGCTAATTCACAGTGCATACACGGAACGGGTTGGTGAACCGCCTGCGGAGAATCAGCATCATCGCCAACATAATAGCGGTCATTACGGATCCAGTGCATTTCACGGCCGTTCTTAACTTCTTTTTTACCAATTACCGGAATGTTATTCTCGCTTTGGCAAGCAATTACGCAAACTCCACACCCGAAACATGAGTTCAAGTCAATAGCCATTCCCCATTGTGGTTCATGGTCAGGATAGGTTTGCTCATCAAAGAGTGAAATAGGACCATCATCTTCGCCCATTTCATCCGCTTCTTTTAATCCCGGTACGGGATAGGTGTGAACCGATTCAAATGAAGCAAAATCCGGCTTTTCTTTGTATTCAGAAAGGGAAGCCTGTCGGTACATGTCGCGACCTTCGAGGCTATGGTGATCCTGAACACACGCAATTTCATAAGTGTCACTGGTTTTAGAAACTTCAGCAGATGCAAAAAATGTATTTGCTGTTTCAAGGAGTGGATAGGTATCTACACCTCCAACTGTATAGTCGATATAAGAAGTGGCAACACGGCCAAGTCCTTTTCGTCCATAACCGGTGGTTAGTGTGATGGCATCATCCACATGTCCCGGCTGAATCCAGGCGGCGATTTTAATATTTTTTCCGTTGATAGTGATTTCAACTACATCGTAGTCTTTATTTCCTGCACCCGGCTCTTCTATACCTAAGTTTTTGGCTGTGGCCGGACTCATAAGAGCAACGTTATCCCAGGTGATCTTGGTCATTGGATCAGGAAGTTCCTGAAGCCAGCCAAGATTTGCATAACGCCCGTCATATAAAGTAGCATCCGGACGAATTACAACTTCAATTCCTGAAGTAGAGGAAATGTTGGAAGTAGCGCTGTTCATTGCCGAAGCAAACCCGGAGCTTAAGCTCACGGAAACAGCATTGAAGTTTCCGGTATTGTCAATTCCATCATGAAGGATATTGGTCCAGCGGTTGTTAAATCCTGAACTGTAATATCCACGAAAAGTTTCCTGTACCATCTCGTAACCGGAAGTCATTTCTCCAGAAACGATCGCATTTAAAAATTCGATTTCACTAAGACCATCATGTAAAGGCTGAATTTGAGGCTGTATCACAGAACGTGCACCGCCATAAGAATATCCATCACCCCAGGCTTCCAGGAAGTGTGCACGATTTACATGCCAGCTTGCTTTCTTGGAAGTCTCATCCACGTAATCAGAAAGACTGACTACAGTTTCAACATTTGAGAGAGCGTTTTCAAAATCAAGAGAAGAAGCGGTAAACACAGGATTTACCCCAACCATGACAACAGTATCAATGTTACCGGTTTCCATTTCAGAAACGGCATTTTCGAAAGCAGTATTACTGCTTTGTTCATCGATGTAAGGTACTTCAAGGTAATCTACAGTGTTGCCTGTGTTACCTAAAGCCTGATTGATTGCTGCAACAGCTGCGTGAACTTCAGCTTTGTGCTGTGCTCCGGCTGTTAAGGCAGAATTCCCGGCATTGGCTGCAAGTTCATCAGCAAGGACGGTTATCCACTGATGATCACTGAATTCATTTGAATATCCGCTGAAAGCATTCAAGCCATTAACACGACTTGAAAGTGCTGTAGCCAAAGCATAAGTGAATGCTTCCATTTGGCTGGCTTTTAATCTCAGTCGGTGATCAGCAAAAGAACCGGTCAGTGAGAAAGAATCTTCTACGGCATAGATACGATTCATCTCGCCATTGGTATCAGTGACTTTTCTTCGTCCGGATACCTGCTTGGCGTATTCAACACTGTTTGGATGTGTTGAGCTCATGAAATCGTCATTCAAAGAGACGATGACATCAGCGTTTTCAAAGTTATAGTGAGAGCGCAATCGACTGCCAAAAGCGATTCGATTACCTTCAAGCACATTGTCTTCACCAAAAGGTTCGTAAGTAACCCAAGTAGCATTATTGAATTTAGAAAGTGCCTGCTCCTTTATTTTATTATAGGTAGGAGAAGAATTTGCTTCCGAAATAAATGCTATGCGCTGATCAGTGTTAGAAAAATGATTGCTTGCAAAGGTTGCAAAATCTCCGGCTGAAGCTTTGTTTCCGTTATTTAAAGGAGAACGGGAACGGTCAGGATCATACAATCCTAGGATCTCTGCCTGATTAAAAATACTGGTTCCGCCTTTGCTGGCAGGGTGAAGGTCATTTCCTTCAAGTTTAGTTGGGCGCCCTTCATGGTTTTCGGCGATCAACCCAACAAGGTTACCCTGAACCGGCATTGCAGTTGCATAATATAAAGGTACACCGGGAACCACATCTTCCGGTTGATTGGAATATGGTAAGATCTTTTGAACCGGACGTCGGCATGCTGCCAATCCGGCTAAAGCTACAGATGCCCCCATAACGCGGAGAAATCCACGGCGTGAAACACCGTCCGTCAGTTCAGTAGCATTTTCAGGAAATTCACGCTCGGCAAATTTTTGGTACTCTTTATTATTAGCTAATTCGCCTAAGCTCTTCCAATACGTTGTTTGTTTAACTTCTTCGCTCATCTGTTGATCTGTAATTTCTGAATCCTTCATTATTAATAATGACAACCCTGGCAGTAGGTCGGAGCATGAATATTCTGCTTATCTACCAATTCTTTTCCAATCTGTAACTGATCTTCAACGCTGTATCCCATGGTGGTTACTTCATCAACGGGGCGTATATATTTTTCCGGCTCACGATGGCAATCCAGGCACCAGCTCATGCTAAGCGGCTCGGCCTGGTACACCACTTCCATTTTGTCAACTCTTCCGTGGCAGCTTTCACAACCAACACCAACACTTACGTGGGCAGAGTGATTGAAATAGGCGTAGTCTCCAAGGTTGTTGACTCGTACCCATTCAATAGCTTTTCCGGTTTCCCAGCTTTCGCGAACCAATTCAAGGTTTTCGCTGTCTGTCTTAATTTGATTATGGCAATTCATGCAGGTTTGAGTTGCAGGAATATTTGCCTGCTTGGAATCAAAAACACTGGTATGGCAATATTGACAATCGAGGCCAAGTTGGTCTACGTGCAATTTGTGACTGTAAGGAACCGGTTGTTCCGGAGCATAGCCAACATCAGTGTATTCAGGGGAAAAGAAATACCAAGCGCCAAAAATAACTGCGTTCAGTACAACGATTAATCCAATTAAAATTTTTCGGGGAACCTGATTTGTCCACTTGGGGAAAATCTGCGCCATAAAGATTGCTTATTTAGGTTTACGTATAGAGCAAAAATGCTCCCGTTCAGAAGCCGCGCAAATCTATCAATTTTTTCAATGGAAATTGAACTAAAACGATAAACAGCCTGCTATTTAAAATAGTTCTAAATAGACTGGCGGTGACTCCGGAATCCACTTCGGATTGATTGGCTGAAAAGATAGTATACATTTGGCAAAAATGCCGAGAAAGGAAACGAAAAATTAACGAATTATCTTTTTGATGTCTTACCTTTGGTTAGCAACCATATAGAAGCAATAAATAATGAACGAAAATTTTACGCTACCCGAATCTTCCAAAATTTTAGAACAGATCAGTGCGAGAAAAGCATTGTCTTTAATAATAGGACTCAGCGCTGCTGCTGTACTTTTTCTATTCTGGCTTATTTACTTTAAGGAAGGAGCGGAAGCCCCGGTGCCATGGATCAAAAATCTCTCAGCCGTAAATGCGGGATTGAATTCGCTGAGCACTGTTTTTTTATTATTGGCTTTTCGGGAAATAAAGCGCAGGGATTTTCAAAAACATATGCGATTTAATCTCGCAGCATTTGTGACGTCTTCTTTGTTCCTGGTGAGCTATGTGGTCTACCATCATTTTGTGGGAGATACCAAGTTTATGGGAGAGGGATTTGTCCGCCCCGTTTACTTTTTCATATTGATAAGTCACATTATCCTTTCTGTTTTTGTGGTGCCACTGGTGCTTGCCAGTTTTTACTTTGCTCTGAGCGGGAAGTTTAAGACCCATAGGAAAGTCTCCCGCTGGACTTTCCCGATCTGGCTGTATGTTTCGGTAACGGGAGTGATTGTTTTCTTTATGCTGAAGATCTGGGGGTAGGGAATATTGAAGTAATTTATCTACGCCCCGCCGGGAGTTGCTCCGCCGGCTACCAAATAAATTCCGAGGGCGATCAAAACCAAAGCAAGGGATACCTGTAGTTTGCTGGCTTTAATACGCTGGGCAATATACCATCCTGAAATTGTTCCTATTAATAAAGGTACCGTCAGGAAAAGAGCGAGGTACCAATCCACAGCGCCGTGGATCATATATCCAAAGGTTGCAAATCCTGAAATGAAGATGGATTGAACCTGGGCTAAAGCAACGGAAAGTAGCATGGGGACACCTAAGATCACCATAAATGGAACGGCGAGAACCGGGCCGCCAACTCCAAGTAATCCTCCGGGCAATCCTACCGCGAGCCCAACACCCGCGAGCCATGCCAATCCTTTGAAGGTATCTATCTGTAATCTGCTTTCCGGTTTGAGTTGCTTTTTTTGTCTGTATAGTATCAAGATCCCTGTGAAGAAAACAAACAAACCTAACAGGATCGCAAATGTAGAAGCATTCAGTAAGGTATTGATCTGGGCTCCGGCAAATGCTCCTATCACGGACGCGAGGCTTAGCACTCCCGCAGCTTTTCCGGCAATTTTTCCTTTTAATTCTCCTGAACGCAGATAACCAAGGCTGCCCACAATTCCGGTTGCAATGAAGGTAGCACTTGCGGTTCCGGCTACGGTGCTGGGGCTAAGAGGTAGCATCGCAAAAAGGGCAATGGTTACAAAAATACCGCCGGGACCAATGGTAGTAATACAAACGCCACCCACTAGCGCAATGATGAGTAAAAGAATCATGATCTCCACACTCATGGACGACATGGCTGTAAGAAAAAGGCTATACACTAAAGTCATTAAATTGATCAGGGATTAACCGGGTTTATGAAAACATCCCGCCAAAAATGGCAGCAAGAACACCTTGCGCTGAATTAATTGCAATGTATGCGGAAAAAAGCACAAGTAGAAAATTAGCAATATTCAATTTCCAAGAATTGATATTTTGGCCCATCAGCTTTTTATCGTTCATAGCCCAGAACAAAAGGGCTGCAGTGATTGGTAATCCAAAAACGCCATTATAAGCCGGGAATAAAGTGATCATTTCAACCACACTCAATCCGGTTACTTTGGCCACTAACGGAGAAAACATTCCGATCAAAATTCCACCTGCAAAAATCATTTTGAATTCTTTGCTGCTTCCTTCTTTATGATCAATGTCGAGTGCTTCCAGTATCATATATGGTATAGTCCACATGATAGGCACGATGCTATTAAAGGCTGCGGCAATTACCCCTACCAGGAATACGATCATAGCCCATCGTCCTAAGACAATTTCCAGGGCCTCCCCCGGTGCTACAAAGGTTGATAATTCAGTGTACCCTGCCGGGCGCAGAACCGCGGCTGCCACTATAATAATAGCAACCGTTATCAATCCCCCAACTGTATATCCCATCGTAAGATCGGTTCGCATGTTCTTGACATGCTTTTCGCTGTTCCATCCTTTTCTTTTTACAAGAATGGATTCAAGAAAGAAGTTCGGCCAAAGTGCGGTGGTACCAAGAATAGCTGCTCCCAGAAGCATAGCTCCTGTGTCAGGGATCGAAGGAATGAATCCCTTTGCTACTTCCACCATATCCGGACCACTTGCACCCGCTACAAATAAATAGAGAACGAGCAGCATGAACATCATGCCTGTCATTACTTTTTCGACGTAATCGTAATTCAGACTTCCTACAATAATGGCCACAATTCCGGTTACTACAGCAAGGGGCTGCCAGGTGACGGCCCCACCGGTTAAAACTTCAAAACTCATACCAACAGCAGCAGTGAGTGCAAGGGTCCAGGCAATACAACCCAGTGAAAGAAACAAAGCTAAGATCAATGCTCCGTTTTTCCCTAGCTTATTTCGGATGAAGGTCATCAGAGTATCGCCGTAGATCCCAAGCCGGGCACTCATGTCCTGCGCCATGAAGCCAAGCATAACAGCGCCGATTACAGCCCAGATCAGCACACATCCATATTCTACACCGGCCTGACTTGCAATGAAAATGGAGCCGCTGCCAAAGTAGCTGGCCACCATGATGAAAGACAGTCCATATTTATCAAAGAAGTTTGTGAAAAATTCTTTCATGAATCAGAATCAGATTTAATAATTTTTGGATTGTTCTAGGAACTTATAGAATGAATATCTGAAAGTAGCATTGAGAACTGATGAATAGTTGTGGTCCTTTTTATGCTTAATAATAAAATTAGCCAGATACTCACTTTGCACAAACACTAAGCCGGACAATGGTAAGGAATTAGAAGCTAAGTTCGAAATAAGAATCTTTGATTTGCGCGATAGGAGGGTGTTTTTGGATGGATATGTTATCTCATTTTACCTCGTTCCCAACAACCGTGTTAGTCCCGGTTCAAAAAGAAAGAATGAGAAGCGAAACAATAATTGCCAATCAAAAATCGATCCACCGTTTCATCGCAATTCAACTTCATCATCGATCATCCCTAATATCCCAGTTCGATTCACAAAATCTTCAAAAACGACCGGTATCATCTTTTCATTAAAATATGAGGAATGATGAATACCGAGCTAATTCGAAAATACAATGTTCCGGGTCCGAGATATACGAGCTATCCGACCGTGCCTTATTGGAATAAATCTGGCATAAAAATTGGTGATTGGGAATCTACGCTTATTAGCTCGTTTATAGAATCATATGATGATGGTATTTCATTATATATACATCTCCCGTTTTGTGAGAGTCTATGTACGTTTTGCGGATGTCATAAAAAGATCACCAAAAGGCATGAGGTTGAAAATCCCTATATAAAAACTTTGCTTAAAGAGTGGAGGCTATACACCGATTTTATTCCCATTCCGCCTGTCATAAAAGAAATTCATTTAGGCGGAGGAACTCCGACTTTTTTCAGCACCGAAAATCTGAAGCAGCTTATATACGGAATACTGGATGAAGCGGAATTGGCAGAGGAACCTGAATTCAGCTTTGAAGGCCATCCAAATAATACGACTAAAGAACATCTGCAGACTTTATATAATCTGGGATTTCGGCGTGTTTCTTACGGTGTTCAGGATTATGATTCACAAGTACAGTTTGCAATCAATCGAATACAGCCGTTTGAGAATGTGAAGCGCGTGCATGAGTGGTCGAAGGAGATCGGCTATACCTCGGTCAACCATGATCTGGTGTTTGGGCTGCCGCATCAAACGCTGGAGGGAATGAACCATACCATTGATAAGACCAACGAACTGCGCCCGGACCGCATCGCATTTTACAGCTACGCCCATGTACCGTGGATGAAAGGAAATGGTCAGCGTGGATTCGATGAAAAAGATCTCCCAGAGGATCAAGAAAAGCGTGCGTTATATGAATTGGGCAAGCAGATGTTTTATGATAACGATTATGTGGAAATCGGCATGGACCACTTTGCGCTGAAGTCGGACTCTCTGTACAAAGCTATACAAAATGGAACACTCCACCGAAATTTTATGGGTTATACGGCCGGAACAACAAAAGTGATGATCGGCTTGGGAATGTCAGCTATCAGTGACAGCTGGTATAGTTTTGCTCAGAATGAAAAAGATCTTGATGAATATGAGCGAAGGGTAGAGGGAGGAGAGATTCCTATTTTCAGAGGACATTTACTCACAAAAGCCGATCTTATGATCCGCCGGCAAATCTTAAATTTGATGTGTCAGTTTGAAACAGATTTTGATGGAAGTGAAGATCAGTTCAGAAACATTAAAAAGAACTTACAAGAACTTGCTCAGGATGAGTTGGTTGAAATTTCAGGGAGAACCATTAAAGTCACCGAAACGGGAATTCCATTTGTGCGAAATGTGTGCATGGCGTTTGATCTCAAATTAAATCATCACCAACCCAAAAAACCCACCTTTTCTAAAACAGTTTAAGTTCAACCCCATAATTTTAATTGCTCAACCAAAACATTCTGCGTAAATTAAGACAATCAACTCTTAAATAAGATCTCAATAATGCTGCTATCAAAATCTTGCGTGTATGGCTTGCGAGCTTCTTTGTATCTGGCATCAAAAAGGGATGGAGATTTCTATTCCCTGAAGGAGATCAGTGAAGAATTGGATATCTCATTCCATTTTCTAACCAAGATATTGCAGCAGCTTACGGCCGATGGATTGATGGAATCCTACAAAGGCCCAAATGGAGGTGTAAGGCTCTCGGATAAGGGCAAGGAAGCAACCCTTTATGATATGGTGATAGCGATTGACGGCCCCGGACTTTTTACTCAATGTGCGTTAGGCTTGCCGGGTTGCGGATCACAAGAACCCTGTCCGCTTCATGAAAGCTGGGTAGATACCAGGGCATCGATTGAAAACATGCTAAAGCGTACCAGCTTGATAGAGATCGCCAAAGAAGGAAAAGAAAAACATTTTCGATTAACGGCAGAAGGGCAATTCTCCTGGCAATAAGCCGGAGAATCAAATTCTTTAAAAAATTTCAAAATAAATAAGATAAAATACTCTTAAAACTCTATAACATCATGAATACACAAACTTTATCCCAAGAACCGGTTGGTGAGATCGTTGCTAAAGATTACAGAACCGCACAAGTGCTGCGCTCCTATGGACTCGATTTCTGTTGTGGAGGCGGAAGAACCCTTGAAAAGGCTTGTGCATCCAAAAAAATTGAGATCAAGAATGTGCTTTCTGATCTAGAAGCTCTTGACCGATCCGATAACACCGGTGACAATTATAACGAATGGTCGCTGGATTTCCTGGCTGATTATATCGTAAACAAACATCATACCTATGTTCGTAAAATGCTTCCTGAGATCAATTTCTATTCAGAGAAAGTAGCCCGGGTGCATGGGGAACGTGATCCGGAATTATATGATATCCTTCAAAGGGTCAGATTGTTGAGAGAAGAAATGATCGGACACTTGCAAAAAGAGGAGCAGGAATTATTTCCTCAGATCAAAGCTATGGTTCAAACAAGCAAAGCTGGTGAAGTTCGCGAAGCGGTGGTTGAGGTGTTGGAAGAAGAACACGACAAAGCAGGCGCCCTCATGGCAGAGATCGAGGAGTTGACCAATGGGTTTAATCCACCGAAGAATGCATGTGCATCTTATCGGGTGTTATTCCAAAACTTGGAAGGTTTCCAAGAAGATCTGCACAAGCATGTTCATTTGGAGAATAATATTCTGTTTCCAAAGGCCTTGAAATTTGAAGCTTCGTTAAACGGTCACTAAAAACAGGAGAGTAAAACTATAGCGTAGATGTACTCTTGTTCTTGAGTTTTTGTGGCTAAAAAGTAAATCTTCATTTAACCTTAACGAAGAAAAGATAGTTTTGATCAGCAATTCAATATTAAAGTAGAAATATCCATGAAACTGCTGGTCAAAGATTCGGGGATCTGGCAATGGGCAATGTTCAGTTTTGTGCTGGCGGGCCTTGCCGGATTCCTCTATCGTCTGGGATTTATTATACCGCTTCCGGTGGAATTTAATCTGGAGAATATTCGTCATGCTCACTCGCACCTGATGTTTTTTGGCTGGGCGGCTTTGCTCCCTATGTACCTTATAAAACTGGATGCAGTTCCCGGATACCATGCTGCATTTGGTGCAAGACTCATGAAAGGTTCCCTTTGGTTTTCCCTCTTCTTTGGATCCTTGTCTTTTCCATCATTCTTTCTGTGGGGATATAGGGCTGTAGAGCTCGGAACCGTAAACCTTCCGTTATCCGCCATTATTTCCGGTATGGTGATGATTGGTTGGTACGGTTTTATGGCGGGATACCTGATCACACGAAAGTACAAACGGGATTTCAAACCAAACATCTGGTTCGAAGTGGCATTACTAATGTTATTTATAAGCTCACTGGGAGCATTGGGCGTGGGATTTGTGGAGATCATCGGCGTTGGTGGTCCATTGTTTGAAAAAGCACTTACCCATTTCTTTCTGGCTGTTTTTGTAGAAGGATGGGTGCTTTTAGTGCTCATCGGATTGATGGCGAAGTCATTGAAAATGAGTGAGAACGATTTTGCATTGTCTCCATGCATTTTGGTGGGACTGATCGCTTTCGGGGCCCCACTTACTTTTCCTTATGGTATTCCTGAATCATTCGTGAGTATAAATATGTCGGTAGCAGCGCGAATGGGAGGAATCCTTATTGCTGAAGGAGTATTACTTTTTATCTATTCTGTTTGGAAAACACAGCGTGGGAAGCTATCGATCTGGATCTGGCCGCTCGCGTTTCTTGCCTTAAAAAGTGTAATGCAGCTTATCGCATCACTATCACCGGCAGACCTGTGGTTATCAGACCATGGAATGCGGATATTCTATCTTCACGTAACTCTATTAGGAGCCTTGACCACAGGACTGGTAGCTTTTTTAAGTGAAAAACAAAGTATCTCAAATAAATACTTTTATTGGGTGTTAATTGCTATCTGTATTCTGCTTTTTAGTCTGATCTTTATGACTGGTCTATTGCCGGAATCACTCAGCGGAATTTGGATATATACCGCATTGACTGTAACAGCAATTTTGCCAATAATAGCGATCAGTATATTTTGGGTGAAATTGAACAAAAGTTGAATGCTCAAAGAAATTAACTTGACTGATCCATGCCTTTAATAACAAGACTTTTTCTTAAAACCGGGATGGTTTGGTTTCTGATCGCCCTTATATTGGGTATTGTCCAGCAGATCAATTCCCTGATGTTTCCTTCCATTTCAGCGTTATTCTGGCATAGCCTCATGCTTGGCTGGATCACTCAAATAATTATGGGCGTTTCGGTGTGGATGTTTCCCGGAAGAATAAAAGAAGAGTCTTTTCAGAACCAAAGATGGTCGTGGCTGGTCTATGGATTTTTAAATACCGGATTGATACTCAGACTTATTTCAGAACCCTTTGTCAATTCCTCAGAATGGATGATCTGGGAATACCTTCTGGTGATATCTGCTGTGTTTCAGTTCATTGGAATTGTAAGTTACGTCATAGAGATCTGGCCCCGGGTATTATCAAAAAAGCAGCGGCGACAAAAGAAAAAAGCTCAGGGTTGAGATGCCGCATATTTCCAGAATAATGATCCGGCTTTCGTTGGTTTACCTGTTAATCGGTGTGAGCATTGGTGCGCTCATGCTTGTGAATAAAGCTTTTCTGATCAGTCCGGTCATTTGGTTCATTTTTCCCATTCACATCGAATTTTTGATATTTGGATGGATCATTCAATTTACCCTTGGAGTTGCCTATTGGATACTGCCCCGTTTTCTCAAGACAAAGGGAAGAGGAAGTAAGATACTGGCAAGATTGATGCCTCTGTTTCTGAATATTGGAATTATTTCAGTGGCTTTTTCAGGCTATGGGCTTGGGAGTGAATTCGCTTTGGCTGGGAGGATCCTGGAAGCTTGTGCTGTGGGAATGTTCGTCTATTTGCATTGGAGCAGAGTGGTTACCTACAACAAATAAAAACGAAGCTGAACTTTACTGCTTTTACTTTTATTTCAAAGCCGATCAATGACATTCTTCAACATATTGCGAACGTTGGTTGCAACTTCACCCAGATCTTTATTGTCGATAGCCTGCATAGAAGCAACCGGATCGACTGCAGAAACTTCCACTTTGCCATCTTCATGTTCCTGAACAATGACATTACAAGGAAGCATTAATCCGATATGACCTTCAGCCTGTAAAGCCTTGTATGCATTAGGTGGATTACAAGCTCCCAGAATACGGTATTTTCTGAAATCCACATCCAGCTTTTTCTTCAGCGTTTCTTTGATGTCAATTTCGGTAAGCACACCAAAGCCTTCTTCCTTTAAAATTTCAGTGGTCTTTTCGATAGCTTTATCAAAATCGAGATCTAATGTTTTGCTAAAATGATATAACATGGGATTTTTGATTTATTATTGATGATTTTCGATTTCCTGAAGTAGAACCTTCGAGCGTCCTTAAGATTTTGCAGCGTTCACCTATCTACAACGAAAGCTCTAGAACACAAAGAATATTAACCGCAAAGCTCGCTTAGAATTCGCAAAGTCCGCAAAGCGTTAATATCTAACATGAATTACTAATTTTCAGTAAACTATTTAGTGTTTTAGTGGCAAAATGAAAACTACACGGTCACTCCGATCTTTATTTCTGGCCTCATTTTTACTTCTGCTTTGATGGAGCGGGTGATCAGGCAGGCTTCTTCCGCCTTTTGTAAAATTCTGATGGCCTTTTCTTTTTGATCCTCATTCATAATAACCAAAGTTGGCTGCAGTATAATTTCAGTCATTGCAAATTTACCGGATTCATTGCTCATAATACCTTCTGCTGAAACAGATAGATCTTCAAAGCTCAATTTTGAATATTCGGCGATGGCAGTGAAAGTCGTCATAAAGCAACTGCTAACCGAAGCCACAAATAAATGCTCCGGGCTCCAAATTCCTTCTACTCCGCCCGGGAATTCCGGAGGTGTGGCTACTTCGATGGTCTCATTCAGTACATCGGAACTCAACGTGCCTTGCCGTCCTTCATCCCATTTCAGATCCACATCATAACTATGCTTGATCAATTCTCTCATGACTGCTCCAGTTTTTGATCAATGATCTGCTTTAACTGCGGCATTTGAACGACACCGGCTTGCTGCCAAAGTATCTGTCCTTTGTGAAAAAGGATCAGGTTTGGAATTCCGCGCACCTGGTACTTGATGGCAACATCCGGATTCCGCTCGGTATCAATTTTGATGATATTGATCTTATCTCCCATCTCACTTTTCAGTTGTTTAAGGATGGGTGTCATCATCTTGCAAGGAGCACACCAGTCGGCGTAAAAATCTACCAATACCGGGGTGTTCTCGTTAATGATATCGTTGAATGATTTCTTTCGAGTTTCTGCAGTTGCCATGATAGTTATTTAATCTCTGTGTAATTTATTTCAGATTCTTTGTTGGATAGAGCCCCTTTTTGTTGAGGTACTGCACAGGATTGAGCAACCATACAGCCGGTATTAGTAACGGCTTGAAATAGAAAGAAGGCACTAAAAAAACCGGTTACAATATCCTGATACCAGACAGCCATAACCGCCAGGAATAATCCAATGGATAACGCCACCCAGCGCATGGTGTGCCAGTTCGATAATAGGGTTGTTTTGCTCATTGTTTTCATACCAATAAATAGTCTTTTTTTGTGAAGACTATGTTAACCTGATTTCGGTTAGAGGCTGTAATTGTTATAACAAGTTATCACGTCAACTTGGATGACAAAACCGGTGGATTTGGTTATGTATCAAAAGTTATAGCTCAATGAAACCATAACATTACGTCCGGCTTCGGGGATGTTTCCAATACTGGTATGTGTGTAATAATAGTCATCCAAAATGTTATTTACACTGATAATGGAGGTCAGAGACCCAGTCATCCATTGGCGCTCCCATGTGGCATTTAAGATAGCGAAGGCATCTGTTCTGTCTTCATTGGAAGTGGTTTCAGCAATTCGATTTTGAGCAGCGGCCCAGTCTATTTCAGCCATCCACATACTGGCATTACGATGAATATGCAGCATGCTATTTCCCTTCAAAGGCGGGATGAGTGGCAGAGGTTCATTCAGCGTTTGGTTTTGGGTATAAAGGTAGGAAATGCGATTTTCGAGGCTGAAGGTATGAGAAAAATTATTCAGCATCCGAAATTCACCGCCTGAAATAGTGGCATCGCCTACATTAGCATAACGCTTGAACTGGAAGTTGTTATTACTCATATCTTCTGCCATTACCCCATCTATATAATTGAAAAATTGCTTATGAAATAGCGAAAGTGAAAATGAATGACGATCCGTTTCCCAGGTAGAATTAAGATCTGCATTTAAAGAGCGTTCGGTTTTTAACCAGGGATTCCCATCATAAAAATATCCGTCGGTATAATTGTAAATGTAATGGCCAAACAACTCCATATGATTTCCCATACGCTCGGAATAAACCATGTTGCCGGTCAGGCTCAAATTTTCATTCAGCATCCATAAAGCACTCACTGAGCCGGAAAGCAGTATCTTTTGCTGGGTTTCTACTTCACGGCCATAAGTGCCTTCAAAAA
Source organism: Gracilimonas sp. (assembly GCA_040904925.1). Taxonomy (GTDB): domain Bacteria; phylum Bacteroidota; class Rhodothermia; order Balneolales; family Balneolaceae; genus Gracilimonas. The sequence goes on along the minus strand of JBBDSP010000011.1, from coordinate 276,231 downwards.
ATGAAGCATATTGTTCGCTGCCTGTCCCAAGGCTTTTAAAGCTGATACTTTCTTCCACTTTAAGCATCATATCTTCTGACAAGCTAAATTGTTGTTTCAGTCCTAACCCCAAATTTCTGGTGTCTACATCATCCAAATTATAGATAAACATATCTTCGATATTAGGGTCCAGGCTCTGCATCAGCATATCCCCATAAGCTTCGGAAGTAAATCCGTGAAGGTACCAATCAGATGAAAGGTTAAGGAATTTAGCTTTGCCATTAACCCGCGACCCAAAGGTGGTAGTGGTGCCATACATCGGCATATGCATACCGCGCATTACTGGCCGGTTGGCTACATCCCGGTCATCATCGTCCATCCAGTGACGAACAGTATTGGCATAAAGCTGAATCTTTTGGAGCTGGAAATCTTGATCAGATGGGGCAAAATTGAACTGCAACTGCCCAATATCAGCGAGGGCTTTAGTGGCATCCATCAGCAAGGCCGGGTAGCCGATATCATACGCTTTATCGGTGATGTAATTTGCTTCAATAGAATGATCGGATTCAAATGTATGCCTATAACTCAGGTTAAGATTCAATTTCTCATACTGTGTATTATCAATAAGCTCACTATTGCCAGCGGTAAAGTCGTCGGCTTTTTTGTAACTACCTGAAAACCGAATGGCATTTCGTCGCGATTGGTCCGAGGTGTTTCCGGTAAAGCTGAAAGTTCTGTAATTATCGGGATAGCGATAAGCTGAATTTACCTGCATCGAGAGAGGAGAAGACTCGGCCCGTTGTGTAATTAAATTTACTGAACTGCTGCCAGAGCCACTTTCTGCAACTCCGCTACCGCTTTTATCAATGTGTAATTTGGAAAGATTATTGGTTTCCACATAAGAAGTAATAGGATCCATTTTATCGACACAGGCTTTAAATACCTCCATTCCGTCGATGGTTAAATTCATGCGTTGATCACTTTGTCCGCGTATAACCGGTTCCCAGGCAAAAGCACCACGCTTATTGGTGGAAAGCCCGTCTATATCATCCAAAAACTGATCCATGTTTTGGGTTGCACCAGCCTGCTGATAAGCATGGACGTTCTGCTCGTTATCCTGATTAGCAACTACTATAACTTCAGTTTTGTCCCGAAATATCTGCATCTTCAGATAGGTAGTTTCCGTTTCAGAATTCAGATGAACTTCTTTTGATGAAAATCCGACTGCAGAAATAGTTACATGCGGATGTTCCTTTGGGTTGATAGTAAAGTAGCCATCCAAATCAGTAACGGTGAGTACCTTACCAGAATGATCTTTGATATGAGCCTGGATAATAGGTTCCTGAGAGGTCTGATCCAGCACTTGAACCGTTATGTTTTGTGCAAGAACCGGCTCAGCCCAAATAAAAAGTGTAATGATAAAAAGTAGTTTCTTCATGACCGTAAAATTTTTCAAAGCAAGCTCGCATTGTTCGAAGTTTTTGCGGGCATTGCGTGAGTTTTAGTCAAAATTCAGATCGAACACTGCGAGGCCCTGTCAGGCACTCGCAGGTCTAATCTTTGTAAATTGTTACTCAGCTTGTACGCTGTATTCAAACACCACTTCGGGAAGGGTATCGTTGCCAACTACGAGTTCTACGGAAGTCGTCCAGGTGCCGCTCATGCTGTAGTTGATGTCACCTTCATAAAAGCCATCTCCGGAAGCAACAGGATTGGTGAAATCTGTAGAATGCCCGCTTCCACCTCCCATATCCATATAGGGGTAAACTTCCATTTCAATATCTCCAACGGCTGGAAAGTTCATCATTGACTCACGGGTATGAACTAGGAAAGTAAGATCATTATTACCAACAACCGGTTTTTGGGGATTATACCAGCTTATGTAGTAAACGTTATCGGTTTCCTGATGCTGCACGCTCGTTAGCTTCCAGGAAGAAGCTACGTCGATCGGGATTTCTCCGGTGATAACCTCATCGGTTTGGGTGGTAATCTCAAACTCGATAAACCAACTACCCATCATACCGCCAGGCATAATAAACACAGCCATATTTGTCATATAGCGGTCGTCTTCATCAGCTGTCTGAGGTTGAGTGTATGGTGTGGAATGCATCATTTCGCCCATATCCATCATTGGGTTGATAGAAATAGATTTCGGAGTGATGATGTCTCCGTCTTGTTCAATTTTCCAATACAGATCATTGGCTCCGGTTTCTAGTTCCTTATTTGATTCCAGAGATATCTCATAGCCATCAAGTGTTACAGAATTGATGGGGATCAAGTCTAATTCAGGATCAGAATTATCAGTAGTGTTGCACGAAATAGCAGCCAACACCAAAGCTGCCATAGCCGAAATACGGCCAATAGAGTTAAGCGTATTCATGGTAAATACCTTGTTTATTTTTGTTTAAAAAGGATTGGTAAGCCCACAAAAATGGACTCATTTAAATAATAAAATGGGACAAAACTAAACCCTGGGAGGCCGGAGAAGATCGGGAACAGCTCCCGTTAAAAGATGGGCTTCTTGCTCAGTTTGAAATTCATGCGTATTTGCAGGGAAATTCAGGTTTTCTGAATTCAAAAAGAACGCATTGATTTTGGAAAGCATAACCAATGCCTGAGTTGTACTTGTGTTTGAATTGTGAGGAAGACTGAAATAACAATCTTCACCATGGTGAGGAGAATCGGCATGCTTGTCCTGAGTTTGCATATCGTGGTGATGGCAGGTGCAAACATCTCCGGCTTCGTCTACTTCACAGGTACAAAAGGTTATTTCGCAAAAACTTCCTTCGTGGTGGGTATGTGTGTGATTTAGAATCAGACCAAATCCCAACCACCCTACAATATTCCATGCCATCACTGCTATGGTTATTGAGCTTGTAAACTTGCGATATGTAGTGTTAAGATTCACCGTTTAAGAATGATTCTCTTTAAAATTTAAAAGGGTTATGAAGTAGTTACACTAATTAGAATGAATATAGATAATGATTAAACCAGATAGTACATCGTAACAAATTTTTAAAATTGCTTTGCTTCATGCGATATTCATATCTAATCCTTTCTTTAATAGTGAAAATCAAACTATAGTAAAAGAGATCATCATGAAAATATTAAAAGACAAAGTCGCTATCATAACCGGAGCGGCAAAAGGAATTGGAGAATCAACGGCTTTGCTTTTTGCAAAAGAGGGGGCCAAAGTAGTGGTGTCAGATATTGACATGGAGAATGGGAGATCAGTTGTTGAGAAGATCGAAGAGGATGGAGGAGAAGCGATCTTTGTAAAGGCAGATGCATCTAAAGCTGAAGACCACGAGAATCTTGTTAAGAAAACGGTTGAAGTATTTGGCAAGCTCGACATAGCTGTAAACAATGCGGGAATAGGTGGCCCACTGGCAAAAACTGCAGAATATCCACTGGATGGCTGGCAGCAAGTCATCGATATCAATTTAAGCGGTGTGTTCTATGGAACTAAATATCAGATCGCTCAAATGCTGAAGAATGGGGGCGGCAGTATTGTGAACATAGCATCCATTCTGGGTCAGGTTGGAACCGCAAATTCTCCGGCCTATGTAGCCGCTAAACATGGTGTGGTTGGATTTACTAAAACCGCTGCGGTTGAATATGCTCAGGAAAATATCCGGGTGAATTCAGTAGGGCCGGGTTATATCAAAACTCCTTTACTGGATGCGCTGGATGAAGAGACCCTTGAGTACCTGGTTGGTTTACATCCTATTGGCCGGTTAGGAGAGTCGGGGGAAGTAGCAGAGATCATTCTATGGCTGGCATCCGATAAAGCCTCATTTGTAACCGGGAGCTATTACCCTGTTGAAGGCGGATATCTGGCGAAGTAAATGTAACAGCAATCAGCTTTCAGCACTCAGCCGTAAGATCAGGCGGACTGAATGCTGACGGCTGATCGCTGAAAGCTAACCCTACTCATCCTCTCCATAAACTAAATTCAAAAACTCTTCCTTCCCAATATTCCCGAAATAGTCCTTCACATCTACTTTTTGAATAGAGGCTGCAATGTCTTCCGGCTCATATCGAACTCCCTGCAGCAATTCTTCCACCTCCTGCACCGATTCCTTCCCAAAGAAATCTCCAAAGATCTTAAGATTCTTGATATGTCCTTTTTGTACGTCCAGTCGAAGGTCAATTTCTCCAACCGGGAATCGCTTGCTTCGCTGTATGTTGAATTTGGGTGATTTCCCGTAATTCCAGTCCCAGTTTCCGTACTTCTCATCTTTAAGTTCGTGAACCGCATTCCATTCATCTTCAGTGAGATTATAGGTCTCAAAATTTTCCCGGTCCTGATATAAGCCGTCCAGAATTCTTTGCCTGAAGTCAGCAAGGGTCATCTCTTTATCATCAATAAACTCGATGATATTGGCCACCCGGCTTCGAACTGATTTATGTCCCTTTGACTGGATCTTACTCATTTTCACATTCAAGGCGTTGGCTACTTCGCCAAGATCTGTATTAAAGAGGAGAGTGCCATGTGAAAACATTCTTTTACCAGTTGAAAATTGTGCATTCCCGGAGATCTTTTTGTCGTTGGCAAGAATATCATTTCGGCCGCTCATTTTTGCGGGGACACCCATTTCTTTTAGGATTCGGATCACCGGCTCATTGAACTTCAGGAAGTTATTCAGGTTTTTCTGCTTGTATTTTGTAATGAAGCTGAAGTTGAGGTTTCCGAGATCGTGATAAACCGCGCCGCCGCCAGACATCCGTCGGACAACAGTAATATCATTTTCCCGCACATATTCATCATTGATCTCCTCAAGGGTATTCTGATTCCGCCCAATGATGATAGAAGGTTTGTTGATATAGAACAGCAAATAATCCTCCGATTCCCCAAAATTGCGAAGTGCATATTCCTCAAGTGACAAGTTAATCTGTGGGTCAGTGATACCTTCGTTGTCAATAAATATCATGATGAATAGGGATTGTAAATTTAATAATGAAATTTTGCCCCTATTGTAGTGGCTACTACAATAGGGGCAAGATGTTAAACAGGAATGAAAAATTAACCATTCACTCCATCCACACCGGCGATCTTCAAGGATTGTGTTAAAACAATTCCATATGCAATGTGCATCAATAATCCGGCGATAATTAATTTACCGGGAACCCAGGTTTCAGAATAGAAGATCCCAAAAGACTCACCGGCAGCTACCGAAACTACGGGGAAGACGATAAGTCCGGCGATGACTGAAATGATCACGCCGTAAAAGACGCCCTGAACCAGCCAATTTCCCGGAATACGCTTTTGTAGATATACAACCCAAATTATCGCCAAACCAACGCCAATAATATTAAAAGCCAGATTTCCAAAAACGATATGATAGGGGGCTGAATCATGAACATGGTTAAAACTTTCGGTAAGAATGTGACCGATGTCAATAACAGGAAGTCCAATGGCACCTTGCAGAAAAGCAACCATAGCCATAGCAAATGTTGCTATAAATCCACATATAACAGTTCGGAAGAAAACAGAAGAGCTCATAATGTTACCTGATAATTTATTGAGGTTTGCAAGTTGGATAATACTTAATTTTCATCACATTTTTTGCAGTTCAACTCCATGCCTAACTTTGATTTACGACCTTTTTTCGTTACCACCCAAGGCCGTAATTGCCACGGCGGATCATGCCGAACATGTTGCTTGTGCCCGCATTTGAGGTCTGCCACCCAATCGCCTTCTTCATCTTGGTGAAATCCAATGATCGGTTGTTTCATCTTTTGCCTGTTATGGGTTTTATTATGGAACGCGGATGACGCTGATGATCACTGATAGTATAATCAGCGAATTTTAAAACACTCCGTTTCATCTGTGTTCTATTCCATTGTTTATAAACTGTTTCATGCCGACTCGCACAAACTGGTTCAAGCGTCCCGCTTGGGCCTTTGGTTATATTCAAATTTCTCCAGGTCCAAAGATTGCATAGCACTTATAGCTGCTTCCATTGCGCCTTCCGAACAAAGTCCGCTCATAGATGCATCCAAAAATCCTTCTTTAGCAGTATCAATGCAGGCAGTACGGATCTGTTCTGCAATTTCAAGTTGTTTGGACTTACTTTCCATAAAGTCAGCCTTTCTGTTTGAAGTTCCGGTTCTTATTTGCCTTCTCTATTATCATAAATAAAAAATGATATAGTATATATAGTACAGCAACCGCAAAAACGATAACCAAGCCATCGTGTATTTTCGGGAGAAAGCCGAGGGAGATAATTAACGTAGTGGCGCAAGCGGGCGGATGACTGGTTTTTGTTAAAATCATCAATACCGAAGTTAAAAAGATAGCAAGGCCTGCACCAAGTGCAATTTGAAGGCCGGCTTCGGATTGGAGCCCGGAGAGATTTATCATTGTTGCCGGACTTACAAGCCAAAAGTAGCTGACCGATCCGCCGATAACTCCACAAATGTGCCCACCTAGAACTTCTCGAAGTGATAATTTTGAATTCCATTCAACAGCCATCAAATAGGCTGTGGGTCCCAAACTTGGGAAGATGAATGCGTTGCCAGAATACCACGCGATGATGCCTAATGGTAAGATCAACATAGTTGCTTTGAGGGAAATGGTAATTGGCTTGTAATTCATACTTAAAAGGTAAGCATCCCCAAAGAGATAATTGAACTCTTATTGTGTACTTAAAACTTTCCCAGGAATTACTTTGATGGCAGAGTAGACCTTCATAAACCCCAATCAAGTAAAGCCGTAGCTTCAACTTTGGCTATTCCTAATCATACAAAAATTTATTTAAGACATCTTCATCTTAAATTCACAATATGCCTCTATTTTAATTTCAAAAGTACTAAGCAAATGATTTGATCTTATTTAAGATAAAATAGTCTTAAAACTAATAACTAACTAAACCACAATACTATGAAACGCACAATATCAAAAATTACCCTCTTGGTCGGAATGGTTTTCTTTGGAATGAGCTCGATGTTGTTGGCTCAAACCGCAGAGTACACCTTAGATGGAATGACATTCGGTATGCCTGAAGCTGAAGTCTATACCGAAGATTACGATGGTTCTCCCGTTGTTGGAGATTACCTGACTATGCTCCCGGATCTGGCCCCGCTGGATTATGAGGGCAACAAGCATCACGAAGTACGAATCGACATTATCGTGCAGGAAATTGAAGTGGCTGAAGGGGTTCGCTATCAGGCATGGACATTTGGAGGAACGGTTCCGGGACCGGTACTTCACGTGAAGGAAGGAGACCGAATTACCTTTGTAATGAAGAACCGTTCGGATGAAGAAGTCACTATAACCGAGCCAAATAAAGGCGGCTCACCATTTATGAATCAGGTGGCTCAGAATCCTTATCAAAAGAACAGTGAAGCCATTATGCCAATGCCTCACTCTATGGATTTCCACGCCGGTACTGTAGCAAAAGATGACAAATGGAGAACCATTGGTCCGGGTGAAACTATCAAGTTTGACTGGGTAGCCAACTATGCCGGTTCTTACATCTATCACTGCGGAACTCCGAGTGTGTTGATGCACACAGCAATGGGTCAGCACGGAGTGGTTGTGGTATCTCCAAAAGATGGATATGACACAGGCTACGAAGTTGACCGTGAGTATGTGATCGTACAAAGTGAGTATTACCTAACCAAAGGAGCCGGTGATCTTTATACCTACGATTTTGAAGGTGCTTCAAACAATAATCCTTCGCACGTAGTATTCAACGGTCATCAAACCATTCTGCACGACCAACCTCTTGAAGCCAAGGCCGGTGAGCGAGTTCGATTCCATGTAAGTAACAACGGCCCAAGCGGAACATCCAGCTTTCACGTGATCGGTGGAATTTTTGACCGGGTTTGGTTAGAAGGACATCCATTCAATGAAATGCGCGGCATGCAGACTGTACTACTTGGTGCGTCAGGTTCTGCAACTATCGACATGATCGTACCTGAAGAAGGCAAGTATATCCTGATCGATCACGAGTTTGTGGATGCCGAAAAAGGAGCAACCGGTACACTGATTGCAGGTCCGCGAAAAAAATAACAATAAGTAGGGCGGACAGCCTGTCCGCCCATTCATTTTGAAATCCTGATCTAATTCCGGCACTAGCGCAAGCGTCCGCTTGTGCGGTGTTGATATAGATAAGGTTAGTACAAGCGAAACGCTTGAACCAGTTGAGCACAATAGTGAATTGAAATTCTGAAAAAAATTACCGCGAGGGCGAATGATACTCGCCCTCCTGGATTGTTAAATAATTAGAAGATATAACTATGAGATTCCAATCGAACATATCAGTTTTTTCCTCCCTACTATTGATCTTTGTGATGATCGCTTTAATTCCACAGATAGCATCTTCACAAACGGCGAGGGTATTAGTTCCGGCGGGATCTTTTCATTCCGTGCTACCCGAAGTTGAAGGCGAGCCTATTCAGGTTGATTCCTTTTACATGGATGAAACCGCAGTTACCAACGAGCAGTTTTTTGAATTTGTTGAAGCAAATCCCGAATGGAGGCGATCTGAGATCCCGCCAATATTTACCAACAAGGGATACCTAAGAGAATGGAAATCGGATCTGGATCCGGGCTATGAAAATCAGGGAGAAAATCGTCCGGTTACACGTGTTTCCTGGTTTGCTGCGAACGAGTATTGCTCTGCCCAAGGCGGACGCTTGCCAACCCTAAATGAATGGGAATATTCGGCACAACTCCTGGAGTTCGATTCTGAGGCTGAAATGAATAAATTCAGTGCCGGACTTATAAACTGGTATTCCGGCATTGATGTAAAAAACTTAGCTCCCGTAGGTACAACCGGAATTGAAACTACAACAGGGGTGAAAGATCAGTTTGGGTTGGTAATGGAATGGGTGGAAGATTTCAAGCCGATCATTGCCGATGAACTTTCCCTGGATTGCGGCACCGTTGGCCGGATGAATACTCTGGGCAGCGTGTACAGTTATGCGGCATCCATTCGCTATATCACAAGAATGAGTTTCAATCCAAAAATTACCACCGGGATGGTGGGCTTCCGCTGTGCTTATGATCAGCCTGTACCGTCATCTTCACAAACATAAAATGGGGAATCACTATGAAAACGTTCATCACTTTTACATTGGCTTTTCTGGGGATCTTAACTCTTGAAGCCGTTGCACAGCACAGCCATCACCAACATGAAAAAGAAGCTTTAAAAGCCGGGGAGGTCTACGCAGATCATTCGCTATATCATTTAGATTCTGAATTCACGGATCACAGAAATGAAGCGGTTAAGTTAGGTGATTTTCAAGGTGAGCCGGTGATCGTAGTGATGTTCTATGGGAATTGTACCCAGGTTTGCCCGATCCTTATTCAGGATACCTGGAGACTATACAGCTCGCTGGATGAATCCATTCAGCAAAAAGTAAATGTGCTGGCGGTTTCTTTTGATACAGAAAATGATACACCTGAAGTTCTAAAAGAGTATGCAGAATATGAAGAGCTTGATATTCCGGGATGGCATTTCCTCACTGGAAAGCACACGGATATAAAAATGCTGGCGACTATGCTTGGGGTGAAATATCAGCAAACAAGTGATGGACATTTTGCTCATTCAAATCTTGTCACGGTTCTTGATACCGAAGGCAAAGTTGCCAAACGAGTGGAAGGCCTCAATCAACCTATGGAAGATGCAGCAGTTGTTATTGAAGCTATGTTAGAGAACTTATAGGGGTGATAACATTCACCCTTTGGCTAATATAGACTAAAGAATAGAACACGGATGACGCAGATTTTGCTGATGATCGCAGATTTAATATTATAAATATGATGAATATTCGAGCACACATATTATTTCTGATTCTGCTGTCAATTTCTACATTAATCCAAGCCACTCCTGTAGACACCCTCACCGTAAAAGTCCTGGGAATAGCTGAGGATGCCCGCTTTGAGCCGGTGGTCCTGCAAATTCAACCCGGGGATGTCATTAGGTTTGAAGTGGTTGAAGGATTACACACGGTTACCGCTTACCATCCCGATAACCGACGGCCCCAACGAATTCCTGAGAAAGCTCGATCTTTTGACTCAGGTATGCTCACCTCAGGACAGATTTGGTTCTTAACGTTAGAAGAGATGGGAGTGTATGATTATTTCTGTCTTCCCCATGAACGAATGGGGCATGCCGGACGAATTTTGGTGGGTGAAATTGATAAGATACCTGATTACTCTGGTGGAAGAATTCCGGGTTCTATCATCGAAATGCTAAACCGCGAAACAGAAAAAGTGTTGCCTTAGTTAGCATCTATATTAAAAGCTAAAATACAAGAACTAGCGCAAGCGTCCGCTTGTGCGTTGTTGAATTAGGGTTGGTCATGACATTACTTCTCCAAGCGGACGCTTGAACCAATCGGTGAAGATATTACCTTGAATATCGAACACGGATAACGCTGATCTTGCGGATAGTCGCTGTTAGGGATCAGTTAAGAATTCCGGGTTCTATCATCGAAATGTTAAATCTGGAAACAGAGAAGATATTACCGTAGGTCAGTAACAAGTCACTGACTTGTTACTTTTAAACGTCTTCATCTAACAGATCTTCCAGAAATTGTTTTAGCAACAACGTGCTGTTGCGCTCTTGATCTTTGGAAGCATACACCAGCGTAATCGTATCATGGTTTTCGATGATCCCCAGCATTTCTTCGACCGCATCTGAGCCAAATAACTCCTTCCGGTAGCGTTCCTTGAATTCCTCCCATTTATCCGGATCATGATCAAACCATTTTCGAAGCTCATGACTGGGTGCGATCGATTTCATCCACTGATCCAGCTTAGCTCGTTCTTTGGAAACACCCCGCGGCCAGAGTCGCTCGGTGAGAATGCGGTAGCCGTCGTCATCGGAAGGATCTTCGTAAGCGCGTTTGGTTTTAAGCATTATCTATAAAAGTTTTGGCCCATTCTTTGGGATGAAAAACCGGGATAGTTGACAATTGAAAATCTTTGGTGTTTCGTGTTATGATAGTTTGAACCTTGTTGGAAAATGCACACTGAAATTGCATAGCATCTTCAAGGTCATTCCAATCACTAAAAATAGCTTTTTTTGTTTGTGATGAATCAACTTCGAGGAAATGTATAAACTCAGAAAATTCTTTTAGTATCTCGGATGATTCATATTCTTTATGATGACGATCTATCAGATAAGCCAAAGTTGGAATAGATATCACACTGACTCCCATTTCGAAATGGTTATTAATGTGGAAACGAATAATTTTATCAGCGGTTTCATGCCAGGGACTTCTTTTTACCAGGAAATCCAAACAAATATTGGTATCAAGGAAAGTCATTCCCAGCCATGTTTTTTATGCAGATGATCACCGTATTCCTCTCCATCTTCAGCGGCAATATTTGAAGTAATGGAGCCGCTAATTTTGTTCAGAGAAGCTAATTTTTCCCGCATTGTTTTTTGGGATTCTACAAAATCGGAAAACATCTGTGATACGGTAGTCTCCTTTTCCTTGGCAAGCTCCTTAGCCTGTTCTATGATTTCTTCTTGTATGGAGAGGGTCAGTTTTGATTTCATATTGCTGAAATTATTTATACGTGTAATATATATAATCATACGTACACTGAAAAGAAAAATAATATCTGTTTGATAAATTGAATCTATCAAAGCGACTCTCAAACATTCACCAAAAATGATTAGTTTAATATTAAACTAAAAAAGAAAATCACGAATTAACGAATCATGGAATTAGGCATTTATACTTTTGTGGAAAACACGCCGATTGAAGGAGAAGGAGAGCCTCAGCATCCGTCCAAACGCCTCGATCAATTAATGGAAGAAATTGAACTGGCCGATGAGCTGGGATTAGATGTATTTGCAATTGGGGAGCATCATCGGGAAGAATATGTGTCATCTTCACCTTCCACTTTGTTAGCTGCAGCAGCAGCTCGAACCAAGAATATAAAACTGAGTTCTGCAGTTACTGTTTTAGGATCAGAAGATCCGGTTCGGGTATATCAGCAATTTTCCACGATCGACCTGCTTTCCAAAGGAAGGGCGGAGATCATGGTGGGACGCGGTTCATTTGTGGAATCTTTTCCGCTCTTTGGCTATGATCTTCAGAATTATGAAGAGCTGTTTCTTGAAAAGCTGCAATTGCTTATGAAGTTGCGTGAAGAAGAAGTGGTCAGCTGGGAAGGAAAGTATCGTCCTTCGATCAATAGCCGCGGAGTATATCCTCGTCCGCATCAGGAGAAAATTCCGGTTTGGAGAGCCGTGGGTGGAACCCCGAAATCTGCATATGAAGCCGGCGCTATGGGAATTCCTATGGCGATCGCGATCATTGGAGGTCAGCCCGCACAGTTCAAGCAAATGGTGGATATCCATAAACGCGGTGCGGCCGATTACGATCAGCCCGAGCAGCCGATCAGCATCAATTCGCACGGATTTATTGCTGGAACTACAGAGGAAGCCGCCGACATTGCTTTCCCGGCCTTCAAAACCACAATGGATAAGATCGGCAAAGAACGCGGATGGCCGCCTATGAGTCGCCAGCAGTTTGATGCATCCATCACCTTAAAAGGAGCAAATGTAGTAGGAAGTCCACAGGATGTGATCGACAAGATCATGTATCAGCATGAAATATTTGGTCACGATCGTTTTCTGCTTCAAATGAGTGTGGGAAGCGTTCCGCATGATAAGCTGCTACGCTCCATTCAGCTTTTCGCAAAAGAAGTGGCTCCGGTTGTAAGGGATAAAATCGGCTAAAGCCCCAATTGTTTTCGCCGAATTTTCAGATCCTGTGAAGCTTTAGCATATCCTCCATCGGTGCCATCCACAAAATGAATGTGATTGCTTTGATAACTTCTTACAAAGCAGGTAACCATAGCTGCAAAGGAAGGGTGAATACCATAAACGAGTTTCTTATCACGGAACATCTCATCCAAAAACGCAGACATGTCCATCCGCTGCTGAACGGTTCCGTTGGCTACGAAACGCAGTCCGTCTCCGAATTTTTTGTAGTCGGCATGGCGAACCAGATCCGGTTTGTAATCTCCCCAGTGGGTAGCTGAGGTTTTCTTTTTGAATTTCATCAAGTACAACCCGGTTATGAGCTGAAAGATCATCATTCCCGCATGCTTAATTTTTTTCAGCAGGGTAGGTGGCTGTGTTCTTAGTTTCCACTCAATTCCGAGTAAAAGAGGATTTGCAGTCATTTGAAGAGCGTCTTCACGAATGGGATGAAATTCTTCATCTTTTCCATAGACCGTTTCAATTTTCTTGAAGCATTCTTCATAAACTTCGACGCTTTTCATATTATTTTGTCCAACGGCCTGGATGATATAAGCAGCCACTTCATCCTTATCGCTGGGAATCTGATTCCACCGGCATTCCAAACCTGAAAAATCAGCTTCAGTGGGTTCTACATTTTTAAGTGTATCATGCTTTTTGATGTAGTCTTCGGCAAAAGTAACTCCACTTCCCCAAAAAATGGTTTGATCAATAATATCTGAAAGACGGAGTCGCGCTACACTGATATCGTGACCATGCTCCCTGACTTCTTTTATCGACATTACTCCAACCGCCATTTCGAGGTTGTAAGCATCTCTAACAGCCTTCTTACAAAAGGCCATGATCCCTTTTACTTTATCAATACTTTCATTGGGAAGGACGATCATTGACCCATCTCCGCCAAACAGGTAGGGCAGTAGATCTTCTTTGTGGTAAAAATTATTGAGAGCTGCAATTATAGAAGCCCCTGCCATATTCACTTCTTTATATTTACCGAGCCGAATGGCATCTGTGGAACCCCGAACATCAGCTAAGGCAATGTGCCAGTCATCGGGAATAGGTGAATAAAGTGTATGGTCAGATACCTTGCTGAATGAATGGAGTGTATTGAGGCTATTGTAAAATTCTTTAGAATTCATGAATCGGTTATTCTGTAAAGCTGAAAATCAGGCTCATACAAAATAGAGAAAATTAAATTCCATTCATGAAATAAAAAGCCTGTTCCCGAAATTGGAAACAGGCTAGATTTTAAAAATTAAAGAATCGATCAGTTACCTGAAGTAGAACTCTCTAATTCGATGCTTTCTTCAAACTCAAACTGCTGGCCTTCGTCAAGTTCAATACCCTCAACTAAAGAATCTGAGTAAGCTTCGTTAGTGGGAGAGAACCAAACATTGTAGGTTTCTTCATCTAAGCCAATGAGTTTGAAATCACCACTTTCATCGGGTTGAGTACCAACTGTATCTTCTCCAATAATGGCATACACAAATGGTTCAGCTTCCAGAGGAAGTACTGTTCCTGCAATACTTGCTTGTTCCTGAAGATTTACGGTTCTAAGTACAGGTTTCAGGATATAGTTATTATTTCCCGTAACCACAATAGATTGTGAAGCATCAAAATCGATGATAAGTTCATAAACCTGGTCTTCCTGAACATCAGCTTGAACGTTGAGCTTATAGCCTGATTGTTGAGCACTTGGTGTTGTCAGGTTAAACGTTTCTCCTTCTACAACTACACTATTGTTCTCACCAAGAAGAAGACGAATTTGATTGTATTGCCCGGCTTCAAGTTCTGTTTCTCCAAGATCTAAAACTGCTCCGTTCTGATAGTCTAACAAGTTGACAACCATAGAGTCATCCATAATAGTATGCCATCCTGAATCGGTGGAATCTTCTGCACTTTCATCTTTATTCACCAAAACCTTGCGAACTTCAATGTTGACCTGATCGAAATTGGCCGGTGCATCTGTCAGTCCAACTTTAAGGGTTCCCATTCCTGAGTCGCTGTTTGTGCTACAAGCAGCGATCAACATTCCTGAAATCAGTACTAAAGTAAATGTAAATAATCGAGTTAGTATCATTCTTGACTTCATAGCTATGAATTTTTTGTTGATTATATTTCACTCGATTAAACACTTGAAGATTTTGAATGTTCCTTACAAGGTTAGTTATAATATTTGATAAACGAGAAGTTACTTACTGAAGCCTGATTCGGCTATCCGGCGCCAGCAGAAGCGCCTCCACCTGCAGCACCTGCGGAAGCCCCGCCCGCAAAACTTCCTCCCCCTGCTGAAATGGTGCCCGTAGCTGCCAAAGTACTGAAAGAAGAAGCTATTGCAGCCGGTGAATTTGTGCTGCCCGGCAATATGGCAATCCAGGTTATCAGCAGTACGGCATCGGGGTGTTGCTCAAACATCTGTTCAAAGTTCTGCTTGCTCAACCCAAGTGCGATTCCATAGATGAAATGAAGTCCGAGTTTATCTTCGGAAATGGAATAATCCTTGGCATTCTTTAGTGCCTTCTTATAATTGCTCCATGTTCTAAATACCTCTTCGCCTTTTGGTGTACGCCGGATTATAGCTAGTGAAAGTATTGCCCCCACGAAAGAAATTCCCATTGCAACAGCCATGAAGGGATGAAGCATAAAAATAAGAATCACCCCTATGATCAACAAAACAGATTGAACTCCCAGGTTCAGATAAACACCCGTGTAGCTTGAACTGTCTATCCAATTTTGATCTTTGGCATAGGTATTCAATTTCTTTTTCCAGTCATTGAACCATTTATAAACTTCTGTTTCAGAGAACTTGAATATATCTTCCATTTTGTTGCCTTCAGTATCAATTCTACCGGCAACAAACTTCAGCAGATCCTTCTCATATTCTGAAATAGCTGTATCAGAATCCGGATCTTTATCTAAAAGCAGAACCTTGTACCCATTATTATTTTCCTGGGACGATAACCATGAATTTTCTTCCTCCTCTCCTTCGAATTCCTCGATCTTAAAATAACCTCTTCTGGCCAGGTCCAGCAAAGTTGCTGTTACGTGTGAAGCCAAGACGGTTCGATTCATTAACAGCCAGCCGATAGCAGCGGGCTTCTGTCGGCCGGGAATCATAATGCTGTTATTATCACTGATCCTGATCTTATGCCTTGATCCGTATTTCCTGTAGAAAAAGATAAAGCTCAGAATACTTAATCCTGCCAGAATGATTACAGCGGTTACTGCCAGATCATAAAGCCGGGCATTTTCGGCTTCCTGTTGTCTTTGTTCTTCCCGATAGTCAGCTTCATCATTCTCAGCCCAGGTTAATGTGAAATCAGGATCATTGATGGAAGTTTGTTCATTAAATACAGAGGTGGGAAAAACAGTTCGGATCACAACAGCTTGATTTCGGCTGATATCACTTCCCTCAAATTGGAAACCATTTTCAAATTTAGAAGTCGTGATCTCCCATACCGGTTCTCTAATCCACGAATGAAGGTCGGATGTCGAAACCATTTCAGGAAGCTGAACCATTATTGTGATGGTTTCGGTTGATCGTTCCCTGCCCGAGGCTGCATAATTCCAGAAAAACTGACTCCATTCCGGCCCGATCGTCAAAGCCCCGGTAATGGTATAAGAAACGGAAAAAGTACGCTCCTCATCTTCAGCATCAAAAAACCACTTGATGTTAAAAGCTTCGGAAGATTCTTCGACCAAAAAAGAGCCGGCTTCTTCGGTATTTAGATTTATGAAGCTTTCTTCACCTTCTGTAACCCGGATATCTTCTAAACCTGAAAATCGAGATTTTGGAATCGTGTAATTAGCCCAGGAATAGCTACCGTCAAATACATAGGTTAGGTGTTCAGTGATTTTTATTGATCCATCTTCATTTATCTGCACTTCAATCCGTAACTCCGGTATCGCATACTCTTTGGCTTGAATCGAAAGCGATAGAGTTAGGATAAGTACTAAAAGAAATATGGGACGCAAATTGGTCAGGAATTTCATAAGAAGATTTTAGAGTGAGCCTAGTATGAGAAAACAAATAAATGTACGCAGAATAGCGGAAAAGGTTGCAATGGAGTCATATTAGCATTAATATGCAGATATGCGAACATCAGTAGATATTCCCGACGATTTAATGAAGAAAGCCAAGATCAAGGCTGTAGAAGAAGAAGTAAGTCTCAAAGAGTTGATCATAAGAGGACTCAGAAAGGAGATTGGTAATTTTCAGGAAGAAAAAGAAAGCCCCTGGGAAGACTTAAAGGGTAGAGGTTCGGCATCCGGGCTTCGTCCCAACGATTCCGGTTTTGAAGGAACAAATTACTAAGAACTGTCATGATATTACTTGACACACACGTATGGATATGGTGGCTGCTTGGAGAGGGTCCATTGTCTGATGAAGAAAGAGACACACTGACTGAACATGCCCGAAAAAGTGAAATTGCTATTTCAGCGGCTTCGATCTGGGAGGCTGAGATGCTACAGCGAAAAGGGGTGATAGAACTTGAGCCGGATTTTAAAACCTGGATCGAGCTAGCTACTCAGAAGGGAGTTTGTACGGTTATTCCGGTTAATAAGGAAGTGATTCTGGCTCAGGAAAAATTACCGGAGCAATTTCCAAATGATCCGGCTGACAGATTGATAGTTGCTACAGCTTTATCAAACGAATATCCGCTTGCTACGAAGGATGATTTCTTACAAGAGCTGGGGTTTTAGATTGTGCGTAAATGGTAACATGTTTGAGTATTCATAAAACAGGTTAAAACTTACGCTCGAGAAGAAGAATTTTCTATCCAAAATTCCAGGTAACACCCCGACCGATCTCAGGATCAGGAAAATTCCAATCCACAGCTCCCTGATCACAGGCATACATGCATGTTCCGCACTCGATGCAATCTTCTACTTGAAAGTGCACCTGGTTATTATCATCCATGGTGTAGCAGTTAGCCGGGCATACCCAGGTCGTACATTTATGCGGACAGGTTGAATTACAAATATCCGTATCCACTATAATGTGTGGTTTAATATCAGACTTAGACTGATTTCGGTAGCTTACAAGTCCGAGTCGTTCTGTGAGTTTGAGGTTTTTCATAGTTGTTGAGTTTTAGCGATCAGCTCTCAGTTTGTTCAAATAACTGAAAGCTGAAGCCTGTATCATAGTACTAGATGTAAATTGTTTTAAATAAGTTTATTTAGCTTTGTAATACTGGTTCTAAGTTAGCATTATTTTTGCCGTCAGTTACAAAGTTACAAATAGTACCTTTCCTTCTATCAAAAAAATAACTTATCACTTCAATTATGATTCGCAATTTAAATATCAATAAATATATTTATAAACTATCCATAGCGGTATGCTTTGGTTTCTTTTTTAGTTTGTCTACAAACACTTTCGCACAAAATAGATCTGCCCAGGAATTAGATACTGAATTAAATCGGGCTCTACCTGCAGATACATCTGTCTCAAAAACTCGTAGTGTAAATATAAAAGGTAAAGACATTCCTTACGAGGTAACCGTTGGGACACAACCTGTTTACGGGGAAGACGGCAAACCAGATGCTGCTTTATTTTATACATATTACCGTAGAACAGATGTTAAAGACACTGAAAATCGTCCTCTCTTAATTTCTTTTAATGGCGGCCCTGGAGCTGCTTCTGTTTGGATGCATTTAGGCTTTACTAGCCCAAAACGTCTGAAACTTACTGATGAAGGCTTCCCTGTACAACCTTATGGTGTTGAGGACAACAATTATTCTGTTATTGACGCCACTGACATTGTATATGTGAACCCTGTTAATACTGGGTTTTCAAGAATATTGAATGACGGTAAACGAGAGCAATTTTTTGGAGTTCAAGAAGATTTGAGTTATCTGTCTGATTGGATTGGAAATTTTATTTCCCGACATAACCGTTGGAAGTCTCCAAAGTTCTTGATTGGTGAGAGCTATGGAACTACTCGTGTTGCTGGTTTAGCCGGAAGATTACAAGGTGGACATAATATTTATGTGAATGGAGTTATCATGCACTCTCAGTGTGGTTTTGGTCAACCAGGAACAGTTACAGGTGTTCAAACTCCTATTACAAACATTAATAAACTTACACATTATACTGCTACAGCTTGGTATTACAAACAGTTAGCACCAGATCTTCAAAATAGAAGACTAGAAGATATATTGCCTGAAGTTGAAAAATTTATGATGGAAACCTATTTACCAGCAGTTGCAATAGGTGGTACACTTACTGATCAAAAGAGGCAACAAGTTGCTAAGCAAATAGCTCGTTATGCGGGTGTTTCAGAAGACTTTGTTTTAGGGCATAATTTAAGTATCCCAGCTTCTGCATTTTGGAAAGAGCTATTAAGAGATGAAGGCTATACTACTGGTCGATTAGATTCTCGCTATCTTGGTATAGATACTGATAACTCAGGAACACGTCCAGGATACAGCCCTGAATATGATTCATGGAAGCATTCCTTTACTCCTGCAATTAATGAATATTTGCGAGAGGACCTAGGTTTTGCTACAGATCTTGAATATAGTATTTCAGGTAATGTACGTCCTTGGAATGATGAGAACGGAAATACAGCAATTATGCTTAGAAAGGCAATGCAACAGAATCCTTCATTAAGAGTACTAAATCAACAGGGTTATTATGATGGTGCTTGCGATCCTTTCGGCGCGAAGTACTCATTGTGGCAAATGGATCCATCTGGTCAATTACAAGATCGTATAGATTATAAAGAATACCAGAGTGGACACATGATTTATATAAGAAAAGATATGCTGATTGACTCTAATGATGATGTACGTGAGTTTATACTCAATGCAATTCCTAAAGAAGGAGAAGGCATTAAGTACAATGTGGAAACAGTTGATTTAAGTAATTATGATAAGTAAAGTCATGATTATTTAATTAACCTCTTTTGATTAATTATAAAATATTAAAGCCAGTAGAAATAAACTCTGCTGGCTTTTTTATGTCTATTATATTTTTGGAGGAAGGATTATTTCTATTGCTGAATTTTGTTTCCTATCAATCCTAAATGTGTATAGTTTGAAAACTATCAGAATATTTTAATCCATACCCGAATAATCTATCGAAAGCTGAGTGATCTACATACACAATTCCTAAGCCGAGTATCCATTCTAAGCTTGTGAAAAAACCAATAAAAGCAATTAAAATGCAAAGTCCTTGATGATGCATAAGGTTATAGAAAAAATTTCTAACCTTAGTATTGATTAGATACGCAAGAAAAGCTATATCCGGGGTAAAGAATAAACCAGCATCACTATGCCAGTCCTGGTACTCCTTGCTAATTGAAAGCTAACGTTGGCGAAGGGCCCGACCAATAAGTTGAAGGCAATAAAAATTGCAGATCTTTTCTTTTACCTTCAACTTATTGGTCACGCAATCCATGGTCACAGGTAAGGTGGCATTACTTGAACTGATGTTGAAAGCGACCAAAAATTAGATCAGTATACAGCGTTATGGTTGAATTCCTGAAAACGATAACACCGTAAGACTTTCACTCCTAAACAATTTTCTATCCAAAATTCCAGGTAACACCCCGACCGATCTCAGGATCAGGAAAATTCCAATCCACAGCTCCCTGATCACAGGCATACATGCATGTTCCGCACTCGATGCAATCTTCTACTTGAAAGTGCACCTGGTTATTATCATCCATGGTGTAGCAGTTAGCCGGGCATACCCAGGTCGTACATTTATGCGGACAGGTTGAATTACAAATATCCGTATCCACTATAATGTGTGGTTTAATATCAGACTTAGACTGATTTCGGTAGCTTACAAGTCCGAGTCGTTCTGTGAGTTTGAGGTTTTTCATAGTTGTTGAGTTTTAGCGATCAGCCGTCAGCTCTCAGCTTTCAGTTTGTGTCAAGCGGGACGCTTGAACCAGTCAATATCTGAAAGCTGAAGTCTGATAGCTGACAGCTATAATGATTTTCCTGCTTTGAATCCTAATTTCGCTAATTCCCATAGGGATGAATGTCGTTTTACTGCACCGAACAACATATCTTTGGATCTTGGTGTGGGCTCATTCTTAATGGTGAAGAACTGCCGGCCAAAATCACATACCAGGTTTGGCACTTTCTGTTGCATGGTTTCGGTGTGAAGGAGATGAACGGCATCCTGAAATCCGTTGATGTCTTTCATTACATAACTTTCGTCCATCACTTTTCGATATTCTTTTAATGTAGCCGAGCTGTAATCGTCTTTCTCTTTGGCTTTTACAATGGTTTCAGCTGCTAAAATTCCGGAACGCATAGCATAATCCATTCCCTGAATGGCTTTACCGGCATTCATCAATAAGTTCGCAGATTCACCGGCCAACAGAATTCCATCTTTATACAATTCCTTCGGCATGGCGCGCTTGTCACCAGAGGAAACCACGTGAGCGGAGTATTCCACTATTTCTCCATCTTTAATGATATCAGCGATGGTTGGATGCGTTTTAAAATGATTCAATATGTCATGAGGACTCTTTTTCTTTTCCCGCATGTCTTTTATTCCAAGTACCAATCCCAATGAAATGGTATCGCGATTGGTGTACAAAAATCCGCCGCCTTCCACGCCATCTGTGGCCCAGCCTACGAATTCATTACTCATTCCGCTGAGTCCGTTCAGCTGAAATTTCTGCTCCAGCACTTCCTGATCAAATCGAATGATCTCTTTGATTCCTGTTAACATATGATCGGCAGGAACGTATTTATCCTGAAGACCAACTTGCCGAGTCAGTAAATTATTTACGCCCTCAGCAATGATCACAGAATCGGCATGAAACTCATCCTCACCTGTTTTGATGCCAACGGCTTTATCATTTTCCATAAGCACTTCATCTACTTTAATATTAGTGGCGATGAAGGAATCCATAGCATAATCAGAAGCATCAATAGCTTCTTGAACTTTACCGGAAAGCCAGTTATCAAATTTGGATCGAAGGACAACTACACCGGAAAAAGGTGGTTCGTTAAAATGAGAAGATTTAAAATCCAGGGAGAAAGTCGATTGTTCATCCATGAAGGTGAGCCGGCGATGGTTGATAAATCGCTCCCAGCCAGCGTCTTCTTCCTCCCAGTAATTTGGAACGAGTTTGGCGAGGTCACTCCCCCACAAAACACCACCGGATACATTTTTGGAGCCGGCGAATTCGCCTCGTTCAATAAGAAGGAATTTCATGTTGTTACGTGCGAGTGTCATAGCTGCAGCCAATCCCGCAACTCCACCGCCAATTACAATACAATCAAACTTTTCGTCCATAGTGGAAATTTTAAATGTTTGAATTTTAAATGTTAAATGGGACTCGGGCCATTTAACATTTAGCACTAAACATTAATCATTAATTTTTGATTTTTTTGAGTTCTTCGATGAAGGGAGGAAGCACTTTATACAAGTCTCCAACAATTCCATAGTCTGCGATCTCGAATATCGGAGCATCTGGATCTTTGTTGATAGCCACGATTACTTTGGAATTTGCCATTCCTGCCACGTGCTGAATGGCTCCTGAAATTCCTACTGCAATATAAAGCTGAGGAGAAACCACTTTCCCGGTCTGGCCGATCTGTAAACTTGGATCATAAACTCCTGCTTCAGTCAACGCACGGGATGCACCGATTCCGGCTTTCAAAACATCAGCCAGTTCAGAGATCAGTTTTTGTCCTTCTTCATCTTTTACGCCACGGCCGGCAGCTACAATAGATTCTGCTTCATTCAGGTCGATGGTATCACCGGACGCGGAGATAATTTCTTTGAGGGTTGCTTTCAGCTCAGAATCATCCATGCTGAAATCAATATTGACCACCTCAGCGGAAGTTTCGTTTTCAATCAGGTCATAAGACCCGGAACGAACGGAAACGAGTACTTTGTCGCCTTTGGCTTCTGTGTTGGAAATGATCTTGGCTGCCATCACCGGCCGCTTGGCTTTTACGCCGCCATCCATCAATTCAAAAGAAGAAACATCCGGTAAAACAGCTGCATCCTGATTGGCGGCAAGCGCACCTAAAATATCTTTAGTTCCTTCAGTAGAAGCGAATGCAAACACAGAAGGATTAGCGGTTTCCATCACGTTGACTAAAGCTTTCAACAAAGGAGTATTCATATGATTCTTGAAGATCGGATCTTCAACTACATATACTTTGGAAGCTCCATATTGCTGAATACCCTCCACAAAAGAAGAGGCATTGGCATCTACTACAACAGCTTCGACGGAATGTCCGTTTTGGTCAGCGAGTTGCTTGCAATGCGATAGTACCTCTAAGGATGAACGTTTGATCTTGCCGTCTGCAATGGCGATGTGTGTAAGTATGGTGCTCATTCGTTTATTCGTCTTGTTTAAAAAGGTTTTCCTGAAAAAATTTTAAATGATAAGTGCTAAATGTTAAATGATTCCGGCCGCAGGGCGGCTTCTTCATTTAACATTTAAAATTCAAACACTTAACATTATATCACGTTTGCTTCGGTATCTAAAAGCTGTGCTACTTCGCGGGCTATCTCATCTGCTTCACCTTCAAATTTCTTACCGGCTTCACGTTCCGGTTTTTCTTCATATCCAAGAACGGTAGTTTTTGGAGAGAGAGCACCTTCACTTAAACCAAGAGAGGAAAGCTCCACTTGTTCCATCGGTTTTCGCTTAGATGCCATAATTCCTTTTAGGTTTGGAATACGAGGCTCATTCATATCATTAGAGCAGGTAACGGCGCAAGGGGTAGGTAATTCGATCATTTCCTGTCCGGTATCGCCCTGTCGTTTCACGATGAGTTTGCCGTCCTCCGCTTCAAGTCCCACAGCATTTGTGGCATAAGGCAGATTTAACAACTCAGCTACCATACTTCCGGTCAGTCCGGCATCAGTATCCTGAGATTGCTTTCCTAATGAAAGTACATCGTATTCTTTATCTTCAAAGAATTTGGCAAGCACTTTGGCATAAGACCCGGAGTCGTAATTTTCATCTCCAGAGGTTAGAATGTGTGTAGCTTTGTCTGCACCCATTGCCAGTGCTTTACGGATAGTTTCGGATGCTTTAGAAGATCCAATGCAAACGACTTCCACTTCACCGCCGTGTTTTTCTTTAAGAACGAGAGCCTCTTCAACTGCAGAAGCGTCATAAGCGTTAAGTATTTGGCGATCGGCATCCTGAATCAGCTGACCGTCTTTAATTTGGAGAGGTGCGTTCACATCAGGCACCATTTTAATACAAACGTAAAATTTCATTCGGGTTGAATTTTTTTACTTCAAAATTTCAATTATGGAACCGCTTTTTTAGGGGCGCTAATATACAAAACCGACAGATAAATGTTTTAGTTCTGAAGAACTTTGGTATCACCACATTTATTCAAATTTAATCAAGTGTAAAGGTTGAATTTAAACTTTTTATGAAGTCTCTTTTTGCCGGACTTTAAGTTTATTCAAAGCATCCCAGGCAATCCCAAACAAAACTAAACTCGAGCCTGCGTACAAAGCGTTAAATGTATTGGTATTCATGTAGATATATACCAGGTCAATAACGACCATAATTATAAGCAATGAGATAAGGATCTTTTGAGTCTTAATTTTCATAATTAGTTTTGAAGTTTTTCATATTCTGACAAATGCCCCTGATCTGTTTGTCTTAATACCTCGTAAGCTTCAATTCTAATATTAGTTTCGGCATTCTCAAATATCGAAGCGATCTCACGAGATTTGGAGTCAAAGAAGATGTCGAATAGATAATTACTGGTTGACCGTCTTTTTGTGTTTTGGATTTCTTTCAAAGCATCCAAAACATTCTGTCTAGCCTCAACAGGATTTTCTACAAATAGATCCAGTCCTAAACGGTGGTACTGATAGTAGGCTTCCCTCAATGGCCTGTAAGTAGTGGAAACCAGGTCGGTGATCATCATGTTTCGGTTACGGCGGTTATTGGAATTACGAGACCAGCCCACTGCAGATGTGGTTTGGGCCAGACTTAAAATATTCTGTGCCCTAACAAAGTAATCAGACCCACCTAGTTCTGAGAACGTATCAAAATCATACCCAATCATTACCAGGCTGTAGAAATCGATGAATCCGGTGAGGGGATCAAACTGCAGCTCATCATGGATCAGTGTTTTACCTTCTGGAAAACTAAACTGCCAGGCGTTATCGCTTAACAATACCGTGGTTGAATTGGCAGTAGTGTTATAAATCGGGCGTTGAATCTGAAACACGGTCTCAGCAGAAAAAGTAAAATCAGATGTACCGCTGGTAAAAACGATCTGGATCTGACAGTTGATACGCTCTTCAGGATCGAAATCTTCCTCTGTCCAATTATATTCGTTGATGTAATCTTCCAAGCGCGGTTTCAGGTCCTGCAGATGATCATAAGATGAACCTTCCAACTGGTCAGTGTTTAAATTTACACTGCAATTCAATTCCTGTGCTTCTAGTTGGGAAGAAATCAAAGAGGAAAAAATTATCCCGCAAAATAGAATGGGCTTTAGTACTTTAATTACTGTTCTGAGATTTTCCATGGCATGATTATAATGACTAGCTATGATACGAATACAACGCCTTTTTTATAAAATTTGTTTGATATTTATTCTTGGCCTTAATAGCGTTCCAGTTTATTCTCAACTTATAATGGGAGCAGAAGGTTTGGGAATGGGGCAAGCTACCACTGCACTTCCCGGTTATGACTGGTCTATCTTTTCGAACCCTGCACTCATCAACAGCGAAAGAAAAGCTGTGGGTTTTTACGGATTAAGAAATTATGGATTTGCTGAGATCACAGATATGTCAGCTATGGGAAGTGTCCCTACAAAATTTGGAGTAGGTGCACTTGGCTTTCATCGATATGGAGATAATTTATTTAATGAAACCCGAATTCGTCTGGGATATAAGAACGAGTGGCGGTCGCTTCATTTTGGAGCGGTGGCCAACTACAATCATATTTCTTTTGGGGCAGATTACGGATCTGGCGAGGCGCTGGGATTGGACCTTGGATTAGCCGCAGAGATCACCGGAGATCTTTGGGTAGGAGCCAGGGCAACCAATGTGAACCGGCCCCAATATAAATATGCAACCATGGACGAATACCTAGCCCGGGAAGTTGCACTAGGGTTTTCGTACGGACTAAATGAGTTGGCTGTATTTGCATTTGATATGGTAAAGGATGTTCGGTTCCCTCTTTCATATAGAGGAGGATTAGAGATCCGTGTGATTGAAAATCTAAAAGGACGACTGGGAGTGACTACTGAGCCGCTGAGCTATTCGTTAGGGTTTGGGTACGGACTGGATCGCTGGGATATAAATTTTGCAGTTCAAAAACACGAGCTTCTGGGTTTCAGCCCCGGCATTGATTTTATGCTCTATTTTTGATGAATAAAAAGTTCGTAAGCATATCGTTTTTCCTTGTTTTAGGGGTGATGGCAGTGATTCCCATTTCAAGTTTTGCTCAGCAGGATACAACCACCGTAGAGGAACAACTTGAGCGAGCTTTTGAAGAGCTTGATTCTGAGGAATCAGGACTTACCGGGGAGCAGTTAACTCAATTTCTGGAAGATCTGTCGTCCAATCCCGTAAATATAAACCGCGGTGGACTTGATGACTTTCTTCAAATTCCGGGCATAAACCTTAAAATCGCACGTGCCATAATTGATTATAGGAGTAGTAAACCTTTTGAGACCAAAGAAGAATTATTGGAAGTAAGCGGTATTGGTCCGGCAACTTACCGACGGTTACAGCCATATGTGACTGTTGGGGGAACGGGGGCTCAATTCAGGGATATGTTCATGCGGCCTGAATATTGGCTCTCTAACCGTAAATTCGACGTATTTTCACGATATCAGCAGAATATTGAGCAACAGGAAGGATATCGAAGGCCTGATTCTCTGGGCGGATATTTGGGCAGTCCTATCAAATATTACCAGCGACTTAGAATGACCACCAACCACCTTTCAGTTAACCTTACTCAAGAAAAAGATCCGGGCGAAACGCTAAATGGCAACACCGGTTTTGACTATAATTCCGGGCATATTGCGTTTATAAATAATGGGAAACTCAATGACCTGGTGATCGGAGATTACAGTGTAAGTTTTGGACAGGGGCTGGTGCTATGGTCAGGAGGAGCTTTTGGGAAAGGGCGGGAAGTCACAGGAACCATCAGTAAAAATGAGCGAGGTATTAAACCATATTCTTCAGCACAGGAAACAGATTTCTTTCAGGGAGTAGCAGCTTCATATGGGGAACAGGTAGAACTGACAGCCTTCTATTCCGACCGCCCAAGAACAGCTTCTGTGATCAATGGCGATACCACAAGATTCCCCAGCTCTGCCGGTTTCCATCGAACCGAAAATGAACTGGAGCGGAAGAATAATATCGATCAAAAAACCTATGGCGGGCGCGTTCGTGTGGATACTCCCATTGGCTTGATCGGCGCAACCGGGTATTACAATTCATTCAGCAGCTACATTGCTCAGGGTTCCTCCCTCAGTAACCGGTTCGATTTTGAAGGCTCAGATAATTCAGTTTTTGGTATTGATTACCGGGGACTTGTAAGAAACGCGTTCGTATTTGGAGAATTAGCCCGCAGTGAAAATGGAGGTTACGGAGGAGTTGCCGGAATTGAAGCTCCGGTTGGCGATGATACCGAGCTGGCTCTTTCTTATCGAAACTATCAGCGGGATTTTCAATCCTTTTTTGCCAGCGGTTTTGGAGAGCGTTCATCCGCACCACAGAATGAGGAAGGATTTTATATAGGTCTGAGGCACGATCTAAATCAAAAAGTAACACTGAGTGGATATTTTGATCAGTATCGTTTTGCGTCACCTACATTCGGCACTACTCAGGCTACCGGCGGTTTTGATATGCTTGGATTAGCCGAAGTATTTTTCAATTCCAGGTTGAATGTGTATCTCTTACTCAGAAATGAAATTCAGGATGAAGAGTATGTAGTTGTTAATGATATGGGTAGGGAAGAGCTCCGGGTTGGACAAGAAAAGCGGTCTAGCATCCGGGCCAATTTTGAATATTATGTGAGTCCCACAGTTCGCTTGCGTTCAAGAGTTGAATTTGTGCAAAATCAGGAAGCGGGGGGAGTACAGGAAACGGGATTTTTGATCTATCAGGATCTGCGGTTGCTGCCTTCTCCAAAACTAACGATCGATGGCCGTATCAGCTTATTTGATACCGATAGCTTTACCGCGAGAGTGTACCAGTTTGAAAGCGATTTGTTGTATGTGCTTTCCAATACCGTGTTGTATAATCAGGGACAGCGGGCTTACGTTACCATAAAATACGATGCGGCTGAATTCGTAGATATCTGGTTCAAATACGGGATCACGGTTTTTGAAGATACGCAATCTCTAAGCAGTGGCCTGGCTGAAGTTCAGGGGAATAAACGAAGTTCGATTGGGTTGCAGGCCAGGTTTCAGTTTTGATAATCCATAAAAAAAAGGAAATACGAGCCAACGCATTTCCTTTAGAAAATTAACTTGATATAATTGTAGGCTTACATTTCAGCTTGCTGTGTATCAGCAGGGATCCAGTCTTCGATCACATCTTCATTGTCCATCATCCACTGACGGGCAACAACTTCGTTGTCTTCATCCGACTCATTGATGGCAACCATAAGGTCAGCCAATTCGGGATCGGTGAGTTCCATGTTCGCAAGAAAGTTGGCCAGTGCAGGCTTATCCATAGCTAAATCCTGACGACCCATGATGTGGATCTGTCCGGTTCCCCAGAGTTCCTTGTCTTCATCTTGTTTGAGGAATTTTAGGTCAAAACGACCGAATTTCCAGTGGGGCTTCCAGCCTGTTACAACAATGGGTTCTTCATCTTCATAGGCCCGTTGCAGAGCTGAGGTCATGGCCGGACCGCTTGATTGTACCAATTCGTAATCAAGATTGTATTCTTCGATCAAATTGCTGGTAGTTTTCATAATTCCGGCTCCGGCATCAATTCCGGTAATTTCCCCGTCAAATTCATCCCGAACGCTATTCAGTTGTGATATACTGTCAATTTCGACGTATTGAGGCACAACTAATCCACTTTGTGTACCATCATAGACAACACCTAAATCAACGATATCATCTTGAAATTGCTCGTAGTAATCAGCATGTAATACCGGTAGCCATGTTTCCATAAAAGCATCGGCATCACCTTGGGCTATAGCAGTATAAGCAGGACCTACGTCGGCAGAAGTGATCTCCACTTCATATCCCATTTTATCTTCAAGTACTACTTTAGCAAGATTGGTGTAAGCAATCCCTTCCGCCCAGTTAACATATACAAGATCAGCGGATTTTTCATTTTGCTGTTCAGTACAACCTGAGATTAGCCCGATAGCCAGGACAAATACTCCCAGCTTCGATATCATATTCATTATTTTATTGTTGGATAACATAATTCTCTCTGTTTGGTTTGTGTTCTTGTTTGGTTTGTATTCTTTGTCCATCATATTCAAAAAATCTTTTACTGTGTAGCCGTTCCAAGTGATTGTGTCACACGATCCAAAAATACAGCCAGGATCACGATGGCCAACCCACCTTCAAAACCCAAACCAATATCCAGTTGCTGAAGCCCTGTAACCACGGGTTGCCCCAATCCTCCGGCACCGATCAATGCGGCAATTACAACCATGGACAGCGCCAGCATTATGGTCTGATTTACACCCGCCAAAATAGTAGGGAGTGCGACAGGGAGTTCCACTTTAAATAGCATCTGTTTGGAATCAGAGCCGAATGCCAGTGCTGCTTCTTTGATCTCCTCCGGAACTTGCCGGATCCCAAGGTTCGTAAGCCGGACTGCCGGGGGCATGGCAAATATAAGGGTGGCAATAATGCCGGGAACCTCGCCCAATCCAAAAAACAGAACGGCCGGAATTAAATACACAAAAGCAGGCATGGTCTGCATAAAATCGAGGATGGGACGTACTGTACTTTCAACAGCTGTACTTTTGGATGCCCAGATTCCGGCGGGTATACCGATCAATAAAGCAATGAAAACAGCCGTTATGATCAGTGCAAGGGTTTCCATGGTGCCGTCCCACATGTTCATGCCTTCAATTACAATAAATCCGATGACAGTAAATATCCCGACTCCTTTTCCTGATACATACCATGCCAGCCCGGCCAGCAATATGATCATGACAATGGGATGCGGGAATAACAGTATATTTTCCACTCCCACTAAAAAGGCTTTAACAGTAACGGTGATCAGATCAAAAAAGCCACCTAGATTGTCCGTGAGCCAGTTAATTACAAATTCAAAAAAACTTCCAACAGGTATATCAAACATGGTCGTTTATTTGCTCAGTTTAAATTTATTCTCTTGTTCTTCAGATTGATTCGATCCGTTCTCATTCAGTTCAGCTAAAATAGTTGCCCGGTCAACGATGCCCAGCAGTTTACTTTCTTCATCGATCACCGCAATAGGATATTTTGACTGTATGGATTTGGTGAGTAAGGCATTGATAGGCGTATCCGGTCCTGCCACCTCAATATCTGAAATGATGATATCTTCCAGATCTTTTTTGTCATTTTCTTTGACTGAAATAGCATCATCTATCGTTACGATTCCTTTCAGGTGTCGTTTTTCATTCACTACATAAGTTGTGGACACACCCACTTTTTCCATATTCCGGATGGCTACAGAAGGACCATCTTTTGGAACCTGAATGGTCGGTGCCTTTCTCATAATGGCATTTGCGGTGATGATCTTTGTGCGATCTACATTCTGTACAAAAGCCTTTACATAATCATCGGCGGGATTGGTGAGAATTTCTTCGGGAGTTCCGACCTGTACCACATATCCATCCTTCATAATGGCGATGCGGTCTCCGATCTTAAGTGCTTCATCAAGGTCATGGGTAATAAAGACAACAGTTTTATTTACTTCAGCCTGAAGTTCTAGAAGCTCATCCTGCATGTCGGCACGAATGAGAGGGTCAAGTGCACTAAATGCCTCATCCATAAGTAGTATCTCGGGATCGTTGGCGAGAGCACGGGCAAGTCCAACCCGTTGCTGCATACCACCGCTCAGTTCACTTGGCTTTTGTTCTTCATAGCCTTTGAGCCCAACTTTTTCGAGGGCGTCGTATGCTTTTTTCCGACGCTCTTCTTTTTCCATACCGCTGATTTCAAGGCCATATTCCACATTATTGGCAACGGTTCTGTGAGGAAATAATCCAAAATTCTGAAAGACCATCGACATTTTGGTACGGCGCATTTCCAGCAGACGTTCTTTACTAATTTTGGTAATGTTTTCGTCGCCAATCATTATAGTTCCCCTGGTTGGTTCTATCAATCTGTTCAGACATCGAAGAACCGTGGATTTCCCACTTCCGGATAGCCCCATGATAACGAACATCTCTTTTTCTTTTACTTCGAAGCTGGCATCATTTATACCAATGGTGTTACCGGTTTCGTCAAGGATCTCATCCTTTGATTTGCCTTCTTCGATGAGGGGTAGCGCTTTCTCCGGATTTTTTCCGAAGATCTTGAAAAGATTTTGTACCGTGATTGTTGCCATAATTGGTTACTGAGCTCAGTGATTCCGTTGATTGTTATTTAAGGAAGTCATCCAAACCAATAGCCGGGATCTCCTTAGCAAAGGAGATGGTGTGTTCACTAAGGAGATCCCGCCACAAAGGCGGGATAACTAGCTAATTTTATTTAGAAGTAATATCCAATGTTAATATTGAAACGGGTATTCCATCGGGCATCATTCAGGCCTGACCCTAGTCCCTGCCCAAAGCTTTCAGTAAGCCATGGGTGGTTACTTCCACGGGCGATATCAAAGTAGGTATATACATCACCGGCAGAGAGTAAGAACCCAAGGACGTGTTGATGGGCATCATTGAACCCGTCAATATTTTTCTGGAAGTAGGTGTAATCGTTGTAGAAATTCAGGTTTGTGATCGGTCCCCAATCCACATCATAACTGTAACTCAAACCGGCTGAGTACATGTTCATTTCGGTTGCAACTGGATATGGTGAAGCGTAGGCTCCCATATATACAAAATCAACGCTTTGCCCGTTGTCATCCTGCGCATCCATTCCATAATTGGTAAACTGACCTTTAAAATTCCAGTTTCCATAATTGATATCGGTATGAACGGCCAAAGCATAGCGGGAAGTATTTTCGTCCAATGCCTGATTCCAGATCTGTCCAAGTTGACCACTTGCTCCTACATTCACATCTCCGTTATCGATTTCAAATGTTCGTGTACCTCTCAGATTCAGTTGATTACGCTCATAATTTGACCTTGCCTCTCGAGTAACGTTATTGTTTCCATCTGTTACTTCTGTTACAGGAACAATGTCATATGAATAGCGACCTGATCCTCCAAAGCCAAATGATCCCGATCCTGCGGCTGGCCCTGCGGGTTCAGGCTGAAAGAAATAGGCAGCCATGATATCCCAATTGTCGCTTGTGTGCGTATATTTGATACCCATGTCGTGATCGTCTTCAAGGCCTACATAGTAAGGTCCCTGAAACCACCAATTATGTGAGTTATACTGCAGATTCCCAAAAGGCACCTGTGTTACACCGATCTGGATATTATCCTTTTCATTAAAGTCATAACCGATCCATCCTTGTTTAACAAAATGAGTATTGAAAGTGGGATAGAAGCGATATTCAAAGTTTAATTTTACACCGTTATTTTCGGCATTCACATTAATGCGCCATGTATCCCAAGTAAATTGTGCGTCATTGTTATCAATTGTTCCATCCTCATAATCAGTGAGAAGTACATTATAACGTACAGCACCACCTACCGAAAGTGAAGATTCATCATCCTGTGCCACAGCCTCGAAGGTATATGTAGACAAGAACATCAAAAAAGAAGTAACAAATAGTAGTAGATTTTTCATGATTAGATCCGAAAATTATAATTTATTTACTATTATGATTTTGTAAAGAAACTTTCCCGTAAGGCAAGGGAAGAGAACACCATGAAACATGTAGCTTTTCGTTTCAGTCTAGTAGGTGTTTTATGTATATATATTGCCTCTAATTCTTATAAACTCAATATACAGAATATAAGTATATTTCTAAAATTAGACCTAAGCTAACTTCTTAAAAAAATATACTTAAATAACTAGCATGGATTGTTTTTACTCTCCGTTCATACCAAAACATATGGCATCAAAAACGTTCAGTATTTTTCTATTTTCTTTACTCACGGTTTTTTGGGCCGGATCAGATCAAATTCATGCTCGTCAATATACTTTGCAGGATACACTGCGTGGGACTGTAACCGAGGAAAGAGCGTGGTGGGATCTTAGCTATTATCATTTGTCCGTGAAGGTGAATATTTCTGACAGCTCAATTTCCGGGAGTAATGAAATTCAGTATATCGTTCTGGAACCATATCAAACTATGCAGGTCGACCTTCAGGAACCACTGGAAATTTCCGGGATCATTCAAAGCGGTCGGGAGCTGGATTTTAGAAGGGAAGGAAGTGCTTACTTTGTTAAGCTTGAGGAAGAACAAAAAGTCGGTGAAGTAAGAGAGCTAACGGTACATTATTCCGGAAAGCCCAAAGTAGCAGTCCGCCCACCCTGGGATGGTGGATTTACATGGACAGAAGACAGTAATGGGAAGCCATTTGTGGCAACTTCAAACCAGGGAATAGGAGCTAGTGTCTGGTGGCCTAATAAAGATCATCCCTATGATGAGCCGGATAGCATGCTCATCAGTATCACCGCTCCGGATTCTTTGATGGATGTTTCTAACGGACGATTAAGAGCAGTTGATGATGCCGGTAACGGGACAAAAACCTGGCATTGGTTCGTTTCTAATCCGATCAATAACTACGGCGTGAATATTAATATTGGAGATTATGTGCATTTCAGCGAAAAGTATGAAGGCGAAAAAGGTACCCTCGATCTAGATTACTATGTATTGCGAGAAAATGAAGAAAAGGCCCGGGAACAATTCAAACAGGTAAAACCTATGATGGATGCTTTTGAACATTGGTTCGGCCCCTATCCGTTCTATGAAGACGGATACAAACTAGTGGAAGCTCCCTATTTGGGCATGGAGCACCAAAGCTCGGTTACTTATGGAAATGGATATCAAAATGGATATTTAGGACGTGACCTGAGTGGTTCAGGTTGGGGGATGAAGTTTGACTTCATCATTATTCACGAAACCGGCCACGAGTGGTTTGCCAATAATATAACCTATGCCGATGTAGCCGATATGTGGGTTCATGAAGGTTTTACCAATTATTCCGAAAGTCTTTATCTGGATTATCATCATGGGGAAGTAGCCGCCAATGAATATGTTCAGGGATTGCGATTCGGTATTCAAAATGACCGGCCGCTGATCGGGACTTATGAGGTAAATCAGCGTGGCTCAAACGACATGTATAACAAAGGCGGAAATCTGCTGCACACGTTGAGACAAGTTGTTGACAATGATTCACTATGGAGGGAAACGCTGCGAGGGTTGAATCGGGAATTCTATCATCAAACCGTTACGTCGAATGAGGTTGAGGACTATATAAGCGATAAACTCGAAATGGATCTAACCCCTTTCTTTGATCAATATCTGCGGGATACAAGAATTCCTATACTGGAATACGCTTTTCGTGACGCGCAGTTAATGTATCGCTGGGTAAATACTGTCAGTGGTTTCAGTATGCCGGTTGATGTTACGGTTA
The DNA here is from genome assembly GCA_040904925.1 of Gracilimonas sp. GTDB lineage: Bacteria > Bacteroidota > Rhodothermia > Balneolales > Balneolaceae > Gracilimonas. The sequence continues at coordinate 241,880 of JBBDSP010000011.1, read as the reverse complement.
ACGGAAAGGAGGTAAGGCTGAATCCAACTACGACATTAAATAATTTGGACGTTGATGAGGTGGATGAACCCCGTTTGGTTTTAGATCAGAATTACTATGCAGGCAGCTTTAATTTACTTGGGGAGTAAATTATAAAAGGTTCAGTCAGGCTTTATGGCTGAACCTTTTATGATTGTATAAATTTGGAAAGATTTGCTTTTACTCGACCGGTGTAAATCTGGTTACCAGATGTTCGACCGGTTCAACTGTTTTGAGATAAGCAAAAATGGCTTTTAGTTCTTCATCCGACATCTGTGCATAATCTTTCCAGGGCATGACGGTATTGAATTGGCCGGATGGAATTTCATCGAATATAAAAGCAGTATTGGCGTAGGCTTTGAAGCGGTTCACAAACATATCTTCGTTCCAGCTTCCTATTCCTGTTGTAAGGTCCGGAGTTATATTGGCTGTGCGAACGATGCTGCCATCTTCTAAGCCAAACTCATATCCACCAGCCAGATCCATACCGGGTATATTCGCCCCCTTATTTTTTGGGGTGTGACAGTCCATACAGCTTGCTGCTGTTACAAGGTATTTTCCCCATGAAACCGGGTCTGTTTTAACCGGTGCGATCCCGGGTTCAGCTTTAGTTGGCATGGTGTTTATGATGAAATTCATAGGAAAATAGGATTCTGATTCCGGAACTTCATGCTCAACAGGTTTCAGTGTTCTTAGGTAGGCGATCACGGCATAAATATCCTCTTGAGCCATGGTGGCATAATTTGGCCATGGCATGATGGGAAATAATGCTCTTCCGTCTTTACTAACACCGGATGTAACAGCACGGTAGATCTCACCGTCGCTCCAGTCTCCAAGATTGGCAGGAGTGAGGTTGGGAGAATAATAGTCACCCGGTAGTCCTTCTTTTTCTACCCCAAAAAGATTGCCGCCGGCGCCAAGTATTTTCGGTTTAAGCGGATGGGCAAACTTGGTTTTTTCCTGGGGCGTATGGCAATGCATACAAACCATGACATTATTCGCGAGGTGTTTACCGCGGTCGATACGTTCGGTGGTAAGTTCGATATCAATATCAGGAGCAGGACCTACATCAGGTAAAGCTGCGGATATATAGACCAATGCAGCAGAGATCACAGACAGCAGAACCAAAAACACTACTCCCAAAACTAAAAACAGTTTCTTCATAGCAAATGATTTTAAGTTAGAGAAGCTCTTGTACCCGATACTCCATAGAAAAGCAAAAGCCCCATAGTTAATGAGGCTAATGTGCATAATTATTTTGTAATTGTCTATATGCCAGCAGGTTAGGAAAGAAATAAAATTAAAGGGAAAGCGTGATGTGTCTCTCGTCTATTTCAAGATCACTGAACCCAAATTCATTCTGTATCCACTTAAATGTTTCAGGATGATAGAAAAAAACGTGGGTTTCATCACTTTTATAGTACCAGGCGTGGAAATTGCGGTCATCGGTATAGAGGTCTGTTTTCAGGAAAAGAGCGCCTTTTGTTTTGAGCATCTCTTTTAAATTCCCGAATTCCTGATATGGTTTGTGAAAATGTTCGATCACTTCACAGCTGACGATATAATCATACTTCAATTTCAGTACATCAGGATGATTATCGAAGAAAGGGTCAAATACGTTGAGTTCATACCCACGATCTTTCAGCATCTTTGTGATTACAGGTCCGGTTCCGGAACCATAATCCAAGCCAAGGGAATCTGGATCATATCCCGCCGATATCTTTTCAACCAAGGGAGATACGAAATTTTGGTAGCGGGGATCTTCCACATCATTATTGTGGCTGGAATACCGGTGTATTTCTTCCTCGGGAGTGGGATAATCATCGATATCCATCAACACGGCTTTGCAGTTAGGGCAGCGGTTATATTGCCGGTCTTCTTTTTCGTAATAGTAAAAAGATTCCGTTTCAGTGTTGCAAAGTGTACAGTTCATTTCCTTTTTTGGGAAAGGTAGCGTTTACGTCATCAAGATGTAAGGCAATATACTACCCGGGATAACCGCCACCGATATAATCACGAAGTGAATCGATCTCCACCTTTTGTTTGGCGATAATAGTTTTCACCAGATCACCAATAGAGACAACGCCAACCACTTTTTCTTCATTAACAATTGGGAGGTGTCGGATCTTATGCTCGGTCATCAGCTGCATACATAGATTAACGGTGTCACTGGGTTTAACCTGAATCACTTGGTCGGTCATGATCTCCTTAACAGCCGTGGTCTTAGAAGTCCTTCCCTGAAGTATCACCTTATTTCTGTAATCCCGCTCAGATATGATGCCTGCGAGCCTCTCCTGCTCCATTACCAGTAAAGCTCCCACATTAAGCTCAGCCATTTTAGCGATGGCGTTATAAACGGTTTCATCCGGCTGAACGGAATAAATATCTCTTCCTTTTCGGTTTAGAATTTCACTTACCTGCATATTGTACCTCCCTTAGATACTTATGGTTGTCTTATCTAATAAAAGCATTTTTCTGGACTTTGCAAGTGATAAAAGAAAATGGAGATAGAATAAATTTATCTCAGCCAGTCAAACATAATACCAAAGGCTCGTTCTCTGACTTCTTTTTTTGAGAGGAATACATCATGCATGGCTTCCGGTATCTCGGCAAAGGTAACAGCACTCCCTAATTTTCTCCCAAATTTTTGAATATGATCGATATTCAGCACCATGTCAGTTTTAAGAACGATCTCATTCCATTTTTTAGGCTGACTTGAAGAATCGGAATGCAGGATCAGAATAGGAATATTGATATTGGAGGCCATATGAAGCTTTTTTTGAGCCCGGTTGATGGCATAGACCCATTTGAAATAAGCAGGAAATCCCTGTATCGGTTTCCAATCTGTATTGTACGACCACTCTCCATGCTTTTTATCCGAAATACTGGCACCGTATAAATGTGAGAAAGGTTTCTTGCGGGCTGAATAAGGAAAAAAGAAAGAAACGAGACCGGCAAAGGGCAGTAAAAACATTCGCTGCCAAAAGTTAATATTGAACTCCAGAAAGGGAGAATTCAGAATGAGCTTGTCAATTCGGTCTTTATACATACCGGTATTTAGATATACCCCGGCTATCAATCCGCCGGTGGAGTGGCCTAAGAGGATCACATTATTTTCATCAATGATCTCCAGGGCGCGATTTATTTCTTCAAAATATTCGGTAATGGAACGACAATAATTCGGTGTTTGGTGGGGAAGAATGGATCTGCCATATTTCCGTAGATCGATGGCAAAAAAATTGTACCCCTGTTGATGAAATTTTTCTGCAACGTGGGCATGGAAGAAATAATCGTTAAAACCATGTAGGTAGAGTATAGGTTGTTGGTCTTTTTTATTAAAGTCAGAAGTGATCAGCGTGGCAATAACACGCCCCTCATAATCATCTCCCAGCTCTAATGTTTGTTCTGAAAAATCTTCGAGCGTCATCTCTTTATTTGATTTCTTTGACCCTTCCGATCTGACCGTCAGTAAGCCGTACTTTTATTCCGTGAGGATGTGTGGCACTGTTGGTCAAAATATTCTGAACAACTCCATAGGTGATTCTTCTGCTTTGCTGATCTTTTTTAAGTACGATCCCAACTTCTATTCCCGGACTGATATCTGCTCTTTTGGTACCGTCCATTATTCTTTTCCATATTTTTGTTGAATATATTCCACGGATGTTCCGATCATTTCTTCCAAAATTTGTTCATCAATATCTTCAAGTTTATTAATGTATAAACAAGATTTTCCGGTTTTATGTTTACCCAGTTTTGAAAGAAGTGCATCATATTTTGAAAATCCGGACATGATATAAACAGAGATACTTTGCTTCCTGTTGCTGAATCCGACCTGCATCCAATCCCCTTCGCGCCCGCTTTCATATTTGTAATGATAGCTTCCATAGCCAACGATACTTTCGCCCCACATGCTGCCCTCGTGGCCGGTAACTTCTTGCATCATCTCATGGATTTTCCGGCAATCCTTTTTACGTTGTGGATCATCAATGGCACGGAGGTAGGCCTCAATGCTCGCATCATTCTTTTTTGTTTTTAATTCAGCCATAACAACCTTTAATAATTAAACAACTTTTTGAGTTTGGGATTTTAGCTGTTACATACTATATACTCAATCATGAATAATCCACTAAAAAAATATTTTGGTCCAAGTACCTTAGTTGCTGCAGCTTTTATTGGTCCGGGCACGGTTACTGTTTGTACACTTGCCGGCGTTCGATCGGGATATATGCTGCTTTGGGCACTGCTTTTTTCAGTGATCGCAACGATTATACTACAGGAAATGACCGGTCGGCTGGGGATCATAACCCGAAAGGGATTTGGAGAAGCCATTCGAGATCAACTGACCAATCCGGTATTGAGAATATCAGGAATTATACTTGTGTTCAGTGCTATAGTGATTGGGAATATCGCGTATGAAGGCGGGAATATTTCAGGAGCCGTCTTAGGTTGGGAAGAGTTTTTTGTGGGATTGGATGTAACGGTGAATGGTTTTACGATCAGAATGACCTCACTGTTGATAGGTGCAGTGGCCTTCTGGTTACTTTATTCAGGTAATTTTAAGCGCATAGTGAATGTGATGACCGTCTTGGTAGGCCTGATGAGTATTGTTTTTGTAACCACGGCTATCGTCATCCAACCCGACCTTACTGCGGTCTTAAAAGGACTGTTTGTTCCAACCGCATCTCCGGATGAATTTCTTACGGTCATAGCATTGATCGGAACTACAGTTGTGCCCTATAACTTATTTTTGCATGCTTCAACCGTTCAGGAGCGATATTCCCATTTCTCTCAGCTTTCTGACATGAGGATCGAAAATGCGGTTGGCATCACTTTGGGCGGTATTATTTCAATATGTATTGTCATTACCAGTGCAGCTGCAGCAGATGGAAGTCTGGGCGAAGTGCAAAGTGCAGCAGACATGGCGAAACAACTGGAGCCGCTATTAGGCAGTTGGGCAAAGGCATTTATGGGAATCGGACTGTTTGCAGCGGGAATCACTTCAGCAACAACCGCCCCTTTAGCTGCAGCCTATGCTACAAAGGGATTATTTGGCTGGAATGACGGGCTTAAGGACTCCAAATTCCGGATCATGTGGATGACAGTTCTTGGACTGGGAGTTTTCTTTTCAGCAACCAGTTTTAACCCGGTTCAACTTATAGAATTTGCACAGGTAGCCAATGGAATTACACTTCCGGTAATCGCTGTTTTCTTATTGTATATCATGAACAAACCCATGCTTTTGGGAACCAATCGAAATTCAACCCGACAAAATGTACTGGGAATCATTGTAATTTTAGTTACCCTTTTGGTTGGATTCAGGAGCCTTAATTCAGTCTTTAACTTTATGTGATCATGATTTCAAAAATAGACCTTAATTGTGATATCGGAGAATTCTACGGTACGTACGATGAAAGTCGTGATAGCAAGATCATGCCTTACATAAGCAGCTGCAATATTGCATGTGGTTTTCATTCCGGTGATCCGGTAGCCATCTCCAAAACTATCAAACTGGCTTTGGAACATGAGGTGGCTATAGGGGCGCATCCCTCTTATCCGGATCTTCAGGGATTTGGCCGGCGGGTGATGAATTTGACACAAGAAGAACTGGAAGCCTCTGTATTATACCAGATCTCAGCACTGAAAGGAATGACAGAGGCTTTAGGAGGAACCCTTCATCATGTAAAACCACACGGAGCATTGTATAATTTTGCTGCAAAGGACGAAGAGACAGCCATCGGTGTGGTCAAAGCAATTGTAAAGATTCAGGAAGGGATGGTGATCTATGCCCCTGCAAAATCCATTTTAAGTGAAGTGGCAAGCGATGCCGGGCTTAAAGTACGAAGCGAGGTTTTTGCAGATCGCAGGTATGAAGATGACCTAAGCCTTCGATCCAGAAAACTGGAAGGAGCCGTGCTTGTTAATAAAGAAGATGTTCTGAAGCAGCTGGCGGGTTTTTTGGATGGTGTGGTTCATACTCATGACGGACTCAATCTTCCTATTGAAGCCGATACACTTTGTCTGCACAGCGATACGGAAGGAGCAGAAGAATTAGCCAAGGAAATCCATGACTTTTTGATCGAGAACGATGTCAGGATCACTTCAGATTAACGGAATTGATTGGGAACTCTCCATATTAGGGGAACGGGCCCTTGTGATAAAACCGACAAGAGATCATTCCAAATTATCGCTTATCCATGAAACCGCGGCTTTTTTAGAGAATGCTGACTTCCCCGGCCTCACCGATATTATTACTGCCTACGATTCTATTGCGCTGATCTTTGACCGACTGCTTGAAGATCTTGATTCTGAAGCCGAGAAAATAGAATCAGGTTTGAAAGGAATTCGAGCTGCAAAAACAACCCCGAAAAAACACCGGATACCCGTTTGCTATGAATTAGGACTGGATTGGGAAACTATGGAAGAACATACCGGTTTTGATCGGCAAGAGATCATTAAAAAACACAAAGCATCGGAGTATGTGATAGCTATGATGGGGTTCATTCCGGGCTTTCTGTACCTGGAGGGATTGAATGACTCCATTTCGTGCCCCAGAAGATCAAATCCTAGAACAAGAATTCCTAAGGGGTCGGTGGGTATAGCCGGCAATCAGACGGGAGTGTATTCGCTGGAAAGTCCCGGTGGATGGCAGATTATAGGCCGAACACCGTATTCCTTTTTTGATATCACCAAAGAGCCTCCGTGCCCGGTATCCCCGGGGGATCGCGTTGAATTTTATGCGATCTCAGAAGCTGAATTTAAAGAATTACAGTCAGACCGGGAGGTTACATGAAAGGATCACTCGAAGTGTTGGATGGAGGGCTTCAAACCACTGTTCAGGATTTAGGAAGAGTTGGTTTTAGAAAATATGGAGTTCCTGTTTCAGGCGTGATGGATGAACATTCCTGCCGGTTAGCAAACTGGCTGGTCGGAAATGCCAAAGAAGCCCCTGTGTTAGAACTGACACTTCAGGGCGGATCATTTAAGTTTCAATCTAATGCCACCATAGGAATTACAGGTGCAGAAGCTGAGATGAATGTGAATGGGAGTCCGGTTCAACCTAATAAAACGATCGAGATTCAACATGGAGAAGTACTGAATATTGGTCGGGTAAAAAATGGCTGCAGGATCTATTTAGGCATCGCCGGGGAATGGGAAATTGAAAAGATCATGGGGAGCTATTCCACTTGTCTGTCGGCAAACTTTGGGGGATTTGAAGGGCATGCTCTTACAAAAGGAGATGTATTGAGCTGGACTTCCCCAAAAAAGCTAATTGAGGTCAAAACGGTTCCGCAAAAAATGATTCCCCACTATGCCTCCCGTCAGACTATCCGCATTATCAAAGGGCCTGAATGGGATTGGTTAAGTGAAGCACAGCAAACAGAATTTCTGGCAGCGGATTTTATACCGACAAGCCAAAGTAACAGGATGGGAATCCGCTTGGAGAGTTCTTTCGTACCGGATATCAGAAAAGGAGAAATGATATCGTCTCCGGTGGTTCCGGGAATCATACAACTTCCCTCAGATGGGGCGCCAATAATACTAATAAAGGATGGACAATCGGTTGGTGGATATCCGCGAATAGCTAAAGTTATTGATGCTGACCTTTGGAGAATAGGTCAGCTATGGCATAGGAATGAAATTAATTTTAGTTTGATTAGCATTGAAGAAGCAAAAGAGTTGTATAAATATTATCTGGAGCTTTGGGATAAATTAAATTCCTAAACCGGAGTTGAAAATATTAGCAGGCAAGAGGGCGGGCTAAGTCAAAAATTATTAATACTATCATTTTTTATATGTGTTCTATTAAAAAAAGAAGTCTACTACTGTTGCTATTAACTTTTGCAGGATTGGAGGTTCAGGCTCAAACGAAAGTTTTTGATATGCTGGATATGGCAAAAATGAAAACTTATGAAAGTCATGTATTTGAAAATATTTGCATTTTTGAACCAACAAATGAAGATGCTTTTTATTACAAAAGAGCAGACCAGAATCTGTTAAGAAAGTCTTCTAACATGAAGTCTGCTACCTTTGATGTGGATTACATTTCTGATGGTAGTTCATGGCCGCAACAGGCCCGTGAAGCTTTTGAGTACGCACTGAGTATATGGGAAACGCATATTAGTTCTGAAATTACGATCAGAGTAAGTGCGAACTGGGTAGGCTTGCCCGGTAGCACTTTAGGCAGTGCCGGTCCAACTACGTTATTTCAGATTCAAGAGGGGGAGCCAAATACCTGGTATTCGATAGCTCAGGCAAGTGCAATATTAGGCACGGATTTGAAACAAGAACCAAATGGGCCTCAGTATGATATTATTGTAAACATGAATTCAGACTATGGCTCTTGGTATTATGGCACAGATGCAAATACACCGTCCGGGCAAACCGATTTTGTAACGGTTGTACTCCATGAAATTGGACATGGGTTGGGTTTCTTTGGAGGATTTTCTGTAGATGAGGAAAATCAGACTGCAGCACTTGCCTACCAGGGAGACCCTGTTATTTATGATGTATTTAATACCGATGGTTTCGGTGAGTATTTAACAGATCAAAATGCATATTCAGATTCTTCATCTGAGCTTTATAATGCGCTAACGGGGATGAATGAGGATCTTTTTGCAACCGGTGAAGAAGGAATGGCTGCGTTTCAAAATCTTTCTGTGCCTATATATAGTCCTGCAGAATGGAATCCCGGTTCAAGTTATTCTCACTTGGATTTAGCTACCTTTTCAAACACAGAAAATGCATTAATGAGACCAAGCATTGAAAATGCTTTTGCGATGCATTCACCCGGACCGGTTATGTGTGGGATGTTTGCAGACAAAGGGTGGCCGCTTGCCGGAGGCTGTTTGGCATTATTGGGAGCACAATCGCAGGTAGCTGTTAACCAAACAGAGTATGAGTTTGGGGTAACAAACGCTGGGACTAAGTTAGAAGAAACCTTTACGATCTCAAATATAGATACAGAGAATCCATTAGTTGGAAGGATAGAAGTTGCTTCAGGTGGATATGCTTTTTCACTGGATGAAGAAGTAGTTTTTATGGATATAGAACCCGGAGCCGAATTGGAGACCCCCATATCTTATTATCCTCTGTATGCAAGGGAGGCAAGCGGGGAAATACGCATTTCACACAATGGTTCAAATTTACCAAGTCCTATCATTATTTCACTTGAAGGAGAAGCACTGGAAGAAGATAAAGTGGTTGAATTGAACCAAAATTACCCCAATCCGTTTAACGCTACAACAAACATTCCATATACAATTCCCCAGGATTCTTATGTTAGGCTTGAAATATATGACATACTCGGGCAAAAGATTCAAACCTTAGTAGATGAAAACCAACAAAGGGGAAAGTATGTGGCCCGGCTGAATGCAAATGAATTTTCAAGCGGTGTTTACCTATATAGAATTCTGGTACAGGGTACTGCTGAGACAGGGAAATTAATGTTGGTGAAATAACCTTACATGTTTAGAATCGCTTAAGGTAACAGGTGATAGCGCACGGGATCATTTATTCTTCATGAGTTTAAATTAATGTTACCGTAATATTCAATTTATGATATTGAGCCTGTTTCCCTCAACATATTCATACTTAGCTTAAGAACTAAGTTTCAAATAACTATCCCATTTGAAGTATTTAAAACAAAAATATAGGCTATTTACTTCTCTGTTTGTGGGACTGATACTGAGCTTTTCAGTTTTATTAATATGGTATCAGAATTTTCAGAAGATACAAGAGGCTAAGGCTATAATGGTAGCAGAAACCGGGCAGCTGCTTTCTCAACAGTTCCAGGAAAGTGTTATAGAAAGTGTGAACACCCTGGAGAACTTAAAAAGCCGCCTTGAGGTAACTAACGGAGATTACTTTGAATACTGGGAATATGACGCCTCCCTTATCATAGAACAAAATCCCTCTTTTCTGTTGGTTGAATGGATCGACACTGATATGGTTATTCGCAGAGCAGAACCGCTGCGGGGAAATGAAAAAGCTATTGGCCTTGATATCTCAGAGCTTGACTACCGGCGTACAGATTGGGAAAAGGCACGGGATGATTCAGTCACTAACTTAACGCACTGGCTGGAATTAGTGCAAGGCCCAAATGCTTTTTTGGTTGATGCACCGGTCTATTTTGAGGGTCAATTCCAGGGGACAATAACGGCGGCCATGGATTTTACAGCTCAATTCAATTCCATTATGGCAGGTGTAGAACAATACAACATAGAATTGAAAGATGAGAATGGCGTTGTTTTTTACGGGGAAGAAATAGATCAAAAAAACACGCGCAAGACTGGATTTACCAAAACGATCATCTTTCAAGAAGAAAATCTAAATACCGGTGACTGGACGTTCAGAATTTATCCCAATCAGATCTTTGAAAATGAAAATGCCAACTGGGGATTATATTTTAATCTTGGATTGGGTTTGATGCTGAGTCTTTTGGTTTCGGTTTTATTTTATTTCATGCAGACGGCTTATACTGCTCAGCGAGTAGCACGTAATGCAAACGAAAAAATTCGGGCGCTGATCGATTCGTCTCCAATGGCTATTTATACGATCAATCAGGATGGTATTGTAACAGATTTCTGGAATAAAGCAGCAGAAGAAATGATGGGATGGTCAAGAGAGGAGGTAATCGGTCAATTTTTGCCGCATGTGACAGAATCCACAAAAGAAGAGTTCCGCCACCTGATGAATGAAAGGCTGAAAGAAGGGAATATTAGAAATAAGGAAGTGATCCGAACGCGGAAAGATGGGAGTGAGGTCTATTTAAGGTTAAATGTGGGGCGGATCGTGGAAGACAAAAAATCTGACCCTCAGATGCTGGTAACCTTAGAAGACATTGCCAAAGAAAAGGAATATCAGAAGCGGCTTGAAAATTCTGTAGAAGAAAAGGAAGTATTGCTTTCTGAAGTTCACCACCGGGTTAAGAATAATCTGGCCATAATAGCCGGACTGATAGAGCTGCAAAAACAAGGATTGGAAAACGAGGATCTTGATTCAATACTCAGTGAAACACAAAACAGGATCTATTCCATTGCCGGGGTACACGAATTGCTTTACAATACGGATAGTTTTACCGAGGTTACCTTTGATAAATATGCTTTGGCATTGATCGATCGAATTGAAGGGATGTTTTCTTCACAGAAGAAAGAGATCATCATTGATCATAAATTTGAGACTAAAAGTATCAATATAAATCAGGCCATTCCACTAGGACTCTTATTGAATGAACTGATCACAAATTCCTTTAAGCATGCATTTAAGGAAACCAAAGGCGGTAAGATCAGTATTCATGTATACGAACAGGATGACCAGATCAATGCAGAGTACAAAGACACTGGAAAAGGTATGGACCCTTCCATTTTTGACTCCTCCCAAACCCTTGGTGTTACCTTGATCAAAACACTCATCAAGCAGCTTGAAGCAGAATATATCCTTGATACCCAAAACGGCTTTTCGTTCAACTTCACATTTAGGAAATCGGGAAGAGGGTCTCACTCTGATCTTTCAGGGTAGAGTTATTAGAAAAAAAATAGCTCTATAAGAAAAGTCTTATAGAGCTAAGTACCCGAGAGAGGACTTGAACCTCCACGTCCGAAGACATACGCACCTGAAGCGCACGCGTCTACCAATTCCGCCACTCGGGCATAAAAAATCCCGATAAGATATTTTCAAATCGAGATTCTAAAGGTAGGAAGATTTTTAGCTTATTTCATTAACTAAGTCAGGATTATTTACAGTTCATTCAATAACGAAACTAACCGCTCCCATGACTGATTTCTGGCCTCAACATTAGGATCATCCTGAGATTTTTCCGGATCATCTCCGCTGCGCATGTAGGCATGACCGGCACCTTCGTAGATCTCATAATCGTACATCTTACCAAACTCTACCATGGCCGCCTCAGAGTCAGAAATAGTGGAATTTACACGCTCATCATTTTCACCATAAAACCCATAAACCGGAGCCTGTATATTGGAATAGACTTCGGCATTCCCGGGACCGGTTCCATAAAAAACGAAAGCGGCATCAATAGCATCCCCGGCATTGGTTGCAAAACGAAATGATTGCGAGCCTCCCCAGCAAAATCCTGCTACAGCAAAAGTGCCATCTCCGGCTTTTATAGTTTTGGCATATTTAAGTACATTCATCAGGTCGGTAGTCACATGGTCGGGGTCAAGATCATATAGAGCCTCGCGGGCTACATCGGAGTTTTCAAAATCACTGGTCTTTTCAATTCCCTCAACGGTATTCGAGATCAGATCCGGAGCAACCGCTATAAAGCCTTTACCGGCAAGCTGATCAGCAAAGCTGCGAGCCCAGTCGTTTAAACCACGATTTTCGTGAATAACAATGACAACCGGGGCAGGTTCTGAGGTTTCCGGATAAACAACAAAATTGTGCAGTGTCCGGTCATTGGATTCAATAGTTACCCACTCATGATGGCGGGGCGAATTCTCAAGCTGCTCTATGGCATAATCTTGTGCAAAGAGAGAAATGGAAATAAGAGCAATTAAAACGGTAAGCAGTGAAGTTTTCATAATGAGATATATAGTTATAGATTGTCTCTAAAACCATGAGACGCATGAAATAATTTCAATACCGAAAAACTAATGCTCAGTCAGGTCGAATAAAATAGTTACTTTGAAATGGTCTGAATGCACGAGTGGGATGCTTTAAAAACATCTAAACTCAAACAAATTAACATTCCAAACTGTCACACAACTTTAATATCTTTCAGGCTCTGAAAAATCTTGATAGAAATACATCTTAATGAGCACTATTGCCCACGAGAAATACGAGGCGGTAATTGGCCTCGAAGTTCATGCCCAGTTACTTACCGAGACTAAAGCTTTTGCCGCAGTAAAACCGGAATATGGTGGAGCTCCAAATTCACAAGTCACTCCTCTTTGCCTGGGTCATCCCGGAACCTTGCCGGTGGTGAATGAAAATTTGGTTCGATATATCATAAAAATGGGACTGGCTACCAATTGTGACGTAGCTGAAAAATCCATCTTTGCCCGAAAAAATTATTTTTATCCGGATCTACCTAAAGGATATCAAATTTCACAGTTTGACACTCCCATCTGTTATGATGGCTTTTTGGATATTTCTCTGGAGGACTATGACAAAAGGATCGGTGTCAACCGGATTCACATGGAGGAAGATGCCGGTAAATCTATTCATGATCAGGATCCATATAATACACTGGTTGACCTGAACCGTGCCGGTACTCCGCTTATTGAAATTGTTTCGGAACCCGACCTCAGAACTCCGGAAGAAGCGTACGCTTATCTTTCCAAGATCAAACAGATCGTGCAGTATCTGGAGATTTGTGATGGAAATATGGAGGAGGGAAGTCTAAGGTGTGATGCGAATGTTTCCGTTCGTCCCCGAGGGCAAAAGGAACTTGGTACCCGTACTGAGCTTAAGAACATGAACTCGTTCAGGAATGTAGAACGGGCCATTCACTATGAAATTTATCGCCAGATCGATCTCATAGAGGATGGTGGGGAAGTGGTACAACAGACCCGTCTTTGGGATACTACAAAAATGCAAAGTAGGGCCATGCGTTCTAAGGAAGAAGCGCACGACTACCGGTATTTTCCGGAGCCTGATCTGCCGCCTATCCACGTAACCGAAGCACTGCTAAATGAAATCCGGGAAGATCTTCCTGAGCTCGCTGATGTTCGTCGCGAACGTTTTATGAACGACTATGGAATGAGTGTTGATGACGCGATCACGATCACGGATAGTCGATATCTTGCCGATTATTATGAGGAAGTCGTGGAGCATCTTGGAAACCCAAAGTCAGCATCAAACATTGTTTTGAGTGAAGTGCTGAGGGTTTTGAATGAATTAAGTATAGATATCAGAGATTTCTCAATTTCAGCAAAAAGAATTTCGGAATTAGTTAAGTTGAAGGAAGAGGACAAGATCAACTCTTCGGCTATGCAGGAGATATTCAATGCAATGCTTAAAGAGGATAATGAACCGGAAGTGTTGGCAAAAGAAATGAACCTGATACAGGTTTCAGATTCCGGTTTCCTTGACCCCATTGTTGAGAAAATTATAAAAGACAATCCTGACGAAGTGAGACGTTATCAGGAAGGAAAGAAACAGTTGATCGGATTTTTTGTAGGGCAGGCAATGAAAGCTTCCAAAGGCAAAGCAAATCCAAAGTTGGTAAAAGATCTAATTACAGAAAAATTAAACGACTGAAAACAGTCTTTAGGTAAAATGAAAAACTCTACACTTTTAGTAGTACTTGCTGCATTAATACTGGCAACAGCTTGTTCTAATGAGCCCAAGAAACCCCAGACATTTGTTGAAGGTGCCATCACAGTATCGGATTCCATAGACACCAGCAGAGATTATTCTGGAATCCGGGTTATGATCGTTGATCAGGATTCGGCTAACGCTCCTATTGATACTCTTTTTCAAACCAGAACGGATACAAGCGGCTTTTTTACCGGGAAATTTACCTTTCCTGAAAAAGGCTATTACCGGATGACCCTTAACAGAAATGATGTTGATCTTAGTAATATCAGAGTTATTCTTGCAGATAACGATACGCTGATCGTAAATGCAGAACTCCCGAATGTCAGGGAAACACTCACTCTGGATTCACGCGAGCACCGTGCAATGCAAACACTCGAAAGAGTTGATCGGAATTTCCAGCGGGTAGGAGCATTCGTTCGGGGCGGAGCTATTCCGGATTCGATGATATTGGATGAAGTTAAAAAATGGACCGATCTCTACTGGCAGGTATACGAAGCTCATGAAAATACGATGGCTTCACTCATGGCTGCTGAAAAGTCAGCGGAGTTGTTGAGCAGCTGGGACCGGGAGGAAATGTTGAACCGTATTGATGAGGCTTTGCCTGCAGATTATATGGTTTCTGTTGCAATAAATTATGGTAAGCCCTATATCGCCCAGACCAAAGGGTTTGAGGCCGCTTCAAGTTATTTAGATTCCTTAGCTCAGATCACGACTAATGAAGATATTCGGGAGTTTATTAACAGGGATAAGATCCAGATGTATTTTGACAGTTCAAAAGTGAGAGAAGCAAAGGCGTTACTGGATACTTATGAACAAAATTACTCCGAAAAGTCCTCATCTAAGAAATGGACCCGCCGCATTCGTTATGATCTCAATTACCTTGCACCGGGAGTTACGGCCCCGGAATTTTCTTTTGTGACAATGGAGGGCGACACGATCAATAATGAAGTATTAAAAGGTGATACCTATATCCTTGAGATCTCCCCGCTGGCCAATTATGAATATCAAAATGATTACGACCGTACGTTGATAATCAATGAGATCTACAAAAACTATGGGTTGAAGATATTTACGATCCCGCTGGATCAAAGTGAAGTAACTGTAAATGCATTTTTCAATGAAAGAAGAAAGACATGGTCTGTAGCCCAATTAGGTACTTTTGATGTACAACAGATCATTCAAAAATTTAATGTTGTACAGGTTCCAACCCGTGTATTAGTTGATAAAGACGGCGTCTTGATCAGAAAATATGAGCGGGGCGAATTCAGTGATGTGATACAGGGACTTAATCAGGCATTCAGGGATGTAAACTCACCAAGTTAACATATAACCACACTCACACCATGCGAAGACTATTAATAGCCGGTAACTGGAAAATGAATTGCGGACCATATGATGCCGCAGAACTGCTAGAAGGCCTTAAAGCCAAAAAAGCAGAAGTTGATGAGAATGTGGATGTGCTCGTTTGTCCGCCTTTTGTTTCTATTGGGATGGCGGTAAAATACCTTTACGATACTGATATACAAGTTGGAGCTCAGAATCTTCACTTTGAAGAAAACGGAGCGTTTACCGGCGAGATAAGTGGCAGTATGCTTGCTGAAAGCGGATGTAACTATGTGATCGTCGGTCACTCAGAACGTCGCCAATTTTTCGGGGAAACAGATGCCACCGTGAACAAACGCACACATAAAGCCCTCGAGCATAAGCTTGCCCCTATTGTTTGTGTAGGAGAAAGTTTGGACCAGCGGAAATCAGAAAAGCATTTTGGCTTGGTAAAGAATCAAGTGATCGCTGCACTGCATGAAGTTTCCGATAAAGATGCTTTGGATGTTGTGATCGCCTATGAGCCTATCTGGGCTATAGGAACCGGTGAAACGGCGAGCCCTGAACAAGCTCAGGAAATGCACGAGCATATTCGAAATGTGATCTCTGAGATCTATAATCAGGATGTAGCTGATCAGATCAACATTCTATACGGCGGAAGCATGAAGCCTGCAAATGCCGAAGAGCTGCTAAGTCAGCCCGATGTTGATGGCGGACTGATTGGCGGAGCCAGTCTTGATGCCGAAAGCTTCTCTGAGATTATCACGATTGCTGAAGACCTGGCCTGAGCCATGAAATACAACGTTCTTTTATTGGGAAGTGGAGGTCGTGAGCATGCACTGGGATGGTCTTTAAAGAAATCTTCTCAGCTTAAAAAGCTATACATCGCGCCTGGAAATCCAGGTACTGCTTCAATCGGAGAAAATGCAGAACTTTCTATTTCTGATTTTGATGAGGTATGGTCATTCATTCAGGAAAATGAAATTGATATCACTGTTGTAGGCCCTGAACAACCTCTGGTTGATGGGATCGCAAATTTCCTGGAAGCCAAGCATCATCCGGTCTTTGGACCCAAGCTGCAGGCCGCTATGCTCGAAGGCAGTAAAGAGTTTGCCAAGGAGTTTATGGAGCGCCATAACATTCCCACAGCCGCTTACCGTGTTTTTGATCAGGATGATTTTGATGAAGCTGCTGATTATATAAGAAGGCAGAACAAATATCCGGTAGTGCTAAAAGCAGACGGACTTGCCGGAGGAAAGGGTGTTTTTATTCCTGAGACTGAGGAAGAAGCAATGGAAGTCTTGGAGGAATTGAAAACAAGTTCATCACTGAGAGAAGCTGCAAGCCGATTGGTGATCGAAGAATTTATGGTTGGGGAAGAAGCCTCCGTGTTTGCCATTTCTGATGGAAGTTCATACAAGGTGATCGGGAATGCTCAGGACCATAAGCGAATTGGGGAAGGTGATACCGGGCTCAATACAGGCGGCATGGGGGCATATTCACCCGCTCCTGTGGTTACAGATGAAGTTTTGGCACGAGTTGAAAAGGAGATCATAGAACCTACTATTTCGGGGATGCAGGAAGAAGGAAACCCCTACGTAGGATTTTTGTATTGCGGGTTGATGATCACGGAAGCCGGGCCCAAAGTGGTAGAGTATAACTGTCGTTTTGGTGATCCGGAATGTCAAGTGATCTTGCCAAGATTGCAATCGGATCTGCTGGAGATCACGGTGGCTGCTACCCAGGTAAAACTGGGGGATGTGGACATTCAGTTCGATAATGAAGTACGCTGTTGTGTAGTTCTGGCTTCCGGTGGATATCCTGAGTCTTATGAAAAAGGGAAAGAGATCACCGGCTTGGATGAGATTGAAGGTGCTATTGTTTTTCATGCCGGGACAAAAAAAGAAAATGGAAAGATCTATACGAATGGCGGACGTGTGTTGAATATTGTCGGTTCAGGGAAAACCTTAGAATCTGCCATCAATGCCACTTATGCTGAAGTCAAGAAAATACACTTTGACAAAGCCTACTACCGAAGCGATATTGGAGCCAAAGGGCTTAAACACTGAACAGGTGAATATTGAACAGCGAATATCGAATATTGAACATTGATGTAAGTTCGCTCCAACGCAGAGCGTGTGGAGCGAGTTCTTTTAGAGATATTTTGATATTGTTTCTGAAAACCCAATTATCGGCCTTGTTCCATACGCTCTGCGTTGGAACAAAAAGGGTTGAACGTTCTGCTTTCATCCTGCTATTTGTAGCAATAAATTCAAATTTATTAATTGCCCAGCCTCTCCAAAAGATCTACTCCGATCTCGATAATGCAACTTCCATTTCTGTTACACAAAACTCTATTTATGTGGTTGAGCAAGGTCAAAACAGGCTGCTCAAATTGGATCATGACGGTCAGCTATTAGAAACTATAGGAGGCAAAGGCTCCGGAGATTATCAGTTTAGCAAGCCGGTAGATGTGGATGCCACCAACGGACTCAAGATCTTTATCACCGACTTCAATAATCGTCGCGTTCAGGTATTTGACCGCCGCGGACAGTATTTAAGTAGTATTTCCGGCCGCGATTCTTTTGGGGTGAACCGGAGATATAATCCTACACAGATCGCCCTGAGTAACATGGGTGAGGTTTACTTTGTGGATGAAAACGCCCGCTATATTCGTCATTTTGATCTGGATTATAATCTATTGGATGAATTTCGCATTTCGAATGACATTGAATCTGTTGATGAATTAGCGGTTAGCTCCTCTGAAATTTTCATACTCGACCGATCATCCCAAACTATTCACCGACTGGCATCAAATGGTAGATATGAGGGATTTTATCCTGCTGAAGAAATAAGAGCTATGTTTGTCGGCGAAACCGGAATTTGGACTGCTTCAAGTAAAAAATTAATGTTTGAGCCGAATACGGGAGAGTTGCAGAGCATTGAATTTCAGCAATCCATCAATCCCATTGATCTGCATGTTGAAAGAGAGCAGGTATATATTCTAACAGCAAATGAGCTATTCAAACTATCAGTTCCGGTAAGATGATAACTTCAGATATCATTTTTAAAGAGCCCCTCAGCTTCGAAGAAAAAGCCCTACTAATCTTCGAATTTCAAAGGAAAAACAATCCCATCTATAAACGATTTGTTGATGCTCTGGAAATCCCCAAACCATCCTCTGTATCTGAGATTCCGCTTCTCCCCATACAAGCCTTCAAAGATGCAGAAGTGATTACTGCTTCAGAGAATTCAAAATTCAAAATTCAAAATTTAGAATTTCAAAGCAGTGGAACTTCGGGGATGGAAAGGAGTCGGCATTATGTACCTGATCCTGAGATCTATAGACGATCCATAATTCAAGGGATGCAGTGTTTTTACGAATTGGATGAGTATGTGGTCTGGGCTTATACGCCGGGATATAGTGACAACCCGAAGTCTTCTCTAATCTGGATGTTGAATACACTGATCGAGCGGGAAGAGTTAGGTTTGAGTAGGTTTCTTGAGCTCGGAAAACCACTGGATGAAAAAGCGATCACGGAGATCAAAAGGTCCGGAAAGAAGTTAATGTTGTTCGGTGCCGCTTTTGGGTTGATAGATATGCTGGAGAACCATTCGGTTCATCTTCCTGAAGATTCTGTGATCCTGGAAACCGGCGGAATGAAAACACATCGGAGGGAGATCACCAAAGAAGAATTACATCAAGAATTGGCAGAAGGATTCGGACTCCCCCAATCTCAAATCCGCTCCGAATACGGAATGACGGAATTACTATCTCAGGCATACGCCCAGGGCAGTTTATGGTTTGAATGTGTACCGTGGATGAAAGTGTCGATAAGAAACCCAAAAGATCCCATGAAGGAAGTAGCAATGGGCGAAGAAGGATTGATCGGGGTGATGGATCTGGCAAATCTTTATTCCTGCTCATTTATCTTAACAGGAGATAAAGGCATTCAGCGCGAAGATGGAAAATTCCAGGTCTTGGGGAGATGGAATTCCCGGAATTTACGAGGGTGTAATTTTTTGATTGACGCGGACTAAGGATCGCTGATCTTGCTGATTGCACAGATTACTCTATCATGTTGATATCTGGTTCAAGCATCTCGCTTGGACCAGATGCTTGTGATAACTAAATAATCACGAACTCGTTCCCAAGCTCCGGCTTGCAGTGAAACCTCAAACAAACGTACCTTGCACACACATAATCCAAATGAATCAGCGCAATCCGTGCAATCAGCGATCAATATAGCAACCATAGTAAAAAGCTGGCTAACCCCCGAAAATGCAGTCCTGCAAAAAGCCATCGAACGAACGGTTGAAGAAGGATTATTCAGCTGCGAAGACATTGAGTTCCAGCTTTCTGTTTTAAGAGATAATATAGAGAACGGAGAGATCGAAGAGTGGGTGAACCGGACCGGGTTAAGTAGTAAGAAAAATGCGAACGGGAGGAAAGTACTCTGCCTACTCGCCGGAAATTTGCCGCTGGTGGGATTTCAAACTGCTCTTGGAACCATACTCACCGGCGCAGATTATTATGGTAAGCTTTCCCGCAAAGATCCATACCTGTTGACTTCTTTTTTGGAAGAAGTTAAAAAGTCCGGGTTGGATCAAGTGATACAATACTCGACCGATCTGAATCAATTTAAAGATCTCAAAGCCGAAAAGGTGGTTTTTGCAGGTTCACAGGAATCTGTTCTTGAAGTGAAAGAGGAAATCGCTAAGATCAGTGCTGCTAAAAATAATGCAAATTATATAATCCGCACCGCAAAGTTTTCCATGGCTTATCTGAGTGATTGGAATAAAGAGACCAAAAAAGACCTGGTTGAGGCTATGCTACGATATGGCGGAAAAGGCTGTCGGTCAGTAGCTGTGGTGGTTGCTAGTTTTGAATTGGGGGAGATCAAAGACGAACTGAAGAATGCGGTTCAGGCTTATTGGAAAGAAAATCCACAACACCTAAAACCAACTCCAGATGTGAAATATCAATATGCCTACAAAAAATCACTAGATGCAGATCAGCTTTGGCTGCAAGATTTCCTGATCCAGGAAACGAGAGATATACCCGAGACTGATTTTACGGTGAATTGGGTGAAAGGGGATGTAGAAAAAGTCAGAGAGCTAAGAATGAAATTAGGGGAGTTGGTGCAATCCGTTTATACAACCGGAGCACAAATTGAAGGGCTGAAAACAGAGCCGTTATTCAAAGCCCAAAAACCACCGATTTGGTGGAACCCGGATGGGGTGGATTTGATAGAGGCACTGATTAAATAAAAAACGCTCCGACGCAGAGCGTGCGGAGCGAGTCAGTAATGTATAAGACTTTAAAAGTTGAAGTGAATTTACTACATCCCGTCTATATAATCCCCGAACTTCCATTCAGATCTGAAATCAGGTTTAAGATCTTGTCCGGTCAATAGTGCCTTAACCATAGCAACGGGAATGCTGTTGTTTTGTAGGATGGTATCGTGGAATTCTTTCTCGGTTATTTGCTTGGAATCCACCAGTTCCATTCGCAGAGAATAAAACTGCATGGCCCCAACCATGTAGGCGATCTGGTAGAGCGGACCGTAATTTCCTTCAAAAGAACGGCGTACTTCCGCTTCCGCATTCGCATATTCATGTCCTACTTTATCCACTAAATAATCAATGGATTCCTGTGGAGTCCAGTTGCCGAGATGATAATTCAGGGAGAATACAATGCGGGCCGCCCGGTGCATTCTCCAGTACAGCATTCCGATCTTGTCTTCGGGATTATTGGGGAAGTCTTTCTCCCACAGTACAAATTCCCAGTAAAGTGCCCATCCTTCTCCCCAAAATGGAGTGCGGAACATTCGTCGCTGTGTCTCATAGCGCTGATTCATAAACTGCTGCAGGTGATGTCCGGGAATGAGTTCATGATGAACCACGGCTTTCGAGAAGTGAGGATTATTTCCACGCATGCTCATCATTTTTTCATCTTGAGTCATGGTGTTTGTAGGGTAGGCGATTCGGACTGTTTCGCCACCTAAAAAGAAAGGGGCAAATTTCTGCCACTCGGGACTCAGCATCACCATACGCCAGGTTTCATTAGCGAGATCAGGAATGGTAACCAGGTCACGTTCTTCAAGGAAAGTAACGGCTTCTTCAGCTAGATCTTTCACCAGGGGAGGCTGTTCTCCGGCAGGAACATGTGTGGTTTTGACGTATTCCAAAGCTGCCTTCCAGTCATCACCGTAGCCAAGCTCACGGGAAGCTTTGAGCATTTCATTGTGAGTCCATTCATACTGCTCGTTAGCAATATCGATCAGCTCCTGAGGAGTGTAGGAGATCATCTCAAAACTTAACCTGCGATTGATCTCATCTTCACCTATGGGATTTCCTACAATACCGCTTTCATCCACCGTTTCTTTTTCCGAGTCAAAATTACTTTGAGCAAATTCGCCATATTCTTTAAGCGAGGTATTCAGCTTTTTAAAAGGTTCCTCCACCCACCAGGTGAAATCCGGATCGTAGCCGTAATAGAATTCATAGGCTTCTTCAATTTCATCTTTTAATTCTTCAATCGAATCACCCAGGTAAGCTGCTTCTTGTTTGGTCATTACTCCATGTGATTCCAGTTCTGATCTTTTGGTATGAACCGCTTCATACCAGCTGTTGAACCACTCTGCAACTTCTTTTCCCTCCATGGAATTTCCAATTCTCCGCTCGTTAATGAACGACATGATCTCATCCATTGCGGGCAGAAATTGTGCGATATCATTGAACCGGTCCCGGTCGGCATCCAGGAAATAGGCAGAGCGTTCAAGATCATTTTTGAACAACAGGTAATCCACTTGTTGGGAATGGGGAAGCTCATCAAAATTCAAACCGTTCAGTTTTTGAAGCCAATCGGTATACAACTCATCGAAGCGATCGAAATATTCATCCGAGGGCTGAACCGAATATTTCCGATCAAGAGCTCCATGATCGGCCTGATAGGTGATAATCATATCCGTAATGGATTGAGCTGAGACTGAAATCGTTAACAGTGAAAAAAGTAGAATTGTAGCAATGGGTTTCATAAGGCAAGAATTGGTTTTAAATACGATCTAATAAAAAGGAATTTCAGGGAGAACTGCTATGAGGGAATTGTAAAGGTTGGTATGATTATTTTAATATCGTAATTTTACGTATATTTTATCGATCAATAAATCGTAAAATTTTATGGAAACCGTAAAAATATCTCCAAAATTTCAGGTTGTTATTCCTGCCAAAGTGAGAAAATCTTTGAACTTAAAAGCAGGTCAGCGGGTACGAATGATCCCAATTGATGGAAAAATTGAAGTGGTTCCGGTTCCTGAAGCAAAATCATTGCGGGGATTTGCGAAAGGAATTGATACTTCTATAAACAGGGAGGAGGATCGGTTTTGAATGTACTTGATTCTTCCGGGTGGCTGGAATATTTCACTGATGATAAATATGCAGATGTATTTGAACCCATCATAGAAGATGATGAAAACTTGTTGGTCCCTTCGATCTGTTTTTATGAAGTATATAAAGTATTAAATCGAGAGTTAGGGAAATCAAAGGCGTTGGATGGGATTGCCTTAATGGCAAATGGGAAAGAGGTTTCAGTAGATCAGGAAATAGCACTAACAGCCGCACAAATAAATACTGAAAACAAATTACCAATGGCTGATTCCATGATCTATGCCATAACATTAAAATACGATGCAGAATTATGGACTTTAGACTCAGATTTTGATGGGTTGCCGAGTGTGAATTTTTTTTCGAAGGGGAAGTGAAAATCATGCCAATCCAAGAATCCTTCTAATCACGGTTCAAACAGTTAAAGATAAAAAGGCTCTTAGTTCTTGAACCTTGATTTATGGGATTGAAGGATTATCTTGATTAGGTAATCATATAATTTAATAGGGGTATGAAGTACGAAGAATTAACGCATCGAATCATTGGCTGTGCAATGGAAGTCCATGCTGATTTGGGAAATGGATTTCAGGAATTAATTTATCAGCGTTCATTGGCTCTTGAGATGAATCTACAAAAGATTAAGTATGCTAGAGAGGTTGATATGGACGTGTTTTACAAAGGGGTTATTGTTGGTTCGAGAAGAGTAGATTTTCTTATTCAAAATAAAATTGCTGTAGAACTCAAGGCAATTAAGGAGTTAGAGGATGTTCATCTGGCACAAGCAATGAATTATCTGGAGGCATATAATTTGGAAATTGGACTCCTTATAAATTTTGGAGCAAAAAGCTTAGAATTTAAGAGAGTTCACAATAATAAATATCGATAGTAGCTGCATAAATCAGGCTAATCCAATAATCCTTCTAATCATGGTTCAAATAGGAAAAAGTTATAAAAGAGCTCCAGTTTTTTGAACCTTGATTTGTGGGATTGAAGGATTATCTTGATTTGCTAAAACTCATTTCAATGGTTTAATCATATTGTCTTATCTTTAGGATTCTAGAAATTACAGAATCCCAAAATACAATCAATGCATTCCTACAATCCGGATAAGATCGAGTCTAAATGGCAAAAGTACTGGCTCGAAAATAAGACTTTTGAAACACCCACCGATACCTCCAAACCCAAGTATTATGTGCTGGATATGTTTCCGTATCCGAGTGGGGCTGGACTTCATGTAGGTCACCCGGAAGGCTATACAGCTACGGATATCATAGCGCGATACAAGCGGATGAAGGGATTCAATGTACTGCACCCGATTGGCTGGGATGCTTTTGGATTACCGGCTGAGCAGTATGCAGTTAAAACCGGAACACATCCGCGCATCACTACCGAAAAGAACGTAAACAAATTTCGGGAGCAGCTTCAGGCTATTGGTTTCAGTTATGACTGGGATCGCGAAGTTAATACGACCGACCCAAATTACTATAAGTGGACGCAGTGGATCTTCCTTCAGTTGTATAAAAAGGGATTGGCTTATGAAGACGAAGTAGCCGTGAATTGGTGTCCCGAGCTTGGAACCGTGCTTGCTAATGAAGAAGTAATTGATGGGAAAAGTGAAGTTGGCGGCTATCCGGTAGTCCGCAAGCCTATGCGACAATGGGTGCTTAAGATCACTGAGTATGCTGAAGAACTATTGCAGGATCTGGAAGAACTCGACTGGCCGGAGTCGCTAAAGGAAATGCAGCGAAACTGGATCGGGAAATCCATCGGAGCGGAAATTGATTTCGAGATCGCTGAGTATGACGAAAGGCTGAGAGTATTTACGACCCGACCGGATACCATTTTTGGAGCGACTTATATGGTTTTGGCACCGGAGCATCATTTAGTGGACAAGATCAGCACGGATGAGCAAAAAGAAGCAGTAGAAAATTATAAAGATGAGGCCGCCAAGAAATCGGATCTGGAGCGGCAAGAACTTTCCAAAGAGAAAACCGGTGTTTTTACCGGCGCGTATGCCATCAACCCGGCCAATGGAAAAGAGATTCCAATTTGGATCTCCGACTATGTATTGGCGAGTTATGGAACCGGCGCTATTATGGCGGTACCGGGTCAGGATGATCGTGACTGGGAATTTGCAGAGAAATTTGATCTGGAGATCATTCGTACCGTAGAGCCACCCGAAGATTTTGAAGGAAAAGCGTACACCGGAGAAGGCCCTGCTATCAACAGTGAGTTTCTGAACGGTTTGAAGATCAAGGATGCTAAGAAGAAGATTATTTTGTGGCTGGAAGGAAAAGGAGCGGGTAAGAAATCCGTGAATTATAAACTTCGTGACTGGCTGTTTTCACGTCAGCGTTATTGGGGCGAGCCGTTTCCGATCATTCACGTGGATGGCGAGCATAAAGCCCTACCGGAATCTGAATTACCGGTGACACTTCCAGAAGTTGATAAATATCAGCCCACGGGGGACGGTGAGCCACCTTTAGCAAACGCCAAAGATTGGATCAATACAACAGACCCTGAAACCGGAAAACCGGCCAGGCGCGAAACCAACACCATGCCTCAATGGGCAGGATCTTGTTGGTATTACCTGCGTTACATCAGTCCTGAGTTCGATGGCGGACCCGTTGATCCCGATTATGAAAAATACTGGATGCCGGTAGATCTGTATGTGGGTGGAGCCGAACATGCGGTACTTCACTTGTTGTACGCGAGATTCTGGCATAAGGTGTTGTATGATATTGGCGTGGTGTCTACCAAAGAACCGTTTCAGAAACTGGTTAACCAGGGGATGATCTTGGGTGAAATGGAATTCACAGGTCCCGATGGTAAAAAGGTAGCTGAGGACAAAGTAGAGAAAAAAGGCGAGCACTTTGTACTTAAGGGAACTGATACAAAGATCGAAGCCCGTGCTCATAAAATGTCGAAGAGTCGTGGGAATGTCATCAATCCTGATAACATCATTGCTCAGTATGGCGCTGATTCTCTGCGACTGTACGAAATGTTCATGGGTCCGCTGGAGCAGGTGAAGCCGTGGAGTACCAAGGGTGTGGAAGGGGTGAACCGGTTCCTGAATCGTGCCTGGAGATTATTGGTGGATGAAGATTCCGGTGAGATCTCTGATAAAGTGAAGGATATTGAGCCTCAGAAAGAACACCTGAAACCACTGCATGAAGCCATTAAAAAAGTAACAGAAGATATTGAAGGAATGCGCTTCAATACGGGAATTTCAGCGCTGATGATATTCGTGAACGAAGCGAATAACTGGAAAGAAATCCCACTTTCTGTAGCCAAAGAATTTGTGCAGATTCTGAATCCATTTGCACCGCATATCACCGAAGAGCTTTGGAGAATGCTTGGTGAAGAAAATACATTGGCCTATGAAGGCTGGCCGGAATTCAACGAAGAATATTTGAAAGCAGATGAGATCATGTATCCGATACAGGTAAATGGAAAAGTTCGCGGAGAGCTTTACGTGGATGCCGACAAAGCCAAAGACAAAGAGTACGTGCTTGGCTTGGCTAAATCAGAAGAGAACGTAGCCAAATATCTGGCTGATGGAAATCTTGTAAAAGAGATCTTTGTGCCGGGTAAAATTGTGAATCTGGTGGTCAAGTAGTAATCCTTTCAGTCTCGTTCCACACGCTCTGTGCGTTGGAACGTATACTGGAAGCTCGTTGATGAAATTCTCACCCTGCAAAAACGCTCCAACGCAGAGCATTGGAGCGAGTGAGAAATTATAAATCTGGTGGTTAAGTAAAACAACTCGATGAGTAGTTTTAATAGACATCATACTTAGCTTTTAAACCAGTAAGAGCGCATGGCCATGCGCCCTTACTGGTTGGGGACCTGAAGAAATCTGTTTTTAGAAAGTGGAACTACCGACTCCTTCCACACGCCCTGCGTTGGAACGAGTAGAGAGCTTGTCTAAAACGATCTGAAATAAAAAAGCCCCGATGCAAAGCATCAGGGCTGATCAAAAAATCAACGCTGAATCAATTCAGCGTAATGAACGAAATCAATGATCGATTATCGTTCTTCAACAGGCACCCAGTCAAGATGCTTCTCGCCAACGTAAAGGGCGCGTGGGCGGATCAATCTATTGTTGGCGGCCTGTTCCATGAAGTGACCTGTCCAGCCGGAAACACGGCTCATTGTAAAAATACAAGTGTAGAGGTCAGGCTGAATTCCAATGGAGTAATAAACCGTAGCGGAAAAGAAATCCACATTAGGGTCAATATCTTTCTCGCTCTTCATGGTGTTCAGCATATCCATTGACCATTCATACAATTCTTGATGGCCGGTTTCTTCAGAAAGATCTTTAGACATGTTTTGAAGTAATCGGGCTCTCGGATCAAAGGTTTTATACACACGGTGACCAAAACCGGAGATCTTCTCTTTGTTAGCTAATTTCTTCTTGGTGAATTCTACAGCATCGGCTGTATCTGGATCTTTGTCCAGTTCAAGTAGGGTATTCATAACAGCTGTGTTAGCTCCGCCGTGCAATGGACCTTTAAGGGCGCCAATAGCTCCGGTTACTGCAGAATACATATCCGATTGTGTTGCACAGATCGTACGAGCTGTAAAAGTAGAAGCATTCATTCCATGCTCGGCATGCAGGATCAAACAAAGATCCATGGTTTTTTCGGCTTGTTCGCCGGGCTTCTCTCCATTCAGCATATAAAGGAAATTAAAAGCAGTGCTTCCTTCTTTAAGAGGTGCTACTACTTCCTTGCCATGTCTTACACGGTCGAAGGCTGCTATGATATTTGGGATCTTCGCAGTAATGGCAATGGCCTGACCTTCAAAAAGAATGTCATCATATTTTCCTTTGGTATCGTCAAAGTCAGCCAGCATGGAAACAGCTGTTCTGAGAACGGCCATTGGCTCTGCATCTTTATCCGTAGCGTTAATGTAATCCAGAATCGGCTGAGGAAGTTCACGATTCTCTATCAATAATTTCTTAAGACTCTCGAGTTCTTCGGCATTTGGAAGCCGGTCGTTCCATAACAAGAAGCAAACTTCTTCGAAAGTCGCATTTTCTGCCAGGGTATCGATCAGGTAGCCCGAATAGATAAGTTCACCTTTCTGACCATCTATAAAACTCTTGGTTGTTGAAAAAGCTACGATACCGTCAAGGCCTCTGTTAATGTGAGGATATTGTTGCTCGTCAAAGCCTGTGTGAATGCCTTCTGACATTGTTACTCCAAATTTTGTGTTAAAGATAAATTACTCGATAAGAGCCAACTTAACGCCGTTAACGAATTTCACTTCCAATGCGTTTAAAGTTGGTACAAATTTTTCCAGTTCTCTTTTTGAGAAGGGCATCGAATATACTAAAAACGGCGCACAATTTTAAGTGAAAAAGTATTAAACCATTCCAATAAAATCAGATAGTTTGAAGATAATATGAAGTTCATTTTACCAATCAGATAGTCAGCCTATGATTTGGATTTGGCTTCATTCCAGAACTTATCCATTTCTTCTAAGGTAGAATCTTTAAGCGTCTTATCTTGCTCTTTTAATTTCTCTTCGATGTATCGGAACCGGTGCTCAAATTTGGTATTGGTTTTACGAAGGCTGTTCTCGGCATTCAACTCAAAATAGCGACTTACATTTACCAGAGAGAACAGGACATCCCCAAATTCATCTGCCAGCTTTTCCGGGTCTTCATTTTCCAGGGCTTCCCGAAATTCTGCGAGTTCCTCATCCAGTTTTTCCCAGGCTAGTTTCCATTCGGGCCAGTCGAAGCCTACGTTGGCGGCTTTTTCCTGCATGCGTTGTGCACGGATGAGGGCCGGAAGCCGAGCTGGCAATCCATCCAAAGTAGATTTCTTTCCTTCTTTAAGTTTGATGTTTTCCCAGTTTTCAGAAACCTGTGTTTCACCATCTACAACCGTATCCCCAAAAACATGTGGGTGACGACGTATCAGTTTTTCCATCAGGGTGTAGATCACGTCACCAATATCAAAAGTCTCGGTCTCGGTCGCCATTCGGGAATGGAATACTACATGCAACAGAAGATCTCCCAGCTCTTTTTTAAACTCTCCATAATCCTGATCATCGAGGGCTTCAATGGCTTCATAAACCTCTTCGATGAGATTGTCTTTAATGGATTCGTGCGTTTGTTTTCTATCCCACGGACATTCCTTTCTGAGAATTGCTACGAGTTCAACAAGATCTTCAAACTTCCGGCTTGGCTTCATTATAATTTTAAATGATAAGTTTTAAATGTTAAATGAGGCGAAATTTAACATTTAAAATTCACCCATTTAACATTACCTACGTTTTTTTCTTCTCTTTTTTGGCGGCGGGGAAGAGGATATTATTCAGTATCAGCCGGTAGCCGGGACTGTTGGGGTGAAGTTCGAGATCGGTGGGGGGATCATTCACGCGGTGCGTATAATCTTCAGGATCGTGTCCGGCATAGAAGGTGAAGGTTCCATTTCCATAATTACCGTGCAGATATTTAACCTGTTCACGTCCCGGAGATTCTCCTAAGACAACAACTGAGGATTTCACTTTGTCTTTTTGGAAAGCAGTAGTCTGGCCATAAAAACCTCTGACGCTGCTCACGTGATTTTGAGTCAGCATAGTTGGCACGGGATCCCATTTTGCCGAAAATTCAAAAAGGGTAAAGAAGTCGAGAGACTGATCAACTTCATTCAGGCTTTCGGGCACATCAATATCGGCGTGCTCGTACTCACTGGGATTTAGTTTGACGGCAAAATCCTCAAAAGCGAAGGTTTTACTATAATCCAGTTTTTCCTGGGCATTGGGGTCGGCAGGATCTCCGTCAAATTGTTCCGGGGCAATATCCACTCCTTCAGCGGCAAGAGCTACATCAAAAGTATCGGTTCCGGAACACATGGCGAATAGAAATCCGCCATTACCGACATACCTTTTTATGGTACGCGCTACGGCTTTTTTCTGTTCACTTACCGAAGAATAGCCAAGCTCAGCTGCCATACCCTCCATTTGTTTGACCTGAGCAATGTACCATGGCATATTTCGATAGCTGGCCCAGAATTTCCCATACTGTCCGGTGAAATCTTCATGGTGAAGGTGAAGCCAGTCATATTCATCCAGTTTTCCCTCCAGTACTTCCACATCCCATATTTTGTCATATTCAACTTCGGCGTAGGTAAGGGCAAGGGTTACAGCGTCATCCCAGGGAAGAGCCTGGTCGGGGGTATAAACGGCGATCTTTGGAGCCTTTTCAAGGTTTACTACGGCCGTGTTACTGCTGTTACTTTCAACTTCCGCAACCAGTTGACGGGCTTCAGAGGCACTCATGGTTTGCAGGCTGACATTCCGCAAACGACTTTTTCGCAGGATGTCATTTTCAACTTCGGCAAGGAAACTTCCCCCTTTATAATTTAAAAGCCACTGTGCTTCATGCCCGTCAATAATGTGATTAAAGATCACTCCATATGCTTTAAGATGATTTGTCTGAGAGCCATCCATGGAAATGAGCACATGCTGCTGAGCCTGAATAACTAAAACAGGTGCCAGCAGAAATAAAATGATTGTGAAAGATCTTTTGAACATATCAGGAATTTTGATTCGATAAATTGGTTAAACGCTCACGTGCATAAGGTGCATAAAATCCTTGTGGAAATGAAAGGATCAGTTCTTCATAGATATCACGTGCTGTTACTGAAGGGAGGTTTCTATTTTTTTCGCTAAGATCGATCTGTTCTGCGAGTTTGGCTTGTTCCCACATTAGCTGTTCTTTAATGGGCGAATTATTGGCTTGAGAGAGATAGTTACTCAATTGAATCAGTTTTTCAGTAGGCTCCGGGTGGAGAGATTGTACATAAAATAAGATGGCATCATCTTTTAACGTATAAATAGAAGGGTCATTGATCATATCAAGGAATAGCTGAGCACTTTCTTGAGTTTGCCCGGTGTTATCTTTAAAAACAGCCTCAGCAAACCTGGAGAGGTTTGCACCGGTTGTGTCAACCGAGCTTCCCTCTTGCAGCCAAAGCCGTAGTTCCAGAGCATCATTGGCATAGTAGGAAGTATTATTCCGCCCAAGTGATTTAAGCTGGATACCTGCAAACTCATAATCACCTGAATAAAAATCGGTGAGGGCAAGAAAGTAACGCGACCGCTCGGCCACTTCCCCAATTTCAGCTCTTTTATTTGCGCGCGTCAAACTGATCCGTGCCTGAGCATACTCTTTTTTAGCAAGGTAAATTCTCCCTTCTATGTATGGAACTTCGGGGGAATCCTCTGATCCTCGCGTAGATTTTAATTTAGCAAGAGCAGATTCAGCCTTATCAAGATCAAATACGTGGTCAAGACTCAGTTCAGCACGTTTAAGCTGTACATTTTGTATACGACTGTAGCTATTTGTTTCAGTTTCAATGGAGTCGAGCATAACGGTGGCAAGCCGGTACAGGCTATCTCTTCTGTTGCTGAAGTCGAGATTATAATCGTCAATGTATTTTGCCCAGCTCGAGTATGCATTTGAAAGTTCTTCAAGTCCCCGCCATTTAACTTCACCGTAAGCATTGTCTGTGTAGTATTTAAATGCTTCTTCAGCTAACTCAAATTCATTATTGTTAACCAGCTGCCTTCCAAGATTAAAGAGAGAATAGTTGAAGGAATCAGATCGTTCTTCAAACTCCTTGGCTGTGGCAAGAGCCCGCCGATACAATTTGTTTTCCTGAAGAAGCCAGATCTGAAACTGATAAAATGTTTGGTAGTTTGGATTTGAGGCCGACATATTCGCAAGCCGCTCGTCAATCTCGATGATGGTGATGTCATACAAAATCGGATCATTATACCTCAGCAAGCTGCGTTGTATGAAAGATGTCTGTCCGGGGGAATCCTCCAGCAGTGCAAGCCACTCATCGATGGCAAGTTCGTATTCACCGGCCTGCATATAGGCATTGGCAATATCACCAAAAAAGATCCGGTCATTCTGAAACTCAACACGAGCCTGTTTATACACATCAACAGCAGCAAGATACTCTCTCCGGCTGTTCATAGTCCGGGCCGTATTTATATACAACTGAAGTTCACCTTGATTTGATTCAAGATTAGACTCCCAGATCTTGAAAGCTTTATCTTTATCTCCTTTGTAATGATATAGTTCCCCAATTTTGATATTGGCCTGACCGGTATTCTCGTTATTATCCGAAAATTGTTCCGCTACAGTTAGTGCTTCATCATACTGTTTAAGCTGAATGAAGCAATCAATAAGCCGGTCGGCTATAGGGTAGTTTTCAGGATTATTTTCATTCAGTTCCTGAAGGATGGGAAGAGCCTCTGCATATTCCTGTTGCTGCATAAGCTGCACTGCAAGCTGAAACTCTCTGTTATTTTGCCCCAAAATATGGGTACTGAACATCAGCACAGCAAAGATACCAATAAGTAGTTTTTTATAAATCATTGATTGTGAGGAATTAAGTTCACTTCAGGCATAAATAATTTAAGCTCCCGGTAAAACCGATTAAGAGGAAAACCTACCACATTGTAGTAGTCACCATTGATCTTTTCTACAAATAAAGCTCCAAGATCATCCTGAATTCCATAGGCACCTGCTTTATCTAAAGGATTGCCGGTATTTATATAA
Source organism: Gracilimonas sp. (assembly GCA_040904925.1). Classification (GTDB taxonomy): domain Bacteria; phylum Bacteroidota; class Rhodothermia; order Balneolales; family Balneolaceae; genus Gracilimonas. The sequence continues at coordinate 209,281 of JBBDSP010000011.1, read as the reverse complement.
GCATGAATATCGTCTTTAGCTAACGTACTGAAGGTCACTTTTGTTTGTTCGTGAAAGGTATGTTTTTCGGTGATGTGTCCATTTTTATCACTTTTAACAAAAGCCACTCCCGTAAAAACAACATGAGTGGAATTGCTTAAGGTCGATAGAAACTCAAATGCTTCTTTTTCATCGACAGGCTTCCCAATTACTTTATCTTGGTGAACCACAATAGTGTCGGCTCCAATGACCAAGCTTTCAGGATGATTCCCGGCTACATCTCCCGCTTTTAGCAGGGCCAGATCTTCTACTAACAGAGCAGGGTCGGTGTGAGGACTAATTTCTTCGGCATCACTTGGGTGTACTTCAAATGTTATTCCGATCTGTTCCAGTAATTTCTTTCTGCGGGGACTTTGGGAAGCCAGTACGATCTTAGTCATTTGGTGTTTTGTGCTTTTGGGTTTAGCGGATAATTAAATAACTTTGCACAGTGTTTCAATTGCAACTTCATCAAAGTTAAACAAAACAACATGGCAAAACGAAAGGGAAAGACCGCAGATAACCAACCAATGTTTTTTTCTGCATTCAACTATAAACTGATCGGTATCGCTATATTTCTGATCATCTCCGGTTTTACTGCCATGTACCTTGAAAATGAAGTAAACGGCATTATTTCCCTGTTCATTTCCCCAATAGTCATAATGGCTGGTTATATTCTGGTTGTATTTGCGATCATGAAACACGACCGGGATGAAGAACCGGAAGCAGTGTCAAGTTAAAAAGTGCTCGATCGCTGGGTAAATATCTTCTTCGCCATAGCACTGGTTTTTGTTTTCATTTTATTTGGAGACGCACAGGACCACCGACAAATTCTTACAGGAATTTTTCTCGCCTCATTGGTTTGTGTAACCGCGTTTATTATTAACTGGCTTACTGTAGACGGTGCAACTTCGGCCACTATTTTTGGAAGCATGGCCTATGGTTTAGGGGGATTGACCGGTGCTGCTGTAGTTCTTGCATTCTTTATATCAGGCTCATTGGTTTCAGATCGTATTATTACTAAAGAGGGATTTTTGGAGAAAAAATTCAGGCGTAATGCTATGCAGGTTTGGGCAAATGGCTTTTGGTTTTCACTCTGGATCGTGGTTTGGTTTTTATCCGGGATGGAAGCTTTTTTGATTGCAGCAGTGACATCTATTTCAGCTTCAACAGCAGATACCTGGGCCACAGAAATAGGAGATAAGAGGTTGAAGGGAAAAGCCCGGCTTCTTACCACCTGGGAAAAAGTTCCGCCCGGAACAGATGGTGGAGTTAGCTTTTGGGGAACTATCGCAGCGTTATTTGGGTCAGTTTTCATAACGGTAATATTTTGGATATTCAGTGCACAACTAAGCCTGCCTTATTTACTGGCAATTTCTCTTATCGGATTTTCAGGTTGTATCATTGATTCTTACATTGGCGCTCGTTTTCAGAATGAGAATAACAAGTTTTCAAAGGCATCTTTTTTTGGAATCGAGAATGTGTATGTTAGCAACAATTTTGTAAACTGGATCTCGGCTGGAACAGCCTCAATTATAAGTTTGATATTAATTCTAATCATCGGCATATGAAATGGTATAGAAAGTTACATTGGCAAATTATAATCGGCTTGATCTTAGGATTGATCTGGGGGCTGGTCGCAAATTTTGTTGGGTTAAATGAGTTTACTACCGATTATATCAAGCCTATTGGCACCATTTTTATAAAACTGTTGGTGCTTATTGCTATACCATTGGTATTGGTTTCACTGATAACGGGTATAACCAGCCTGAATGATACTACTCAGCTTTCTAGGATGGGGGGTAAAACAGTTGCTATTTATGCTATAACAACGGTGTTAGCTATTTCTATTGGCCTCGCTACGGTAAATATCATGCAGCCGGGTAAGTCGCTGCCAACTGAAACCCGTGATCAGCTTCAGGCTACATATAGTGAGAATATTGATGAACGTAGTGAAACTGCTGCAGAAGTGATGGAACGTGGACCGCTTGATTTCTTTGTGGATATAGTACCCGAAAACTTTTTCAGTGCAGCTTCAGATAACTCCAACATGTTACAGGTAGTATTTGTAGCTATTTTGTTAGGAATTGGAATCATTCAGATCGGAGGAAAGAAAGCCGAAACACTCACCAGTTTCTTCGACGCTTTTAATGATGTGATCATACGGATCGTAGAATTGATCATGTTGACGGCACCATATGGAGTTTTTGCCCTGATGGCATCCCTACTCATAGATCTGGCAGGGGATGATCTTGGTAAAGCTCTTGAATTGCTTTATGCCCTGGGATGGTACTGCCTGGCGGTTGTGATCGGGCTCACACTTCATGTCTTTATTGTATATGCGTCGCTGTTCAAGGCAACGAGCAATATGAAATTATCCACTTTTTTCCGAGCCATCCAACCTGCCATGTTATTAGGATTCAGTACCAGTTCAAGTGCTGCTACGCTTCCGGTAACTATGGAACGAGTAGAGAAAAATTTAGGAGTAAAAGAAGAAGTAGCAAGTTTTGTGCTTCCAATCGGGGCTACTGTTAACATGGATGGAACAAGTTTATACCAGGCCGTTGCAGCCGTATTTATTGCTCAGGCACTGGGTATGGATCTTACCTTGGTTCAGCAAATAACTATTGTAATTACAGCTACTGCTGCATCAATTGGTGCTGCCGGGGTGCCTGGAGCGGGTATTATCATGCTTGTGATCGTTTTGGAATCGGTACAAGTGCCAACAGCAGGTATTGCATTAATACTGGGGGTAGATCGAATACTCGATATGTTCAGAACCATGGTAAATATAACCGGTGATGCAGCTGTATCGGTAGCAGTGGCATCTTCAGAGGGTTTATTAGGGGAAGCTCATCTTGATGATTAGAATTTTAGAAATCAGGAAATTTTACATGCCTTTGTGCCCGAAAATATGTTAATTACATTAAACAATTATCGAGGTAACACAGGTGCCTATGGCTCAAAAGTTACTATTTAACAAACTTTCGGAAAAACTACATATCGCCCTTTTCTTTTTGATCGCCTTATCAGGGGTTCAGGCTCATAGTCAGTCTGTATTACTTCCGGGCGATGTAGTTATTGTATCTGCAAATGCCGATACTCGATCTGTCGATTTTATTCCTCTCATCGATGTTGAGAGAGGTACAATTCTTTACTTCTCAAATGGGCTATGGAATTCGACTGAGTCTACCTTAGATGGCAGTGAACTGAAGCTGACTTTTGAAGAAGAAATTCCTGCAGGAACCAATATCCATATAAATACAGAGGAAGACCCCAGATTTACAAAAGATGGTGAGCTGGATTTTGAAGGAGAAACCCACCGGCTTTTTGCTTATCAGAAAGAAAAAGATGGTCATAGATTTATATTTGCAATGGGATGGGGTAAAGGGGGAATATGGTCTAAGGATGAACTAACAGAATCAGGTTCAGATATTCCAGCAAGTCTTACAGAAAATTCAGGGACTTTACTGACGCTGGGTGAAGAACCCAATCAGCAGTATTACATTAGAAATGGGGCCAGTGGAACCCGAAATATGTTGCTTTCTTTTATTGGAGAACCGGATAACTGGCGAGGAACCGAAAAGAATACGTTTAGCAGATTCGGGACCTCATTTAATTTAAAGACCCCTCCGGTAATTCAATTTCAGAATAGTATCACTTCAGTTAGTGAAGATGATTCCTCAGCGGATTTAACTGTTTCTATTTATGAACATGATGGATCCCGGATATCTGTGGATCTTGAATTTGATTCGCTTCGAAGTATTGCAACACCGGGTGATTTTCAAGGCTTTACCTCAAAAACGATCAACTTCACAGGCCTGGTTGGTGACTTTGATTACACCTTCAATATCCCGATCACTGACGATGATGTTTATGAAGGCCTTGAAACCGGGATTTTTACCCTTGCAAATCTTTCACGGGGTAATTTTGGTGACTTCCTTAGTCATAATCTTGTGATTGAAGATAATGAACAACCGGAAGTTATTATTGCAAGAGTAGCGAATGGGAAAGAAAGATCAGGGTTTATTGAGATCAAAAATATGGAGGAAAGTGCTGTTTCCATGAAGGGTTGGACATTGTCAGGAAAAAATCTGATCTATGAGTTTAGTGAAGATGCACTTCTGATGCCCGATGAAATACTTAAATGGTTAGACAGTTCAGAATCCCTTAGAGCAGATAGTACGATCAAAGTGATAAGCTCAGGATTGAAGGCTCGTTTACTGAGCAATGAGGGGGGGATATTAACACTTAAGAACCTTAATGGTAAAATTGTACATCAGGTCAGGTATTCTCAATTTAGAAGTAGTCAAAATGAGAATTCTCGAAGAACAATTGCTGTTCGAGAATTAGCCCAGTCTCCTGTTGATGAAGGTATTTCACAAAATCAAATAAACCAAAGTATCGCGGCTTTGCAGGTTAATAATTCCGGTTGGAAAGCGCTCTCCGGCATCAATGATTTTGACACTGCATTTTCAGAAAAAGCTTTTTATACCTGGAATGAAGGGCGCCGAAGTTTTCAGAATATAAATGATATGCCTGGTTCCGGATTGGAAAACACTGTTGTGCTTGGATTTTTCGATGATAAAGAGATCGAGACACTAACCACTCATGTTTCAAGTTCTATGGAAAAAACGGCCCCCGCCGAAGGGCTCTCTTTTTCAGTATCTGCCACGGACGGAAATGAGAATGAAGTTGTGGACGGTCTTGAAGGTTTAAACCTCGTTTTTAATAATCTGGATAAACCCGTAGCAGTACAGAGTTTTATCGAATTAGCACGTGCTGAATATCCTGAATTATCTATCAGCGAAAGCATATATGGCATCAAACAAAGAAGCTCCGGAGCTTTGGAGTTTGAGGTATTGGATGGGGATATGCTTATTGCGCCTAGATCTCCGTTTTGGATAATGCTGGAGTCACCTTTCCCAAATACAGATCTTTTACTTAGCAAAGATGAGCTAAAAGAAAGCATTGTTGTGGGGGATGATTCTGAAAGTGATAGATCTGAAAAAGGACTTTTTGAGCTGACACTTAAAACCCAATCGCAGGATCAAGTTCTGAAAGTAAATTTTACTGAAGCTCGGAATACAGATCGTGTGAAAGACCTGAATTCTTATCCAGAATTATTTTTACCGGATCAATCCTTTCTGAATTTCTCTGTTAAAGAGGGAAATGATTTCTACAATGAATTGACAATGTTTTCCGCAGCTGAGCAGACGATAACACTCCCTATTCATTTGAGTAGTAGCGAAGGTGGCAGGTTTACGTTTTCAGTTACTGAATGGGATGAGATCCCCACTGACTTACAGATCACGCTAGTGGATTCAAAAACGGATAAAGAATATAATTTACGCAAGGATTTTTCAGTTACGGTTGACCTTAATTTCACTGCTTCTAATTCTAACCGTAACAATGAGGGCAGTCTTTCAAAAACCCAATATAGAGAAGATGAGCGATTTGTTATTAAAATGAAGCCTTCAGCTTCCGTGGAGAAGAATGAAGAAGGAATAACAGATAAACCCCGTCAGCTTGAACTTCACCAAAATTATCCCAATCCTTTCAACCCTGTTACCACAATTTCATTTTATTTACCGGAATCTGAAGAAGTTCGTCTCTCAGTGTTCAATATTGTGGGGCAGCCTGTTGCTGTAATTGTAGACGGAACGTTATCAGTCGGACAGCATCAATTTGATTGGGATGCAACTGATAAACCAAGCGGCATGTACATCTACCAACTTGAGGTAGGAAATAGTGTTATGACTCGAAAGATGACATTAGTTAAATAATGAACACATTTGGTGTGATAACAGTTATTTCAATTAACAACCAATAATTAAAAAAGGATACCACTTAAAACCCATCATGCAGTTTAAAACAATTCAAGGTGTAGAAGTACCGGAAATAGGACTTGGAACACACCGATTAATTGGCAGAGAAGGCGAAAACACAATCAAGTTGGCTCTCAATCTCGGCTATAGACACATTGATACCGCACAAAGTTATAAAAACGAAAGAGAAGTAGGGGAGGCTATCAAAAGATCACATATTGATCGGGAGGAGATTTTTCTTACTTCTAAGATCTGGCATACCCACCTTGAGAAAGAAGATGTACTTAAGGTAGCAGAGAATTCACTTCGTGAACTCGATACCCCATACATCGATCTTCTGCTTATACACTGGCCCAATCCTGATGTAGATATTGAAAAGACCATGGAGGCATTTCTTTCACTTCGCGATCAGGGCAAAGCACTCAATATTGGTGTTGCCAATTTTCCGCTTAAACTGCTAAAGGAACTTAATGAAGACCTTGCAGCTCCCATTTTCTGTAATCAGGTAGAGTACCATCCATTCCTGAGTCAGTTTGACCTGCTGGATTACACAGCAGAACAAGATCTGCTATTTACCGCATATTCTCCCTTGGCTCAGGGTCAGGTTATGGACGATCCACTGCTTAAGAAGTTAGGAGAAAAGTATGGCAAATCTCCGGCACAAATAGCACTTCGCTGGCTGATCGAGCAAGAGCAGGTAGCTGCTATTCCAAAAGCATCTACGGAAGAACATTTGAAGGAAAATATCGATATCTATGATTTTGCTCTGGAAGATGATGACTTCTATGCCATCGATGATCTGCAAAAATCAACCAGACTGGTAGATCCGGATTTTGCCCCTCAGTGGGATAAGTGATTCGCCAGGTAGTGTTTATTTGAATTCAGCAAGGGCAAGGATCTTTCCATCTTGATTTTTAAGCTGGTGAAGATTAGTTCCGGACTGTTGGGAACGCTCTGAGGTGATTATATCCCCGGCCAGGCTTTCTTGCATGAACATGATATCCGTATTCTTGATCAGGTAGGCTTTATCTTCATCATATGTTTCCATCAGACATTCGATAAGGCGAGCATTATTCACGTGCTCGTTCATGTCCAGATCTGATTTTCGAACCACAAATTTTTTAGTGATATCCGCTTCTCCAAAAGGGCTTGGTCGGTCTGTTTTTATCGGCATCACATGCCCAATTTCAGAAAGACGCATGTCCAATACCTCCTTTGGCATCCGGGTTGGCCGCCGGGTTTTTAAATTGATCATCATCCAATAACTGAGGCAGACCCCGATTCGATTTTGTTCTTCATCCAGGATCTGATAATCCCGATAAGCTCTTAAGGCATCTCCAGCTGCCGGCCAGGTTTCTATGGTGATAGTTTCCCGCCAGTCTGGATAGCGTTCTATTTTAATATCCATGCGGTGCAAAACCCAGGTAAGACCTTTTTCATGCAATTGGGTTATATCAAAATTAAGTTTCAGAGCGTGATTCCCGGCTACTTCCTGGAAAAGTGAGCAGATCGCAGGTAAGGTAGCTTTTCCGTGCTTATCAACTTCACTTGCACGGATCTTAAATGATTCGGAATGTTTGGTAATGTCTTCAGTCATAGGAAATCAATTTTGATGATAGAATACAGGCTTGACCTCAGAACGACAAATAAAAAACCCCGCCGGTTTCATCCGGCGGGATTTGGTTTTTCGGGGTACAAATAAAATTCCTAAACGGTAACCGAAATGCTTTTCATTACTTCTGAAAACAAACGGTGTGATTTTAATCGTTCATGGTGGTCATAGATATACGAAGCCACCATCAGTTCATCTACTTTGGTCTGTTCCATAAAAGAACTCAGCTCACTGCTGATCTTATCTTTATCTCCTACAAAAGAATAAGCCAGCATTTGCTTCAAAGCCATTTGATGCTGAAACGCCACCACTTCATTAATGTTATCTACGGGTGGAGGCAGAGGCTTTCGCTCCCCTGTGATCACCCCAACGAACATCTGTTTGGTAGAAGTTGACAGATATTCAGCCTGCTCCGTAGTATCAGCTGCAATAACATTGATCCCGGCCATTACATAAGGCTCATCCAATTGTTTAGAAGGCTTGAACCGATTGCGATAAATGTGAATGGCCTCCATCAACTGCTGGGGCGCAAAATGGCTGGCAAATGCGTAAGGGAGTCCAAGCTCGGCAGCTAAATGTGCGCTGTCCGTACTTGAACCCAGGATCCATATCGGCACATCAGTTCCTTCTCCCGGAAACGCGCGGACTTTATCATCTGTATTTTCTTTTGATAAATATTTCTGAAGCATCGCCACATTTTTTGGGAACTCCTGAACACCCTGCATTCGGTTTGGCCGTATGGCATGGGCCGTTACCTGATCGGTGCCCGGAGCTCTTCCTAATCCAAGATCAATTCGCCCCGGATACATGGTTGCCAGTGTTCCAAATTGCTCAGCAATGATATATGGGGAGTGGTTGGGAAGCATAATTCCACCCGAACCGATCCGGATTTTCTCTGTGGCTTCAGCCATATGCCCAAGCAAGACCGAAGTGGCCGAACTGGCAATGTGTTCCATATTGTGATGCTCAGCCATCCAAAATCGATGGTAGCCCAATTCTTCCACATGCACAGCCAATTTCCGGCTGCGTTGAATGGCTTCCCTGGGATTACTTCCTTCGGTAACTATCGCTAAATCTAAAACAGAATATGGGATCATAGTTTTTTGAATAAGTATTTTACTTAGTAAACTGAGTTTGGTTAAAAATATAGCCCTTGTTTGTCATTTCGAACGTAGTGTAGTGAGTGAAAACGAACGAAATGAAGCTGAGAAATCTAAAGAGGTCAAAAAGGGCATTTCTCCTACATTCAACCCCGCAGATTTCTCCGCTACACTCGTTCACCCTTATGGGGTTCACTCTTTCCGGTCGAAATGACAAAGCGGTATATAGTTTATCTTTGATATTTGTCTCTATTTGTGAACGAATTATGTAACATCTAAAAGGATGACAACTTCAGAGAGCTTTTTTCCAGTTCCCATTATTAATCAACAAATCATCATTCACTTGAGTTTGATAACGCCTTTGTTTTTTTCTTGAACCATATCTTGGTATTTACACCAATGTAGTACATGGATGGAACCAGGAACAGCGTCAAAAAGGTAGCGAAACCTAATCCATAAATGATGGTCCAGGCTAAAGGACCCCAAAAGCTGGCATTATCTCCACCGAAATATAAGTTAGGTTCAAAGCTGGCAAACAGACCGTAAAAGTCGATGTTCAATCCAATAGCCAAAGGTATCAACCCAAGAATTGTGGAAGCCGCTGTCAGGATCACAGGATTTAAACGAGTGGCTCCGCCTTCGATTACTGCTTCTTTTAGATCAGCGCCTTCATTCCGTAAAATGTCGATGTAGTCGATCAGGATAATTCCATTCTTAACTACAATCCCTGCTACAGCAATGATTCCCATTCCGGTTAGCACCACAGAAATATCCATCCCAAATGTCACAAAACCGATGAACACACCGATCAAACTAAACAACACCTGCGACATAATAATGATTGGTTTTCCAATGGAATTGAACTGTGATACCAATATGAGGAAGATCAATCCAACAGCGGCTAATAAAGCTACCATCAGGAACTGACCGGTTTCGGCCTGCTCTTCCTGCTCTCCGGTTAAGGAGATCTCATAGCCTTGCGGCACATCAAAGTTCTGAAGGGATTCACGAATTTCTGCATTGATCTCATTCGCATTATAGCCGGTAAGCACATTAGATGAGATCGTAACTACCCGGTTCAGATCGATGCGGTTAATGGCGCCATAACTTGATTCAAGGCGGGGAGTTGCAACAGCAGATATCGGAATATAACCGGTCGGAGTGCTAACGGTCATATTCATAAGATCAGTGATATTCGAACGGTCTTTCTCCAGCAGTCGGAGAGTTACATCATATTCATCCTCGTCTTCACGAAATGTTGAAATGGGTTCTCCCAAAAGGGCAGTACGAATGGCTCCGCCTACCTGCACATTACTGATGCCGTAACTATTGGCTTTTTCATTGTCGATATCAATGATGATCTCGGGGTTATTGACCTGCAGGTCAGAGCGAAGTTCTTCAATCCCTTCAATATCCTGATCCTGAATAAAAGAGGTAAACCTATCGGTTAGTGCGATCAGCTCATCAAATTCATCTCCGGTGATCTCAATATTGATCGGTTTCCCGGTTGGCGGACCACTTTGCTCTTTTTCAACGGTTACGGTAGTGCCGGGAATATCCTGCACATTATCACGGATCTGATTCAAAATTTCCTGAGTAGAAACTCCCTCACGATTTTGATAATCCACAAACTCCACACTCACTTTGCTTTGATTGGCGGTGGGGGTAGGGTCGATGCTTCCAGGAGGATTGGCTCCGATGGCTACGTTTGAGATTATGGATTTTACAGCCGGATTATCTCTTCCAACCACTTCATAAACACGATCTTCGATCAGTTTATTTACGCGATTGGTTTCGTCCAGATCGGTTCCGGCAGCCATTTCATTATATACATATACGAAATTAGGCTCGTTTTCGGGAAAGAAAACCACTTTTGGTGATACAATCCCAAGCAAGAAAAAACTGAAGAGCAGGAATACAAAAGTTCCCCCCAAAACAAACCAGGGACGAAGTCCTATCAGGATCCATTGAATGGCGTCGTGATAAACACTTTGAAGTTTCGGCAGAGCCGATTCGTTGAACTTTCGAATCAGTGGTTTTAATATAAATCGTTCTAACAGCCACAACAGGTACACAAACATCAACAGGTTTGCTACAAATAATCCGCCGGTGAGATAGAAAAAGGTAGCAATTACAAGTATAACGGCTGAAGCGATCCATACGAATCGGTTATTGTGCTTTTTCTCTTCTTTGATGTCTTCTTCCCCTTCATTCATAAATGAAACCGCAAAAACAGGATTCATTACCAGTGCTACGAAAAGTGAAGCTACCAGGGTCAGGATCAATGTGATGGGGAGGTAGATCATAAACCTTCCGATAATTCCGCCCCAGAAAAGCAGCGGAACAAAAGGAGCAAGGGTGGTAAGGGTTCCGGTTATGACCGGGAGGGCAATTTCTCCCACCGCCTTCTTTGCTGCTTCAATTTTACTGAGCTCGCCTTTGGTTACGTGGCGGAAGATGTTTTCTACGATCACGATGGCGTTATCCACCACAATTCCCAGCCCCAGGATCAATGCAAAAAGAACAACGGTGTTAATGGAGAAACCGATACTGGGCATCACGGCAAAAGCAATAAGGGACGAAAGCGGAATCGCCAGTCCCACAAAGACCGCATTTTGAACACCCATAATGAACATCAGTACCAATACTACGAAAAAGAATCCGAGAATAACTGTGTTAAACAGGTTCGAAACACTGTCTTTGGTATCCTGAGACTGATCTCCGGTAATCGTGATATTCAGATTATCCGGAAATTGGCTTTGCTGTAATTCCTGAACAATGGCCATACTGGCTTCAGAGGTTTCGATCAGGTTACCGCCACTTTTCTTCTTCACATTTATGGTGATGACGGGCTCACCGTTCAGGCTTGCATAGCTTTCCCGGTCAGCAAAGTCATCTTCTACAGAAGCGATATCTTTTAAATATACTTCATCACCCTGGGCATTCTGAATGATTAGGTTCTCGAGGTCGGAAGCTTGTTCAATTTCACCATCAACCCGAACAGAGCGCTCCATAGCACCCATATCCAACTGGCCGGCAGAGACGGTCATATTTTTATTTGAGACGGCGGTACGGATATCAGCAAAGCTTAATCCAACAGACTGCATCTTATGCAGATCTACATTCACCTGTATCTCTCGTTCCAGCGCTCCAACGATCTCGGCTTCGTTTACATCCGAAAGACTTTCGATCTCATCCTGAATTTCATCGGCAAATTCTTTCAGTTCTACCAGGTCAAAATTACCGGAGAGATTGATGTTCAGGATGGGCTGGTCGTCAAGATTGAAGTCATTGACCTGGGGCTCCTGAGTAAGCTGCGTGGGAAGTTCAGCACGGGCCTTATCAACGGCATCATTCACTTCCTGCTGGGCTACCAGTTTATCTTTACTGGTGAGGAACTCTACCGTGATAATAGATGTGGCCTGCTTCGAAACACTGCTGATCTGATCAATCCCATCAATCCCTTTAAGCTCTTGCTCAATAGGGCGGGTGATGACATTCTCAATATCAGCCGGAGACGCTCCTGCATAAATAGTTACCACATTAAAGATTGGGATCTCTACTTCCGGGAAGGACTCCTTTGGCAGCGTGATGTACGAATAAACACCTATAATAGTGATCAATACGGTCAGCAGATAAACCGTAGTCCGGTTATTGATCGACAGGCTTGAAATCTTAAATTCTTTGAAATTCATTTATTTACTCTCGTCGGTTCAATTAATTTTCTTGTATTGAAATAGCAGCGCCATCAGACAGGTCGGCGTAGCCGTCGGTGATGAGAAGATCTCCGGACTCAAGTCCGCCTGTGATTGCCAGATCGTTATTGTAATTATAGCCAAGGGTTACCTCCCGGTTTGAAGCGATCCATCCATCCTCTGTTTCTTCAGCTAAGAATACATAACTGACCTCGTTGGTTTTCTGTACGGTGTTGGCAGGTACCACGATCTGATCCTGAAGTGAAATATCGTTGATCATCACTTTAGCCATCATGTTCGGGCGAATATTCCCGCTTGCATTGGGGATGTAGATCTCGACTCCAAAAGTGCGGTTAGAAGGATTGATGACTTTACTCACCACATCTAATCTTTTACTGATGTTTTCATCAAGGCTTGGAAAGCTGATCCTAACGCTGTCAGTTTGATCGATGCGGGAAATGTAGGCTTCAGAAATTTGCGCCGTAACTTTCAGTGCATCTGAATTGGCCAGTTGAAATACCGGCTCATTGGGCCCAACGGTTTCTCCTACTTTTAAGTCTACGCGGTCCACGGTTCCGGAAATTGTAGCACGGATGGTGTAATTCTCGTACTGTTCGGTAAGAGTTGCCAGCTGATTTTTGGCTGATTCATACTGTGTCTTACTTTGCAGGAATTCTACCTCAGAACCTATGTTCTGCTCACGGAGATTCTGTTGCCGTTCAAATAACGTTTTTGCAAGCTCAAGCTGTGTTTCTACTTCCTGAATTTGAGTACGGGTAACTTCACCATCCAGTTTGGCAAGTACATCACCTTTTTGAACGTCATCACCGGCTCGCACCAGGATTTCCTCAACGGTAGCGGTTGCTTTTGGGGTGATCATGATAGTCTTATCGGATTCAACATCACCCTGAATATTTATAAAGTGCTGAAAATGGGTTGGCTCCAATTCTTGCACATAAACAGGAGTGGTACGGGTAGTTCCGTTTTCGCCATTTTCATCACCATTGCCATTTCCACAGCCGGTCATAAATAAAAGCAATGAGAGTACTAAGATCTGAGATTTCATTTGAGTCAGTTTCATGTTATTTGAGTTCAATATTTTCTTTGATTTGCTGAATGTCTTGTTGTACAAAAGGCACCTGTCCGATCGCCTGATCGTATTGTGCTTTGGCCGTAAGGTATCCGGATACCATTTGCGCATAATTGATTTCGGCCTGGCGAAGCTGAAGTTCGGCATCGGTTACTTCCTGCTGTGAACCCACACCGTTTTGATAGCGAATAAGTGCACGATCGTATCCGCGTTCGGCTTGTTGTAATGCTTTTTGTAGTGCATCACTGGTTTGAAGAGCTTCCCGAACGCCTTGTTTTGCTGAAAAAATTTCTTTGTTAGCCGTTTGCCGGGCCTGAAAAAACTGAAGTTCAGTGTCCTTAACCTGTATCTTTGCTTGTTGAACAGCTGCGTCCCGACTAAAGCCCTGGAAGATCGGAAGCTGAACTCCAAGCATGATGGTTTGTGAGCGTGCTCGGGATTCATCATTGCCAAAAAACTCTGGAGTTCCGGGTTGTGAGGCGGTCCAGTTTAAATTATACGAAGCAGTGATGTTGGGCAGATAAGCACTCCGCTGAGCATCAAGTTGTTTGCCTTGAAGCTGCTTTTGAATATCCAGCATACGCAGGTCACCACGCAGATCCATTGCACGTTGTAATGCTACAGAATCTTTTTCCATTACCAGTGGTGTAGATCCATCGATCTTTTTCAGCTCCTCATTTTCTTCGGTTTCTATGGATTCAGTGTGGATATTGAATTCACTTAAATTTCCTTTGATATCAATAGAAAGCTGAACCGGAAGTCCCATCACGTCCAGGAGTTCCTGAAGTGCATTTTGAATGCCGAATTCGGCCTGAGTCAGTTGGGGCTTGAGATTGCTAAGCTGAACTTCCAGCTGAAGTATGGCATAATCGTCTGTGAAACCCTGCTCGAAACGTTTGCGGGTGTCATCGAGATTCTTTTCAATGCGATCGATCTGAGCCTGAACCAGGCGAAGCTGCTCTTTGGCTACCAAAGCCTGATAGTAAGTGATCCGGGTTTGGGTTACGATGCCTTGTGCGGTTGCACGCATACTTTCAGATTGAGCAGCTTTATACAATTCCGAACTGCTGATCCCAACAAAAGCCTGTCCGCTGAACAGTGTCTGAGAAACTGATAAACCGCCCTGCCAATTATTGTCTGTTCCAAAAGCAACCGGCACCAATTCATCAGGGTTAGCATTTGGGTCAAAGATGATTGCAGGAATGAAGTTTACCGGCACCTCAAGGTTACGGGTGTAGTTTGCTGAAGCGGCTATATCAGGCATCACATTACTCCACGCGTTACGCACCTGCTGGTCGGCATCCCGAACTGAAAGCAGGGAGCGTTTCATTTGGGTGTTGTTAGCCAGCGAGATTTGAATAGCCTGCTCTAAGTTTAATGTCTGGCTGGTTATGTCTTCAGTATCATAAGCCGACTGGGCTAAAGAATTTGAAGTTAAACCGAGACTAAAGAACAGAGCCACTATCCAGAGGTAGGCATAAGGGCGTACAAAAATTCGTTTCATAGAATTTAAAATGTTTTGGATTGATTGAGATTTAAAAAAGGTCATGATGTAAGATCCTGTGTTGAACTGAACTGTATATTCAGAAACTGATCCATCATTTCGGACATGGTGAGTTGTTGTTCGTCTAATATTTTTTGAGCCTGTTTGCGAGAGCCTGAAAAGTAGAACTGAAGCATACCGCTCATTTGAAATCCGATCATCACCGCTGATACTTTTGGGTTGATGGTGCTTAAAATGCTTCCATCCTGTTTTCCTATTTGTATTGAGCGAACGAGAAGCATCAGGAGTTCACTTTCAAGATGAGTGCAATCTTCCACCACCTGATGTGATTCTGTATCATTTTCATTGCTGTTTTCAAACAGCATCATGGCTTTGGTGAAGGTGGTGTTTTCGGTGATGAGGTTGAGGAAGGTATGCATCATCTCCTTTACCAGTTCTGCACCTGACAGATCCTGCTGTATGATCTCTAAGAAACGTTCATGCAGAAACTTCAATCCTCTTTTTTTAATAGCCTGATGCAAAGTCGCCTTATCATTGTAATAAAGGTAAAGCGTGCCCTTACTGAGTTCAGCTCTTTCAGCTATTTCATCCATGGTCGTGCTTTCGAAACCTTGCTCTCCAATAAGCTCTATGGCAGCGTTCAATATTTGATCTCTCCGCTGCTTTCTTTCGCGCTCTTTACGCTCTTGTGTTCCCATTTGAATAACTCTTGGTCATAATGTGACTAACTTTTCATTTTAAGGTTCAGTAAGTTTACTAATTAGTAAACAAAATAAACATATCTTGATCGAAATAGTTTCCTGAGCTGATAGTTCAATGCTAATGGGAATAGGGGAGCCTGATTATTCAGGTAAAAGAACAGAAAAGCGCTTTCATGAAATACAGATTCTCTTTTTTGAAGTAGCGGCGATTTCTCTTTAACAATATTTTAATGTACTAGCGGTCATTAATTGTGCGAGAAACTAATTAGTATTCGTTTTCTTCTTTGTATTTCTGAATAAGATCTTCCGATTGTTTGGCAAGAAATCGATGAAAATCATTGGCTTTTTTAAGACGGGAGGGATCAGTATTACTGTCTGATTTTATGAGATTCAATCCCTTTTCGGTGATCTCTTCAAGATCGAGAGCAAGCCGAAGCTGCTTCTGCATGAAGTCAATGATGGATCCATCTTTCAGCTTAAAGTAGATCTGACGTTCGCCTTTGATCCGTATTTTTTCAATCAGGCCACGTTCCAGTAACATCCGTGTTACATTGCTAACAGAAGCTTTACTGATATCCAGATTTTCCATCAGGTCGGGAAAGGATTGGTGGGGAGGATCACAGATAAGCAGCCAGCCTAATATTTGTCCATAGATACGCGGATGCCCCAGTTCTTCGATCTTTAAACTAAAGGCTTCAACAAAATCTGATTTATCGTTATAGCTTAGAGACATAGCTTCTTTTTGAGTAATACTTTGTTTACTCAATACTAAACAAATATGTACACTAAAACGACTTCAATTTTTTATAAGGAGGGCTTTACCTGCCTGCGTGTAAGATCCGTGTCCCCCAAATTCTTATATCATCCAGTATCACATAAATGGATGGAAGAACGAGAAGGGTTACAACAGTAGAAAAGGTAAGTCCACCCACAATGGCCCGGGCCATTGGAAAGTAGGGAGGTCCGTCTCCGCCGATCTGAGTAGTGCCGATACAAAGCGGGATCAGCCCTAAAACCGTGGTAGCTGCCGTCATCAAAATTGGGCGCATTCGGTCTCTGCCACCTTGAACAACAGCCTCTCTTCTGGAAAGCCCTTCGCCGCGCAAATGATTGATGTGATCGATCATCACGATACCGTTATTCACCACAATTCCCATCAGGATGAGAATACCGATGAAAGCCATCAGATCGAAGGTGGTGCCGGTAATGAAGAAGAACCATAAGATTCCAACCACACCAAAAAAGATACAAGATAACACACTTGTGGGGTAGAGGAGTGATTCAAACAGAGAAGCCATGATGAGGTAGATCAGAAAAAAGGCGATGAAGATATTGAATAACATGGTGGTTGCCACATCATCTCCCATACCGAAGCTTCTCCCGTAGCTCCAGGAATAACCGGTTGGATAAGCGATCTGATTCATCACTTCCGATATCTCTTCACGGGCTTCATCAGGAGTGATATCTTCGAGGTTAATGGCAATGCCGAGGGAGGTTCTGCGGTTTTCACGGAAAATACGTCCGGCTCCCTGACTGTGCTCAAAATCAGCAAGAGAAGCCAGCTTCACGGTTTGCTCACCAATGGCAATGGGGAGATTCCGGAGGTCATCTATGGTCTGTCGGTTTACATCCTGAAAAGCAAGTACCACATCAATTTCACCGTCGGTTCCGCGAATACGCTGCACGGTTTGCCCGCGGACAGAACCGGATACCATCTGGGCTACAGCAGAAGAGGTCAGCCCAAAATTACGAGCGCGATCGTGATCTACGGTCAGACGGATCTCATCACTTCCGGATTCCGCTTCGGAGCGCACATCAGCAAAACCTTCGAGTTGGCCCAATCTCCATTCCACTTGTTCGGCGAGTTCTTCAAGTGTTTCCATGGATTCGCCCTGCACAAATACCCGCACCTGTTCTGCACTGTTACGGCTGATATACTCAAAAGCCGGTCGGCCAATGGCGATCATCGGGAGATTTTCCTGTATCTCTTCTTTGATCTGAGTAACCGATTTTACGGCATTATCATCCGGAATCAAATTGAGGGTAGACTCTGCAAAATCGGGAGTGTAATAGGAGTAAACAGATTCGATCTCAAAATTCTCCTGATTTTCATACAGGTATTTCTCTATTCGATCTACCGATTCTTTGACCGTATCGAGGGTATATGCTGCATTAAGATTATATTGTAAACGCAATTGGCGCTCCTCAACTCGCGGAAACATGTCCACTGCCATAAATGAGGCCGGTATAATACCGCTCAGAAACAGCAAAGAGATAAAGAGTACGGAAATTTTTCTTCGCTCTAAAAACCATTCAAGTACAGCCGCATACTTCAATGAAAATTTGTCAATAATGGTTTTCTTATCACTTTCTTCCGGAGGCTTGATTTTTGAAGCCAGCAGCGGAATTACTGTTAATGAAATGACCAATGATGCGATCAAGGCGATAATGATAGACATCCCGATGTAATACATATGCTGAGAAATAAAACTCTCGTTTACCACATTGGGAAGAAAAACAATAATGGAGGTTAGGGTACCGGCTGTAACGGCAATAGAAACTTCCTTCGCACCAAATACCGCAGACTTCCAGGCACTGTGGCCCATTCGCTGATAGCGATGAATGTTTTCAGTTACCACAACGGCATTATCAACCAGCATCCCAATGGCAAGCATTAATCCCATCATTGAAAGAATATTGAGGGAGATATCGAGGAAGAAGAAAAAGCCAAGCGTTACGATCAATGAAAAGGGAACGGCTGTGGCTACAATAAGGGTGGTGCTGACTTGTCTCAGGAAAATATACAGTACAAAGATGGAGAGTAAAGCCCCGATCATCCCCGCATTGAATAATTCACGAAGCGAACTAAGAATTCCTTCTGCTTCATTGAACATTTCATAGATCTCGATACCCTGCATTTCAGGCAATTCATTGATCTTCTCAATTTCAGCCAGCACATTGTTGACCACCTCAACAGAATTCGCGGTAGATTCTTTAGTCACATCGAGGCCGATAGCATATTTCATGTCAAGATGCCGGGCGTAATCGCGTTTCGGAGAGGTGTAGGTAACCTGGGCAATGTCTTTCACACGAATATTATTTTCGGTGATGATCAGGTTCCCGATCTCATCTGTAGTACTGAGGTCACCAACAGGGCGGACCATATATCGCATTCCGGAATCCGTGATCTTGCCGGCCGAAACGGAGAAATTAGCCCGCCTGAGTGTATTACTGAGACCGTTCAGGTCAATATTGTATTGGGTGAGGCGGTCGGGATCCAGCTCGATCCGGATCTCTTTTTTCTCTACGCCATACAGATCAACCTGACCAACTCCGGGAATGCGTTCAATGCGCTGCTGCACATTTCGGTTCAGCAATTCATAAGCATCGGAAAGATCGCGGTTACTTGAAATGCGAAGCTGAAGGGATGCATTGGCACCGTCACGGAATTTAAAGATCTGGTAATATTCGAAATCATCGGGTAGCTGATGGCGAATGCTTTCGATCTTTTCTTTTATTTCGATGGCTTTCAGGTCAATATCGTTGCCCTGCTTAAAAGTGATCATCACTCCGGCGTTGTTTTCTCCGGAATTTGAATTGATCTGCTCAATTCCACTGATCGTTGCCATCACTTCCTCAATGGGGCGCGCTATGTTTTCATTGACTTCAGCAGGGGTGGAATTTGGGTACGGGATCTGCACAAAAGCACCCGGAAAGGTGATATTCGGCATAAATTCCAGGGGAACCATTCGGGTGGCGATCAAGCCCACAACCAGCAGACTCACAAAAACCATGAGGGTGGTTACCGGTCGGCGTAGAGATAATTCGGTAATATTCATGGTTGTGAATTAAGCTGTTTCAGTTTCGGGTTGAACCGAATAATTTTTACGATCGAGGATGGCATACATCACTGGAATTACCACAAGCGTCAGCAGGGTTGAAATGAGTAACCCACCGATCACCGTGATTCCCATCGGGGCACGAAGTTCGGCTCCATCTCCAAAACCAATGGCGAGCGGAAGCAGGCCGAGAGTAGTGGTCATCGTTGTCATCAGGATCGGGCGAAGACGTGATTTCCCACCTTCTTTGATGGCCTCAAGTTTCTCCATGCCCTTCATGCGCATTTGATTGATGATGTCGATCAGGATGATGGCGTTATTCACCACGATACCGATGAGCAATATCAACCCGATAAACACGACCACGCTGATGGTGGTCCCCGTCAGGTAAAGAGCGAGTATGGCTCCAACCAGTGCCAGTGGAATGGTAAACAAGATGATAAAAGGGTGAAGCAGTGATTCGAACTGGGAAGCCATCACCAGATAAACCAAAAATACAGCTAAGGCAAGAGCAAACATCAGTGAGCGGAATGACTCCGACATCTCCTCATTCTGGCCGGCTATCTGTGCAAAAATTCCGGTAGGCAAAGTCACATCTGCAAGGGCAAGTTCAACTTCTTCAGCAGCTTCACCGAGATCTCCATAATTGAGGTTGGCCGATACAACAGCCACACGTTGCTGAGCAACTCGGCGAATTTCACCGGGGCCGTTAGCGATCTGAACTTGTGCGATCGCACTCAGGGGAATGGGCCGTTCGCTGTTGGGATTTACGATCAGGTTTTGGATCTCATCAATGGAGGAGCGGTCCGTTTCACGGGCACGAACCAGTACATCAATTTTTCGATCTCTCCAGGAATACCGGGTGGCTACATCACCTCTAATATTGCTTACAATTAGGTCAGCTACATCATGAACCTGTAATCCGAGGGAAGCTGCTTTATCGCGATCGAATATGATCTGTACTTCGGGACTTCCGGTTTCCATCGTGCTTTTTACATCAGCAAAGCGATTGTTGGAAGAAAGCTTTCGGGCTACTGCATCACCTGCTTCTTTCAGTTTGTCCAGATCAAAACCGCTGATCTCTATTTCGATCGGGGTGCTGAATGAAAAGAGGGAAGGTCGTTCGAATTTGTACTGCAATCCGGGAATTTGGCTCAGTGAACCGCGGAGTTGATCCATGGTGATCTCTTCTTCATAGGCAGAAGAACCCGAGGCCAGTGTTACGTTCATTTCACCCCAATTCTCACCACCCTCATCGGGATTGGCATCCATTCGGTTTCCGGTTCCCGCCACAGCAAAAGTGGTTTGAATATTATCTTTATCTCTTGCTGAGGCTTGTACAGAATGCAAGGCCGCATCTGTCTTCTCGATAGGTGTTCCGGGAGGAAGTTTAAATTCCACAGAAAATTCTCCCTGTGAAAGTTGTGGGATCAGTTCAACCCCAATTCTTGGAACGAGAGCAAGGGAACCGGCAAAGATCAAAATTGCTGAAGCAAGTACGGTGAATTTATGGTCGAGCGACCATCGGAGCATCCCTGCATAAACTTTCTCAACTACCCGATAACTTCTGTCGAATACATATACAAAGGGAGAAAACAGGGTTTTGACAATCCTGGATATCCATTTTACAATAAACCTGAATCCTTTGGTGATGGCTGTTGGAATGGTATAGAACAGGAACATTCGGGTTGCTCGTAGTCCACGCCCAAACTTTGTTTTTGGCTCTTTCAGTTCTAAAGGGTCAAGGTCATTTTTTGAACGGGTGATGGAAGACATCATGGGGATCAAAGTGAGCGCAACAACAAGGGAAGCCAGCAGTGAAAAGGTTACCGTCAATGCCTGATCGCGGAAAAGCTGTCCGGCAATTCCCTGCACAAAAACCAGTGGAAAGAATACCGCGATGGTGGTGAGGGTAGAGGCGACAACCGCCATCCCCACTTCACCCGCTCCCTCCCGGGCCGATTCAATGATTCCTTTCCCCATCTCTTTATGCCGGGCAATGTTCTCCAGTACCACAATGGAATTATCAACCAGCATCCCGATACCGAGTGCAATTCCACCCAGTGACATGATATTGAGGGAGATATCATTCCCATACATCAGGTTAAAAGTAGCGATGATGGAAACCGGTATGGAAACTGAGATGATAACGGTAGTCCAGAAATTTCTTAAGAACAGATACAGCACGATAACCGCCAGAATACCTCCAATGATACCCGCATTTTTCACTTCATTTACGGCTGAAGCAATAAAAACCGATTGATCATAGACCTTCTCTAATTTCATTTCAGGAGGGAGTATATCACGGATCTGGGTCATTCGTTCATCCACAGCTTCAGCAGTAGCCACTGTATTGGCATCACCTTCTTTATAAATGGCGATCTCTACCGCTTCAGAACCATTGAGTCGGGTAATGGTCTCCCGTTCTTTGTACGATTGTTCTATGTTCGCAACATCTTTGAGGTAGATCGTATTTTCACCGTTGCGTGCAATCACCACATCCCGTATCTGATCAACGGATTTGA
The DNA here is from genome assembly GCA_040904925.1 of Gracilimonas sp. Classification (GTDB taxonomy): domain Bacteria; phylum Bacteroidota; class Rhodothermia; order Balneolales; family Balneolaceae; genus Gracilimonas. The sequence goes on along the minus strand of JBBDSP010000011.1, from coordinate 187,369 downwards.
ATTCATTCAGTGTTCGTACCAGATATTGTTGAGAACCTTCTTCCAATCGCCCGCCGGAAAGATTGACGTTTTCGGCACTTAAGATCTGGGTCACATTTTCAATTGGAATGTTCAGATAAGAAAGCCGCCGCTGATCGATATTTACCTGTATCTCTTCTTCCAGTCCACCACTAACTTTAACGGAAGCAACTCCAAGAGATGATTCCAGGCTCTTTTTGAGCTGTTCATCCGCCAGAACCCGAAGTCCCTTTAATCTGGAAATGGCATCAGGACTTGAAAGATCCTGATAAGCGATGTAATTCACCGAAGCATCATCCCCGGCATCCTGCTGTTGAGCCTGATCATCATAATACAAAGCATAGCGCATTATGGGATCGAGGGTAGGATCGAAACGAAGGGTGACCGGTTTCTCAGCTTCTAGCGGGAGCTGAACGGCATCCAGTTTCGACATTACATCGAGGTTAGCAATGTTCATATCGGTTCCCCAGGCAAATTCGAGGACCACATCAGACTGACCGGCACGGGAAATAGAACGTACCTGCTGTACTCCTTTTACCACACCGACAGCTTCTTCCACCGGTTTGGTGATCAGGTTTTCAATTTCAATAGGAGCAGCTCCCTGAAATTCAGTTCGGATGGTGAGTGTGGGATAACTCAGTTCAGGAAGTAAATTTACGTTCAGCCGGGAAAGGGAAACGATACCGAAAAGTAAAACTCCCACCGTAAACATGGCAATGGTGACTTTTCGGCGTATAGAAAGCTCAATAATTTTCATTGGTAGACCCGCTTACAGGTTGATAATATTTACTTTGGTGCTGTCTTGCAGGCTTCCTTGGCCAATAGTTACTACGGTCTCACCGTCTTCAAGTCCACCGATAACTTCCACATTCAACCCATTGTTGTAGCCGGTTTGGATCTGTGTTTTGAAGGCAAGAGAATCACGGATCACAAATACACTTTGAGCCAGATCTTCTGAGATTACCGCAGATTTCGGGATCATGCGTGTATTCTGCCGGGTATCATACACGATTTTTACACGTCCGAACATTCCCGGCCGGAGCATATCTTTGGTCTCATCCACATAAACAGTCACTTTAAAAGTTCCCGTCTGAGAATCCACAACAGGACTGATACGCTCCACGTGGCCAATAAACGCTTGATTCGGCATGGCATCTACACGAAGTTCGGCACGCTGATTCTTCCTGATCTTAGCCATTTCGTGTTCCGGAACATATAAAATCGCCTGCAACGGACTAAAATCAGTTACCCGAAAAACCTGCTGATCGGTGCCGATCATATTTCCGCGTTTAACAAATCGCTCGGAAACTACTCCACTGATCGGGGATTTAATGGATGTATATTCCAGGTTTAGCTGTGCCAGATCAAAAGCGGCTTTTTGAGATTCATATTCATACTGAGAATTCTGGTAGGTTTCAGCTGCGATCAGGTTTTTCTCGAATAATTCTTTATTACGCTGATATTCATTCTGGAGCCTATCGAGGGTGGCTTTTGCACGGGCAACCTCAATTTCATATTGTTCATCTTCGATCTTGGCGATCATCTGTCCGGCTTCTACTTCATCGCCTTCTTCTACATAGATCTCATTGATGATGCCACGCACCTTGGAAACCACGGTAGCTTCCTGTTCGGCATCGAGGGTGGCGGTGTTGGCGTAATAAGCCGAGATATCACCACGACTTACACTGCTAACCTCAACGGGAATGACCACAGCCTCATCTTGTTCATCAGTTTGCTGATCGTTGTTGTTACAGGCTGTAATGCCGAAAAGGAGTCCTGCAAGAATTATTATAGGGAGTGAGTAGCGTAATGTTTTCATATTGTTTTAACCGTTTTGATTTTATGTCCAACGGTAGGTACTTACGCTAACTCAAAAAGTTTGTTACGGGGTGAATTAATTTTGATGGGGGAATGATCGACGACGAAGGACGGACGACCGATGACTGGAGCGATTTTTCTTTATTTTTATATACAATTTTTTTGGTTACAGACTTTCTTTATAAGTCAATAGAGCCGAGGAATGGAATGCAGATTACGCAGATCAGGTGGATCTTCGTTGTGTACTATTTTGAAATGCGATGAACCGATAGACCGATGTTAGATGGACGATTTTCATCCTTATTGTGCCAATAGGGTGAATCATGATTTTTTCCAATTTCAGGGGATTCACATATATTTGCCCGGGTAAGCCCGTTGGGATATAGATAAAAGAAAAAATCTATTCCATATATCCAGGGTCATCCTGAATGAAATGAAGGATCTTGCCTATTGCGGAGCTTACTAGTTGGCGTTCATATCGTTGTTCCTACTACCTCGTCTATTCGCATGTAAAATCAGGGTGACATTTACCGCGTAGATTCATTGACCACCATAGGATTCTGGGATAAGGATTGACAGGTCTGGGCTTTTTTAGCTTTTACAGATCACTAAAAAAGAAGAGAAAGCAAAACAAACACGATCATAATAATGACGAACATCATCAGCATGCCCATGCAACCGCTTTTCTCGGATTCTATGATCGGAGTTCCTCCTTTATACAGATCAAAGACAATGCCATTCATCCCAAACCCAAACTTAACGGAGCAATCAACGTCTCGGCCATCTTCATTAACAGTAAAGGTATGTTCGGCTCCAAAAAAGGAATACCTGGAAGAGACGATCTCCCCATTTACCTTTACTGTTTCTTTGCCAAGCAGCGAGTTAAAGAGCTCAATTTTATTATTTCCAAGTTGAACGGTCGTGAATTTCATTGCAATAATATGTTTGGGTGATAAGTGCCCGGAGCAGAAACTTATTCCTATTGTGGGCTGTAGTATAGATTTTGAGGTAATGAACGGGGAAAAATTTAAAAGAAGCAACCTTGGAAACTGAAGTCACAATCAAAACCGAACTTCTAATACAACTTCAAATCGTGTAAAGGTTGATTGTTCAGAAATAGTAATACGATTCTCTTGGCTTATATCAGCTATTATTTTTGATCGATTATTGAATACGTAGGCTAGCCCTGTGACCCATTGTTTTACCACCAGGTGATTTAAATCTTTGTTGTAAAGTTCATCATATCGAAAGGTGAGGTGAACCGGATGTTGAAAGGGTTGAACGCCAATAAATGAACTCCAGCCATCGAGCCGGTACGGTTTGCCTGAATTCAAATCCACGAAGTCCCCTGCAGCATCCCCTTTGCTTTGAAATCCCTGTAACACCAAATTGATCCGTTCGGATTCGTATGTTAATGCAGAACCAAGCAGATGGAAATCAGGACTTTCCGGTATATTCCCTTTTCCAAACGCCCCCAATACGGATGCCTGAAAACCGGGAATCCGATTAGGCATGGGGCGAACTGTTGCCCTGCCTTCAACTACCTTATTATTATTCTGCTCAAGGCTTGAATAACCTCCGCCATTGTACACTCCAAGTGCAATACTTCCATATGTTGCAGGATTGGTACTCAGTCCTTTTTGTTGTTTATCATCCAGTTCTTTGCCAATACCGGTTTCAAATTGCACTCCAAAATCAGCAGAAGATATAATGTTGTTTTGATCCAGGATCATCGATTTTTGAGACCTGTAGTCGTTTACATCCTGTTCAAAATTGATCCATGGCCGATGTACTACACCGGCTTCAATATTGGGCGAGGTGAAGATCCCGAAGTCTTCTATAGAGTAGCTGAGAAGCGCATATTTAAGACGAAGCTCAATGTCACCGGCTCCATCACCCTGCTGATCGATCGTAATATCCTGGGTAAACCGGATAGAAAGTTGCTCATTTAGATCATCTTTAAAAGTGATGTATCCTCTTTTAATAGCAAACTCATTGGTTTCATATTCGTCGTACACATCATATTCATAAGAGAAAAAGAACTGCCCGCTAAAGTCAACATCCCGGAGTGTTTGCTGTGCTAAACTTACTTCAGCAGATGCTATTATGATCAGAGACAGTAATAGAATGGTTTTGCGCCAAAAAGACTTCATGTTTCGATATTTTTTCAGGGGTTCATTGATTGTTGAAATGGGTGGGAAAGCCATTGGCTCGACTATGGCAGGATTTAAAAAGCCCGCAGTGAAATACGGGCCTTTTTAATTGAGATTTTGCCAGGCGAGATTCAATAGTTAATCATCGTAAATTTCACTGATAATCTCTCCATCGTCGCGGATCAAAAGGTCAATATCGTGGGAATTCTCTGCATCAAGGGCAATCAGGTACCGGACTTCCTCACCTTCTGTGATTTTATCGGTATCGTCAACTCTATACCCTTCAAACTCTGTGTTGATAATATCAACAATCAATTGTGGGAGATCTCTGTTTGGGATCTCTTCCTTGTGATAGAGCATATTGCCATTTTCGTCATACCAGGCTTCGTGGTCTCTGCCCCATCGGGTGTCAAATTCCACTTCGTAGTAGGTTGCTCGTTTTTCCCATTCTACGTCACCGGCATTGGAAAAATCTTCTGAAAAAGAGGTTAAAATAGCCTGGGGCACCTGGGATTGTGCGATGTCCTGACCAAATGCTGTGGTAAATGTACTCAGTAAAAAAATTAGTGATATTATTAGGTATCTCATGATTCTGTGATTTAATTTTTTGCCTTGATGTATCATCAATGCGTTTTTGTTATCTCACTTGGAACATAAGACCCAACTTTAGAAAGAATTTGGAATGGAAGAGGTAAATCCCAAATTAGTTGAAAAAGATCTGAAAACAGTGCATCTCATCGTGGGAATAGTCTATTTCAAAACCATAATGGTCGCAAATGGCCTTCACAATGGCCAGCCCTAATCCATTACCGGTGGTTGTCTCCTGTTTCTTGGAGAATCGCCGGAACAACTGTTCTTTATCTAATGCATCGGCATCAGAGGTGTTGCAGATTTTAAATCCATTATTGGAGATTTTAATTTCTGCGCTTCCACCTGGTTTATTATGATCTATGACATTGGTGAGTAGATTTTGGAACAGAATTTTCCCCAGATGTGGGTCTGCAAAGATAGTAAGTGAATCATTCTCTTTTATACGAATGGAAACATCTTTATATGATCTAATCTCCTCCAGATCATCCATAATTTGCCGGACAAGATCATTGACAGAAATGTGGTCATTTTCTACAAACTGTTTATTATCAATCCTGCTTAACAGTAAAAGAGATCTATTTAATTGGTTCAATCGGGAAGTAATATCCAAAACCTCGCCTACAGTCTCAGCATCATCATCGCTGAGCGTTGCTTTTTCAAGTAATAACTCAAGCTTACTTCTGATGATAGCAATCGGTGTTTGAAGTTCATGCGATGCATTTTCGGTAAACTGTTTTTGATATATATAGGCCTGAGTTGTCCTCTCAACAAGGTCGTCGGCCACTTGTTTTAATTCACGAAATTCCGTGGTATGTGATGTCACAGGCGAGAGGCTTTTACTCTCTCCAAGGCGAAATTGTTTAAGTTCATCCAATACCTTATAAAACGGAGACCAAAGATTTTTCAGGGCCCAGTTATTAACTAGTATAATGGTCAGAATCAGAGCTATGTAGAGCCAAACGATAAACCAAAAAAGGCTTTCAATCAGATCATCTTCTTCCACCGTTGATGAGATAACCTGGTATTTATAATACTCCCCGTCTACCAGGTATGCCTCCGAGAGCATTCGGACCTGTTCAAGATCATTGTCATAGGGAAGTGGCATCAGGGCATCTTCAAAAACCTCTTCCTGATAGATAAGTGCCTCTTCGTAGGTGATTGGAGAAATTGAGAACATCCCGTTTTCAAATGTAGTCGTTTCCAGCAGGGAAGGATCTTCTCGTACATGTTCATTTAATAGTTCCAACTGATCTTCCAGGCCTTCATCTACAATATCATACACTTCATCCCTGAAATCGAAATAAAATATCACTGACCAAATACCAACAACAACTAAAATAGTAACCGAAAGATACTGTAAGGAACGATTTAAAAGTTTCATTGCAGCTCCAGTTTGTACCCTACGCCATATACGGCTGATATCTCGATGTTGGACTCAGCCTCCTCCAGCTTCTTTCTCAGATTTGTTATCTGGTAGTAAATAAAATCAAAGTTATCAGCCTGATCGATATGATCACCCCATACATGCTCTGCAAGTCCGGTTCGGGTGATAAGCCGTTTTTTATTGATCAGAAAATATTTGAGGATGTCGAACTCTTTGCGGTTTAATGAGACTTCTTGTTGGTTTATCTTGACAATCCGATCATCCGGATCCAGGCTCACATTTCCATAGTCGATGGTCGATTTTCCATCCAGTGTATTTCGGCGGAGTACGGCTTTAACCCTTGCATTCAACTCAGCAAGATGAAAGGGTTTTGTCAGGTAATCGTCCGCGCCTAATTCAAGGCCGTTTAGTTTGTCATCCAGCGAATCCTTTGCGGATATGATGATGACATTTTCACTTTTTCCGGCATCTTTCAGTTTCTCAAGCAACTGTAACCCATTCCCGTGAGGAAGCATGATATCAAGCAAAATGCAGTCGTATTCATATACAAATACTTTCTCTACCGCAGATGGATAATCTGAGGCTGTCTCTACGATATAGTGCTCCTTTTCAAGAGACTCTTCAATGCTCTTCAGAAGCTGTTTTTCATCTTCTATGACTAAAATTTTCATGGCTTAATAATACAAGAAGAATCTGGAAAGAATTTGGAATATTGACTTGTAACGGCCTGCGGTTTAAACGGCTTGCCCTTATTGATTGGTAATCTAATTGAAACTCAAACTTTCTTTAAGCCTACAAATTTTGAACCGATAAACAGCGACCAAATCCACGTTGAAACAGTTGCTTAGCCTACCGGATTATAATTTGTCATATTCTTCTGGTTCCACATCAGGAACCTGCTCCATAATATTTTTGAACTTCTGCTTGCTGGCTTTTTTTGCTCGTTCCTTGAGATAATCTATCGTTAGTAAGGCTGACATTTTCTCGGATACGGCCAGGGTGATAAACTGATTCATGGAAACGCCTTCTTGTTCAGCGAGTTCTTTTATTTTTTTATGTAATGATTCAGGTAATCGAACGCTTAATGTACTCATGGTAACTCCTGTATGATTTGCAGAAATTCTTTTGCAGTTGCCAGCTTGATGTCAAATTTATCAACACCTTTAAAATCAGCTTTGTTGTACGTTACAATGTATTCACAATTGGCTCTCACCGCTAATTCAAGGATCATATCATCTTCAGGATCCTTTAAAATTGGTCGCCACAAAAAATAGACTTCATGCCAGTTTCCAACCAGACACAAATAATCTAAAAATTGATCAATTTGAGATTCATTAAAATTTAATGTGTGAATCTTTCTTAGCAATATATCTTCATATTCAATAACCAGAGGGACCGACAAATTGAATTCAAATTTGGGTGAATCCAACAAAGATAGCAAGCGATATGAAGCCCCTCTTCTTGACCGAAGTGCCGAATAAATAATATTGGTATCTAATACAATTTGATGAATATTCATGTGGTATTATATACAATACCACAAAAAGTAACAAGTGACTTTATCGGATTAGGTAGTGCTAACGGTCTTCGTATAAACTGCACACGCATTACTCTTCAATTAGCAACTAACGAAAGATGAGTTTTAAAACCAAGGGAGGCAGAGAATAGGCGAGGCCTGTCCGCTTAATGCGCGGGTTATAGGGCTTGAATTTATTATTTAGAATATAGCTTTGTCCATCTTGAAAAAGGGATATATAAAAACATTCCTATTATCATTCCAATGCCGAAATATCTAGATGGTAGTTGAAAGTATTTTGTTAATGAAGCAACAAATAAGGTCATTAGACCAATACATAATACATACAAAATTACAAAAAAGATCCACTGAAATATTTCACCAGAGAGCCATTCTATTTTCTTTTTAATTTGTTCTAAGATTTTACCAACGAAAATTAAACTGAGAAGTGCCCCAAAAATGTATACGGTACCAATTAATAGACTTATTAGAATTTTCATGCCATAAATGTTGGAAAAGCCTTATAACGACCTTGTTAGGCGAACTTTTATTATTATTCTAAATTGACCCATTCTTCCTCTGTAAAGACTTGGATATCTGGACAATGTCTAATTATCGACCAAACTTTATTTCGTAATACTTGATATTTCATCTCATCCACTTTGCTGAATAATTTTTTAAAGACACCGTCATTAGTTGCAACCGTAATTACCCAATGTGCTGGCTTGCTAGTTGGACCCTCTTCAGCAAAAGAGAAGGCTATCCAGAATCTGTCTTTACCATTCTCAACATTTAGTCCATGACCATAATCTTCCATAACTGGGTCACTGAAAACAAACCCCTCATCTGATAAAGAGCTTGTTTCAGAGATGAGCCAATCTGCAAAATCTTCTCCAAAACTAACTTGGTTTATAAAATTCTCCTGAACGTTTTGGTGTTCAAATTTACCTGTCTTGAGATATAATTGGTCATCCACAGTTTTCTTGTTTGAGTAATTCGCCTAACGACCCAGCGCATAACGGGCGCGGAGATTATGAGTTAATTAACGGCTAAAAATTTTAAACAAGCAACACTGTAAATCGAAACCACGTCCGCGTCCCCTGTTAATGCGCATTGTTAGGCGTTTTTAATGTTCTCCACTAATTTATGTTCAAAAGTCTGAATATTATTAAAAGCTTTTTCAATGAAATTATCGCTGAATATAATTCGGTTTATATCATCAACATCAATATTTTTGGTTCTATTAATATAATCGAGAAGGGCATCCTTTTTTGCAATTCCAGCCGTATGTGCAATGGCATTTCTTATTCTTCCATAATTTACTATTTCAGACCATTGGTTTGGTATTTCTACTTTTAATTTTTTTAAAAAACTCCTGGCCTTCTTAATACCTTTGTCGTCAATCTGATCTAACTCTTTTTCCATGTTTAAATCTTTGGCCAGAATCTGAGAAAAGAATAAAATTTCATTTTCTAGATGATAGTATGCAGTTGTAAAAATTGAAGATAAAATTGTGAATCTAAAAAGTTTTTTCAATTCGTTTTTCTCAGAATCTAACCATGCATCTATTTCTTTGCTGTTTTTATCAGTAGAAAAAGGTAACAGTTCATTAACCCAGAAATTGTCCATATTGGACAGAATGGTAGCGTCCAAAAGAATTTTCAATGCAAATAAGCGATCCATATCTGCTTGAAAGTAATGGCTTTTAGTAATGATGCTGATTATAGTTATATCATTCATTCGAATGAAATTGAAAATAATATTAATTTATAATGGAAGAAGAGGTCAAGAATTAATTCAGAATAGATTTAATTTATTACAGTGCGGACACGCTACACCATTATCATGGTAAATTGTAACTGAAAAATGCTTCTTACAATAGATGCAATTTCCTTCCCAATATTCTGTACTCTTAGGTTTAAATTTTGCTTTTTTTAATGACGAAACAACTTTAGCAATTTGTTCAAGATCCTCTCGAATATAATCGGGTGAAATTGAAAATTCATTCCTCAGAATATTTACTACCTGCTTGAGTTCTATATTTAACTGCTCCTTTTTTTGAATTCGATAATCTTCAAAAAGGGCATAAATTTTTTGTTCCAATTTATGCCCTGAAAGAGTATGATAGTAAATTGCTACCTCCCAGGGAATTGCTCCAGTCGCCAAATTAATCTCATTCACTCGATTGGTTGGCTCTCTTGTTGTAAACCCTAATTTTAATAAGTCACTATATTTCGAGTCTAAGACATAAATGTATTCAACACCTTCAGTAAAATAGCTTTCTTCATTGCAATGCTGACAATCCAAAATATTGTGCTTTTTAATAAGCACGTCTCGTAAGTAATTTAATGAATCACATTCTTCACAAATGAAAGTAAGTTCAGTTAAAGTTTGTTGTTCCATTTAGTTTAAAATACATTTATCCCAACGAGGATTAAGTTTATAATTGTTAATAAGAAAATTGCCCAAGTAAGGTTTTTTACTGTTTTCGTTAGAGTAACAATTTTTTGTGTCTGTCTATCAGTCTTTTTCCGAGAAATTTCATTTAGGATAAAATCCCTTGATTCAATTTCATCAGAATATCTCTTATCGTATTCATTTTTCAACTCATCAGTAGACATATTTTCAAATTGTTCAAAAGTCCAAGCCATAACTATATATTTTAGATTGTATGAAAAACGCCTAACAACCCAGCGTTTAAACGGCACGGGGATTAAGATTTGGTTGAAGTAGTAAAATTAATTCCTCACAAATAAGCTTCCATCGCACCCCATTAGCGCCCGATTTAAAATGCTTTGTTAGGCATTTATTTAATAAATGTTTGACCGATAATTTCTTTAAATGGACCATCATAAATAAAGTAAAAATCCTGTCCAAAATTATTATTGGTTAATAGAATCATGTCAATTGAGCTAATCAAAAACTTATCAACTGTTTTTCTCATTTTTTGTGGAAAAGATTTACTACCATAAACTGGAATTGTTGAACGATTTCTTAAAAGATCTCTTACATCAAAATGAGTAATTGAAAGGTCCTCACAGTTTAGGAACACAATATTTGGTACGGTATGAAACAAATTTCGCCTATTAAACTTAAGTTGTTTTCCTGAGGTTTTAATTTTAGAAAATAGTTTTGTGAATATTTTCCTTACTTCAACATGACTTCCCTTCATTATAGATTCCATGTTTTTAAACTCACAAAAAGCAGTAAAGCCGTTTAAATTAGATATAATAAAATCAGGTCTTTTCCCACCAATACGGTTTTTCCCTTTATCATTTTGTTCAACTGTAAATCCTTTATTTTCTAAAAACTCTACAGCCTTTTTTTCTGACTTATTCATAAATAAAATTGATCATATCAGAAACTGCTTCCTTTGAGTATTTGTAAATTTCTTCATTTTCGTCAACATTGACGAAACCATAAATACTTTTAAACCATATTACCATATCAGTTTTATAAGCTGATTCATCGTTCCTCTTTTCTTTAAAATAAGCAGATTTTCTTAAGCTTAAGGTAATGTGGAATGAAATTATATCGTTTGTCTCAAAAGTATCAATTGTAAATTCAATTCTATTGTCAATACTTATTCCGTTACTTAGCTGACTACTTGCATTACTTGTAACAGTTAGGTTTGAGTTTATTAGTTCCTCAACAATCTTATTTTTAAAATCTGAATAGTAATCAGTTAACTGAGAGTTCACGTTTTCAACGGAAAATGGAATTATTGCAAAGTTCTGTGATTTTAGAGGTTTTGAGCTGTAGTAAGAAATAATATCTTCAGCAAAATATCTTTCTACTCTATTGCTATAAGTTTCACTCTTTGATTGAACTGTTGAATTTCTTTGCCATTCCATTCCATTCTTTTGAGCATAAATTGTTGTTGTGAATAATAAAGCAATCAGAGTTTGGAATATTAATTTCTTCATTTTAGATAAATTTTGATTTACAAAGTATGTGCCTAACGGCCTTGGGCTTAAGCGGCGAGGCGACCAACTTTAATTGGGGTTAAACCGCACAATCGTCCGCTTGAAGCCCTTGTTAGCCTATATTTTATCGCGATTTAGGCACCTGCAAGTGTAAATAAAATATTTAGAAAAAATGCTATACCACTAACCCAGAGTGTGATATGGCATGCTTGTTTTGATTTATTTGGGTAGTCATTTTTGTACATAAAGTACATTATGGTACCTGCAAATGGAGATAAACAAATGGTTAAAGCAATTTGGCCGCCACTAAGTTTATCATTTGGGTCATGAGGTCTTTCAATTTGGCTTTCATTTTGTTCCATAGTAATTAGTATAGGTTTAAGATTAATTTCCCAGTTAGTTTCCCAAGCTCACAAACCAATGCACCTTGGCCAATTCCAGCTAATAAACCTGTAAGAAACCTTCGAGAGTTAGTACTTTCTACTTCCATAAAAGCTTGAATAATGCCATCTAAATACGTGGGAGTAATCAGAACTAAGCACCAGATAATACTTATATTAATTATTCCAAGAGTTGAAAAAGGTATAATAAAATATCCTATCAAAATTCCTGTACATCTTGCGCAAACTGGAAATTGTCTTCCTTTAAAAAAGAAGGATCGTTCTGGTTTACGATGACAAGCTAAAAAGTGGACTTTCATCTTCCTTGAGTTATAATTGCAACAAACATTGTTAGAATAAAAAAGACTATCATTGAAATAATCGAGACGATACAAACTTGATTGGATTTTTTTACAAAACCTTCAAATCTATATTTGATAAACATCCAGACTCCAATTATCCCAAGTAAAAACCAATTACCAAGAAAAATCCATGCCTTATCCTCAAATGGTAATTCAGCATTCCTTTTGATTTGGGCAACGCGCTCTTTTTCCTCTCTTTCCTTTTTTTGTCTTTCATTTTCTGGATCAGTATAAGTAGTTTTATCTCTTGTCGAATTTTTTGTGGTATAATCTGACGAACGTTTATTTTTTTTGGTGCTATAGAAGTGATCATATTCATTATCATAGCGCCCTTTTTGATAAGGATCTGATAAAATTCCGTAAGCCTCTTGAATTTCTTTAAATCTGGCTTCAAAAAACTTATCTCCATTATTCTTATCTGGATGAAATTTTTGAGCAAGTTTTCTGTAGGCTCTTTTTACTTCCTCAATTGATGCGCTTCTGTCTACCCCCAAAGCTTGGTAATGATTTTTCATTAAAAACTTTATTATTTCGTATTCGAGATTATTTTATAATGACAAACATTTAGCTTTCTAATGAACCAAGTTGACCCCGAAATTCATCCTCAAGCTTTCGTTTAATTTTTGGAATTTGTCGTTCATAAATTTCTAAGGCCTCATCAGACATTTGTAAAGCCGTCTTTGTATCAATATTCCATCTGTCTTTGAATGTGCTCAATCTCAAACTTTCAGAATACTTTTCATTGAGATCATCAATTAGTTCGCAAGTTTCAACTGTTAACAAGATGCGTTTTTCATCAAAATAATTTTTAAAAGTTTGATAAACTTCAGAAGTCTCTATTATCTCTCTTTTTCTTCTTTCCTCATAATCTTCGCCAGTGCTTGGTCTTAAAAATGCTGTTAAATTTTTTATGTTTTTGTCCAATTTTATGAGGAGTCGATAAAGTTCTGACATTACTTCAAGCCTTTTTTCATGAATTCGAGAATGTTTTAAATAATCAATTCGCAGTTGCTTACGATAATTTTCTAACTCTATATCTAATTTCTGCTGAAATGCAGATGAAGCATTATCTAACTCTGATTTATATGATTCGAATTTTTTATCGATTAAATGATTCCCAATTGAACGTAGTAACCATGCACAACCAGCAATAATAATAGAGAAAACACCAAGCTCACTAAGTAAATTATATATATCCATAGCGGAAAATGTAGGCTAACGACCCAGCGTTTAAACGGCGCGGGGATTATGATTTCTTTGAAGTAGCAAAATTAATTCCTTACAAACAAGTTCGATTGCACCCCGTCCGCGTCCGATTTAAAACGCATTGTTATACCACATGACTTTCAATTGAATTCATACGATTCCTCTTCAAATCCAGAAAGCCTCATCTCACGAAACTTATCCTTGAGCTTGTCAATAATTGCTTTTTCAGCATTAATCCCAAACTCTTTTTGGTAGTCATGATTTGTAATAATTAAATAGTCGTCACTGTTTAACAAGTTAATCGTCTCTTCATTATGTCCCGCATACATTCTATCTAAATCTTCCGATCCATTAGGAAATTGATCTAATAGCCAATCATTAAATTCTGTTTTTGAAATCAAGCGGCGAGTATATAGGTAGAGATAATTCCCAAAATCGTATGGATAGTAAAATGAGTTATTCGGATAGATAAGAAGATCCTGAACAGTTTTGCTAAGAAGCCCAAACCATGTCTTTTTTTCTCTGGTGACTAAATCGTATTTAATGTTTTGAGAATTCAATTCAGCTGTCGACATTACGCACCTATTTTCAGATAAAATAAGTTGATATAATTGATAGTTTTCAAGCTTTAGAGACTCTAGGATTTCAGATGCAGAGCTGGATGATTGGAAATCGAGTCGGTAGTGTTCAATTTCTCCAACTGGATGGAAATGGATTATATATTGATCTGATCTTCTCATGTGGTATAACATATTAATGATGAACATTTCATCTCCCGTAAATGTATATCATTCAATCCTCAATTTCATGAAAATTTTATAGTTACCTGAAGATCACCCTCCAAAAAGTTCAATAAACTCGTTCATATAAATCGGTTAATAAAAACCTTTATTGAACTTTTTGTGGAAATAAAAAAAGGAGAAGCACTTAAAGTACTTCTCCTTTGTGATTTTAAAATGGGTTAACGTTTAGTCTTCTATGGGTGGAGCTCCAACGGCTTCGAGGGCTTGTTCAAGCTGTGGCATTTCAGAAGTCAGAAATGCATCCAGATCCTCGCTGATTGCCTCCAGCTCTGCTTTGCCTGCTTCAACCGTTTGTTCGTGCATGGTGGTTGGTCCATAGGTGGTACCGAGGGCCCGGAAGCCTACAAACATGCGGTTACGTGGGGTTGGGGCCTCACTTTCACCCACTTGCCCTTTGGCATCGCTGCCATTCATGGCCTTGTCAAACTCCAGCAGTTTCATGCGTGCTTCATAGAGGCGCGTGTGAAGTTCCTGAGCTTCATTTTCTGCACGGTTAAGGGCGGTCTTCATTGCCCCGATCCGATCCATGGCATCGTTAAGCTGATTTGAAACAGCTGTCAGGTCTTGCTGGAATGCGATCAGGTTATCCATGAAAGTTTCCCGTTGCTGGTTAGGCTGGCGATCAAGCGCTCCTTCGCGTAATGGAACCACATCGAATGAGATAGATTCGGACAGATCCTGAACCTTACCGTCTTTTACGAGTGACATACTCGCGGAATAGGTGCCGGGTACCACAGGAAACGAGTCACTGAACCAGCCTCCACCGCCGGATGATTCCGGGCTGATCAGGTTCTTGGACATATGTCGAAGTTCCCAGTTGACACGGTGGAATCCTTCACGGGCAGATCCTTTTATGCGATTTATCACCGTACCATCTCCATCTTTTATGGTGATCATTACGTAAGGATCTTCTTCGGCGATCTCCTCATCAAGTGCATCCCACCCCGGAAAGGGAACGTCTTCATTGTCATCCAACTCACGCTCTTGCCGCTGTCGTTCGGCTTCTTTGGAAAGATGGCTGTCTTTCAGATAATAGGTGAAAACGGCTCCGTAAGGAGGATTTTCAGCTACATAATCGTCATCACCCTGAGAATCCACCACATTTCTTGGCATGTACCAGAAAGCATCGCGGGTAGGGAAGAGCACTCCATCCTGATTCAGAGTTTCTTCACTCATCTCTCTGAGTGGGGAGTAATCATCGAGGATGAAAAATCCGCGGCCAAAAGAAGCGGCTACAAGGTCTTCATGCTCCCGCTGAATAGTGATGTCTCTGAAAGAAATAGTGGGTGCACCGCCTTTAAGTTCTATCCATTCACTGCCACCGTCAACGGTAAAAAAGATACCGAATTCTGTAGCCGCGAACATCAGGTTGGGATCCACATGATCCTGAACCACCCGCCAAACGAGATGCCTTTCGGGAAGGTCTTCGGAGATGAGCTCCCAGGATCTTCCGCGATCGGTGCTTTTGATGATATAGGGCTTGAAGTCACCATATTTGTGATTATCCATGGCAACGTAGACAGTGTTGGCATCAAAAAGGTCGGCTTTGATATCATTCACGAAGGGGGTTGATGGGAGGCCGTTGATATCACCCAATTCAATTCTGCGCCAGTTTTCGCCGCCGTCTTCGGTTACGTGAAGCAGACCGTCATCGGTTCCGGCATAGATCAAACCTTCCTGTTCCGGAGATTCGGCCAGTGATGTGATCGTGTTATAATCTGACATGGCACTGATATCCCAGGGATTATCCCAGCTTTGCTGTTTGCCCATAATGGGAATGGTGATGCGCTCCTGGCTGCGGGTCAGGTCATCGGAGATGGGAGTCCAGCTGTCGCCGCGGTCATCGGTTTTCCAAACCCGGTAAGAGGCAAAATAAACGCGGGTATCGCTGTGAGGACTTACCTCGATCGGAGCATCCCAGTTGAAGCGTTCCTGTCCTTCACCTTCGCCAGGCTGAGGCTGAATAAACACAGTTTCACCTGTGATCCGGTCAATACGGTATAGGCTTCCGCGCTGAAATTCACCATATACAATATTGGGATTTCCGGGTTCTGTGGCAGAATCATGGCCGTCAGCTCCAAGTGTTTTGAAAAAATCTCGGTTTCGGATGCCATCAGCATCGGTTCTGGATGGTCCTCCGTTGGAGCCGTTATCCTGAGTTCCGCCATATACATTATAGAATGGTTTGGCATCATCTACAGATAGTTTATAATACTGCATAAGCGGCATGTTGCGGATGAAACTCCAGGTTTCCATAAAATCATAACTTTCATATAGGCCACCATCAGTCCCGATCATAATAAAATTGGGATCACTTTTCTTGAAGGCAATGGCGTGGTCATCCACATGCTTGTTGTTGTTATTTATCGTGGTAAAATTGGCTCCGTGATCATCAGAGATCAGGGAATAATTGCTTACCAGGATGATCTGTCCAAAATTGTGTGGGGAAGCATACAATTCCTGATAGTAGTGAGGGCCGGTACCGCCGGAAACGGCATCAGACATCTTTGTCCAGGATTCACCCCGGTTATCAGACATGTACACACCTCCGGTACGCCGATCAAGCTCAATGGCTGCGTAAACGTAATCCGGATCCTGGGGTGAAATGGCCAAGCCGATCTTCCCCATATTTGAAGCGGGGAGTCCTTTCGTTAATTCGGTCCAGCTTTCACCGCCATCGGTACTCTTATGAATACCCGAGCCCGGTCCGCCACCCATATAAGCAGCAACGGTACGATGTCGCTGCCAAGTTGCTGCATAAAGTACATCAGGATCACGAGGATCGATCAAAATATCAGTGACACCGGTCCATTCGTTACCACTTAATTTATTTTCCCAGGTTTCACCGCCATCAGTGGTTTTATATAAACCGCGTTCACCGCCGCTGCTCCATAATGGACCCTCTGCTGCAACCCAAACAATGTCAGAATTTTCGGGATGTACAATGATGTTGGAAAGGTGTTCAGAGTCTTTAAGCCCCATATTAGTCCAGCTGTTCCCAGCGTCGGTACTTTTGTAGATTCCGTCTCCAAAAGCCACATGGCGGCCTCCAACGTCTTCACCGGTTCCAACCCAGATGGTATTTGGGTTGTTGGGATCGATGGTAACAGAACCGGTGGAATAGGAGCCTTGGTTATCAAAAATGGGTTGCCAGGTAGTTCCCGCATTGGTTGTTTTCCAGACATTCCCGGAACCTACGGCCACATACCAGACGTTTTCGTCATCGGGATGAATGGCAATGTCGGCAATACGTCCGCCATTAAAAGCAGGACCGATATTTCTGAGTTCCAATGCATCATAACTGACATCTGAAACTGAAGCTTGCCCGAAAAGATCTGCAGGAAGCCATAAAAAGGAGGCAATTAAAACCAGTAGTAAATGCTTTAACTTCATAGTAATGAGATTTAATTAAAGGTAAGATCGAAATCTCATCTTGATAAATAGTCGGCATATACTACAAAAAATAATTAAGTCATTACAATTCAGCTACAAATAAAAAAAGCCACAAACTGAAATGCTTGTGGCTTTGGGGATGGATCAAGATGTTTGGCTTATCCTAAAAAATTCGCTCCTTTTTCAGGTATAATAACCTCAGTATCTGAGATCTCTTCCAGAACTTCTTTGAACTCATTCGGGTCGCTGTCGATGGGAGGCCATGTTCCGTAGTGGCAAGGAACAGCAAATTCGCAACCCACCAAATCTACAGCATAGGCTGCTTCCTCAGCTCCCATGGTAAAGTGATCACCGGTAGGGGCAAGTACCACGTGTGGTTGATATAGTTCACCATATAATTCAAGATCAGCAAAAATATTGGTATCACCCATGTGGTATATACAGATATCATCTTCAAAAGAAAGTACCAATCCGCCCGGATCACCTGCATATTTTCCCTGATAAGAAGAACTGTGATTGGCAGAAACCAGTGTTACTGAAAAATCTTCAAAATGTACGGTTCCACCTTTATTGATAGCTAATCCCTGATCTTCCGGCAAACCCTCATCTGTTAAGATTCCGATCAGTTCTAAAATTCCAACTACTTTGGCTTCGGTATTCTTAGCGATCTCTACAGTATCGCCTACATGATCTTCATGTCCGTGAGTAAGAAGTACATAATCAGCTTCTTTCACTTCTTTAAGTTCATCGGGAGTGGAAGGGTTATTTTTCAGAAATGGATCGATGTAGATGATCTTTCCGCTTTGACTCTCCAGTTTAAAAGCAGAATGTCCCAGCCAGTGCGCTTTAATTTGTGTATTCATAAATCTCCTTATTTTTTCCTTAAATCATTAACTCTATCTATTTAGATATAATGATTTTTAATTTAAAATGATTCAATAAACTTTGGAAAATCAGATTCTGAGTGACCGTGTGAGTAAGCTTGTGTATTTTGTTATCGTCAGTCTTATTTCAATCTTTCATAAAAACATCATCAATGAGTTTTCTTCAATCTTTAGCGGCAATTTTTGGAACGGACGATAATGTTGAATCAGACTTTGGGTGGCAGTCGGTTTCATCTGAGGTAAGCCTTTCTGAGATCATCATGGCATCTAATCATAAACCACAGGTGATATACAAGCACAGTACAAGATGTGCTACCAGTTTCTTTGCGCTTAAAAATGTTCAGTCATTATCGGAAGAAGTAAAAGAAAAGGCGGACTTTTATATGGTGGATGTGATCAGTCAGCGGGGTTTGTCTGCTCATATCGCTGAACAAGTAGGGGTGAGGCATGAGTCTCCTCAGCTCATAATTCTGAAGGAAGAGAAAGTATTCTGGAATGGTTCTCATCACAGCGTGAATATCGAGTCTCTTGAGACTAATATTTAGTTTTTTAGCCCCGATTTTTTGAATGCACAATGTGTTTGACTGCTGAGAATTGTATATTTTCGGCACTGTATTTTCTAAAGCATGTGTAACTGCTTTAGTCCCAGATAATTAAACGATCAGAATATACCGGAGAATGAATGGAGGCTAAAGAACAAGCAATCCAGGCTGGTAATGTATATCAGCCACTTACCATGGATTACCTTTTGGGTAAGCTGGGTATAACAAATTTTAAATTTTTGACCCTTCTTGCACTCTGGATAACGCTGATTGGACTGAGTATTTCTTCCGTATTCATAGTTGAATATTTTTTCGGTTTTTCTGATATCCTGAATCAGGACAAAATTGGACAGGTATTTTTGATTCAAATTCCTATGCTGATTGGGATGCTGTTAGTGTTTTGGGTAGGTTTTGAATGGGGATTTATTCCGGTCTTTGTTTCAACCTTTGTACTTGCCTTTACGGCTTCTATGGTCTGGCACTGGGCACTTTTATATTCAATGTCGTTCACACTGGGATTAGCTGTATATGCCCTTTGCTATTACTGTGTTTCTTTTGATCTGAGTCTGAGAACCATTAAAAGTTTCACCTTCTATATTGTTGTTTCTCTGTTTGCGGCTTTAGCCTGTTCTTTGGGTGCTTTTGTGTGGAGCCGTTTTTATAGCCTTCCGCTTTTTGAAACCCTGGTGATCTGGAAAAGCTGGTGGGTGAGTTTGTTTTTGCAATCATTCCTGGTGGGTGGCCCCCTGCTTTATTTCTTTACTCCAAAAATTTACCGCTTCAGAAATAAGCAATTTGATATACCTCCCAAGAACGAGGTATCTCTTACCTGGATCTATTCTGCGATCACAACCGTGGTTTTGGTACTGGCCATGTTCATCATCTCAGCGAAACTTTTGGGTTCTCAATCCATTGAAAATGAAATGGCCGGGGTGGGGATGACCGATGAGGTATTTGCAAGTATGATGAGCGTGAATGAATCGTTTGAGATCGTAACCTGGATCTCAATTTTGCTTGTATTTTTTATTGGAGTGGGGAGTATTTATCTGGTGGGAAGCTGGAACAAGAATCTTCAGGAAGAAGTGGAGGAGCAGACGGTTGAGCTCAGGGAGAAAGAACTGAAATTGAGTTCTGCCCTGGATGAACGAAATCAACTTTTGAATGAGATCCATGACAGGGTCCGGACAAATTTAACAATGGTTCTTGCGGTGCTTGAACTTCAGCTCAAGAGCGATTCTAATAAAACCAATGAGCAGATCTTAAAAGATTCACACTCGTTAATTCGATCACTTACCATTGTGCATGAGTCGATATCTCAAACCAAGCGATCAAATCATGTGGATTTGAAAAATTATGCTATAAAACTAAGTAACCGGGTTGAGCAATCCCTTCGCAAAGAGCAAAAAGTAATAAGCCTCAAAGTACATGCTGATGACGGGATCGAGCTTGATATGGATCGTGCAATCCCTTTTTCTTTGATAATAAATGAGCTGGTAAGCAATGCCTGCAATCATGGTTTCAAAAGAGGCGAAAAAGGTAATGTTGTGATCGAGATCTTCAAGAATGATGAAGATCTGTTTCTTAAAGTAACAGATAATGGAACAGGCCTTCCTTCTAATTTCGAACAAAAGGCTTCAAAGGGAATTGGTATGCGTATAATCCGCGCATTTGCTAAGCAGCTTAACGCCTCATTAGAATATTCTTCAAACGATACCACATCATTTAAGCTTAAGATATCGTTGTAAGAATAAGAAGTACTTATTAAAAGAGGATATGAAAAGCTTTTTCACATGGTTTGCTGCCGTTATTGTTGGTGGAGGAATCGGTTTTACCCTGAGCCATTTCATTGACTTCAACATGTACCTGGCAATAGGAGCAGGAATCATAATCGGCAGTTCGATTGGTATAACCCTAAATATTTATCGGGAACCTGAAGATGAAATTCCTGAACCCGATGAACTGCCTTCGAGTGAAAATTTGGAGTCAGAAGAACCTGCCGAAATTACTCAAAAAGCTTCTTGATGTTTTTCTTGAAATCAGGCTCCACAATTCCTTTCTCTGTTATAAAACCGGTGATGTATTTGTTTGGTGTTACATCAAAAGCAGGATTGTAAGCATCGGTTTTTTTAGGGGTGATAGGCGTTTTTGCTAAATGTGTGACTTCTTCAGGTTCTCGCTCTTCGATCTCAATTTCTCCCCCGTTCTCAGTTTCAAGGTCAAATGTTGATAAGGGCAGGGCTACATAAAATGGGATGTCATTTTCTTTTGCAAGAACGGCAAGGGAGTAGGTCCCGATCTTATTAGCGGTATCGCCATTGGCGGTTACACGGTCGGCTCCAACTACAACCATGTCCACTTTTCCGGTATTCATCAGTGCGCCTGCCATAGAATCAGTTATGAGGTGAAAGGGGATTTCCGCTTTTTTTAGCTCCCAGGTAGTAAGTCGTGCACCCTGAAGCAGCGGACGTGTTTCATCAACCCAAACATGGATGTCTTTGTCGTCGGCATCCGCATGAAGTAATACCGAAAAGGCCGTTCCGTATGCTCCGGTTGCAAGTCCGCCGGTGTTGCAGTGGGTTAAGATATTCCATCCCTTCTCAACCAACTTCGCTCCATTTTTACCAATCTGCTTACATACACGCTTATCTTCATCGTGTATTGTTTTTGCAGTTTTAAGGATGATGTCCTTGATATCTTCCAGATCCTTGTCCTTATTGGCGTAAACGGTCTGATTGATACGCTCCAGCGCCCAACTAAGATTAACCGCAGTTGGCCGGGATGATTTGAGGTATTCGATCCAGCGATTTAGTTCTACATTAAAGCTGGTGAAGTTCTTTGATTCAAGCTCACGCACTCCCAGATATAAACCGTAAGCACCGGCTATACCGATGGCAGGAGCTCCACGTACTTTCAGTTTTTTGATGGCATCCCAAACCTGACCAATGGTATTTACATCAGAATAGATCTCACGCAGTGGGAGCTGCGTTTGGTCTAATATTACTAAGTGATCTTCTTGCCAGGATATCGATTCGTAAGCTTGTTCCATTGTGTTTTTTTGAACTTCTAAAAAACTGGTAAAATTATTAATCAACTAACAGTTTTAAGAACGTAAACTTGTTATAAAATAGCTAATCAACACCCATTTGATCGTTTTTGTCATTTCTTTAATATCCGGAGGCGTGACCATCGCCGCGGGGATCCACGCCACTGTTAAGATGTCCGTTTTGGTCCACAAAGATATTATGGGCTCGCCCAATACCGGGCATCGGAAACATGCGATGATCTCGTTCTTCTAATAAGGATTGGGTATCAGGACTCAACCCAAAATCATCATAGAACAACATGTCCGGCAGCCACTGATGGTGAAACCGGGGCTGAGCCGTTGCTTGCTGAGATCTCATATCAAAAACAGCTCTATTCAGGAAGCTTTGCAAAGTTGCCGTGATAATTCTGGGTCCGCCGGCAGCGCCTAAAACCATATCTACTTTGCCATCTTTTGTAACTATAGTGGGAGACATGCTGCTTAACATCCGTTTACCGGGCTCAATAGCATTGGCTTCGGCTCCGATCAGTCCGTATGCATTGGGTTCTCCGGGTTGAGCTGAAAAATCATCCATCTCATTATTCAATAAAAATCCAGCTCCTGAAACAGATACATGACTTCCAAAAGAGCCATTTAATGTAGTAGTAACTGCCACAGCATTTCCTTCTTTATCTATAATAGAAAAATGAGTGGTTTCTGAAGATTCCGTAAAACCCTCAATATCCCCATGCTCAAGTGATGCTGAACTTGTAACTGCATCATCTCTGAAGCTCACCATACGTTCATTATTGTACTCTTCACTCAGCAGCTCATCCATTGGGATATTCACAAAATCAGGATCACCTAGGTAATGAGAGCGGTCAGCAAAAGCGCGGCGCATGGCCTCACTTATCACATGAATATACTCAGCTGAATTATGTCCCATTTCAGCCAGGGGATAATCATCGATCATTTCAAGGATCTGTGCTATGGCAATACTTCCGCTGCTTGGTGGGGGCATAATATGCAGTTCATATCCAAGAAATTCTGCTGAAACCGGTTCCCGCCAAACGCTTTCATAGTTTCTGAGATCACGGTATCCGATCAATCCGCGGTAGCGCTCCATTTCGTTTACAATAGCATCTGCTACGGGGCCGGAGTAGAATCCTTCGCGCCCAAAACGAGCAACACGCTCCAGGGTTTCGGCAAGGTCGGGTTGAACAAAAAGATCACCCTCCTTAAATGAACTTGTATCACCGGTAGTAAAGTACTTCGCTGAGGCCTGGAATTTCTTGAAAGTGTCTTTGTGATTATTCAGATCCTGAGCCTGAGAATAAGACAGCGTATAACCTTCACGGGCAAGTTTAATGGCGGGTTGTATAACCATATCCATCGGCATGCGGCCGTAGCGCTCGATCGCTTTGATCATTCCATCCACGGTTCCGGGAACACCTACGGCTAAAATGCCTTCCCAGCTTAAATCAGATTTAAACTCACCGTTCCGCACATACATATTACGGGTAGCTCTCTCGGGTGCCTTTTCTCTGAAATCCAATGTGGCAGTTTCCCCATCTGCTAAATGAATGACCATGAAGCCACCACCTCCGATATTTCCTGCCCTCGGTAAGGTCACTGCCAAGGCAAATTGGACAGCAACTGCAGCATCAATGGCATTTCCACCTTGTTCTAAGATCTCTATACCGATCTCAGAGGCATATTTATCGGCAGAGACAACCATTCCATTTTCATAAGATTTTGAATTTAGAACCTGAGCTGTTAAAGATTGGGAAGCAAAAAAGAAGGTGAAAAGCAGTAGTAGTATTCGTGTAACTGTCATGGATAAATAAATTTTTAGTTTGATATTAAAATAACAGAAGTAGAAACTTAATGCTGAACGAAAAGGGGACTAAAATATTAAAAAATATTTTATGCTCTGGGGTGAAACTCTTTATGTACCTGGTGTAGAAAAGAACGATCTACATGGGTATAAATTTCGGTGGTTAAAATAGAGGAGTGTCCAAGCATTTCTTGAACCGCTCTGAGATCAGCACCGCCTTCCAGCAAGTGAGTAGCAAAAGAGTGCCGGAAAATATGCGGATACACATTTTTCTTGATCTCGGCCTGCGTTGCTGCTTTTTGAACAATATTCCAGATGCTCATCCTTGAAAGCGCGCTTCCTCTCATGCTTAAAAAAACTTTGTTCTTTGCTTTGTGAGCTTTTTCAGGATTGTAGAACTGAGGACGAACGTGTTCTGTATAATGTGAAATGGCATCCTGAGCAATTTCGCCAACAGGAACCAATCGTTCCTTATTTCCTTTTCCGATCACCCTTATAAACCCAATTTCAAATATGAGTCGGTCTTGTTCGAGGCCTGTGAGTTCACTCACGCGCATCCCGGTACCATATAAAGTTTCCAGAATTGCTTTGTCGCGAATGCCGGCAGGGGTTGTAAGATCGGGAGTGGCAAGAATCGCTTCGATTTCATCCCGGTCCAGAACTTCGGGAAGTTTAGAGGCTTTTTTAGGAAGCTCAACCAGTTCGGCAGGATTGGCCTTGGTGATTCCCTCAACCACAGCAAATTCATGAAAACCCCTGATGCTTGAAATATTTCGAGCAAGTGAGCTGGCCGAAAGCAATTCCTCATCTACCAGGAAATTAAGGAAGTCTTCAATGTGACTAAGGGTAACACCGGCGAGATCGGTGATCTTTTTTTCAGTGGTTAGAAATACAAAATAACGTTCAAGGTCATTTTTGTATGAAACAACGGAGTTTTCACTCAGCCCTTTTTCAAGCTTGGCAAACTGCAGGTATAAGTCCAGTTCTCGCTTGAAAGCCACAGCTAATCGTTTGTTTCTTTTTCTTCCTGTTTTTCTTTCGAATTAGTTTCAGAACCGGTTCTTTTAGCTTCTGTAGCTTTTTCTTTCTCCTTTTCTTCTTTATTGCGTTCCTTGTCTTCAGGATATTCAACCCGGCTGTGATACACACCAACGAGAATATTAAGGAAGGTTTCTTTGATCACCTGCAGATGTCGGAATGTAAGCGGAGAGTGACTTAGCTGGCCTTCAGCAACACGATCATCTACCATGCGGTTTACAAGATTTTCGAGCTTGCTGTAGGTGGGGTTCTTCATTGCACGGGAGGCGGCTTCAACACCATCCGCCAAAAGTAAGATACCTGTTTCTTTGCTTGAAGGAAGAGGCCCTTCATATCTAAACTGATCTTCCTGAAGCATACTTTTTAGGCTTTCATCTTCTTTGGCTTTCTCATAGAAATACCGAATAACGGATGTACCGTGGTGTGTCCTGATAAAATCAATGATGATATCGGGGAGGTCCTCTTCCTCGGCCATTTTTACACCTTCACTAACGTGCGCTTTTATAACCATGGCACTCATCTGAGGCTTCAACTTGTCATGTTCGTTGCCCTTGGTCTGGTTTTCTACGAAATATTCCGGCTTCACCATTTTTCCGATATCGTGATAGAGGGCTCCTACTCTGCACAACAATGAATTTGCACCAATAGCCGATGCAGCGGCTTCAGATAAATTTGCTACCTGAAGACTATGGTGAAAAGTACCGGGCGCTTTGTTCATCAACTCTTTAAGCAGGGGCTGATTCGTATCACCTAACTCAATAAGCGTGAAGTCAGTGGTAATGCCAAATACCTTCTCAAAAAGCAGGATGATAGGGTAGGTGAATAAAATGAAAACAGAGCTTATTGCAATGTAGGTAAGATCTGATAAGAACATTTCCCAGCCACTGAGTGCAGCGACATTAAAAGCCCCCACTACCAAAAAGTAGGTAATGAATACAATTCCCGGAGTGGTAAAGAAAAACTGAGATCGGTCTTTGATATCCCGAACCGAGAATACACCTAAACTACAGGCGGCAAATGTGGCAACCACGAATTCAAAACTATTCCCATTCACTAATCCTAAAATAGTAGCAAGGGTAATAGTAGATATCAGTCCTACCCGCGAGTCATAAATGATTGTGAGTACAATGGGCGCTATCGCGATAGGAATAATATAGGGATCGGCAATATCGAGGTAATTGATAATTCCGGCCGAGAAGGAGACCAGCCCGAGTGTAAGAAAGACCAATGAAAACAGAGCGTTGTCAGATGTAATACTCCGTCGGTAAAGAAAAATGTACATAAAGAAAACGAAGGTTACCGCTGTAATAATCACAAGCTGACCTGCTAAGCGAACCCACTGTTCAATTTGGCTGGCATTTTCAGAACGGGCCTCGGCCAAACTTTCTAAAATGTTTGCTTTTTCAGAGGAAACGAGGTCACCCCGTCTGATAATTACCTGACCTTGTGCAATAGCTCCTTTTGTCTCAGAGATCTGGGAAAGAGCCTCTTGTAAGCGTTCTTGAGTATACTCCTCGCTATATTGAAGATTAGGGAGAATTACCCGGTTATAGATCTGAAGAGCAAGTCGTGCCTGTTCTTCATTAAAGAGCCGGTTTAGCCGAAATTGTATAAAATCGTTGGCTTCTCTAAGGTCCCGGATACGGGCAAGATCGACGGACTGCTCAGTGCTTTCCCGGTTATTCCGAATGACAATCTTATCTGTTTGGAGATTGCTTTTGTTTTGATTGATGACCCCCTGATCCATCAACTGATCTATCAAGGATTCAAGTTGTTGCTTTATTTCAACCCCAATAAACTGATTTGGGGCAAGGTTGGAATTCTGAACTCTGTCATAGCTCTCGAGAAGTATTTCCCAGGAATTCTCGGTAAGATCGATTTCAGAATCACCGATTATCTGGGTAAAGTTTGAACTGTCGCTATCGGCAGAAGATGATGACGAACGTTCGCTTTCCTGCCATTCGTGATATGCCTCCAACACCGGCTGTATATCTCTGTAAACAGAGTCGAGTCTACTCTGGACCGTTATTGGTACATTTTGATGGGTTCTGAATATCGGTGCCGTGGCATTTCGGATCTCCTGACGTTCTTCTTCAAGTTCTGCATCCGTTTTCTGGATGGCAAAGGTAAATGGAGCAGTTAAGTCCGCATTTCTCCAAGGTTGTCCCTGCGAATAATTCAATCCGGAATTAACGGGATTTCGAGGCAGCGAAAAGGCACTGATTCCGATAAATACAATGAGTATCAGGATTCGGATATAAGGGTTTCGTTTCAACGAATACTTTTCCTGCTCCTTTTTCTTTTTATCGCCAATAAGAGGTGACAACTCTTTTTTCTTTTGGCCTAAACCGATTTTTTCAAGAAAGGTCATTAATTGTGATTCTTTGAAAGTTTACTTGGAAGGTTACCAAGCGGAAGCAAATTTACAAATCTATTTGATGGAATGAGATGTTAGTTTTT
Source organism: Gracilimonas sp. (assembly GCA_040904925.1). Classification (GTDB taxonomy): domain Bacteria; phylum Bacteroidota; class Rhodothermia; order Balneolales; family Balneolaceae; genus Gracilimonas. The sequence continues at coordinate 160,036 of JBBDSP010000011.1, read as the reverse complement.
AGTTTGAGGTGTTTGGTGTTAGGAATGAAAGTTTGAGTTAATGAGGATAACCTCGATCTTGTATCATCAATCATCAATCATCAATCGTCCAATCCAAAAAATGTCTTTTAGATCTAAAAAAAGTCTTGGTCAGCATTTCCTGATCGATAAGAACATCATATTCAAAATAATTGATGCCATTGTCGCAGAAAAAGACGACCGAGTGATTGAGATAGGTCCGGGTACCGGTGCTTTAACGAAGTGGCTCACTGAAAAGTTTACGGATGTTCATGCTATAGAATTAGATCAGCGTGCAGTGGAGGTGTTGAAGCAGGAGATTGAAGATCTTGTGATCCATCAGAAAGATGTACTGAAAGTAAACTGGCCGGAAATGGTTGATGCTGATAAGAATAACGTTGTAGTGGGAAACTTACCTTACTATATAACCACTCCGATCCTTTTTGATCTGCTTGAGAATAGGGGATTATTTTCTGAGGCAATCCTGATGATGCAGAAAGAAGTTGCCGAACGGTTGGTAGCTGAGCCTTCCTCAAAGGAGTACGGTATTTTGAGTGTGCAAACACAGCTTTTTTGTTCTCCCGAAATTTTATTTGAAGTATCCCGGAATTCATTTAGTCCTCCACCAAAAGTTACAAGTGCTGTTATTAAGCTTAAGTTTGATAAACCAAAACTTGCTTTTTCTGATCAAACTTTGAAGACCGTGGTACGGACCGCCTTCAATCAGCGCCGCAAAAAATTAAGTAATTCTCTGAAGCCGGTACTGGGAGATTATCAACCCGAGGGATATAATTTTGATGATCGTGCTGAGCATTGGTCGCCCGAAACCTATGCAAAGTTGTCAGAGCATTTAGAACAGACTGACAGGCTTACCTGATTTTAATTCATTTCATCTTAAAAAATACCTGATTCTACCTTATTAGGCGGGTTTATAAATTGTTGTTTTGGTTTGGTACGGAAGTTGCATTAAGTGATACGAAACAACGAAGGGCTTTTGCCCAGAAAATTTAAATTATTAACCAAAACTAACAGGAGTCATAAAAATGGCTAAGATTAAACCTTTAGGCGACCGTGTGTTGGTCCAGGCGGAACCTGCTGAAGAAAAAACCAGCTCCGGAATTATCATTCCAGATACGGCTAAAGAAAAACCGCAACAAGGAACAGTGATAGCGGTTGGTGCCGGCAAAGTAGAAAATGGCACTAAAATTGAGATGAGCGTAAAGAAAGGAGACAAAGTACTCTATGGAAAATATGCAGGTACTGAAATTACTCTTGAAGGAGAAGAATACCTGATCATGCGCGAATCTGATATCATGGGTATTGTATCCTAAACCCATCTTTCAAAAAAATTAAATCAATAACTAAAATTATAGATAATTATGTCTGCTAAGTTAGTTCATTACGATGTTGAAGCACGCGACGCCCTGAAAAAAGGGGTTGATAAGTTGGCCAACGCGGTTAAAGTAACCTTAGGCCCTCGTGGACGCAACGTTGTTATAGAAAAATCATTCGGTTCACCTACTGTAACTAAAGATGGTGTGACCGTTGCAAAAGAAATTGAATTATCTGATAAAGTCCAGAATATGGGCGCTCAGATGGTTAAAGAAGTAGCCTCCAGAACCAGCGATAACGCCGGTGATGGAACTACCACTGCTACCGTTCTTGCACAAGCTATTTTAAGCGAAGGCTTGAAGAATGTTACAGCCGGTGCAAATCCAATGGATCTAAAATCCGGTATTGAGAAAGCAGTTAAAGTGATCGTTGAAGATCTTAAGAAAATGAGCCGTGATATTGACGATCGTAAAGAGATCGCTCAGATCGGAACCATTTCTGCTAACAATGATGAGACCATTGGTAACCTGATCGCTGATGCGATGGAAAAAGTTGGTAAAGATGGTGTGATCACCGTTGAAGAAGCCAAAGGAACTGAAACCTATCTCGAAACGGTAGAAGGTATGCAGTTCGATCGCGGTTATCTTTCTCCTTACTTCGTGACTGATTCTGAGAAGATGATCACCGAAATGGAAGATCCTTACATCCTGATCTTTGATAAAAAGATCTCTGCGATGAAAGACCTGCTTCCAATTCTTGAGAAAGTGGTTCAAAACGGAAATCCGTTATTGATCATAGCTGAAGATATTGAAGGCGAAGCATTAGCTACATTGGTAGTTAACAAACTTCGTGGTTCTCTGAAAATTGCTGCTGTTAAAGCTCCCGGCTTTGGCGACAGAAGAAAAGCCATGCTGGAAGACATCGCCATCCTTACCGGAGGTACTGTTATTTCCGAAGAGCGTGGTTACAAACTTGAGAATGCAACACTGGATTTCTTAGGCCGTGCATCCCGCATTACTATCGACAAAGACAATACTACTATTGTTGATGGAAACGGAAAAGATGATGATATCAAAGCGAGAGTAAATCAGCTTAAGTCTCAAATCGAGAATACTACTTCTGATTATGATCGTGAGAAACTTCAGGAACGTCTTGCCAAACTAAGTGGCGGTGTTGCTGTACTTTATATTGGTGCCTCTTCTGAAGTTGAAATGAAAGAGAAGAAAGCCCGCGTTGAAGACGCATTGCATGCAACAAGAGCTGCTGTTGAAGAAGGTATTGTACCCGGCGGTGGCGTTGCCTTGCTTCGTACCATTAAGTCTTTGGATAAAGTTAAAGGCGAAAATGATGACGAAAATGTGGGTGTACAGATCATCCGCAGAGCATTAGAATCTCCACTCCGTACGATTGCTAACAATGCCGGTGCCGAAGGCGCTATCGTTGTTCAGAAAGTACTGGAAGGCAAAGATGCATTCGGTTATAACGCTCGTACCGAAGTGTACGAAGACCTGATTAAAGCCGGTGTTATAGATCCTACTAAAGTTACCAGAACAGCCTTGCAAAACGCTGCTTCTGTATCCGGATTGATGCTGACCACTGAAGCTGTTATCTCAGAGAAGCCTACTAAAGGTGACGACGATGACAACGGCGGAGGCGGCATGCCAGGTGGCATGGGCGGCGGAATGCCGGGAATGGGAGGTATGGGCGGAATGATGTAATTCATCCCTCATATATCTCGTATAGATTATAACTCGCCCCAGCGCTCTGCGTTGGGGCGTTTTTTTGTAAGAATATTTGACCCGTTAGGGGCAGTATATCTGTAAAAAATACATGTCTGGAGATCTATGTCGCCCCATAGGGGCGTTATGTTGGGGTGTATTCGAACATCTAAACCGAATTCAAAAACAACCGCTCCTACTACCATAGCTAGCTTGGGAGAATGTGTTTTTCAGTCAGGCACAGTTTATACACTTCGATGTCCAGGGCATATATTCCAGTCGACCAATTGAAATATCATTTCCACACTTAACACATTTTCCAAAATTTTTGTCTTCAATTTTTTCAAGTGCTCGGTTTAGCTTTTGCAGGAGATCTTTTTTCTCCTTCAAAGCAGATTCAGATTCATTGATTCTCTTGTTGTTGATGGTATCCGTGCGAGATAAAAGACTGATAGCATTGTCAGGATTTACCGGCTTTTTTATTTCCTCAATTTCAGAATTAATACTCTTGATCATAGTGAAGATTACGTTTGTCATGTGCTGCATTTCATCTTCCCTCATAATCAGCGTAAAAGTTTAATTAATGATATAAAATGTTGAATTATTCTTGTTTTAAGATACATAGTTAAAACCCGACTTTGTATCTTTAAGAACATTATAAAAACTCCTCACTCATTAATATCTATGATTACAGTAAACATTTGTGGTGAAGAAAAACCACTCCAAGAAATCAATACAGAATGGATAAGTCGAATAATTAATCGTAACCGCATCCAGAATAAGCCCATTTGTGTTAATGTTAATATTTCAGCCACTACCGTTAACCTAAACTTACAAACCTTGAATTGTAAAGGTTATGAAAAAGCTATTGGCGGCAGTGATATTGAAAACCGTGTAATTCATCTTTGGGAAGAGTTGGTATTAAGCCAAAATGATTTATCCGGTGCTGTTCTATTCGATTTTCTAAAAAGAATGGAGGAATGGGTTTCTTTTGTTCCTAAAGAAGCTTGATCTTACTCACTCATTGTAACCTCAAAAGCCACTCTCTTAGGTAAAGCTTAAAAAAGAGGGTGGTTTTTTTATGGGCATTATTCAACCAAAGAAGTAAATGCTCCTGTGTGAGTTAATTTAAGCCGATGCATCGCACGCGTACAAGCTATATATAACATGCTGCGATCAACCTCGGTTTGATAATTCTCCTCGCTGGCATGAGGGACGATCACCCGGTCAAATTCCAGGCCTTTGGCCAGATGTGCACTGGTGATCAAAATACCCGATTGCAAAGCTGAACTTCCCGGAGTAAGTAAGTGAATACCCTCTATCTTTTTGTTTAGATATTTATGCAGCTTTTTGGCCTGATCTTGTGTTCTGCATAAAATACCGAGGGACTGATGATCAGATTCCCTGAAATCCTGAACCAATTCAGCGATTGCTTTGCGTTCTTCTGCTTTTTTATCAAAGCTTAGGATTCCCGGCTCTTCACCATGTCTTTCAACGGCTTCAACTTCTGCCTTGGGTGAAATACACTGGGTGAATTTGGTGATCTCAAACGTTGAACGATAACTTTTGACCAGCGTCACAGATTCAGACTCTGCAAAAACAGAGGCTATGTCTTCTGCAGATGTGGAACTATATGGGTTAACGTTTTGATTGGCATCTCCCAGAATGGTTTTATTGCAAGGAAAAAGCTTAGCAAGAACGGCATATTGAACGGCAGTATAATCCTGCATCTCATCCACGATCAGGTGCTTCACCTTATTGATGGAATCTACGCCTTCGAGCTGCATCTTCAGATACATCAACGGAAATAGATCGGAATATTCATAGGTTGAACGGGTGGCATATTGGAACATCTCGGGTTTATCTAACCAGCCATAGAATTGCTCATACAGTACACGCAGGTTATCACTGCCCATCATGTTCTTGATCTGCTTTCGGATCTCTTTTTTTTCTTCTTTTTTGAGGGTGTACTTGAAATCCCGCTTGGCTTTGTTGATCACGTCCGTTGCAATAGCCCGGTGACGTTTCATGAGCGGGATCTGGGAATTGGCGTTGAATCGTTGACGAAGATAGTGCTCAGAAATATTTTTAAAGCGAATTTTCACATCCTTGGCCTGGAACCGGTTGCGCTTCATTTCGTTGGCATAGGAATTCAGTTTATCAAGAAAATCGGAAGTAGATTTGAATTCGATGCGCTTTATAAAACCTGAATCATGATTTTCCAGCAACTCATCAACCTGCTCAAAAAAGGTCTTGAACTTGATCTTGGCCGGTAATACCCGCTTGGCGAGTTCCTCCATTTCCATTTCCGGAATGGTGTCTTCACCTAACTCCGGAAGTACATTAGATATGTAATCTGAGAACACTTTATTCGGGGAAATGATCATTATATCATTCGAACTCAGCTCGTCTTTAAACCGGTACAGAAGAAAGGCAATCCGGTGAAGAGCGATGGAGGTTTTTCCGGAACCGGCCACACCCTGTATGATCAAAACCGGGGAGGTTTCATTTCGGATAATAGCATTTTGGTCGCGTTGAATAGTGGCTACGATGTTTTTCATTTTATCATCAGCCGAACGACTCAATTCTTTTTGAAGCACATCATCCCGGATATACAGATCTGATTCCAGCATCATCTCCATTTCACCGTCAATAATTCGAAACTGTCGTTTACGTTCAATTTCACCCTCCCGAGTTCCAGAGGGGGCCTCGAAAGAAGCCTGCCCCGGTTCAAAGTCATAGAACATACTTGAAACCGGAGCCCGCCAGTCGTGGATCAGGTTCTCGTTTTCCCCATCATCAAAAAAGGAGTGAATACCTACATAAATAGGATCTACTTCATCAAGCCCGAATTCCTTAAAGTCTATGCGACCGAAATAAGGAGTTTTGATCAATTTGCGAAGGCGTTCTTTATAGGCAACGGCTGCCTCACCCGAAATGGCCTGCATATTAACCGACTGTTTGATGGCAGCTTTTTCAGCAGCATCCATCCCCGTCTTATTTTCATAGAGATAGCTTTTTTGATCTTTCAGATCTTTTGCTGCTTTATGTACGTTTTCATCGACACTTAAGTAAGCGTCTTCGAGTTTATTAATAATTTGTTGTAAGTAGGTTCTCTCGTCGGCTTCGGTAGGGTTGAACATCAAATGGATTTTAAGAAAATTTTGAGCCCTAAATATAAGCAGTAATGGGTAGAAGCTGTAACAGGATTATTTTTTTGATTATGGTAGCGTAAAATTTACTTTTGTACTGCTTTTTAATTTCGGTATAATCTCATGTCTTTCAAGTAACTAATTCAACGAGTATGAAACCATTTCTAAGAAACAGTCTTGCTGCCTTAGCGGGATTAATCGTAGGCGGAGCGGTAAACATGGGCATCATCATGATCAGCGGATCTATCATTCCGCCACCCGCAGGAGCTGATGTGACTACCATGGAGGGGTTGCAGGAATCCATGCATTTATTTCAGCCCAAGCATTTTTTGATGCCTTTTTTGGCGCATGCCTTGGGAACATTGGTCGGAGCTTTGCTGACCGCATATTTTGTGGTTTCGGAACCAAAGAAATGGGCGCTTTTTATTGGATGCTTTTTTCTGTTAGGAGGAGTCAGCAATGTGGTTCTTCTCCCATCACCGCTTTGGTTTAATATTGTTGATGTTGTTGGAGCTTATATTCCAATGGCACTTTTAGGGGCTATGCTTGTATCAAAAGTTAAAAACAAAGAATCATGAAAATTTCCGGTGAATTTGAAGTAAAACTAAATCCGATAGAAGGCTATGCCAAAGGGGAAAAGGGGATTAAATTAAACAGAATGTCTCTTGATAAAACCTTTTTTGGCGACCTTGACGCAACCAGCAAAGGAGAAATGCTCAGTGCTATGACTCCGGTCAAGGGATCGGCAGGATATGTAGCGATCGAGCAGGTTGTAGGTGAGTTATCAGGCAAAAAAGGAAGTTTTGTGCTGCAGCATTATGGAACGATGGATAAAGGAAAAGACCGATTGATACTGGAAGTAGTTCCTGATTCAGGAACCGGTGAACTGGTGGGATTATCAGGCAAGATGGGCATCAATATTGAAGATGGGAAGCATTTCTATGAGTTTGAGTATCAGTTATCAAGCTGATCCAAAAACCCAAATGGAGACAAGATTGGAATAGATGGGCTTTGAAAGCCGGAGCCATCCCTTGTTATGATGGCATCGCATTCTGAATCAACAGCTGATAAATAGTGAATGGCATCTTCAAAATCTCTCCATTTCAATGCAATAGCATCGTCAATGGTTTTTTGAGTGACAGGAGCTATTTTGGAGATGGATCGTAATTCTTGAATTAATTGATAAGCTTTATCGGTAGAAAAGTCTTGGCGTAAAATATAAAAGAAGGTATCAAAAGCGTGAGATGCAATAACGATATCAATTGATCTTAGCTCGGCTTCCTCAAAAACCATAAGAGCATTTTTGACAAATGATTTGCGAAAAAGTGCAGCATCAAGACAAATATTTGAGTCAACTAATATTCTGTTAAAGGTCATACTTTTTCTTTAAAGCATCCTTCTTCAGTTTGTGATAATCGTAGTTATTTAATTTTTCTGATTCAGGAATTATATTGTAAATACGTTCTGCAGCACTACCCGGAGTAGGCGTATATTCTTCCATAGGTTCTTCTACCTTTTTAACAGCTTCCTCAAATAATTTGGATACACTGATCCCTCTATCTTTAGCGATCTTTTTAGCCCGCTCTTTGATCTCTTTTTCCACGGAAAGATTTAGTGGTTGCTTGCTCATTCCTTCACCATACTATTTATGCGCATAAATAATATAATAAATGCGTATAAATTTTGCTAAGTGACATAAACTGGTTTAAATATTAACTATTTGATGATTATCTGCTTTGGATCAATAACTTCGATCTGCGGTGTTTCTTCATGAGATTCAATTCTTCCTGAAACACATATTTCATGGTTGGAAAAAAGATCTTCAGGAGGGGAGTCCCATTTTGACCGATTCTTACCCCAAATTACAGCGGTAAAATCTTGGTTGGGATCGGGTTGGCCAAAATTAATGAAGGTTGGCTGACCTCCAATTTGAGGAAGGAAACGGGCGATGGCTACAGTGCCACAAACTTCTGCAGGCCTCCCAATGTAATCTGCAGCTTCTTCAGAGGTGATTGAAATTTCAGGTTCGGGGATTCCCGGTTCCGGCTGGTAGATCCTGGAGACTATTAAACCAAGCACCATTACTGTGATTACAGCCGGTAGAATATATTTGAGTTTGTTACGAAGGGAGGTAATCATAAAGAACGATCACTTCTGATATTTGTCATTCAAACCAACTCCTGATTTTATCATCGGGATGATCTTTTCAAGCCGGTGCTCCTTGGTGGCATCTTTTTTGGCAGTGGCTATATATTCAGCATATTCGCGCTGCCTTCCAGGAGTTAGTTGGTGGAAATCAGACCTCAATTCTTTATCCACAGCGAAAGCTTTTTTTAAAAAAGCAGGGATCTCAGCTTCGCGGTTTAAGTCAATTTTTACTTCTTTTCCTTCTTTTTGATTTTGGATCGCCTGCTTTACAAAATCCATTAACACTTTAACGTCTATTTCGTCAAAAGAAGTGAATCTAAGTTGACGCATCGCTTTTGTTTTACCTTCCTGTGCATTATGGAGGTGGCCATCCGGATCATTTATCAAAGCACCTTTATAGAACCAGATTCCAAAATGATGCTTAAAACCTGCTAAACCCACTACATTTTTACCACTGATGGTATACACCGGAATTCCCCACTTGAGTGTCTCTTCCATTTCGGTGTTGGAAACCATACTCCGCAGATGGGTTAGTTCTTTTTTCCATTTTTTAAGATCAGCAAAGTAGTTTTCTGAAGATTTAGATTTTACCATATTACAAATTGATTTTATTCCTGGAACTCAACATTGGAAATGTAATCGCATAAAGGTTAAAATAAAAAAGCCCATCAGCTGTAACTAATGGGCTCAAAGTATATAATGTCAAAGGTTGAATTTAAACCTTCATTGCATCTTCAACCAGCTTATCCTGTTCGGCCTGGTGAATTTTCTTCTGTCCGGCAGCCGGAGAAGCAGATGCTTGTCGGCCTACATAACGCAATTTCTGTCCATCTTGTAATAGCTCCATAAATCTCGGAGCCACAAATGTCCAGGCGCCCATATTCTTAGGCTCTTCCTGGCACCAGACGATATCCTTGATAGATGTGAAATCCTTGAGCTGCTCTTCGATCTCGTCATCTGCAAATGGGTAGAACTGCTCGAGACGTGTAATAGCTACATTTTCGATCTTATTTTCCTGACGATATTTTAAGAGATCGTAGTAGACCTTCCCTGAACAGATAACCAACCTTTCCAGTGACTTTGGATCAGTGAAGTCATTATCAATGATGAATGGCTGAAATTTACCATCAGCCAGTTCATCTCTGCTTGAAGTTGCCATTGGGTGGCGAAGTAAACTTTTCGGTGTCATCAGGATGGCAGGACGTTTAGTTTCCTGCAGGGCTTGTCGGCGTAGCATATGATAGTATTGAGCCGGTGTGGTTACATTAAGCACCTGCATATTATCCTCTGCACAAAGCTGAAGGAAACGCTCGAGGCGGGCCGAGGAGTGCTCCGGCCCCTGCCCCTCGTAGCCATGAGGCAGATTCATTACCAAGGCAGATTTTTGTCCCCATTTAGCTTCACTGGCTGAAATAAACTGATCTATGATGATCTGAGCTCCGTTGGCAAAATCCCCAAATTGGGCTTCCCAAATTACAAGAGCACCCAATTTTTCAGCACTGTAACCGAATTCAAAACCAAGTGCGGCAAATTCACTTAACAAACTGTTGTGAACATGAAAACGCGCCTGATTATCGGATAAATTATTGAGCGGTATGAATTTCTGATTAGTATCTGTTCCGTGAAGTACCGAATGTCGATGTGAAAATGTGCCTCGCTCAACATCCTGTCCGGTCAGTCGAATGGTTGTTCCTGTTTTCAGGAGTGAACCAAAAGCAAGGAGCTCTGCAAATCCCCAGTCGATCTTTTTCTCATTCTTATCCACGATCTCGGCACGTTTTGCTAACTGTTTCAGCAGTTTAGGATTGGCGTCGAAATCTTTGGGAACGGTGTTCAGTTTAACAGCAATATCTTTGAGTTCATCTGCAGGGTAGGTGGTGTCCGGATAGGTATTCCATTCATCCTGAGGAGTTTCGGTACGATCGATCAGGTTATCTGTGATCTCAAGGTTTGGCGCCTTCTTGGCATCTTCAAAAGCTTCTTGCAGAAGCTGATCAAATTCATCGAAGATCTGCTGAGTTTCCTCTTTGGTGAGTTCTCCGTTTTTAACCAGATGCTCTGTATATACATCTCGAACCGGAGAGTGATCATTGATTTCCTTGTACATTCCCGGCTGAGTGAAGGCAGGCTCATCACCTTCATTATGTCCATGTTTACGATAGCCGATCAGGTCAATAACCACATCTTTCCCAAACTTCTGGCGATAATCAAGAGCCATTTGAATGGCATAAACGGCTGCTTCAGGGGTATCACCATTTACGTGGAAAATAGGAGCTAGTACAGTTTTGGCGATGTCGGAAGCATATTCAGTAGAACGCCCGTCTTTAGGAAGGGTAGTAAAACCGATCTGATTGTTGATGATGATATGCATCGTTCCGCCGGTGCTGTATCCTTCCAGCTGAGACATGTTCAGGGTTTCTGCTACCACGCCCTGTCCTGCAAAAGCGGCATCTCCGTGCATCAATACCGGTACTACTCGTTTTGAAGCATCTTCTTTCTCGTGATGATCCTGCATGGCGCGTACGGCACCTTCGACTACGGGATTCACCGCTTCAAGATGAGAAGGGTTTGGCATCAGTTGCAGCTCAATTTCTGAACCATTTGCGGCTTTATGTACTCCGCGTGCACCAAGGTGATACTTAACGTCACCAGATCCTTGTATGGAATCGGGATCAATATTTCCCTCAAATTCAGCAAATACACGATGGTAAGGTTTGTTCATGATATTCACGAGCATATTCAATCGCCCGCGGTGAGCCATGCCTACAAAAAATTTCTCGATTCCATGCTCTCCGGCTTTTTCGAGCAGGAAGTGGATCATTGGAATAAGTGTGTCGGCTCCCTCTAAAGAAAAACGTTTGTGGCCGATATATTTCTTGTGCAGAAATTCCTCAAAGGCCATTGCCTGGTTCAACTTATGAAGGATCTCACGCTTATCGTCTTTAGTGAGTTGTGCATTATTACCGGTGGATTCCATAGCTTCACGCAGCCATTTGCGTTCTTCCAGATCCAGTAGGTGCATGTACTCCACACCAATATTTCCGCAATAGGTATCACGTAGCAGGCTGATGATCTCACGCAAAGTTGCTCTCTCTTTTCCCCCCAAGCCACCGCAATAAAATTCACGGTCCAGATCCCATAGTGAAAGTCCGTAATAATCCAGATCAAGTTCCGGATTTTTACCGGGTTCTTTTCCAAGCGGATCAAGATCAGCAAGTACATGTCCACGCATGCGGTACATGTTTATCAGTCTCCATACTCCAACTGCACGCTGGTCATGTTCCAGTGAATTCTGTGAACCGGAGAACGGGCCGGTGTAATTATCCTGACCATATGGGAGTGGCTCATAAGGGATCTCAAGATCAGAAAAGATCTGCTCGTAGAAATCTTCCTGTCCACTCAGTAGGTCGTCCATTTTCTTCAGGAACATGCCTGATTCAGCTCCCTGAATTACACGGTGATCATAAGTGGAAGAAACCGTCATCACTTTACTCACACCAAGCTGATTCAAGATCTCTTTCGACATTGCACGATATTCAGCAGGATAATCAATAGCTCCGGTTGCAATGATCGCACCTTGAGTTTGCATCAATCGCGGTACAGAGGAAACGGTGCCAATAGTCCCGGGATTGGTAATACTAATAGTGGTTCTCTGGTAATCTTCAATTTGGAGGTTACCGTTTCGGGCTTTATCAATAAGTTCTGCATAGGCATGGAGGAATTCCTTGAAATTCATTTTATCCACACCTTTGATATTAGGGACCACTAAATTTCTGGAACCGTCTTTGCCTTCAAGGTCAATAGCAATACCAAGGTTAACGGAATCAGGGACTACACGATAATGGCTGCCATCCTTAAACAGATAAGAACTGTTCAGGGTTGGAAATTCTTTTAGCGCACGGATAATAGCCCAGGCAATAAAATGAGTGAAAGAGGCTTTAGGCTCATTTCTGTTGAGAAGGTGTCGGTTTATGATCGTGCGATCTTCCACCATCATTTTAACCGGAAGTACTCGAAGTGAGGTAGCTGTCGGAACTTCCAGACTTTCGTCCATGTTCTCAACGATCTTTGTTGCAACACCTTTTATTTTTTCAAGGCTGGCATTTTTAGGTGCTTCAGGCTCTTTCTTAGCTTCTTTTTTTGGAGAAGCTTGTTTAGGCTCCGGTGCCTTTTCCTTCCCGCTGGTTGAAGTATCTTTAGTTGGAGATGGTTGCAGATTTTCAGTTTTAGTCTCATCTACAGGCTTACCCTCAAGTTCATCAAAATAGCGTTTCCAATGGGCTGGAACCGAACTGGGATCGCTTTGGTATTGGTCGTATAGTTCTTCTACAAGTGCTGAATTAGGGCCGAATACGGCTTCAAGTGATTTCAATGGTTATTAACCTCGTGCGGGGTTTGGCAGCGATTAAAGCGATTTATAGTGCTAATGAAAATTCTTTAAAAAGGGTTCACAAAAACTTACTTAAAGTAAATTTTTATTAACCTCAAAATTAAGGATTAGATTCTTAAAAAACGATAATTTCTGAAATACCTTAAATTCAATTTACATATTAGTTTTTGGGATACATTTTTCTGAATAAGTAGGTTTACAGAAACACTTTAGCTACATTTCTTCTTGGAAGGTTGAGCTTATAAATATCACTCTATGCTAATAAAGAATTTGAAATAGCACTGAGTATTAATTTTATGTGAATTAGGTTAGTAGCTGAGATTGTGTTGGAGGTAACAGGGTTGAAAAAAACAGATAGTTCTTCGATATCGGAAATTCCCGGTTGGTTGAGCAATTCAAAAAATTTGTATGCCGTGGTCACGAATACAAAGGGTGATGTTTTGTTATCAAATGAACATTACGTAAATGCTTTTCTCGCATCCGGACAAATTTCGGAGGATTTAAATTTAACAGATCTAATTTCTATTGGGGAAATATCTTCATTAAAAAGAACACTGGGCAAGTTTACTGAAGCTGACGGAGATACTGCCATTTCGGTTCAGTTGATAAATAAGCATAAGATTCGGGATACCGACCGATATAAAAGCATTAAATGGGAGTGTAGTTTACTGCATGAAGGTCACACAGAGGACCCCAATATTATACATGTTGGCCATGATGTAATAGCTATGGAAAAAGAACAACTTTCAGATGAAGATTTTGATAAATCCCTGAATTTTTTGTTTGATGACCTTCAGATCGGTGTTGTTGTACAGGATGAACATTCAGCGATCTTGCTATCTAATACCAAAGCTGAAGAACTTTTAGGGCTTACCAAAGACCAGCTTTATGGGTTAACCGTTTATGATGAGGGCTGGAAGATCATTAAAAGTGATGAGGCCCCATTCCCGGCGGATGAACTCCCGGCAGCCAGGGCTATTGCAGAGAAAAAGCATATCAAAAATGTTATAATGGGTGTCTATAATCCTAAGGTTGGATCTTATGTGTGGCTTCAGGTAGATGCTAATCCTCTGCTCGATAAAAAAGGAGATGTGTTGAGGGTGGCTACTACGTTTATTGATATCAGTCAGAGAAAGGAACAGGAAGAAGTCTTAAAAGATGCACTAAGAGAAAAAACGACCCTTCTTTCAGAGATTCATCATCGGGTGAAGAATAACCTGGCTATCGTATCAGGACTGTTGGAATTACAAAGTATGGAAGTGGATCATGAACATAAATTACCTCTTCAGCGAAGCATAAATCGCATTCACTCCATTGCGATGGTACACGAGCTGATGTATGAAACAGAACGGCTGTCTTCGGTTAATATCAAGAATTATCTCGATCAGCTTATACCAGCCATTCAACGAACTATGCAGACAAAAAATGAAGTGGTAACTAACCTGGATTTGGAAGAGTATAAGCTAAATATAAATCAGGCAATTCCGCTGGGCTTACTTTTTAATGAATTGCTTACCAACTCTTTTAAGTACGCATTTCTGAAAACTTTTGACGGACGTATAGATATTTTAATGAGGTCATCTGATGACAAAGTTCACTTTACTTACAAGGATAACGGTCCGGGATTTACAGATGGTTATAATTTTTCAGAAAGTTCCAGTCTTGGGCTAAATCTTATTCGGGCACAACTTGATCAGCTTCATGCAGACTATACTGTGGAAACCAATGGTAAATTTGAACTTCAATTTACATTCAATATTTCAAAAAGAGGACCGCATTCAAATATGTGATTTTTAGATTCCGGATGAGAATTATCTATCAATGCAATCAAAAATAAAGCACGCTTCCCGCTTTAATTCGCTTGTTCCAAGCCCTATATTCAATGTCTTAAATTAAGACATTGCCATTTATTCACAGATCAAAAAAAACAAGGAATGAGCGAAACCTCAGCAAAGAAAAAAACAGGTGCCGAGCAAATTAACTGGGACCTTTCTGACCTCTATTCATCAAATGATGCTCCGCAACTCAGTAAAGACAAAGAGAAAGTACTTGAAGAAGCACAGGCTTTTGCAGATAAGTATCGCGGTAAGATTGCTAAACTTGATGCTTTATCATTTAAAGAAATGCTCGACGAATATGAGGATATTTTGGATCTGTCGGGGAAGATCGGCTCTTTTGCATACTTGCAGTGGTCCACGGATACTTCAAATACCGACTATGGAAAATTGGTAGCCGAGACCAATGAATTGTCTTCAGAGATCAGTCAAAAACTGGTCTTCCTGGATGTTGAGTGGCTGAAAATATCTGAAGAAGATGCTCAAAAACTCATTGAGAGTAATGATCTCAAAAAATATAAGCATTACCTGGAAAGCTCCCGTCGCTATAAAGATCATGTGCTTGAGGAGGGGCAGGAGAAGATCATGTCGGCTAAATCGGTAACCGGAAGAAGTGCATGGGTTCGCTTTTTTGATGAAACTCTGGGCGCAGCTAAGTTTGAGCTGGACGGTGAAGAACTGAGTGAACAGGAGGTATTGAGTAAGCTTCATGAAAGCGATCGCGACTTGAGGACACGGGCTCATGCATCACTCACAAAAAAATTCAAAGAGCTGAGTCGACAGCTGACCTTTGTATTCAATACTATTCTGGTAGATAAATCTACTAATGACAAACTCCGCAAGTACAACAGCTGGATAAACTCCCGCAATCTGGCCAATCAAACCGATAATAAAACGGTAGATGCACTGATCGAATCAGTAACTTCAAAATATGAATTGGTGCAGCGTTACTATAAACTGAAGCGTGATCTGCTTGGCCTGGATGAGATGAAGGATTATGACCGATATGCTCCTATTATGAAGAATGAGGCAACGATCGACTGGAAATCGGCCGAAGAAATGGTGATGGATTCTTACACGAAGTTCCATCCTGAAATGGGAGAGATCACGCAGAAATTTTTTACTAATAACTGGATAGATGCGGCCATCAAGCCAGGGAAAAGAGGTGGCGCTTATTCCGCCGGTACGGTTCCTTCCGTACATCCTTATGTATTCATGAATTTTGATGGAAAGATCCGTGATGTGCAAACGTTGGCCCATGAATTAGGGCATGGAGTTCACCAGTATTTATCGCGGCAGCAAGGAGTATTGCAGTCTTCGACTCCACTTACTACCGCCGAAACGGCTTCTGTATTCGGAGAGATGCTCGTGTTCCAAAAGCTGATGAAGGAACTTGACGATCCCAAAGAAAAACTGGCATTATTGATCGGTAAAATAGACGATACCATTGCCACTGTATTTCGACAGATCTCTATGAACCGCTTTGAACATGCCATGCATACCGCCCGGCGCGAAGAAGGGGAGTTAACGGCAGAACGATTTTCAGAATTATGGATGGAACAGCAAAAAGCACTCTATGGAGATTCTGTAAACCTGACGGATGAATACGGGATCTGGTGGAGCTATATCCCGCATTTCTTGCATACTCCGGGATATGTTTATGCATACGCTTTTGGTGAATTATTGGTACTTGCCTTGTATGAGGAATATATCCAGCATCCGGATGGATTTGCAGAAAGATATATGGAATTGCTGAGTGCGGGAGGTTCTGAATGGCCGGAAGATCTGGTTGCTAAAATGGGATTAGATATCACTCAGCCTGATTTCTGGAACAAGGGACTGGCCTCTTTTGAGCGAATGGTAGAGGAAGCTGAAGCCATGGCGAAAGAGATCTGAACAGTAGGTATCTGATTTTGAAAATCCATACACTCCAATAACTTAACACTCTTTTAATAAGCATAACGAATGTCTTTAGACCGACAAGAAAAAGCATTACGGGAATTCAAGCAGATCATAGAGGATCTGGTTCATTTATTGCGTACTTCCACAAAAGTTCAGCTTTCTTATATGTGTTGGGTGAACCGTTCCCGACAACAATTTGTGTGGGAAACAAACAGCACCGGCTTGCCTAATGTGATGTTTCAGGATCGCGTGGCATTTGAAAACCATTTTTTGGATGAGTTTAAGGATGCTGAGGAGATCGTACAGCTTGTTGTTGGGGAAGATGTATCGAAGGCAAAGCTGATGCATTATTTTGATTTTGTTCAGGCTAAAAACATCCTCGTTATTCCATTTATAAACAAGGGTGAAACAGTTGCTTTAACAGTACTGGAAAGTGAGCAGGAGATAGATCAGGAGCTAATTCAGGATCGCATCTTATCGTATAATAATGCACTTGTAAATGTACTTGATACCTATCTTGAAGTGGTAGACCTTCATGAAAATCAGCAAGAGTGGGAAGACTACGAGCAGTCTGTGAACAAGCTGGATTACAGGCAACACCGGGTTGAGATACTTGGCACAATGCTTGAAGAGATGCAGAAGAATCTACCAAATGGTGGGGCGGTATTATTGGCCCCTGGAATGGAATCCTGGAATGTGATACTACGGTCACAGAATTCAAAAAATGCTCCGAACCTGGGATTACAACTCGAAGAAAAAAGTGTGGCTTACGAAGCTCTGGAGAAAGGAGAGCCGATCTTTACAATGCACTTCAATAATAACCCCCGAAGGATAACATCGGCTGAAAAACGCACAGAAGGAGCAACCTATGCCATTCCAATAATGATTCACGACCGCAGGCAGGGAGTGGTGGTTTGTTATGATAACGACCCGCTCACATTTAAAGAATCAACCAAACATAAACTAGCCAACCTTGTACGGGTGGCTGCATTGAGTATTCAGACCTCGGTTAAAAAATCCGGGATGGTTGAAGAATTACTTACGCAAAACTTCGGGGCGTTCATGCCGGAGCTGTGGGAGGCTGCCTTAAATAACGAGCTTGCTAAATTGAGGAAAGGAACGGGTACCACAACCTGGCTTGGCCTGATAACCCCTGATGATGTATCAGCCTTGCGAACAAAGTATAGACTGGAAGATCTGCAAAGTATTCAAGCCGATTTTGTGACAGCTTTAAACCCTTCCCGATATGGGATACCGGGTTACATCGGCTACAATTCCGATTATGTATATGCCTGTTTAATTCAGGCTGAGGATGAAGAAGCAGTTGCATTCTGGATGGGAAAAATGAAATCAAAACTGGAATCTGGTTTGGATTTATCCATCGGCGGAACGATGAGAATCGGGTTTCAGCTGGGATATACCAAGGTCACCGCAGAGTCTCCGAATGCATATCAGGTGAAGGAAAAAGCTAAAAAGGCACTTTCAAAAGTGATGAATAACGAAGACGCTAATTTAGTAGAGGTATAATGGGAAACGCATATGTAATTGTAGTTGACGGATTAGGGGTTGGGGCTCAGGAAGATGCAGCTGAATATGGAGATGAATCCATGAACACACTCGGCCATGTCTCTGAAGAAACGGGAGTGAAGTTGCCCAACCTTCAGAAAATGGGCATCGGTAATATTATTTCATTGGCTTCAGTAGAAAAAAATAAAAATCCATTAGCCGCCTACGGAAAACTGAGGGAAGTTTCTGCCGGAAAAGATTCCACAACCGGGCACTGGGAGATCGCAGGCATTCAGCTTAAAAAACCATTCCCGACTTATCCGACCGGATTTCCAAAAAAAGTAATCAATGATTTTTGTGAAGGAATTGGGGTAGAAAATGCCCTTTGCAACAAGCCTTACTCAGGAACCGATGTAATCAGAGATTTTGGCGAAGAACACCTGAAAACAGGGTATCCCATCGTTTATACTTCAGCTGACAGTGTATTCCAGGTAGCTTGCCATGAGGATGTAGTCTCTATAGAAAAATTATACGAATGGTGTGAATTTGCCCGAAATGAGATCTGTATCGGTGAACATGAAGTTGGGCGTGTAATTGCACGACCTTTTACAGGAAACCCGGGAAATTTTGAACGTATTTCGGATAAACGACACGATTATTCTTCAATCCCCCCGGAAAAAAATCTTGTTCAAAAATTATACGATTCAGGAGTGAAGACGTATTCGATCGGCAAAGTAGCAGATCTTTTTGCAGGAAATGGATTTACCCAATATCGGTCTACAAAAAGTAATGCTGAGGGAATTTCCCAGCTATTGAGCTTAATGTCAGCGGGATTGGATAACACTTTTGTGTTTGTGAATCTGATCGATACCGATCAGTTGTACGGGCATCGGTTAGACCCGGAAGGATATGCCGAAAGTTTAGAAGAATTTGATCGTGCAATTCCGGCTTTAGTTTCAAAGATAAAAGAAGGCGACCTGCTGATCATTACCGGTGATCATGGGAATGACCCATGTTCTGAAAGCACCGATCACTCCAGGGAATTTGTGCCATTACTGGTTTTTCCAAAAGGAATAACGATTGACGAAGACCTTGGAACAGGGGAAACCTTTTCAAATATTGCTTGCAGTGTTTCTGACTTTTTTGAAGTAGAGCATAGCTTTCTGGGAAGATCATTTCTAAAATAGAGTTCATAAAAAAATGACCCATAAAAACATGGGTCTGCGTATTTAAAATTGAGGCAATAATTACGTATATTATTCAATTGTAAAATTCATTAAGTCGCAGACGCAATATCTAAGCTTTTCACACGTGTTTTAAAAGCTTGAAGGACATAAATAATCTGCGCATCAGCGTACGCAAACATTCATTAAAAGGTATATACAGTGGCAAAAAGTTCTGGAATCTCTACTCGTGAGTCAGAGTCATTAGATCGCTATCTGCACGAAATTGGAAAAGAGAAACTTATTACCCCGGATGATGAAGTCCGGCTGGCCAAGGAAATTCAAAAAGGAAGTCAGAGAGCACTTGAAGATCTTACCAAAGCAAATCTTCGTTTCGTAGTTTCTGTAGCTAAACAATATCAAAATCAAGGACTTTCACTTGGTGATCTGATCAACGAAGGAAACCTTGGTTTGATCAAAGCAGCAAAACGATTTGACGAAACCCGTGGATTCAAATTCATTTCATATGCTGTATGGTGGATCCGTCAGTCTATATTGCAAGCACTTGCTGAACAATCACGTATTGTTCGTCTTCCGCTCAACCGTGTTGGTGCTCTTAACAAAATTGGTAAAGAGCTTTCCAAATTAGAGCAGGAATATGAGCGAGTACCTTCTGCCCACGAACTTGCTGAAAGTCTGGAAATGACCGTTGGCGAAGTTGCTGATACACTGAAGATCTCAGGGCGTCACCTTTCTATGGATGCTCCGTTTGCGCAGGGCGAGGATAATCGCTTGTTGGATGTACTTGAAAACGAAGAGATCCCAAATCCGGATTTTGACCTGATGGGAGAGTCTTTGAAAGTGGAGATCGAAAGAGCCCTTTCAAAACTGACAACCCGTGAAGCAGAAGTAATTCGACTCTATTTTGGAATTGGTCGCGAGCACTCACTAACACTTGAAGAGATCGGAGAGCGTTTTGACCTCACCCGTGAGCGTGTTCGTCAGATCAAAGAGAAAGCACTCAGAAAATTGAGACATCACAACCGAAGTGCAGCTCTAAGAGCTTATCTCGGCTGATCCAATAAATTTATTATCGTGAGATAAAGCCTCGTGCAAATTTTTTTGTACGGGGCTTTTTTATGTAAGGTATTTTCAGACCTACTAATCTCCCAAAGTTTACGTTACATTCTAACTGATGAAAAAGATCATACTCATATCCTTACTTTGCTGGCTTATAGCAGATGTTGCAAATGCACAGCGCTTTCCTTTTCGTGCCTTTTCCATTGAACAGGGACTAAGTGAGTCCGTGGTTTATGATATGGTTCAGGATGAAGAGGGCTATATTTGGTTTGGGACAGGATTTGGGCTCAACCGCTTCGATGGAGTTCGTTTTCAAAATTATTTTGAAGAGCAAGGGCTTAACTCTGCCCGAATTCGGTCTTTACATATTGGGCAAGACGGGAGAATCTGGATCGGTTCAGAAGCCGGAGTAAATTATTTAATGGCGGATAGTATTTACTCGGACCAAAAATATAGCGCACTGAGAAACCACACGGTCACGTCTATTTATCAGGACCAAATCGGAGACATGTGGTTTGGAACGGATGGGGATGGAGTATGGCACTATTCAGATGGAATTCTAATGGGGCAATACACAACATCCAATGGGCTTGGTGATGACAGAGTTCGTGCTATCACAGAAAGTGAAGATGGTGAACTTTGGTTTGCAACAAGGGATGGGGTAACCAGGTTGCGCTTGGGTAATTTCAGAACTTATACCGCAGAAGAAGGACTTCCGGCTAATCGAATCCGGGATATTAAAGTTGATAAAGAAGGTATTATATGGATAGGGAGCAGAAGCGGGTTAGTCAAATTTGATGGAGAATCTTTCACTACATACGATACTTCTGACGGACTTATAAATAACTTAATTAGAAGCATCTCCATAAAGTCAGACGGAGAAATATGGATAGGTACAGAGGGAGGAGGTTCAGTTTTTGATGGCAAGGATTTTAAAAACTTTGGGGTAGAATCTGGACTCTCAAATGAGATCATATATTCAACCTTGGTTGATTTAGAAGGTAATGTTTGGTTTGGTACGTTCGGGGGAGGAGCGAATTTATTTATCGGTGACTACCTTGTTAATTATGATACTGATCAGGGGCTTCCAAATAATCTGGTAACAACCTTCACTGAAAGTCGGGCTGGCAATTTTTGGATAGGAACCTATGGGGGAGGCATTACTGCTTTAGAAGATTCTGAGTTCAATGATTTTGGAATCAATCGTATGCTTTCGGATAATCAGATCTATAAATTATTTACAGATTCTGAAGGCCGAACCTGGATCGGTATGCGTGAGGGCCTGGCAATAATGGAAGACAATTCTGTTACTGTATTCAACGATGAAGAATTTCCATACAGAAAGGTGAGGGACATCATGGAAGCCTCGGATGGAAGCTATTGGATCAGTACTTATGATGACGGGATCATTCATTTTGAAGCAGGAAGTTTTGAACAAATCTCGGCAGAAGATGGTATTGCAAGTAACAGAGTATTGGAATCGGTAGAAGGACCGGATGGTTCAATCTGGATAGCCACATATGGTGGGGTAACCCGTTATAAGGAAGGTGAATTTCAAAGTTTTGCTATTCAGGAAGGACTCCCAAATAATGCTGTAATGAATGTGATGAAGGATGATGAAGGACGAATTTGGGTTTCTACCTTTGGAGGAATTGCATGGTTTGATGGTCTTAGATTCCAAGATATCACCACAACTGATGGCCTGCCGGACAATGTATGCTATTTCATTCATCAGAGTGAAAATGGTTTCTATTGGATAGGTACAACAAACGGAGTAGTGCGGTTTGATGCAGATCTATACTTTAATACTGAAGGAAGAGATCGTGATCAGGCATTTCAGGTAATAAATAAGGAACAGGGTCTGGTAGCAGATGAATTGAATTTAGGGGCTGTTTATGAAGATCGTAAAGGATTTTTATGGTTTGGTACGGTTGAGGGTTTAAGCAGGTTCGACCCAAATTCTTATCAGGGGAATACGATTCCCCCTAAAGTTCATATAACCGGAATAAATGCATCAGGAAGAGAGTATGATCCCGAAGAGTATTTCACTCTCACGCATGAAGAGAATTATATTGAAATTGAATTTACCGGGATCAATTTTACGGCCCCAAATCAAATATTATATGAATATAAGCTAAGTGAAATTGACCCAGACTGGCAGAAAACCACTGCTCGTTCTGTAAAATACCCTTCGCTTCCACCGGGTGAATATACTTTTCAGGTGCATGCCAGGAATTTGAATGGAGCCTGGAGTCCGGAGTTGGTAGAAGTCAGTTTTCAGATAAGTGCTCCTTTTTGGATGCAGTGGTGGTTTTGGACGCTGATGCTATTGGTTGTTATTGGGATCATCTTTTTATTCTATAACTACTATCGTGCACGAAAAATGATCGACATTGAGCGGATGCGGGTCCGGATAGCCAGCGATCTGCATGATGATGTAGGCGCCAGTTTAACCGAGATCGCACTTCAATCCGATTTTCTACAAGCAGGAGATGCTGATACAGAGTTTAAAAAGTCGTTAGAGCAAATTGGCAGGCAATGCCGGAAAATTGTATCCAGCCTGGATGATATTGTCTGGTCTATAGATGCCCGAAATGATACACTGGGTGATCTTACGGACCGAATGCAGGACTATATCCTGAATACGCTTCAATCAAAAAACATGATGGTGAATTATGATTTTTCAAATCTGAACATGGACAACAAACTTCCTGTTTCAGTAAAAGAGAACATGTATCTTATTTTTAAGGAAGCGGTTAATAATATCGCAAAATACTCAAACGGAGACCGGGTAGATCTCAAGATGGAAAATCACAACGGTTATTTTGAATTTGATATTACAGATAACGGGACGTCCGGTAAAGGAATGAAGAAGACTGGTCAGGGTTTGCGTAACATGGAAATGCGAGCGAATCGCATTGGTGCAGATATTACCATTGACAGTACAGATGGATTTTCCATCAACATTAAGGGAGAACTTAATACTAACTAAGGACCTGGAATTATGGCTGTAATAGGAATTGTAGAAGACAATAAGAAGATCAGAGACCTTATTCAGCGCTATCTGGATATGCAAAAAGATATGGATTGTCCGGTGGCATTAGATTCGGTGGAGGAGATGCTGGATTATCTGGAAGAGCATCAGAAACCGGACGTTATTTTAATGGATATTCAGCTTCCGGGAATGTCGGGTATCAAAGGCATGGAGATCATAAAATCGAAGTATCCTGAAGTAGAGATCATGATGCTTACCATCTATCATGATTCCCATAAGATCTTTGATTCACTTAAAGCCGGCGCCTCAGGATATCTGCTTAAACATACTTCCCTGCCGGAGATCAAAGAAGCGATCGAAAATCTGCTCAAAGGAGGTGCCCCGATGTCTCCCCAAATTGCCCGAAAAGTGATCTCACATTTTAATGAGGAAGCACCCCAAAAAAATGAAGACAGTATGCTTACCAATCGTGAGCAGGATATTGTAAATGGGCTGGTGGATGGGCTTAGCTATAAGTTGATCGCTGATCGTTTTGATATTTCCATTGATACGGTGCGGGCTCACATCCGGAACATTTATAAAAAATTGCACGTTAATTCCAAAGCTGAAGTGATAACAAAGTCTTTACGTGGCGAGATCTGAAGCTTAACATGAACATGTGATAAAATGTGAGCAGAGATTGTTGCATATTTATGATGTAATTTGAAATGTAGTCTAAAACAAGGTGTCTGTCATGAAACTATCAAACGCTACAAACCGCTTTTTTTTACTGGTACTTCCCTTCTTTTTGACAGGATGTTACACCCAATTTGAAACAGTTGACCGCTTTCCTTTAGAGAAAGATCGTTATTCAGATTATTATGCCTGGGACGATTATGAGGATGACAGAGACTCTCGATATGGAGCTGGTCAAGAGAGCTCTTATCAAACAGAAGAAGAGGCTTACCTTGAAGAGGAGTATGCATTGGAAGAGGCCGGAATCTACTATAAGGATTACGAAACAGAGCGGTGGTATAAAGAGCATTATGCCGATCGTTATTTTTGGAAGGGATATGATGAAGGATTTGATGATGGGTATAATAAAGGATATCGAAATGGTTTAACAGACAGCTACATGTACGGTTACTCCCCATGGGTACATAATAGCTGGTGGTACAGACATCACCGTTATACTCATCGATCAAGCGTATGGCTAGGTTCTGCCGGTTTTGGATTTTATTATGGCAGTCCGTGGTATGCGTATCACTCTCCTTATTATGGCTATTCCGCATTTTCAGTGCACGGCGGATGGAACCATTACTATTATGGAGGAAATCCATATTACAACAATGTATATGTGTACAACAATTACTACCGCTCTAAAAAATACAATCGTGATGCTGATCTTTACCGAAGAGGCCCAAGAAGCAGCGGTTTGGTTAACAGAAGTGATGCAAGAACACGTTCTAACTTAAAAGGAAGAAGTTCAAATATCAGAACAAGAGGCACTAACACCGGAATGAGCAGAAGCCGCAGTACAGGTAATACATCAAGAGTAAGAGGCTCAGGGCGTTCGGTTGGTAAAAGTTCATCCGGTACTGTTAGAGGAAATACAAGAACAAGAGGTTCATCAAATGTTGGAAAAGCACGAACCAATTCTGGAAACAATAGAAGCAGAGGTTCCGGATCATCAGTTGGTAAATCACGGAGCTCCGGTGGCAGCAGCAGTGGTAATACCCGTTCAAGAGGTTCAGGATTAAACCTAAGCAGCAGATCAGCACAGATGAGTACAAGTGTTGGTTCTCTTGGCAGCAACAGAACTTATACCATTCCTAACAGAAGAGTTAAAGTGAACAACAGAAGCTCATATTCAAACAAAAGAGTAAAAATCGGTGATCTCTTTAACACGAACATTAATAACCGGGTAAATTCACGATCAATCAATAAAAGCTCTAATACCCGTAGTTCAAGAACCAGCCGTATGGTAAGATCTGCTATTAAATCTGCAACAAAATCTGCAGTAAGCAGAGGATCATCAAATCGGTCTTCAAATACGAAGAGTCGAAGTTCATCAAGTTCAAATAAAAGAAGCCGGGGCAATAACTAAGTACCCGCTTCAACCCAATAATTTTATAGATGTACCATTATGAAGAGGATTATTCTGTTTCTCTTAATGTCATTCGTGTTTTCTTCCGAGGCTGTTTACGGTCAGGATGGAAACAGCCCGGTATCCTATTCCAATCTCGCATTACAGTTCAGTGAGCAGAGTTTTAATGGTGATGCAGCCACCGGATTCTTTCCATCAGTAGCTAACGTAAATGGATTTGGGAGTTTTATTGCAAATCCTGCTACGGTTGCACTGATTGATCGCAATTATTTCAGTTTTGGGTTGGCTAATAATAATCTCGAACAAGAGAATAACTATCTGGGAAACACCCTTACTACCGAAGATAACTTTACCAATCTGGGCAATATCGGTTTTATTTATAAAGTACCTACTGAACAGGGAAGTTTTGTTTTGGGAGCCGGGTATAACAGTATTTCCAATCACAAGGGAATTAGCCGACTAAGTGCCCGTAACAATCAGAGTACGATCACAGATCAATTTAAAGACCCTTCCAGTGATTACAATGACATTGCATTTAACGCGTATGCTATAGATTGGGGTGACGTGGATGAAACATATCTGGAATCGATCTTTAGGATTGGCTTTGCAGAATATCCAGGAATTACTCAGGAGGCTGAGATCTCCTATGAGACCAAAATGGGAGAGTACTCGTTTTTCTTTGGTACTGAATTTCAGGAAAACTTATTTGTAGGAATTTCAGGAGGCTTAACGGCTGGAAATTATACCTATCGCCGGGACTTCCTGGAAGTTGATGATCAAAATGATTACAACTATAACTTTATTCCATCAGATACTCCGGGTGATAGCACGGATATCGATAATATCCTGACTCATGATGAAATTGATGCAGAGATCTACGGTTTTACGCTGCGAACCGGATTGTTGTATAAAGTCTCTCCAAATTTAAATATAGGTTTAAGTTATCAGATACCAAGTACCATGGTGGTCACAGAAGGTTACTATTCGCTGATAAGGACTGAGCTGGATGATGGCTCCACTCCTTTTGAATCGGATTTCACAAGTGATGTTGATTACGAATATCGAATTGAGAAACCCGGTCAGCTTAGTGCAGGTCTGGCTCTTGTTGATATTGGAGGTTTTGATATTTCAGCATCAGCGGAGATGATAGATTATTCCAATTTGGGAGTTGATCTGGTTAAAGGAAATGACTTAGACTTTAATGAAGAAGTGGCTATCCGGGAACAGGAAACTGAGGTCGAGAACTTTATGTCCAATAATTACAAAAGGGTCATTAATTATAAAGCAGGTATCGGGTTTCAGGCTACTGAGCAATTAAAACTGAAGGCCGGTTATGCCTTTAATGAAGGAAAGAGTTCCGTTTTTGAAGCAGATAGAACAATACTTTCAGGAGGTATAAGTGCAAAAATTAGTCCAAATATTGTACTGGACCTAAACGGGCAATATGCAACCTGGAAAGACCAATCAGTGGCCTACAACTACTTTGATGCAAATTCTAATCAGGATATTTCAGAGACCATCTCCAAAGACATCAGTTCAATTAAAATATTGGCTGGAATCAGATTCTTATTTTAGTCGATTTATACCCGTATGTGTTAAACAACACTCCGTAGTTAGTAAAAGAGGCTTCCTGATCGAAGCCTTTTTTATTAAGATTACAGCCAGTCTTTTTTTCGGAAGAAAAATAGCATACCAATAGTAGCAATGATCATAACTACCCACACAGCCGGATAGGCCCATGGCACAGCAAGTTCAGGCATATACTCAAAATTCATCCCATATATGCCTGCTATAAAAGTAAGAGGAATAAAAATAGTCGCAATAATAGTCAGAACTTTCATCACTTCATTCATCTTATTGCTAACCTGACTCATATACATATCGAGCATGCCGATGACCATATCACGATAGTTCTCGATTCCGTCAATGATCTGAACCAGGTGATCGTGGACATCTCTAAAATAGATCTTATTTTCTTCCTGAATAAGGTGAGATTCTTCACGTAGTAACGTATTAAGGCTGTCACGCAGCGGCCAGACAGAACGTCTGAAAAAGATCAGTTTTCTTCTTAATGCGTGAATTTGCTCAGGAATTGAATCGTTAAAATCTTCAAGAATATTGTCTTCAAGTTCTTCAATTTCGTCGGCTAGCTTTTCCATTACCTTGAAATAATGATCTACAATCGTATCAATAAGAGCATAAGTCAGATAGTCCGGACCGTGACTCCTCAACCTTGGAGCTCCATTTCTAAGGCGATGAAGTACCGGCTCAAAAATTGGATGGTCATCTTCCTGAAAGGCCAATACAGAATTCTTTGAAAGTACAATGCTGACCTGTTCTACATTAAGGTTCCCGGTTTCCTCGACGAAACTCATCATACGAAGTACAAAAAACATTTGATTAGGATATTCTTCAATTTTTGCTCTTTGGCTGGTATTAAGAATATCTTCCTGAATTAGCGGGTGTAGTTCAAAATATGACCAGATCTCTTTGAGTTTTTCAATGTCATGTAGACCGCAAACATTGATCCAGGTTTTTGAAGGGGATTCTAGATATGGTCTGCTGTCATCAATAGCGGAGAGATCATACTCCCCAAGCTGTTCAGAATCATAATCGTAGAGATTCATGATGATATCATCGAGGCGCCGTTCTCCGGTAAAATGAAGAGTTCCGGGTGCTTGCCCAGGTTTTTTAGAGACTCTTTTATTGCGCAAAAAATGAGGAACAGTAAGTCGTTTTTTTATTTTTTTCATGTTACTGTACAGTTAGGATAGTATGAAAAAGTAGCAATATGTCTTTAACTAGGTTTTTATTTCAATGGTAATGTATAAGGAATGAAAAACTTAGCAAAAAAAAGTCCTGCAATTTAAATTACAGGACTTAGTTCAAAAAAATATAAAGCAATTTTAGTTATCTAAATTGCCTCTTTCTGCCGCTTCTTTCAGCTCATCATTAGCCCAGATAGCAATCTCAACACGTCTGTTTTGCTGTCTTCCGGTTTCTGTATCATTTGAGGCAATAGGTTCATTCTCGCCATATCCCACAATTGTCATTCGTTCAGCATCTACTCCTGTAAATGCAGAGTATTCAGCTACAGACTTGGCTCTTTTCTCGGATAGTTCCTGATTGTAAGCTTCAGTACCCCTGCTATCTGTATGTCCACCAAACATAATATTTGTGTCCTCATACTTTTGAAGCACTTCTGAAAGATTTGCAATGTCTTCTTTTGAGGCATCTTTAAGAGCAAATGATTCAGTGTCGAATAGAATTCCAGAATCGAAAGTTATCTTGATACCTTCTCCGACTCGTTCAACGGTAGCATTTTCGAGATCTTCTTCCAACTCACGGGCTTGCCGATCCATATAATTGCCTATTGCAGCTCCCGTGGCTCCGCCAACCGCAGCACCCACAATTGCACCGGTTGTAGTATTGCCGGCTGCTTTTCCAATTATGGCACCTGCTAATGCTCCGGCTCCGGCTCCAATGGTAGTTCCTTTAGCTGTTTTGCTCCAATTTTGGCAAGCTGTAAAAGGCAGTAATAAAATTATTGCTGTAAGTAGAATTTTAGAACTTGGAATTTTCATAAGGCTGAATTTATATTTTTGTTTACTTCTTTTATATCTAAAGGTAACGTAATGTTCCCTGATTCATATCCCTGAAAATTCAGGCGGCTTCAGCTCTTAGTACTTCTAAAGGTGGTCTGTTATGTACCCCTCTTGTGTTTAATAAACCAATTATCAAAACCAATGCGGTAAGAATGATTATTTCTATCCCAATAATGTAAAAATTGGGTACAAATGTGATATCAAAATAGAATTGTCCGATAAGTGTGCTAGCACCGAGTGAAAGTATGAGTCCCGTAATGGAAGCCATTATTCCAAGCAGCACATATTCGATTACCTGAATTTTGATCACTTGTTTTTTTGATGCACCAAGCGTTCGCAAAAGCACGGCTTCCCGAATACGCTGGAAACGTGAGGTAGCTGCTGAACCTGCCAGCACAATCAGCCCGGTTATAATGCTGAACAACCCGATGAATTGAATTACGAATGTGATCTTATCAATAAAGGCACGCACGGTTTCTAAGACTTGGCCCACATCAATAGCAGATACATTGGGAAAGCTTTGCACAATATTCTGTTGCAAAGAAAGAGAGGCTTCCCGGCTTGTGGTGTTAATTGTAGTTGCAAAAAATTGTGGTGCATTCTCAAGAACACCTGCCGGAAACACGACAAAGAAGTTGGGAGAGGGCTGATCCCATTTAACCGTTCTGCTGTTGGCAATGTAAGTATCAATGGGAATTCCCTGAACGTCCCAGGTCAAAGTGTCACCGATAGCAGCATCCAGATCTTCCAGAAGATCTTCTTCTACAGAAACAGGAACAAGTTCATCCCGGCTTTCCACACTACCAATCCATTCGCCGGTTTCCAGCGTTTCGGTAGGGAGTAATGAATCCCGGTAAGTTGAACGGTATTCCCTATTCAGGGCCCAGCCTCGTGCATTTCTGGTGGTATCATCGTCTACTTCCTCAGTTGTCATCCCGTTGATTTCCTGCAGACGCATGGTAACAATGGGAACATTCTGTAAAATATCATGGCCATTAGAAGTAATGATTTCATTCACCCCTTCATTCTGATCATTTTGAATATCATAAAGGGCAAGATTTGGAAGATCACGCTGATCCCCGAAATCAATTTGATCGAGCAGCATATCCTGCGTCAGATAAAGCGAACTGATCATAGTTACACCCAGCCCAAAAGTGAGCAGCAGTGTAGTAGTTTGATTGTTTGGCCGATATAAGTTCGCCAGCCCTTGTCGCCATTCGTAGCTGAAACCGGCGCGGAGAAATTTCCTTGAGCCGATCATAATGAGTTTGGCAAAGCCGGTGAGTAAAATAAGACAGGTAGCCAATCCTAAAGTGAAGTACAGAGCCGGTAAAAATTCCCCAAGCATTAGCCAGGCATAACCGGTGATAAATACAGCTAATGATGTTCCTAAAATTACTTTTGTAGTATTGTCGAGCAATTCATTCAGGTTGATATCAATAGTGCGAAGCGAGAATAAAGGGGAGATCTTTCGAACCGCCAGTAGCGGGAAAAGGGCAAATAAAACTGAGATAACAACACCGGTTCCGATCCCAATAAATATGGAGGCCCAGGAGATATATAGGTCGATATCAACGGGAAGAAAATCCTGAACCAATACCGGTAGATAAAGCTGGACGGCCGACCCCAAAAGTGCACCAAGGATGGAGCCCAGAAGTCCCATAGCTGTGGCCTGTATCAAATAAATAGAAAGTGCCTGATTCGAAGAAACACCTACACAACGCAGAACAGCAACGGTATTTATTTTTTGTCTGATATACACGAAGATCGAACTGGCCACACCAATTCCTCCCAATAAAAGTGCGATAAAACCGATCAGATTCAGAAAATTGGATAGATACATAATAGCCTCCCCAACTTCCTCTTCGCGCTCTCGCACGGTGTCGAAACCAAATCTGATGTTATTCTCTCGAAGCTTATCAAGACGATCTTCCACCGCTGCCATATCTGTCCCTTCCGGGAATTTATGCAGGGAAACATATTCCAATCGACTTCCACGCTGTAAAAGTCCGGTTTCTTCCACATTTTCTTTTGGGATGAAGATACGTGGCCCGAAAAATGAAGCCGCAACCGGCTGTCCCGGAATCTCAATAATAGCACCTTCAATTTTGTAAGTAAGCTGGCCGATTTTCACGGAGTCTCCAGGTTCAACACCAAATAAACGCATAATGGGTTCATCAACAAGTGCTGATCCATTCTGTTGGTAAACAGCTCCGGCAGAGGAAGGTTCTGTTATAAGTTCTCCGTAGTAAGGAAATTCACCTTCTAAAGCAGTTATTTGAGAAAGGCGTGTTGTTCCGCTGGTTGGGAAAAATGCCATAGAGTTGAATTCCAGCCCGGTGGTAACATCGCCGCCCAGAGAATCCAAAACTTCCTGCAGTTCAGGTTGAAAGGGGGCATTGCGTTCTACTTCAAGATCGGCTCCAAGCAATTCTTTAGCCTGACTCTCGATACTGCTATTAAGGTTTGCCCGAAACGAGGTAATAGCAACTTGAGCAGCAACGCCAACAATGATGGCTGCCATAAATAAAAACAACTTAGAGCGGTTGGAACGGGAATCGCGCCACGCCATTTTAAAAGTCCAGAACCCAGATTTATTATTACTCATAAAGACTTCTCAGCAGCAGTTTCGGGTTCAAGCTCAGTAAAATTATCTTCCGATACTTGTCCGTTTTTCAACTTGATGATCCGGTTGCATTTTTTGGCAAGTTCAAGATCGTGAGTAACCAGGACCAATGTGGTTCCTTGTTTTTCATTGAGATCAAAGATCAGGTCTTCTATGTATTCTCCGGTTTCTGTATCAAGATTTCCGGTAGGTTCATCAGCGAAAAGTATCTTGGGCTGATTGATAAATGCCCGTGCTATGGCCACACGCTGTTGCTCACCGCCCGAAAGCTGTGTAGGGTAGTGATGGGTGCGATCTCCCAATCCAACGCTTTCCAGTAATTCCTGTGCACGTTCACGGACTTCTTTGGTGGCATCTCCGCGCAATTCCAGCGGTACCATCACGTTCTCAAGTGCAGTCAGGGTTGGAACGAGTTGGAAGGTTTGAAATACAAATCCCACATGTTCGTTTCTTACTTTCGCGCGTTCATCTTCACTAAGGGGATTTAACGGAATTCCATTTAAGGACACTGTTCCAGAAGTAGGGCGGTCAAGTCCTGCGCAAAGTCCAAGCAGGGTTGTTTTTCCGGAACCGGAAGGCCCGACGATGGCGCAGGAAATACCTTCCTGAATTGAAAAATTGATGTCGTCAACGACGGTTAAAATTTTTGACCCGCTTTTAAATTCGCGGTATAACTGTTGTACTTCGAGTATATTTGACACGGTTTTCTTTATTTTGAATGATACCGACATAAACAACGGTTTATTCTAAAAACATTCCTTAAAAAGTTGAGAAAAAATTACGCACTTATTCCTAAAATGTTGCCTGATAATAAGATCATTATGAAATCACTTTTATTACTTCTGTTATTTTTCACAATCGGCTCTCTCCAAGCTCAGGATTCCGAAACTAAGACCATCCTGTTTTTTGGAGACAGCATAACGGCCGGACTTGGTGTAGATAAATCCCAGGCGTTTCCAGCCTTGATACAGAACAGAATTGATTCTCTTGGGTTGAGTTATGAGGTGATCAATGGGGGATCGAGCGGAGAGACTTCTGCCGGAGGATTACGTCGTATCGACTGGACGCTTCAGCGCCATATCGACATTATGATATTAGAACTAGGTGGAAATGATGGCCTTCGCGGTATTGATCTGAATTCAACCAAAGAAAACCTGCAGCAGATCATTGACAAAGTTCAGGCCAAAAATCCCAATGTTGATATTATACTGGCAGGAATGCAGGTTCCCCCAAATTTAGGACAGGTTTATACTCGTCAGTTTGAAGATATCTACCCGGACCTGGCTGAGGAAAACAACCTACCTCTTATTCCTTTGATTATGGACAAGATCGGTGGAGATGAAGAGCTGATGCAAAGTGACGGACTGCATCCAACTCCAGAAGGGCATAAGGTAATAGCTGAGACTGTTTGGGAAAGGTTAAAGCTAAAAATAAGTAGATAATAGTGTTGCAGGTTTATCAGTAATGTTATAACATTATTATAACTAATAATCACACTCAAAATTATGGAAGCCAAAATTCGAAAAATCGGGAACAGTTTAGGCGTTATTCTACCAAAACAGTTGATTGATGAATTACATCTGAAAAATGGTGATAAGCTTAGTATTGAACGATCGGATGGAGATTTGAAATTCCGCCCGGTAGATCCTGATTTTGAAGAATGGGCAGAAGCTTACCGTGAAATAAATACTGATTATAAGGATGTACTCAAGGAATTGGCGAAATGATGAAATTTCTTGAAAAAGAAATAATTCTGAAGTTTCATGAGGATCAGATTGATTTATATGGAGGCAAGAAAGGAATACGTGATGAAGGTTTGTTGGAATCTGCTTTAGCTCAGCCTCAAGTTACTTTTGGAGGAGAATACGTTCATCAGGATCTTTTCGAAATGGCAGCAGCTTATGGATATCATATCTGCAAAAATCATCCATTTTTCGACGGAAATAAACGAACGGCACTAATTGCTATATATACATTTTTGTATGTGAATGGATATAAAATTACAGCAGATAAGAAAAGTCTCTACGCAATAATTATAGATTTAGCTTCAGGAAAAGTAGAAAAGGAAGAGCTGGCTGAATATTTGAAAAAACACGCCTCAAAAAGGTGAGATTGGAATCTTTTCTACCCCCTTTTCAATTTCTCGAATCCATATTACCTTTTCTGAGATCAATTACTCTAAAATAATGTTCCAATGAAAAAACTATTCCTTCTTGCCCTTTTTATATTCTCAAGTGCGATTGTTGTAGCCCAGGATTCCCTGCTCAACTATCAACCCAAAGTATTGCTGGTAACGGCTCACCCCGATGATGATGCCTTGTATTCAGCTACTATTTTCAAGACCACAAAATTGCTGGGAGGAACGGTAGACCTTGCGCTTATGACCAATGGTGAGGGTGGCTATACCTATTCCACTTTGGGGAATTACATCTACAATAAGGAATTGGATAAAGAGGAAGTCGGGCGGCAGTATTTACCGGGAATTCGAAAGCAGGAGCTGATGGCCGGCGGTGAGATCGTGGGTATTCGTAACTATTTTTTCTTCGATCAGCCCGATTTCTATTACACGGAAGATGTAGAAGAAACCCTGGAAAAATGGAATACAGACTGGGTTCATGAGCGAATGGTGGAGATCTTGAATAAAGGCGAATATGATTTTATGTTCTTAATGCTGCCTTTTGATGAATTTCACGGCCACCACAAAGCATCGACTGTTATTGGATTGAGGGCGATGAAGGAACTTCCTGTGGAAGAGAGGCCTATTGCTTTACAGGCTTTCGTAAGACGAGGAGCTGAAGACCCGGGTGTGTCATTTACGCAACTGGAGGGGCATCCTGATACCAAAGTGATGGATGGAAAGACCTTTGAATTCGACCGGGGACAGACCTTTGGGGTCAACGACCGGCTAAACTACAATATCATTGCTAACTGGGTGATCGCAGAACACAAATCCCAGGGAACCATGCAGTTGCTGATGCAAACCGGGGAAAGTATGATCGAGCAGTATTGGTATAATAAGATTAATGGTATGGATAAACTTCAGAAGACCGTTGAGTTTTTTGATGCAGTGAATACAGCGAAACCGTAGGTTCGTTAATGGTTATTCGTTATTCGGGATTTCCTTTTTACGAATAACCATTAACGAATAACGAAATCACTTGATAAAATAGCTGATACTGATATTTGAGCTTACCTCAACGGTTTGTCCAAAATCCATCATGGAAGCATCACGAGATATCGACATCATTTCCATTGAACTTGCTTTGCGGGGGGCGCCGATCTGGTGATCTGAGAAATTGATATTAGAAACCTCACTCAACTCCACTCCGGAAGTTTTGGCAATCAATTCTGCGCGTTCTTTTGCAGCTTCGATAGCGGCGATCAGTGCTTTTTCCTTTCCTTCTTCAATTTTAGTAGATGAAAACTGGCCATTAAAAGAATCAAATCCATTTTCAATCAGGGTAAGCTGAATCTTTTCATACAGTGAAAAATCCTCAAAACTGATACTCACCGATTGATTGGTTGATGTAATGTATTCCTGCTCTCCGTTATTATTATAACGGTTATTGTTTACCTGCTGACGATTCATACGCACCGGCTGATAGTCAATATCTTCTTCGCTGATATCTAGGTCTTGAAGTAATTCTGCCAGCAGCGATTCCCGTTCACGATGTAGTTCATAAGCTTCCTGTGGAGTTTCGCCTTCGGCATTTATATTAACATTAAAAATGACCAAGTCAGCCGGGAGTAGTTCTGAGGCACTCATATTTATGGTGATGGTCCGCTCCGAAACAGGCTGCTGGGCGAGGGTAGTACAGCTCATCCCGAAAAATAACAAGCTGACAGTTAGTGTGATTTTGCTCAATTTATTTCCAGTTGATACCATATTCTTGCTTGATCTTTTGAACTTCTGCATAATTTTGTCCTTGGTTTAATTTGAATACCCGGAATCCGGTACCTGTTATTTCTTTAATGGGGTAACCGGCTCTGTACCAACTTTCCAGCACCTCTAAATATTGCTCTTCCTGTTTACGATTTTTGATCACAATACCGAATGTTTTTTCCTCTCCGTTTTGATCAATAATAAATTGTAGGATGATATATGATGACCACCACCGGAATGAGCTGACAATGTTGATGGTAATATCATTTAGCTCGTCTAATTTTAGCGGAGATTCCGGTATGTGCTCGTAATTAGCATTTCGATCTAATTCGATCTCGATCTCATCTTTTTTTAAATGTGCAGTACCGGCTTTTTTAGCAAAGGAGTAAGGGAAATATGCCGCAATCATCGCTACAAGAGCAATGATAAAGCCCGGTATTGTAAACCAATCCTGGCCAAAATCACTTGCCAGCATAGAGGCGCAATAAAAAATCCCATAAACTACCATTCCATATCTGTATTCCTTGGATTGGGTGAATGTCAGGTTGCCGGTTAATGAGTCTCTTTTCCCTTCTAAATTACTTATTGTGAATTTTGCCATTATTCATTTAGAATTTGTTTTATTGTTGGCAGCATTTCTTCCACCCATAAACCATACATTTCAGCTGAGGGGTGAAGGTTATCCGAAGCAAGTAGGTCAGTATCATCGGCTGCTAGTTCCGAGATTGGAGTAATGTCAATAAAAGGAATGTCGTACTCCGCACTAATATTTTCTGCAATTTCATTATAAATAGCAATTTCTTGCCTGATGGCGGCTGTATCTCTTGACTGGGCAAAAGGGGTGACTCCGTAATTTGGAATAGAGAGTACAAATACCCGCCGGGTATCACCCTGGGCAAAAGCAATGGATTGCTCTAAGAGTTCACGGAATTCATTTTGGTATAATTCTATATCCAAGCCCTGATATTGATTATTTACTCCTATTAGTAGGGATACAAGGTCAAAAGTACTATCCGGTTTTTCTTGTTCGATCCCAACTTTAAGGTCAGTAGTGGTCCATCCATTTACGGCAATGATTTCTAATTCAGAAACCGTGAAGTCATTGGGTATCAATGATTCTGAAAGCTGATTGGGGTAGTTGTTTTCTTCTGAGATACCTGTTCCTATGGTATATGAGTCACCCAAAGCAAGATAAGATATAGCAGTCGGTTCAGACTCAGAATTGGAATTAAAATTGACTTCATTTTCAGATTGGCACCCGGTAAAAAGGACGATCAGAAACAAAAATTGAAAAAAAATAAAGCGATAAGGTTTAAATAACATCATTGGGGGCAGGTTTTTAATTAAATAACAGCGGTATAATATTTTGGATGATACGGAATCGTCATGAAATAAAAATCTTGGAAGCGCTTGCATTTATACCAAAAACAGACTTTTATTTGATTTACATTTAATTGAGGCCAGCAAGACAAAGTTTTCCGTAGCAGGGACTACAAATTTACAGATGGAATAAAAAAGGCCTTCCTAAACAATAATCAATAAGGATCAATAAAATGAGTAAAACGATACAACGTGTACTCGCGCTTTGTGCGGTACTAACTCTTTGTTTGTGTACTATAGATTCGTACGCTTCCAATATAACAGAAGATGAAACCGTAATTTCCGGATTAGTGACCGATGTGGATGGAGTACCTCTTGCAGGGGTGAATATCCGTGTTGAAGGGAAGGTAGTCGGTACTTCAACCCAGCCCGATGGGACCTTTAATTTAACTGTTCGGCAAGATCCGCCTCTAACGCTTGTCGTTTCAATTGTGGGTTTTCGTTCTCAGCGAGTAGATATCACACAAGCTAATGTAGATGATCTTGAAATTGCTTTAGAAGAAGAGACTATTTCCGGGGGTGATCTTGTTGTATCCGCCTCACGTGTAGAACAGAGTACTCTTAAATCACCCGTTTCCATCGAAAAAATGGATGTTCTGGATATTCAAACAGCGGCCTCCCCATCCTTTTATGATGCTATTTCTAATTTACAGGGGGTTGATTTCAGTTCTCAGAGTTTAACCTTTAAGTCGATCAATACACGTGGGTTTGGAGCGAACGGAAACACTCGTTTTGTTCAGCTTATTGACGGTATTGATAATCAGGCTCCGGGACTGAACTTCTCGGTAGGTAATATTGTGGGTATTTCAGAGCTTGATCTTGAAAGTGCTGAATTGATCCCCGGTGCAGCTTCTGCACTATATGGTCCTAACGCCCTGAATGGTATTTTGTTGATGAACAGTAAAAGCCCGTTTGAATATCAGGGACTTTCGCTGAACATAAAGCAAGGCGTAAACCATGTGGACAGTGAAGTGGAAGATGCCTCTTTATATCAAAGCTATGATTTCCGATATGGAAATGTGGTTAATAACAAATTTGCCTATAAAGTTACCGGCTCTTATTTGCGTGCACAGGATTTTGTAGCTCAGGATTATCGTGATCAAAGCGGTATTGTAGAACGGGGTGATTATCCAAGAGATGGCCGCAGAGTATTTAATGGAGTAAATATCTATGGTGATGATGTACTGAATTTAGGTTCTATAGCTGACGGGGTTATAGCCGGTGGCGGAGCTCAGGGTGCACAAATTGCAGCCATCCGTTCCTTGATACCTGATGGACCTGAAGGGAATTTCTCAGCTCCCGGATTCAGAGAAGAAGAATTTGTAGATAATACCACAGAAAGTTTAAAACTTGGTACAGCTCTTCATTATCGTATCAATGATAACTACGAGATCTTAGGTCAGTATAATATTGGTTTTGGTAGCACGGTGTATACCGCTAATGACCGGTTTGTACTTGATGATTTCAATATTTGGACAGCTAAGTTTGAATTAAGAAATCCGAACTTCTTCTTGCGTGCTTATACCACACAGGAAAACTCAGGTGATACCTATGCAGCTAATACAGTAGCAACAAGGATAAATCAAACAGCTTATATCACGCCATACTTTCAGACATTTGCGGGAGCCAGAACTCAGGGTGCAACCGTTGAGCAGGCTCATCAGCAAGCAAATGCAGCAGCAACGGCCAATCAACAAAATTTTCTACCCGGAACTGATGGTTTTGAAGATGAGGTTGAGCGTTTAAGAGGGCTGTCAATTGCTGAGGGTGGTGCGTTATTCCTTGATAAATCAGATCTCTACCATACTGAAGGGATGTATAACTTTTCTAATTTGGTAGACCCTTCCACAGTTGAGCTTATTGTTGGCGGTAACTACCGCATGTACGATTTAAACTCTGAAGGAACTTTGTTTGCTTACGAGGATGTAGCAAATCAGGAAGAATTTAACATCAATGAGTTTGGAGCTTATGTACAAGCTTCTAAAGGTTTCTTAGACGATCAGGTGAATCTTCAGGGTTCTATTCGTTATGATAAGAACGAGTACTTTGATGGGCAGTTTTCACCTCGTGTTTCAGCTACTTTTACTGTTGCAGAGCAACACAATTTCCGCGCTTCCTATCAAACCGGCTTCCGTGTTCCAACCACTCAAGATCAGTTCATTAACTTAGATGTAGTGAGCCGTTTATTGATCGGTAGTAATCAGGCACTGGTTGATCGATACCGGTTCGAATCAAATACTGTTTATACGGCGCAAAGTGTACGTGATGCCCAAGAAGTTTCAAACAGTGGCGGATCTGCAGAAGATGCACGAAATGAGCTTGAAGCAGTTGAATTCGAAGAGTTTGATACCGAAAAAGTTCAAACTTACGAAGTTGGATACAAAGCTTTCTTATGGGAAAAACTGATGGTAGATGCTTACTACTACTACAGCTCTTATACCGATTTCATTGCAGAGATTCAATTTGTACAGGGTGTTCCCAATGGATTAACTGAAGATCCCGGGAGTTTTGACTCTCAAAGTGAACCTGGTCAGGATGCTATTATTAACGGTGGTGTTCCGACGCAGGAATATGGTTTTGATGTCAACGCTGATGGAACGGTTGATTCTCATGGATGGGGCTTGAATTTGGAATATACTCTTCCAAAAGGCTTCCTTGTTGGCGGTAATGTATCCTTCAATAAATTGTTAGACCAGGATGCTTTGATCGAACAGGGATTCCGTGCAAGCTACAATACTCCGGAGTGGAGATATAATGTACGCTTAGAGAACCGTAATGTGATCGAGAATGTAGGATTCAACATGACCTACAGATGGCAGGATGCCTTCTTATGGGAATCTTCGTTTGGTTCCGGTGTGGTGCCTGCTTATGGAACCATGGATGCGCAGGTCAGCTACAAACTCAGTGACTATAACACCATTCTTAAGCTGGGTGGCAGCAATGTATTAAATGAGCGATATACCACTTCTTTCGGTAATCCCAGAATGGGCGCCATTTACTACTTCTCTCTAACATTCGATCAATTCCTGAACTAATTAAACAAAGAGATCTTATTATGAAACGTTTAAAACAATTATCAAAATTACTCTTAATAACCGCGGTTGTTTTCGCCGGTTGTGAAGGTGCGGAAGATTCATTAGTAGATGATAGATTAGAGAATAATCCACTCCCAAGCGAACCTGATTATACTGCAGGAACTGCAGATTTCTCTAATTATATCGCCATAGGAAATTCACTTACTGCAGGCCTCATGGATGGTGCACTCTACACTAACGGGCAGATACATGCCTTTCCAGCTATTTTAGCTGACCAGTTAGAATTAGTGGGTGGAGGTGATTTCCTTCAACCTAACGTTAATTCTGAAAATGGATTTAACGCTTCTTTATCTAATCCTCAACAGGGATTGATTTTAGGAAGAACGGAACTGGATGCTAGTATTCCCGGGCCGGTGCCTACAGAAGGTGAATTTCCTATACCTGCATTCGATGGAGACAGAGCTGAAGTGAATAATCTTGGTGTACCCGGGATAAGAGTTGCTGACTTATTTTCAAGCGATTTACAAAATAATAATGCTCTGGGTCTTTATTATTCAAGATTTGCCTCAGATCCCGGTTCATCTACGATAATTCAGGATGCTGTTGCAAAGAGTCCTACGTTCTTCTCCCTTTGGATTGGAAACAATGATGTGTTAGGATACGCTCTGAGTGGTGGTTTAGATGAAAATATGATCACAGGTCAGAGTGATTTCCAAGATGACCTTGGTAACGCAATTGGCGCTTTGGTACAAACTGGAGCAAGTGGGGTTGTCCTTAATATCCCTCCATTGGTCACTTTGCCTTTTTTCAGAGCGATCTCTTATGATCGAATTGAGCTTGACCAAACTACAGCAGATCAGATCAATGCCGGTCTTGATCCTGTAAATCAGGCTATGTTGGGGTTGACACAACCACCGATCAATCATGATCCTGATGATATTGCACGTCGTTTGATGGAGTATTCAGCCGGAAATAATCCTATTCTTGTTATAGATGAAGAGTTGGAAGATTTAGGCCCAAAATATGACATGCTCCTAGCTGGTGGTGCTATTAATCAGCAACAAAGAGAAGGTCTGGTGCCTTACGAGCAATCAAGACCACTTACGGCCGGTGAGCTGGTTCTGTTGACCACCGGTTCTGTTTTAGGAACGGAAGCAGACGGAGATGATACAGTTGCAGATACTCCGATAGGAGTGGTAGTACCTTTAGGTTTTGATGTAACTGACCAAAGCCTGAATGGTGATCAGTACTACCTGACCATGGAAGAGCAAACAAATATTGTTACTGCACGTGCCACATTTAACGCAGTTATAAGTGGTGTTATTGACGCCACCAATCAGCAGGCAGGTGCAGAAGTGGTACATTTGGTTGATGTGAATCCATTTATGGCAGATATACTTGGATTGAGTTCAAGTCAGGCCCAACAATTAGCGCTTACACCTGCAGGTCAGGCAGCAGCTGATGGTGTAACAGGAACACGAATCAGAGGATTTGATCTTCAGCCGGATTTCAGTCCTGCCGGAATTTTTTCTACTGATGCGGTTCATCCTAATCCCAGAGGTCATGCTATTGTAGCCAATGAGATCATTAAAAAGCTAAATGAGGTTTATGACGCAAATATACCGGAAGCCGACATACTGGATTATCCGGCCGTGATTTTAGCTCAATAAATAATTGAGCGCCTATTTCTTAAAACCCTTCACCTTAAAAAGGTGAAGGGTTTTTTTATGCCATTTTCTAAAACTTGTGTCAGAATGGAGTAACTTTGACACTTCAGATTTCAGGAAGAACAGATGGCATGCTATTTGCTCTGTTCATAGCAAATGAAGAAAATTCCAAAGATAAAATTCGAACTGAGAAGTAAATGAGCAAAGAAAACGTTTCAGAAAAAGAAATTGAAAACAAAGAAGAGGTTGCGGAAGAAGAGCAGGTTCATGAAGCTCAAGCAGTAGAAGAGGAGCAACCAGAGAAAGACGAAAAAGATCTTAGAATTGAAGAGCTTGAAAATGAATTAGCCTCAGTCAAAGATAGCATGCTAAGGAAAGCAGCTGAGTTAGATAATGTCCGGAAACGGGTTCAGCGTGAACGGATTCAACTTTTTGAAGAAGCTAAAGCCGGTGCACTTGAAGATTTCATGCCAATAGCTGATGATCTCATCAGAACATTAAAGGCAGCAGAGGAATCTAAGATTGAGAATAGCTTTCTGGAAGGGGTTCAATTGGTAACTGACAAATTCAAGAACGTGTTGGAAAAGCACGGAGTTGAACGCATAGACGAAACAGGCGTTCCTTTTGATGTTAATTTACATGATGCGATGATGAAGCAAAAAGCTACCGATGATGAAACCGGAAGCGATGTGGTACTCCAGGTATTGGAAAGCGGATATAAGATTGGAAACAGAACTATCCGTCATGCTAAAGTAATTGTAAGCGAGTAAAATAAATTTATGTCTACTAAAAGAGATTATTACGAGATACTTGGAGTTGATAAAGGTGCTTCGGAAGCTGAAATAAAGAAAGCTTATCGGAAGAAGGCCATGAAATTTCACCCCGACAGAAATAAGGGGGATGCTGATGCGGAGAAGAAGTTTAAAGAGGCGTCAGAAGCATATGAAGTTTTAAAAGATCCTCAGAAAAAAGCACAGTACGATCAGTTTGGGCATGCCGGGGTGAATGGTCAGGGTGGCTTTGGCGGAGCCGGAGCTGATTTCGATAACATGGGCTTTGAAGATATTTTCAGCCGATTTGGGGATATTTTTGGCAGTGGTTTCTTTGGCGAAGAAGCATTTGGAGGGGGTGGCCGCAGAGGTCGTTCTCGCGGAAGGAGAGAACCGGGTCAACCTGGTTCAGATATGAAGATTCGCATGCCTCTTACTCTTGAAGAAATTGCTTTTGGAGCAGATAAAAAGCTCAAGATCAAAAAGCAGATCAAGTGTGATGAGTGTAAGGGAACCGGCGCTGAGACAAACTCTGATTTTGAGACGTGTTCAACCTGTAATGGGATGGGAGAAGTTCGTCAGGTTACCCGAACAATGCTGGGTCAAATGGTGAACGTGCAGGCTTGCCCAACTTGTAGCGGGGAAGGCCGTATCATCAAAAATAAATGTAAGAAGTGTTCCGGAGAAGGCCGCATAAAAGGGGAAGAAACCATTAAGGTGAATATCCCATCCGGTGTTTCAAATGGAAATTATATTACTCTTAGAGGGCAAGGCAATGCCGGACGTCGTGGCGGTTCAGCCGGTGATCTTATCGTGATCATTGAAGAGAAAGGGCATAAGC
The DNA here is from genome assembly GCA_040904925.1 of Gracilimonas sp. Classification (GTDB taxonomy): domain Bacteria; phylum Bacteroidota; class Rhodothermia; order Balneolales; family Balneolaceae; genus Gracilimonas. The sequence goes on along the minus strand of JBBDSP010000011.1, from coordinate 116,925 downwards.
ATTTTGACCGTGACGGAAATAATATTTATTACAACCTGACGCTGAGTCTGCCGGATGCAATTCTTGGTACTGAAGTTCAGGTACCCACACTTAAAGGCAAAGCTAAACTCAAGATCGACCCCGGTACACAACCCGGTAAAATGCTGAGAATGAGAGGCCGTGGAATAAAAGGGTTACATAATTCAGGAGAAGGGGATCAATATGTACGCTTAAATGTATATATCCCCGAGAATCTATCAGACTCGGAGAAGAAAGCCATTGAATCTATGAAGGGATCAGAAAATTTCGATGCCTCAAATGCAGATGGAAGTGAAAAGAATTTCTTTTCTAAGATGAAAGATATGTTTGGGTGAATAGGTTTTAGTTGTTAGGGGCGAGGTGTTAGGTAAATTGTGGTGAAATGAAAAGTCTTGAAGAAAATTTTCACTTCTGCACATAGCAACACTGGTTTATGATTAGGATCGCTAACACCTAATACCTCGCCCCTAAAACCTATTCAAAAAATTATTCTGCAAAAACTGCGGTTCCGCTAACAGAAACCATCAGCATGCTGCCATTGGCTCCAATGGTTTCGTAGTCGATATCGATGCCAACAATGGCGTTCGCGCCCACACTATTAGCTTTCATCTCCATTTCTTCGAAGGCTATTTTACGGGCCGACTGTAACTCCTTTTCATAAGCTCCGGATCGACCACCCACAATATCCCGGATACCTGCAAAGAAGTCCCTGAAGATATTAGCACCTAAAATTGCTTCTCCGGTTACAACACCCAGATATTTTTTAATTTCTTTGTGATCAAGGTTATTCGTTGTTGTCATTATCATAGTAAAATTCCGTTTGGTTAGTTCTGACCTTCTTACTGATCTAAGGGAGAAAAGTTACCGGACATAAAAAAGCCCAGCACATTAATTATGAGCCGGGCTTAAAATCTTGGAATAAGATCGGGGATTAGTTACGTTTACCGCCTTTATCTTCACGAGGCTTGGCTTCGTTTACTTTAACAGCACGTCCGTCAATTTCTGCCCCGTCTAATTGGTCGATAGCAGCTTGTGCTTCTGCATCATTATCCATTTCAACAAAACCAAAGCCTTTTGAACGGCCTGAATATTTGTCGCTTATTACTTTTGCTGAACTTACTTCTCCGTAAGCCTCAAAAACTTCTCTTAGTTGGTCATCTGAAACCCCATAACTTAGGTTTCCTACATAAATATTCATAATGTCTAAATCTGGTTAAAAATTAAATCGGAATGCAAGGAAAGACCAGAACTAAAGTCTGAAAAAATGCAGTAGTCTAAGTACCATTGTCAATCCAATAGCAAAAGTACGTTATTTTACTTCTATCACAAAGGATTATAGAATTTATTTTAAACTGCTAATTGAGATTTTGAGTCTTTTTAATGGATTCATCCGCCATTTCTTTATGGTAGGCCTTCAGCTTATCAGTCAGATTTTCGTCATTTATGCCCAGCATTCTTATTGCAAGCAGGCCCGCATTTTTTGCCTTACCGATAGCAACGGTTGCCACCGGAATTCCATTGGGCATCTGAACGATAGAATACAGGCTGTCAACTCCTCCCAAGGCTGAAGTTTTTACGGGGACCCCAATTACAGGCAAGGTTGTATGGCTTGCCAGCATCCCCGGAAGGTGAGCCGCACCACCTGCTCCGGCAATGATAATTTTGATTCCCCGGTCTTTTGCTTCTTTCCCATAATCTGCCATTACATCCGGAGTTCGGTGTGCTGAGACCACCCGTTTCTCATAAGGCACTCCAAAGTGATCTAAAATTTCAGTGGCTTCTTTCATGGTGGGCCAGTCGCTGTCGCTGCCCATTACTACGCCGACGGTTGGTTTGCTCATTGTGTTAAGTGTAGATTTAAATTATTAGTAAGATAGAATTCAGAATTCAGAATTCAGAATTTCAAATTTCAATTTTACGGGTTACATCCATCGCCTTTTTATACGTCTCTTCCAGGCTTTCCCCAAGTAAAGTATAATGCGCCATCTTACGTCCTACTTTACTATCTATTTTGCCATATACATGTAGATGTCCATTCTCAGTTTCAAGCGCTTTGGTGATGTTATCAGTCTCAGCCGGTCGTTTATGCGTTCCCAGCAAATTGATCATAGCTACTGCCGGTTTGTTCAATTGGGTTGAGCCGAGGGGAAGTCCCAATACCGCGCGAACGTGATTTTCGAACTGTGAAGCTACGGTTCCTTCTATGGTATAATGCCCTGAATTATGTGGGCGAGGCGCCGATTCGTTGAGGATGATCTCCCCTTTTTTGGTAAGAAAAAATTCAAAGGCAAAAATCCCTTTCCCATCAATAGTCTCGGCTGCTTTTAATGCCAGCTCCTGTGCTTTTGTCTGGAAACGATTTTCAACGGGAGCAGGAGTAAGTACGGCCACACAAATGTGATCTTTCTGAACGGTTTCGCAGCAAGGATACACCACCGATCCAGTCTCATTTCGGGCCACCTGAACGGCCAGTTCGTTGGTGAAATTAACGAAAGCTTCCGCAATGATATCACGTCCTGAATTTCCTCCGAGTTTTTCAAAAGCTTTTTTGGCCGATTCAAGATCCTTTACGGTTTCATTGCCATACCCATCGTAACCGCCTTTTGATGATTTCAGCAAATATGGCCAGCCATGTTCATCTCCAAAAGCTTTAATATCGTTTTCACTTTTGATCAATTTGTAAGGAGTAACCGGAATCCCGGCGGCTTCAAAGGTTTGCTTCTCGACCAGTTTATTCTCGATCAGGGCAAAGCTATCAGGTGAAGGAAAGATCGGAGTACCGCTTTTCTCCTGAACTTCTTTGAGGATATTTGAACTGATAAATTCATTTTCAAGGGTGATGACATCACAGCCTTTGGCAAATTCCACCATATCGTCCACGGAATCAAAAGAACCGGAAGTCGAAAATGGGGTCATAAATTGAACCGGTTCATTCTCAGTTCGATCCGAAAAAACGGCAACCTGAATTCCGAATCTAAAAGCTTGAAGGGTACTCATACGTGCTAATTGTCCGGCTCCTAAAAAGCCGAGTTTGAGGTTTGCAGGAAGGGATGTTCGTGACATAAGAGTTTTTTGTTTTGAAGGTAAGAATATTTTGGTTTATGTGAGTTTTGAGTTTTGAGCCGTCCCTCCATAATAATTACTCAACCAATTCTAACGGAAAGTTTCAACAAGATTACTTTTATTAGTGTTGTAATAACTATTATTTAGAAGATTTCATTTAAGTAGTGAAGTCGTAAAATGCTGTATCATGGCGAAGTCTTATTCAACAGGTCCCATTCGTGAATTTATGGACCAACTTTCAAGTTTAGAACGCTTTAAGGAAAATAATCAGGAGTCTTTTGACTCACTGACAGAACGGGAAGTTGAAGTTCTGTCGCTAATTGGCGAAGGAAAAAATAATCCGGCTATAGCAAAGCAATTAGATATTACAAGAACCACTGTGCAAAATCACAGAGCTAATATTCGGGAAAAGTTAAATGTGAACAAACAAACTGACTTTGTAAAGTACGCCCTGGCTTATGACCTGATTCAATTTTAATCATCTACAGAAGATAAATGGCTTATTTAACGGATAAAGAATTAACCGAGCGGTTTGAATTTTATACCCTGCAGGTGGAGGATCAGTTACTTAAAGGGGAGGGCTTTAAGGCCGTAGTAGAGAAAGTGCCTTTTGCAGTACATTTAAATAATGCTAAAACTCTTGAAATGATGCATGTCAATGATAAGTTGACAGAGGTAACAGGGTTTCATGAAAATGAGATTCAGGAAATGGGGACAGAATACCTCGAGAATTATCTTCATCCGGAAACGCTGGCCAACATCTCAAAATTTTTACCTCCGATATATTCTGACATGAAAAAGCAGGATGCCTTTCCCTTTATACAATATGTAAGGCAGAATAAATATGCCGATTTCACCCCCTTCATTACTTTTACAAAATCGACAACCTATGGTTCTAATTTGGTGATATGCCTTTCATTAAAACCCGGTGACTTTGAAAATATGTCTCCGAAGATGGAGCAGATTGTGGAGATGGATTCATTTAAACTAAAACATTTTAAAAGGTTTCAGCAGCTTTCGAAAAGAGAAGTTGAGGTATTAACTTTGTTGGCCAAGGGAAATAATAATCCAAAAATTGCAAAAGAGCTTTACCTGTCAAGACATACGGTAGAAACACACCGCAAAAACATAAAGCGCAAACTTGATCTGCAAAATTTTCGCGACCTGATGCGCTATGCCATTGCCTTTGATTTAGTCAGATTTTAATCATTTACAGAAAATAAATGCCTTATTTAACGGATAAAGAATTAACAGAACGGTTTGAATATTACACGGTGCAGGTTGAAAAATTACTTTTGCAAGGAGAAGATATAGATTCGGTATTAAATCAGTCACCTTTCGGTGTCCATTTAAATGACGCTAAAACTCTAGAAGTCCTACACGTAAATAAGAAGCTGACTGAAGTAATTGGTTTTCACAATAATGAAATAAAGGAAATGGGCATGGAGTATTTGGAAAACTACCTGCATCCCGACACGCTTTCAAATGTTGCAAAATTTCTACCGCCTATTTATGAAAATATGAATTCGCATGAGACCTACCCGTTTCTTCAACATGTGTTGCTTCATGATTGTAAAGATTTTTCACCTCTTATAACATTTAGTAAAACCACCTCATTTCAAAATGGTTTAGTGGTTTGTTTATCTCTGAGGCCCGGTGATTTTGAAAATATGTCGCCTAAGATGGAGCAGGTTGTGGAGATGGATTCGTTTAAACTGAAACATTTTAAACGGTTTCAGCAGCTTTCGGAAAGAGAAGTTGAGGTATTAACCCTGTTGGCCAATGGCAAGAATAACCCGAGAATTGCCAAAGAGCTTTACCTGTCAAGACATACGGTAGAAACCCATCGCAAAAACATAAAGCGCAAACTTGATCTTAAGAATTTCCGCGACCTGATGCGCTATGCCATCGCCTTTGACTTAGTCAGATTTTGAGAGTTGATTGAGGCAAAATCACCCTATCAACTCTCACCCTATCAATAAAAAAATACCCAACCTTGATTATTGCGCAAGGCTTGCGAGGTGCGTTAATTCATATAAGTTAATTTTATGGGTTAATCATGATTGGACTATCAAAATGAAAAATGGAGATTACAGTTCGGGAAGAGAGGGGGAGGGTTCAAAGAACGCAGGCCATTTACAAGAGTACATAATCAAACACCAGCCGCAATTCGACCGGTTATCGGAAAAGGAAATCCGGCTTATTACCTTGGTTTCAGAGGGGGGGGGCAATGCCGGTATGGTCAGCAGTCTTGGTATTTCTGAAGTGGAATATGAAGAATTACGGGCCAACATCTCCCAAAAACTATCCCTCCAGACTGAATCCGATTACATAAAATTCGCCATCGCCTTTGGACTTATCTCGTTTTGATAGTTGATAGGGTGATAGTTGACAGAGGCAAAATCACCTATCAACTCTCAACTATCACTAAAAATACCCAACCTTAATCATTCATTTGGGAAAACAGATGCTTTTCTTTTAAAAAACATAATAAGGAAAAGAACCACATATTCATGCAGTGCATTATCTTATTGAATATTTCATCTTAATACCAATTAAAGCCAAGGAAGATAAACCAAGGTAATTTTTTTAAAATCAATAAATGAACAGAAAATGAAAAGAAATATAATTTTTGGACTACTTATTTTTAGTATGGGAGTATTTTTTTCCTGTGGTGAAACCTCAACAGATAGCAATTCTAATGAACAAGATCCTGAAGACCCGATAACAGAGGAGACAACAGTAGCAGAGGATAAAATAAACATCGAAAACTCGTTAGATAATACAATTGCATTACTCAGAGATTTAGAAAATGGTAAATTCCTCAGTACACTTGAGACTTTTGTTGGGGCAAGTTCCGGTGAATTTTCTTCAGATGATTGGGTAGAGGATGTATTTGCCGGACTGGAAGATTTTGTAGATACTCAATCAATTGAAGATAATTATAGGTTTGACTTCAATACACATTCAGGGGTTTATGTATATAATATTTCTAACGAAAATTGGTCAAAAGCTTCATCCTCGAATAATATAGTGCTTGAATTTCCTTCTTCGGAGAACAAATCGAGTAATGATCTTACGCTAACGATTTCAGACTTTTCCGATGTTTCAGTAAATCTGGAAGGAGAGAGTTATTATCTCCCAAACAAAATTGATATTCTTGTGGAGCAAGATGGTGAGGCAATTTTCCACTTTGACCTGAATAAACTTCTATATTCAAATGATCCGGACCTCCCTCTACCTACTGCCATTGATTTGAGTTTAATGATGAGTCCATTTACACATACCGTTTCATATAGTAAAAATAGCAGCACAAATTACGCTTTAGATATAGGGGTTCTGAACGGAGAAGATGTGGTAACAGGCTTCCAACTGGAAGTTGAGTTAGCTCATGACAACTATGATAACCTGGAAGAGGAAGATATTGAAAAGATAAAGGGTTTAATTAAACTCACCAGCGACTTAACTGTTCAATTTGATATCGACTCAGGTACCTTATTTTCATTGAATGACCCATCTGAAAACCAGATCAATTCATTGGTAACTGCCGAAGTTTTATTCAAAGAAGTACTTATTGGTGAACTGGAATATTCTGAAGTAGAAGAAGATATCATGATTGTTTATAAAGATGGCTCATCTGAATCTTCAAGCAGGTATTATGAAGACTTCCTGGATCAGCTGGAAACCGTTTTTTACTCATTCACAGGTGATTGGATAGATTTTTGAAACTCAGTACAATTTACTTTTACTTATTTGTTTTAGGTAGTTTGATTAATACAGAAGTATCTGCACAACAAGCGGATACTTCTGTTTCTTTTAATAAGCATCAACTGGGATTCAACGCTTTTGAAACTATCAGGCTTTTTGAAAAAAACTCTGCAGAAAACTATAAACTATACTATCGATATAAATTCAATTCCTCAACCGCTTTAAGAACAGGGTTCAATTATCGAATGAATACTAGTGGTAAAGGGCAGCTCAATATAAATTTGAGAGTTGGAGTAGATAAAATTTTCAAAGAAAGTGGCAAGTGGAAATTCTATACAGGAGGAGATCTTTTAGCTGGTTATGAGAAATTCTCAAGCAGTGATAGAAAAAATTATATGGTAGGTGCGGGTTCTTTTTTAGGCATTATTCATTATATAAATGAACATTTCTCGTTATCTACAGAACCAGGTTTCTTGTTCAAAGTAAAATACTATAAAAACCCAAATACTTTTAATCCCATTGATTCCGAAACATGGGTTGAAGTGGACCTTGTAAATGTGGGGCAGGTTATTTTAAGCGTGCATTTTTGACGATGTAGGTCAGTGTGAGGATCATATCCAAAATTCTTTATTTTACTATGTACTAGATTTTATTGAATTTCTTTCCATCTATCAATCTACTCCCAAATTCCTTACTTTTGTTGCCTAATTAATTTGAGTAGAGTACATAGACATTGAAGAAAAGCTAAAGCAAATTAAATCAAGGTTCGAAGAAGTGAATGCCGCTATGAGTGACCCTGCGGTGTTCGATAATACCGATAAATATACTGCCCTTACCAAAGAGCACTAAAATACCCAACCTTAATCATGGATTTCTGAAAACAAAGGCTTTTATTATTGCTGCATATAGAATTTAGGCGAAACCACATATTTATGTGGTGATTTTCAGGTTAAATGTTAATAACCTATTAAAGCCTAAAATGGCTTCTGATTTAAGGGATTCATTCTTATGAAACAGATTTAAACTATAATTAAAAAATCAAAAATACTTTTATGAACTATTTAATAAAAAAATTCGGGGAATTAGCTTCGAAGGGTACAATCGGGTTAATTGGAGTCTGTGTTTTGGCTTCATTCGTACTATATGGATGCAAGGACAATACAGTAAGCATAGATACGATGGAACCCAAAGGCAGCATAACGGGAATAATTGTTGATAAATCTACAGGGGAACCTCTAAGCAGTGTTGAGGTAACATTAACTTATGCCAATCCTGATACGGAGGATGAAGAACAATACGTGCGGTCTACAGATGATTCAGGTCGGTTTATTTTTAAAGATATTCCGGTGAACGGAAGCGGCGGCGGATTTTCGATGGACTTGGAAGAAGACGATCTGGATATAAGTTTGGGCAGCTCATCCAATTTCCCTTATTCATTGATGCTTGATATGTCCGGTCTGGAAGGGTATCGGTCCAAAATGCTATTTGATGATATCAGGCTAAATTTTGCAACTGCCGGTGGTTTAGCCGGAGGAGCGGGAGCTGCCGATGAGTTGGTATCTAGTGTTGTAATTCCAGTAGGAAAGTTAAACTCAGCTATTACTGGAAAAGTGATAACCAATACTACCAATGAACCGGTTGCAAATGCCACCGTACAAGCCTTTCTCGAAGATGGTTACGAAGGGTTTGATTCATCAGATGACATCCTCATACAAACCGGAGATACCGGGAGTGATGGATCTTTTACTTTAAATAGTTTGGATGAAGGAGCAGATGTTTATTTGAGAATAGTCAAGGAAATAGATGAAGATAACCGGGTAAATATGAAAACACCTACGTATGAACTTCTTGCCTCAGCTAATGGGGAGTCGGCAGTGAAAGATGTGGGAAATATTTCTGTAACTGCCACTAATTCAACATCGAGTTTTTATATATCAGATGTTTCAGTTGAAAATGGAAGCTTAGTAAATCCAGATGAGGTTATGTTTGAAATGTATTTCAACAAGCCCGTTAAACAAACGCCTTATACTTCTACTGAATTTGAATTTGGGCTGCAAAGTGGAACGATGATTGATGACATGTCTCTGACTGCGACTAACACACGTGCAAAAATCGGAGCTGAGTATGAATTATCAGCTGAATGGAATGAAAGCTTTGACCGCCTGACTGTTAATGTAATAGAAGAGTTACCTGATGGTTTTGAATTTTTATTTGATGTTGCTCCTGCAGTATCGAATTTTACCGATGCGCAGGGTAATACACTTGTCTTTGGCGTTGACTACCCATATTCAAGTATGAACGATGCGGTTACGGTCAGTTTTGCAACTGAAGGGAATACGGAAGTTCCAAGTGTTCCGCAATTGTTCGCCAACTACAATCAGGAAGTGGATTATACTGGAACCGCTATAGAACTTATCAGCGTTGTCGATGAAAGTGTGGTTGAAGTAGCCTATCTGGAAGTTTACCAAAAAGTAGGGGATGATAACTTCACAAGAATACAAACGGTTGATGATTGGTTTGCGGATCAGATTATCGTGAATACCACTACCGGATTATTGGTTCAATCTCGATCCGGTGGGGTAAGCTATGATGAGTATATTGAAGTAAGTTATAAAGTCAGGGCTGTAAGTGTTAATCTGCGAAGAAGTGACTTTAGTGATGTCATCACAATAAGTGACGTCATGGGCCCAAGAGTTATAGCGGCTAATTATACTACAATAGGTGCCCCAGCCGGTAACGCTTATATCGATATTGAATTAAGTGAGCCCATGCGGTTTCAGTCATCAGGCGGAGCGTTGTTCAATCCTGACAATTATATTTTCAGGGATAACAATCAGCAGACCAAAGGGATTAACGATGTGATCGTTGACTCATATGACTTTGACAATTACATCATCAGGCTGGAAGTTCCAGATGCAGCAATTGATGTTAACATTGATGAAGTTGTGTTAAGCGAGAATATCGTAGATCTGGCTGGCAACGGTGTTTCTAAAGATGGCAATGACGACGCTGCTATTATTCAGTAAAAAGAAGAAAAATAATCCGTAGACACAAAAAGCCGATCCATTAATTTGGATTGGCTTTTTTTATATCAATACACCAATGAATTCCGTAATTTCGGAATCGAAAAAATCAGCCCGAAATATGGATATTGAAGAAAAGCTAAAGCAAATTAAATCAAGATTCGAAGAAGTGAATGCTGCTATGAGCGATCCGGCGGTTTTCGATGATCCTGATAAATATACTACCCTTACCAAAGAGAGAAGTGATCTGGAGGAACTGGTAGAGGATTACGATACCTGGATGAATCTCACAGACCGGCAAAAGGGGAATAAGGAACTCATTGAAATGAATGAGGATGCCGAGATCACTGAAATGGCTCGGGATGAGAATAAGGAGATTAAGCAAGAGCTGATTGAATTGGAAGAAGCTATTAAGATGAAGCTGATTCCAAAAGATCCCGAAGATTCCAAGAATGCGATCGTTGAAGTCCGCGCAGGAACCGGAGGCGATGAAGCTGCAATTTTTGCCGGTGATCTTTTCGAAATGTACCGTCGCTATGCGGATAAGATGAGTTGGAAGATGAGTATCATGAGTATTAACCATTCCGAAAAAGGGGGATATAAAGAGATCGTATTTTCGCTGGAAGGGGATGAGGTTTTCGGGAAGATGAAATATGAAAGCGGGGTTCATCGCGTGCAGCGGGTGCCTGAAACGGAAAGTCAGGGTCGCGTTCATACTTCGGCAGCCACGGTCGCTGTTTTGCCCGAAGTGGAAGAAGTGGATGTACATATTAACACAGCTGATATAAGAGTAGATACATTCCGAGCCAGTGGAGCCGGAGGACAGCATGTGAATAAAACTGATTCGGCAATCCGGCTTACTCATGAGCCGACAGGGATTGTGGTGGAATGTCAGGAAGAGCGTTCTCAGCATCAGAATAAAGAAAAGGCAATGACGATGCTTCGGGCTAAAATGTACGATATTGAGCTTGAGCAGAAACAGAAGGAGAGAGCTGCCGATCGAAAAAGCCAGATCTCAACGGGTGACCGTTCCGCTAAGATACGAACCTACAATTTCCCTCAGGGAAGATTTACTGATCACCGTATAAACTTAACCCTTTATGATCTGGATAACATCATGAAAGGCGGGATCGATGAAGCTATTGAAGCGCTCCGCGTTCAGGATAATCTTGAAAAGCTGAATGAATTAGCAGAAGAGTAAACAGGATAAATAAAAAGCCCGAATCCTATAAAGAATTGGGCTTTTACTCTAACTAATTAATATGATCAGACTTTGGGAGCTGCAGCAAGAAGATCATCACTTGCTTCATCTGCAAACTGCTCAAAGTTCTTAATGAACATCTCAGCCAGTTTTTTGGCTTTTCCATCATAGGCATCTTTATCAGCCCAGGTGTTTCTTGGAATCAGAACTTCGTCCGGCACACCATCTATTTTTGAAGGGACTTCTACGCCAAATACAGGATCTTTAACAAACTCGACGTTGTCCAGATTTCCGGCAATAGCTTCACTTAGCATACGTCGTGTATGTGGGAGTTTCATTCTGTGACCTGTGCCGTATTCACCTCCGGTCCAGCCTGTGTTAACTAACCAGACTTTCGAGTTATGTTTTCTGATCTTCTCAGCTAACAGCTCTGCATACACTGTTGGGTGCAGCGGCATGAATGGAGCTCCAAAACAAGCTGAGAAGGTAGCCTGAGGCTCTGTTACACCACGCTCCGTTCCTGCAATCTTGGCCGTGTATCCGCTGATAAAGTGATACATGGCTTGTTCAGGGGTCAGCCGTGAAATGGGAGGAAGTACACCAAAAGCATCGGCTGTTAAAAAGATAATATTTTCGGGGTGACCGCCTTTGCCACTATCACTGGCATTTGGAATAAAATCGAGTGGATAAGAGCAACGGGTGTTTTGTGTGAGGCTTACATCGTCAAAGTCAGGTTCTCTGTTTTCATCTAAAACCACATTCTCAAGAATGGTCCCCGGCATTTTGGTTGTGGCGTAGATAAGTGGTTCATTTTTCTCTGATAGATTAATAGTTTTGGCATAGCATCCACCCTCAAAGTTAAAGGTTCCCTCATTACTCCATCCGTGCTCATCATCTCCGATTAGGGTTTTTTCAGGATCAGCTGAAAGCGTTGTTTTCCCGGTTCCTGATAATCCAAAGAAAACAGCCGTTTTCCCATTTTCGTCATGGTTGGCCGAACAGTGCATCGCCATTACTCCTTTTTTAGGAAGCAGGTAATTCATAACACCAAAAATTCCTTTCTTCACTTCACCTGAGTAAAGAGTTCCTCCGATCAGAATGATCTTCTTTTCAAAATTACATAGTATGAAAGTACTGGTGCGGGTTCCATCATTTTCAGGATCAGCTTTCAGGTGAGGAGCAGCCAATACCGTAAATTCCGGATCATGATCTTTAAGCTCATCGGCTGTTGGGTTGATAAACATATTATGTGAGAATAATCCGTGATAAGCCGCTTCGCTAACTACCCGAACGTTCAGACGGTTTTTCTCATCGGCACCGCAAAATAAGTCTTTTACAAAAAGATCTTTGTTACTGAGGTAGCTAACCACTTTATCAAATAAGTTGTCAAATACTTCCTCAGAAATAGGCTGATTAATTTCACCCCAGTTAATGTCATCGTGGATGGAAGGTTGGTCTACAATAAATTTGTCTTTTGGAGATCGTCCGGTGTATTGCCCTGTCAAAACTCTTAAGGCGTGATCTTTGGTGAGAATAGCCTCTCCGCGGATAATTGCTTGTTCATATAACTCAGCCGGGGAAAGGTTCCAAAGTACATTTTCATTTTTGTCCAGACCAAGATACTCCAGTCCGGTTTTACTTTTTGGATGCGATTTGTAATCTACGCTCATGCTGTTTTTTTAGTTGTCTTTTCAAGGAATGAGGAAGGTAAGCATTTGATTTGTGAATTTTAACCTCAGACGCTGAGATTAGCCAACAAATGAAGGCATTTATGGAAATTTATGGAAGCGCTTTTCATACTTATGCCGTTTAAACATTTCACCTAAATATGAACGCCTGTATGTAAAATAAGATGAAAATAGAAAGTCGTGTTAAATCTGTGTTTTCAAATTTTTATAACTTTTTAGTATGAAGAACCTATTCAAACAGGGAATTCATTAACCCTTGAGAGGTTGTTCGTTTTTTTAGTTCTTCCAGGGTATTAAAAACTTGCTGTTGCCGTTTACCGTTATCACCTTCAAGTAGCTTGAGTGCCTCATGAGAACTATTGAGTAAAGAATCTGCTAACTGATTTTTTTCGATTTTTAAATAGAAACTTCCGACATGATATTCAGCCATTGCACGTTCAATGGAATTACTCTGGTGAATTTCTTTGATTCGATCAAAGCTGTTTACGAAATATGGTTCTGCTTCTTTTAGACGTCCTTTTTGTGCTAAAGCCCGCCCAATCCCTAACTTGGAATGCACTGTAAATGAATGGTCTTCAGCAAGCTCTGATTCAAAGATCGGAACAGCCTTATTGTAAGTATTGATGGCAGAGTCGGGCCGATTTGTACGTAACATAAGTCCTCCAATACTAAACATGCTAACGGCTGTGTTAGTATGACCTTCTCCTAAGAGATCAATCCTCATTTCCAGTGCATTAAGGAAATATTCTCCAGCAGTCTCATATTCATTTAGTTCGGTATGTACCAATCCAAGATTATTTAATACAGTTGCAACGTTGGGATGAACCGGACCAAATAATTCTTTATGGATATCCAGTGCCTCTTTCATTAAAGTTCTGGCGTTTTCAAATGCTCCGGTATTTAAATAAAGAGCTGCTAAGTTATTGATACTTTTTGCCAGTTCGGGATGAGGAGAACCGAGTTGCTCTCTTCTTTTTTCCAGAACCTGAAGATAGATATCTTCGGCTTCCTGATATTCCCCTTTATTGTGAAGTGTTATGGCAAGTTTGTTCATAATATCCAAGGTCTGAATATTATCCGGCCCTAAATCATTTAAAAAAATACTCAGGCTTTTACGAGCCAGTTCTTCTGCACGAACATAATCACCTTGCCTTCTAATACTGTAAGCAAGGTTAGAAAGGGTGGATGCTGTTTCTATATGTTCATCTCCCAGTGTTTGATTACGCTGGTCATAAACCAATTGAAAGATATTTTCTGCTTCGTGGAAATTTCCCATATCATTCATTACCAATCCAAGATTATGCCTGCTTGATAGTGTAAGGGGATGGTAGTATCCCAGATTTTTTTCCCGAAGGCTTATCGCATTTTCTATCAAATATTTTGCTTGATCATAATCCCCAATATTACGGTAAACCTGTCCAGTTATATCGAAAAGACGAGCCTGAAGCAGAGGTTGACTTGATAACTGTTCAGATTGTTGAACTCCATTCATAAGAAGTTCGCGGGTGGTAAAAACGTTACCTAAATTACTGGCGGGGTCACTCGCTTCAAAAAGCTGAATTAAAAAATCGGAAACCTCTTCTGCTTTTGTGGCTGCTAACTGTGCCTGTTCTTTTTGTTCCGTTATTCTCCAGGTATAAAAAAGGGTGAAGCTTACGATTAGGGTCAGGACTAAAGCTGTTACACTGAGTCCTTTTATATTTCTCTGAATATATTTTCCTGAGAGATACCAAAGTGTTTTGTCACAAGCAGAGACAGGAAATTTTCGCTCAAATTTTTTAAGATCAGACAACAGGTCGTTAGCAGACCGGTATCTTTTACGGGTGTTCTTTTGCAGAGCTTTTAAAACGATGAATTCCAAGTCACCTTTTAGCTCTCTTGCTTTGATACCCGCTCCCTCTTCTATATTTAAATTTAGAGGGATAAACTTGTAAGAAAGTATTTTTTGATGAGCTTCGGCTAGTGAAAGTCCATTTAAGGAATAGGGAAAATTATTTGTAAGTGACTTATAGAAAACTAAACCGAGTGCATAAATATCAGTTGCGGTAGTAACGGGTTGGTTTTTAATCTGTTCCGGGGCCGCAAAAGAAATAGTTAAAGCAGGTTTTTCTATTTCTCCAATCTGACTTGCTACACCTTTTCTGAGTAGCTTTGAAATCCCAAAATCCAGGATCTTTATGTCACCATCATCGGTAACTAAAATGTTTTCAGGTTTGAAGTCTCGATGTATGACAAGGTTTTCATGAGCATGCTGAACGGCTTTAAGCACTTTTTTAAAAAGCTCAATTCGATCGGATAGAGAAAGTCTTTTTTGGATACAATAATCAGTGATTGGAACCCCGTCAATATACTCCATGATGAAATAAGGGATTCCATCGTCAGTTATCCCTCCATCATAAATTTGTGCGATACCGGGATGGTTTAGTTCCGCAAGAATATTTCGTTCCTGCCTGAACCTTTCTATGTTTTCCTTAGTGGTACGGTCTTGATTAATGATCTTGATGGCCACTTTATGGTCAAAAAAACCATCAGATCTCTCTGCAAGAAAAACAGTGCCCATGCCACCTTTCCCGATTTCCTTTTTGATGGTATAAGATCCTACTTTTTTACCCAATAAGGTCTCAGTAGCATCTAGTACTTTTAGGTCTTTGGGGATATTTTTAAATAGTTCTTCCTTGAAGTCAACGGGATTTTCAAGCCAGCCTTCAGATTCTGTTATATTCTGCAGTAATGATAAGGCCTCTTCCTGAAGGTTGGGATTATCGGCACAGGCATACTTTAGAAATTCTTCTCTTTTATCGGGTGGTAACTCCAATGCCTTGTCTGCAAGATCCTCGATATGTGCCCATGTGATTCTATCCATTATATACAGATCTCAAAGAAATGATTTTAAGTCCCCACTAGTTACTAAGTAGTACGAGAATAAATTTAGAAATGGGTCAATTCTCCAGCTTAAACCTTCCCTTTAATTCTTTATAAAGCCAACCCCGAGCTTTCAGCCAGTCGCGTTTAACAGTGCTTTCTGAAACATCTAACGCTTCTGCTGTTTGTTCAATACTCATTTCCCCAAAAAAGCGCATTTCAACCACCGTACTTAGTCGTTCATTAAGTTCAGATAATTGCTTGAGAGCTTCATCAATATTAATAAGCTCTTGTGCTTTATTATCAAAAGTGGAAAAAATACCTTCAACATAAGTGAGGTCTTGGTTTTTCCCGCCTCGCTTTTTAGCATTTTTCTTACGGGCGTAGTCAATCAAGATCTGTCTCATGCACTTTGATGCAATGGCCAAAAAATGATTTCGGTCGTTGAACTCTATATTGTCCTGATCAATGATCTTCAAATAGGTTTCATGAACCAGATCAGTTCTGGATAGGGTATGGTTAGAATATTGTTTCCGGATATGCATATTCGCAATATTCTTTAACTTGTCATAGATGAGGGGATAAAGCTTGTCATAGACTTCATTTTCACCCTCTTTAAGCCGGTTCAATAAATGCGATACTTCACTGGTACTGCTCATACTCGCAAAACTAATTATTAATTCGTGGTGTTAATCTCTCAGGTTAAAGTATTATTTATTCAAGCCTAAATAACCCGTTAATTATAGAGAATTTGAATTAATAAACCAATTTTATCAAATCATGAATTAGGTTTTTTGATTTGAAACTTTAGAATTAAGGCTAAAAGTTAAATTTAGAAAAACTATATTAGTTTTAAGATAGTGATGAATGATAAAGTTTAATGGGCCTTTCACATATTTTCTAGCCATCCTTTAGAATCAGTGATAGAATTAAGCAATTCACAGATCTGCTTTTTCAGCTCGTCTTGATCTCCATATTTATTTTCGATGAAAGATCTCCGCTTCTCTTCAGGCAGATCCAATACCTCATCAATGATCGCTTCAATTTTCTCCCAGCTGTGTGTAGTCATGCTAACGGAAAGTTAGATTTAAAACTAAATTGCTTGTCCTAATCATAAATACGTGAATGAAATAATCATTAGCTCAATCTGATACCTAATATTAATGTGAACTCGATATAAGGTGTCTGAAGTTGTCAATCCTGAGCGCTTAAAAAAGCTATAAAAATCACTCATTTTAACGTGAATACCGAGAAAAAAGGTAGCGATTTATATTTTTTAGAACTCTCATTTGCGAGGCACTCAAAGATTAAAGTGATTTTTAGTTCACCGTCCGAAACAATATCGGCGCTGCAACTCCAAAATTAATATGGAGCGAGGGAAAGCCATAAGGAAGGCCCGTTTTTTTGCATTCTATTTGGTGATAACTTTGCATAATTTATACTCTCATAACTAACCGGCTATATCATGAAAGAAGAAAAAGTCACCTTAGGGTTGATTCAAACATCCTGTTCAAAAAATCCCAAAGATAATCTCTACCGGCAGATGGGATTGGTGCGGGAAGCGGCCGAGAAAGGAGCTCAGATCGTTTGTCTTCAGGAGCTGTTCAATACCGTCTATTTTTGTGTGGATTATAATGAAGACTATTTTGACTGGGCGGAGCCTCTAAATGGAGACCTGGTTCAAAGTTTAGGAGATCTGGCGAAAGAGTTGGAGATTGTGATTATTACTCCATTTTTTGAAAAAAGAGCGAAGGGGGTGTATCACAATTCGTTGGTGGTGATCGATGCAGATGGTTCTGTTTTAGGAAGCTATCGCAAAACACATATTCCGGATGATCCCGGTTTTTATGAGAAATACTATTTCACTCCCGGTGACGAAGAATCGGGATTCAAGGTATTTAAAACGAAGTTTGGTAAGATCGGAACCCTGATCTGCTGGGATCAATGGTATCCGGAAGCGGCTCGCATCACTGCTTTGAAAGGGGCTGATATCCTGTTTTATCCTACAGCAATTGGTACGCTTGCAACTGAAGGCAAACAGGAGGCTCGTGAATATCAGGATGCGTGGGAAACCATTCAGCGTAGCCATGCCATTGCAAACGGATGTTTTGTAGCCTCGGTTAACCGCGTGGGCAAAGAATCAGGATCTAAGTTCTGGGGAGGTTCTTTTGTAGCCGGGCCGTTTGGTGAGGTACTAAATAAAGCCGGTAGTAAGGAAGAGGTCCTGGTTACAGAAATTGATCTCAATGCCATTGAGAGACAACGTAAATCCTGGCCATTTTTCAGGGATCGCAGAATAGATCTCTACAAGCCCATTTTAAGAAGGACGGATGATTAAATGAGTAGAGAATTATCTTTTATGATGCCGGCAGAATGGCACCGGCATGCGGCTACTCAATTACACTGGCCATCCAACCGAAGGACCTGGCCGGGTGAGCGACTGGAGCTAGTGGAGGAGGTCTATTGTGAGATCATTGAAGAACTGCATTTCTTTGAACCGATTCATCTGTTCGTAGAAAGCCTGGAGATCCGGAACAGGGTGATGCAGAAGCTATCAGGCAGAGCCGTGGATCTGGATCGCGTTATCATTCATCAGCAAAAGATAAATGATGTGTGGGCAAGGGATTGTGGCCCCATATTTGTGAAGCGGGAAGAGGAGTACGTTGTTCTGGATTGGGAGTATAATGCGTGGGGCGGAAAATATCCGCCCTGGGAAAATGATAATGAGCTGCCAAAGTTTATTGCGGATAAATTCGGGATCAAAAGAGTGGAACCGGGAATGATTTTGGAGGGCGGTTCCATTGATGTAAATGGAGCGGGAGCCTTACTAACTACCGAATCTGTATTGCTGAATCCAAATCGAAATCCGGATATGTCAAAAGCTGAGATCGAAGAAAAGCTTAAAGAATATCTTGGAGTTGAACAGATCATCTGGCTTAAAAAAGGCCTAGCCGGCGATGATACCGATGGCCATATTGATGACATCACCCGTTGGATAAATGAAAATACTGTGTTGACAATGATCTGCGAAGATCCTGAAGATATAAACTATGAAGTGCTTCAGGAGAATTTAAAAATTCTACAGTCTGTTACCATGAAAAATGGCAATAAACTAAACGTTGAAACACTGTCACTTCCTAAATCACAAATAGAAGGGACCACAGTTGACGGCTCTGAATATGTGCCGGCCAGCTACGCCAATTTCTATATCGCTAATGGCGTAGTATTGGTCCCCGTGTATGATGAACGATTTGATGAACAGGCGTTAAAGCTGTTCCGAAAATATTTTTCGGGGCGAAAGGTCATTGGTATTCCTTGTGCTGATCTTGTTTGGGGACAAGGTTCTGTCCATTGTATAACCCAACAGTGGTATGGAATTTGAAAAAGAGACTTTCTATTCCTGGGTGGCTTCTGCTATTCTGGTAGGAGTTTTTTCTCCTGAGATGATCGTTTCACAAGCTTTTGCTACCGCGCGGATGGTATTTGTAGTATGAGGAATATGAAGGGTTTTCAACTCATCTGTGACTCGATGGTAATCCTGATCTACGTCAATAGGAGTTGTACTGATGCTATGGGCTGGAATACCCATTTCCGCAAACGGTGCATTATCCGAGCGATAGAATAAATTTTGGCTGGGATAGGGATCGGGATAAAACTCAAAATCTGATTGTTGGGTGCTTTCCTGAAGAATGTCACCTAAACTAGAATGTTCGAAACCAGTGATCCACGCAGTATTTGGCCCTTCAGTAGCCGGCTTACCTATCATTTCCATGTTGATCATAGTGACAAACTGTTCAGGTTCTATTTGTTGAGAAAAATACTTGGAACCGTAACCACCGACTTCCTCAGCAGTAAAGGCTACAAAGTAGATCGTACGTTGAGGAGTGTCACGGCTTTCATAATAACGGGCTAACTCGATCAAACCTGAAATTCCTGAAGCATTATCATTGGCACCATTTGCGACCGAATCTTCATTTGCTGGAGTAATAACTCCGATATGGTCATAATGAGCTGAAAAAAGGACAATTTCATCGGTTCTTTCTCCTTCGATCATTCCTACAATGTTGAAAAGTTTGATCGGTTCTATGTCAAATTCTAAATCAATATCGAATTCAGTGATTCGTTCATCTGCCAAAACAAAAATATCATTAGGACTTGTATTAATTTCAAAAGTACGATTTGACCGACCAAAGTATGTCCTGTATCGATGAAACCATTTTGCATGATCGGTAGATACAGCAATTATAGAGGACTCGTTATCATCATTAAATTCACTGAATTTATCCCTGTAAGAATCTTCTTTAGAAATATATTTTACCGATGCGTCTCCGGTTGTCCAGTTCAGTTCTTCACTCAAGACCAGACTAAAATAATATTCATTTTCTAAATTTTGACCATTAATGGAAATACTAGCTTCAGCAGGCTTAACAGAGTGGATGGTAAATTCCTGTTTGAAATCAGAGTTTTCCGGAAGAGGAGATAGACCGATCTGGTCGAATTCATTCGAAATAAAATCGGCAGCAAGATGTATTTCTTCGCTGAAAGCATGTCGTCCCTTCATATTATCGGCACTTAGTGTTTGAATAATACGGGTTACATTCTGCTCAGTAATTTCTGCAGGTTTACTGCAGGAAAGCAACAATAGAAATGTTGTTAAAACCAATAACAACTTAAAGTTGTACATCATGTAATTTCAGATATTTGTTAAAACCACTTGTCAATTTTAAGAAACCTGATACAACCTATTTGAAAAAAAATGATACGAGGGAGTAAAGCTCTGTAAAAGTCAGCTAAACCAGGTGTTTAACATAGATTTTATAGCATCAAGAGAAACAGGTTCTGGGAGAAAGTCGTCTATTCCGGCATTTATCTATTCTCAATACTCATAATGTTCAATATCCGACAATAAGTGTATGATTTCTCTGTGTTCATACACATAAGTAATGAGAAAAGACAGAATTATAGGAAGCAGAGAAACATTAGAATTGCATTACCTGGCATTTTCCAGTTTAAAATTAGGATCACCAAAATTTTTAAGTGTTCGGTAGTGAGATCCTACCGCTTCCCGAAAAGTTTCATGGTGATTATACGGAATGCCAAATTCCTGAGCCGTTTTTTCAACAATATAGCTGATCTCGGGGTAGTGAATACTGCAAACTCTTGGAAATAGGTGATGCTCAATCTGAAAATTTAACCCACCTATATACCATGATAAAGGTTTATTTTCACGTGCAAAATTGTTTGTGGTTATCATCTCGTGAATGGCCCAGTGATTTTCAATGACGTTATCTTCATTAGGCTCGGGATGCATGGTTTCTTCTACCACATGAGCAAGCTGAAAGATGACTCCCAGAATTAATCCGGCGGTAAGATGAAGGCTTACAAATCCGATCAACCAGTGGTACCAAGTAATATCTAAGAACAGTAATGGAAGCGCGATGGTGTATCCATAATAAATGATCTTGGTGACGATTAAAGTGATCCATTCCCTGGCTGGATGATTCTTATTTTCGTACGGTCCCAAAGGACTTTTGAAGAAGTACCAGTAATCTTTCACAAATACCCAAAAGAAGGTGGCAAAGCTGTATGCAAAAAAAGCAACTATATGCTGAATACGGTGCACGGGCTTATGTTCGGAATGAGGTGACAATCGAATAAAAGCTGCAACCTCAAGATCTTCATCATGTCCGTGAATATTGGTGTAAGTATGGTGGATAATATTATGGGTGATCTTCCAGATATATCCGTTAGCTCCCATGAGATCAAAAGTTAGTCCAAGCGCGTAATTCACCTTGTTATTAGAAGAGTAGGCGCCATGAAGGGCATCATGAGCAATTGAGAACCCAATACCTGCCATCCCAACACCCATGAGAATACAAAGTGCCCACATGATTCCAAGGGAAAATTGTCCGGACATGATCAAAGCATAAGCACCGAAGTAAAGCCCAAGCAGGGTAACTGTTTTTATCACCATTGCCGCATTAGCATGCTGTGATAAATTCCGCTCCTCAAAATAGTCGTTTACTCTTTTTTTTACGGTACGACTAAAATCTTTGTCAATTTTATTATTGAACGTAACCTTCTGTACACTCACTGAAACCTCTGTGTATAATTAATCATTGCCCAGTTAAAATACGCATAAAATGGGGAAATCATTTAGCATTAATATCAATTTGAAGTCCCCTTGCTCTTAGTCTTTCTACGAGATTCATGCCAAAAGCAGTTACCGGTGTTAAAAAACCTGTTCCTTCATTGATCTTATTTTCTGATTCAGCAAGGCATAAAGCCGATTCGCATAAAAAGAACACGGTAGATTTATTACCGGGATCTCCGGGATACGACATACTTAAAGTTTTCTTTTCCCCATTATTATTTTCTGCAAAAGCTCTCATCTTAAAATATCCGTTTTCGATCTGTTGTTCGGAAGGACCTTCGCCCGGTGCAGGCATGATTTTTCTTAAGAAGCTCCTGAACCATTTTTGAGGCCCTAATAAAGTAATGGATAACAAAATGAGGGAAACCATGAAAAATGGAATGGGGTTATACCATTTGCCGAGTGATGAATGTTCACTGTACGAAATGCTTGATGCGTAGGAATTATCGGAATCACGCATCAAAGAAGCACTTTTATAGACTACTTTTGAGTTTATAGCTCCCATTATAAAAGGTGTGGACCATCGGGCTATCTTTTTATCATAACCGAAGAACTTTGCAGAAGCAGATGGGTGAATTTTTTGTTCACTGTTATCTAAAAGCAATCGTGGGTCATTCATCTCTCTGTATTCCCCAGTCTCAAATTTGTTCAGCATGGTTGCAATGGTACCACCGTTAAAACCACCACTGATGCTGTAATAAGCCTTGATGTTTAGTTTTTCAGGCTGGTCAAACTCCCCACTTAAAAGAAAGTTGGCAATATCAGCGGGTACGCTGTCAAATCCTGAAAAGGGGATGAGCATCGCTCCATTCTTCTCAGCTAATGCTCCATATTTATCTTTCATATTTTTGATGAAACCAACTTCACCGGTAATATCGAGATAGTGAGTACCATATTTTGCACAGGCTGCGATCACTTCCTCCCCATATAAAGAAAACGGGCCTACGGTAGTTATAATGATCCTCGATTTTTGAACCACTACTTCTACCTGTTCGGGAATCGTAGTATCTGCGATGAAGCATCTGTCAGAGCTTATCTTAAGTTCTTCAGCAATGGATTTTAGTTTTTTGGGATTTCGGGCTGCTATTCCCCAGTTTAAGTTTCTTGGAGTATGTTTGTGCAGATATTTGGCTGCCCGCGTTCCTGTAAAACCGGTTGCGCCAAATAAAATAATATCAAAAGCTTTTGAAGACATTATGGAGATAGTTCAAAATTCATGGGTATAAAAAAACCCTGCATATAAAATACATGCAGGGTTTAAAATTCTCTTTGGCTGGAATTAGCCGACTCGAGAAACTTCTACGGCACTAAGGCCTTTAGGGGTCTCTTCAACGTCGTATTCTACTTCTTCGCCATCTGCAAGCCCCTCTTCAAATCCAAGGTTCTGGATGTTGTTGCGGTGTACAAAGATATCTTTTCCACCATTGTCCGGTTCGATGAAACCAAAACCTTTTTGTGCATCAAACCATTTAATTTTACCGTATTCCATAATTGTGTTGTGTTGTATTGAGTGTAACTGCTGATATAATTTTAAATTTAATTAAGAAATTATATGCTAGTGCAGCTACTTATTTATTGTTAGTTGTACAAACTATAGAGGGGAAACAAATACTATACTAAATACTAATACTGATTCTTACCATACATTTTGCATCACCCCTAATATCTGCTTTTATACAATTAATACCAAAAAAGTGACTGTTAATTTTAGATTACTTGTTAAGTGCAACAAATGTCGGAAAATTACTTAGAGGAAGATGTAATACTCAAGGTAACATTTTCGTTCGGAAATTAAGTAGACACGGGTGAATGCATGCTTAATATGACCAGGTTTGCAAAAATGGTGATTTTGTTTTGCACTTTTAGTGTGACGGGGAATGCTGTGTCTTTTTTAAACGCACAAGATGGGAGGCAAAAGATCTATGAAGTGACCAGTCAAAAAGACAAAAGGGTTGTTATTCCTTTTGAATTGATAAATAACCTGATTGTAATCGAAGCCCAGATAAATGATTCCGGACCATTGAAGTTTATACTTGATTCCGGAGCAGGCCGCAATATAATTACCAATTTACATGATGAAGATCTTACCCTGAATAATGTAAATACAGTAGCAGTTGCAGGACTTGGGGAAGGAAATACCCTTGAGGCTTTTCAGTCTTTTGAAAATAGCATCAGGATAGGAGATCGTATTCAGGGGCAAAACGCAGAGGTTCTGATCTTAAAAGAGGATGTCATTCAGCTTTCAACGTTTATGGGTACAGAAGTTAATGGTATTTTAGGGTATGATTTTTTCCAAAGCTTTGCAGTAGAAGTGCATTATCGCAGGAAAGAGTTGAGAATTTATGAACCGGAGCCTTTTCGAAATAAATTTGAAGAGCTACCGGGGCACCGAAAATGGTACAGTTTTCCTATCACTGTTGAGGATAAAAAATCATACATAATAGCAGATTATAAACATAGTGAAAGAGATTCTTACATTCCTCTTCTACTTTTATTGGATACCGGCGCCAGCAATTCTTTCTCATTGTATGAATCTACTGATGAAGACATTACAGTTCCTGCCAACACGATTAGTGCAATTATTGGAACAGGATTAAGTGGAAGGGTTACGGGTGAATTAGGAAGAGTGAAATCAATGAAAATAGATGAGTTCATTTTTCATGAGCCGGTGGTTTCTTTTCCTGACAGTATATCTGTTCGCAGAGTATTAAAAGCGGAAAACAGGAAGGGGAGTATTGGGGGAGATATCTTTCGGAGATTTAAAACTATTTTCCATTATCAAAATGAGCAACTATATCTGCGTAAGAATAGAGATTTTGGGGAAGATTTCAACTACAATGCAAGCGGTATAGTGGTGAGCACTCCGGTTCCTAATATCCCTTATTTTGTTGTGGCGTATGTAAGGGAAGAATCTCCGGCTTATTATGCAGGAATACAAGAGGGGGATATCATTACAGAGATAAATGGCGAAAAGGCCTATCAACTGAGTTTAAATGATTTCATAAATTATTTTCAGAATAAAAAAAGTAACTCACTGAGATTGAGAATCCAGCGCGACACTATCTCACATTACATCAGGTTTAATATGAATAACGTTTTGGTTCCTGACTCTTAGCATACTTTAAATTTTACCGATTTTGACTATAGTTTGGTGTCAATATTTGGTAATTACTTTCCTCTTAAAATCATAACGAATTAGGATTTACTATGCTAAAACAAATACGAATTTCAATGCTCATGGCTGTGCTCTTGATATTTTCTGCATCTATAAGCGCGCAGGAAGTAGAAGAGCGAACTTCAAAAGTAGACTGGAGTAACACCAGTGAACATCAGGTAACGATCAAAGGGGAGCGTGTTCCATATACAACTACTGTTGGAAATCAACCCGTTTGGAATGATGATGGGAAACCGATAGCCTCTCTTTTTTACACCTATTACGAGCGGACTGATGTAAGCGACAAAACCCGCAGACCCTTGGTTTTTTCATTTAACGGTGGACCCGGTTCTGCTTCTGTATGGATGCATATTGGCTATACCGGCCCTAAATTGCTAAAAATTGACGATGAAGGATTTCCGATCCAGCCCTATGGAGTCGAAGATAATCCACATTCAATTTTGGACGTAGCTGATATTGTTTTTGTAAACCCTGTGAATGTAGCTTTTTCCAGAGTTCTGGATGAAGAAACTGATCGCTCTACATTTTTTGGAGTGAATGCCGATGTGGAATATCTGGCTGAGTGGATCGATACTTTTGTATCTCGCCAGGATAGATGGCCTTCGCCAAAATATTTGATCGGGGAAAGTTACGGAACCACCCGTGTTTCAGGATTAGCTAATCGCCTTCAGTCTTCTCACTGGATGTATTTGAATGGTGTTATACTTGTTTCCCCAACCGGACTCGGTATTGACCGTGGCGGACCAGTAGGTGATGCTACTCCCTTACCTTATTTTGCAGCCACGGCATGGTATCATGATGCACTTGATAACAGCCTCCAGCAAAAAGACCTGGATGATATTTTACCTGAAGTAGAAGACTTTACTATTAACGAATACATTCCTGCTCTTGCAAAAGGTGGTTTTATAAGTGATGAGGAAAGAGATGAAATTGCCGAGAAAGTCTCTCTTTATTCAGGGATTTCTAAAGAGGCGATACTTGACCGAAATCTAAGTATCTCAACCGGGTTTTTCTGGAAAGAATTGCTCCGTGATGAAGGGTTGACTATTGGCCGTCTTGATTCACGTTACCGTGGTATTGATCGGGAAAATGGAGGAGAGCGATATGATTTTGATCCGGCTCTGACCGCCTGGAATCATGCATTTACTCCGGCAATCAATCAATACCTGCGGGATGAGCTCGGTTACGAGACCGATCTTCAATATTGGACATTTGGCCCCGTTCATCCATGGGATCGCAGTCGCGATAATACAGGAGAAAACCTTCGCTCAGCTATGGCAGAAAATCCATTTCTGCATGTAATGACTCAGTCAGGATATTTTGATGGCGGAACCAATTATTTTGATGCCAAGTACACTATGTGGCACACCGATCCAAGCGGCAAGCTAAAAGATCGTATGTCATTTAAAGGATATCGTTCCGGTCATATGATGTATCTGCGAACCGAAGATCTTGAAACTTCCAATCAGGATATTCGCGATTTTATTCTAAATTCTATCCCCGAAGAAGGAATGCCTGCTAAATATTGAGATCAAGGATCTTATTAATACTGTTCAAAGGCCATCTGTAAAGATGGCCTTTTTTATGTTCCAAAAAGTTTAGAACGGAAGATGAAAAATACAGCTCCCAAAATGCATAAAGCTGCCCACAGATAATCCAATTTGAGAGGTTCTTTCATGTAGTAAATGGCGAAAGGTACGAATACCGATAAAGCAATTACTTCCTGTAAGATCTTCAGCTCGCCAATTCCCATAACTGTGAACCCGATCCGGTTTGCCGGTACCTGAAGCATATATTCAAAAAAGGCAATACCCCAGCTTTATCAGTGCGGCAATGATCCAGGGTTTAGCGTTTAGTTCTTTAAGATGTCCATACCATGCAAAAGTCATAAAAACATTGCTGAAGGTAAGCAGAACAATAGTAATGATAGTTGGTTTCATGTGCGGGTTTGAATTAAAAGACAGGATTTGAATTCGAAATTACCGCTTTGTGTAATAGAAGTGAATGGTCTTAAAAAATAAATCATGACGCCCAAAGGCCACGTATTTAAAGAAAAAACCATAGACATAAAAAAAGCCCCGTACAACTTAATGTACGGGGCTTCTAATTTCGTCGAATTGAATTATTCGAGGATATAAACTTCAGTAGCACTTAGGCCTTTATCAGTTTCTTCCACAGAAAATTCAACTTCTTCGCCATCATTGATGCCTTCGTTAAATCCGAGGTTCTCAATGTTGTTTCGGTGAACAAAGATATCCTTTTCACCATTGTCAGGTTGGATAAACCCAAAACCTTTTTGAGTATCAAACCATTTTACTTTACCGTATTCCATAATATATATAAGTGTTGTTCGCAGGCACAGTGTACTATATGCTTAAAAAATGAGCATATTTCATTTCTAAAATCGGCTGCGAGAATTAAATGTTAGTTAAACAAACCAGAGAAGGGAAACTATTACTGTACTAAATGAATAAATACCGATGTTGCCTTTAATTAATTTGCACTTATAAGGTCTCCTTATTTCCACCCAATACCAAACTTTATTTAGGTTATAAACGTGAAAAAGTGATAAATAAATTGTTGAAATTAAATAGTCAATAAGTGGTTCTCCCTGCTTTATCACAAAGTAAATTACTCTTATTGATAAATCTCATTGATCAAGCCGGCCATGCGTACACCTGCTTTTAAAAGGCGCATTTCAATCGTATCCCAGTTCTTGTATGCATATTCATAACTCAGCTCTTTGTTTTGAGGCATGTCATAAACCTGGGGCAACAATGCCTGTGATTCATAAGCCCAGTCTAAAACAGAACTGCTTTGCCACTCTTCAACTTGATACTGACTGGGATGATTGATGAAATCAGAAAGCTCTGTGAAACTGAGTTGTTTATCATCAATCATTTCGCTGTCCCAAACACGGTGCAAATTGGAGTTACTCCAGAACCATTGAAGACGCACATCATTCCCACCACGGTCCGTTCCGTTTCCAACATGCAGCGGCTGGTGAAGATCGCCAATTAGATGCACCAATACTTTTAGATTTTCAGCTTCTTCCTTGGCTGTCAATCCACCTTCTTTCAATTCAGAAACTGCTTTATCGATTGCCCAGATGATATCACCGTCTTCATTCTTTTCGGCCGTTTCATAGGTTTCTCCTTCAGGGACGGTCACGTAGTGCCATGGAGCCATGTAGTCGTAGTCGCCATCGGAGCGTACTTCATCCATCCAGGTGCTTACTTCTGCAAGCGATTGATTTCCCAACACCCGCTTCACTTCATCTGCAGCCTTTTTGGTGAGATACTGCTCTGCAATGTCGCCGGTTGTACGGTGGCCGATCTGTCCCCACCGCAAATTCTCGGTAGCAGTTGAAGTGAAGCCAAAAATAAAGATGGAAAGAAAGGTGATGAGCTTAGTCATTAGAACGGGTGATTAATTTATTTTTTGTCAAAGATAACAGGGCTGATGTTACGAATCTATAAATTATTTATTCAACTCATTTAATAGATCTTCGACATCCAGAGCACGGGTAAACATTTGAATGGAGCCGTCCTCTTTTCTCGGCCACTCATTTTCAGGTCGATCCCAGTATAACTCAACTCCGTTTTCATCTGGGTCATCCAGATAAACGGCCTCGGAAACTCCATGATCGGAAGCCCCGGAGATCGGGTATTTTTCATCGATCAGCCGTTGTAAAATCTTGGCAAGATCTTTTCGGGTCGGGTAGAGGATAGCCGTATGAAATAATCCGGTGCTTCGTTTCGGAGTCGGTGGAGCACCTTCACTTTGCCAAGTATTCAATCCAATGTGATGATGATATCCCCCCGCAGAAATAAAAGCCGCCTGATCTCCGTAGGTGGTGATCAACTCAAAACCTAAAAGTCCGCAGTAGAAATCAAGGGAGCGCTGCAGGTCGGATACTTTTAGATGCACATGACCAATTCGGGTTTGTGCAGGTACTCTATATGATTCAGGCATGGCAAGATCATTAAGTTGAATTTTGATCAAAATAGATACCCTCTTTGGATTTGACAACTTTTCAATTGAGATGCAGCTCAGAACCCATAAATTTGTAAAGCATGGTAAAATATAGTCTTAGATCGGAACATGATACGTATTTATACCTTTTAGATAGCACACACCGGCGATGCGCTGGCTTATTCAAAACTTAAAATCAGAGGTATTATGAAATTTTCAAAAAAATTGTTAACCGGATTCGCAACAATGTTAATAGCTCTTTTTGTGGGCTTAGGTGCTGTTCAGGCACAAGATGATGTAGTTGAGGTAGTCCAAAACAGTGAAGATCACACTATTTTTGCAGAGCTTTTAGAGGAGACTGAAATGGTTGAGCTCTTGAAAGAAGAAGGTCCCTACACAGTATTAGCTCCAACTGACGAAGCTTTTGAAAGTCTTGGAGATGAGCTGGAAACACTGAAGGAAAATCCACAGGAGCTTCAGAATGTAGTAATTGGTCATCTGTTCAATGGACAGATTGGGGCAGCTGATGTGGAGGAGGCTCGTTCCGTAAATGTAACACAGGGCGATATTGAAGCCTCAAACGGAACAGTGCATGTTATTGACGAAGTAATGGTAGAATAACATTGCTTAAATGACTTTTAAACCCCGCATCCGAATAAGGTGTGGGGTTTTTTACTATTTGGTATATTTTCCTCAGATAATATACTTTTCAATTAAGGTTACCCTTTGCCTTCTTTGATACCAATCATTTCCTACTAATTCCAATTCTTGAATCGGATCTGCTCCAAATAAAGTGTCCTCCAGAGATCGGAGTTTTTTAACAAAATTTTTTTGATCGGAAACCTTCGTCCTGAACCGAAGGGCAGTAACATGTGCTGTCTTTAGTATATATCGCTTATCAATAGTGTGGTAAAGAGATGTTTGCTTGAATGAGGTTCGGAGTGAATTTCTTAGTTCGGCAAGGCTGTTATTCTCAGGATATCCGCAAATCATTAAAGCCGAAGGGGAGGCTGTCAGACTACGGAATTCTATTTGAAAGGGAGTGATCAAGTCAATAGCAGATCGAATGATCGGGATGTACTCATCTACATCAATTTGATCAAGCGAAAAACCCGATTGACATGAAATGATAGAAAGGGCCGTGATGTGCATATCCGAAACCGGATAGTAGTATTGATCAGGTGCATAAGGTTTCAGGTCATTCAACATTTCTGTGATCTTAAGCCTGACCTCAAGCGAGGGGCGGATAAGTAAGGTCAATCCATACCGGTCATCCGAGGGGACATCGATCTTTTGATCCGGTTTGAATTCACCGGATCCGAATTTTTGAATAGAACTATCCCATATCTTTTTATAATGTGCTTCTAGATCCATTTATTGAAGAATATCACTCTAAAAATAATGGAGGATGTTGTTTGTGATGGTCGGTGGCTTCCTGATAAGCTTTTGCTACGGAAAGTAACCTAGCCTCACCAAACAGGTTGCCTATAAAAGTGATACTCGTTGGATTTCCATCCTCAGTAAAACCATTGGGCAATACCACACTTGGATACCCGGTTAAATTGGTGACCAATAAATTCCCTCCGCCAAATGCAGGAGATATATATACATCGACTTCCTGCATCACAGAATCCATTTTTTGGATCAATTCAAATCGTGCGCGGTTGGCGTTGATGTATTCTGTAGCCGGAATAAAATGAGCTGCCCGAAAAGTATTTGGCCACGCATTGGGTTCCTGCCACTGCATCATATCATCCTGATCGGTAAGGGTAAGCTGATCGAAAGCAGCAGCACCTTCTGCGGTGAGGATTATCCTCAAGGGACCGGCATCAAACTCCGGAAGTTCAAAAGGAATCAATTCAACCCCAAGGTCTTTCATGGTTTCGAGTACAAGACTGTCTCGCCCCTTATTCCAATAATCTTGTTCAAAAGCAGATTTCAGATATCCGATCTTAAGCGTAGTGATATCAAGGTCGGCTTTATAATTGAATGGAAGGTTTACAAGGGTTTGGTCCTGCCCATCTGATCCATAAATAGCATTGAATACAACGGCTGCATCTTTAACACTACGGGTGATGGGACCGATTTTATCCATGGTCCAGCTTAGGGCCATAGCTCCGGTGCGGCTAACCCGGCCATAAGTAGGTCGCAATCCGGTAACACCATTTCGGGTTGAAGGAGATACAATGGAACCCAGGGTTTCAGTACCAATGGCAAAAGGGAAAAGTCCGGCAGCGGTACCGGCTGAAGATCCTGCCGAAGACCCGCTCGATCCCTGCTCTAAATTCCATGGATTATTCGTTCTTCCATCAAACCAGATATCGCCATAGGCGAGGGCTCCAAGCGTTGTTTTGGCTATTAAGATAGCTCCGGCCTCATCAAGATTTTTGACCACGGTAGCCGTTTCATCGATCTCTTGATCTTTATATGGAGCGGCTCCCCAAGTGGTTTTATAACCTTCTACAGCAAGCAGATCTTTGGCACCATAGGGAATTCCATGCAGCGGACCGCGATATATTCCCTGCTCTAATTCCACATCCATTTGTTCTGCTTGTTCCAGGGCGCGCTCTCGGGTTATGGTGATGATAGCCTCTAGCTTTTCGTCATGTTTTTCAATTCGATCCAGGAAAAATTCAGTGAGCTCAACGGAAGTGATTTTTCGGTCTTTGATCAGGGATGCCAGTTCGCCAATAGAATAAAAAGCCAGCTCGTTCCGGTTTTCAGGAAGCTCAACATCATCCGGCAGATCCCAAACCTGAGCTCCCTGTTGAAAATCAAATCGTTTGCCTACCGGAATGGGGTTGAAGTTAAGTGAGGGAGGGGTAGAGTTTTTTAGTTTCATTTCCCTGATAGAGTTCAAGGCATCACGGGTATTTTCCAACGAGGAGATCATGGTGTCGCGTTCAGTCTCAGTAAATTCCAAACCGATTACTGAAGCGGCATTTTTGATCATCTCGGAAGTGATTGGAGCATCCTTATCCTGAATGAGCGTGAAGGCGAGTATGAACCCGAGAGCAATACCCCCGGTAAAGAGCATGATTTTATTGAGTTTTCTCATAATAACCTACTAACTGAATGAATTGCTTTATCCTATTTTCTGAGGTCAGATAATTAGTATAAACAATCAGTAAGTCAATGTTGAAATGCAATAAATAAAAGTGGTGAATTGTAGTAGAGCCAGTAAGGGCGCATTGCTATGCGCCCTTACTGGCTCTTACTGGTGATACAAAGATATCAGAATATGGGAAGCAATAATCTAAACAAACCGACTGTGAGCCCCCTTCACATCTTGTCGGATGAAAGAGAAATTAAACTCGGTGCCGTTGTTATTTTTGATCTCGAGTTTTGAGCTTAGTTGTTTTACAAGCGTTTGAACTATAGTGAGCCCCATAGATTTTTTACTGCTTTCAAGGATATTTTGTGGAATACCGATTCCATTATCTTTTACAGAAACGTGCATTTCCCCGTCTTCTTCATTAAAATTGATCCAGATGGAACCTTTCTCTTTTTCTGTAAAAGCGTGCTCAATAGCATTTGAAATTAGCTCATTCAAGATCAGCGCAGTAGGGACGGCCTGATTAACATTTAGAATAATATTTTCGGCACAGTTGATATGAAAATCGATCTTATCCGAATGATCCTGAGATCTTTGAATAGAATGGAGCAGGTCTTTGATGTATTCACAAAATTCTACGTGGCTTAACGACTTAGAGCGATACAGTTTCTCATGAATAAGCGCCATGGATTTAATTCGGGTAACGCTATTCCCTAATATCTTGATAACGTCTTCATTGTCTGTATCAAACTGCTGAATTTGAAGGAGTCCCGAAATCACAGCCAGATTGTTTTTAACCCGATGGTGGATTTCCTGAAGTAATACGTTTTTCTCATTTACTGATTCTTCAAGTTCCAACTCGTAGTTTTTACGGCTCGTAATATCCCTGGTACTGGCTTGAATCTCGACGATAGAATTATCCTCAGAATTTATAGTGCCACGACTGATGGTCTCCACCCATTTGTACTCCCCGGATTTTGTTTTTTTACGATATGAGGTTGTAATGGTATTTTTTTCGGCAGAATTTTCATGAAGTATTTTATGGGCTTCACCTACCTTTTTTTTGTCTTCTGGGTGTATAAGATCAAAGGCGTTTTTACCAATCAACTCTTCAGGAGTGTATCCAAGTAACTGCTCACTCGAAGGAGTTACATATAGATAAGTGCCATCCAGAGAGTGGCGAGTGATCATATCCGTGGAGTTATTTGTCACCAGTTGATGCATGTCCTTCTCATGCTGAAGCTCACCCTGTATTGCAATCAGTTTGCTTATATCATTCTGAATTCCAATAAAATGGGTTACTTCACCAGCATCATTTCTAATGGGTGAGATAGAAAGCTCATTCCAGAATGGGGTACCGTCTTTCTTATAATTTCGAAGAATTCTTCTGCCTGATTCACCACTTTTGATAAACTTCCGAACATCAGCAAGCCCGGCCTGGTCGCGGTCATCATTTTGTAAGAATCGGCAATTTTTGCCAGTTATCTCTTCACGTGAATAACCTGTTAGTTTTGCAAAACCTTCGTTAGCAAAAATTATGGGGAGATCTTCTTCCGTTGCATCGGTTATGATAATACCCACATCGGTTGAATGAACTGCTTTTTCAAGTATTCTAAGCTTCTCATTCTGCCGCGCAATTTGCAGGGAATGCTTTCGGCTTCGAAGCTGATTTTTAACCCTCATCTCCAGCATTTTCATGGGTACAGGAATTTCGATGACATCATCAACGAGATCCCATATCGCGTGATGATTCTTCAGTAACCGGGTGTCCTCAACTAAGAGTATAATTGGCAAGTATACAGGAAGAGCTTCGTTTTTTAATTTTGTTAACTTTTTTCTGTTGGATTGAAAACTTTGCAGATCGGTAATACAAAGATCGAAACCTGAAGACGAAAGTGATTTATCTAAGCTATCAATTACCCTGAAATCATCGGATATATTTTTTCTGATCAGCCTTCGGTCGGCAGACCGATTCAACGAGAGCAAGATGGTAGACTTGCTTCCGATGGATTTTTGATCTATGGAAATATATTCGACCATTATAGTTTAGTTGATTTAATAATCAGTTATTGAATTACCGGGCTTCTGGGGCACCGCTTAAAATTCCTTTAAAACCGGAAAGTTTATCGCCTACGTGAATTCCATCTTTGGTGATATCAAATTTTCGGATAGATTTTTCGAAATCACTTAATCTCTTTTTCAGTACGCCGATCGCTTTTTGGAGCTCTCCTTCTATTTCCAGGTAACGCAGAAAAATGATGTTGTCAGCGAGATAACTGGCATGAATATTAGTGGCCTCCAGCGTACCGGTGATACTTTGGGTTTCATTGATGATAAAAGTGGTAACGCCCATGTTTTGCAAATATACCGTCAGGGAATGGAGTCGCTCTAAAGTGTTTTCTTCGCGTACCGCCATTCCATATCCGCCAATAGAATCCAGCATTACAAACTTGGTGCCATTTTCCTCAACATCAGTTTGTACCAATTGAGAAAATTCATCCGGGGAATACGACAATGGCTCAATAGATTCGATCTTTAAAAAACCTTTATCCAGCATATCCTTTATCGGTACATTTATAGATTCGGATCTTCTTATGATGACTTCTTTTGATTCCTCAAAGGTATAAATGGCTGAACGTTCGCCCCGGTTAGCCGCTTCTTTCAAAAACTGTACACATAAATTTGTTTTACCAACGCCACTGGGCCCGGTAACAAGTGAGGTTGTGCCTTGTTCAATTCCCCCATTCAGCAGGGTATCCAATTCTTTGATACCTGATGAAAAAGGATCACTAATAAAATTTCGGCTGTATTTATTGGGAGAAAGGGATGGATATACGTTAAATCCTGAGCTGTTTATTTTGAAAGCATGATTGCCGCTTCTGAAATCAGAACCCCGATATTTAACGATATTCAATTTTCGCCATGAATTAGCAAATACAAGGTTTATAATGCCATCCACCCAAAAGGTAGCTTCTTTCTCTGTTGATTTTTCAGAGAGTTCCGAAGTCATTAATAAGGTAGCTCCGTTGCTGCAGATATATTTGATGAAGGCCAACGCCATATTCCGGGTTTGGAAAGGATCCTGATTCAAGAATTGGAACATGGTAATAGAATCCAGAAATACTCTTTTGGGTTGATACTTTTCAACAGCTTTGACTATAGGTTCAAAAATTGAAGATGATTCAACTTCTGCGGATGAAAAAACGGAATAAGAACCAAAATCTGAAGTAATGTCGGTATTAGGACTGAGATCTAAAAAGTGAACTCCTTTAAGATCGATGCCTAATTTTTCGGCATTCACTTTCATGTCTTCATTGCTCTCGCCAAAAGATATGTATAAAGAAGACTCACCTTCTTTTACCCCTTGCTCCATAAAATGACATCCAATGGTAGATTTTCCTGTTCCCGGACCGCCTTGAATCAGATAAGATTGCTTGGGAATAAGTCCCCCGTCTAAAACCTCATTCAACCCCGAAATTCCTGTTGAAATTTTCTCAACTGTACTCATGAATATCATCCTCGTAGTTTTTTAAAATCTTATTAGCGCAAACATGAACCACTTATTTAATGTTTATCTAATAAGATTTGTAATAATCTGTAATCAACTTAGGTAAAAGTGGACAGAGTCTAAATGGCACGAAACACCTAAATTTGGTTGTAGGTGTTTATACCTAGAAGATTTGTAAAGAGGTCTTCAGTTCGGTTATAATGAGTTTTTTTGAATAAAATCTGTTATAGAAAAATACCACCACAATATTCTTTGTGAGCATATCATAACAAGTAAATTGATGCAAAATTTAGATATCGTTATTTTCAAATGAGATGTATCTATTGGTAAATCAAAAATATTTCATTTGATATTTGTGACAATGTGATTAGCTTTAGGTCGAATTAATGATGGTCTCGGGCAGACTTAAAAATGCCCGGAGTTAAAAGGGAATCTCGTGAGATACGAGAGCTGTTCCCGCAACTGTAATCCGAATCCGCCGGTTGGTGGATTACCTGCAGCCTCACCTTTGCCACTGTTTTCCCGAGAAGTCGGGAAAGCGGGAAGGCGCTGCCAACGGAAAGCCAGGAGACCTGCCATCATTTAACCATCGCAAATTCTTCGGGTAAAAGAAGTTGCTGATCTAGATGACATGCGTTTATCTCTGTTTTTACTATTTCTTATGAGCTCATTGTATACCAATGTGAATGCTCAAACTAAAGCTGATACCCTTGATCTTGGTGAGATAACCATTGAATCAACCCGCATCAATAAACCTGCTCTTGATCAACCGGTTCAAGTAGCTAAGATCGACTCCGGGCACATCGCTTTACAAACAGGACTTGATCTGGGGGATATGCTTAGCCGGTTTTCATCTCTGTATATTCGAAATAACGGGCCGGGGGCAGCTTCTGTAATTTCACAGAGGGGATTTGGTGGCGAACAAACCAGAGTATTATGGGAGGGAATGCCGATCAACCATGAAATGCTTGGCGTTACGGATCTTTCTTTACTTCCAGCTAATACTTTTTCAGAGGTGGAGGTTACCTCCGGTTCCGGAAGCTCACTCTTCGGAAGTGGTATTAGCGGGACGGTATTTCTAAAAAATGATCAAAAAGCGGACAGGATCTCGGTGGGGCAGTCGATCGGTTCTTTTGGAAATTATATAACCAACGGCTCCGCTTCAGCTCGATCCGGTAATTTCCTGCTAAGTGTGAATGCTTCAACCCAAAGTAATAAGAATGATTTCCGCTACTATGATCAAAACTCCGGCTCAATTGAAGTTCGTGAGCGTGGAAGTTTTGAAAATGATCAGGTGATGGGCTCCGTAGGATGGAAAAAAGGAAAAGTCCAGGCCAAAAGTTCTTTATGGTGGAGCAAGGCTGATCATGAAATTACGGAAAATATTTTTTCAGGCCCGGGCTCTGCAGCCCAATATGATAAATCTCTGCGTTGGGTAAATAACCTGAAAATACATACAGAAAAATTTCTATGGGAAGGCCGGGTATATGCTTCATCAACTCAGCTCGATTACTTCAATCCCACAGTGAATATCGAAAGTCTGAGTGAAAGCAATCAAGCCAGTTCAGAGATTACAGGAACCTATTTTTATAATGATAAAACTGAGATTCGGGGTAATATTTCGGGGACACTGACCGAAGTGGAAACGAATAACTACTCAGAAATAAAAGGGCGCAGGCAGTTAGGTACGGGGGTGAGCGCTTCCTTAAATCCTTTTTCAAGACTCAAATTATACCCGGCACTGCGGTTCGATTACTACAACGACTTCGGAGAAGCCCTTAGTCCTTCACTTGGGTTGAACTATGCTATTATAAAAGATGAACTAAGTATTCGCGGGTCTGTAGCCAGGAATTTCAGGGCACCGACTTTCAATGATCTGTATTGGCCGGACGGCGGAAATGAAGATCTGGAGGCAGAACGCGGATTTAAATCTGAAATAGGATTTAACCATAAATTAAAAGGCGAAGTGAATTTCAGCCAGCAGTTTAGCATGTATTTCATTCAGCTTGATAATGGGATCAAATGGCTTCCTGATACCGGGGGGGATTTCAGGGCTCAGAATATTCAGGAGATCACATCGAAAGGGATGGAATGGAGCGGCTCTGTATCCAGACGGATCGGGAAATGGAAGCTGGCTGCAGACCAGAATATCTCTTACACACGGGCATACATTTCGGAAGAACGATTCAGGAATGATCAAGCCGCAGGCAATCAACTTCCTTATGTGCCTTATTGGAAAAGCAGCACTTCTTTGCAAGCTGAGATCAGTGGCTTCAGTGCTATAATTAATGGCATTTTTATCGATGAGCGGTTTACCACAGAACAAGAAAATATAAATACAGCTGCCGATGAATATTTTGTTTTGGATGCATCAGCGAACTACCGCATAAACTTTTCTCAAACTCAACTATCAGTAATAGCAAAAGCAAACAATCTCTTTAACGAGCAGTACAGCATTGTTCGGTTCTACCCCATGCCACTGCGAAATTTTTTAATCCAAATAACCTTAACTCAACAATTCTGAATCAAGTCATGAAGAAACAGATCTTACTATTACCAATTTTATTCCTTCTAATTATCACCGGTTGTAACACAAATAATTCCGGAGGTGATGAGGTTGAACTTTCAGGAGTGTACGTTTTGAATGAAGGCAATTTTGGGCAAGCCAACGCCAGTATCACTTCTTATAATCCTGAAACCGAAAACGTGTCACAGAATTTGTTCGAGTCTGCAAATGGGCGCCCAATTGGTGACCTGTTGCACAGTGCTACTTTGATCGACGACAAGTTGTTCCTAGTCGTCAATAACTCTCACAAAATAGAAGTAGTAGAGCCGGAATCATTTACTAGTATCGCTACTATTGAAATTGCAAATGAAGCGAGCCCACGTTTTATTGTTAAAGCCGGAGATAGTAAAGCTTACGTTACCAACTTATACGGAAATTCGGTTTCAATAATTGATCTTGCGAGTCTGGAAGAAACAGGCACGATCAGCGTTGGGGCAAATCCGGAAGGTATAGCTGTTGTAGGAAATCGGGCATATGTAGCAAACAGCGGATTTGGAAGCGGAAATACAGTAAGTGTGATCGATACAGCAACAGATGAAGTACTCGAAGAGATAATGGTAGGTGACAATCCTGTAGGTGTCCAATCTGACGAATCAGGAAGAGTCTGGATCGTTTGCGTTGGTTTATATGATGATTATCAAACGGAAGGGACCGATGAGAGTACGCCCGGTAAAATAGTTGTGTTGAATGGAGAAACCGGTGAGGAGATCTCAGTGATAGAAACCGGAGGAAAACCCGGAGATCTTGTGTTGAATACAGAAGCCGGAACAGGCTATTTAAGTAATGGAACTATTTTTGAAATCAACACAAGTACCTATGAAATTGTATCTGAAAATTTTATAGATCGAAGTTATTATGCTCTGGGATTATCGACCTCAGCAGATGGAGAAATATCTTTGTGGGGTGCGGATGCAGGAAACTTTTCTCAGAATGGCACTGTGTATCAGTTTAATACCTCGGGTGCGAAAGTGGATAGTTTTAGCACCGGAATAATTCCGGGACATTTCTACTTCGAAGTTAATTAATGATCCTTAGCCATTTGTGAGCAACTACTTATGCCTGATTGGTTTTGTGAGATTAAATTGTAAAGAAAATTATTACATATGTGATATAATAAATTGTAAACGTAAATACTTTTTTATTTATTAAATAACATAGAAAAAATATTTATTTAAGTATTCTTTTGAGCCCTATACAGAAATCCATTGTGGATAACTTTTAGGCAAATCACCATATCCATAAAGCCTCTTATTAAATTTAAGGGGTTTTTTATGATGAATGTAATCGAATAAATTTATTATATAATATTATAATCATTAATAATTATAATAAAACACTACTCTATAAAGTGAAAGAATTGTAATGTGGATAAGTCGGTGTTTTTGTGGAAAAGTAATCGTTTTTTTTCTTGCTGAATCACCTTCGCTCGTCTATATTAGTTCGTACTTCCTTAGGAGATAAGTATCGGGATTTGTTTTAAAATTGTCTCTCATCTACGAAGGGTAAAATGTAACACTAACGCTAACGAAGTACGCCAATGAAATTTAATCGCTTTTATACCAAATCGGATTGGAAATCACCATTTGACGAAATAGAATTTGCAACACGCATCTCTGAAATTAAAAACCCGGACGGCTCTCAGGTATTCCATATGGAGAACGTTGTGGTTCCTGAAGAATGGAGTCAGGTTTCAACAGATGTAATTGCCCAGAAGTATTTCCGCAAAGCCGGAGTACCTGCAAAACTCAAGAAGGTAAAAGAGAAGGGTGTGCCGAAATGGTTGCAGCGATCAGAACCGGATGAAAAAGCGCTAAAAGAACTTCCCGAAGAAGAACGCTTCACACATGAAATTGACAGTAAACAAGTCTTTCACCGATTGGCGGGTTGTTGGACTTATTGGGGATGGAAACACGACTACTTTGACAGCGAAGATGATGCGAAGGTTTTTTATGATGAATTGGCTTACATGCTTGCCAATCAAATGGCGGCACCTAACAGTCCACAGTGGTTCAATACCGGACTTCACTGGGCGTACGGAATTAATGGTCCTGCACAAGGGCATTATTACGTAGATGGAAAAACAGGTGAGCTTAAAAAATCTGAAGATGCATATACTCATCCGCAGCCACATGCGTGCTTTATACAAAGCGTGGATGATGACCTGGTAAACGAAGGCGGTATCATGGATCTATGGGTTCGTGAAGCACGTCTCTTTAAATACGGATCAGGAACCGGAAGTAACTTCTCACAAATTCGCGGAGCTGAAGAGCCGCTGAGTGGTGGCGGAAGAAGTTCAGGTTTAATGAGTTTCCTGAAGATCGGTGACCGTGCTGCGGGAGCCATCAAGTCAGGCGGTACTACACGTCGTGCTGCTAAAATGGTAACGCTGGATCTGGATCACCCCGATATTGAAGAATACATTAACTGGAAAGTTCGGGAAGAGCAGAAAGTAGCTGCCTTGGTTGCCGGTTCAAAAACGGTTCAAAAACATCTGAAGAATATTATCAAGCTTTGCCACACTCCGGTGGAGATCGAAGGACGTACTTTTAACGGAGCCATGAGTCGTGATCCGCTGAAAAACAAAGAACTTGCGAGTGAGATCCGCAAAGCGAAGAGAAATCAGGTTCCTCTTAATTATATAGAGCGCGTAATTCAGCTTGCCGCCCAGGGATTCACCGATCTTGAATTTGATACCTACGACACTGACTGGAATTCAGAAGCCTACTCAACCGTAAGCGGACAAAATTCCAACAACTCCGTTCGCGTTCCGAACTCATTCATGAAAGCGGTGAAGGAAGATAAAGACTGGCACCTATATGGTCGGGTTGAGTTGGAAGATGCGGAAGAAGAAAGCCGTGATCCAAAACCAATGAAAACCCTGAAGGCACGCGAGCTTTGGGATGACATTGCTTATGCAGCCTGGTCATGTGCCGATCCCGGAACCCAGTATCACGATACCATCAACGAGTGGCATACCTGCCCCGAAGATGGCCCGATCAAAGCAAGTAACCCTTGCTCGGAATACATGTTCCTGGATAATACTGCATGTAATCTAGCTTCCCTGAACCTGATGAAGTATTTCAAAGGCGATGGCGAGTACAAAGAATTTGATATGGAGTCGCTGGAATATGCGTCCCGCATGTGGACGGTGGTTCTCGAGATCGCCGTACTGATGGCTCAGTTTCCGTCCAAAGAAATTGCAGAGCTTTCATATGTATTCCGTACGCTGGGACTTGGTTATGCCAACATCGGTGCTGCGCTGATGGTACAGGGACTTCCTTACGACAGTGAAGAAGGAGCTACTGTTGCCGGAGCAGTGACCGCTACCATGCACATGACCTCTTACGCAACTTCAGCCGAAATGGCGAAAGAGCTGGGTACTTTTGAAGGTTACGAACGTAACAAAGAGCATATGCTTAAGGTGATCCGAAATCACCGCAGAGCAGCATACAATGCTGATCCTGAAGAGTATGAAGGATTGACTGTGAAGCCTATGGGAATCGATGCTTCTATCTGTCCTGATTATTTGGTGAAATCAGCCAGAAAGGCTTCTGACAAAGCGTTGAAGCTTGGCGAGAAACACGGATACCGAAATGCACAGGTAACGGTGCTTGCACCAACCGGAACTATTGGTTTGGTGATGGATTGCGATACCACCGGAATTGAACCTGACTTCGCATTGGTGAAATTCAAGAAACTAGCCGGTGGCGGATACTTTAAGATCATCAATCAGGCGGTACCTAAAGCGCTGGAGAATCTTGGGTATTCTCAGAAAGAGCAACAGGAGATCATTAACTACGCTAAAGGTTCCGGATCGCTAGAGGGTTGTCCTCACATCAATGCTGAAGCTTTGATGGAGAAAGGATTTACCAAAGCAAAACTGGATGCCGTAAATGAGGCCCTTCCGGGAAGCTTCGATATCAAGTTTGCATTCAATCAGTGGACCCTTGGAGAAGATTTCTGCAAAGAAGTGCTTGAGATCTCTGATGAGCAGCTCAACGACATGAACTTCAACATGCTGCGATTCCTTGGTTTCAGTAACGAGCAGATCCAGGAAGCCAACGATTATGTATGCGGAACTATGACTGTTGAAGGCGCTCCGCATCTGAAAGAAGAAGACTATGCGGTATTTGATTGTGCAAACCGTTGCGGAAGAACAGGAACCCGATTCATTTCTGCAAAAGGTCACATTCGCATGATGGCCGCTGCGCAGCCGTTCCTTTCCGGCGCTATTTCAAAAACCATCAACCTTCCAAACGAAGCAACCATCGAGGATATGAAAGATGCCTATATGGATTCATGGGAGATGATGCTGAAAGCAAATGCGCTTTACAGAGACGGTTCGAAATTGAGTCAGCCGCTGAACAGTATGGCGGATGTTCTCGAAGAACTCGAGGATGAAGAGGATGCACCTGTAGACGCAGAAACTTCAATAGCTCAGGATAAAGTACTTGAAGTGGCCGAGCGTATCATTCATAAATATGTGGCTCGCCGTCAGCGACTTCCATTCCGCCGCG
Organism: Gracilimonas sp.; assembly: GCA_040904925.1. Taxonomy (GTDB): domain Bacteria; phylum Bacteroidota; class Rhodothermia; order Balneolales; family Balneolaceae; genus Gracilimonas. The sequence continues at coordinate 74,412 of JBBDSP010000011.1, read as the reverse complement.
AAGGATACACACAAAAAGTGAAGATCGGCGGACAAAGCGTCTATCTGAGAACAGGAGAATATGAAAACGGTCAGCTTGGCGAGATCTTTATTGATATGCATCGTGAAGGCGCCGCTTTCCGAAGCCTGCTGAACTGCTTTGCGATCTCAATTTCACTTGGATTGCAGCATGGCGTTCCTTTAGAAGAATTCGTGGATGCTTTTGTGTTCACTAAATTTGAGCCAAGCGGTATGGTAAATGGAAATCCACACGTGAAAATGAGTACTTCGGTTATCGATTACATCTTCCGTGAGCTTGCAGTTACCTACCTCGGCAGAGAAGACCTGGCCCATGTTCCGGCCGATCAGATTGAAGCCCGTAATTTACGACCAACTGCGGATGCAAATCCTGAAGTGGACAGTGCTGAATTTGAACGTGATACAAGCAACAATGTAACGGCGCGTGCTCCGGAACATAAGCCTGAGCCTGCACCATCAATGGCAGATACATCACAGACCGCTGCAGAAAGTAAGGCAGCACAAGAGAACGTAGTGCAATCAGACAGTTACGAAAGCGATTACGACAAAGCCAAGCAAATGGGCTACACCGGAGAAGCGTGTCCTGAGTGCGGCAGTATGACCATGGTAAGAAACGGCACGTGTATGAAGTGTATTACTTGCGGTTCAACCACGGGTTGTAGTTGATCGTTATTCGTTATTGGGAAATTCGTGAATGGTAGATAATTGATCACCATTCGCGAATAACTAATACCCCAATAACGAAACACTACTTTCAAAAGAATAGAATAAACCCTGATCGGTGAGTAACCGGTCGGGTTTTTTTATGTTGTTTTGTTTAAAAAATTAACCAAGGAGTCTTCCTCCTATACTCATTCCCAACCTCCCGGCTGGGAATGCCTGCCGGGACCTCGATCCCAGATTAAGGTAGAAACAAAGAGCGGTTGTGGATACGATCAACTAAGCCTTTGTAAGCTTTTTGGAACCGGAGGTTCCGCCATGCGTTACGAACGAGGAAGTTCGTAACGAGTACAAAGTGTTCACCATTAACGAATATCCCAATAACAAAACCTTGTCAGCAAATCTGCTACATTAACTTTACCTTTGTACCTGAACTTCAATTACAGCCTATCACGTTATGGCAAACTTTCCCAATCCCTTTTTTCGCTGGAGGCCACATCCGTGGCACGGACTCGAAGTCGGCTCCAATCCCCCCAAAATTGTAAACGCCTTTATCGAACTTACCCCGTTTGATACCATCAAGTATGAGGTGGATAAAAAGACCGGATACATGCGGGTAGATCGCCCGCAGCGGAGTTCGTCTTTGCCGCCATCACTTTATGGATTTATTCCAAGGACGTATTGCGGAGATGAAGTTGGAAAACTCTCAAATGAAGATGTGATTGGTGATGGTGATCCGCTGGATATTTGTGTGCTCAGCGAGCGGCCAATTGATAGAAATGAGGTGATTCTGAGTGCCAGGGTGATCGGAGGCTTGCACATGGTAGATCAGGGAGAGGCTGACGATAAGATCATCTCGGTTTTAGATAATGATACCTATTACAAAGACATTAACGGAATAAATGATCTGCCCCCGGTGTTGATAGAAAGGCTCCGTCATTATTTTGGGACCTACAAACTCATCCCCGGAAAAGATACCAATGATGTGTATGTGGAAGGAATTTTTGACGAGGAGCATGCCTACAAAGTCATCGAAGCTTCCATGAGAGACTATGAAACAATGTTCGGAGAGTAGGAGAGAATAACAATATCGAACAGGGAACATTCAATATCCAATCCCGAACTTTTGATTCTATGAACAGGTGAATGAGCAGAGGTAAAGAGAATATCAGGGTGCAAAAGTTCATCGTCGGAGTGGCGGTGTTGCTCTTTGTCATCAAGATGGTGGCGTGGTTCCTTACCGGTTCGGTGGCTGTTTTAACCGACGGTTTGGAAAGCATCGTCAATGTGATCTCCGGTTTTGTAGGACTGTACAGCCTCATGCTATCCGCAAAACCCAAAGATTCCAATCACCCATATGGACACGGGAAAGTGGAATTCATTTCAGCGGGCATTGAAGGTTCGCTTATTACGATCGCGGGAATATTCATTATTTATGAAGCGATCCAAAGCTTTATCAATCCCGCGCCTTTGCAAAAGCTGGATTTGGGGATCTTGCTGATCGGTGTTTCAGCTGTTATCAATTACGGATTTGGATGGTGGGCTTATCAAACAGGAAAAGAAAATAATTCGTTGGCACTTCAGGCTAGCGGCAAACATCTGCAGACCGATACTTATACTACCATCGGGATCATTGCAGGCTTGATCCTTATTCGATTCACGGAAGTTTTGTGGCTGGATGGCGCCGTGGCTATTTTATTCTCCCTGATCATTATGCGAACAGGATATCGCATTTTACGGGAAGCGGTGGCAGGCATTATGGATGAAACAGATGATGACTTGCTGGAAGAGTTAATCAGTTTTTTACAGGAAAATCGGGATCCAAAATGGATCGATCTTCATAACCTGAGGATCATCAAATACGGAAGCGTTCTGCATGTTGATTGTCATCTTACTCTGCCGTGGTATCTTACCGTTAAAGAAGCTCATGCCGAACTGGATAAGATCGAAAAATTGATCACTAAGAAATTCGGCAATCGGATCGAAATCTTCATCCATACTGATTACTGTATGGAATTTTCTTGCCGTTTATGTCAGGTTCTAAATTGTGATGTACGCCGGCATAAATTTGAAGAACAGATCACATGGACCGTTGAAAATGTGGCTTCAGACGGAAAGCATCAGCTAAATTAAGCTTCAAGCTTGAAAGATCTCAGAATATCAGGCTACTTCATGCCGCTCCATCAACGAATTTTCTAAGTTCTCAATAGAACGGAAAAGCTGGTCGAAATCTTCAAGAGCATAGTATTTGGTTTGAATTTCACTGGTAATGAAATCCTGTTCTATGAGATCAAAAATATCGTATGGCCTGATTTCCACATCATCATTCATAACATGGTCAGTTTCACCGGAGGATGAAATGATACCGGCTCCGTAGATCAGGGTATTGCCTTTTTCTTTTATCAGCCCAAATTCAATGGTAAACCAATACAGCCGCTGTAGCTGAGTCACTATTTTTTTATCATCGATATATTTAACACCCAAGGCTCCAAGTTTTTGAGCAAAGTCGGCATACGATTCATTCATGAGCAAGGGAATATGTCCGAAAACGTCATGGAACATATCAGGCTCTTCAAGATAATTCAGCTGGTCTTTACTTCTCAGCCATGTGGATGCGCTAAACCTCCGTTTTTTAAGCAGCTTGAAGAAATCCTCAACCGGTATCAATCCCGGTACTACTGAGATCTTCCAGCCATGTTTGGCAAAGAGTACCTTATTCAATTCTTCAAATCTTGGAATAGCTTCGGCATGCAATACATTTTCTAATTCGGCAAGGCAGGATAAATATTCGGGGTGAGCTTTACCGGGTAAATTCTCTAATTGTTTGGTCGCTAAAATATTCCAGACTTCCTGGTCTTCAAGACTATACTTCTTGTATTTTTGACGCATTGTAAATAATAATATTTGATGAATAGTAGTGGCATTTTAACTGCCGGTGGGAAATAATCATTCCATAATTGCCCGTTCTTTTAAGTGATCTTCTTTTACAAATAATCACTTAGATCCAGATTCAGCTCATTCCCGTATTTTTTGAATAATTCTACTTTATAGTCGGGCACAAGTTCCGATTGTCCGGCTGCGATCTCTTTTGCTAGTCGGTTGGGCAGGATAAAAGATTTTGCGTGAGTTCCGAGTTCCTCTGCGATCTTATCCTGTAAAGGCTGAAAAACCCGGCTCTTAATATCATTGATGCGATTTGCTTCCTTTCGCATGGCAAGATATTTATCACGGCTCATCGTCATGCTAGCCTTCTTTGATTTAGAAAGGTTTTGATCTTCGGCTTCCTTTCGGCTGTGCTGCAAGACCTGCTCCAGTTTTTGCTGGAACTCTTGATTCCTGAGCTGTCTAAAGATCCCTTTGGTGTTTTGCCATTTATCTACTTTCTGAGGATCAGTTGCGAGTGATTCCACCAGCTTCTTATTCACTAACTGGTAGACGGGTTTGTTATATTTTTTTGCCACTGTATCAAAGAACTCCATCAATGAACAGTAGATGTGCCACTCAAAGAACGACATATTATTTTTGTCTTTTTCTTTGATCAGGTTGTTGTGGTCTTCATCGCTGTAGTCAAGCTGGTCAAAGATGACGTTTTCCTGTTTGATCCAATCCAGAATTCCTTTTTCATCTGCTCTTCGGTCTAGTTCCTTTTTGAAATCAAGCAGATATATCACATCGTGAGCCGCATATTCTTTTTGATTCTCGGTAAGCGGACGTTTGTACCAGTTACTTTGCTGGGAGGAACTGTTCACCTCAATATCCAATACTTCTTTGATGAGATTGGTAAGGGAAGCCGGTTCAAAGTTGAGCAGACTTGTTGCTGCATCAAGATCATACAGGTTTTTGGGGAAGCAGTCGAGAGAATGAAAGAGCCTCAGGTCTTCTCCAAAAGCAAAAACGACCTTTTGTGTGTTGGGATCTTCAATGGGAGGGAATATCGTTTTGATGTCGAGGTTTCCACTCAGAGGATCAACCAGGTAACATTCCTGGCCATCATAAATTTGCATCAGGCACATGTCAAAACCGTACCGGTAGCGGTTACGGTCGAACTCAAGATCTATGGCAAATTCCGGTTTTTCTTTTAGGGATGAGGAAAGATCGTTCAGATCTTTTTGTTCAGTGATGTATTGAATAGTCATAAAAAAATGAAATAAATATTAGCTTGAAAGGTATCAAGAAAAGTGTTGAATTGTGAGGCCGAATCACCGGTGCTTTTGATATTGGTTTGGTTTCAATTGAGAAGAAAGTTCATCCAATGTTTCAGCTGTAATATTCTCAGAGTAATTCAGCATTATATCCTGAAGTTGTTCAGCCGTTCGAATTCCCAACACGCTCGATGCCACTGCAGGATGTTGAAGCACAAACTGTACCGCTGCAGCGATAGGGTTTTTGGTATCTCTTAGAGCAGACTGCATTTTCTTTACTTCATCTTGTGAATATCCAAGATACTCGTTTGCCGGTTTATCTATGAGCATACCTTGTGCCAGCGTTCCCCGAGTTATCACAGAGATGTCACTTTTGGCAAGCAGATTCAATGCTTCTTCTTCAGGTCGGCGATCCAGCAGACTGTACTGCATCATCACGCTGTCAATATTGGAGCGTTTTACATATTCACGGATCACATTGGGCCGGATAGATGAAATACCATAAGCCCTGATCTTTCCTTGTTTCTTGAGCTGTTCAAAGGCCTCTATTATATCATCAATGGGATCTTCAACGGTTCCGCCATGAAGCATATAAAGATCTAAGTGATCAGTTTGAAGCCTGCGTAGACTTTCATTTACGCCGGTTAAAATGTGCTCTTTAGTAGGGTTCCAATCCCAGCCCGAAGCATCTTCTCTCCATACATTTCCGACTTTGGTGGAGATCAAAACCTTATCCCGAACAGGGGAGAGTGCTTCACCAACCATTTTCTCGTTGAGTCCTTTGTCGTAAAGATCGGCCGTGTCAAAGAAGTTAATTCCTGAGTCTGCGGCCTTTCGTATCAAAGAAGTGACATGGTCCTGTCCTTTCTCAACCTCCAGCGACATACACCCAAAACTCACTTCACTGACTTTAAGATCTGAACTTCCAAGTTTGTTGAATGTCATGATTTAAAATCTGTTTTGCTGATTATACCATTACAAGGGGAGAGGCTTTGAAATGGTTCCTTTCTGAAAGTACCACCTTTTTCTAGCAGAGGCTCGCTGATTCAAGCGCAGGGTTTCGCTGATTAAAATCTACTATCCCTCTGCGTACCTCAGCGATATACTCTGCGAAAATCTGCGAGACTAAAAAAACACAATCAGCACCGTACGTTTTATCTTTTTGAAACCTAATGTTTAGGACGCAGTTGATCATCAATCTTTGTATGGCAATGAGGTGTTAATAGAATAAGAAGGGTTAATCAGAAGGGTCAGATTTCAATTTTCCCTTATTGTATTTATGAATGATGCTGGAAATAAGTGTTTGATAGGGCACTCCTTCTTCCATGGCTTTGGCCTGTATGTCGTGATAATCTTTCTCGGTAAGGCGAATATTGATTCGTTTACTTTTTGTCACACTGGCTTTAGCAGCTTTTATAAAAATATCGTGTTCTTTTTTTTCTAAAGAGGACCATTCATCGTTTTCAATCGACTCAATAAGTTCTTTTTCTTCTTTATCCAGGTAATCCATTTTCAGTCCTCATTATTGTCTAAATATTTTTTGGTGGCTTTTCGGCTGGGATAGATGGTTTTTAAAAAATAAGACTCTTCACTTTCCACAAAAGGAACGTAATAAGCATATCCTAATAACTCTATAACGAAAATTTTTTGATCAGGGTATTTCTTTTTATTGGGATGCTCAAGTACATCTAACAATTGTTTGTTGGATATCGCTAAGACAATTTCCTCAAATGAGACATCCCGTTCATTTTTTAGCTTTTCGTTTTTTGCTTCGTTCCAATCAAAATACTTCATTCTCGATAACTTTGTATGCCTTATAGGCACACATGAATATACTCAAATTAGGTTACTGCGTCAACTGCTATGGAAAGCTGAATTTCGTAAGGGTTCTTCAATTCACAGCTTTTTTTGCTCCGACGCGTAGCGTCAGGAGCGAGAGGTTTGTTGTCGTTAATTTCCTCTAAACCTTGGGTCTGTCCACTCAACCCTGGTTCCACACGCTCTGCGTTGGAAACAAAAAGCTGATAGCTAAAGCCTGAAAGCTGACAGCTCCCCTAAATCAACCCCCGCGCCTTCAGCTCCAGATACTTATTGATCGCATTAACAGAAAGCTCCTTTGGCGGAGTCAGGATCGTTTGAATACCTCGCTGATTCAATGCCTTGACGATCTGCTTTTTCTCGAAGGTGAATTTCTCGGCAATGGTCTTCGTGTAGATCTGTCCAAGGGTTTTAGATTCTTCATGCAGCAGCTTGGTCATCTCAGTATTTTCAAAAAAGATGGTGACCAAGAGATGATCTTTGGCAATGCGTTGCAAATAGGGAAGCTGACGCTCCATCGAAGAAAAAGTCTCGAAGTTGGTATAAAGTAAGACGAGGCTGCGCTGATTTACATGCTTCCGCAAAGAGACCACGAGGCGTTCATAATCTGATTCCATAAAATTGGTATCCAGTTTGTAAAGAGCTTCCTGAATGCGCTGAATATGTGTTCGCTTTTTCTCCGGTTTTACCACGGTGGAATCATTATTGGAGAAGGTAACCAATCCGGCTTTGTCATCCTTTATAAGGGCGATATTTGAGATCACCAGGCTGGTGTTGATGGCATAGTCGAGCAGATGTAAACCGTCAAAAGGCATTTTCATCACACGCCCCATATCGATGACATTGATCACATTTTGTGATCTTTCATCCTGATACTGATTAACCATCAGGTCATTGGCTCGCGCCGTTGCTTTCCAGTTGATAGAACGCACATCATCACCGCGAACATATTCTTTGATCTGATCGAATTCCATGGTGTGGCCCACACGACGTATCTTTTTGATACCTACATCAGTCAACCGGTTTGAAATGGCGTACATCTCAAATTTGCGCATCTGAATGAAGGATGGATATACCGGAACCACTTCCTGAGCAGAAACGCTGACCTTTCTCCGTACAAAGCCAATTCGCGTATTCAGAAAAACATTGATGTTCCCAAAATCATATTCACCCCGCTCGGTGGGTCTTAATTCATAGGTGAATTCCTGTGCGGCATTGGCATCAAGATCAACATGAATACTAAAATCCCTTATCTGAAATTGATGCGGGATCTCATCCACGATCTCAGCATGGATACCGAAATTATAACGATTTGAGATCTGTAGCCGTATGGTATTTTCATCGCCATTGGAAAGTCGCTTTGGAGCAAAACGTTTACCTGAAACCGCCTCCTTTTTACTAAAGATGAGTAGCAGGTCGATTCCGAAAATGATCACAAATCCAAAAAACAGGATCTCAGCGAAAGCTCCCACCGCAGGCACAAAATATCCCACCAAAAAAGACAAAGCGATCCCCGCCAATACCTGAAAAAACAGGTTGCTGAGATGTGTTTGTTTAAGGATGTTTATTGGGTTCATGAAATTTGATATCAAAAGCCAGTAAGGGCGCATGACTATGCGCCCTTACTGGCCGGTTTATGTGCTACCTTGGTACTTCCACTTTTTCCAGGATCATTTGTATAACCTGATCCGGTTTCATGCCTTCCATTTCTTTTTCAGGAGTAAGAGTGATACGATGGCGCAGTACGGGATTGATCACTTCCTTCACATCTTCCGGAGTGATGAAATCGCGGCCGTTTATGGCTGCCCAGGCTTGAGCAGCCTTCATCACGAAAACCGATGCCCTTGGCGATGCTCCAATGGAAACCGAACTGCTGTTTCGAGTGCTTTGGATAATTTCTGCAATATACTTCATCAACTCAGGCTCCACATGGATGGAAGCCACAATATCTCGTTGTTTAGAAATTTCTTCCGCTGAGATCACTTTCTTCAGCTGGCTGATATCCAGTTTATTTTTACGGGCGTAGCTTCCTGACAAGATCTTTACCTCTTCGTCCAGAGAAGGGTAGGGAACATCGATACGGAATAGAAACCGGTCGAGCTGAGCTTCCGGCAATCGGTAGGTTCCTTCGTGTTCGATCGGGTTTTGGGTGGCTACCACCATAAAGGGAGCTTCCATAGAATAAGTTTTCCCATCCACAGTGATCTGCCGCTCTTCCATCACTTCAAATAATGCCGCCTGTGTTTTTGCCGGAGAACGGTTGATCTCATCAATGAGAACAATATTGGAGAAAACCGGGCCTTCCCTGAATTCAAAGTCGGTGGTTTTTGGATTGAAGACGGACGTTCCGATCACATCGGCAGGCATCAGGTCGGGGGTGAACTGAATGCGGGAGAAATCTGCACTGATGGTTTGGGCCAGCAATTTTGTGGTCAATGTTTTGGCTACACCGGGCACTCCTTCGATCAGCACGTGTCCATCGGCAAGCAGGGCGGCAACAAGAAGGTCGACCATTCGGTGCTGACCGACAATGATCTTTCCAAGTTCGGTGCGGATATTATTTACCAGTCCCTCGACCCCGGAGAGATCCATTCTGCTTTCAAATGGAGCAGAATCTGCGGGTTTGTTTTCGGAAGGTGTATTGGTTTGGTCTTTTTCTTCAGTGCTCATCGTTGACTTTGGTTATAGAATTGGTCAATTCGTTCGGTTAATAATTTCAGTTCCTGCTGCGAGATCTTCTCTTTAGATGAAACCAGATCGATCAGGTCGAACAGAGCGTGGATCTCGGTTTCTTCAATTCCCGAGCGTTGGGAGATATCTTTCTTCAGGGGATCATCAATTTCATCTGTATCAAGCCCAAGGTTAGATCGAATATAATCAAAGAAAAAACGGATCTTTTTATCGGCAATAAGTTTGTGGTCTCCTTTTTCGAGGTACAGGCTGCCGATGGTTCTCGCAAATTCAATAGTGGAATTCGAGGGAGATTCAATTACAGGAATGATACGCTGCGAGCGTTTGGCCCGGAAGATCATAAATAATACGATTCCGCTTAAACTTAAAAACCAAGCCCAGCTCAGGTGTTCTTCAGAAACCACATATCTGACAACACTTCCTTCTGCTCTCACATTCTTATAATATTCATCCCAAACGGTGGTACGGTCTGGAAGGTAGGAGAGCGCTTTGAGAGCATAATCGGCCCCGCTTTCCTCTCGCACAAAATAATTGGTGAACAAAGTGGGATTTGAGTGCAGGTAGATATTCCCCTCACCCCATTGAACCCGTAAGAAATTGATGTTCCCTTGTTCATTCATTCCAAGCCTCGTGACTTTAAGTGTGGAATCTATATTTGAGAAAAAAGTCTCAGTGGTACTTTGGAGATAGGGGAAGCCGTTTTCTTTTTGGAGGTTTGGGTTGGTGAAATTGACGTGCGAAGTGTCGTCATCCAAGATGAAACCGCTGCCTAAAAATGGATTGTTCATGGAGGTAGCCAAATCCAGCGTATCCGGGAATGTTTGTGAAAAATTTCGTGCAGCTATGAAAACTTCAGCTCCTTCTTCAACTTGTGAGAGCAGGAGTTCACTTTCAAACGGATCGATGCTAAAACTCGTGTTAATAAAGATCCAGTTCTTATTAGGATTCGTTGTATCTGAATATTCAAATAGGGGCGACTGATTGGTCAGGAGCTGATCCTCAGAAAATGAGTAAGGCAACAATTCATGAAGGAGGTATCCTCCATAGGGGATCTTATCTTCGGCCGAAAAACTCTCCGTCCAGTCCAGCGGTTTTGGTTTCAGGACCTGAAATACCACAAAGATGGTCACCAAAACCCCAAGAATGATATAATAAGTACGTTCCTTCTTTATCATGACTTACCCGCACTTTTTTGAAACTTTCGAAAGGTGTCCTGAACATTTTCGAAGCCTTTTTTTTCGATCTGAAAATCGCCGTACTCAACATATTCATAGTAGTAAGTAAGCCTAGAGAAATCCGTTTTTGCAGGATGACCCGATAACTCCCTTACATAATCATGATTGGTTTTATCTGCTTTCCATACGATCAGTTCTGCCTCATTGAGCTGCTGCAATGCCTTTAGATACAATATCCGAACCGCGTTATGATATTGGTCTTTTGATAATGCCTCCTTCAGCAGTGCATCATAATCTGTTTGTTGGAGCTCTGAACTTTTAACGTTCAAAGAAATAGATTCACTCGCTTTCTTTTTAGAAAAAGCTGTGGTCAGGTTTCCACCTAAGATCTGATTGATCACAGCAACAAAAACCAGGGCAAATATTGCCATGAAAATAAATCGAATCACAGGACCAGCCCAGGGAGTATCCATAATGTACTGTATAACTTGCATCAGCCAGCGGTAAACACGACTCATCAGGGAATCGGGATTTTGAGCTATTTCGTTATACTCAAAAACCTGCTCGTCAGTGATCTGTTGCAGAGTTTCAGCATCAATTGTACGGATATTCACTTCACTGCTGTCGGTAGGAAACTCAGACAGATCAGACTGCTGTCCCAAAGTTAAATTCGGGAGCATCAGCAAAAAGCTGAAAATGAAGTATGTGATGTGAATATTTTTCATGCAGGTCCGCTAAGGGATCTCAGGTTTCAAGTTTCAGCTAAGAGTCTGACCTTTTGTGTTAAGATGTATCAACCCAGCTCCTCAATTTGTTGACGTAATCCTACGCCTTCTTTTCGTTCGATAAGGTTAAAATACTGCAGGCTCATGGCGATCAGCATCAATACTGAAAAGAGTGAGGCTACAACAATCATCAATCCGTAAAATATCCCCATTCCAGTTCCGATCATCTCGTTTGAGTCGGCTCCTGAAGTACTCATAAAACCAATGAAAATACTCATCGGGATGATCAACACATACGACATGAAGGTGGTCACAAGGTTCATCACTAGGTAGGTCGCAAAGGTAAACCACCAGTGCCCCCCAACAAGATCCCAGGATCGTTTAAGGGATTCAATGGGATTCTTTTTTTCGAGGATAGCCACGGCTGGTGCTACAAAAAATTTAATGGCGATATAGATCCCGGGAATTATGAAAAACAGGAATCCGGGTATCACCGCCAGAATGATGAGGATGTAAAGAACAACCAAGGTGATAAAGTTTCTTCCAAATTGGTCAATGAGGTCTGATAGAATAACTTCTTCATTTTCCCGGGCAAGCTGAATGTGTGTCATGGCAACGGTAAGCAAAGCACCGGAGGATAAAGCAAGGAGTAAAAATCCCAACAGAAAATCACCGCCGATAAGTGCATCTCCCGTTACATCCGGATTGTTCATCAAGGCTGAAAAGAAGGAAGTATAGGCATTGCCGACAAGTACCCCGGATATCAGGTAAAACGGAAGTACAAAAAACAATAGAGCCTTGCCAAGACTTTTGTAGTATACTTTTACATAGACAAAGGAATCGGTTAAAATAGCACCAAGATCGCGGTATTTTTGAAGCTTGAAGTCGTTCATTGCGTTGCTTTTAGTTTCATTGGAAGTATCACAAAGTAGTATAGAATAAAGGCTAAGGAGCCTAAAATGATCAATAAGCTAAGCCATAAAGGCATGCCGGTATAGCGGGTGACAAAGGATTCCAGAAATCCTGCGGCTATAAAAACAGGAACCAGTCCGACGATCATTTTCAAACCCTCCCGGCCGGCTTTAATAAAAGAGTCTTTGCGGGAGTAAGTGCCGGGAAATAAAAATCCGTTACCGACCACAAATCCCGCAGCCCCGGCAATTACAATGGCTGAAAGTTCGAGGGTACCGTGGATGAAGATCACCCGAAGGGCTTCCCCGATCAGATCGTATTGGGCGAAAAAGTGCAGGAATGCGCCCACCATCACTCCGTTATTCAGCAGCACTACACCGACACCGATGGAAGTCAGAAGTCCGCTTACAAAAGCATAGAACGAAACCCGAACGTTGTTAACCGTGATGGCAAAGAACATATCCATCTCTTCTGCTTTTTTATACACGGCCAGGGGATCTCCTTCATCAATATTACTGATGGTCATATTCACATACGCATCGCCCATAATGAAGCGTACGAAGCTGGGATCATTCATGGAAGAGAGCACGCCGATACCAATGGCAAGACTGAAAACGATGAAGCTGTAAAGTAACTCTTTCTGCTTATCTGCGAAAAGACGGGGGATTTCTTGCGTCCAGAAGGTGATAATGCGTCCGGTTTCTTCTTTCCTGGAGCGGTAGATCTCATCATGAACCGCTACAGAAAGCTGATTCAGATATTCTTCGGTCTTGCTTCCGGGATAATTAGCCTGTGCATAAGCCAGGTCGGCACTGAGTTCGATATATAGATCGGCGAGCTTATCAGGATCATTATTCTTTTTATCCTTAAGCAGCTGCTCGAACTCCTTCCACTTGTCCGCATTTTTTCGCAAGAAGGCGACTTCCCTCATTCCGGTGAATCCACTTTCGTTTTAGAGTTTATGAGCCTAACTTCATGCTCGTTTTGATGAAGGTTGAAGATAGTAAATCCAAACTAATCGACACGAACCGAATTCCATGTTATTCCATCTGACGGATCAACCGTCTGATGGATGAGAAAGCAGTGAAAGTTAAATTCAACATCGGTCAGACGGACTTGGAGCCGTCAGACCGATCACTTGATTATCAGTTGAAATCAAATCAATGTAATCAGCGAAACCCGTGATCAATATGGTAGGAATCGAGACCTCTCAACACGTAAAACTAAGCTACGAACCTGCAGGAGTGGGCGAGCGTATTCTCGCTTTTTTCTTGGACGGATTTTTTATAGGCGTGTATTATTTAGTAGTGATCTGGATCTGGGGATATGTGAATGACATTGGGGGGAACCCGGAGAGTGCGATTCAGGATTCTATGTGGACATTATACATCGTACTTGTACTTCCGATGATGCTGTATCATCTGATCTCTGAAGTGATCTCAAATGGTTACAGCCTCGGAAAAAAGATCGTGGGCATTCGCGTGGTGAAAGTGGATGGCACCCGTGCCACCCTCAGTGGTTACCTTGTTCGATGGATGTTTCGGTTGGTTGAAATTACGATGACCAGCGGGGTGGTGGCTTTTGTAACCGTGATCATGAACGGAAAAGGGCAGCGTGTTGGGGATATTCTCGGTAAGACCTGCGTGATCAAAGAGCGCAAGAATGTGAAGCTGGATAACACCCTGTTTGCCGAAGTTTCGGATGCCTACGAGCCGGTATTCCCACAAGTGGCGGAACTCACCGACAAAGACATCCGCATCATCAAAGAAGTCCTCGATTCCCGGTCCCACTACGATTATGACAACTGGTTCCTCATGCTCCAAAAGACCCGCAAGAAAATAGAAGAACGATTAGGAGTACAAGACCACGACCTTCGGGGAGATGAGTTTTTGAAAACGGTTATTAAGGATTATAACGCCGTTCATGGGAAGTGAATTTTGGGCATATGTATCTAACTTTGTTATGCAGATTTGAAATATTATGTTTCATCTTATTATGGATTGTCAAATCTGCTCAATACTATCTCATTTGCATTTAAACTATGGACGAGGATAAGAAAACATTTAGAAGACTAGTTCTTAGCTCTACTGACCTAAGTCAAGCTAAACGATTAGTAGAATTTATTCTCGAGAATGAACTTTATTTAGAAAATACTGAAGATAAAAGAACAATCAATCGCAGTCTTCAAACCTCCGCAATTGTTTCTTATATAAGACCCTTTTCAGGTAATTATTGTAAAGATGATACTTTTGGAAAACTTGATGAAAAGCATTTGTATACGCTAAATGATGATGAACTAAAATTACATACTCATATTAAAAATCTAAGAAACAAAGTATTCGCACATACAGATTCTGAAGTTCGAGGATTGAAAATTAACATCACTAGTTTTGGAAATTCTAAAACAGCATGGTCATCAAGTCATAATCCATTTGCTCCACTTCCAAAAGAGCTTTGGTTAAATTTTTTGGAAATCATAAACAAAGTTGACGGTTCTATTGCAGATGAAATAGTTGACATGCAAGGTCAGTTTGAAGAAAATGACTCATTCTAACCTCGTTCCCAACGCCCCCGTTGGGAATGCCCCACAGGACCTCCCGGTCCGCATGAAAAAAAGTTTGTAAGGAATTCCTTTCCCATCGCTCTAACAAAGAAAAGTCAACATGGGGCGGACTCGATACAAATTTCACGAAGAGCATTTTCCATATTTTGTCACAAGTAGTTTATTGGAAGAACTACCACTGTTTACCAAGAAACAAGTGGCTCAGGTTATGCTTGATCAACTTGTATTTCTTCAACGAGAGCGTGGAGTAACGTTATATGCATTTGTTATAATGGCTAATCATTTCCATGCTGTAGTTAAGGGGCAGGATTTAGGAAAAAAGTTACGGCTGGCAAAGTCTTTTACCGCACGGCAAGTATTAGAGATATTGGAAAGTGAAGGCCATACCCGGTGGCTCGA
Organism: Gracilimonas sp.; assembly: GCA_040904925.1. Lineage (GTDB taxonomy): Bacteria > Bacteroidota > Rhodothermia > Balneolales > Balneolaceae > Gracilimonas. The sequence goes on along the minus strand of JBBDSP010000011.1, from coordinate 59,310 downwards.
AAAGTTAAAATGGAATAAACGATCTTATAAAGTCGGTCGTACATTTCAGGTATGGCAGGAAGGCCTGCACCCAAAACAATTAAGTACGGTTGAGATGGTCAGCCAGAAAATTGAATATATTCATGCCAATCCTGTTAAAAGTGGTTTTGTGGACAAACCTTCGGATTGGAGATATTCATCAGCGAGAAATTATGAGGAGATGGAAGGGATCATTCCGGTTACTTTGTTTGGCGGGTGATTGGCCTCAATTATTTTATTGGGACCGGGAGGTCCCCAATTGCATTCCCAACGGGGACGTCGGGAACGAGAATTGAACCAAAACCGGTGACATAACAAATACTTACAATTCCTTAATTCAACAGTGAATTGAAATAATCAGGAATCTCGGTTTCAAAAGTCATTCGTTCTTTGGTGACCGGGTGATTTATTGAAAGGCTTGCTGCATGAAGACAAAGTCGCCTGATCCCTTTTTCTTTTTCTCCATACATTTTATCGCCAACAACAGGGTGACCTGCTTCGGAAAAATGCACACGAATTTGATTTTTTCGACCGGTCAAAAGGTTCACCTCTATCAAACTATAATTCTCGGATTCCTTAAGAACCTTGTATTCCGTTTTCGAAAGTTTACCGGCCTCTGGATCTTCTACTGAGTATACCCGATATATTGCATTCTGTGTAAGATAGGAGCTTAAGATACCTTCCTTCTTTTCAAGTATTCCATTTACAACGGTGTAATAGGTCTTAGTGGCTTTCTTCCAATTATTTTGGAGGTATTGCTTCGATTGTTCGCTCTTGGCAAAAATTAAAACTCCTGAAGTGTCTTTGTCTAACCGGTGTACAACAAATGCATTCTTTTTGGATTTAGGATTACCCTTTTTGACATACCCGTTTAGTAAATAATCAACGGTATTTTCTCTTTCTTTATCGTTTTCGACGGTTAACAAACCATGTGTTTTTTCTATGACAATGATATCATAGTCCTCATACAGAATGGTAATACCTTTGGGATGAAACCTTTTTGGAGATCCCTTAAATTTTCTTCGCTGATCTTTCATAACTCAGGGTAGGAAATTTTGAGGTGAGAAAAAGCTTAACCTTTGGTTACACTCCATCGGCTAATTTATTACAAATTTCTCTTCAAGTGCTTCTTATATTCAAGATAATTCGGCTTCTAAATAACAATTCTTTCAGATCATGAATAACGAAGTTCTTATACAAGAATTAACAGACAAAGATATTCGTCCTACTGCGGTGAGACTGAGAGTGCTCAATAAATTCCGCTCCTATAATGAGGCATTCAGCTTAAACGAATTGGAACATGAACTCAATCCGGTAGACCGGTCCACATTATTCAGAACGCTAAAGACATTTGAAGAAAGAGGTGTTATCCATACCGTGAATGAAGAAAACGGACAGGTCAAATATGCCATATGCGCTAAAGACTGCTCATGTTCCTATGATGATCATATGCATGTGCATTTCAATTGTGAGTCTTGTCTGAAAACCTATTGCCTGTATGATGTTCGCCTTAAGGATGTTGATCTTCCTTCCGGTTTCAAACCCATGGATGCCAATGTGGTTATAAAAGGATATTGCAACGCTTGCTCTGCTGCATAATGCAATACCATTGCAAATGAGAGATAATTATTTTCAAAACTGAAATTTTAAAATAATTCTCATATCTGCCGATGGCCGTACTATTTTTACTCTCATTATTGATAATCACGCCTTTTTACCAATCAGACCAATTAACTAACAATATTACTTTCCTGGTATTGGATGAAGAATCCGGGGAGCCGCTCCGTGACGCCACCGTGTATATATCCGAACTGGATCGCGGTACTGTGGTAGATGAAGATGGTCGTGCCACTTTTGAAGACCTCCCCGAAGGAATCTGGGAGTTTTTGTTTCGTTATGTCGGTTACGAGGCCTTTGCCCAAACCATTTATATTCCATATGAAGAAGATCAGCCCATAGAAATACGAATGAGTCATGACCATGAGGAGCATGAAGAGATCACTGTTTCCACCACGAGAAGTAACCGAACCATTGAGAATGCCCCAACCCGGGTAGAGGCCATAACTATTGAAGAGATAGAAGAAAAGGCGAATATGCGTCCCGGTGATATCAGGATGTTGCTGGCTGAAAGCACCGGAATTCAGGTGCAGCAAACTTCAGCTGTAACAGGAAATTCAAACTTCAGGATACAGGGACTGGATGGCCGGTACACTCAATTGCTCAAAGATGGTTTTCCATTGTATTCAGGTTTCTCAGGCGGACTCAGTATCATGCAAATTCCCCCGCTTGACCTGAAACAAGTAGAAGTAATAAAGGGAGCCAATTCCACACTTTATGGAGGAGGTGCCATAGCAGGATTGGTCAACTTGGTTTCCAAAGAGCCCGCCCAAGATCGTGAATTATCGGTGTTGGCGAATGTATCAAGCAGCAACGGCAGGGATTTCAGTGGATTTTATAGTGATCGTTTTGGTGATTTCGGCCTCACTCTTTTTTCAGCTTATAATCAAAACTCCGGCTATGATCCTTCTGATCAGGGGTTCTCGGCCGTTCCGAAGTACGATCGGTTTTTATTAAATCCAAAACTGTTTTGGTATCCCGGGAATGGAACCAAAGTTATGGCTGCTGCTCACGTTTCTGTGGAAGATCGGCTTGGTGGAGATATGAGATACATCAATAATGAAGACCGGTCCGGTACTTATTTTGAACAACACGAAACGCAACGGATATCAACCCGGTTTTCAGTTGATCATCGTTTTTCTGAGCGTACCTCACTTACTGTCAAAAACAGTCTTACTTTTTTTGACCGCTCTATCACCATCCCTGATTATTATTTCGATGGATACCAAACCGCCAGTTTTAGCGAAGCAGCTATCAACTATAATGGAGCCTCTAACAGCTGGGTTGGAGGATTGAATTTCTGGACAGATAATTTTGAGGATCAAAGCGGGGGTCCGTCAGCTCAAAGAGATTTCAATTCTATGATCGTGGGGGGCTTTATTCAGCATACTACAGAATTGACCGAGCAATTTTCCCTGGAAAGCGGATTCCGTGCAGACCTTGTTGATCCGGCACCTGAAGATCAGCGTAGCGGGTGGTTCTTGCTGCCGAGAGTTTCGGCCTTATATAAATTGAATAATGAGTGGTCGATGCGTTTCGGAGGGGGAATGGGATACAAGCTTCCGGAGATGTTTACTGATGATGCCGAAAACAGAACCTTCCAAAATGTACTTGCCCCTGATTTCGAACAGGTGAAAGCTGAAGAATCATATGGCTTAAATTATGATGTCAATTTCCGAACGGTTCTTAATAATGAATTTGTGATCAGAGTGAATCAACTCTTCTACTACACGTATCTTGATAACCCGTTGGTGCTGGAAGAAGGAAATGACAATTTTTTCAGGGTTAATAACCTGAAAGGACATATCCGAAGCCGGGGTGCTGAGACGAACCTTGCGTTCATTAGGGAACCGCTCAAGTTGTTCTTTGGATATACCTATGTGGATGCAGTTGAAAAGGAGGAGTCCACAACTCACCAAGTGCCGCTGAATTCACCCCATCAGATCAATACAATATTGATGTTTGAGGAACATGGTTCTTATCGCCTTGGATTTGAATCTTACTATTACAGTGCTCAGCAATTAAATGATGGCTCAACAGGTCAGAGCTACACCATATTTGGCATTATGGGAGAAAAAACCTGGGGACGATATACCGTTTTCGCCAACCTCGAAAATATGTTTGATACCCGCCAAACCCGCTTCAGTCCTATTTATACCGGAAGTCGCCAGCAACCGGAATTTGAAGATATATTTGCACCGCTTGAAGGAAGGTACGTTAATGTTGGGGTGAAGGTGAGGTTATAGGTTTGGGACCGGGAGGTCCCCAATTGCATTCCCAAAGGGGACGTTGGGAACGAGAATTACGAGCAGTAAAATCGTCCATCGCTGATCGGTCCATCGGTTCATCGCATTTCAAAATAACAGGCCCCGACAATCCGCCTACTTTGCGTACTCCGGGTTGTATTCATGGATGATTTTGTCTGTTCCCATTAAATGGCCCACTTCTCAAAACTCTTTGCGGAGCTATTTCTTTCCTTTAACCTCATCCAGGTCTTTAAGTGAAAGTCCCTCCATCAAAGCATCGTAGTTAGAGATGTCTTTGGGTAAGATCACACTGTTTTCATCGCGACCAAGACCCGAAAGAACTTCAATATATTGTTCGGAAAGCTGCAATTTCATGGCCTCTTTTCCTTTAGGCTGGGAGAGGGCATCGGCAACTTCTTCAATTGATTTTGCAGTAGCTTCTGCAATAGATAAGATCTCTTCTGCATAACCTTCCGCTTCATTGATACGGCGCTGCATTTCGGCTTCCGAGATATTGATGATCTCTGTTCTGACCCCCTCTGCGTCATTCACCTTAGAGCCTTTCACTCCTTCAGAACGGGCTATTACTGCTCTACGGTCTCTTTCAGCGGTCATTTGTCGCTCCATGGCTTTTTGCACGGTGCGCGGTGTTACAATATTCTTGATCTCATACCGGTGTACTTTGATTCCCCAGATTTGCTCCACTTCGCTCAGCACTTTCACCACTTCACGACTCATAGATGCACGTTCCTCAAAAGTCTGATCCAGCTCCATGTTTCCCAAAACCGAACGGGTAGTGGTTTGTGCAAGCTGAACGGCAGCATATCGATAATTTGTAACCCCATAACTTGCATTCACAGGATCGACCACGCTAAGATAGATCACACCGTCCACTTCAACTTTTACGTTGTCTTTGGTGAAGCATTCCTGGGGTTCTACTTCTATAGTTTCCTCACGCAGATCTTGTTTATATACCACTTTGTCGACGATAGGGATGAGGGCGTGAAATCCCGGTCCCAATGTTTTATGATAATTTCCAAGTCGTTCTACTATGAACGCGAACTGATTAGGTACAAGTCGCAATGACCGGATAAACTGGTACATTACGTAAATGGAGAATAACCCTAATAAGACCTTACTGATTGTTTCAAAAATTTCCATGGTAACTCTCCTTAATTAGTCGTTTTTGTTTTTGAAGCGGCACTTTTGGTGTGGTCGCTGATGGTGCTGACCCCTTCAAAAAATGTTTTCAGATTGGCTGTTTCTGTAGGCAAGACTGATACATTTGATTTCTTGATGATATTTCCAAATTGTTTAATGTATTGCTCTACCAGTTTGGTCTTAACAGCAATGTCCCCGCCGGGGCGTTCAATGGCTTCTGCAACCCGTCTGATTCCCGTTGCTGTAGCCGTTGCTATGAGTTCAATTTCTTTAGCGCGGCCTTTGGCTTCATTGATACGCTTTTGTCGGTTGGCCTCAGAGATCAAAACCTGACTCTGCTGTTCCCCTTCCGATTCAAAAATACGCGCCTGCCGGTGACCTTCGGAATTGGTGATCTCGGCTCGTTTTTCGCGTTCGGCCTCCATCTGTCGTTCCATGGTGTCAATGATCTCACTGGAAGGGCGGATATTCTTAAGCTCATACCGCATCACTTTTATGCCCCAGGGATCAGCGGCCTTGTCAATTTCCCGTACAATGTTCTCATTCATTTTCTCTCGCTCGGAAAAGGTATCATCCAGCGTCATTTTTCCGATCTCGCTGCGCATGGTGGTCTGGGCCAGATTCACCGCCGCTGCCTGATAATCTGAAATACCGTAACTGGCTTTGTGTGAATTCATGACCTTCAGATAAACGAGCCCATCAACGTTAACTTCAATATTGTCTTTGGTGATACAGGTTTGGCCGGGAACGTCCAGAACCTGTTCGCGCATTTCCTGACTGTAAGCCGGGCGATCCACAAAAGGAATGAGAAAATGGAATCCAGGTTTCAGGGTCTTTTTGTATTTACCCAGCCGCTCTTGAATTACTTCTTCGCGAAACTCCACGATCTGAAATAATCGAGTGAGTACGAAGTACGATAAAACGATAATGACTAAAAGTGTGGTCCACATATCAGTTCTTGTTTGAGTCTTTAAGTTGATTTTTTGGGGCGTCGATAATATCTACGGGTTCTACGATCCAGGTGGTGTTATCTCTATATTTAATGCGCACCTGAACGCCGGCGGGTATCTTTCCCTCAATAGAGCGGGCCTGCCATGAAATTCCCTGAAAACGAATCCGCCCCTCATTGTCGAGTTCATTTATCGGCTCGATCACATCCACGACCTGATCCATGGCTTCGTAATCTTCATCTGCGAGTTTGTACGAGCTTTCCCCTTTAAAATATTTATTTATAAAAGGCCGGATGGCAATAGTGAGAATGGTAGACGTGAATAACCAGATGAAAGTAGCGGTGAGAGGATCTTCTAAGAACCCAAAATATCTGAGTATCCCAACGCCCAAACCGCTCAGGCCCAACAGGAAAGCAACGCCACCGGGAAGGACGGCTTCGAGAAAGATCAACGCGACACCGCCGATCATAAATATCCATGTAAGAATTTCACTGTCCATATGTGCAAACCCATGATTTTGTTTCCGTATAGATAGGGATTTGACGGCAAAAAATCTTGCCGGAATATGATTTATTTTCATTTTGCAGATTTAATTTCAAAGCGAACGCTTTTTCTAAATGAAGGCTTATATTTAGCTATGGGAAAAGAAGACAATAAAGAAAAGAAATCTATCAAATCGCTTTGGCTGACGCTGAAGCAGATCTTTGCGCTAAGTAAACCCTACCGGCTACGATTTTATACAGCAACGGTTGCGGCAATTTTGGCTTCCGCTGTGTGGCTGACGGTGCCACTGGGTCTGCGTGAATTATTGGATGCCGTGTTTGAGTCCGGTGATAACGAGCTCCTGAATTGGCTGGCGATCGGACTCTTTGGACTTTTTATTTTACAGGCTGCTTTTTCCTTTTTTGGAAATTATCACCTTGAATGGGTAGGAGAGCGGGTGATAACCGATCTCCGAAAGAAAGTATATGAGCATCTGCACCGTCTTGGATTTAAGTTCTTTGCTGAACGCAGGCTAGGGGAGATCACTTCCCGGCTTACCAATGATGTCGGCTCCATCCGAACGGCACTCACCGATTCTCTTCCGCAGTTACTGACCATCACCTTTTCGTTGATCGGTTCGATTTCGCTGATGGTGGTTTTAAATTGGCGGTTAAGTATGGTGATCTTTGTGACGGTTCCGTTTGTCACGTTGGCTACCAGATATTTTGGACAGAAGATCCGTCATTTATCCAAAGACATTCAGGATGAACTGGCTGATTCCACCGCTGTAGCTGAAGATGTCCTGGGAGCCGTTCGTTTGGTAAAAGCGTTTGTCCGGGAAGGTTATGAAGTTGGCCGATATCAGGATGCCGTTGAAAAATTATTCACTACAGCGCGGCGTAAAGTTGTATTGACACAGTTTTTCTGGGCCGGAGTGGGCATCATGTTTATGAGCACGCTCGTGATCATATTTTGGTATGGTGGGAAAGAAGTCCTTGCCGAGCGACTGACGGCCGGTGATCTGGTTGCTTTCATTATTTATGCACTGAACATTTCGCGATCCATCAGTCAGACTTCAAGATTATATACGGCAGTGAACACGGCTGCCGGTGCTTCGGAGCGAATTTTTGAGCTATTGGAAGAAACTCCCGAAATCGAAAATAATCCGGATGCCAAAAATATCGAGAATGTGAGGGGAGAAGTGGTTGTCGAAGATCTTTGGTTCAGCTACGAGGGAGAGAAGGAGGTGCTGAAAGGAATTTCATTTACTGCAGAAGCCGGAAAAACGGTGGCATTGGTTGGCCCAAGCGGAGCGGGGAAAACAACACTCCTGAATCTCATTCCAAGATTCTATGATCCCCAAAAAGGAGCCATTTATGTGGACGGGATGAATATTCAGGACGTGAAGTTTAAATCGCTGAGGGAGCATATTTCCATTGTACCTCAGGAAGTGCATTTGTTCGGAACTACGATCCGTGAGAATATTATTTATGGAAAACTGGACGCTACAGAAGAAGAGATCATTCAGGCAGCCAAAGATGCCAATGCCCATGAGTTTATCATGGAAACGGAAAATCAATACGATTCTATGATCGGAGAAAAGGGAGTGAAATTGAGCGGGGGTCAACGCCAGCGGTTGGCTATTGCAAGAGCAATACTCAAAAATCCGGAGATCTTGCTGTTGGATGAGGCGACTTCTTCGCTGGATTCAGAATCTGAAGCCCAAGTTCAAGAAGCTTTGATGCGGCTGATGGAAAACCGCACAACCTTTGTTATTGCCCATCGCCTTTCAACCGTACAACATGCTGATCATATTCTGGTAATGGATGAAGGCAGAATCGTAGAGGAAGGAACTCACCTTGAACTTATAGAGAAGAAAGGCCTGTACAGTCACCTTTATGAATTACAGTTCCGGGATCTGGATGAAATCAGGCCGTTGGTCTAATTATCCGTATTGAAAGCAGAAACAACTTCAGGATAACTCATGTTGTTGAGCAGATCGTTATCTCTGAGCTGGTTAAGAAAATCGACCGTAACGCCATTATTGAAATAAGCAATTACAGCAGGGTAGGACAAGTTTTCCAAATATCCTGCTTCATTTAATGTATTCAAGTATTCAAAAGAAACACCGGAGTTATTAAAGGCTACAACAGCGGGATAAGATAGCTCATCCAGATATCCGGCATCTTTCATTGAGTTGAGATATTCCATTGAAACGTTGCTATTGTAATAGGCAATAACCTCCGGATAAGAAAATTCTGATAAAAATCTGTATTCGGTTAGAGTATTCAGATACTCCAGGGGAATATCTGAATTGTAATAGGCAACGATCTCCGGGTAAGAAAGTTCTTGATAACCGGCCTCAACCAATTCCGATAAATAAGAGATAGGGACGTCAGATTGATAAAATGCTTGCAGGGCCGGGCCGGAAAAGATATCGTCAAGTCCGGCTTCGTTGATCTGAATTAGGTAATTAACATAACTGGTCTCATTCCCAATGCCGGGAATAGAAGGTATTTCAGGGATATCGGGTATTTCAGGCAGTTCGAAAGCCGGTGCAGTTGGAGCGGTTGCTGTAACATCTGTATTGTTGCTTCCAAAGACACTGCCCCAGGCCTGGGTTGGACTCCAATCATTAGCCCAAAGAAAGGCAGCTGCAAAAACCAAAAACATGAGTATAGCATTTTTGAACTGGGATGTTTCCTCATCCATCGGAGTATGGAGATCAGCCGACTGCGGCTGATCCATACTTTGCTGACGAATATATTCGTCAAGATCAAAATCGGGGTCATGATCACCACCCCGATCCAGATCGTTCTCAAATTTGTGTTGTTTGTACTTTCTCTTGTCTTCCATGTCAATAAAAAATGAAAAGTTTCCTCATAGACGAAAAGCAGATACAGATTGTTACGGATTATAGTAAGAAAAAAGAAATCGATTAAGAATAACTTGAAGAAATAGATCGGAATAATTAGACAATTACTTCAATTCTAATTCTTTTTTCACTTATATACCTTACTTGGTATTTAGCATTAATTAGAATAACATATGGGTATTCATACATTCACTTCAGTTAACAAAATAAATACCATGCGTTTTCTTCACTCTTCTTTAAAATTTCTGAAACCAATTCTAACAACCTTATTGGCTATAATTTTTCTAAGTGGTACTGCCGTTTCCCAGGATATAAAGGCTCTAGTTGGTGGAACTTTGATTGATGGATTTGGAAGCACACCCATTCAAAACAGCGTAATTATTATTGAAGGTGAACGGATCAGGGAAGTTGGAGTAATGGGAGCGGTTGATATTCCGGAAGACGCAGAAATAATTTCAACGGAAGGGATGAGCGTTCTTCCGGGCTTATGGGATATGCACGTTCACTTGATGCTTAATGGCCATACTGATTATGCGCACTGGGATTCGACCTATATTGATGAATTCGAGTCGGTGATCATGCCGTCTTCCGCCCATCAGCTTTTGATGGCAGGGGTAACGAGTGCCCGTGACCTGGGAGCTCCGCTTGAGGCTTCCATTAACGTACGGGATGCTATTAACAACGGAGAATTACCGGGTCCAACTATGTATATGTCAGGACCTTTTTTGCAGCATCAGCCTTATCCCGGAACCGAGAAGTTTCGGTGGGGAATTAACGGGACTAATGATGCCCGTGCAAAAGTACGAGAATTAGCCAATGCCGGAGTGGATGTCATAAAGCTGATTGACCAGGATCAAATGACAAATGAAGAAGTTATGGCTGTTGTTGATGAAAGCCATAAGCAAGGTTTAAAAGTTGTAGGCCACAGTCACCGTCCTGAAGAAATACGACGGGGACTGGAGGCGGGTGTTGACAATTTTGAACATACCGGATTGTCGTCGGCTCCAGAATATCCCGAAGATATTATGGCGATGATGAAAGAGCGTACAGCTAAAATGAATTTAGGTCCTTTGTATTGGACCCCCACTATTTCAGTATTGTATAATTATGAATATATGAGAGACCATCCATTGTTTTTAGGGGATGATTCATGGCATTTAGGTCTGCCTGATAATATTATTGCAGATATTGAAAATTCACTGGAACATCCTGATCGTTTCCCTTATTTCCAGTTGACTCCCATCCGAAAGAAAACATTGAACAGAAAATTTGAGCAATTACAAGAAGCCGGTGTAGTGCTGATGGTTGGTACCGATAGTGGAGTACCCATGCTTTTTCACAGTCAGTCCACTTGGACTGAGCTTGATGTTTGGGTGAACGAGCTGGGAGTGGATCCTATGACCGCCATTCGCGGAGCCACTTACTGGCCGGCGCTTTTCATGAATGTTGAAGGAGATTACGGAACGGTCAGCGAAGGAAAGTATGCTGATATTATTGCTGTGGAAGGAGATGTCATGCGGCATATCAATCTTTTAAGCGATGTGGATATGGTGATCAAACACGGCAAGCAGGTCAAGTAAAAGAAGTAAGATGTGCTCTTGCATAGCGTTTCAGGCAGGGAATTGCAAAAAGCAGACAATCTTATTAGAGACTTCTTGATAAATTTTTGAGTCTATTGGTGTAGTCTTTTTTTAGCTAAAACATACGTAGGTCGGACAGTTTGTCCGACAATGTAGCTTGCAAAGTATGGACGGATAAATCTGTCCGTCCTACGACCACGGCAAATTATCCAGATCTACATTTCCGCCCGTGATGATGATTCCAACCTTCTTCCCTTTTACATCTATATTGCCGTCAAAAACGGCGGCTACAGGTACGGCACAGGAAGCTTCGATGATCATGTTCAATCGTTCCCACACATAGCGCATGGCTTCCACAATGGACTCTTCCGGTACAGTTACGATATCATCCACATGTTCGGTGATAATGGAGAAAGGGAGTTTGCCCAGCGAAGTCCGAAGACCGTCGGCAATGGTGTCAGGATTTTTTACGGGGATGAGTTCTCCTGACTTGAAAGAACGGTAGGCATCGTCAGCATTTTGCGGTTCCGCCCCTATCACCACAATATCAGGTTTAATGGATTTTGCAGCGAGTGCAGTTCCGCTTAACAATCCGCCGCCACCAACCGGAGCTATTATGATATCGAGATCGGGATGGTCTTCCAGCAACTCTATTACCGAAGTTCCCTGTCCGGCAATGATACGGGCATCATCATATGGATGAATGAAAGTGGCACCGGTCTTTTTAACTACTTGTCCCAGTGTTGATTCCCTTGCTTCCAAAGTAGACTCACAAAAGGTGACTTCTGCTCCATAGTTTTTGACGGCTTTCACTTTCACTTTTGGAGCATTTTCGGGCATGACCACATAAGCCGGAATTCCCCGCATTTTGGCTGCCAAAGCAACGGCCTGGGCATGATTTCCGGAAGAGTGTGTAGCAACCCCGTTCTTGGCATCTTCTTCACTCAGTGAAAAGATAGCATTTGAAGCCCCCCGAAATTTAAAAGCACCTACTTTTTGAAAGTTTTCACACTTAAAGAAAATGCGGCCGCCGGTTTTTTCATCAACCTGTTTGCTGTTTAGAACCGGGGTTCGGTGTGCATATTCGGATATTCGTTGGTGAGCTATTTTGATGTCATTAATGGTGGGCGGGGTGAGGGTTGTTTTCATGAATTTCACTTAATCCTTTTTGAATACCATCTAATAAAGTTTCTTAAGACTGAAGATAAATTTATCGTGAGCACTCTGAAAATCTATTTTCTAAACTCGATCTTTTAAAGATCACAATATGATAGCTGATATGCGAGTAGGAATAGAACATATTGACCTGAATTAAAAGGCGCTTAACCTATCTTTTGCTATTTTTATTTTAAAATGTTATTTCTATCAGTGGTCAAAACAATGATATGAAGATATATGGAAGGACTTAAATAATGTAAGTAAGCTTGAATACGTAAACTCTAAAAATAGCATCTACGATATGAGTATTCCTGTATATAACGATCAGAGAAACTGGGAATCATACAACTATTTTTCAGCCACAAGTAAGTTAGCTCCTCTATTAGTATTATTTTTATTCTCCGTTCTAATTGGATGCAATGATAATTTTAAGGATGCTAATCATGCAATTACAGAGATAGATGTTGACAAAGCAGATTCAGTTTATGTCAGTGATTTTGTAAAACAGGTAACTTATATCCCTTTATCAAATACAAATAGAACATTAATCGGGAACGTTGATAAGGTTCGAATGGATGAAGATCGAATCTATGTGCTGGATATGTATCAGTCTGTTGGTGTTTTCGTATATGACCACAGTGGTAATTTTTTATTTAAGATTCAAAATTTTGGCAGAGGTCCAGGTGAATTTATGGGGCCGTATGATTTCACTATTGATTATGAAAATGATGAAATAGTGATTTATGATGCAAGGGGGATGAAAATATGTTTTTATGATAAAGAAACAGGTCAGTTTTTGAGAGAAAAACTTTTTGAGTTTCGTTTTCGGAGATTCGAAGCAATATCAGATGGTTTCTTATTCCATACCGATAACAGGCCAAATCCTAACATTTGTTGTAACATAATTAAGACAGATAAAGATTTAAATATTATTGATGAGTTTGTTCGAGTAAAAGATGGAATGCGAGGCGCATTCTTTATGACACCAACAAATTTTTCAAAACATGATGATACACTATTCTTTTACTCTCATAACGACTACAATATCTATAGTTCAGTAAACGGAGATTTTAGCATTTATAAGTCCTTTGATTTTGGAGAAAAAAATGCACCTGAAGAATATTATGTTGATTCTGAATTAGAAAAACGAGATAAGATATTAGGAGATAATGTAGGTATGATACTTAGCTTTTTTAAAAATGATAATATGGAGTATATAATGTATAGTGCAGATAATAAGTTCTATACTCGAATTTCATCATCTCGTTCAGAAAAGGTAATTCATACAAATACTGATTTGTTCGTAAACGATATGAACATTGGGCCTGAATTTGTTTTTGCCTTGGAAACGTTTGAGAATTCCATTATTTGGGCAGTTCAGCCTTATGTATTGACAAATTTTTTGGAGAAGAAAAGAAATGAATTATCCGAAGAAGCTTGGGAGGAATTTCGTCATAATAATCCAAAGCTAATGAAACTTACCAACTCCATAACTAATGATAGTAACCCATATTTAGTAATGACAGAAATTGATTTTTAGAGGCTATAAAAATTCTCATCTTTTGTAGATAGAAATCAATGAAGTTTTCCTGATTTATTGAATAGTATCTTGAATTCCAGATAGTAAAGATTTCCACCAGTAGGCAAAAATGGATTTTTCAACCTCACGTTCAAAGTCAATTTGACCTGTATAAGGATCTGGCTCAGTATTGTCAGATTTTATTGCAAAGGTATTCGCAACAAGGTCTTTGAATTTTTCTCCAAATCCTTGTTCGCCCGATTCTTCATTCAAAAAAGAAACCTTTAGATCACGATAAAGCACTAATGCCTCCCCGGATGAGGATTCCGAATTCAGCTGAATCTCAGCGTCAAGACTTTCAACCAATCCTTCTTCAACCCGAACAAACCCGGATCTTTCCAGCATATTACCGGCCACCTTGGGATCTAAGCTACCGAGTTCGGCTTTTACGGTATGTTCATCGGCTTCATTGAAAACAGCATAGCTTACATCGACGGTCAGCGGAGCGGTATTCATGAAAAGAGTTTCGACATACATCCTTAGTGAATCTTCAGAAAATTGTGGGTGACTTGCGGTTCTGATATTTGAAATTGTAGCATCCAGATCGTCAAATGAAATGGCTGCGGAAGAATCAGAGGGCGCTTTATGTTCTTCATAAATGATGGTTGTATTGGTAATACTGGTGTTATCTACACCAATCGAAAAGTCAATGGAATTTGCCATTTCGTTGAGCAGGGGCTTTACATTTAAGCCTTCTTTCCGGTCGATCTTTTTATTTCTGAATACTTCCATCCAGGCTTCACTGATCTGCAGTTTGTCTACATTAACATGTTGCTCATCCAGGGAACTGAGATCCACCCCTGAAAAATCAAGCTCTGATATTTCAAGGTTGATACGGTCGAGTTGGTATCCTTTAGCTTCTGAAAAATCGTACTTGGCAAGAAGGGGAGTAAGCGCCATGTTTGCTATGGAAAAAGATTCAGCGATTTTATCAAAGTCAATATTGCCAATCGTTATATCATAAAATCCATCCTGTGTCCTCCACTTCAGGCCCGAGCCTTGTATAACAAGGTCAGTCATGAAAAGTAGTTCTGAACCATCCAGCATACTGTTGATGTCAACTTCACTGGCCTCAAGGGAAATATCACTGATTGAAAAGATCTCTGTGCCGTCATCATTTGTGATAGTTCCACTTCCATTCTCAATAAAAAGGGCAAAGGTTGAAAGTTGCTCAGTGGTGTTGGAGGCATCATCATCGGAGTCATTTGAAAATAAAGTGGAGAGGTCCCGTTCAAGGAGATGTACTTCAGGCTCAATGACAGTGATGGAATTGAAATCAGGAAAGTTCTTTTTGAACAGACTCCACCAACCGATCCCATTAACGGAAACAGAAGCAGCTGAAATATGTTGTACATGTGGTGAGGTACTGTCGGGCTGAACTGAGATGGAATCCACGGAAATAGAACGGCTAAATAATCCGATGTCAATGTCTGAGAAATCAAGTTTATGATTTTGGTCGGTTTGCTTTTCAAACTCTTCGATGAGGGCATTTTGCAGCGGTTCTTCAAAATAATTGGGAATGATAAATGCCGCAGCTATTGCTAAGAGCAGAAATGAAGCCAGGGTAATGGAAAGTATTTTCAGAAATTTTTTCATGACTCAAAATTGATATAAATACTCAAAAAGCAAAGAGATTTATAAAGAAGGGGGAATACTGACAGTCGGGGTTTGATGCAGTCTACTTTCTCCCAGTGTTTTAGAAGATTTTATTGCTGAACGAATTTTCACAGTTTAACAAACCTCTCGCTAATAATATATGTCAATTGTTTACTTTTTGGATATGATAGTTATTTGATTGCTACAGAGTAAGTTAAAGAACAAAAAGTGAGCTTGTTAGATGTTATTTAAAATTATAGGAAGTTGTCTGTTAGCAATCTTGCTGATGGGAGAAAGTTTTTCACAATCCGCTATTCAAATTCCAAGACTATCAGAACCAATTACCCTTGACGGGATTATAGATGAACCTTTCTGGGAAGAGATCCCACCCTATCAGATGATACAGTATGAACCGGTTTTTTTAGGGGAGATGAGTGAGCGAACAGAGATCAGAACGGCTTATGATGATGAGTATCTATATATATCAGCTAAAATGTTTACTCAAGACCCATCTACAATTACCGCCAACAGCTTATATCGAGACAGATTCAGTGGCGATGATGTTTTTGCAGTGATATTGGATCCCTTCAATGATGATCAAAATGGTATGCGGTTTTATACAAATCCGGCGGGAACCAGGTTCGATCAGGCTATATCAAATGATGCAAACACTATAGGAGGGGTTAGTCCTATAAATGAAAGTTGGAATACGCACTGGGATGTAGAGACCACTCAGACAGATGAAGGGTGGTTTGCTGAAATGAGAATCCCTTTTTCAAGTATTGGATTTCAAAGCAGTGAGGGGATCGCTGAAATGGGTATGATCGTTTATCGCTGGTTGTCTTATCATAATGAAAGGCATATCTACCCCGAGATACCACCAAATTGGGATGAGGGAAAGATCAAACCCTCCAAGGCAAGGGATATTACCCTTACCGATGTGAACGCACCGAGACCACTATATTTTACTCCCTATGCATTGGCCGGTTTTCTTCAGCAGAACACGAATACTGTAAATGAAACAGGCAACTCTTTTGTATATGATGAAGATTTTAAAAACGAGTTGGGCTTTGATATTAAGTACAATATCACCAACAACCTGACGATGGATCTCACTGCCAATACTGATTTCGCTCAGGTGGAGAATGACGAACAGCAGCTGAATTTAACACGCTTTTCAATTTCTTATCCTGAAAAAAGACAGTTTTTTCAGCAGCGGTCGGGACTCTTTGAGTTCAATTACGGTGATACTCGCCTTTTCTACAGCCGAAGAATAGGCCTGGATAATGATGGGAATCCGGTTAGGATATTTGGGGGCGCTCGCTTGACAGGAAGGGTCGGAGACCTTGATGTAGGTTTTTTAAATCTTCAGACCGCTTCAAGTTCTGCTTTACCTTCGGAGAACTTTGGCGTATTACGATTAAAGAAAGGGGTATTAAATCCCAGCTCTTATACAGGGGGTATTTTTACCAGCCGTATAGGAGCTGATGGGAAATCGAATGTAGTATTAGGATTAGATACAGACCTGAATTTATACGGCGATGATTACCTGACTTTTAGGGTCAGTCAATCCATAGATAGTGATGTCCCGGAAAGTAGAAGGAATAATTTTAGTGATAACAGCATACTCAGACTTACCTGGGAAAGAAGGGCTAGTACAGGACTTTTGTATCGGTTTTTTGTAAATCGAACAGGACAAGATTTTGATCCGGGAATGGGATTTTATAAAACAATAAACACTTCAGATTATTTTTACCGGTTAGGATATGGGTGGCGACCGGGTGAAAATTCAGCATTCAATCAGCATTCCTTTGATATTGAGAGTTATAATATCTTGGAAAATGAGACTTACGACCTGAGGAGTCGTTTTATTGCTTTTAACTGGAATAGCAACTTCAAAAACAATGGGTCACTAAGATCCTCAATTAAATATAATCAGGAGCATTTATTATCAACGGAAGCTTTTGATCTGGTCGATCAAATCTATATTCCCGTCTCCGATTATGACTTTTTTGAAGGGTCGGTGAGCTACAGTTCACCGCGTACCAGAAGGCTTATGAGCCGAGTAACCTTTGAATATGGTGAGCTTTTCGACGGAACCCGAACGCAATATAAAATTGATCCTCGTTGGGTTGCTAATCTTCATCTTGAAATTTCAGGCAGCTATCAGTTAACAAAGTTACGTTTTCCGCAAATTAGTGGGCGTGATCAAATCGATGTTGACGTACATGTTGGGCGGTTGAAAAGTGAATTCGCTTTCAATAAGAAGATATCTACCAGTGCTTTTGTCCAATACAGTAACATAGCTGATCTGATTGGAGCCAATTTTAGATTCCGGTACAATTTCAGAGAGGGACAAGATCTTTGGGTCGTTTTTGATCAGACCATAAATACGGTACTTGATGGTTCCAGATATGGCGTGACTGAATTACCAAGAAATGAATATCGTTCAATTCTTATTAAATATACGCATACTTTTAAAATCTAAAATGTGATTTACTCTTTGCTAAATACCGTTATTTTAAATTATCAATCTAAGTTAAACAGCGATAATCTCTCTTAATATGAAATATACAGTTACTATTCTCACTTTTTTATTGGCTTCGACCTTTGCCTTTGCACAGCAAGATGCCTTCGAACGTTTTCAATTTCACCCTGATCTGAATTATGATTCCGGCATTACTTCACCGGCCGAATATCTTGGCTATGAGCTTGGAGAGGAATTCACCTTCCATTATCAAGTCATGGATTATTTTAGAAATCTTGCAGAAGAATCGGACAAGATCACTTTTCATAAATATGCTACTACGTATGAAGGGCGCGACCTCTATTATGCGGTCATCTCTTCTGACGACAACATGGCAAACATTGAAGCCATACGGAATGCGAATGTAGAATTTGCCAATAACCCGGAAGCTGCTTCTGTTGAAGGAAAACCCGTGGTGGTTTGGATGAGTTATAATGTGCATGGAAATGAGGCTTCCAGCAGTGAGTCAGCTATGCAAACGGCCTATCGATTGGTGGCTTCAACAGATTCTGAAACCCAAAACTGGCTTGAAAATTCGGTGGTTATTATTGATCCGATGATGAATCCGGATGGACGGGATCGCTATGTGTATTGGTACAAATCATCCCAAGCAAACATTCTCAACACTGATGCCAACGATCTGGAGCATGATGAGATCTGGCCGGGCGGGCGTACTAATCATTATTGGTTTGACTTGAACCGTGACTGGGTATGGCTGGTTCACCCTGAGTCTCAGGGGCGAATTGCTGCTTATCAGGAATGGATGCCGCAGGTTCACATGGATTTTCACGAACAGGGCTTCAACAACAACTATTTTGCGATGCCGGGAACTACGCCCCGCAACCTCGAACTTCCGGCCGAATATGATGACTTTGCAGATGCTTTCGGACGCGGATTGATCGAAGAGTTTGACAAAGCCGGAATTAATTATGCAACCCGAGAGTCCTTTGATTTCTTTTATCCCGGATACGGTTCTTCCTATCCAAGCGTAATGGGTGGTATTGGGATGCTTGCTGAGCAGGGTGGTCACAGTCGCGGTGGTCGTGCTGTAAAAACCGATGATGATTACTTACTTACTTTGCGTCAGCGTGTTTTTGATCACTATACTAACGGTGTTTCCATTGTGAAAACAGCGGTTGAGAATAAAGAGGGGCTGCTGAATTATTTTAAGAACTCCCTTTCTCAATCCACTCAAAAAGGAAATACTCAGGCATATATTCTCCCGAATAACGAGAATGATTATACCTATCAGGTGTTAAATATGCTGATGAAGCACAATGTGGAGATCGAAAGAGCCACCGAAGATTTTGATCAGCGAAATTCATTTAGCTATTGGGATGCAAGCTCATCAACCCGAAGTTTTAAAGCCGGAGACTTCATTATCAAAACTGATCAGCCAAAGCATCTTTTCATCAATACGCTGTTCAGAAATCAAATGGAGATCGAAGATTCGGTGATGTACGATATGGCGACCTGGTCAATCCCTCTGGCTTATAACGTGGATGCTTCATGGACGACCAATAACGTAGGTGTTTCAACAGAACAGCTTTCTGAAGAACTCAGTTATCCTGCGATGGTTCAAAATGGAGGGGCACAATATGCGTATGTGATCGACTGGAAACAGCGGCACGCTCCTAAAGCTTTATCCAAACTCTGGGATATGGGCTACAATGTCCGCAGTGCCGGAAGGACGTTCACCTTCAATGGAAAAACCTATACCGAAGGAAGTCTGGTTGTCCTGGTTGGGCGAAATTATGAAAAACGATCCCGAATTCAAGCCGATATGAGGCAGCTTGCTGAGGAGGCAAATGTTGTAGTCGAAGGCTTTGATACCGGACGCATGGATGAAGGTATGGATCTGGCTTCCAGCGACAGTGAGCCGGTTAAAAAGCCTAAAGTAGCCCTGATGATCGATTCTCCTTTCAGCTCTTATACTGCAGGTCAGCTTTGGTTCTTATTTGATCAGTGGACCGAATTTGGCATTGACCGTATTCGCTCCGGCAGCTTTAATAGTATTGACCTGGCTGAATATGATGTGATATTAATGCCCGGTGCCTGGGGCGGTTTGAGTGGAGTTTGGAATGATTCGCAGATCGAAGACCTCAAATCCTGGGTTCGCAATGGCGGTGTTCTTATTGGGACCGAAGGTAGCGGCGCGTGGCTGACGGCGGATCAATCCGGATTTACGGATGTAGAACTGTTTGAGGAAGAAGAGAGCGACAGCACCGAAATTGAGGATAAGGCTTATACAAAATATGCAGATCGTGAAGATGTGTTTGGATTGGAGAGAATTCCCGGTTCTGCGTTTAAGGGAATTATTGATAACACCAATCCGCTTGCTTTTGGAATGTCGGAAAAACTCTATTCCCTGAAGTTCGGAGACAACGGAATTGTGCCTTCGAACTCACTTCAAACCGTAGGTTATTATGTGGATGAAGGAGAAGTGCTTGCATCAGGATATTCCTCCGATGAAAACATAGAAAAAGCGCAGGGTAAAGCTTTTGCTGCGGTTCAGAATATGGGAAGCGGAAAAGTGGTTTTCTTACTCGATAACACACAATACCGTATGTTCTGGGTAGGCCCAAGCCGAATGGTTCAAAATGCGGTGATGTTACTTCCCGGATTTTAAACCACGGAGAACACAGAGTTATTTTATTAGTTTTTCTCTGCGGTAAATTATTTTATTGGAAAAGGCCTGATGGTTTAAATTCTATCAGGCCTTTTTTTGGAGAGTGTTTTCTGAAGTCGATAGAGAAATAAAAAAAAGCTTATTGAATTGTAATTACATTGTAATTATATTTATGTATATAAATTCACAAATTGATCAAAGCCATGAAAACCAAGATAATTCGTATTGGCAATTCTCAGGGGGTTCGAATTCCAAAACCTCTGATTGAAGAAAGTGGAATAACCAATGAAATTGAAATGATTCTAAGAGACAATGAAATTGTTCTTCGCTCTGCTGAAACTATTCGAAAGGATTGGGAAGCGTCTTTTGAAAAAATGGCAGAACAAGGTGATGATGTTTTGTTGGATCAAGAAGATATCGAAAAATCTTCAGACTGGGATGAAACTGAGTGGACATGGTAGAAGGAATTCCGGTACGGAGATTTGAAGTTCATTTGATTTCACTTGACCCGACTAAAGGCTCTGAAATTAGAAAAACACGGCCCTGTTTAATCATTTCTCCCGACGAAATGAACAAACACATTAGAACGGTGATCATCGCTCCGATGACTTCTACTATTAAAAATTATCCAACGCGTGTCACTACTACATTTCAGGAGAAGAAAGGACAAGTCGTACTAGATCAAATTCGAACGGTCGATAAAAGCAGATTGATTAAAAACCTCGGAGTAATCAGTTCTTCAGCCCAAGAAAAAGTATTGAGCATAATACAGGAAATGTTTGCTCCTTAAAGAATTGCGTAACTATAAAAATCTCAGTTGATGTTGAGAATCAATCTCCAAGAACGTTCTGACCCATTTGCTTGATTCTGTTGCCCAAACCTCAAACCATAGATCAGACGGATTATCCATCAGATCGAGTTCGAGGTGGTAAATTACCAATCTTGTCCCGGTTGGGTGATCTTATAATTCTCTTCAGCTTTTGCTGCTTCAACCATTTCGGCTACATCTTTCAGGAGCTGCTTGGCATCAAACACAATTCCGTCTTTGATGGTATAGCGGACTCCACCTTTGCGAACCGGCTCATTATCATCATTTACGAAGATAGCTCCGGTGCCGTACAGCACTTTCAAGTTTTCCATAGGATTGGCATCCACGATCACCATATCAGCCAGTTTCCCAACTTCAATAGTTCCAAGCTGATCATCAACTCCAAGCACTTCCGCTGCTTTGATGGAGGCAGACTGGAAGATCTCCAAAGGATGGAAACCGGCTTCGCGCATCATTTCCATTTCCTGAATATATCCGAAGCCATAAAGCTTATAGATGTATCCGGCATCGGAACCAAGGGTAACTCGTCCACCCTTATTCTTGTATTCGTTGATGAATTGCATCCATATTCTGTAATTCTCCTTCCATTCAATTTCCTGCTCAGTTCCCCATTCCAGCCAATAAGAACCGTGTGATATCTTGCTTGGCTTATAGAATTCCCACAGCGAAGGAAGCGTATATTTTTCATGCCATTCGGCCCGGCGCTGTGCACTGAGGTTCCGGTTGGCTTCGTAGATCGTGAAGGTGGGATTCATCGTATAATCCAGCTCGATCATTTCATCCATCACCGCATTCCATTTTTCAGAACCCGGAGCAGCTGCTTGTTTCCAGAGGTTTCCGGCCTCTTCAAAACGATGCTGTTCGTTATTATAATTGTAATCGAGGGGATAATCCTGAATAATGCGTTCCTCAAAAAGAGATTCGGGAAGCCCATACCAGTGGGTGAGTGAAGTCGCCCCAAGCCGGGCAGATTTTAAGGCATTATTGTAAACCACACGGGTCTGGGCATGGTGAGTCATAGTCCCTAAGCCACGATTGTTTGCTTCATCGATTACGGCAGCATACACTTCCGGAGAAGCTCCAAAGAATTTGATCCCGTCAGCTCCGGCTTCATCTATCATCTTTACCCAATTGCGGGCTTGTTCGGCATTGGTGATCTCTCCGTTACTGTTCGATCCAAAATTGATCCAGGCCGAAATACGTGGAGCGGTGATCTCGTTTCTTTCACTTAACTCCTTATGACGAAGAGTCCAGTCCATTCCGTTTCCGGAACCGGGTTCTCGAATAGAAGTGATACCGTGAGCAAGCCAAAGTTTATAGACATACTCGGGAGTAGTTCCCTGTGCTCGACCTCCGGTATGAGCGTGCATGTCAAAAAAGCCGGGGAGGAGGAACATACCTTCTGCATCAATAACCTTTGTATTTTCGTCGGCTTCAGGACGGCGGTTTTCATTGATCGGAAGTCCGTCATAGCCCACTGTACGAATAGAGGCAATGCGATTTCCTTCAACTACAATATCTACTGGACCGGTGGCCGGAGATCCCGTGCCGTCAATTAAATTCACTCCACGAATGATAAGCCGTTCATGCAGTCCGTCACCTTCAGCACGTTCTGGGGCATCAGCCATTTGCGCTTGAATTGAAAAAGATCCTGCTAAAAAGAAAATGAATAGTAGCTTTAGTGATTTCATATGTGGAATGTTGGGTTGCTGTATTTTGGCTTAATTTAACGTGAGTTTGATATAAGGTCTTTGGAGTTTTCATTCTTATAGATCTTATGTAATTCGTTGACAAAAAGGTGGGGTAGCTAAAGCTACCGAACCACAACCTAACCCTGAATTTGTCATTCCGTTCGAGATGACAAACAAGGGTAATAACAAAAGACTAACTTATATATATCAAATTCACGTTAATTTACTACAATGAGAGATCATACATCGTAAAATTTAGTTAGATAAGAAGAGCGCCTTCGTGTTTGAGAAGCCATTCTTTTCGTTCAAGTCCGCCTGCATAGCCGGTAAGTTTTTGGTCTGAACCGATCACACGATGGCATGGAATTACAATCGCGATCGGATTTTTTCCATTGGCCTTACCAACAGCCTGTGATGCTTTATCATCCCCAAGCTTCTTTGCTATAGAGCCGTAGGAAGTGGTAGAACCCTGTGGAATCTCGAGAAGCTGCTTCCAAACTTTCTGCTCAAAACCGGTGCCGTCAGGAATCAGTTCTAACTGAAAAGAGGAGCGATGTCCTTCAAAATATTCCCTGAGCTGTGTTTTGGCAGATTCGGTATGAATGTCAGGATCTTCAGGACCGTCATAGTCCATAAATTTAATTTCTGTGATCCCTGAACCGTTGGAGAGAATGCGAAGAAAGCCGATCGGACTTTCTATATAGCTAACGTATGTCACAAAATGAGTGGTTTATTGCAGATTCGGAGGGAGAATATTGACTGTTTTCGACTTATCAAAATAAAAGTGTAACAAACTGTAATTGTGTTACTCTTATAGATAGCTTAAAAGGTGAGATTAATGTTTTACCCTAACAGTTAGTCGATTCTAACTCCTTAAAGCTGAAATCTTAAAACCCCGGCACTGATACTTCCGGGGTTTTTTTATGTCCTGACTTTTCTAAAAATATACTCGGTAGAGGAAGCTTACATTTATACCTGGTTCAGGGCGAAGATCTTTAATACGGGAAAGGTGATCGTAGTACTCTTTATTCAAGATATTATTCACGTTCAAAGAAAAGGTGTGAAGCAGATTTCCTCCATCCAGTCGATATTGGGCAAAGGCATCTAAAAGGGTATAACTTTCAGTCGGTGTTTCAAACTCTCCGGTGCGATCTTGTTTTCCAGCAAAACGCACACGGGAACCCAACTCAAAGCCGTCTTTAGTATATTTAAAAGACACCTTAGATTTTAAAGGGGGAATTTGCGGAAGAGGGCGGGTATCACCTTCGTAGCTGGAATTTTGTTGTTCAGTTTCAGAAACCTTGCGCTCTGCAAGGGTGTAACTTATAGAACCATCGAGCACAAAATTATTTAAAACCTGAAATTCTCCTGAAAACTCCGTTCCATATAAAATGGCTTCGGCACCAACAAATTGATAATCATTTAGGTCCGGTCGACGATTATTGGGCTGTCCTGTGTTCTGTGCATATAGGTAATTACTGAATCCATTATGGAAAACGGCAGCTTCCGCATTTGCCCGGTCCGATTGATATCGAACAAAAAGCTCCTTAGCAAATCCCCGTTCTGGATCAAGCTCGGGATTTCCTATCTCGTAGGAGTATGACGCGAGATGCGGTCCTTCAGAATATAACTCTTCAAGAGAGGGCGCACGAAAGGAGTGTAGCAGGCTCCCGCCTAATGAAATACGATCACTAAGTGAATAGATAGCCGCAAAGGAACTGGAGAGGGCAGAAAAGGTTCGCTCTCTGATAAAACCAATACGTGACTGCTCTTCTTCATCCGGTTTGTTCATAACCCAGTCAAACCTTAGCCCGCCTTCAAGGTGAAGGTCACCAAAGTCGGCTTCTTCAATAAGATATGCCCCAAACTTATAGCTGTTGGCATCGGGGGTTCCTGCACCAATGATAGCATAATCTTCAACTTCGCCCCAAACGCCAAAGGAACCTTTGTCAAGGAAACCAAGTGAATTATGTTTTGCTTTGATGTCGGCGTTCGTGGTTACCAATCCGAATTGAGTTCCCAAAGACCCGTTGGATTCAATTTCTTTGTGGGTATAATTTTTAATGGAGAGATCGCCTTCAACCACTTTCAGAAAGTCACCATTAATGAGGACCTCAGATTTAAGGTCATACTGGAATTTCTCCATTTCTATATCGACTCCCTCAGGGTGGCCCTGTGGGTCGGGAGGTATACCATAATTATTGAAATAGGTGCTGAATGCACCACCAATATAGCCCCAGTCACGAACCCAGCTGAGGCCGGCCGAATTATTTGTTGCCCGATAATAAGTATTGTCTGTTTTGCCAATTGGGGTTGATATATCATTTGCGAGCCGACCATTGAGATTGAGGCTGAGAGCAAAGTCATTATAAGGAAGGGTCACATCTACGGCTCCCGATCCCCCTCTATTTACAGTTTCTCCGTTTAACGTAAAGTTTCCGGTTGTTCTTGAGGGGACACTTGTTTCAATTTGATTTCGAACTACATTGATGACTCCGCCTATTGCGTTTGCTCCATAAGCAAGCGCCTGAGGTCCGCGTGCAATTTCCACTTCTTGTGCAGAAATTGGATCGATGGTCACAGCATGATCGGATGATTGTGCGGAAACATCCCCGGAACGTACACCATCCTGAAGGATAAGTACGCGTTCATCTCCCAAACCACGAATGACGGGTCTTCCGGGTGCGCTACCCATCTTACGTTCGTCAAATCCTGCAAGATTGGAAAGGGTTTGAGAAAGTGTGTTCCCTAAATTTCGTCGCAGATCGGAGCCAAATACCTTTTTGGAAGCATGCTCTAAGTTCGAGCCTTCCAGATCTTCAGCTGCCCCTACTACATCTACCGATTGTGAACCAAGTACCGTTGGGCGAAGTTGAATATCAATAACTTCATCCGCTTCTTTAATTGAAATTTCTTTGGTTTGAGTACGGTATCCGACCCGGTGAATAGAAAGCGTGAAATTACCGGCCGGGATGTTTTTAAGCTGATATTTGCCGTCAGAGTCCGCTACGGCAGTCCGATTTAATTCTTCTACATGAATGTATGCAAAAGATACAGGTTCATTGGTCTCGGAATCTGTAATGGTTCCGGATAATAAATAACTGTCGTTGGCAAGAGCATTCCCCGAAGAGAAAGCTCCCACCAAAAACAGTATGAATAGCGTTATTGATCTCAATTATTCAGCTGCTTCTACGTGAACGTGAATATCCTGGGTTGTGAAATCAGAATGATCGTTGTGCATAAGCATTAACCTGAGATCAGTAATTCCTTCAGCTTCTGCATGAAGATGAAAACTCCATTTGCCATCTTCGGCATGTTGCTCAAATTCGGCAATACCGGTTTCTTCAAACTCATACCCTAAGGAGTATTCATCCTCAGTAGGCTGGAATTCGTCTCCGTCTGCATCAAGAAAGAATAAGGTGATAAGGTCAGTTTCTTGTCCGGGTGCAAGCTCGAATTCACCGGAAATTGTTCCACCGGGGGTTTGAGTCACAATATTTTGTCCGTTCATTTTCAAAACAAAACCTTCTGGCTCGGAATGCTCATCATGATCATCATTCGAAGTAGAATTTGAACATGCTGCAGTTACTGAAACTAAAAGTAAAAGTGTGAATACAGACTTGATCGTAGAAAATAGTTTAGAATTTTTCATGGCTTAATAAAATTTATATAATGTAGTTATAATTTATTTTGTGGGGGTTATTTCTTAAAACAGACTTCATTGAAGAGGGTTAAAAACCGGTCAATGAATGGTTATAGAAATAAATAGTGGAAGCACATTAAGCCATAAAAGGGGGCGCACGGCCGAGGAGGGGGATAAATGGTTGTGCTGAAAGATAAAGAGGTGTTACATCGACGAGGGGTTGATGAAATTTCAACAATCCATCAAAAGAAGGCTGAGATTCAGCACCATTTACAGCTACAATACCTGCTACAGGACAAAGTAGTTCATTTTCAGTAAAATGCTGTTCGTTGGCATGAGAAATACATTCCAATCCATCGCTATGATAATGCAGCATGGAAAGCATGGTTCCCACCATAGCCAGCAACAAAAAGAAAACTGATATGTTGTTATTAATCTTTTTCAAGTAATAGTAGCTAATTTGACCTCATCTAATATAATGAACAAGTATCGTTAATAATCGGTTCATTATTGTATTATTGTTTAAAGTTATTACACCTTTTTAAAAAATCTAAATTTTTATGGCTGAATTTATTGAAGTCGCTACCACATGGTTTTTAAGTCTTGGAGAGCAGTATGGGGTTAATCCACTTATTTTTGGAAGTATTTATGTGGGAGCTATTCCTTTTTTTACTTTAAGCATTGGCTGGCTTGTGCAGAATTACCGTAAAGACAAGTCGATCGTATTGCCGGCACTCAGTGCTACCTTCTTTTTTATTTCCGCCTATCTTTATTTAATGACTGCCGGTGAGAATGTGCCGTGGTGGGTTTATGGCATTGTTGTCTTGATGGTTGGTTACGGAGCTTACACCACAGTCAGAAAAATAAGAACGAGATTAGAAAACGTTGAAGATAAATAGTAAAAGAAGACTCTATCAGTCCTCCTCAAACGCATCTTGTTGCATTAGCACTTCTCCGAATGAGATCTCTTCACCTGCCAATACCATGATAGTTGTTGGAAGCCCTTTAATACGTTTTTGTATGGTTTCATAATAATCAGTGAAATTTTCATCCGGCTCGGCCATTCCCATGAAGATCAGGTCGGCATCTCCGGAAGACTCACGTAGGACCTCATCAAAAGTTCTTCCATTTGAAACAATTATCTCTGCTTTGGCTCCAGTTCTGAGCTTACTGACGACTCTGTTAATATTACTTTGAGCATCATCGGCTGCTTGTTGATTTGGCACCATCATTTTAATTCGAACCTCCGCGTCCAGCCACGAACGGCTGCTTTGCAGCAGATAAGCAAGAATCATCATCAATCCGCCATTTCCTTTAAGGCCTCCCCACCACAGATCGATCCGTTTTCGTTTTCCAAATACATCTTCTTTATTATCGTGAACGATCACAAGATTTCTGTTCTCAGCATGGAAGTGGCTGATCATATCACAATATTTCTTTCTGATCTCTTTGTTTTCACTGTCCCCAAGAATGATGGTATTTGGAACCAGCTTACCTAAACCATACGATTTCACGAGGTCTTTAGAGCCCACAAACGGATCTTTCGCAGTAATAACTTTAACTAAAGCCTGTATACTTCTTTTAGCTAAAAAATCACTGATGTTGTTCTCCATTTTCTTTTGGCGCTCGGTCACTATTTCACCACTTGTTAAGACCGTTGCAACGGTTAGAATGCCATGATTGTGGGTAATGGATGAAGCAAGTTGAATGAGGTGCCATCGCTTGGTGGGGGCCCCGGAAAGAACCAAAGGGTGCGGACGCCAGGTTTTGATTTCCTTTTCTTTATCTAATTGCATCAGGCCTGCCCGGATTATGGCCATCCAAAGTCCCTTGCTGACGTCTCCCCAGGCTGTTTTCATTTCACGGCTTTGAAGCCATATAAAAATGATGATCACGAAGATAAACGCCAGCCCCGTTGCAACTGCATTGATCAAAAACATAACGGAAATACATCCTAAAGCCCCAAGTAAGGAAAAACTCCAGTGAACACTGAACTCAGGCCGAAAAGAAGGGCTGTCGAGGGCTCGTTCAATTCCTGCAGCGGCATTTAATACGCCATAGGTTGTGAGGAAAAACATGGTAAGAACCGGCGCAATGATATTTAAGTTGCCCAGATAAACCGCGACAAGAGCTAAAACTAAAGTGAGTAAGGTTCCGACTCTTGGTGAATCATCTTCACCGTCACCACGTCCCAGCCAGCGCAGCCATTTCGGTAAAACGCCATCACGAGCCAGGGCTTGAAGTACACGCGGGGCACCTAAAATACTTCCAACTGCACTGGATAAGGTAGCTCCCCATACTCCAATTAAAATGGCATCTCCCCAATAGGCCATCTTCCGCATGATCAAGGGATCTTCTATTAACGTAATGGCATCAGCACGATTTGCAAGAATAATAGGGAGGATCATATAGATGACATATCCAACCCCGATGGCATAAAAAGTTCCCTTAGGAATTGATTTTGAGGGATTTTCTAGATCTCCAGACATATTTACTCCGGCCATAATACCGGTAACCGCCGGAAAGAAAACCGCAAAAACAATCCAGAATCCTTCTGAGTTTTCTTCAGAGGCTCCCCACATTTCAATATTTGACGCCTCTATCGGACTTCCAAAAAACAGGGATAGCAGGGATAAAACGATCCCAAACATGATAAAATACTGGGCGCGAATAGCCACTTTAGCAGAGATCATGGCAAGGCTGGCCACACCTATGGTAGTGACTATTCCAACAGTCTTAAAATCAAGTGATGGGAATGCACTTACCACACTCTCGGCAAATCCAACAGTGTAGAGAGCAACGGAAAGGGCCAGGGCGATATAAAGAGGAATCCCAATAGCACCGCCTGTCTCGATTCCTAATGAACGACTGATCATATAGTATGCGCCACCAATTCTGACCCGCTGATCTGTAGCAATAGCGGCAATAGAAAGAGCCGTTAAAAAAGTAATAGCTGTGGCTAAGGTAACAATGAGTAGTGTTCCGATAAGCCCGACATTGCCCACAACCCAGCCAAACCGCAGGTACATGATAACCCCTAAAATAGTCAGAATAGACGGCGTAAAAACGCCTCCGAATGTGCCTAATCCTCCTTTTTTTGGAGGAGCGACAAATTGTTGTTCAGGTTTTTGCTTAAAAGGATTTTTCATTTACCGCTCAAATTTAATGCGGTGATTAGATCATGTTTTTTTAGGGCAATGTCAACACTTTTATTGGATGTAAATTTTGTAGGCGATGATATATAGATGCTGTTCTTAAATCTCTTTGCCTGTTGTATTTGCGGGATACTTATATTATGATTAATTCATTAAGAGAAAATGTTGAAATACATTTTTATAATGTTCCAAATATCATCACAACAGACATAGTATGAGTGAAGAAAAAGTGGTACTGAAATTAAAGAAGAGCTGGAAATGGTTTATTTGTCTGACGCAGCTCACAGCCATCTCATTATTGCTATACCTTATGGTAAGTCTATGGTCTGTAGTGGGTTTTAGCAGCCCGAATGGCATATTTCTTACAGCCGTGTTTGGGGGAGGTATTCTGGGTTCCATTTATTTCATGCTATATGCATTAAAACATAAAGTACATTTTTATAGAGATGAGCTAACCAAAGAAGGCGTATTTACCGGGAAGACACGAAAATACAATGAACTTAATGAGGTGTGGCTTTCTACTAAACTATGGGACATGAAATCGCCGGTAGCGATTATCGGTGATTCAGAGAATATCGTATTTGACTACAGATACGCCAACCAAAAAGAAGTAGCTGATTTTCTGACGAAGAATAACAGTCAGTCTTCACTGCCTAAACTTTTCTTTAATTCAAAAGACCTGTTCATTAGTTAATGCCAAAACGAATGCTGACTTCTTTTTTGATGTAAGTATTCTAAAGTCGATAACGTCAGTTTGTAAAAAAGAAAGGTGTAGATGGCAAAGCATGAATTTGATATGATTGTGATTGGTGGCGGAGCTGCAGGTCTTACTGCTTCCGGGATTTCCGCAAACTTTGGGGCAAAGACCATGATGGTGGAAGCTGACCGGCTGGGGGGGGATTGTACCTGGACGGGATGTATTCCTTCCAAAACACTTCTGAAAGCAGCTAAAGTTGTCCGACAGATCAAAGATGCCGGAAAATATGGATTGATCGATAGCGAGCCGGAGATTGACTTCAGAAAGGTGATGAACCACGTAGATCAGGTTCGAAGAGAAGTATATGAAGATGCAGATCGCCCTGAGATCTTCGAGGAAATGGGGATAGAAGTAGTATTTGGAAAGGCTTCATTTAAAGATCCGCATACCATCAGCATAGAAGATAGAGATGGAAACCACAGAGAAGTAAGCTCAAAGAAATTTATCATAGCCACCGGAGCCAAAGCTTTTGTTCCTCCCATTTCTGGATTGGACAGCGTTGACTATCTAACCAACGAAGGTCTGTTTGAAATTGAAGAAATGCCTAATGAATTGATCATAATTGGCGGCGGGCCGATCGGAACCGAAATGTCTCAGGCGTTTGTAAATCTGGGCTCGAAGGTTACTGTGATCGATATGGCTTCACAGATCATGACGAATGATGATCCGGAGTTGGTTGGTATTTTAAAAGGTGAATTGGAAAAGCAAGGCGTCAAATATGCAT
Organism: Gracilimonas sp.; assembly: GCA_040904925.1. Classification (GTDB taxonomy): domain Bacteria; phylum Bacteroidota; class Rhodothermia; order Balneolales; family Balneolaceae; genus Gracilimonas. Next base: position 28,092 of record JBBDSP010000011.1, on the reverse strand, counting down.
TGAACGCATCTGTTCAAAAAGTAAAGCAGAATGAAAGGCGAATTTACGTTTATGCTGAAATTGATGGGGAGCAAAAAGTTTTTGAAGGAGATGCCTTGTTGATGGCAACCGGTCGTAAGGCAAATATATCCGGACTGAATTTAGAAGCTGCCGGAGTGGAAACAGAAAAGGGAAATATCACCGTAAATGAGTCCTGTAGAACCAATAAAAAGCATATTTATGCGGCTGGTGATGTGACGGGCGAATACCAATTTACGCACATGAGTGAGCATATGGCTAAGATCGCAGCGACCAAAGCCTTGCTTAAGTTCATTCCCATGAAGATCGAAAGAGATCTGATTTCATGGGTGACATTCACCGAACCTGAACTTGGCCATGTTGGCAAAACAGAAAAGCAGCTGAGGGATGAAGGGGTGAAATTTGAAGTGTACCGTTTTCCTTATTCCAAAATTGATCGGGCGGTTTCAGAAGGGGATGATGTGGGTTTGGTGAAGATCTTTGCCAAGAAGTTATCCGGTAAGATACTGGGAGCGACCGTTGTTGGAGCCCATGCCGGGGAGTTTATTTCAGAATATGCGGTGGCCATTAAAAATGGAGTTTCGATGCGGGGAATTGCCGATACCATTCATCCCTATCCAAGCTGGGGATTGGGAGCGAGACGTGCTGCAGACCAATGGTATATCAAAAACCAAAGCGAATGGTCAGTGAAACTTATCAAAACCATTTTTGGCTATAGAGGTGAAGTGCCGGATTACAGCGATGAGGACAGGGTGGTATAGATTCGTTCCAACGCGGAGCGTGTGGAACGAGGTGCTGTAGAAAATGAATAATTAGGAACAAAGACTCGCTCCTGCGCTCTGCGTTGGAGCGTATTGAGGGCCTAAATTGACACCTATGCTAAATAAAAAAAGGAAAGAGCGAACTCTTTCCTTTTTTAAAATCTTTATAAAAATCAGGAGCGTTTACTGTCCTTGAGGCTGTCCCTGACCTTCTTGCTGCATGTTCTGCATCATCATTTGCTGAACACGTTGTTGCAGTTCCTGATCCTGCTGCATAGCCATGTTGATCTCCATAAAGCGATCCATTTCCATGCCTTCAGCTTCAACAGCTTCAGCCATATCGCCTTCAACTTCTTGCTGTATTTCTTCTACTCTTGCAGATGCTGCATCAAAATTCTCGATATCTTCAGCACTCACATCAAGCTGGTCATCAGATTGCTCATTAAATCGTGATTCTGCAATGATGTTATAGGTATCTACATCAAGACCTTCTTCTTCAACAATGGTTAACATCTCCTGCTGAGATGCAGACTGAATCTCTTGTGCCACCATAGAGACTTCCGTAAAGGTCTCTAATTCTTCGTCAGAAACTTCAATATTAGGAGCAGATTGGTTGGGTTGAAATTGTTGCTGTGCTTGTTGGTCACCGGGATCTTGTTCCGGTCCCTGAGCTTCTTGATCTGACCCACAGGCCAACATGGTAAGTGCGAGAGTTAGTGATAATATGTACTTAAGCATTCGATTGTATTTTATTTTGATTGTATACTTCGATTAAACTAACGATGCTCTCCTACATCTGTTCCCATTAAGATCAGATTTTAAATGATTTAACTTCTGCAAAAGCGAAATACAATAAAACTAATCCGGCGGACCCGATTGAATTTCTTCTAACTTACTCATCGCGCGGTCTTTCAAATTATTGAATTGATCTTCGGGAATATGCCCGGCCGTAAACTGGTGATACAGCCAAACGATATAGGTTGCCATCACATCTTCGTAGCAATAGTGTTCGATCAGGTCCAGCTCGTCACGTTTGAACATTTCATACACTTGATTTCCCTCTCCGGTTTGCTTGAAGGGAATCCCGATTAGCTGTCCCAGGTGTTTTAACTTCGGCCATGAACTTGCCCCATAATTACTGAATTCATCCACAAGGTCTACATTGTGCTTGCTGTAGCGATAGCGGATGTCATAATCATTCATGCGAACCGGCATCTGTAATCCATGCTTCATTGCGCGATAGGTGAGTACGGGAATATCAAAACCTTTTCCGTTATGATGGATCAGCCCAAAATCTTTATAGGTACCAATAGCATCAAATATCTTGATGAGGCCTTCTTTTTCGTTCTCCCCACTCCAGGCCACTTTTTGCTTGGGCCCGCCGGTATTTTCGATCCACAAACCAACCCAAGAAACCATACGGTGATACATTGGAGGAAGAAAGCCGGAGGCATTTCTGGCGAGCTCCTCACTTGCTTTTTCCAAGAGTAATTCCTCATCAGAATCTGGGTCGTTTAGTACACGACGAATGAAATCAATATCAGGAATGGTCTCAAGATCAAAAATGAAAAACATCGTATTAGGTTTTAGGTGTTAGACATGAGGTGTTAGACTTTTATTGCAAGAATATCCTAAAACCTCGCACCTAATATCTAACACCTATTTAAAGTTCTCCCACTATGGATTGCTGGAACAACTCCTCAATATCGGTTTTGGAATCGTAATGTGCTAATAAAAACATGAGTTTGGTAAGGGCGGCTTCCAGCGTCATATCATTTCCACTGATGGCACCATGCTTAAGGGCTGCCCGTCCGGCGGTATACTGCGTCAGATCAACGGAGTCATAATCGGCTTGGGATACGATGGCAACGATCACCCCATTTTCACGGCATCGATCCAAAAAAGGAAGGAGGCTGTTTTTCCCTTTAACACAGAAATTGCCGCTCCCAAATGCCCGAAGGATCACAGTGCGGATCTTATGCAGATTTAAATCTTCTAATAACTCAGGATTTAAATTTGGGTGGGCTGTAAGAACAAACACCTCATCCGAATATTTGGCCTTGTTCTCCAGTGTACCTGACCCAAATTGAGCTGAAACCCGGGTTTCGATCTGAATTCCGATATCGGCAAGAGGAGAGAAGTTCGGAGAGCCAAAGGCATCGAAATCTCCAATACTGAGTTTGGTAGCACGATTTCCGCGATAGAGTGCGTCATTAAAGCAAATTCCAACTTCCTTGAAATCCATGGTGGCTAACTCAATAGCATTCACCAGATTTCGGCGGGCATCACTGCGGATGGTGCTCATGGGTAACTGACTTCCCGTAAAAATGACGGGCTTGCCTAAATTTTTCAATCCAAAACTAAGAGCAGAGGCAGAATAAGCCATGGTATCAGTGCCATGCAAGATCACAAATCCGTCATAGGCATCGTATTGTTGCTCAACACAATCGGCAAGCTGCACCCAGTGGGAAGCATTTAAGTCCGAGCTGTCCTCGAAAAACAAAGGGTAGGTTGTGATTTTAGCAATTTCACCCAGTTCAGGAATTTCTTCATAAAGCACTTTCGACCATGACTCAGGATCAAGTTCAACCCCGGCTCCTTTGGCGTTCATGGCAATGGTACCCCCGGTTTGTATCAATAATATTTTTTTCATGTTGATTTATTCGTGCTTCCGATTATTTTTATTCTTCACATTCTATTCAAAGAGAATGGGTACTGTTCGTTGAATTATTGACGCGGGATCTTTGCGCGTTGAGAAGTTAAAATCTGTTTTCATTAAAACACACCTAAATATTTAATGCAAATACAAGAGGTTCCGACGCAGAGCGATCGGAACCAGGGCTTAAAGTAAACTGAGAAATCTGGTTCCTACGCTCCGCGTTGGAACCTATTAATCGAGGCATCAAAGCAGTAATAAAAGTGCAATAAAAAAGGAGTTTCCAATGAAAGTTTATGATCCTACCCGTATTCGAAATGTTGTGCTGCTGGGCCATGCCGGCTCCGGAAAAACAACGCTGGCCGAAACGATGCTTTTCGAAGCCGGAGCCATTAACCGGCGTGGTTCGGTAGAAGAGAAAAATACGGTCTCCGATTACCATCCTTTAGAAAAAGAAAAACAGAAATCTATTCACTCCTCATTTCTTAATCTGGACTGGCGCGGACATAAGATCAACCTGATCGACACTCCAGGAACTTCGGATTATATTGGGGAGGTTGCCGGAGCCGTTCGGATTGCCGATACGGCTATTTTTGTACTTAATAGCGAACAGGGAGTGGAAACGGCAACCGGTTCATTATGGAATTATGTACAGGAATATTCCGTGCCCTCCATGTTTGTGGTCAATAAGCTGGATAGTGAGCATTCTGATTTTTGGAAGACGGTGGACGAGGCCCGCGAACAATTTGGCCGGGAAGTAACGGTAGTTCAGTTTCCCTACAGTGAAGGAAGTGATTTTCATGCGATCATTGATGTGCTTCGAATGACGATGTATGAATTTCCCGAAGAAGGAGGTAAACCGGATAAGCTTCCGATCCCTGATTCACTTAAACCACAAGCTGAAAAACTACACCAGGAATTAGTAGAAACTATTGCCGAGAATGACGAAACACTGATGGATATCTATTTTGAGCAGGGCGAACTGGATGAAGAACAAATGGAAAAGGGACTTCATATTTCGCTGGTAAACGGACAGATATTTCCACTGTTCTGCTCAACGGCTTCTAAAAATATGGGAACCGGGCGCGTAATGGGTTTTCTGGATGATGTAGCTCCAAATCCACTTCAGGGGAATCCTCCAAAAAAGGGAGACGGTAAAAAATTTGAATTGGATCCTGCTGGAAAACCGGTGATGTTCTTATTTAAGACTCATTCTGAATCGCATGTAGGAGATCTGATCTATTTTAAAGTGTATGGGGGAAGTATTCGTCCGGGCATGGATCTGGTAAACAGCTCGAATTCTTCTTCGGTAAGATTGGGAAGTTTATTTTTGACTGAGGGACATAAGCGAATTGAGATCAATGAGATCAGAACCGGAGATATTGGTGCTGTTGTAAAGCTTAAAGATGGAGAGGTAAATGACACCCTGCACGAAAAAGGCCATGATGTAATGCTTCAGGGAATTGAATTTCCACCAACGACCATTCGTACCGCTGTTAAGCTTAAGAAAGAAGGAGAAGAAGATAAACTTGGCCATGCCTTGCATCAGATTCACCGCGAAGATCCATCGGTGGTAATTGAACACAGTCAGGAGCTGAGGCAGGTAATTATTCACGGACAGGGTGAGGAGCACCTGGCGGTGATAGAAGATCAGTTGAAGAATCGCTTTAAACTGGATGTCGAGTTTGTGACTCCGAAAATTCCATATCGTGAGACGATCACCAAAGAGGTGCGAACAAGTTATAAACATAAGAAGCAATCGGGAGGAGCGGGGCAGTTTGTTGAAGTGCATCTACTGATCGAACCCTATACCGAAGGAATGTTCACACCGGATGATCTGAAAGTTCGTGATGTACAGGAGCACGACTTGCCCTGGGGCGGGAAGCTGGTGTTCCAGAACTGCATTGTGGGAGGAGTGATCGACAACCGTTTTATGCCGGCAATTCTAAAAGGAGTGATGGAGAAAATGGAAAACGGCCCCATGAGTGGATGTCGCGCCCGGGATATTCGCGTTTCGGTTTATGATGGATCTATGCACTCGGTTGACTCCAATGAGGCAGCCTTTAAAACAGCAGCATTAATGGCATTTCGGGATGGATTTATGCAAGCAAATCCACAACTAATGGAACCGGTGTATGAAATTGAGGTTAATGTGCCGGCTGATTACATGGGGGACGTCATGAGTGATCTCAGCACCCGCCGCGGACAAATTCAGGGTATGGATGGCGAAGGTTCCATCCAGAAGATAAAAGCCTATGTACCGCTCGAAGAACTGGATCATTATTCAACCCGATTGAAATCCATGACTCAGGGAAGTGCTACTTACACAAGGAAGTTCTCGCACTATGCCCAGGTTCCTCATGATGTACAGGAGCGGGTGGTAAAGGAGAATTTGCAGGAAGTTTGAAATCGCTTAATAACGAATTTTAAAATCACAAGAAAATTAAGCTGAGAGGTAACAAGATTGGGGAATTCAAATCCAAATGAATGGATATTATAGATCGAATAAATCTTTAAGATTAGAGTTTACTTCTTGAATTTTGGAAGCATTTAGTTCTCCTATCTTTCCAAGTACTAAATCCTTTTTTATAGTTGCGATCTTTGACAGCCTTAACAGGGATTTTTTCTTTAAACCATTGAGTTTAGAAGGTGAAAGAATTAGGTCAGTCTTTTCTTTCCATTTTAACTGAGTTGAAATAAAACATAAAGTAGCATCGAGATCATCTGCAAAAATAATAAAGGCGGGTCGGTTTTTTGATCCACTTAGATCTGTAAAAGGAAATGGCACGAGAACGATATCTCCTTTTTTCACTTGTATCGCTCTTTTAGATCATCTGTTGAATAGAGAACTTCCTCTTCTTCAAGAAAATCAAATGATCCGGAACTTTCCGATAGCTTTTGGACTCCTTTTCTTATGACTTCTTCTTCATGCTTTTTTAGAATAAAAGAAGCAAAGTCATCAATTTCTTGAATTCTTTCTTGAGGAAGTTTTGAAAGGGTTTCTACAGTCTTATAAATAAGTTCTTTTTTAGTCATTTTTACACCTCATCTTGAATATAATAAATTTGTATACACCTTTTAATAACATTAAGTGGCTGCACTCCCAATTATAATTTCTGCAATTTGTACCTTTGGGAAACTGACTAACTCATCAAACAAGACAAGTTTTTAAAATGAGCGCATCCGTTTCGGAAGGAAATTCAAGTATTGGAATATTAGTTATGGCCCACGGCGGCGGTACCACCTGGAATAAGTTGGTCAAAGAAGCATCCCGGCCACTGATCGAGCAATTCCCGGTAGAATTTGCATGGGGTATGGCGAATTTTGTTTCCCTTCAAAAAGCGGTTCAAAAGCTGGAAGCCAAAAAAGTAAACCGGATTATTGTTATTCCTCTGTTTATCTCAAAGCACAGTCCGATCATCCGTCAGGCCGAGTATCTGCTTGGATTGCGCGACGAGCTGGCTGACCATCCCATGCCGGTAATGTATTACACCGATGAGTTTGTGGAAAAGTCGGGTATTGAACTGGATGAATCGCATTACATGCACAATATGCTTTTTCCGCCAACCCTTGATCAGATCGAAATTCACACTCCGGTTCAGTTTACGGATGCACTTGATGATCATCCTGCAGTGGCCGGAATTTTAAGAGATCGAATTCTGACACTCAGTGAAGATCCGGCTAATGAGACGATTGTACTGGCGGCTCACGGCCCCAATGGTGAAGAAGACAATACCGGCTGGGTGCAAAGTATGGAATCGCTGGGTGCTCAGATTCAGCAAAAACAAAAAGAAGAAGGACTGCAAATATTCCGGAATATTCTGGCACTCACCGTTCGGGATGATGCTCCTGAAGCCATTTATGAGCAAGCCAAGCAGTACCTAAGAGCGGCTGTAAGACAAGGAAATATTTCCGGTGAAGTGATCGTAATTCCTGTTTTTCTTTCATCCGGCGGGAGGGAAAAATCTGTGGCTCAGCGGCTGGAAGGGTTGGAATTCAAATGGAGCGGAGAAACCCTATTGCCTCATGAAAAACTAACAACCTTTTTAACAGAGTCGGTTGATAAGGCTTTAGTGAGTTAAGGGTTCAGAAAACTTCAGTTATATCTATTCAAAAAATTCTTTAGGGTACACCACTTCTCCTGAAATATATTTCAAAGAGTTTGGGCTAAGCTCAATGACCATGCAATTTTCCGGCGGGGCATCAAAAGGGAAGCTGATATCGAAAACATGTGCCGGTTTGTAACCGAATCTTGGATAATAGTTTTCATGCCCAAGCAGTATTAATGAAGTAAATCCCATTTCTCTCGCTTGATCATGGGCGGCCTGTATAAGCTTCCCGCCTATACCCTTGTTTTGAAATTCAGGCAACACACTAACAGGTGCCAGTGCCAAGGACTCAAATTCACTTTCATCACTTTTAATGATAACCTTAGTGAGAAGAATGTGCCCGACTAAGTCATTTCCAAGTTCAGCAACCAAAGAAAGTTCGGAGATGAAAGCGGTACTTTTTCTAAGGCGTTTCACTAATAAATGCTCATCACCACCACTGTGTTCTGCCAAAGTAAAAGTCCGCTGAATGAGGCTTTCAACTGCTTCATGATCAGCGGGCTTTTCTTCTCGTATGGTTAACGAAAGACCTTTATTCATATAAGGCTAGTTAGCCAGTTCCACTTCTTTGGTTGATGTAAATGGATTCCAGCTAATAGCTTTAGCTTTTTCAAGGGCGGTGTCAACCGTAACATAAACTACCGGGATAAATACCAGCGTTACCAGAGTAGAGGCTGTCAGTCCACCAATCACCACGCGAGCGAGGGAAGCCTGAATTTCGGCACCGGCACCTAATCCAAAGGAGAGAGGTAATAACCCAAGTACCGTTGTTAAAGTTGTGATAAGGATCGGCCGTAATCTCAGGCGACCTGCTTCGATCACAGCTTCAAAAACCGGCATATTTTTCTCTCGCCTCATCAGGTTTATATAATCTACCAGTACAATTGCGTTATTAACCACAATACCGATCAGCATGATCATACCCATCAGGCTTTGTATGTTCAGGGTAGTACCTGTAAGCAGTAATGCCGGAATTACACCGATCATGGCAAGAGGCACCGAGAACATAACCACCAATGGATCAAGGAAGCGCTCAAACTGTCCGGCCATAACCATATAGATCAGGATAAGCGCCATGATAATTGACATAGAGAAATCGGCAGCGGCTTTTTGCTGTTCTTCCCATTCACCTCCAAATACAATAGAGAAACCGGATGGGAGCGGGAAATCAGATAATTCAGCTTGAATTGCCTCCACAGCTTCACCTAAAGCCATATCGCCATCAAGGTTAGCAGTGATGTTAGTTACTCGCTGCCCGTTTATACGATTAATGTCTTCAGGACCACGGGCGCTTTGTTTCTTGATCACCGAAGAAATTGGAAGCACTCCTCCGTCAGGTGTTCTGATAGAAATATTGTCTATATCAAGAGTTCCAAGTCGGTCTTCGGGGCGCAATCTTACAGTGATCGGATATTCATCTCCGCCAATACGGTAAGAGCCTGCACGGCTACCCCCAATATTTGTCTGGATGACCTGGGCAACATCACGCACAGCAAGCCCCAGATCAGCTATTCGGTCACGATCAAAGAGAATGCGTTCTTCCGGGGTTCCTTCACTTCTGCCGGTTCGTACTTCAACGATACCTGGAAGTTCTTCGATCCTGAGTTTAATTTCCTGAGCCAGTTCGTAGGCTTGCTGGATATCATATCCTCTAAGTTCAAATTGAACGTCTTCACCGCCACCTCCTCCAAATACGCGCCGGAGGATCCATAAACCGGATTGCGCACTGACTCTGATATCGGCTCCCGGAATTTTACCGGATAAGTTTTCCCGGATCTTATCAGCGAGGTCAGATGTACTTTGACTTCGTTCAGATTGTGGCACCATGGCGATCTCAACTTCAGCCCGGCCGTCTCTTACTTCTGTGGTGAAATTTTGAACATCTTCCATAGGAACGGTTGCCCGGACAATGGTTTCAAGTTCCTTCAGATAAAGGTTTTGAACGGCTATATTTGTACCGTCAGCAAGCATCAGGTCAATATCGATCTCATCGGCATCGGTTTGAGGTGCAAGTTCAACCGGGATTACGGGAATCAATAAAAAGCTTCCAATTACCAATATACCTGTGATCCCAAATACAGCAGGTTTGTGGTGTAACACTTTCTCGAGAGCCTTTGAGTATTTGATCTCAAGCTGCTGAAAGTATTTTTGAAACCTGCTTTTTTTCTGCTCGCTTCCTTTTTTAATGGTCAAGAATCGACTTGAAAGCATTGGAACCAAAGTGAGGGCTACCAAAAGCGAACAAACCAAAGCAAATACTACAACGAGTGCTAACTCCTGAAATAAAAGTCCTGAGATCGTCTGCATAAAAACTACCGGCAGAAAGATCACACAGGTTGTCAGGGTTGATGCTACGATTGCCCCTGCTACTTGTTTGGTACCGATAAGAGCACTGGCTTTGAGTTCTTCGCCTTCTTCCTCCCGCAGCCGGATGATATTCTCCAGAACAACAACTCCGTTATCAACAATGAGGCCTACTCCGAGCGCTAAACCTCCAAAGCTCATTTGATTCAAAGTGAGGTCGTTGAAATACAGCAGGGCAAATGTTGCAATAATAGAAATAGGAATTGCTACTGCTATAATAAAGGTTGAAGAGCCATTCCTGAAGAATATGTAAAGTACGAGAACCGCGAGTAAAGCTCCCCACATTGCAGCACTTTGAACGTTATCAATAGAGCTTTGAATGAACTTACTTTGGTCTGTAGTAACAAAAAGGTTCAGGTCATCTCGTTGATTGTTTATCTGCTCAACTTCTTCCCGGATCTGCTGGGCCACAGCTACAGTATTGGCTCCGGTTTGTTTTCGGATTCCAAAACGAACCATGGGCTGTCCGTCAATGCTAACCACGCGATCAAGATCCTGATATCCAAAGGTAACATCCGCTACATCCTTAACCCGGATAGGCTTTGCATCGATAGTTGTAATGACGGTGTTAGCGATCTGATCAATGGATTCGTATTCACCAAGGGTGCGTACATAAAGCTGTTGTAAGCCGGAATTCACGTTACCGCCGGGAAGATTGGCATTTTCCCTTGCGATGGCTTGTTGCACATCGGTTGTGGATAATCCACTGGCTATCAATCGATCTCGTTTTATGTCCACTTTAACTTCGCGGTCAATTCCTCCCCAAATATCAATAGATCCAACGCCGTTGATCTGTTCAAATCTTTTAGTGATCTCGCGATCAAGTAAAACCGTCAGATCTGCAAGATTCATATCGGCATTAGCTCCCACGATTACGATGGGAAAATTATTGGGGTCAAATTTCCAGATCCGGGGGGCTTCTGCCTCGGGAGGAATAGATCGGCGAACGCGGTCTAATGCAGCCCGAACATCATTTGCTGCTACATCAATATCTACTGATTGTGCAAATTCGAGGGTAACCCGGCTGCCACCCTCTTCAGATCGTGAACGAACCCGTTCAACACCGGGAACACCGGCCAGGGCATTTTCAATGGGTTCCGTAATAATGGTTTCCATCTCTTCCGGTCCTACGTTGTCATAATCTGTAGCAACCGTAAGCTGTGGATATTCGATGGGGGGGAGAAGGTCAACAGGAAGAAATCGGAAACCAATGACTCCCAATGTAATGATGATCAAAAAGACCATCGATGTGGCAATAGGACGCTTGATTGAAGTTTCTGTAATTGGCATGATGGTATTTGATTATAGATTTACATTGCTTGGTTCGTTCTCACGCTCCTGCATGATCTCTCTCAGTAAATCTTCCCGCTGAAGATTTTGAAGCTGAAAAATACGATCCCAACTCATGGCGCGTACTCGAGCTTGTGTTCGTCCTTCTGATAAAAGGTCCTGGCCAACAGTAACGATCCATTGCCCATTTTCAATACCTGAAACACCAAGCTCCATTCTCCCTTCTGCAATCACATTGATGCTTTTGAATTGAACTTGAGTCGGCTCTGTCATTGCTCCTGGACCATCTGAACTTCCTGAAGTATCACTCACAGGTTCAATTTCAGAATCAAGTGAAGTGGCAATATAAACTCCTTCTTCACCGGTAGAAGGGTCAGTATATAAAGCACTGACCGGAATGAGAGTAGCCTGCTCACTTTCACCAAATAAAACATCAACAGGAACGAACATACCGGGTCTCAATAAACCACTGTCATTACTTACTTCAATTTCTGCTTCAGTGCTTCTGGTAATTTCATTAAGAAAAGGAGAAATCCTGGATATTTCGGCATTAACTATTTGTTGTTCACCATCCCTGTTCTCTACTAAAATACGAGCGGTTTGACCAACCTCAATTCTGTTCAACATACTCTCAGTGAGTACGATCTGAACTTTAAGCCGGGATAGATCGCCGATCAGGAAGAGTTGAGTATTCGTTGAAGCCTGCATACCGATTTCAGCATTTCTTTGCCCAACCGTTCCTGAAATAGGAGCTCTAACTACCGCTTTATCAAGTTCATCCTGGCGTTCATTTACCTGTGAATCTGCCTGGGAGAGACGGGCTTCCGCCAGCTCAACATCGGCTTCGGCAGAGAGTAGTTGTCCCTCAACCCGTTCTACTTCAACCTGACTAACGAGGTCTTTTTCCTCAAGTTGCTTAGTGCGATTATATTCGTTTTGAATCTCAGTAAGTCTGGCCTTGGCTTGTTTTAGCTCTGCATTGGCTATTCTAAATCCTGCTTCAGCTTGCTGGAGTTGCTGCTGAAGGATATTTGTATTCATTTGAACAAGCTTATCGCCTTTTTCAACATACTCGCCATTTTGAACAAATATTTCTTCAACTACACCGGAGATCTCAGGGAACAGTGCAACCTGATTAACTGATCTCACATTGCCGCTGAATCTTTCAACTAAAGGAAGCGCACCATATCGGGCTTGAACAGCTTCCACGGATGGGATTACATTATTCTCTTGTCGCTGGTCTGTATTATCTTCGTCGGCTGAACAGGCAACAAAGATAAAAGCTGTGGCAGCTATTAATGATAATTTCGTAAAGGATGATAACTTTTTCATTTCTCTATTTTAAGGTTCAATTCTAACAACCCAATTTTTAAATAAAGCTCTCCCTTTCAATTGTTAAATACTATTAAAAGGGATTACAAAATGTGAACGCTTGTAATATTTTCTAACTGGATGAGAATGAGGCCGTTAATGAATGTTTTTATTGCCAAGTAGGAAGAACATTTAATTGGACCTGATTGAAATAAAAGAATATATAATTCAGATGAATTGGCCGGTTTTAAAAGATCAGCTATTGATGAATGAAGGCTGAATTTTTTGAGTCTTTCGTTCCTTATTTATTTTCTTTTCATATAAACGCTCCACATCCCTGAGTGTATCCACATCATCCGGAGAAAGATCCCATCTTATCGCTTTGAAACGGGGAAACCGAAGCGTGAAATTTGCCTTGGTTCTTTTATTCACCTGTATATCATCAAATTCAAGTTTCACCACAATGTCGGGATACAATCCCAATGTAGGTCCATATTTTTCTGCAGTGATTTCTTTGATGCGTGCATTCATCTTTTTGAGTTCTTCATTTGTATATCCGCCATACGCTTTTCCAATAGGGATGAACTCTTCTTCATAACGGTCGTCATCTCGCACGGAAACTCCTAAAGTAAAGTCAGAATACGTGCCTCCGCGTTTACCGCTTCCGGCATGCGCATACATCATGATGGTATCCAGAGATCCGCCGGGCTTTTTCACCTTCAGCCAGGATTTTCTGCGTTGGCCGTATTCGTAGGTCGAATCCCGATGTTTAAGCATTAATCCCTCATTTCCATGAGCAAGGGCAAGTTCAAAAAGCTCTTCAATTTGATCGTCATTCTGAATTAGCTTTTGGGTGGTGATCGGGAAATGGAATTTTGATGATAATTCAGAAAGAAGTTCTCGCCTCTCAGTCAGTATCTTTTCAAATACAGGCTCACCGGCATAAAACAAAATATCATAAGAAATAAGCAGGGTGGGATATTCACTCAGTATTTTTTTGGAAGGCTTTTTCAATCCCATGCGTTTTTGCAAAAGCTGGAATGGCAGAATAGTGTCATCCTTGAACACACAGATCTCGCCATCCAGCACCATTTCCGGAAGTTCTCGTTTTGTGAAATACTCCACGATCTCAGGGAAGGAATGGGTGATGTCATTCAGGTCTCGCGAAAAGATCTTTACGTTGTCTCCCTTTATGTGGATCTGACAACGCATTCCATCAAACTTCTCCTCGGCTAGATACTCAGAATAATCCTCTACAGCACGACTTTCGATCGGCGATGCCAGCATAAAGGCTATAGGCTGAAACAGTTTGAAACGGGCTTCTTCCAGGTCATTTTTAAAAGCCAGGACTGCCGTTCTCCCGATACTACCGGTTAGCATGTGCACGTATCGAGCTTCATCCACTTTATGTCCGAAGGCTTTGGCAATGGCCGAAACAATGCTTTTTGACTCAAACTCGATCCTAAGCGAACCTTTCCCCAAAATTCTAAGAAAATACTTCACTTCCAGTGGCGCCATTTGTAGCCATGCCTTTTTCAGTATTTTCTGTTTATCTGCCCGGGAGGAAACCTCGTAAAGCCGGTCATAAATTTCAGCAACATCCTTTAGCAAGAGGTCGTCCACTTTCCATTTTTGTTGCGCTTCCGGAATATTTGCGAATAATTTTTCGATGGTTTCAGATGAACTTCCAACAGCTGTTTTACTGGGCTTGAAAACCTTCTCGTAATCAATTTCACAGATCTCGGCAGCAAGAGTAGAATAGGTTCGGCTCCCCACAGAAGCACGCTTTCCGGATACATCTGAGAAGGCACCTTCCCCTAAAAACTGTGCAGCCAGCTCCAGCTCTTTCTCGTCACTCAGCGAACTGAAATACTCCGCACAAATTTTGATCTTCGCATTACTTCCCCGCGTCTCGCTTATTTTTTGAGCCGTTGTTGCTAACTTTAAAAAGGTTTTTTGAGCTTGTTTACTCATCGGTGCTTAAAGAATGTTAAATGCTAAATTTTAAATTATAAATGGGGTATTAGGGTAGTTACAAATGGCAAACCGGTAATATTCTTCGGAGAGTAAATGTGCTGAGTTGTAGTATCATTTAACATTTAAAATTTAGCATTAATCATTCGGTTCTACCGCCATATCTAAAAACTGAGAAGGAATTTGCCGCTCATCCAGATAATGCTTCACCACCTTTGGGTTCGGGGTGTGGGTGATGTAGGTCATTTTAGGACGGAGTTTTTCGCAAAGCTGGATCAGTTCAAAAAAATCGAGGTGATCAGAGATGGGAATTAGTTTATCTAGGGTAAGCTGACTTCGCCGTGCTTCCATAGCCGCCCAGCCGCTGCAGTAGGCGATGCGCTTTTTCTTAACATTCGAGGCAAAGCCATTGTTGATGGCTGAACTCGGGCAGATCAGGATCTTTCCCTCGCAAGTATCACGATCGTAGGTCTTGTAATTACCAAGATCGATTCCATAATCCTCATACACGCTGCAAAGTTTAAAGCCCGCTCCGTGTATTTGTATGGGGTGACCCTGATCACTTAAAAGATGCATGATCTCTTGTGCTTTTCCGAGATTGTAAGCCAGAAATATTGGAGTATGATCGTTTTCCAATGCGCCCCGGACAAAGGAAGTGATCTCTGCTTTTAATTCCTCATACGATTTCCATTTGTACACCGGCAGACTAAAAGTAGCTTCCGTAATAAATTGATGAATGGGCGCATCGGGAAGTTCAAAACCTTCGGTGGCGGGAGAGGGCGGCGTTCGGTAATCGCCGGTGTAGAGGAGGTTGCCGAACTCACTTTCTATAAAAGTCATGGCAGAGCCGAGAATATGTCCGGCCGGATAGAAGGTGACTTTGGCATTTTCTGTTTCCACGGATTGGCCGAAGGGAAGTTTCTGAACGTTGTACTTCGCTCCTCGTAATTTCATAAAAGCAGCAGTGGGAGGAGTGGCATAAACCGTTCCCTTTGCTTTCCAGGGAATGTGATCGGCGTGGCCGTGGGAGACGAATATATGTTCGGCTTTTGCTCCGCTGTAATCCAGCCCGATACCCAGCTGTGGCAGCAGTATTCCATGATTTCCGGCTTTGGTGATTTTGAGCATAAAGGTTGTTTTTGAGTCATCGTGAAGCTACTGCCAAAGGCTCTTCAGGTGACAGACCTGATAAGGTTCTTCGCTTTCGCTCTGAATGACCTTTCAATTCATAAAACCACTAAACTAAGAAGAAAGAGTGACAGTTCGTGGCATGGGGAATTCAAAAATTCACCCTTGAATATCATATAATAATGGTAGTTTATAAATGCTATGAACAAATCAATCGCTATCGATAAATTATCCTTATCCGAAAAGATCGAACTCATGGAGACCCTTTGGAATGATATTTCTTCTTCCCCTGAGTACTCACCCCCGGAATGGCACGGTGAAGAACTGCTTAAAAGAGAGAATGCAGTAAAGGAAGGTACTGTGAGTTATAAAGATTGGGAAAAAGTTAAATCGGAGATTCGAAAATAGTTAACGAACAACGATTAACCATTAACGATCCACTCTACTCAATCACCATCTTCTCTTCCTGTGATTCAAGTTCTTTTGGGATAGAATCTTTGATCACATCCGCAAAAGCTTCGATTAGGTTTTTCTTCAGGAACTCGCGGCTGTACACCATGCGGATCTTGCGGGAAGGAATAGGGTCTTCGAATTCTTTGACCACACCGTTTGCACAGCTTGTATCGTGGTTATTCATGGCGAGGTAAGGCATAAGGGTTACGCCAAAATCCTGTTCAACCAGTCGTTTCAGGGTTTCAAGGTTTCCGCTTTCAAAAATGATGGGAGCTTTATTCCGCTTCTCATTATTTTTTTTGCAGATCTTCATGGTTTGGTCGCGGAAACAATGTCCCTCATTGAGCAGCCATAAGTCCTCTTTATAAAGGTCATCTACGCAGATCTTATCTTTTTTTGCCAGCTCGTGTTGGGGGCTGACGTAAGCCAGAAACGGCTCCAGGAAAAGATCCTGCTCAAACATATGCTGTTCGGTGGGCGTAGCTATGATACCCACATCAAAATAATCTTCATTTAATCCTTTGAGAACTTCAGCAGTAAGTGCTTCTTCAAAAATTAATTCCACATCCGGATATGTCTCAATGAAAGGCTTCAGGAAAAGCGGCACAAGATAAGGCGCTATGGTCGGAATAATCCCAACCCGAAAGGTTCCCTTCAGTGTTTCGCCCTGAACCGCCACCATATCTTCAATATGCTTTGCTCCGCTAAGGATAAGTTTGGCCTGTTTGATGATCTCTTCACCCATGGCGGTGGGCACGACCGGAGATTTGGAACGGTCAAAGATCAGGACTCCCAGTTCATCTTCCAGTTTTTGGATTTGCATACTCAGCGTTGGCTGGGTGATATAGATCTTTTGGGCTGCAGTGGCAAAGTGCCGGTGCTTATCAACGGCTACGATATATGAAAGTTGGGTTAAAGTCATGGGAGTAATTTATTGAACGAAACGTTACGAAATCATTTTCTATAATTGGGAACCGATAAAATAGAGTTTTAATGATAAAAAGTAAGAGCATTGAAGAAGCATATTTTTATAGAAGGACGAGTTCAGGGCGTAGGGTTTCGTCATTTCACCCGTAAGAATGCTGAAGCTTTGGGTGTGACGGGCTGGGTTCAGAATTTACCGGATGACAGGGTAGAGGCTGTTTTTCAGGGAGATGAGGAGCAGGTAAATGAACTGATCGAAAAGTGTAAAGAAGGTCCGGCGGCAAGCTATGTGAAAGAAATTAAGGCTGAAGTGGATTCAAGTAGTGATGTTTTTAAAGACTTTTCAGTTCGTATGTGATTTACCTTTTCACCTTTCACTCCTAAAATTGTGGATAAATAGTTAACAAATAGCTTCGAATAGAAGGAGCAGGAATAGTATATTCAAACTTTGAAGTTCTACTACAACGAAGGGATTACATGTACCTTATATTTGATACTGAGACCACAGGATTACCACAAGATTTTTCAGCTCCCATTACTGAATTAGACAACTGGCCGCGCCTGGTTCAGCTTGCATGGCAGCTGCACGATCATACCGGAAAGCTTATCAACAGTGGTAATTATATCGTGAAGCCGGAAGGATTTACCATCCCTTTCAATTCAGAAAAGATCCACGGTATTTCTACTGAGCGCGCACAGGAAGAAGGAGTAGATCTTGAGTTTGTGCTGCGTGAATTCTCAAAAGATATCAACAAAGCATATTTTCTGATCGGGCACAACGTCAGTTTTGATGAGAAGATCATGGGGGCAGAATATCTCCGGAAAAAGATCTCATCGGCCATTCTTGATAAACCTAAGATCGATACCAAACTTGATGGAACCGATGTGGCTAAGATCGAGGGTGGAAGAGGCGGAAATTATAAATGGCCTTCCTTAGGTGAATTGCATCACGCCCTTTTTGATCAAGGTTTTGAGGATGCTCACGATGCCGCCGCCGATGTGGAAGCCACCGCCCGGATCTTCCTGGAGATGGTTCGGACCGGGGCTACGAAGGTGAACTTCCCGATGGATGCCAAGCTGTATGAGTCGGCACAGAGCTATATGAAGAGGGAAGAATATATTGATCTTGTCTCCCCCTCACGGTTCAAAACAAAGCAATCTGAGGAGCAATTAGAGGCTCAAAAAAAAAGTGGAAACACAGAAGAGACAACTGGTAGCGAGGTAATAGAGCAGGTTACCTTTACACATCTGCATAATCACTCCAAGTTTTCGGTGCTTCAGGCTACGTCAGGCATCAAAGAACTGGTTAAAAAAGCTAAAGACGCCGGGATGAGTGCGGTTGGGTTGGCTGATCTCGGAAATATGTACGGGGCTTTTTTATTTGCTGCAACGGCTCATGCCGAGGGAATAAAACCTATTATTGGTTGTGAGTTTTATGTGGTTGAAGACCGGACGCAAAAGAAATTTACCCGCGATAATAAAGACCGGCGCTATCAGATCCCGATGTTCGCCAAGAACCAGAACGGATACAAGAACCTCTCCAAACTAAGCTCTATTGGTTTTACTGAAGGATATTACTATAAATATCCGAGGATCGATAAGGAAGTGATAGCCGAATATGCCGAAGATATCATTTGCCTGAGTGGTGGGGTAAGAGGATGGTTGGCTGACCTCATCCTCAACAAAGGACAGGAATTTGCGGAAGAGGAATTACAATGGTGGATGGAAACTTTCGGCGATGATTTCTATCTCGAGGTTTTGAACCACGGACTGGAAGAAGAGAAAAGAGTGAATGAAGTATTCAGGACTTTTTCCGAGAAATACGGGGTAAAGTTAGTGGCAACAAATAATGTCTTCTATCTGGATGAAGAAGATGCCAAGGCCCATGATGCACTTATCTGTATTGATGACGGCGAGCTGATGACTACCCCGAAAGGGAAGGGGAGGGATTTTCGGTATGGCTTCCCGAATGAGGAGTTCTACTTTAAGTCGCAAGACCAGATGAAAGAGCTTTTCGTGGATATGCCTGAAGCCATTGTAAGTACGCAGGAGATCGTTGAGAAAATTGAGCCGGTCAAGCTTGAGCGAGAAATTCAGCTTCCCCGATTTGAACTTCCGGAAGGATTTGAGACCGAAGATGATTATCTGAAGCACCTTACTTATGAAGGAGCCAAGCCACGGTATGAAGAACTGGATGAGGAAGTTACCGAGCGGATCGAGTTAGAGCTTGGCATCATCAAGGAAATGGGATTTGCCGGATACTTTCTGATCGTTCAGGATTTTATTGCGGCTGCACGTGATATGGGCGTTTATGTGGGCCCCGGACGTGGTTCCGCCGCTGGTTCGGTAGTGGCGTTTTGCACAGGGATCACAAATATTGATCCGTTGAAATATGACCTGCTTTTTGAGCGATTCCTGAATCCCGAGCGTGTATCCATGCCCGATATCGATATTGATTTCGATGATGATGGGCGACAGAGTGTGATCGAATATGTAGTGAATAAATACGGAGTTGATCAGGTAGCCCATATCATAACCTTTGGTTCTATGGCAGCGCGTTCATCTGTTCGTGATGTAGCCCGCGTGCTCGACCTTCCTTTAGCCGATGCTGATCGTATTGCGAAACTCGTTCCTGAAAAGCCGGGTACCACGCTGGATGATGCTTTTTCGGAAGTAAAAGAATTACGAGATATCAGAGATGGGGAAGGCCTTGAAGCTGAAACACTGCGGATGGCACATGTTCTGGAAGGTTCCGTGCGGAACACCGGAATTCACGCAGCAGGAATTATCATCGCTCCGGATAAACTTACTGAATACATCCCGGTAAGTACCGCTAAGGATGCAGATCTGTACGTGACCCAGTTTGACGGCAATGTGATTGAAAATGCCGGTATGCTGAAGATGGACTTTTTGGGTCTGAAAACCCTCTCCATTCTGAAAACAGCGATCTCTTATGTGAAAGAGAATCACAAAAAAGAATATAAATTAGATGACATCCCGCTGGACGATGAAAAGACCTATAAACTCTTTCAGCAGGGCGGAACTTCGGGAATTTTTCAGTTTGAAAGTGAAGGGATGCGCAAGCACCTCAAGAACCTAAAACCGACGAGTCTCAATGACTTGATCGCTATGAATGCGCTCTACCGTCCGGGACCGATGCAGTTCATTCCGGATTATATTGAGCGAAAGCATGGTCGCGAAAAAGTTGAGTACGATCACGAAGACCTGATCGAATTGCTGGAGCCGACCTACGGAATTATGATCTACCAGGAGCAGATCATGAAGGTAGCGCAGCGTATGGGTGGCTACTCTCTTGGAGAAGCGGATGTCCTTCGCCGTATCATGGGTAAGAAAAAGCCGGAATTGCTTCCCCCCGAAGAAGAAAAATTTGTAAAACAAGCAGTCGAAAAAGGCTACGACGAAAAGACTGCCAAGGAAGTATTCGATAAAATGGCCATGTTTGCGGGTTATGGATTTAATAAATCACACTCTGCAGCATACTCGGTAGTGGCTTATCACACTATGTATTTCAAGGCGAATTATCCGGCTGAATACATGGCCGCGGTGATGACGCATAACATGAGTGACATCAAGAAAGTGGCCTCCTTTATTGAGGAATGTCAGCGGATGG
This sequence comes from Gracilimonas sp., assembly GCA_040904925.1. Lineage (GTDB taxonomy): Bacteria > Bacteroidota > Rhodothermia > Balneolales > Balneolaceae > Gracilimonas. The sequence continues at coordinate 7,473 of JBBDSP010000011.1, read as the reverse complement.
GAATTCCTGTAGATCCGCCGAATATCAATACTGCCCGCGGGAAATTTCGCGCCAAAGATGGAAGAGTTCAATATGGTATGTCGGCTATTAAAGGAGTGGGTTCTTCGGCCATTCAGCATATTGTGGAAGAGCGGGAGGAAAACGGTGATTTTTCCTCGATCTTTGATTTTGCCACCCGTGTTGATCTTCGGGTTTGTAATCGTAAAACAATGGAAAGCCTGATCATCGCCGGCGCTTTTGATACACTGAATGACAATCGTGCTCAGCTTCATGATTCAGTTGAAGATATTCTTTCTTACGCGGTTCGTAAGCAGGAAGAGATCCGCTTAAACCAGGGGAATTTATTTGGCGGAGACAGTGGAGGTCCCGGTTCACAAGAACCAAAATTGCGTGAAGTTAACCGGTGGACACAAATTGAGCGGCTCAACAAAGAAAGAGAACTTATAGGATTTTATCTTAGTGGACATCCATTGAGTAGATTCAAGGAAGAGATCCGTTTGTTTGGAAAACAGAATTTAGGGGATGAGGTATTCGGGCGATTATCAGACCGATCAAATATCAGATTTATTGCCATTATAACCGGAATTAAAAGAGTCACAGATAAAAAAGGAAGGCCGTTTGCATTTCTTCAGGTAGAAGACCTGAACAACTCCACAGAGGTGATCGCCTTCAGCAAAACCTACGATCAATACATGGGGCTCCTTCAAACCGATAATGTGTTATTTATTGATGGGGTGGTAGATAAAAGGGGAGGTCAGCCTAAAGTGATCGCTAATAATTTTGAACGTGTTGAAAACCTGAGGGAGAAATTTCAGGAGCAGCTGAATCTGAAGATCAACCTTAAAACTTCAGAGCTCAATAAAAATGATCTAAAGCAAATGGAGACCCTATTTTCGTTGAACAAAGGAACCACAACAGTGCGTTTTTGTATTCACAGCAAGGAGGCAAATGCTCCAATCCGGATGAACGTGAGAAATTTTGTAGTGGAACCGAATGATGATCTTTTGAGAGGATTGAGAGAGGTATTGGGAGAAGAAGCGGTGCAATTAGTACATGCAAATTAATGAGCAGCCATTGTTGCGTATCACTCAACACTATCACCCCAATAATTTAAAAGAATATGTAATGTTGAATGAAATATCCCGATATTTGTTTGAGATTAAAGAAATATTAACAAATTAAACTGAAAAGCATTATGGCAAAACCAATTGAATTTACCGACACCAATTTTGACGATGAAGTATTGAAATCTGACAAGCCGGTCTTAGTTGACTTTTGGGCAGAATGGTGTGGCCCTTGCCGAATGATTGGACCCATCGTAGAAGAATTAGCCGGAGAATATGAAGGCAAAGCAAAAATCGGAAAAGTAGATGTGGACAGCAATCCTGAAATTTCCGTGAAATATGGAATTCGAAGTATTCCTTCTCTTTTGATATTTAAAGACGGTGAAGTTGTTGATCAGATCGTTGGAGCTGTTCCTAAATCACAATTAACTAAGCAATTGGAAGCACAGGTAGCTTAAGTAACATTCTTTACTGCTATTTAAAGCGATGCAGGGTTCTGCATCGCTTTTTTTTTGGATTTTTACAATGCTTTTCAAGACTTAGAATGCTAAGTCCTCGTTTGTGGTTATCTTTATCAGTTGTCAATAAAATTTTAGTTGAGAAATAAATACATGAAGAGAATACTGATAATCGCCGGTGTATTGGTACTGATTGCACTATTGGCAATCCCCAAACTCCAAAGTTCATCTGATGCATCCTCAAACCAAGGTCAAAGCAATGGAAATGCTCCTATTGCAGTAGATGTACATTTGGTTGAACCTGAGCCCTTTGAGAATAAGATCTTTACCACCGGAACACTCCTGGCAAATGAATCTATTGATATAAGAAGTGAGATATCCGGCAAAATAGTGGAACTCAGACTTGAGGAAGGCCGTGAAGTACGCGAAGGTGAGCTACTCATTAAGATCAATGACAGTGAACTGCAGGCAAGACTTGAACAGGCGGAATACCGGATCGGTTTAGCTGAGATTAGAGAGCAGCGACAGAAACAATTACTCGAGCGGGGTGGAATAAGTCAGGAAGATTATGATGCGACTCTTAACGAATTGAATGTGTTGAGATCTGAAGCGGACCTTATCAAAGCACAAATAGACAAAACTGAGATCCTGGCTCCGTTTGATGGTATTATTGGGCTCAGATATGTAAGTAATGGGAGTTATATTTCACCCACCTCTGAAATTGCGAATCTTCAATCCATCAACCCGATAAAAATCGAATTCTCGATTCCTGAGCGTTATGCCGGAGTTGTTGAGGACGGAGACCGGGTGATGTTTAATGTTCAGGGACAGGAGGATGATTTTGAAGCTTCTATTTACGCGATCGAACCTCGCATTAACACTCAAACCAGAACACTTTTAATTCGTGCGCTGGCTGATAATGTGGAGGGTAAGTTACTGCCGGGAGCCTTCGCCAATCTGGAGTTGATCTTGGAAGAAATTGAAGATGCCTTGATGATCCCAACAATTTCAGTGATTCCGGAACTTAATGGACAAAAAGTATTTATTCTCAGGGGCGGAGAAGTGGACGAAAAACAAGTTACAACCGGAATTCGCACGGCAAGCCATATACAAATAACAGATGGTTTAGCACCCGGTGACACGGTTCTTACGACCGGACTTTTACAGGTCAGGGTTGGATCAAAAGTAAATGTTGACCAGGTGGATAAATATGAGGGAGAGGAATAATGAGTATTTCATCACTTAGTATTCGTCGACCTGTTTTAGCTACGGTAATGTCGCTGGTGATCCTGATCCTGGGGATCGTCGCTTTTACCTTTCTCGGAATTCGGGAATATCCGGCAACCGAACCACCTATTGTAACCGTAAGTACTTCTTACACCGGGGCAAATGCAGAGATCATCGAATCTCAGATCACAGAACCGCTGGAAGAAGAGATCAACGGAATTGCCGGTATTCGTACCATGACTTCCACAAGTCGTGAAGGACGAAGCACGATCACCGTTGAATTTGAATTGGAAATCGACCTTAATGATGCTGCAAACGATGTGCAGTCCCGGGTATCCCGGGCGGTTCGAAACCTTCCGCCTGATGCCGATCCCCCGGTCGTTTCTAAAGCCGATGCGGATGCAAGTCCTATTGTATTTTTGAACGTACGCAGTGATAAACGAAATTTACTGGATCTATCGGATGTGGCTTTTAATGATTTTAAAGAGCGTGTCCAAACCATTCCAGGAGTCAGCAGTGTGCAGATCTGGGGAGAAAAAGAATATGCTATGCGCCTTTGGATGGATCCATTGCGATTGGCAGCCTATAGTTTAACTCCACTTGATGTTCAGCAAGCCCTGCAAAGAGAAAATGTGGAACTGCCTTCCGGCCGGATCGAAGGAGATATGACAGAACTTACCGTTCGCACACAAGGCAGACTGTATGAGCCGGAAGAGTTCAATAACCTCATCATCACGGAACAAGATGGGAATGTGGTTCGTTTTCGGGATATCGGAAGGGCAGAACTCGGTGCTGCCAACGAACGGACCATTCTGAAGCGTAACGGAGTGCCCATGGTCGGTGTGGTTATTGTTCCGCAGCCCGGCGCCAACCAGATCGAGATAGCTGATGAATTTTATAATCGGGTTGAACTGATCAAAAGAGATCTTCCCGAAGATATCCAAACAGCAGTTGGTTTTGATACTACCGAATATGTGCGGGATTCTATCAGTGAAGTTCAACAGACGATTTTCCTTGCGCTGTCTTTGGTAGTGCTTATTATTTTCCTGTTTTTGAGAGATATCAGAACTACAATCATTCCCATTATTGTAATTCCTATCGCATTGATCGGGGCCTTTTTTGTGATGTACATTGCCGGTTTTTCTATCAATGTTTTGACGCTGCTTGCAATCGTACTGGCTATAGGTTTGGTGGTGGATGACGCCATTGTGGTACTTGAAAATATATATGCCAAAATTGAGTCTGGTATGGGCATTATTGAAGCGGGAATTTTGGGCTCCCGTGAGATCTTCTTTGCTGTTGTAGCAACCTCATTGGCATTGGTTTCGGTGTTTACCCCTATCTTATTTTTAGGCGGATTGACCGGTAGGTTATTCCTGGAATTTGGGGTGGTAATGGCAGGAGCTATTATCATTTCTTCTTTCGTGGCTCTTACACTCACCCCGATGCTGTCTACCAAGATCTTAAAATCAGATACCAAGCACAGCTGGTTCTACAATAAAACTGAGCCATTCTTTAAGCAGCTGAATCAAAAATATAAGAACAGCCTTGAAGCGTTCATGGAAAAGAGATGGGTTGCTTTTGTGATCACTGTACTTTGCCTGGGAGGGATCTGGCTCTTTTATACAAACCTGCAGCAGGAACTAGCTCCCCTTGAAGATCGGGGAAGAATCATCGTTAATTCGACTGCTCCCGAAGGAGCCACTTTTGAATATATGGACAGGTATATGGATCAGCTTACTAATTTCTTGCTGGATGAAGTGCCCGAGATCGAAGGACTGATCACTGTGACTTCTCCCGGTTTTGGTGCAACCGGTTCCGTTAATTCCGGATTCGGACGTCTTATTCTTTCAGATGCCGATGAAAGGGAAAGGACACAGCAGGATATTTATAACCATCTCTCTACAAAAATTCAGGATCTTAGCGGTGCACGAACATATGTAGCACAGCAACAAAGCATTGGAGGCAGCAGGGGTGGACAGCCGGTACAATATGTACTTCAGGCTAACACCAATGATCAGTTGAAGGAAGTTATTCCGGAGTTTATGGAGAGAGCAAGTCAGGATCCGACTTTTGCTTTTGTAGATGTGGATCTGAAATTCAGCAAGCCCGAAGTTGAGATCAATATCGACAGGGACCGTGCACAGGCGCTGGGCGTTTCAACCCGTGATATTGCAGAGACATTACAGCTGGCATATAGTGGGCAGCGCTTTGGATATTTCCTGAAATCAGGAAAACAATATCAAGTGATCGGACAAATGTCACGAGAAGATCGGGATGCCCCTATAGATCTTAGAAGTTTATACGTGAGAAATAATCGAGGCGAAATAATTCAGGTTGATAACCTGGTAACACTGACCGAGCAAAGCAGCCCGCCTCAACTTTACCGCTTCAACCGTTTTGCCTCAGCAACAGTATCAGCGAGTTTAGCTCCTGGTCAAACCATAGGTGACGGAATTGATGCTATGGATGCCATTGCAGCTGAAGTGCTTAATGAGACGTACACAACATCACTTTCAGGTCCGTCAAGAGATTTTGTGGAAAGTTCATCGAGCCTTATTTATGTATTCTTGCTGGCATTACTATTGGTTTATCTTGTACTGGCCGCACAGTTCGAAAGCTTCCGTGACCCTTTGGTGATCATGTTCACGGTTCCATTAGCCCTTACTGGTGCATTGATGACTCTTTGGTATTTCAATCAAACACTTAACATATTCAGTCAGATAGGCATGGTGATGTTGATCGGATTAGTGACTAAGAACGGGATCCTGATCGTTGAGTTTGCTAACCAAAGGCAGATCCAGGGGCTTTCAAATCTGGAGGCGATAAAGGATGCCGCTGTTGCCCGTTTCCGTCCTATCCTGATGACCAGCTTCTCAACTGTATTGGGTATTTTACCCATTGCCCTGGCGCTTGGAGCAGGTGCCGAAAGCCGTAGGTCGATGGGTATTGCCATTATTGGCGGTCTGATATTCGCCAGTATCTTAACGCTCTATGTGATACCGGCTCTATACAGCTACATCTCTTCCGAGCGATCTGAGAAGGAAACGATCGATGAAGAAACCTTCCGCAAATATGAAAACCTGGAAACCGCTGAAGTCAATGCATAATCCTCTGATGACTAGTTTAAATTCACTTATCAAAACAGTCCTGACTTTTATTTTCTTTGGAGTGATGGGGTTTCATGTACAGGCGCAGTCAACGCTGCAGCTTGAAGATGCCATTCGTATCGGTTTAGAGAAAAACTTTGCGATCCGGATCGCAGAAAATGAAGTTCGTATTTCCGGGAATAACAACTCCATAGGAAATGCTGGATTTCTACCCGTTATATCAGCTGATGGTTCCATAAACCAGCGGGTTCAGGATAACGTGACGGTATATGGAAATCCTAATCTTGATGATCGTAATGACGAAAATGCCAAGACTACGGTTTATGATTATGGTGTGAATGCTACCTGGACCATCTTTGATGGATTGACGATGTTTGCAACACTTGACCGTTTAAGTACAGAATCCGATATCAGTGAAGCTGAAAGAAGGTATCAGGTCGAGCTGGTTTTGGCGGATATCATCAGCGGGTACTACGAGATCGCCGGACAGCAGAAGGCGGCAGAGGTTTTGGAAAATACGGTAGAGATATCTGAAGAGCGTATCCGAATTGCGGAAACCAAACGGGATCTCGGCTCAGGCTCAGAATATGAATTACTGTTGGCGCGGGCTGATTTCAATACTGATCGCGCAGCACAGATTCGTGCCGGAACGTCATTAAATCAACTTAAAGTGTTATTGACCTCAATTTTGGGTGAAGATGCTTCTGTTGAATTTGAAGTTCGACCTGAGATCGAACTTGCGAACAGACTTGAACTACAATCTTTGATCCAAGACGCTCTTACTCAAAATCAGGAATTGAATATAGCCCGGCTTAGCGAACAAGTAGCGCGAACCCAGATCCGTGAGCTTCGGGGAGAATGGATGCCACAGGTTGATGTATCCGGTGGATATGGATATTCCAGAACAGAAGCGAGTGTTGGGTTCTCTGAATTTTCGGAAACAGATGGCTTCAATTACGGGATCACCGCCAGAGTCAATCTCTTTGATGGCTTCAATAAAAAGCGACGGAGTGAAAATGCGCAAATATCTTTGAAGAATCAGGAATTGCTAAAACAGGATCTGCAGCTTCAGCTTACGGCACAAATAAGTCAGATCTATGCCGAATATTCTGATGCTCTTTCTCTTATAGAGCTGGAGCAGGAAAATCTTGAGATCAATAATGAAACTGTGGAGATCGCACTGGAGCGATTCGAGCTTGGAACCATTAGTTCTATTGAATTAAGAGAAGCACAGCAAAGCTTATTAAATGCTGAAAACCGATTGATTGAGGCACAGATAGCAGCAAAAACTGCCGAGACAGAATTACTCCGGCTCAGCGGTCGACTTTTTTCCAGAGTGGAATAAATATCTTGAGTAATGGTGGCTTCACAGTGAATAGCCGAAATTCCTCAAGCCCTAAAAAGTCATTCTGAGGTGCCCCCGAAGAACCTTTTCTATTAAGAAATAGAGACCATACCGGGGGAAAATTTTCTACTGGTTCCTTATTTGCAAAGAACCAACGCTGATGCTTCGCAAAAGGCAAGATCCTTCATCCCGAGGACTCGGGATCAGGATGACCCGTCTTTTCCTGATTTAGGTTGACAGTTTTAATGTTAATTTACTGTTATTCCTGA
>JBBDSP010000010.1:0-7507 GCA_040904925.1 Gracilimonas sp. | reverse complement strand
GTGAGTAGTGAGTAGTGAGTAGTGAGTAGTGAGTAGTGAGTAGTGAGTAGTGAGTCTTGCACACCTAACATGTAGCAACTCCACACCTAAACCTAAAACCACACCATCACATTAAATGAAGGCTGAATTCCCAGATCATAGACATCCACTGGGCGGGATGAAAGGCGCTGACGGTTCTGGGGGACTGAAGTATCTATCACCAGGTTCAATTCCCGATACCAGGTATTTTGCCGGTCAAATACGTTGAAAACAGAGGCATTCATTTCCAATCTAGTATTTCCAAGCTCTAAGTTATAAGCAATTCCGGTATCCATTCTACGGTAGTTATCAAGTCGCTCCTGATCTTCAACTTGTAAAAAATGAAGCCGGTTTGGTGCTCCGGAAGAAGCAGTCAGGCTCGCAAAGACAGTTAGATCATTCATAAAACTGTACTCTACGGTTGAACTGAAACTGTGAGTTCGATCCCACGGGGCATCAAAATCAGTACCACCAAGAATTGCATCATTGCTAAAAGTAGCTTCAGAAAGTGTGTAAGAATTAGTTATCGTCAACTTTTGAAATCGGTTTCTCATCATGAATTCGATTCCTTTGGAAGTCCCGTCATTATCGTAAAGCCATGGCGGGGCATCAAAGCTATTGGTAAGTGTTTGGGCATTGATCTCAAAAAGCCGCGAATTTTCCAGTGCTTTGTAATATCCCTCAACCTGAAGCAACGTGTTATTGAAAAGCCTGGCATACATTCCGGCCGTAAAATAATCTGATGAAGTTGGTGGCTGCTCTTCTGTGCTAATGATCCAAATATCGGGGCTGCTAACGTTGTAGAACGAAAGACGATGCGTAAATTGATAATTGCGGCTGTATCCAAGCCCAAATGAAAGCAGGCGTTCGTCAAAGAATTTTAGCTTAAGACGTGGTGAGAAAAGCAGATGTTCTCCGTTGGTGAAGTAATGGAGTCTTGAACCGAAATGAACATCAACAGGGTCAAAATCAGTTACATCCATTTGGGCGTAGACATCAATAAGACCGGACTCAAAAGAGCTCAAAAATCCTGGACGATCAAAAGACTCTTCAAAGTATTCACCTAAAAAGTATTGAAAAGAGCTGCCGAAAGTCCATTGAGTGGAAGAGAGGATCAGATCAAAAGACTGATCGAATTTAAATTCGTTGAACACACTTCGGTTTTCCAGCGGATAGGTAAATACCTGAATACCACTGCCGCCTTGTTCTATTCGGTTATAGACAAAGTCATCTTTACTGAAATTGGTTTCGTAGATGCTTATAGCTGCCATTGTGCTGCTGTAAAGTTTATTTGAAACCGAGTTTTTATAAGACAGACTGGCACTGAAGTTTCCCCATTTGTTCAAGGTCTGAACCTCTTCAAGGCTAAATCGTTGGTTAGGGGCATCAGGGTTGTAACGGCGAACAAGCCGTTCAGCATCCTGAGAGACATCATCTGCGCCGTAGTAAGCACCGGCTATGAGTCTGCTTCCATTTTCAAATTCGAAATATATCTTTCCATGTAGATCAAAAAAGGCTGCATCGTAATCACCGGGTGTGACCAACCGGGATTGGAGGTCGGTTAGATTAGCAGCCAGTACTTCTTTTGGTCGTTCAATATTTAATCCATAAGAAATGAGATCGTCATTACCGAACCAATTAAGGTTATTCATGGTAGATGTACGACCAGAGACCAACCAACTGCTTTTTCCTTTTACCAAAGGGCCATTAATTGTGGCGTTGAATGCGGTATTACTGATACCTGCAGAGGAATTAAAATTGTTGAGTGATCCCGTTTTTGTAAGCATGGAAAGAGTGCCGCCGGGAGCTGATGGAATTTGAGCCGGGGTCACATCATAGAAAAATCCGGAAGTTTGCAGGGCATTTGGGTTGAAACTATCAAGCAGTCCAAAAAGATGACTTTGATTGTAAATGGTGATGCCATCCAGGAGAATATGGGTGGCATCAGAAGAACTGCCGCGCACATTGATCCCGTTGTTAATTGCCGTTCCGTTATTTACGGATGGAAGAGCCTGCAATGCCCGGGCGGTATTATTTTCGCCAAAAGGATTGAGCACACCGGTATTAACAAAATTCCGATAGATACTGTCAGAACCCGCTGAGTAGCTGAATCCCGTAATCACAACATCATTTCCCTGAACAGTTTCAGGTTCAAGTCGCAGTGTGATATCTTCAAAAGAGGTGCCGTTGGTCAGATCAAGGGAAATGCGATTCGTTTTATAGCCAATGTAAGAACCGTTAAGAATGAAAGTTTGTCCCTCTGCAGAAGTATTGATCCTGAAAACCCCGGATGCGTTACTTGCTGTTCCTTTTTTTGTATTCCCAGACTCCCAGAATATCGTGGCATAGGGGAGACGTTCCCCGGATCGGGCATCCACAACCTGTCCGCTGACGGATATGGTTTGGTTTGAACTCTGAGCTGACCGATATAGAACAATTTGTTTTCGGGAGGTGTCGGCATTTACCGCAATTTGGTAGCGTGATAGTTGGGATCGTAATGGTTCAATGAATTCATTCTGTGGGGAAGAAAAGCTCAGGGAAATATTGGCAACCTGAGACTCCCGGTATAAAAACCGATACTCCGTTTCCTGCTCAATGGAATCAATGATCTCCAGCAGCGGAGTAGATTGAAAAGAAAACTGGGCCGAGGCTTTTTGAGCCGTTCCACCAATGATAAAAAACAATAATACCACTTTTAAAAAGCTCTGCATCAGGATTCCGGGTTGAATCTGTATTCGTTTTCACCGGTTTGGGTGAAGGATCCACCAAGAACCAATTCCAGGTCTTGCAATACTGATGGCAGATCATCAAGCTGAATGGTTCCGGTGAGATTTTCTTCATCAAGAACTTCCGGACGTTGAATTTGAATATTGAAATGGTGCTCCAGTTCATTGAAAACATCTTCAACCCGCTGATCCTGAAATACGAGTTGATCAGCCAGCCAGTCGGTATAAACTGAGGATTCTGTTTCAATGACGTCAGGGGTGACTGTAAACTCATTGATTTCTGATGACTGTCCGGGTTCAAGAATTACGACGTTTTGATTGCTCAAAGATTCATATTGAATCCGGCCTTCTTCCAGAAAAACCCTCGAAGTATTTCCCCAGTCACTGAGTACAAATTTTGTACCAAGCACTTCCACCTTAGCTTGACTTGTAGATACCGCAAAAGTCCGGGTTGGATCGTGCATAACTTCAAAGTAAGCTTCTCCTTCAATGCTGTAGGTTGCTTCTGATTTACTTATAGAATGCTCGTACAATTTAGAGTTAGGGCGCAGGCTTACGATCGAGCCATCGGAAAGCTCTACTTTTGTAACTGTGCTGAAACTCTCTCCGATAAGTTTGGGACCGCTCAAGTTTTGATACAGGAAGCTGCCAACAAGTGCAGCTATCAATACCGCTGCGGCAGTGGCATATCGCCTGATGGCCGGTGTGAGCTGAAATATAGTGGCAGGCTTTCTGGTCTGCATTTCTGATTCAATAGCATCCCAAATCGAAGAGGAATCCACATCTGAAAGTTGTTCAGCTCGTGTTTCTCTGTAGCTGAAAAGTTGTTGAAGCAGTGGATCTGAACCACCTTTTAGGCTTTCTATAGCAGGTAAAGCATCGCCAATCTTTTGGGCAAGCAAAAGGTCTGGGTCGTTAGGGGATAATATGTCGTTGCTATTTTCCATAGAAAGAAACCGAACGGAAATATTGATTTGTTCGGCCTGTTAGAGGGTCAAGTATTAATCGTCGTCATCACCATCATCTTCATCGTCTTCTTCTTCGAGTTCAAATTCGATCTCGTCAGCAATGAACTCTAAAGGATTTTCAGGACTGGTATAACCTTCAGCTTCAGCAATAACATTAAGGCCATTTTGCAGGGCAATTGCTACTTCTTCAAGTGATTCCAGTCCGTCATCACCTTCAACTTCCGTCCTTGAAGAAATGATCACAATAACGTTGTTACTCAGTGTTACGGTATTATTTTCAATATCAACGGAAGAGACTGCAGCTTCTAATTCGTCCTCATCATCAGTAACTACTCCGGAGCTGAGATTAACCCGGAAAAGTTTATTTAGATTTTGAAATCGTAGCAAAGCAGTTCCGTCTCCATCCATTTCAATGGTTCCGGATACAGTTTTTGTTGATTCGTTGCCATTGTTATTGCGGAAAATACTCATTTCGTAAGTAAGTGTGCCGGTAACGCCTTGTTCCAGAGAGCCATAATAAGCTACCGTGTCTTTATTGATCTCAATATCCAGAAAGCTGATCTCTGTAACGAAAGATCGCTCAAATGTATCTCCATTGGGACGAACACCGTTGAATGAACCATTTCCATAGTGATATCCATCCAGAGTTAATAGTGTAGTTGCACTGCTTAGGCCACCGATCGCAAAAGTATCGGCACGGCTGAATTCAGAATTTCTGAACCGGTTCGTTATATCCCCGTCTTTTGAAGCAGTGAATGCGATATTTTCGATTTGATCTTTGTTATCCCGTGGCTGTTCAATGAAAGCACCGTCTATATCTGTGAAGATATAAGTTAATACAGCTGATAAGTATTTCTCAAAATTCGGGGCACTTACCTGACGGTCGAAGCTAATGGTATGGGTGCCGGTCTGAGGATCGTACTCATGTTGGAAATTACTTTCTCCGCCACGACCTGAATAATCATCCTCGTCGTCGTCCTCCTCCTCTTTCAATTTGGCAGGAGCAGTCTCAAATCCGCTGTCCGATACTGTTGCAAGAGCATCATTTAGACTGGCGAAAATACCGTCGTTATCGTCAGAAAGTGCCTGTCCCATTATCTGGCTGGCAGCGTCAACTTCTTCAGGAGTGAGTTCGTTGTTACTCAACTCATCCGATACATCGCCCAGTGTACAAGCTGAGAATAGCAGTGCGGTGACAAATAAATATCCCGCCCGTGTTGTGAATTTGTGTATATAATTTTTCATAGCCTTTCGAATATTATTAGGTGTTCATTAGTAGTACACACCAGATACTTAGTTCCCCTAATTATAGATGGTAATAATTTTAAAGTTCATACCACAACAAAAAAAAGCCCTGTTGCGGTTCAGGCAGCAGGGCTTGATTGGGTTTTATCAGTTATTAATCGTCGTCGTCATTATCACCATCATCGTCGTCGTCGTCATCATCATCACCTTCGGCTTCAAAAGAGTTCTCGATGTTTTCTTCGATAGCTTCTTTATTAGCAGGGTCATTTGGATCCAGGGTATTTCCACTGGAATCCACGAACCAACCGGAAGGATCAATATTAATGGCAACTGAAGGGGAGCCGCTAGCATCACTGATCTCTAATGGTGGATTTAGGTCCATTTCGATCTCAAAATCTGAATCGGTTCTGAACATGAATTCTTCACCATTATAGACTCCTTTGATCACCATGGAGTATCCGTCGTCGTCACCGCCTTTAATAAAGTCGGGATCATTCACATTGTTTCCATCATCATCATTTTCGATCTCCATCTCAAATTCATCATAAAGCCCGTTAGGGATATTTTGAGAAGTCAATTCAATCACACTACCATCCAAAGGAAGATTTACGATCAGGTCTTCAACCTCAAAATCAGATGAGTCATCTGAGACACTTTCAAGTTCCAGTTCTTCAACCAGAAATTTGATTTCTGTGAGAGAATCGAGGCTAATTGCTTTAAATTTAGCAGCTGATGAGTTCGTGTTTAGCTGCATTTTGACCGCTACATTTTTTGGGCCGTCGTTGCCTGAGTTAGCAACATCACAGCCGGTTGAGGCCAGTACAAGTCCGCTTAATATGATTAGAGGGGTAAATAGTTTGGAAAAATTCATAGTTGTTTACCTTTTTTGATTATTGTGTTTAACAGTGTTTTTCTGTCTTTGTTTCACTGTTAGTACACATCAAAAAAGGGTGACCCCTAAAAGAATTATAAAAAATCTTTGGCGGTCTTTGATAAAGAAGAGCGGAGGTCTTTAAGTGCAAGTCCCATATGATTTTCCACAGTTTTAACGGATACTTCAAGGAATTCTGCGGCAGCTTTATAGGTGAATTCCTGGAGAAAACAGAGCCTGAAAACTTCCTGTCTTTTCTCCGGCATTGCATTTATAGCTTGTTCAATTATTTGGTTGAGTTCCTTTTGATGAAGGGTGCTATCAGTCTCAAATTCTGAGGAGCTTAGGTCAGGCACCTCCTCATTCCGATCATATTTTTCATGGTCTCTGAATAAATTGAGCATCCGTGTGTAGGCAATACGGAAAAGGTAGGCACGGAGCGATTTATGCTCATTGATCTTGGCTCTGTTCTCCCAAACATACACGAATGCTTTTTGGATGAGATCTTCTGCAGCTTCTTTTGCCACTCCTTTTTGTCTTAAATAACGGAACAATTCAGCATGATGTGTATCAAAGAACTTTTTAAAGGCTTTTTCATCCCCGTTTTTAATTTTTAAATAAATCTCTGTTTCGTTAGACTCACTGTCGAGTGAGGCACTCAAAATTAACAGCAGATGTATGAGGTTCAGATCCATGTATTATAAATTAGTTCGCATGAAGTTCAAGAATTTTCAACACAATAAGAAATTCAGATGAAGTCATTTTGGTTCCTGATATTGCTGATCCCCGGCTTATTTTTTCAAGATAATGGAGAAGTTGAAGTGTATCGGGTTGAAAAGGAAGACCGGCTTGAAGTGTTTGCCAGAAATACCAAGACCTATCCTGTGACAATCGAACTGAATATTCAGTTCGAAAATCTTAAGCCGGATAAAAACCTTCCGTATACCACCGTGATCGCGCCTCGTAATAATACTAAGGTCATGGAACTTACTTTCACAGATCTTGAAGGGGGATGGGAATATCGATCGAGTTACCGCTATTATATGGGGGATATATTTGCACGGCATAATGACTCTTTTGCCTATCGCCTGCCGTTTCCAAAAGGAGACTCATACCGAATTACTCAGGGATTTGGTGGTGGATTTTCTCACGGGGGAGAACTTCAGCATGCCCTGGATTTTGATATGCCGGAGGGAACGCCGATCTATGCCGCCCGTCCGGGAACCGTAGTGATGATGGAGGAAGGAAATACCGAAGGCGGCCCCACGGCAGACATGATGGAATTTGCCAATTTTATTACCGTAATACATGATGATGGTACTTTTGCTGACTATTCTCACCTTCGACATAACGGGGTGAACGTGCAGGTGGGGCAACAGGTACGGATGGGTCAGCTAATAGGCTATTCCGGCGCAACCGGATTTGCAACCGGACCGCATCTTCATTTTGTGGTAAAAAAAACTAAAAAGGGTGGAGGTTTCATTTCCATTCCGGTTAAGTTCACTACCACAAAGGGCATTATTCAGCTGGAAGAAGGTGGAACTTATGTTGGGTATTAGTAGGTATTAGATAATAGATGTTAGACATGAGATGTTAGATGATAACCTTGCACCTTGCATCTTGTTGGAGTTGCAACAAAAAAGTAGACAGTTGGTTAAGGGTGATCATGCTGCTTGTTT
>JBBDSP010000009.1:0-43537 GCA_040904925.1 Gracilimonas sp. | reverse complement strand
TATTTTTCATCGGTTGACTCCTTAAATTGTGTCAACCTATATCAGTATAAGACCATTCAGGCAATAGTTCCTGGCCTCATTTACACCTGCATATTCAGGATAAGCCAGCAATAGGAATAGCAGAAACTCAGGCTTTTCCATTCAGATTTAAAGAAATAGAAAGAAAAAGATGGTTCTTCTGGAAAAAGACAAAAAATGATTTCTTGCTTCGCAATGATTTTTTTAGAAATTAGGCCATAATAAAAAAGGCACATCGTTTGATGCGCCTTTGATAGTATTTAATTTAAAACAGAACAGGATCAATCAAACAGTTTTTTGATCCAGCCAAAAGCACCGTCAGATTTTCCGGGTGCAGGTCGCTTGCTGTTCTTTTTACCTTCTTTTCCTCCTGAGAGACCATCATAAGAAGGCCTTGGGAGTCCATTTTTGGATTCCTGCTTTTGTTTCTTCGGCTTTTTGCGGCGCTTGCGGTCGCGGCTATCGTCTTTTTTATTGCTGTTCTTTTTACTTCGGCTTTTGTTATCTGAATTTTTTCTTTTCTTTTTATCATCAGATTTTTTGCCCCTTCCTTTCTTCTCTTTCACCTCTTCAGGCAGCGGGAGTTCAGTTGGTGCATAGCCTACTTTCTTAACGATCTCATCGATGTCATCTTTATCCATCTTAGAAACCAACGATACAATACGCGCAGCTTTGCCGTTTCCGACTAATTCAGCACGGTATTTATATTCTTCCACTTCATTGGGCACATCATAGTTGATAACCTGTTTTACTTCATTGAGCTCTACTTCAGTAGCTGATAATCCGCCTACCAGCAAGATCTTCATCTCGCCGGAAGTGAATTTCCCGAAGCGTTCTTCGTAGTATTCTTCTTTCAGGCCCTCGTTGATGCTGACGACTCCCCATCCTTTCTTGCGAATGATGCGGAACAGGCGATCCGTGGTTCTTTTGGAGGCAGCGAAGACTACAATTTTATCTGTTAATGTCTTTTCCAGATGAGCAAGCAATGTTGAGATCTTTGCTCTTGGAGGCACATAGATATAAGCCTGAGTCAGATCTTCAGGAACGGGATCGGGATCCTCTTCTTCAGCATTCTGATCTTGGTCTTTAGCCTTTGCTTCTTTTTGTTCTTCCTGTTCATCTTCTTTCTCTTCAGGATTCAGAACCACACTTACGCTTGCTTCTTTTAGCTTGCGATTTACTTCTTTCTGATCGAGTTCAAAATCCTCTTGTCCCTGCTTATCAGAAGTAGATTGCTCTTCACCTTTTTCCTCAGATTGGGATGCTTCTTTGGCATCTGAAGAGGAAGATCCAGCTTCATCAAATCCAATTACAACCGCATCTTTTAGCAAGATATCGGAAAGCTGTTGCGTAGCTTTGTTATTGGATTCAGAAAAAATTAGTGACTGCGGAGTTCCTTCCACATACTTCAGGATATCTTTTACCCGGCTCACCAGATTATAGTTCTCCATGCCGTGGGCCTCATCAATAATAATAAGATCTACGTCGGGAAGCGTTAGCTTGTGGTTCTCCAGTATTTCAATCAGCCGGCCGGGATTTGCTACCACAACCGGTGCTCCATCTTTAATAGCTTGTTCTTGATCAGTGCGAATTCCCTTCATGGAAAGCGCCGCACTGCTTATCTGTGCATGGTAGCCCATGGCCCAGACGGTTTCGTCTATTTCCTTAACTCGCTCAATAGATGGTGTTAATATTAAAACTCGTGTGCCAGAAACCTCTCCGTTGGTCGTCAGTTTTTGTAATGCAGGTATCAAAAATACTCCATCATCACCGGCTTCATGTTTTACAAGCATATGTTTGCCTTGCAGTGCCGGTGGAATAACTTCATTCTGGAGAGGTGTGGGTTGTTCAATTCGTACGTCGGCCAGCCCGCTCAATAGTTCGGGGCTTAAGCCAAATTCTTCAAAAGACAATGGTTACACCTCTTTCATTTTTTTGGCGTTATAGTTCAAATTTCAAAGATCATGTCTTTAAACAAAAGACTTTTAAATATACAAAAAATGTAAACTAAGCTCAGGGATTATTGGGTTTTGTTCATTCAATGCCTAATAAAGGGGTTTGGGAGGGGTGTTTTTAGGTTAGTTGACGGTGTGGTTTCGATACTGCTGGTTTGAAATGCGGTGGATCGATGGAAGAAAGACCGATCTGCGATCTTTTTATTTTTTGACTTGTGATGCTTGAGGTACAGTATTATTAAAACTAGCGGATAGAGTTTCTGATAAGGTTAGTTTTACACCGGTTTTTTTGAGATATAATACGGAGAGTCCCAATATTAAAAGGATCCCCAGAATCCCAATAAGTCCGGCTTCGGGGCCAAAAGCACCGCCGGTCCACCAATCAGGTCCGTCTTGTTGGATCTGGATCACTGAGCTGCGAAATTCCATGCCGCTTACCCGAAAGCCAAAAACTCCGCCCTGAAAAAAATTCCATGCAAAATGAAGTCCAATAGGAAGGGCAAGCCTGCCTGTGATCACAAAAGGTACAGCCAGCATAACGCCGGCAAAAATGATGTTAACCACAGCCGTAATTGATGCATTGGGATTGCTTGCATGTAAGATCCCGAATATAGAAGAACTGATGATGATTGCTATTACAGTTGCTTTTTGCGGGGTGATATTTCCGAAAGTAAATCCTTCAGTGATGTTAGGGATCAGGTATCCGCGAGCCATGACTTCTTCATAAAAACCAACCGACATCATTTGTAATAAAAACAGGGAAAGGGGAATCAGCCAATATTCTGTTCCATTACGTTCCCAGCCAAATCCTGTTATTTCAAGTCCGTTTGTTTGCCAGAGGGTTAAAAAGATGAGCCCCATCACGAATGCTGCGATCACAATTCCAGCGAGACATTCTTTGATCCATGTTATATTGATGGTGAGTCCTGCAGCCGACCAAGGACGTTGATCAACAAATCGAAACATCACATAAAATAAACCCAATGCCATTATCGATTGACCTATGTATTGAAGGGGCTCGATCGGAATGAGGAAAGGAATTCCAACAGCTAACGCGAATAGAAAAATGAACAGCAGTATCCGGAAAAGAGACCTGAGTCGTTGCTCCTCGGAATTAAAAAATGGGTTGGTCATAAATTAGGGGTGATTTAAATGGTGGCTAAAGGTAGTAAAATTTTTGTTTCTCGCAGAGAACGGGGAGGACATGCAAAGGGCGCTAAGTTTGTGATGAGTAATTAATGAAAACTCTGCGCTTGCTCAGCGATCTCTACAATAAAAAACCACTTGATTTACTGAAAAAATTGCACTTAAATATGGAATGAGAGAAAATACAATATCTAATGTCATTATCGGGGCATGTATAGAGATTCATAAAGATCTTGGTCCCGGCTTGCTTGAATCAGTTTATGAAGAGTTATTGTTTCATGAACTTGTGACTAAAAGGCTGGATGTAAAAAGGCAGCTGTCTATGCCTTTGTCCTATAAAGGAAGGGAATTTGAAACTGCTTATCGTTTGGATCTATTGGTTGAAGATAAAGTTATTGTGGAGTTGAAATCTGTGGAGAGATTAGCACCGGTTCATTATGCACAATTGCCTACTTATTTAAGACTCTCAGATAAAAAGTTAGGCTTGTTGATCAACTTCAATGAAAAATTATTAAGGGATGGGGTGCACCGAATGGTGAATGGGTTGTAGGTGGCAGCGAGGGTTTCACGCAAAGAGCGCCAAGGACACGCAAAGTTCGTAGAGGTAATTTTTACTCTTTAATCATTGCGTCCTTTGCGAGTCCTCCGCGGTCTCTGCGTGCCTGATTTTAGAAAACTGCACAATACCTCAGAGATTTTCCGTTAACACTATAAACCCTAGGATAAAAACATGAATAGATACGTTTTAGAAGCCGATAAATTTATTATTGAAGAAATATTTGGAGTCAGCTCTGATTCCGAGACGCTGTTTGAACCCAACTATAATGTGATTCCGGGACAGGTAATGCCGGTCATCATTGAAGAAGATGGAAGACGAGATATCATAACATCAGCGTGGGGACTAAAGCGTAAGAATACAAAAGAGATCATTCATGAAATTGGATATGAAGCTGTATCAGAAGATGTAGGTTTGCTTGAGCTGTCAGAAGAAAAGCCCTGTATAATTCCTGCTTCAGGATTTTATAAGTGGAAGGAAACGGTAGAAGATCCGTTGCCATTTTACCTGAGAGTTTTGACACAGGAAGTTTCTGGTTTTGCGGGAATCTATTTGGCTTATAAGGATCAAAATGGGCAAAAAATACATTCATATGCTGTGCTTACAATGCCGGCAAATCCACTGGTAGAACCGCTGGATGATACCATGCCTGTTGTACTTGATCCCAAAGATTACAGCAGATGGCTAAATAGTGGTAGTACAGAAATGATCAAAAAAGGTTTTTCCGGAAATCATTTACTCCCGGATATGTCTGTTTTCAGAGTTCCTGAACTGGTGAATGATCCCTCAAATAATTCTAAAGATCTGATTCAGCCTATTCCAAAACTTCGAAATTACGATGGGGAAGAGGAATAGAAATTCATAATGATTAATTTCCCGAAGGAGTGGTTCCGGGCTTTCCTTCGGTGGGATTATCGTAGTAACGGATGGTTGGATAGGCAAAATCAATATCGTCGTGTTCCGCAAAACGATCCAACACAGATTCCCATATAGCCTGTGAAATACCCCGGCGGGTACGTGGATCAGAAAGGTATCGAATGGATAAATTGATCCCACTGTCTTTAACGCTTGTGTACACAATGGGGGTTAAATACCGGTATTGTATGAGGTAGGATTTTTCAGCTTTTTTTACTTCTTCTTTGGCCCGCTCTACAAATTCCTTCATGTTTTCTTCAACCACTTCCTGCAGGATCTTCTTGGCTTTCTTCCAGTCACTTTCGAAAGTTACCAACACGCCCATTTCATTCCATATAAACTCAAAATCGCTGGTGTAGTTGGCTAGATCATCGCTAAAAACTTTGTGGTTGGGGATGTGAATGATACGTCCTGTGCTTTGGTCAGCATCAACCCAGTTGCCGATCTCAAGAATCGTGAATTTAAAAACACGGATATCGATCACGTCTCCTTTCGAATTCCCCACCTGAATACGATCCCCGATATCAAAAGGCTTTCTCCAGATCAGGAACAGCCATGCGGCTATATCGGTCACAGGATCTTTCAGGGCAATGGCAATACCGGCAGAAAGTAACCCTAAAAATGTCCCCAATTGCCCAAGGGCTGCAAACCAAACCTGCCCAAGAATGAGAACTCCTATAAAAAAAGTAATGTAGGTTATGTTCTTGCGCCATTTATACACCACTTTTTTGCTTTCCACATTCTTTTGCAGCATACGAACGGCAAATACCCTGATCGCCCATAGAATAAGAATGATGACAAGAGTCTCAACCACTTGCACGGTTAAACTTGGCGAGCTTGCTATAAAGTCAGTGATATCATTTATGAAGTCTTCCATTCGTGCAATTTAATTATTTTTGAGTATCGAATGCTTGGGATAGTATGCAAAATTGGGTATCTTTTCACCCTTCTAAAAGATTAAGAATTTAATTACATGCTTTATAATATAATTGTAGGTGTTATTGCCGTTATTTGCTTCCTGTTGATCGTGGTTGTTTTACTGCAACCGGGACAGGGACAAGGAATTTCCGGAATGGGTGGCGCAGGTGCTATCGGTGGCGGCGGAGGACTTGGTGCTCGCCGTACAGCGGATCTGCTTTCGAAGGCAACATCAATACTTGCAGCCGTGTTCTTAACTCTGTGCGTTTTAGCGAATTTTGCTATCGACAGAGGAGATGCGAACCGCAGTATTCTACAGGAGGGTGCACCGGGCATGGAAGCCCCAATTGAAGCACCTTCTGAAACAGCACCGGCTATTCCTCAAACACAAGGTAATAGCGAAGATAACTCAGATGGTGACGGCGAGAACTAATTCGTTGAACCCTAAGAAATTTAAAGTCTCATCATTAAGTTGATGAGACTTTTTTTATGCTCAGATCTTTCCATTGAAAGCTTTTTCAAGCATGCTTTCAATTCCGGCCGGCTCAATTGGTGCGGGGCTTTCAAACTCAATTGCGCATATCTGTTTGGCTGCTTCGGGGATGTCATTTTTATTGAACCCTATATTTTTCAGGGTTGATTCGGCTCCCATTGCCTCGATCATCTTTTTGAGTGAAGCAGGAGGATTTTTAGAATCAAATATTCTTTTCAGGTCAGTTTTAAGATCATCAGAGAGATATTCCCACTGATAGGCGAGTGCATAAGAAAGTATCACGGTGTGAACCGCTGAATGTTCCATACCGAAATTCCCACCCAATACATGTGCAGTCTTGTGATGTAATCCCATGGTGACTTCGCAAAGTGATTTGCCGGCCAGATAGGCTCCGAATAAAAGATCTTCATTGGTCTCCTCTGTCAGTTTTTGTTTTTCAGCCAGTGATCGGATCCCTTTCAGTAAATGCTTTATTCCAAGCATGGAAAGTTCGTACGTAACCGGATTGATCTTATGGCTGTAAACGGCTTCAACCAAATGAGCAAGAGCGTTGGTGGCACTTGTGGAGGCAAGCGAAAGAGGAAGACTGATTGACAGTGCCGGGTCATAGAATACTTTTTCAGGCATGACCACATCATTCCTTCCGACATCTTTTTTGCCATCGGTAGAAACACCATAGATGTTGGTGACCTCCGAGCCGGAATATGTAGTTGTGACAGACCAGATCGGAAGCGGTTGCTGCAATACCATACCTTTTGCCAATCCAACAGCCGAGCCGCCGCCGATCGCTAAAATAATATCAGCATCGAAATTTTTGAGAAACCCAATAGCTTCATCCACAGAACTCTTTGGTACGTGCTGAATTACATCTTCAAAGTGATGGATCACTTCAATATTAGGAAGGCTTCGTATTTCATTAATCAATTCATTGTACCTACTACTCCCGATCACAAAGATCTTTTTTGGCTGATCAGTTTCCTGTTCTAAAGCATCAAGGATCGGTGTTCCAAAAATAATTTTATTGGGATACGAGCGGTATTCAAAATTCATAATAGGTCAATGTTGAAAGTTGGAGTTTCTTTAGGCGGCTATTTTAAGCTCCGTGGGCAATAGCAGTACGTTCATTCAGATCTCGCAGTACTTCAAGGTATTTTTCAGAAGGTTCCGGAGTGGTCTTTAAGTCAGTAGAAATTTTCAGATCCCATCCGGTATTTTCCTGAACCTCGTCAACGGAGATACCGGGATGAATGCTTTCAAGATAAAATTCTTTGGTTTTTGGATCGGGCTTCAGTATCCCGAGATCTGTTATTATTACAACCGGCCCTTCACCGCGAATTCCGAGGTCGTCTCTTTCCGTGCCGCCATTCAAATACCCGGCAGAGGTGATGAAATCTACTTTATCCACAAAGGCTCTTTTGGAATGGCGCATTACCACTAATGTTTGTTTGGCATTGGACGCGATCTCAGGAGCACCACCTGCACCGGGAAGCCTCACTTTTGGGCTGTCATAATCCCCAATTACAGTGGAATTTATATTGCCAAACTTATCGATCTGGGCACCGCCTAAAAAGCCAACATCCACTTTACCGGCTTGAAGCCAATATTTGAATACTTCCGGAACGGGAATTACATGGCTGGCAGTTTCTGCCAGTTCGCCGTCTCCAATGGAAAGCGGAAGTACATCCGGTTTGGTTTCAATAGTCCCGGATTCGTAGATCAACACAGCGTTGGGAGCATGTGTGAGTCGAGCCAAGTTGCAAGCAGCACTAGGTAGACCAATTCCCACAAAACAAACCACACCGTCCTTAAGCATATTTGCTGCGGTGATGGTCATTATCTCGTCTTTAGTATAATCAGGCATTTTGTTCAATCCTTGATGTTCAAAACATTAGTTTCTATCCACTCATGGAATCGGTCTCGTTCACGTGAAATATCATCCCACTTCTTGTAAAACTCATTATTCCGCTTATAGTAACCCATGGCATAGGATGGTTTTGAGCCACCCGGAACTTCGGCAATAGCGGTAACCAACCAGTGCGGAATGATGGTTGCATTTACGTCTCCATCCTCAAAAGAATCCACGACTTCTTCTACGGTAACGATGATCTTTTTAGCAGCCATTGCGGCTTCTTTTTGCACACCAATGATTCCCCATAATTTTACATTGCCTTTTTTATCGGCTTGCTGAGCATGGATAACGGTTACATCCGGGTTGATGGCCGGAGTAGCTGCTAATTTTTCTCCCGTAAAAGGGCATTTGATCCACTTCACATATTCCAGGTTATTTTTAGCAAGATCAGTTCCGGTATATCCCCGTAAAACAGTGAATGGCAGCCCCGAAGCTCCGGCTACATACGCACTTGAAATATCGGCGTGACTGTGCTCTTCGATCTCAATTTTATGAGGATATCCATTTTCAATGGAATCCCTTAGCCGGTGAAGGGAGCCAACGCCGGGATTTCCTCCCCATGAAAACACAATTTTCTTCGCTAACCCCATCCCGATCATTTGGTCATAAATAAGATCAGGAGTCATACGAATGAGAGTCAGATCTTTCTTTTTTTGGCGGATGATCTCATGCCCGGATGCAAATGGAATAAGGTGGGTGAATCCTTCCAAGGCTACAGAGTCACCGTCCTTGATATGAGTGGAGATAGCAGTTTTTAAAGGCTGAATTTTATTGGTCATAATAAATATAGGTCGTAGCCCTGTCAGGTTTTAAAACCTGACAGAGTTAGTTTAAGGTCTTTCCGGATACTATTATCGCTCATAAGGAATAAGGTTTTTCTCAATTTCGTCCCGGCGCACTTCTTGCCAGTCCGGTAGCTTCAGTGAAGTTCCCAATTCGTCCTTATCTTCATCAACTAAAAAGCCTGGCTCTTCGGTAGCCACTTCAAAAAGCACATTACCGGGAATTCTGAAATAAATAGATTTGAAATACTTTCGGTCTTTGACTTCGGTGATATCCATTTCCAGGTCATTTTCAATATAATTGCGCACATTTTCTAAAGTCTTGAGATCTTTTACCCGGTGAGCTACATGATGAACCGTTCCGAGTCCATTGATGCCTTTTTCACCCTCGGGATTAGCTCGCAATATGACCAAATTCCCCGGTCCACCATCACCCGCCTCATAAAGGGAGAGATTTTTCTCACCCATTACTTTGCGGTAGCCAAATATCTCAAGAAATTTACCGGTTGCTTCTCCGTCATCCACGCTGAAGGTCACACTATGTATTCCTCGGATTGCTTTAGATTCAGGAATCTCATTCGTACTCCATATATGATCTTCACGGACATCCCTTGCATCGGCGGTGAGATCTAATACAAGTCCTGAAGGATCTGTAAAAACGAACGTTTTCAGTCCAAATCGTTCAATTGGGGCATAACTGAT
This sequence comes from Gracilimonas sp., assembly GCA_040904925.1. Lineage (GTDB taxonomy): Bacteria > Bacteroidota > Rhodothermia > Balneolales > Balneolaceae > Gracilimonas. The sequence goes on along the minus strand of JBBDSP010000009.1, from coordinate 34,143 downwards.
CCCTTCATTTTTGAGACGCTTTTCCCAGAAATCAATAGAGTCATGGGGAATTGAAAAAGAAGTCTGCACGACCTGACCGTTCCCGATCACCCCTTGCCGAACGCCCTGATCTTTGTATGGAAACGTAGTGAAGACCGTTGAAGGATTTCCGATCTCATCGGCATAGTAAAAATGATAAACGGACTCATTGTCAAAGTTTACGGTTTCTTTGACCAACCGAAGTCCGAGTAGTTTGGTGTAGAAATTGTAGTCCTCCTGTGCGTCGTTTACCGTTGCAGTTATGTGATGAAGTCCCTTTATGACCTTTTGCAGTTCCATTGGATCGTATTTTGTGAATTAGTTTAACATTGAAACAATTAGTTATAGGGAAATCATTTCATTTATGTGAGCAATTTCATCCTCTGAAACTTCATGCTCGCGATCCTTATAGATCTTCATAAAAAGATGCGAGTTCATCTTCTTGAAGATATCAGCAGTTTCCTCAACACGAGAGACCGGAACCCATTCATCAATTTCTGAGGTAGTGATGTAAACAGGGGTTTGCTGGAAATCGCCGGAATAATCTGTTCTGAGTTTTTCTCCTATCAGTCCGCCGGTTAAAAAGATGAGAGCTTTGTATTTATCAGGATTTCGGGCTGCAAATTCTGAAGCAAGACAAGCTCCCTGAGAAAAACCAAGGATGATGATCCGGTCATTTGAAAACCCATGTTCATTAAGCTCTTCCAGTTTACTTTTAATAGCCTCCAGGGCAATTGTCAGGTTGGGTTCATTTTCCTAAACCGGAGTCATAAAACCACCGGGATACCAGGTTTTGTTAGCTGCTTTTGGAGCAATGGTAGCATGGTGATTCCATCCTAGCCGGTCACAGATATTTAATATATAATCAGGTTCCTGATTTCTGCCATGCACCGCAAGAACCGCTATTTTCTGATCAGATTTTGGTGGGAGATTTCTGGTGACTGCTTTTTCTTGTAAATGGTTGGTCATGAAATTTGATGGTTTTATACCCCGCAATCCATCTGACGGATTACCCGCCTGATGGATATTTTGAGGTTCAATAATTTAAATTGGTCAGTGGACTTTAAGCCGTCAGACCAAAAAGAGTGGAAAATTAATCACGAATGTATTCCGGAACTTTGATCGTTTCCAGGGGTGATACGATCTCTTCGCGTCGGTCTTCAAGGCGAGGAGGGAGTAGCAGTTGATGTCCAAGTTCATCTTCCGGTTCATCGATGGCAAAGCCGATATCTGATGTGGCAAATTCAAACAGAACGCCGGATGGGGTTCGCACATAAACGGAGTGGAAGTAATTACGATCTTTGAGTTCGGAGATATCGGTGTATCCGAATCCTTCTATATATGCTTTCAGCTTAAGGTTTTGCTCATCATTTGCAGTTCCAAAAGCTATGTGGTGGGGAATGCCCTGTCCGAAAGTCCATGATCCTTGTGGCCGGTCCGGAGTGTGGTGGATATCGATAAATTTATTGGGCCCGCCTTCTTTGATCTGATACCTGGAATATGCACCGTCTTGGGCTACTTTTTTAAAGAGCAGTACATTCTGCATGAACCCATCCATTTCGATGATATCACGTGCAGAAATAGTAGAGTTGTAAAAGCCGCGAATTCCATGATCTTCAGCAATTTCATCTGTTGACCATGCCTTACGATCGTCATTGTCGCAGCCAATTACTGCAATTCCAAGTCCGCTTGGGTGATCGAACTCGATCAGCTTTTGGTCGAATCGTTCAATTATTCCGGAGTGTTTTACCCCATGGTTATCCAAATGTTTGGTCCAAAATTCGAGGGAATCGGTGGGTACAGAAAAACCGGTCGTTTCAATCTGTCCTGATCCTTTTCTTCCGGTCACGCCTGCTTGTTTGAAAGGGAAGGTGGTCCAAACGGAACCAACTTCAGCATTGGCATTGGAATAATACAGGTGATAAATGCTGGCATCACCGTCAAAAAGAACGGTTTGTTTGATCATTCGGAGGCCAAGCACCTTGGTGTTAAAGTCGATGTCTTCCTGGGCACCGCCAACACTTACAGTCTGATGATGCATCCCGGTAATATATTCTGCTGGATTCATAATACTCTGGATTTAGTTAAGGTGGATTATTCCACGAGTTATAATCAATACAGCAAAAAAGCGCTTCCCGTTTAAAGGTGTTAGATAAAATCAGTGATTTGGGTGAATTTCTTAATATAGTTCAATATTAAAGTAAAAAATCACGGCTCGGAATGGTTTTGCGAAACAGTAATCAAAGGAATTGGGTTGGGTGAAGGGCGGGAAAATAGATCAGGTTGTAGCCAGCCGCTTCCGCGTTTTGCTAAGAAATTCCGGCGTAATTCCCAAGAAAGAGGCTATGTATTTCTGGGGTACGATCATTTCCAGGTCAGGATACAATTCTTTGAATGCTTTATATCTTTCCTCAGCTGTAAAGGAAATATTTCTAATAATGCGCTTTTGGTGACTGACCAGTGAATGTTGAAAGATCATACGGAAGTACCGTTCAAAACAAGATGCCTTGGTCAATATAGTTTCAAAAGTACTTTTGGAAAGCAGATAGACCACGGAAGGTGCCATGGCTTTTATAGAATATTGAGATGGGGTATTATTTTCAAATGCTTGCAGATCAGCGGTCCACCACATATCACGCCCAAATTGAATTACGTGATCATGTTCATCAGCGTCAGTGTGATAAGTCATTAAGCAACCGGATTTGATCAGGGCAAGTGGACTTTCAGTATCTCCCTGAAGAATCAAATGCTGATTCTTTTTAAGCCTCACCATCTCTGCATTTTTAAAGAATATCGATATCTGTTCGTCACTCAGCGCAACGTACTTACGTAGATTATGAACTATTTCTATTCTATCCATAGCATATAATAAAAAAAGGAGTGGACTGAGTTTTTAAAACTTCATAAAATCACAGGTACACAGAAAATGGGGAATTAAATTTTTATGAGCTCTTTGATTTATTTTTAACGTAATAAAAGGTACAAATCATTCATATAAAGGAGTACGATGTTTAGGGTTAAAAAAATCATGCAAAGAATAATTGGGTATTCTACGGTCATTATGGCAATGGTAGTGATGGGTTGTTCAATGCCCGGAGCCAGTATGCTTAATAAAGTACCGATCAATTCGGTACAAGTTGAGGTACTTGATGCGGAAGGCAATCCCATTCAGGGAGCGCAGGTTGAAGCTTCAAATGGAAGAAAAAGTTCAACTGATGCCGATGGAATGACAACGGTTCGTTTTGGAACAGTCGGTATCCATAATATTACCGTGCTGGCAGACAATTACATGCCAAATAATATGGTGATCACCATGCCCAAAGATAATGGATCTACCGTGACTGCACGACTTACAAATGAAGTTGAGATAGGAGCATTGAGTATCACGGCGATCAATTTAGGCGGCGCGAATATGTACCCTATGATGTTCAACTACTTGTTCACGGGGTACGGATATCAGCTTGAGCTTGAAGATTACCGGGAAGGTGGATGGACCGAGTGGCGTACAGATGGGGAGGAAGATTCCTATATGCGAAAAGCCTTGTTAAAGAAACTGGACAACGGTCAGGAATGGTGGCAGATCATTCTTGGAGAAGATCTTGATGATGGCGATGAGCGATATATTGCTGAAGTGTTATTCTCGGAGGGCAGAGAATCTATAGTTAGAATGCGTGAAAAGATCGGAGAGAATGAAGCCCAGGAAAAACCGGTATCTGAAGGTTGGTACAGTGAGCCTCAAAAACTTACCAAAGAATCTATAGAAGGAGCATTGAGTGAAGAGGGGGTTTCCATAACGGTTCCGGCAAATACCTTCAATGCTGACCTGCTGGACTTTGGAGTTGCTCCCGGAATATCCATGAAAATGTGGCGGGTATCTGCGGATCAGGTGCCCGGAGCCGTCGTTAAATATGAGTATGTAGAAGATGAGGGAGGAGAGGTTTCCTCAATGGAACTCATGGATTATGGAACCGATGCGACTACTTTGCTTGATAGTTTTTAAGACAGGCACAAGGCACAAGGCACAAGGCACAAGGCACAAGGAATCAAGAATCGAACAATGGGGAACTTAGATATCGGTCTCCACGGTCGCAGGTAATGCAGACGACCACTCCTTCTTCCAGCTCTTTGGCTACTTTGAGGGCGGCGGTCAGTGCTCCGCCGCTGCTCATTCCGGCAAAGATGCCTTCCTCTGTGGCCATTCGTCGAGCCATTTCGGTGGCTTCCTTTTCGCTTACATCAACGGTTCGGTCAACGCGGTTTGCTTCAAAGATCTTTGGTAAAAACTCAGGCGACCATCTCCTGATTCCTGGAATAGAAGATCCTTCAGTTGGCTGTGTTCCTACGATCTGAATTTCCGAATTTTGGGATTTCAAAAAACGGGAAACTCCCATAATGGTTCCTGTTGTTCCCATAGCCGATACAAAATGAGTGATCTTACCATCCGTGTCTTTCCAGATCTCAGGTCCGGTAGTACGTTCGTGCATCTTGTAATTATCGGGATTGGCAAATTGATTAAGCTGAAAATAGCCATGTTCCCCGGCCATCTCCTCGGCCAGTTCGCGGGAATATTCAATGGTTTTTTCAGCGGGCGTGAGAATAACATCCGCACCGAAAGCTTTCATAGATTTGATGCGCTCTTCGGTAGCACTTTCAGGCATCAGTAATTTGATCTTGAGTCCCTTCATGGCTGCGATCATAGCTAATGCTATTCCGGTATTACCGCTCGTTGCTTCCACTAAAGTATCCCCGGTTTTGATATCACCGCGTTCCAGCGCACCGGTTATCATCCCTAAAGCTGCTCGGTCCTTTACACTTCCACCGGGATTTTGTCCTTCCAGTTTACAGTAGATCGTGACGTTCTTATTGATGGGGATATTTTGGAGTTCAATGAGTGGAGTGTTGCCAATGAGTTCTTCGATCTTCATATGATGGCGGGTTTTATGGATTCTAGATTAGAATATTATTTGTAAGTAATAGTATCGGTTTCTCCTTCCGTAGTACTCATTTTGGCCTGATAATAGATCTTTGAGTTAGCGGGAATACTTTTGGTCAGCCACACATTTCCACCAATGATGCTGCCTTTACCGATCACCGTATCTCCTCCCAAAATAGTGGCTCCGGCATATATCACCACATTATCCTCAATGGTGGGATGGCGTTTTTTGCGGGCATCTTCTTTATTCACACTCAATCCTCCCAAAGTTACGCCTTGATAGAGCTTTACATGTGAGCCGATCTTAGTGGTTTCGCCGACCACAACGCCGGTACCATGGTCAATACAAAAGTGATGGCCGATCTCGGCCCCGGGATGAATATCGATTCCGGTTTGTCGGTGGGCATATTCCGAAATGATACGGGGTATCAAATTCACTCCTAATTTTAGTAACTCATGAGCAATACGGTGAGCGGCCATGGCGTAAAATCCGGGATAAGTTCGGATGACCTCAGCTTTACTTTTGGCAGCGGGATCCCCGTCAAAAATAGCATCAATATCCTGTAATAAAAGGGATCGGATATCAGGCAGTTTCTCAAAAAAGGAATCTTCCAGACCGCTGACACCGCTTTTCACGCATTCTTTATTATGATCAAGGATCTTCCTAAGCTCAACTCTGCATTGGTCCAGATGTTTTTTGATATCGGCTTCTTCAGGATGTCGTTCAAAAGAAAATTCAGGAAAAAGCATACCCAGAAGATTATCAAAAAAAGTAATGACCATTTCGGGCGGGGGACATTTGGAAACATCCCTATGGGCCTTTGCTAATTCTGTGATAAAGTTGTTCAGGTTAGTCAAGTTGGTAGAATTGGTTTTGTATCATGAAGTTACAACAATAAAAAAAGACCAATGAGTTCATAAACACAAAAAATTCTGTTTAAAAGTTTTAGTAAACACTAAATCTTTTGTTAAAACTTTATTATTATAAAACTATCAAAATAGTTCGGGGAGTTACCTGATGCGGGTAAAAAAATAGTTATTCATAATTACTTTAGGTATTTCCACTCTTTTGCTATAAATCTTAACGTAGCACATTTTGCTGCATAAAATTGGATACAAATGAAACGCTTACTTACTACAATGTGTGTGTCCGTACTTTTTCTGAGTATAGGGTTTGGGCAGACACAACTTGTTGAAAAGGTCGCACAAAGTGACGACGAATTAGTGATCCCTTATGAGAAATATGTTCTCGAAAACGGATTAACACTCATCATTCATGAAGATGACTCCGATCCTTTAGTTCATGTTGATGTAACCTATCATGTGGGTTCTGCCCGTGAAGAATTGGGTAAATCCGGTTTTGCTCACTTTTTTGAGCACATGATGTTCCAGGGTTCGGAAAATGTAGCTGATGAAGAACATTTTAAAATTGTATCTGAATCCGGCGGAACCCTGAATGGAACCACAAACCGGGAACGAACGAATTACTTTCAAACGCTGCCAAGCAATCAACTTGAAGTGGCTCTTTGGCTGGAAGCAGACCGCATGGGCTTTTTCCTGCCTGCTGTTACACAGGAAAAGTTTGAAGTGCAGCGTTCTACCGTAAAAAATGAGAAGCAACAAAATTATGACAACCGTGCTTATGGCTTGTACAGTGAGCTGAATGCAGCTTCCTTATACCCATACGGACATCCGTATTCCTGGCTTACCATAGGTAAACTCGAGGATCTGGATCGTGCTGATCTCGAAGATCTGAAGAATTTCTTCCTGAGATGGTACGGACCAAATAATGCAGTACTCACAGTAGGTGGTAATGTAGATTCTGAAGAAGTAGTTAGCTTGGTTGAAAAATATTTTGGCGTGATTCCATCCGGGCCCGAAGTGGAAGACATGGAGTTAGAACCGATCACGATTGATGAGGATCGGTACGTTTCATATGTGGATAATAACATCCGCTTCCCGGCGCTTATCTTTACCTATCCATCTGTAGAGCGGTATCATGAAGATGAAGCTCCGTTAGATTTTCTGGCTCAAATTCTTGGGACAGGGCGAAGCTCCTATTTCTTCCAAAAGTTTGTACAAACCCAGAAAGCCATCCAGGCGTTTGCCGGTAATTCTTCCAGCGAACTGGCCGGGGAGTTTTCGATGTTTGTGCTTCCTTATCCCGGGCAAACACTTGCTGATTTCGAAACTGAGGTGCGAACTATCCTTGAAGAATTTGCCGAAGATGGAGTCTCTGACGAAGATCTTATGAAAATAAAGGCCTCTTATGAATCCAGCTTTGTAAACCGCTTGGCCAATGTAAGTGGGAAAGTTTCCCAATTAGCCAGTTATGAGACCTTTGCAGAAAGCCCGAATTTTATCCAAAGTGATCTGCAGCGTTACCTTGATGTTACCAAAGAAGACATCATGCGTGTATTCAATAAATATGTGTATGGACAGCCTGCGGTTATTCAAAGTGTACTTCCTAATGAAGATACCGATCCTGCCAAAGCGGATAATTACACGCCTCCAACAGAAGGAGAAAATCCATACCCGCAAGCAGATTATACAGGACTGGATTATACACGTCCTACCGGTGATGATTTTGACCGAAGCGTGAAACCTGACGCCAAAACAGCACCACTTGTTCAGGTGCCGGATTTCTGGAGAGAAGATTTCGAAAATGGTATTGAAGTGATCGGAACCAATTACACCGAAATTCCTATTGTTACACTTCAGCTGAGTATTGAAGGTGGTCATCGAATGAATTCGTACGCCCCTGATAAAGCAGGTTTGGCTTCGTTGACAGCAGCTATGCTGAATGAGTCGACAGAGAATTTTACAGCTGAGGAGATTCAGGAAGAACTTCGTAAAACGGCAAGTACCGTTCGTGTTTCGTCAGGAAGTGCATCCACAACGGTTTATATAAGTACACTGAAGAAAAACCTGGACAGAACGCTGGAACTTTCGGAAGAGATCCTGATGCGTCCCGCTTTTGTTGAAGAAGATTTTAACAGGGTGAAAATGCAACAACTGGAAGGACTTCGTTCCAGTTATCAGAACCCTGCTTCTGTAGCCGGCATGGTTTACAACCGTCTGCTTTACGGAGATGAGCACATCTATTCAGTCTCCTCCAGTGGGTTGGAAGAAACAGTAGAACGAATTACACTTGATGATGTAAGAGCATTCTACGAAAATTATTATGACCCGCAGCTTGGTGAATTGGTTATTGTAGGAGATGTGGAAAAAGATGAGCTCCTGTCAAAACTTGATTTCCTGAAAAACTGGGAGCCTAAAGGAGCTGAAGTTCCTGAAATGCCCGAAACCAAACCTTCTGAAAGCACTAAGATCTACCTGGTAGATAAAAAAGGAGCACCTCAGTCTGAGATTCGTATCGGTAATATGACAGGTTTGACTTATGATGCTACCGGTGAATATTACAAACGTTCACTAATGAACTATGTATTGGGTGGCGCGTTCAACAGCCGTATTAACCTCAATCTTCGCGAAGATAAAGGGTGGACTTACGGAGCCAGGTCAGGATTTAGCGGCTCTGATGAACCGGGACCATTTACGGCATCTGCAGGAGTAAGAGGAAATGCTACCGACAGCGCAGTATATGAATTCATGCGAGAGATCACTGAATATAAAGAAGACGGTATTACCGAAGAGGAACTTTCCTTTATGAGAAATTCTATCGGTCAGCGTGATGCCCTTCAATATGAGGCCCCACAGCAAAAAGCAGGGTTCTTGCGTCAGATCATACGCTACGACCTGGATGAGTCTTTTGTAGATGAACAGGCTGAGATCATCCAAACTATTTCTCAGGATGAGATCAACGAACTGGCTGAAAAACACCTCCGAACCGATGAATTCTACATACTGGTAGTTGGAGATGCTGAGGCCCATCGCGAAGGGCTGGAAGCTTTAGGCTACGAGGTGATCGCTGTTACTGAAAAAGGTGATATCGTTTCTGAATATGAGGAGGGTAATACTTCCGGAGGCGAAGAGCAGTAAGCTTCTTTAGATAAATAATTCTTATTTAAGATCCCGTTCGTTTAAGTACAGGCGGGATTTTTTTATGGGAAGAAATTTAATTGTCTTTTATAATCGACATAAATTACTTATTATTGTCGATAACAAAAGACAATAATGGAATCTCTATTTATCTTTCATACCAATGTAATAAGGCAGGTTAGTGATGACTTTTTCCGGTTTTTATTCCATGAGATAAACTGGAATCAAAGAATGCTTGCTATTAAGGGCCCGCGGGGTGCGGGTAAAACTACGCTTATGCTTCAATATATAAAGTATGGAGCACGCCCCAACAACGAAGATGCGCTATATATTTCTGCAGATCATCATTGGTTTTATACACATACTATTTATGAAACAGCTGAACAATTTTATCTGAATGGGGGGCGGCGGTTATTTATTGACGAAGTTCATAAATATGAAGGGTGGTCAAGAGAGTTAAAAAACTTGTATGATGGTTTTCCTGATTTAAAAATTGTTTTTTCTGCATCATCGGCATTGGATATTTATCGGGGAGAAGCTGACCTGAGTCGCAGGGTTATTACCTACAACCTTCCGGGCTTATCCTTCCGTGAGTACCTTGAACTGACTCAACATCTCAATCTTGAAAAGATATCTTTAGAGGATGTATTAAATGATCATCAGCGGATAGCAACAGAGATCTCCGGTAACATTCAACCGCTTCCACTTTTCAAAAAATATTTAAAGCATGGTTATCTGCCCATTATTGTGGAGAGCGGGGAGGATGAAATACCGATGCGGTTAAGTCAAATTATCAATGCAATTGTTGAATCTGACCTGGCTTATATCGAAGGTTTTGATGCCGGAACAGCCCGTAAAATTAAAAAGTTTTTGGGAGTAATTGCCGAATCGGTACCATTTAAACCCAATATATCTTCCCTTGCCCGAAAAATGGAAGCCAGCCGGGATTCTATTTATTTATGGCTGAAATATCTTGATGAAGCCCGGCTTTTAAATTCCTTACATCAAAAAGGGAAAGGCATTTCTACCCTGCAGAAACCTGATAAAATTTATCTTGAGAATACTAACCTTGCTTATGCACTAAAACAAAATCCTGATATTGGTTCCATAAGAGAGGCTTTTGTTTTAAATCAATTACAAAATACAGGATTTGAAGTGGCACTTCCGGAAAAAGGAGATTTTTGGGTGGAAGACACGGTATTGGAAGTGGGCGGAAAAAATAAAACGAATGAGCAAGTTAAAGACCTCCAAAATTACAGAATTGCTGTCGATGACATTGAAACCGGTTACGGAAATAAAATTCCACTGTGGTTATTTGGGTTTTTGTATTGATTGAAGGGAAATTGAATATAGTTTTTAAGTATAGATTCTATCACTTTTCAATCATAGTTTTACTCAGCTTTACTCAGCTTTACTCAGCTTTACTCAGCTTTACTCGGTCAATCCCTCCTCCTGCCTGAGAAATATTACCAATGTCCTCCTGTTTTGCTATAATTCCATTCTCAATCAGTACATTAGAAATCAAGTTAGAAAAAGCATTTTCTACCCTTGCATACCTAAAGAAAGCCTTAACTTTGGAAGATTTCTTTTGTCCGATTAACTTTATTTTTCTTTCAAAAAATGTAGGTATAGTCAGACCAACTAGTTCTCTATATTCATTCTTCGTCAGTCTTTTACTGCCATCTTTATTTTTGCTATAATTTATTTTAGTGTCTTTAGTATTTAGTGGGAAAGGGGAGATGTCAACAACCAGTAACCCAATTTCATTACAAGTATTAATGAATTCTTCCTGGTGAGTTATTTGTGTGTTGAGAATTGTCTCTAAATCACTTCTATAAAAAAACTGGGAATTATTTGTCTTGGGATTATAGATATATTTTTTCTCTTGTCCCCAGAGTGGTGCTTCTGCAATTAACAAATACCTTACTTTATCAATCTTATTAAAGTTTTCAATCCAGAGATCTTTAATTTCATTAAAAGCCCTTCTCAAATAAACGTTGTCTTCATCAAATTCGTTGGCTAATCCTAAACTATGATAAAAAGACTCGATTATTTCTTTGTTGTCTTGGTATTCTATTTTCATTATTTGGTTGATTATTGCTGTAATTACTTACCAATACAAAACCGAGAAAAAATACTATCCAAAATATGTTCATTCGTAATTTCCCCTGTAATAGTCCCAAGCTCTTTTAATGCTGCTCGAAGATCAATGGATAGGAAATCCCCGGTCATATCTTGAGCAAGAGCTCTTAATGCAGCCTGAACGTGTTCCTTTGATTTTTCAAGCGCATCGCGGTGACGGGTTGAAGTGACCAACAGGCTGGAAGCATCGTAATGTTTGTTTTCCAGAGCGCGGTCTTTCTACTTTGCTATGATCTATCGAGACCTGTCTAAAGTTTTACTCAGAACTTCAAATATGCGTTCCGAAACATGGCTGATAGAACGGGGCTAAAGTTATGTATCCACTGGCCATCATTATTTTATATGCATTATTGGTAACTGGCTTTTAAAATTTTCTTATTGATTCAACTTATTCTCAATTTCATCATCTTGGAATGTTGTAATCAAATTTTGTCTATTTTTTCGGAAATACTCATCGTACTCATTGACAATCATTCTTTCAGCAATTTTATTAGGGCTTGGATATTCTTTTAATTGTGGCTTTGTTGCTGTTCCAATAACAAAGTCATAGTTATCAAGTTGTGACATCCAGTCGATTAACAATTTTCCGGTTTTAGTTATTATAGGGGTTTCATTTCCAACTCTATATTCTTTAGGATTGAAGCCATTTCCATACTTTGATTTCCAACGGTCAAGAATCATAATCTTTTCATCCTCATCAAGAGCTGGATTAAAAGCAATTCCTAAACATCCCCAACCCCAATTAAATCGATTCAAATTTTTTATTTTATTGTGTTCTGCATCGATTATCCTTTTTGAAAGTCTTAATATTTCCTCTACTGTAATTGAGATATTCTTAAACGGCACCAAATACCCTAGGCCTAATTTATTTTCTAGTTTACAAGCTGATGAATAGACCATTGAGTGTGTACAACTTCTACTTTGAGAAACTCGCCCATATCTTATAGGTAGCCCAATTTGAATTTTCTCAGATAAAATTAAATCGTTTTCTCTCCAATTTTTCCTTATATCTGATGAGTCCCAAAGAAGAGAACCAATTATTAGAACCCCACCTTTAGAAGTAATTCTGTTATTCATTTTATTCTTGCTTCGCGCACACTTCTTTTCATGTTATTATTATAAGTATTGGATATAAAAACAAAAAAGTTTAGTTAATTAAATGGTTTTATTGACAATTGACGTAATATCTAAGTGTGGATTTTTTTCTATAGTCCTAAATATTTTTTCCCCAGCATTAAATACTTCATTCATATCCTTTGATACAAATAGTTTTTTATCAATTTCATATTTAGTAAACTCTTTATTTTTACGTAAAAAGTGAAGTTCCCAATAATTAAGTCTTAAATACACTTCTAATGAGCCGTCATAAGCTGGCAAAGGAAGTATATATTTGAATAAATCTTTATCTCTATTTGAATTGTTATTGATGTCTTTTAAAGCAATCCATTCATAATTCCTTAAATCTCTAACTCTTTTTTCTTCAGTCATTTCTATTGAGTTAACTCGCTTCCAGTTTTCTTCTTGAGCCCTAAATTTTTGCTCTCGCTCTTCAGCCCAAAGATTCTCTCCATTTTTTCCTGCACCAAAGTAAACTTCATTGATAGCATCTATTATAGCCTTTAAGAGCCATATTAATCCTGTAATAATTAGTATCTGAAAAATTATATTGTCTTCCATAGCAGATTAAATGTAAAAATGGATCTTAGATTATTTAAAAAATTAACCTTACTTACCAATACAAAACCGCGAAAAAATACTATCCAGCACATCCTCATTCGTAATTTCCCCTGTAATAGTCCCCAGTTCTTTCAACGCAGCCCGCAGATCAATGGAAAGAAAATCTCCGGTCATATTCTGAGCCAGTGCTGTTAATGCAGCCTGAACGTGTTCCTTTGATTTTTCAAGCGCATCGCGGTGACGGGTTGAAGTGACCAACAGGCTGGAAGCATCGTAATGTTTGTTTTCAAGCGCTCGGTCTTTCAGTAATTGCTTGAGCTCTTTGATCTTCTCGCCTTCCAGAGCTGAAATTTTTAGATCGAATTCAGTTCTCCATTCCTCATCCGTTTCAATATCGGCTTTGGTTCCGATCAGGATGAATGGGGTATCTTTGGCCCGAGATTGAAAATCAGCGATCTCTTTTCGTTCAATATCTGAAAAAGGCTGGGACAGGTCTTTGAGATAGATCACCAGGTCGGCCTGCTCAAACGCTTTTTGTGAGCGTTTTACACCTTCGGCTTCAATGACGTCTTCGGTTTCTCGGAGTCCGGCCGTGTCGATGAGTTTGAATAATAATCCATCATAACTCCAGTCGGCATCTATGGTATCGCGGGTGGTTCCTGCAATTTCAGTCACGATAGCACGATCACTTCCAACCAGGGTATTCAACAAGGTGGATTTACCTGCATTGGGTCGGCCGATCAAAACTGTTTTCACCCCGTCTTTTACCAGGCGACCCGTTTCGTAAGTTTCCAGTAAGTCTGTTATTTCGGAATCGAGGTCTTCAAGCAGCTTCTGCAACTGTTCTTTATTGGCGAATTCCACATCCTCTTCAATAAAATCCAGCTCCAATTCCACCATGGCGGTAGCGTCAATGATCTGTTGTCGGAATTTTTTGATGTGTTCGCCCAATCGCCCTTCCAATTGCTGGTGGGCCGCATCCACAGCTTTTGAGCTTTTGGCGTGAATGAGATCCGCCACCGCTTCGGCTTGATCCAGATCCAATTTTCCGTTTAAAAAGGCACGCTGAGTAAATTCCCCCGGCTCTGCCGACTTCACCCCAAGCGCCAGAATGGTTTCCAATACCGATTGGGTAACCAACACCCCGCCATGACAGGAAATTTCTACTGTTTCTTCCCCTGTGTAAGACTTTGGGGAATGGAAAAGCGTCACCAGGACCTCATCCACCGGAAATCCATTTTTGTTCATGATCTTTCCAAAATGAACGGTATGGGAATCTAGCGTGCTTAAGTCTTTACCATTGAAAGCTTGATTCACTTTTGAAATAGAATCTTTCCCGGAAACACGAATTACCGCAATTCCGCCCTCGCCAACCGGAGTAGCAATGGCAGCAATGGGTGGTTTTTGTGAAATTTCATTCATATATATTAATCCCAATCATCTAATCAATTACAAACAATGAAATATACGCATCTATTTGCAGCCTTATTATTTTTACTGATCACAAATTCGGCCTACGGACAAGAGACCTTTCCCCCAGATCGGCCGGGAATTGGAAACGGTTCTGCCATCACCCCTAATAATATGCTGGGAGTTGAAGCCGGCCTGCAGTTCACCACAAGTGAATTTGTGGATCAATTTGATGTTGGGCAGTTACTCCTGAGATATGGTCTTGCAGAAAAACTGGAAATTCGAGCTCTTTTGAATTCCTATTCCAGTGCTACACTTAATACCCCAACCGAGGAGCTGACCAATTCAGGTTTTAATGATGTGGCATTAGGCGCCAAGTATAACATCATCCCAACAAATGAAAACAGGCCCAATGTATCTGCACTGCTGGAAGTAAGTTTGCCATTTGGCTCGGATGCGTTTACTGCAGATGAAGTTGTTCCTGTAGTGGGAATATTAGCCGATCAGACTTTAGGTGATTTTTGGGGAATATCCTCCAACTTTGGATATACATTTGGAGCAGGTGATCTTGAGGACAGTTGGCTTTATACACTGACACCCGGATTTACTTTACCCGGAAATGAAAATATTGCCGGATATGCCGGATATGCCGGATATGCCGGTATGTATTACGGGGAAGGCGTAAATCAGCATTGGCTGGAAGGGGGAATGACTTACAGTCTGGAAAACGGTTCTCAGCTTGACGTAAATCTTGGATATGAAACTGAGGGAGAGATCTTTTTTATTGGAGCCGGTTTTGCTATAGGTCTTTAAATAAAAAGCTTACTTAAAAAATTAAATCGGCCATCATGGAAAAATACATATTAGCACTGGATCAGGGTACCACAAGCTCACGTGCGATGCTTTTCAACAAAAAAGGAGCAATCGTTTCAGTGGCTCAAAAAGAATTCCGGCAGATTTATCCTAAACCGGGTTGGGTAGAACATGACGCCCAGGAAATTTGGTCGACCCAGGCGGGGGTTGCTTCCGAAGCCGTGGCTTCGGCCGGAGTGAATGGTAAAGCTATTTCGGGCATCGGTATTACCAATCAGCGGGAAACCACGATCGTTTGGGATCGGAAAACCGGAAAGCCTGTGTATACTGCCATTGTTTGGCAGGATCGCCGCACTTCAGATTATTGCGATCAGCTTAAAGAAGAAGGTCATGCTGAAATGATCCGTGATAAAACGGGACTGGTCGTAGATTCCTACTTTTCAGGAACCAAAGTGAAGTGGATCCTGGATAATGTAGATGGCGTAAGAGAACGAGCCGAAAAGGGCGAGCTGGCATTTGGAACCATCGATTCTTGGATCATCTGGAATTTCACACAGGGTGAGTTGCATATCACTGATGTAACCAACGCCTCACGAACCATGCTTTTCAATATAAAAAACATGGAATGGGATGAAGAGCTGCTTGAACTCATGGATATCCCCAGGAGCTTACTGCCGGAAGTAAAACAATCGAGCGAAAAATACGGGGAAACTAAAACCACGCTTTTTGCCAGCAAAATACCGATCGCGGGAATTGCAGGTGATCAGCAGGCGGCTTTGTTTGGACAAATGTGTACCAAACCCGGAATGGTCAAAAATACCTACGGAACAGGATGTTTCATGCTGATGAATATTGGGGAAGAACCCATCAAGTCTGAAAATAATTTACTTACAACCGTTGCCTGGAAAGTAAATGGAGAAACAAGCTATGCCCTTGAGGGTTCTGTTTTTATAGGCGGGGCAGTGGTACAATGGCTGCGCGATGAGATGAGTATCATTCAGGAATCAAAAGATATTGAGTATTTTGCCAACAAGGTGGAAGACGCTGACGGAGTTTATCTGGTGCCGGCATTTGCAGGATTGGGGGCTCCGCACTGGAATCAACATGCACGGGGAATTATGGTTGGAATGACACGTGGTACCAATCGTGCCCATTTGGCTCGGGCTGCTCAGGATTCAATTGCTTACCAGGTGATGGATTTACTGAATGCCATGAAAGCTGATGCGGGAATAGAGGTGAAAGAATTACGGGTTGATGGCGGGGCAACCGTCAACAACACCCTGATGCAATTTCAAAGCGATCTGCTGGAAGATGTGCCGGTTATTCGTCCGGTGATAACCGAAACTACAGCTTTGGGTGCTGCATACCTTGCAGGTTTGGCTGTGGGCTTTTGGGATGACATCGAAGAAATTCGTTCCCTGTGGAAAGCTGACAAGCAGTTTGCCCGTGAAATGGATGCTAATAAAGTTGAGAAATTAACCAAAGGCTGGCAGAGAGCCGTAAATGCTGCCATAAGCTGGGCGGATGACCGCTAATTCACTTCATTAAAAACAATCCTATGAATCCATTATTAGCTGAGTTTATTGGAACAGCCATACTGCTTCTTTTTGGCTGTGGTGTGGTAGCCAACGTTATTCTCAATAAAACCAAAGGAAATAACAGCGGCTGGATCGTCATAACCTGGGGCTGGGGAATGGGAGTTTTCATTGCTGTTTATACCATGGGGCAATTTAGCGGAGCGCATATCAATCCTGCCGTAACCGTAGGACTTGCAACCGCTGGATTATTTGAATGGTCTATGGTGATACAATATATCCTGGCGCAAATAGCCGGTGGATTTTTTGGGGGATTCTTAACCTGGCTGGCATATAAAGATCATTTTGAGGCTACCGAAGATGGTACAACCAACCTGGCTGTCTTTTCAACTATCCCCGAAATACGAAACTATAGTTCCAACTTTATTACAGAAACCATCGGTACTTTCATTCTGATCTTTGGAGTATTGTATTTATCCAATCCAGGTTTTTTGGATGTAAATGGAGAGTTTCTTTCTACGATCACTATTTCCGGGGAGGAAGTTGGATTTGGGCTCGGTTCACTTGCAGCACTCCCGGTTGCTCTGCTGGTATTTGGAATAGGATTAGCTTTGGGAGGGCCAACCGGATATGCCATCAATCCGGCTCGTGATCTTGGGCCAAGAATAGCACATGCCGTATTACCATTCTCAAACAAAGGTAGCAGCGATTGGGCGTATTCATGGGTTCCCGTTTTAGCACCAACAGTAGGTGCAGTGCTGGCCGGTTTAGTTTATTTGTTGTTGTGATCTAAAGAACTAAACTACCCTCCACTGAAAGTCCCGCTCTCAACCAGCAGGGTCTTCCTGAGGGTACTCCCGAAGGATCTAAGCGATTAAGGTCTCGCTGTTAACATACGAATGCACAAGGTAGTGGCACTAACGATGTGAACGCCCATCTATGAGCTCCGCTAATAGGCAAGATCCTTCATTTCATTCAGGATGACCTCATTTACACGGTATAAAGGTTTTCGAAATACTAAAGTACTGCAATAAAAGTGCAGGTTTTAAACCCTCGGTTGGGACCAATAAAAAAGGCTTCCCCATTACTGAAGAAGCCTTTTTTTTAAATGATTTAAGAACTTAAACCCTCGCTCCACACGCTTAGCGTTGGAGCAAATAGGTTGCTCGCTTATCTCACATTCCCCATCAGCTTACGAATGGGTTTGCTTAGCAATAGCATTACAAGTCCGCCACCCACGGTTGTGATCACAATGATCCAGAACAAGTCGGGTAACAAGGCGGGATCGGCGGCTATATCTTCCTGATTGAATTGACCAGCAACACGGCCTGCAATGAGGTTTCCGAAAGCAATAGACATAAACCAAATTCCCATCATTTGACCAACCAGTTTTTTAGGGGCCAGTTTGGTTACTGCACTTAGTCCAACCGGACTTAAGCAAAGCTCACCAATAGTGTGGAATAAGTATGTCATAATCAGCCATGTTGGCAACACCTGATTACCATCTACTACATAGTAGGAAGCAAACATCATTACTAAAAATCCAACTCCGAGGAAGATCAATCCAAGTGCAAACTTAACGGGAGTGGAAGGCTCTAGGGTTCTCTTTGCCAGCCATACCCAAAGCCATCCGAATACCGGTGCCAAGGTGATGATAAAGAAAGCATTGACGGATTGCAGCCAGCTCGCGGGCATCAACCAGCCAAATAAATCACGATCGGTATAACGCTCGGCAAACAAGTTCAATGATGAACCGGCTTGCTCAAATCCGGACCAGAAAATTGCGGAAAAAATAAATAGAAGAGCGATAACGCCGATCTTCTTTTGTTGGTCTTTAGTGAGCTCCTCCGCCACAAACACATAAACGAAGTATGCGATCACCAATCCGAAAATTACAACACCGGAGGCATCGGCAATAGCAACGGGATCGATGGTGATCATGCCTCCCATCACCAGGCCAACAAAAATGGTTAACGCAGCACCAATTCCCCAAAGCGCATTTTTAATACGAGAATGGCGATTTGCCTGTTTTTCAGGATCATCAAGTTGCTCAGGTAATACTCCTACATCTCCCAGGTAGTGCTCAGTAAGTTTGTACTGAATAAGCCCGATCACCATTCCAATTCCGGCAAGTCCAAACCCATAATGCCAGTTTATACTTTCACCTAACCAGCCGGTGGCAATTGGGGCGATAAAAGCACCAATGTTGATCCCCATGTAAAAAATAGAGAATCCGGCGTCGCGACGGGCAGGTTCGTCATCGGAGTACAATCCTCCAACAATACTGCTGATATTCGGCTTAAGAAATCCGGTTCCGATAACGATAAGTACGAGGCCCAGGTAAAAGGTTTGGTCTGTGGGAATAGCCATTGAAAAGTGTCCGGCTGCAATGATGATACCACCGTACCAGATCGCATTTCGGAGCCCCATAAATTTATCGGCCAGCCAGCCGCCGGGCAGAGCCAGCAGATATACGAACATGGTATAAAGTCCATAAATGGCGGTGGCAGTTTTATCATCAAGGCCAAGTCCGCCGGTGTTTATGGCATCAACCATAAAAAGAACGAGAATAGCTCGCATTCCATAATAACTGAAACGCTCCCACATCTCAGTGAAAAATAAAGTAGCTAATCCCCTTGGGTGCCCCATGAAAGAGGTGCTGCTGTCTTTTGCATCGTTTGCCATGAAATTGAAAATTAGGTTAGGGTGAAAATCATGAAGTGCCCGATGATACCTAAACAGCAGAACGGTTGCAAGAAGGGATTGAATCATAGAGATGACTTAACGACCTTCCAAATACAAATAAATCGGATGGAATAATGAAAATTAGTATCAACACACTGTATTCAGATATTGATAAGTCTTTATCGGAATTAAAAAAAGACCCTTCGCTTATACTTCGATCACGAGAGGTGGTAGAAGAAGCACTCACCAAGAATGAGGCCTTTTATGGTATTAATACGGGATTTGGAATTTTAGCGAGCAAAAGGATCGGCGCAGATCAGCTTAAACAGCTTCAGCGAAATTTGATCTTATCACATGCAGTGGGGACGGGTGACCTGATTTCAAAAGATATCTCACGGCTTATGCTTCAGCTAAAGATCCATGCATTGGGAATAGGATATTCCGGGATCTCAAAAGAGACCTTCGATCGGCTTCTATATTTCGTTGAGCATGATCTTATTCCCGTTATTCCTGAAAAAGGAAGTGTGGGGGCTTCGGGTGACCTGGCTCCGCTGGCGCATATGTCCTTACCGCTGTTGGGATTTGGCTCATTCTGGGATGAAAAAGGAAAAGAATCCATACCGGCTGACGAAGTTCTTAAAATCCATAACCTGGAACCCATTGACCTTCAACCCAAGGACGGCCTTTCGCTGATCAATGGCACACAGTTGATGAGTTCATATGGAGCTTATGTGCTGGAGAAAACTTTGAATCTGCTCAAGTTCGCAGACCTTTTAGGGGCAATGAGTTTGGAGGCGTTACAAGGCAGTATCAGGCCTTTTGATAAGCGAATACATGAAATTCGCCCACACTCCGGACAGCAGATCGTTGCCGAGAATGTGCGGAATTTATTAAAGGAAAGTGAGATCCTGGAATCGCATCGAAATTGCGGTAAGGTACAAGACCCATATTCACTTCGCTGCATTCCCCAGGTTCATGGAGCCAGCCGGGATGCGATCGCACATTGTGTTAATACGGTGGAAACGGAACTCAATTCCGTTACTGACAATCCGTTGGTGTTTCCTGATGGGGATATTATTTCGGGCGGAAATTTTCACGGTCAGCCATTGGCCTTGGTTCTGGATTACGCGGCCATTGCTTTATCGGAATTGGCGAGCATCTCCGAACGGCGGACTTATTTATTACTTGAAGGTCACGACGGACTTCCTGAATTGCTGATGGAAGAAACAGGGATCAATTCCGGATTTATGATTCCTCAATACACAGCAGCGGCATTGGTCTCAGAAAATAAAGTATTTTGTCATCCGGCTTCTGTTGATTCTATTCCTACCAGCCTGGGGCAGGAAGACCACGTGAGTATGGGAAGTATTGGAGCCTTGAAATTACTAAACGTGTATAAAAATGTGGAGCAGGTACTGGCTATTGAAATGTTTACAGCCGCCCAGGCTCTTGATTTCAGGAAACCGTTAAAGCCCGGCAATGGAGTAGCCCTTGCTCACAAATATATAAGAGAACAAATTCCGCATGCACAGGAAGATCATTTTTTCAGGGATGAAATAAATTTGGCTGTGGATCTTATCTCGAATTCTGAACTTTTAGCACAGCTTGCGATTGGGTAAGCACATGAATGCAGATATACCGTGAATATTCAAATTCCATATTTATAGTGAAACCTTCATTTCATTAATCTCGTGTAAACACTATGGAAATTTTCTGGATCATATTAGGTGCCATTTTTATCATCGCCGGACTTATCGGTGCTTTTCTTCCTGTAGTTCCAGGTTTGCCCTTCAGCTATGTAGGGTTGCTAATACTTCAGCTCCTGCACGCTTCTTTTTCCATAACATTTATGCTGGTTTGGTTGGGAATTGTAATTCTTTTCGGATTTGTACTGGATAATGTGATACCGGCCTGGGCTACCAAAAAATTCGGAGGTTCACCTTATGGAATTGCAGGCAGCGTTGTGGGCTTGATCGCAGGACTTTTTTTTCCTCCCGTAGGTTTTATAGCTGGGCCTTTGTTGGGAGCTTTTATTGGAGAGATCATTTCCGGGCAGAAATCGGATCGGGCATTTAGGTCAGCTTTAGGAGCTTTTGCAGGATTTATGGCAGCTACAGGCTTAAAAGTGATGGCGGCCGGTGTGATCGCTTTTTACTACTTCACGAATATAGGGTAGTAATTATCACTTGCGATCAATGACGGTAAGAACTTTAGGTCCGCAAATTCCATAAAGCTTGATCAATATTATTTGAAGAGATATTCCATTTGTATCATGGTTTGAAATGAAAAGGTTTATGGCTTTATTGAGGCATAGATTAACAAACCAATATTTATGCGCTACTCTTTTGTATTGATAGGTCTGATGATACTTTTGATCTCATGTTCCGGGAACCAATCCGGTTCCGAATATACTGTGATCAAAGGAGCTACTCTTTTTGATGGAACCGGTTCTGAGCCGATCGAAAACAGTGAGATCGTGATCAGGAATGAAAGGATCAATTGTATTGGGAAAGCAGGAGACTGCTCAATCCCACTGGGAACAAGATCGGTTGATGCTGCCGGAAAATATATTACTCCGGGTATGATAGATGCTCATATGCATTTCTTTCAAACCGGATTTTTTGATAGCCGGCCGGATGCCATGGATCTTAATGAAACCTATCCATTTCCTGAAGTAGCGGCCTACCAGCAGCAAAATCCACAGCGCTACTATGATACTTATCTGTGCTCAGGAATAACGGCAGTTTATGATGTGGGAGGAATGAGCTGGTCGGTGGGACTGCAAAAATCTGCCGAGGAAAACCCCAAAGCCCCTCATGTGGCTGCAGCAGGTCCGCTAATAACACCTGTGCCCGGAGCGCCGTTTGATCTGCCTTCAGACCGGGTTTTGGTTCAGCTTGATTCAGAGGAGACCGGGGTGAAGATGGTTCAGTATATGTCGGCTTTAGGGAGTACCGGTGTTAAATTCTGGATGCTCCGGGCAGATGATGAGGAGTACATGAACCGGGTGGAGGCAGCTGCTAAAGAGATCGAAAAACATGGAAACCAAATGATCGCCCATGCCACAACATTGGAACAGGCTAAAGCCGCTTTGAAGAATGGCACAAAATTACTGGTTCACAGCGTAGAAGATACTGAGATAGATGAGGAGTTTATCGAATTGGCGAAAGCAAATGGCACGTTTTACAATCCTACCCTTATTGTAGGTGCAGGATATATGCTTGCCTATCGTGCTGCAGCAGAAATAGCTCCTATTCAAATAAAAGACCCCAATGGTTGTGTGGATCAAAAAACGAGAGAACTGATAACTTCGGCTTCTCAATTCAATGATCATCCAAGACTGTCAGAGGGGTTCAGGGAAAGACTTAGAAACTTCAACCCTGAAACTGATATGACCAGTGATACACAGCTTTTAAATCTTAAAAAAGCATATGAAGCGGGAATCCCTATCGTTGTTGGAACCGATGCCGGAAACCCCGGAACACTTCATGGGATCTCTATCTTTGATGAAATGGAAGCCATGCAAAGTGCAGGTATCCAACCGGGAGACCTGATCGTAATGGCTACAAGAAATGGAGCGGATTCAATGCGCAGGCTGGATGATTTTGGAACTCTTGAACCCGGAAAATTCGGGAATCTCATTTTAATGGATGAAGATCCTTCTGAAGATATTGCTAATATGAGGAGCTTGACCCATGTTATGATAAAAGGGAAGTTATTAGAGGTGGGAGAATAGATTTAACCCTGGCAGGCTTCTGAAGCCTGCCAGGGTTATAAAAAAACTTCAAATTCATAAACCAATTTTGTATATCTATTCTTAAACAGATGAAATAAATACCATCCCATGAAAAAACATTTATTATCCTTTCTGATCATTGGTTTAGTTGCAAGTCTGACTGTCGAAAGTTCAGCCCAAAACAAACTGTTAGGCACTATCGATTTTCCAAACTCCGGGGCAGAAGCTGCCCAGGCTGATTTTATCGAGGGAGTTAAGTTCCTGCACAATTTTGAATACGCAGATGCCGCACGTGCATTTCAAAGAGCTCAGGAAAAAGACCCGGATTTTGTGATGGCTCACTATGGAGAAGCTAAATCACATAACCACCCTATTTGGTTTCAACAGAACCGGGAAGCAGCAATGGAGGTGTTAACCCGATTGGGAGAAACCGTTGCAGATCGGCAATCAAAGGCTGCAACACAGCAAGAAAAAGACTTGTTGATGTCGCTTGAAGTTTTATATGGAAATACGGCGGAAAGTGAGGGTAGATCAAAAGAAGAAAGGGATGATTTGTACATGGAATATATGGCTGATCTGCATGAGAAATATCCTGATAACCATGAAATTACAGCCTTTTATGGGTTGTCGATTTTGGGAAGTGCCCACGAAGGACGTGACTATGGGACTTACATGAAGGCAGCGGCTGAATTATTTGATGTATGGAATGAAAATCCGGATCATCCCGGTGCAGCTCATTACCTTATTCACTCTTTTGATGATCCTGTACACGCTCCGCTGGGCTTGCCTATGGCAAAAGCATATTCGAAAATTGCTCCTGCTGCCGCTCATGCCCAGCATATGACCTCTCATATTTTTCTGGCTTTGGGAATGTGGGAGGATGTAATTGATGCCAATATTGTGGCTCGCGATGTTCAACAGACTCGTCAAGAAGAGCTTGGCGAGCAACCCACTGTTTGTGGCCACTATACCTGGTGGTTGCAGTATGGGTATTTGCAGCAGGGTAAAACTGAAGAAGCGAGAAAGGTACTGCAAACGTGCTACGATCGAATCAAGAAAGAGCCAACAACTAGTGAAAAATGGCACTTTTCTGTTATGAGAGGACATCAAATTATAGAGTCGGAAGTATGGCCTGCCGCCGAAGAATGGGCCGCTGAATATGAAACCGATAACGGGGCTGCCGTCAATTATTTGTTTGCAACGGCATTATCAGCTATCAAGATGGGGGATATGGAGGAAGCTCGTCAAAACCTTGATAAAATTAAGGAAACTCCGGAAAGTAAAGAGCGGAATATTCAAAGAGATCAAATTCTAAGTTTGATAATGTTGGAAGCAGGAAATGCCAAAGAAGCATTGCAGTTACTGCAAGAGACTGTGGAGGCTGAGTCTGCCCTGCCAATAGATTTTGGTCCACCTGTTATCATTAAGCCTTCCTGGGAGTTGTTGGGTGACGTGTTGATGGAGCTGGAAAATTACAGTAAAGCTCATGAGGCTTACGAGAAGCAGCTTCAGAGAACACCTAAAAGAGCACATTCGATATTAGGGAAAGATAGGGCGGAGTCGTTGATTTCTGACTAAAAGAGCAGGGCAATGAAGCTTTTCTTGTTGCTTTAAGTGGCGTAAAGACTTGAATTTCTGCGGTTTTGTGTTAGATTGTAGGCATATAATCCGTAATAATTAATGGGGAGGATGTCATGATAAGGACCATATCGCTTACCTGTATGCTAGCGTTGTTTTTAATCGGGTTTAGCTACTCACAAACCCAGGAAAACGCATATCTCAATGTTGATTATCTCAAGGTTGAAGCAGAGAACTATGCTGAATATGAAGAGTTGATTCAATCAAAGTGGAAACCTCTTTATAGGAATGAAATTGATGAAGGTAAAATGACCGGATGGTACTTTTATCGAGTTGCATATCCCGGTGGACAGGCCGGAGATTATAATTATGTAGTAATAACCACTTTTGAAGAGTTAAATTCAGTAGTTGAAGCTAATGAACACATGAGGAGAACATTAGCTGAAATGCCGGATGAGGTTACGATGCAAAACCTTGACATCGCTACGCATCAGTTTTCGGAACTTTGGCAAACAGAAGCCGGCATCATGAATACATCAGGGCAAAAACCCGGTTTATATACGGTAATGAACTACATGATGGTGAATCCCGGTAAAGAAGCCGAATATATCACACTTGAAAATGATATGGCACGTCCCCTGCATGAAGCCAGAATAGAAAATGGAGATATGTATAGCTGGCGTACTTACTCGTTGTTGAAACCCGGCGGGACCAATTATCAGTATAATTTTGTTACGGCAGACTACTACGAAGAACTCAATGATATAGAGTATGGATTTACCAACGATATCATCAGAAGCGTTATGCCCGGTACTGATATCAATAAAATGTTTGAAGCTATATACGCTACTCGCGAGATCGTGAGAAGTGAATTATGGCAACTCATTGATCATGCTGAAAATGATCAGTAAAAACTTAAAGGCTGCTTCGGCAGCCTTTTCCAATTAAGGATGATGTGTTGGTTAGACGTATCTTAGTTTACTATCTTAAAGCATGACAAATACAGAAAAGAAAAAACTGATCAAGATTATCACCTCCCGCATCGAAGAAACCACGGAAGAGATCGAAGAGCTTAAAGAACTGGTAAAGCCTATTCCTTTAGATGCTTCTATAGGAAGAGTTTCGCGCATGGACGCCATCAACAATAAAACGATCAATGAGTCTTCCCTGAGAGAAAAGAAGCAGGAGCTCAAAAAGTTAGAGAGAGCGCTGGAGAACTCTGAGTCTGATAACTTTGGTATCTGTACCAAGTGTGGAGATGAGATTCCTTTTGGCCGGCTGGAATATATGCCGCACACTACCCGCTGTGTGAATTGTGTAGGATGATTATATAATTTTTGGACTTATATAGTTTGAACATTGATGTTCAGACATTATATTAATGTCAATTAATATCACCTGCAACGAACTATCTTATTATGAGCTCTTCAACTCTGACTGAAACCGAATCTTCGGTTTGGCAGAAGCTTCGGAATAATATCTTTAAAACAGAAGTATGGATGCGTTTAGCTCTTAGGGATTTCCTGGACGAATTCAACATCACACAGCAACAGCTTTCCATTCTCAGGATCTTAAAGCAAGCCAATAACGACCCGATGTCTACCAAAGAGATACAGGCTTTAATGATCGACAAAAGTTCGGATACTTCCCGATTAGTAGATCGATTGATCGACAAGGAATTGGTTCGTAAGCGAAAAGACCCAAAGGATGGGCGACTGGTTCAGGTGTTTATAAAGTATGAAGGACTTAGGTTATTAGCGCAGATCGAAGATCGACAGACAGAATTAAACCGAAAGTTTGACCTTCTTTCTGAAGAGGAAGCAGAGCAACTCAATCTGCTTCTTGAAAAAGCCCGCTCTTGAATTTCATATGATGATAAGCTACTATCGGGCAATGATTTAATTAACATGGAGTTTTAATACAGCTAATGAATAATGCCATAAACTGGTTTGAGATACCTGCTTCTGATATAGATCGAGCTAAAAATTTTTACGAAGCTATTTTCAACTTTGAGATGCCCACATTGGATATCGGTGATGGATTAAAAATGGCTCTCTTCCCTGCTACAAGTGGAACGGTTGGAGGAGCTATCGTTAAAAATAATGATTGGTATGTGCCAAGTGAAACTCAGGGTCCGTTATTATATCTAAATGCCAATCCGGATCTGCAACAAGTATTGGATAGTGTTGAAGATGCCGGTGGAAGGATCACCATCCCAAAACGTCTTATTACCGAAGATAATGGCTACATGGCCGTTATCATTGACAGCGAAGGGAATCGGATAGCGCTGCATTCTAATCAGTAGCCTTACCGATAGAACTCTTTATTCTTGATCTGAACAGAAGCCGCGTAATAAGCAGCTCCTACAATACTGGCGTTATTTAAAAGATCTGCAGCCTTGAACTTGGTTTTGATCTTGATATATGGAAAGGTTTTATCGGCTTTTTTGGAAAGCTGTCCGCCAAGAATAAAAAGATCGGGGTGAAATAACCGTTCATATTGTTCGAGAACCAATTGCAGACGTTTTCCCCAGGTTTTTTTCCGTATCCCTTCTTCCTTACGAACCCGATTTGAAGCTCGTTCCTCAATGCTGATTCCCTTGATCTCAATTTGTCCGAGTTCGGTATTAGGAACTAAGGTGCCGTCCACAAAAATAGAAGACCCAATTCCTGTTCCAACGGTTAATACAATAACAGTTCCCCGCTGGGCTTTGCCTACACCAAAATTCATTTCAGCTAAACCAACAGCATCGGTATCATTTATTACGCTGACATTGCAACCTGTGATCTCAGTGAAGAGATGGTCGGCATCGGCATCAACCCAGCCTTGGTCCATACGTGTTGTGGAAAGTACAATTCCCTTGCTGGTAGCAGCAGGGAAAGCACATCCGATCGGGCCGTCCCACTCAAATTTCTTGACCACTTTATGGAGCTTGGAGATGAGTTTGTGCGGGCGGGTATCCTCAATTTTATCTGTGGTTCTTTTCTTGGATACGATCTCTCCCTTTTCAGTATCCACAATGGCACCTTTGATGCCATAACTTCCAATGTCGATCCCTAAAACTTCCACGTATGTATTGTTGGTTTTAATACGGGCATAAACATAGCGAAAAAATTAATAGGTACATAGTATAATGTTACCTGTAAACCAGTAGCGGCGCATTGCAATGCGCCGCTACTGGTTGTCTGTGAGAAAGATATAGCAACCCTTGCGGCGTCTAAAAGCCTTGCAGTAAAAGCTTCGAGGTCTTATGATACCCTGAGGAATTTATTATTTCTCAACCAGGATCCAGCCTTCTTCATCAACCATTCGCTTGGCGTATTTCCACTTCACTTCTTTGGTTTCACCTGAGTTCATATTCTGAACGGTGACATAGTCATTTCGGCCGGGTTCATCTGCAACTTCAACCGGTTGGCGTTTGGCTTTGCCACCCTGAGGTTTTTGTCCTCCTTGCTGAGGAGCAGGGGCTTTCAATCCCATTCCGGTAGAATCGGCGTGTTGGGTTTCCATCGAAGAAGTGTCAAATCGGGATTTCTGTTTCTGAGCTTTTTCAAGCTTAGAATCTTCGGCCTGCACTTCAGGAACGGCTTTCCAGATAAGTGAAATGGCTTCCTGATTGATGTCATCCAAAAGCATCTTGAACATATCAAAAGCTTCACGCTTGTATTCAAGCAGTGGATCTTTTTGAGCAAATGACCGAAGCCCAATACCTTCTTTTACAGAATCCAGTTCCCGTAAATGCTCCATCCATTTTTGATCGATGATAGAGAGGATGGCGCTTTTCTCAAGAGAGCGTGCAACTTCACGCCCTTCATTTTCAAGGGCAGATTCTACATCTACCACAATACGCATGCGGCGAATTCCATCAGTGAATATCACCTGTACTTTGTCCGGGCGGTTGTCGGGGTTGGATTCATTGATACGCTTCATAACCTGGTAAAGCGGCTTCGCCATACGTTCTTCTTTCTGGCGATAGATCTCTAATGCCTTATTGATGATCATGTCTTTCAGATCATCTTCATTCATTTTAAACCATTTTTCCTTGTCGAATTCTACATCTACGGCAATGTGTCTGAGGATATTTTCATGAAGCCCCTCATAATCACCGGCGGCTATGTGCTCCTGAACCAGAGTTTCAATAAGATCATCGAGCATATCCATGATATCGGTTCGCAGCTGATCTCCGGAAAGAGCGTGCTTTCTACGCGCATAAATTACGTTACGCTGATTGTTGAGTACATCATCATATTCAAGCTGTCGCTTACGAATGCTGAAGTTATTCTGCTCAACTTTGCTCTGAGCACGTTCCAGAGATTTGGTGATCCATGGGTGGGTGATAACCTCACCTTCTTCAAAACTGAGCTTGTCCATTACGTTGGCAACACGATCTGACATGAACATAGCCATCAGGTCATCTTCCAGGGAAACATAAAACTGAGTTTCACCGGGATCACCTTGACGCCCGGCACGACCTCTAAGCTGCAAGTCAATCCGGCGGGACTCATGGCGTTCCGTGCCTAAAATGGCAAGGCCGCCTTTTTCTTTCACACCTTTGGCAAGTTTGATGTCAGTACCACGACCTGCCATGTTGGTGGCTACGGTTACGGCACCGATCTCACCGGCTTGTTTCACAATTTCACTTTCACGGGCATGCTGCTTAGCATTCAATACGTTGTGAGGAATGCCGGCTCGCTGCAGCATCCGGCTCATAGTTTCAGACACATCCACACTGGTAGTACCAACCAATACTGGCTGGCCTTTGTCGTGGTACTCTTGAATTTTTTCTATGGCTGCGTTAAACTTTTCACGCTTGGTTTTGAATACGAGATCTTCCTTGTCATCACGTGCAATAGGTTTGTTGGTGGGAATGACGACCACATCGAGTTCATAGATCTCGTTGAATTCACCCTCTTCCGTTTCGGCCGTACCGGTCATACCGGCCAGCTTGTTATACATTCGGAAATAATTCTGCAGGGTGATGGTGGCATAGGTTTGAGTGGAAGCCTCAACTTTTACTTCCTCTTTCGCCTCAATGGCCTGGTGTAATCCATCAGAGTAACGGCGGCCGGAAAGTACACGTCCGGTGTGCTCATCCACGATATTAACTTTGCCATCCTGAACGATATATTCTTCCTCCCGCTCAAAATTAGTATATGCTTTCAATAGCTGGTTTACGGTATGGATACGATCACCGCGTTCTGCAAACTTGCGGTGAAGTTCATTGAATCTCTTTTCGCGTTCCTGCCGGATCTCCTGTTTGGTTTCGTCTATTTTCTTCTCTTTGTACTCATCGCTGAACTCGTCATTGTTTTCGATCTCTTCGATCCGCTCTTTCTCAAGCTCTTCGACTTCTTTTTCAATGACGGCTGTTTCTTCACCCAGATCCGGGATCACAAAAAACTCTTTATCTTCCCCTTTTTTGGTGATGAATTCCTGACCCTGTTCGGTCATCTCGATGGAATTCATTTTTGGATCTACTGCATAGTACAAGTATTCGTCAACAACAGGCATGTTTTTGGCATTATCCTGAAGATAAAATGACTCGGTACTTTGAATTAGTTTCTGAACCTTTGGATCTTGCTGAAGCTTTCTCAACTGTGAATTCTTTGGGAAACCGCGAACTGCACGGAAAAGGGCAAGACCTGCTTTTTCTTCATCGCCTTCCTCCAGTAATTTCTTGCCTTCAGAAACAAGGTTGGCTACTAATTTTTTTTGAGCCTGAACCAATGATTCAACTCTGGGCTTCATCTCAACATATCTATCAGATTTGTTGCCTTGTGGAACCGGTCCTGAAATGATAAGCGGAGTACGTGCCTCATCGATCAGAATGGAATCCACCTCATCAATAATGGTAAAGTGATGCTCGCGCTGTACAAGCTGTTGCTGTTCGATTACCATATTATCACGGAGGTAATCAAATCCAAACTCGTTGTTTGTTCCGTAAGTGATGTCGGCTTTGTAAGCTTTACGTCGCGGCTCGGTGCTGGGCTGATAGCGATCTACACAATCTACGTGCAACCCATGGAAATTGAAGATCGGCTCATTCCATTCGGCATCACGCATCGCAAGGTAATTATTAACGGTAATTATATGCACGCCTTTGCCGGCAAGTGCATTCAGGTAGGCCGGGAATATGGCGACAAGGGTTTTACCTTCACCGGTCTTCATCTCGGCAATTCTACCCTGATGAAGTACAATGGCACCAATTAGCTGCACATCATATGGGATCATTTCCCAGACGGTTTCATTGCCACCCACTTTCCACGATTTCCCGACAAATCGACGGCAGGTATCTTTGAGCACCGCAAAAGCTTCGGGGAGAATCTCATCCAATATTTCTTCGATGATATCAAGCTCTCGTTGTTCGAGCTCATCAAGGTATTCTGCCATCTCCCGGTGTTCGCCGGGATTTAGGTTTTCAATATCATCTAATTGCTCTTTGATTTCTTTGATCTCAGCAACCGTATCGGCAGTGGCATCCTTTATCTTTTGCTTGAACTCCTCGGTTTTAGCTTTCAGCTCGTCATCACTGAGTTGCTTAATGGCATCCTCGTAGCTCTTGATCTGATCTACGATAGGCTGAATTTTCTTAATATCCTTTTCACTTTTAGAACCAAAAACTTTAGTAATGGTTCTGCCGATCTTATCTAATAAATCTATCATAATATAATACTGGTGCTCTAATAACTTATTTAAAGTGCAGACATGAAGTTAACCTTATAATTAAGGCCGTTCAACTGTTTGAACGTTATGGTTACAAATATCTTGCCATTCGATTATTGACAGTCAAAAAGCAGACAGCTTGTCTTGGATTAGGTTGAAATATGCAGATGCTTAAAAGTTTAATAGCATTTGGGTATTAATTAGTTAACTAAATGAGTATAACCTTTATATAAGCTTAGTTATGGAAACGCTTTTAATATATATTTAATTAAGAAATATTATTAAATTATTAAATAAATAAGTCATTATATATCAACTGTCATTTTTATTTTAATAAAAAAATTGAATCCATTCAATTATATAAGTATCATGGAGTCTCACTCACTCATCGAAATAATATTCTTATCATGATCACCAAAGAATTCACCCCAAAACGAACAATTTGTAAAGTAACCCTGAACGTACCTGCTGAATGGGCAAATAAGGAAGTTGCAGTAGCAGGTGATTTCAATGACTGGGCCACTAAAGCAGATAAGCTCGAAAGGAAAAAAGGTTCCTGGGAAATAACGCTCCGACTAAAACCTGAAAATGAGTATAAATTCAAATACTACATTGACGGTGAGCGTTGGGAAAATGATGATGCTGCCGACAAATATGTAGCGAACCAATTCGGTACTGAAGATTCGGTGGTGGTTGTCGGGAAATAACGACTGTATTTTATATGCGGAACATTACAGTGATTATTTTACTTTTAATGATATCTTAAAATGATCATTATTAATTCAATACCGCATTTTGTTTGATTCTGAGCTTTTTGAAAAAGAGTTGGCTACGTCCTGGTTGGGGCGTAGCTTTTATTTTTTCGAGGAAATGCCTTCTACCAATTCTTTTGCCAAAAAGGTGCGGGAAGATTCCCCCTTGCATGGTAGTTTGATTCTGACCGATCATCAAACCGGGGGGAGGGGGCAATATGAGCGTAAGTGGACAACAGAAAAGGGGCAGAATCTCACGTTCAGCCTTATTTTTGAACCAAAGAAAGCCGAACGCTTTACCTTACTTACTTTGACTTGTGCGCTGGCGGTACGAGATGCGATCAATAAATCGGCAGATCTCGGAACTATGATCAAATGGCCGAATGATATTTTGAGTAATGGGAAAAAGTTATGCGGAATATTGACCGAGACTCAATTTTCGGGAAATAATCTTGAACGTATTGTGGTGGGAATTGGGTTGAATGTGAATCAACGGAACTTTTTGGACGAATTGGCGGGTAGTGCTACTTCCATTTCAAAAGAATCATCCCGGGAAATTTCGAGAGAAAACTTACTGGCGGAGATCCTTCAAAATATTGAATACCGGTATCGGCTGTGGAATCAATTTAATTCAGGCCTGGTGAAGGATATTAATCGGGCTATGATTGGGTTCGGGGAGTGGACCGGCTTGACACTGAATGGAGAAAAGCTGGATGGCGAATACAAATTTCTTGGGGTGAATGAGACAGGCGAGCTGGTAGCCCTAAACAGGGATCTTGATGTGAAAAGATTTGCCTTCGAACAGATTCGAGTAGAGTATTAAAAACCCCCAAAAATTTTTATAAGTCGACGGTGTAAGAGTAGACTCCATTGTTGGTGGCAAAAAAGAGGACATCATACCCATTTTGCTGGGCAATTTTTAGTTCGTTGGTTTCGACATCAGCGGGGCCGTTTTCGTACTCTATTACTTCCCAGGTGTCTCCGTAATCTTCCGATATAGCTACAAAAAGGCCGCTTTCCGATACCGAATAGCCGGTCGCATACACTCGATTAGGATTGACCAGGCTGTTTTTAAATGACTTTATAACCTTGCCGGTTAATACTATCTCCCATGTTTCTCCCCCGTCTGTTGATTTTTGGATAGCCGAACCCGTTCCGGCTAATACCACCTGTTCATTTTCAGGAGCTAAGATAGCAGAATATACAGACATGCCGGAATTGCTTCCGGAGAGTTTCTGGTTTAGGTTTGTCCACGTTTCTCCCCCGTCTGATGATTTGGAAAGGTAAGGGGTTGTTATTGCCATGCTACCGCCTGTCCAAATTTGGTGGGGATGTTCTTTGCTTACATAAAGGAAATTTGAATGTCCAACTACTGCATCTTCTGATAGATTGGCCCAGTTCTCAGTCTCAGCATCAGATTTAAAGATATAGCCCGCCTCACCATATAACACTAAGTCATCTTTTAGTCCGTCAATGTTATTAAATACGTAAGGTTTATTTTGTCCTTCAAGTATAATGTTTACTGGTCTCCATGTCCCGTCTAAATTTTCAGTTTTATATAGAACTTTATACTCTTCGTGAAGATCAAAGTAATCAATTTGCATTCTCAACAATGAATATAAAATACCATTGGTATATAATAGTTTTCTTATTTGAGAGGTATCACTGTTAATTTGAAAATCAAGTGTTTCCCATTGAATATTTCCGCTTGTCCAGTCGCCTTTATAAATGTCTACGTTGCTTCCCACAAATATCTGACCCTCTGCAAGCTCTAAGGTTCCAATCTCAAAATCGTGCAATCCTCTTTCCTGCCATTGCCCGGCGAGATTTTTGGGGTCAGAATTTGTTCCGCAACCCAAAATTACCGTGCATGAAAGTACACATAGTAGCAGTTTAAACAAGTTCATAACTTTTTATTTTGTAACAATTTTAAGGTTAAATGCTCTTGTAGTTGAAAAGATTGAGTTTAGAAGTGCGAATACTTTCTTTTTTTAACATATAACAAACACATAAAATTATGAATGCAAATAAAACTCTCTATGTCTGTTTAATTTTAATGATGATTACAATAGGAATAGGTTGTAGTCAAACAACAGGTTTTGAAGGTAATACCCCTCCCACCAATAGTCAAACTAACTTTGATAAACAAAATCACTGTTGTCCGGTTAAAATTTAGTGATACGTTCCGATCTATGCTAACAG
>JBBDSP010000008.1:0-43723 GCA_040904925.1 Gracilimonas sp. | reverse complement strand
CTTACGACAACAGATTTACAGTCTGCCCCAGTTGGCCGCTTTGGTATCTCCCCAGATCAATAAATCAAATATCCGCTGAGCCAGTGACCGGATTCGAACCGATGACCGACGGTTTACAAAACCGTTGCTCTACCAACTGAGCTACACTGGCTTTTCGCGAAAGACTTCAAAATTAAGTATGATTGCTTTGATTGTCAATATACTTTTGTTAAAAACTTTCACTCTTTTCGGTCTTTTGCCGATGTTTTCTTTGAGTTGTACCAAAAATAAGCTTTAACAGCTATGAACAAGACAATTAAGCCTAAAATAACTTTTCCATAATTGGATAAGTATTCTCCGATCACCGGCCAGTTATCTCGTATAACCCACCCCATCCCAATTAAGAGGCTATTCCATAAAATTGAACTGATCAGCGAACTCAAAGTTGTAGGGATAACATTCAATCGAGATATGCCTGCTGTGAGCGAGATGACTGATCGCGTTCCTGCTAAAAACCTGTTCGCAATAACAACTCCCTGCCCCCATCTGCTCATCCACAATCTGCCTCTTCTAAAATATTTGTAAGGAATAAATCGAAGTATAAAATGCCCCTCTTTGTTACTCTCAATTTGCTCGCCCCACTTATACCCCAGCCAGTACATTGTCATAAATCCTACAACAGATGCGATGATCGTCAAACTCCAAACAGGGAATAACCTAATCACCCCTTCAGCTGCTAAATATCCGGCAAAAGCAACTAATACGTCTCCGGGCATAGGCGGAATTAAATTCTCAATATATGCCACCCCAAAAAAAATGAGGTATATTACAATAGGCGGAACCACATTGATCCATTCTATAATGCTTTGTACAACTTGATCGGCCATTATTACTCAATCTTATTAATAAGCACTACCGCCTGGGCAATCATTCCTTCTTCGCGCCCTGCAAATCCCATCTGTTCTGATGTCGTTGCTTTTATAGAAATATCATCAACAGAGCACTGAAGGTCTTTGGCTATACAAGTTCGAATATCATCTATATATGGCCTGAGTTTAGGTTTCTCAGCAATAATTGTTGCGTCAAGATTACCCAACTCATACCCCTTCTCCTTAACAAGCGCATAGCTTTTTTTTAGCAAAATCTTACTATCAGCATCTTTGTAAGCTTCATCAGTATCAGGGAAATGGGCTCCTATATCACCCATAGCCAAGGCACCTAATAATGCATCGGTGATCGCATGCAGGAGAACATCGGCATCAGAATGACCAAGCAATCCTTTGTCATGGAGAATTTCAATGCCACCCAATATTAGTTTTCTTCCTTTTTGAAATTGATGCACATCATATCCATATCCAATTCTTATGCCTTTCATAACTAAGCCTCAAAAATTAACTTTGCGATCTTAAAATCGATCGGATAGGTAATCTTAAGATTTTCCCGATCACCCTCCACCATTTGAACTTCACCGCCAATTCGTTCTACAAGTGAAGAATCATCAGTTCCCACTATATTGTCTTCAAGAGCTGACTCATATGCCTCCATCAAAAGTTTTTTCTGAAAGACCTGTGGCGTTTGAGCTTGCCATAAAACAGAACGATCCGGAGTATTTGATATCAAGTTATCACCCTCAACTTCTTTAATGGTGTCTTTTGCAGGCACGCCCAAAACGGCACCTCCGTGTTTCTCAGCAATCCGACAACACTCGATGATCAATTCCGGACGTATAAAAGGACGAACTGCATCGTGAACTGCAACTAATTCTGCTTGAACCGAAACCTCTTTGAGGGCATTATATATGGAAAATTGCCGCTCCCTTCCACCTTCTACTACTTTGAATTCTACATTTTTAGAGGTTCCTTCAAACATTGCTTTGACCTCAGAAAAGTGTTCTTCAGAAGTTGCAATAATAATCTGTACGAGATCGGGTACTTCTAAAAATTTTGCCATGGTGTGTTCTAGAATAGATCTTCCCCCAACCTTTAAAAAAGGCTTGGGGATATCAGATCCCATTCTCACGCCCGACCCTGCCGCCGGTATTATGACCGACAGTTTAGACATATTATATGATCAGCATTGCATCACCGAAAGAAAACATCCGGTAATTCTCTTTTTTGGCTTCCTCATAAGCTTCCATCAGGAAGTCATAACCTGCAAAAGCCGCAGCCAGCATTAGTCGGGTTGACTCAGGCTGATGAAAATTTGTGATGATCCCTTCAGTGATCTTAAAGTTATAAGGCGGGTAGATAAATTTATCTGTCCACCCGGTACCCTCTTTCGACATCCCACTTGCCATAACACTGGTTTCAATAGTACGCACAGCACTGGAACCGATCGCAATAACTCTGTTCTTTTTCTTCTTCAGAGTAGCATTGATCTTATCGGAGGTGTCTTTTGAAATAAAATAATTATCAGAATCCATACGGTGCTTGGTAAGATCTTCCACTTCAACATTTCTGAAAATCCCCCAGCCGATGTGAAGGGTAGTAGGCAAGAACTCTACGCCTTTCTTTTTGATCTTCTCAACTAATTCAGGAGTGAAGTGCATTGCTGCAGCTGGAGCCGCGACCGCTCCACGTTCCGTTGCAAAAATTGATTGGTACCGTTCCTTATCTTCTTCAACCGGCTCTCTTTCTACATATGGAGGCAAAGGCATTTTACCAAGCTCATCCAATCGGTCATACAGATCTTGATTTGGCCCTTCATATAAAAAACGGATTGTCCGACCACGAGAAGTTGTGTTATCTACCACTTCTGCCATCAACTCTTCATCCTCTTCTCCGAAATAAAGCTTGTTACCAATTCTGATCTTGCGCGCCGGCTCAACCAAAACATCCCATAACATATTTTCGGGCATCAGCTCACGAAGCAAAAATACTTCGATATCGGCCTCTGTTTTTTCTTTCTTACCGTGCAGCCGTGCAGGAAAAACTTTGGTATTATTATAGACCATTACATCATCTTTATTGATGTATTTATGGATCTCTGAAAAAGTGGTGTGTTCAATTGTTTTTTCAGCCCGGTTCAGAACCATTAATTTTGCTGAATCTCTTTTTTTCAGCGGTTCTTCGGGTATATTAAAATCGTCGGTCTCAAATTTAAAATCGGTGAGCTTCATGTAGCTTTTTAATAGGTTTTACGGTACTGTTGCAAAGTTGATTAAGATATACTTTTTTTTAAGTGATTTCAATCTAACCACCTATTGTCTGTTGTTTATTATTAAAGCCCAATTCGTTATACTTAAAGGGATGCTCTTGCGTTGAATTACAAATTAAGTGAGCACTATGAAAAAATTATTTATTACAACTTTCGTTTTTGCAATATTATTGAGCACTCAATTATCGGCACAACTGCGTGAGAATCTTTCTAAATCCTATGAGTTTTCCGGTCCAATAGTTAATACTCAAGTTCCTACTGTACAAAACTGGCTGAATAATTTCTTCCAGAATAATGTATCAATGAGCCACTCCTATTCTATGAATTTTGGTGCGGTAGGTGGCTCATATCAAAACGTAAACTCCTACACAAATACGCTCAACTTTGCATTCTCAGAAGACCTGACCGGCCGTGTAGATATTTCTTTTCTTCACTCTCCATTCGGGGGTTCTGATATGGTGAATACCAATAACAACCTTAACGGTGAAGTTATCGTCAGAAATGCAGAATTGAATTACCAGATCAGTGATAATGCTCATATCCGCTTTCAATATCAACAACTTCCCCGCAATTACGGATACTTCAATCAGGGCTATGGAATGTATGGTTATGACAGGTACAACCCTTGGTATTAGTTATAAATCATAGTTGATGACAGAGACAAGCAGTAAGAAAGAGACCGATACCAACGAACTTTATTTAAATGCCGCAATCGGTTTTCTGAGTGTCCTTTTGATACTTTTAATAGCCGCCCTTTTCACACGTATTATATATCCGCGGATCTTTAATGAGAGAGCTGAGTTACAATCCGAACTTATTAGTGAGATCATTCAGATAGAAGTACTGAACGGCTGCGGTGTTTCAGGAATAGCAAATGCTTATACCGGTCTTCTCCGCTCAAATGGATTTGATGTAGTTGAGACCGGAAATTTTGAATCGTTTGACCTGCAAGAGACCATTATAATTTCTCGAAGCGGAGTCATGGACAATGCTTACCGGGTTGCTAATGCCCTGGGAGTTCCTGAACAAAATGTTATACAGGAATCCTCACCAGACTTTTATCTAGACGTGAGCGTAATTATTGGCCACGATTATGAAAAACTAAATACAGATTGAATTTTATGACAAATATTAAGGAACCTACTAAACAACAATTTCAAAACTCCTATTCCGATGATATTCCTGACTCTCAGGAAATGGTTGAAATAATTACGGAAGCTTTGCTCAGCCGAAAAGGTAAAGATATTACGATATTGGATGTTTCTGAGCTCACTACACTTACCGATTTCTTTGTTGTTTGTCATGGTACCTCAGACGTTCAGGTCAAAGCTTTAGCTGATG
The DNA here is from genome assembly GCA_040904925.1 of Gracilimonas sp. Lineage (GTDB taxonomy): Bacteria > Bacteroidota > Rhodothermia > Balneolales > Balneolaceae > Gracilimonas. Next base: position 39,247 of record JBBDSP010000008.1, on the reverse strand, counting down.
CTATTGAAGAAGACCTCCTCGAGAAAATGGACGAAAAAGCCTGGAAAAAAGAAGGGCTCCAAGGCCGTTCCTGGATCATTCTGGATTTTGTAAATATCGTTGTACATGTTATGAGCAAAGAAAAGAGAGATTTCTATGGAATTGAACGCATGTGGAATGATGCAAAAGTAACTCATATTAAAGACACCGACGAATCCTAGATACGCCACGTGAGTTCTCCATTACCGAATATCCTTATAACTGAACCCATCCCCCAGAAAGCTATTTCTTATCTAAAGGATATTGGGCATGTTACTGTAGCAGACAAGGGAACTTATCAATCTGAAAAGCAACTGATCAGAGATATTCACAATTATGATGCTCTTCTGTGTATGCTCTCCACTCCGGTTACCAAAAGAGTTTTACAAAAAGGTGAACGACTGAAGATCGTAGCGAATTTTGCAGTGGGCTATGATAATATTGATGTAGGAGCGGCTAATAAACTAGGCATCAAAGTAGCCAACACCCCGGATGTATTGACGGAAGCCTGCGGTGATTATGCCATGGGACTGTTGCTCGCTCTTTCCCGTAAATTTAAAGAAGCTGAAGAGTACCTGAGAGATGGCAACTTTACCGGATGGGAACCTCTTGGTTTTTTAGGGATGGAACTTCGTGGACGAAAACTGGGCATCATTGGAATGGGGAGAATTGGACAGGCTTTTGCTCACCGGGCCCGGGCCTTTGGAATGGATATCAGCTACCACAACCGAAGCCGGGTTTCACCTGGAATTGAAGACGAACTGGATGCTACTTACATAGCTGATCATAAAGAATTGGTTCGCGAAAGTGATGCACTTAGTCTAAACTGCCCACTCACGAAAGAGACCCATCACCTTGTAGATGAAGAGCTTCTGCAAATGATGCCCTCACACGCATTGCTCATAAATATTTCGCGCGGAGCTGTAATTGATGAACCTGCATTAGCAGAAGCACTTCACAAAGGGGTTATAGCAGGAGCTGCCTTAGATGTTTTTGAAGAAGAGCCCAAAGTCCATCCAAAATTAATCAGTGCACCTAATACTTTGTTGCTCCCTCATATTGCAAGTGCCACTCACAAAACCAGAGAGGCCATCGGTATGCTTGCAGCCGAAGCTATCGCATTAGTTTTAGCGGGAAAACCTGACGGTCAAATACCGAACTTGATTAGCCGTTAATTTACGCTCATATTCGTCCTCAACTTATGAGTTATGCTATCTTGAAATCTTTTATAAGAAATAAGACCCGGACTTTTGCTTTCCTGTTCACCCTTACTGCTTTAAGCTATGGGGTTTTTGAGATGTGGGCAGAGCAGGATGCTCTGAATGAAACAGAGCGTGCTGAACTTGCACGCCAATCTATCAACAGTGCTGTTCAGAAATTTTCAATGTTTGAGGCTGATTTTTTGCATCAGAGCAACCAATTTCTGAGCTACACAAAGCAGCAGTTATCAGAAAATACATCCTTAGAGGAAATCAGTAACGAAGTCGAAGATAACTATGATTTTTGGGGATTGTCTCTTTTCAAGAACCAAGAACTCATTCTTTGGTCAGATTTTGGGGCTCGCGAATTACCTGAAAATATTGCTCCTCAAAACTCAGGCGCCCACATCTTTATTGAGAGAAATAACAACGTAACCTTTTTAAGCTATAATGCAGCTTTTAATGTTGAAAAAGGCGACTCTGTTATTACTTACTACCTATTGACAAGGAAGAAGATCCAGCAAGAAAATATTTTACCCATAGGTGATTCTTCAGAATTATCCCCCGCCGGCCTTTTTCAAGACTTATCTGACTACCCTGTCCGGTTTAACTTTTTTGAGACTCCTCCGCATGATCTGCAGTTCTCCGCAACTTTAGCAACTCATAGTGTTGATTCAGCCGGAGTAGTTTACACTCTTGATCAAGACTACTCCACCTATCAAGCATCCAGAGAAAATCAGTTCTTTATATATCGTGCGGTTTTCTATGTACTACTCATTTGTCTTTTAGCATTATTTATGATCTCTGTTTCTCAGGAATTAAAAACCTGGGTTTCTCTACTCATTAAGCTATTTGCACTCATATCAGCCTGGCTCTTTTTCTCCAACATTGAGTACGGTGTTGGCTGGATCGAACTGTTTGGAATTATTGAAGGAGAAAATGCCAATAGCATCATTCCTCTTTTTAAATATTGCATTCACGCAACTTTTATTTCCCTAATCACCCTTGTTTCCTTCAAACCACTTACTCAAGAACAGCTTGCTTTAGACCACAGATCGAATTTTATCCTGCCCCTTATTGACCTCTTTTTTGGATTCTTAAGCTCACTCCTGATCTTCTTTCTTCTTTTTGAGACTTATTCTCTGTTTCTGCAAACTTCCATTCCGGTACTGGACCTTGAAATATTCCCCCCCTGGCATACGCTTACTTTTTATGTTTTTTCCGGAATTTTAACACTCTCTGCTGTCATTCTGCTTACCCTTCTGGGTTGGTTTCTGCTCCATATCAGCGCCAAAGCCCTCCCCATTTCCCTAACTTTGATGCTGACAGGATTTTTTGCGGGTCTGTTTATGCTGATGAAGATCAATACCTATCCATCAGTTTTCGATTGGATATTTCTTGTATCCATCACACTATTTATTGTGATTCTGCTATCCGTTTTATTGGCGTATAATAAACCTGAGATCATTTCGGAAGGCTCAAGATTAAGGTTGTTCTTACTATATAGTTTTGTTGCGGTATGCTTTTCTTACACCGCAATGTTCAAAGGGTATTCAGATCGGCTAAATGAGCAGATGGATCAGTCGGCTCAGTTATTTATTGATGAAGAGGCAACCCAAGCGGAACAAATCGCCAGGAACCTATTAAGCAGTTTAGAACAATCCATTTCAAGTATAACCGCCCGGGACCTTATCGAACGTCCTGGTTTTGTTGAAAATCTATTTACACAGCAAACACAAAGTCTTATAACTCAGGAATGGGAGCGGTTTTCAATTTCAACCCAGTTGGTGAATAATGACGGTGAGATCATTGGTGAATACTCTTCTAATCTTGACTCACCCGCATGGACTCGCGCTTTTGATATGCGCTCACTCATCATTCCATTTCAGGCAGAGCAGATCCGCCTAAATAATCTTCGCCCAATTGTAAGAGAGCGCCCTCTAAACGAAGCTAACTCCAACTACTCTTCATTTCGCAGAGCATGGATCCCTCTCTATGACCGAAGTGACACCGGTCTTAGAATAGGATGGATCTTATGCTCCGTTTATCGTGAACGCCCTCAATTTGAAAAACCACTCCGTGCAGTAATTGCCTATGAAAATACTGAGAACTGGAATGCATCCATCAGTATTACGGAATACATAAATGGGAGAACTGCCCGACGAAATATTGTTGGGCCTCCACTCGAACTTCCAAGCTATGTACGCCTTCCCGGTGACCTTATGCAGCAAGTTCAGCAAGATTCGATCGTTTTTCGCGTTTCTGAATTATCTTCCCAAAATATTCGGGAACTCTTTATTAAAACTTCAGATGAACAGATCATTCGAACTGCAACCAAAGACCCCGGATTTGATAATCATCTGTTCTCGGTACTTCGTTTCTTTTTTACCTTACTTATTGCCGGATTTATAGCTTTTGGCACCATTTTCTGGAATAGAGACTTAGAAATACTGGGTCAAAATAAACGGTTTAGAGACCGACTGATTGACCGCTTTATTTTTGCATCACTGATCTGCTTAATGGCTTTGATCACCACCACCTACTATGCCATCAAGCACCAGAACCAAAGTTCAGTACAAGATCAGCTTTTGAATAAACTTGAGAATTTGACAGAGATCATTTCAGAGCATGAGCTAACATCCGCAAACAATTCCCAGATTCCTCTTAACCAGTTGACCAGTTCTTTGGATGCGGATGCCTCCCTTTACAGGGATAAATTCATTCAGGTATCTACCACAGGGCAGATATACAGCCAGCATTTACTCCCAAGATCAATGCCTTGGGATGTATACGAATCCATATATATCAGAGGTAATAATCAGGTTACACGAAGGCTGGTATTGGGTGATCAAGAACTTCTGATCGGCTACCAGCCGTGGCTTAATGAAGATGGTGAAATTTCCGGTATTGTAAGTATTCCTACTTTTTTAGAAGCTCCGAAATTTAATGAGCAGGTTCTTTCTACAACCAGTTATTTACTTGGTTTGTACGTCATTATTTTTGGGCTCTTCATTCTCGGAGCAGCTTTTATTTCAACACAGCTAACCTCCCCACTTGAAGCACTTCGGGAAGGACTTAAAAAGATCTCCGGGGGTGACCTGGAAACTACTCTGCCCGTTAAAAGTCAGGATGAGATCGGCTCACTCACCAATGCCTATAATGTGATGGTATATCGACTCAAAGACCTGCAGGATGATTTGGCTAAAGCGGAACGTGAAGCCGCCTGGAAGGAGATGGCTCAACAGGTTGCGCATGAGATAAAGAACCCACTCACCCCAATGAAACTGAACTTGCAGCATCTGGAGCGCCAGCTGAAAGCATCCGGGAAGGACTTAAATGTGCTAAAACCCAATATTGAGAAAATTGCTTCTAACATGATCGGGCAGATCGAATCACTAAGTAAAATAGCTTCCGACTTTTCTAAATTCGCACAACCTACCCAGCAGGAGTTTGCCCCGGTTGAAGTAAATGAATTACTCATTTCTATCGCAGAACTTTATGCCGCTGAAGAATCATTGACCATTAAAACACAGATCAGTGAAAACAAACTTTGGGTACACGGAGTTAAAGATGAGTTACGAAGAGTATTGGTAAACCTGGTTAAAAATGCCCACGAAGCCATGCCTGATGGTGGCAAAGTCATTCTAAGTTCATCACTCCTTGAAACTAAAAAAGACGTTTACATAACTGTTCAGGATAATGGGGAAGGAATTCCGGAAGGAAGTAAAGACCAGATCTTTGTACCTAATTTTTCTACTAAATCCAGCGGAACCGGCTTAGGTCTCGCCATCACCAAGAAAATCATCAGCGAACACAATGGGAAGATCTCCTTCACTTCCACACCGGGTGAAGGAACTACATTTACCATACGGCTTCCCCACAAAGAACAAACTTCTGAATAAATACACTTGCTTAAAAGCTCCGTTTCCTTCCAAGTATTACTACGCAGGGTTGGGTTCATGTTTTGGTGAAACTTTCTCACATTTCGTGAATTATTGTCCGTACCTTTTGTGCCTTCCGCTATGAAAAACTCCTATCCAGAAATAAAGAAAGAAGGCCTCAAATTAATGGCCATTGGAAGTCCTATTATCGCAACTCAACTTTTGCGTATGGGGCTGAATTTCACCGATACCGTTATGGCAGGGAATCTATCTGCCCTTGATCTGGCTGCGGTTGCGATCGGGAATGCCATCTATCTGCCGCTTGGTATTTTTTGCATGGCTACACTGATTGCCGTGAATCCGGTAGTATCCCAACTTTTAGGAGCCCGAAAATTTGAAGAGATCGGGAAAAGTGCCCGACAGATGTTCTGGCTGATCCTGATGCTTGCCATTCCGACTTTTTTTCTGATCAGAAATCTTGACATTGTAATGCATTTGGTGGGGGTTACTCCTGAGATCATTCCCATTGCAGATGGTTATTTAAAGGCTATTTCCTGGGGAATCCTGCCGCTACTTGCCTATGCAGGGGTTCGCTATTTCAGTGAAGGACTATCAGTCACCAAACCTGCTATGTACATTGCTGCCGTAAGCCTTGTATTAAACGTAGGAGCAAACTATGTGCTGATGTATGGGAAATTGGGATTTCCACAACTGGGTGCTATCGGTACCGGATACGCCACTTCCATCATTAATTTATTTGGAGCCATTGTTTTCATTTCATTCACTGCTTCTTTCAAACCTTTCAAACGCTTTAATATCTTTGCCAGAACATCCGGTCCGGAATGGAAATATATCGGTGAATTGATTCGGGTTGGAGTACCAAATGGGATCAGCTCTACGATGGAAGTACTGTTATTTGCCACCGTTAGTTTATTGATGGGAACCTTAAGTGTTAAAGCCGCTGCGGCTCATCAAATTGCCATTAACGTTGCTGCTACCATGTTCATGATCCCTTTCGGCCTTTCTATGGCCATTTCTCAGCGGGTTGGGATTTCCATCGGGCAAGGGTCTATGGAGAAAGCACGTTTCCGCGGATTTATAGGGATCGCCATTTGCGCCGGCATAATGACACTGACAGCCATGTTGCTTTTCCTGGCACCCAAATTCATTATCAGTATTTATACCGATGATGTTGAAGTTGCCGGGGTTGCTATTTCTTTACTATTTATGGCGGCTGTATTCCAGATCTCAGATGGACTTCAGGTGGGTGGTTTTGGCGCACTCCGTGGATTAAAAGATACTCGAATTCCTATGATCGTAAACTTCATTTCGTATTGGTTGATCGGATTTCCCGCCGGGTACATGTTAGGTATTTCCCTGGGATATGGCCCCGAAGGACTTTGGATAGGGTTGATCTGTGGATTAACCGTTGCTGCATTCCTACATAATTTCAGATTTAATAAACTTACCAAACGTTAATTCTCTTAGTTTTAAGCTGAATGAACTTCTGCGCCAAAGGGTTTGGATAACACACACAAATTGTTATTCTGTTTTATGCCTGTTTTCATTCACGACATAGCTACTTCCGTTCCCTCATTTTTCAGTGATCAGCAACATATACGCGAGGTCATGAAAAAGCATATCGGCAGTGACCGTAAAACCCAAGCCATATTACACCGAATCTATTCTCAGTCGGGAATTGAAAAACGTCATTCTGTGGTTGAGGATTTTATGCCAAACGAAAATGGCACTCTTTTCTTTAACGGAAAGATTAAAAATGATCCCGGAACTGCTGCTCGAAATAAAGTTTATGAACGGGAATCTAAAAAACTATTTGTAGACACGGCCCGGAAATTACTGGCTGACAATCCTCATATTTTTTCAAATGAGATAACACATGTCATAACTGTTTCCTGCACCGGGTTTTTCGCTCCGGGCCCCGATTATGAAGTTGTCAAAGCCCTTAAACTTAAACCATCAACCCAACGCTATCATGTGGGTTTTATGGGATGTTATGCGGCCTTTCCCGCCATGAAAATGGCTCAGTCCTTTTGTATTTCTGATCCTGATGCTGTGGTGCTGTTGGTCAGTGCCGAATTATGCACGCTACATTTTCAGTTTAAGAATGATGTCGATAATTTACTCTCAGGATCGGTTTTTGCTGATGGTGCTGCAGGAATGATCGTTTCTTCAAAGCCCCCTAAAAAGCAAAGTTTTAAGATGAATACATTTGCTTCTGCTTTGGTACCAAAGGGAGAAAAAGATATGGCATGGACTATTGGAGATACCGGGTTCGATATGGTGCTTTCAACTTATGTACCTGATATCATCCGGGAAAACCTTCAAGCTGCTGTTCAGCCTCTTTATGATCAGTACCAACTCTCCACCAATGAAATTGATCATTGGGCAGTACACCCGGGCGGACGTTCAATTTTAGATAAGATCGAGTCAGCTTTAGAACTGGACTCTGAAAAGATCTCTGCTTCCCGAAAGGTACTCTCCGAGTATGGTAATATGAGCAGTGCTACCGTTTTATTTGTTTTGCAAGAATTATTTGATACCGATCTGGATGAGGGCGAGCGTATTTTATCTATGGCATTTGGACCGGGACTCACCATTGAAAGCGGAATGATGACCGTTCAAAAACCTAAATAAACAGACTGATATGCCTTCATTTCTATCCCGCCGGCAACCTGATTTGGCTGAAGAAATGGATCGGGATGATTGCAATCCTGCGCTACTCGAAAATACTTACCAGCAATTTCCGCTGATCAACAAACTTCTCTCCCGATGGAAATGGGTCTACAAACGAGAGTTACTCCCTTTGATGGCCGAAAAGCGTACTTACACTTTACTGGACATTGGATTCGGCGGCGGGGATGTTCCCGTGAAATTAGCCACCTGGGCAAAAAAAGACGGTATTCAAATTAACATAACCGCTATCGACACCGACCGCAGAGCCTTAGATTTTGTGCAAGAAAAATACCCCGAGAGACTGATTAATTGGAGACATGCTTCCAGTACCGATCTCATACAAAAAAAAGAACGTTTTGATTTTGTGATCTCGAATCATCTGCTTCATCACCTTAAGAATGAGCAGATCTTAACGATCCTGAAAGAAGCCCGGGAGCTGGCAGTTCAAAAAATCTGTTTTAATGATATTGAACGAAATGATGCCGGGTATTTTCTCTTCAATATTTTTTCACGGATGGTTTTCAAAGATTCATTTATAACCAAAGATGGTCTTACTTCGATCAAGCGAAGCTTTACAAAGAATGAACTCGAAGAACTGACACCTGACGGATGGAATGTAAAGCGCGTATTCCCTTTCAGATTATTACTGAGCTATGACAAAAACAGATCATAACATACCAGTTGTAATTATTGGCGGTGGGCCTGTGGGATTATTTCTTGCTATATGCCTTCTCAAGAAAGGCATTGACTGTAAGATCATTGAAAAACGCTCAGATCCAGTTCCCGATTCCCGTTCCTTAGGCATTCATCCCGTTTCGCTTGAACTTTTTGATGAACTTGGAATCACAAAACCATTCCTGCAATCCGGTTTGAAGATCGAAAAAGGCCTCGCTTTAACGGAAGAGAAAATGCTTAGTGAAATCTCTTTTGAACATTGCTCCAAACCTCATAATTATATTTTAGCCTGTCCTCAATTCACCACTGAAAAGATCTTACGTAATGAACTTAACAAACTGGATGAAAGTGCACTTATTACACGAGCAGAATTTCTGGGATATCACGAAGACAATAAGTCTGTTGTAGTCGAATATTCAAACCGGCAAAATGAAACCAGCCAAATCACAACGAACTGGCTTATTGGGTGTGATGGGAAAAACAGTGTGGTGCGGCAGCAGGCATCTATCCATTATTCAGGGAAGAGATATGATGACACCTACATTATGGGGGATTTTGAGGATACCACAGACTTTCAAAATGATGCTGTGGTTTTCCTGCCAAAAGACGGATTGATCGAATGTTTCCCATTACCAAATGGAATGCGGCGCTGGGTCGCAAAAACTAATTCTTACGTCACAGAGCCTAGTCAGGAAGTCTTATCCGAATTAGTGAACAAACGTGTTGGTTATGATCTCTCTTCGGTCAGAAGTACGATGCTGAGCAGCTTCGGCGTGCAACACTTTATGGCTGAAACTTTTACCAGAGGCAGAATTATTCTTGCAGGTGATGCTGCCCATGTGGTGAGTCCCATTGGCGGGCAAGGCATGAATTTAGGCTGGCTTGGTTGCAAATTAATCGCAGATCTTTTTACTGATCCTAATGACTTGTATGAAATTTCTCCTTCTGCATTTTCATCTTATTCAAAAAAGCAGCGAAAGTTGGCTCAGCAAGTAGCGCGACGAGCAGAAATAAACATGGCAATGGGGAGAAGACGATCTTTCCCGGCCTTCAGAAACCTCTTAATCCGGGGACTACTTAAATCACCCCTACAAAATAAAGTAGCCGAAATTTTTACCATGCGCGGATTAGGCATTTGGTGGATCTAAACTGGAAACTTTATTACACAGGCGGTTCCAATCTTCGGATTTTCCTCAAAATTGATCTCTGCTTTTAATTTTTTAGCAAGAGCTTTCAACACAAAATGACCGCTCGGTTTTCCTGAGGATTTGATGTCTTGATCCTGTATCCCAATGCCATTATCTGCAACGATAAGTGCGATTTGATCTCGCGGTGTTCTTTTCAAAGTAATTACAATTTCCCCCTGCGCTCTCCCTTCAAAAGCATGTTTAAAAGCATTGATCAGTAATTCATTTACGATCATTCCACAAAGCATTGCCCGTTTAGCATCAAGATATATTTCTTCAATATCAGACTGTATAAAGATATCCTTATCCGGGTCCTTAAAAACATTCTCAACATTATGGATCACTGATTCCAAATAATCGGAAAGCATCACCCGGTCTATTTGCTTCTGATCGTATAAGAGTGAATGTGCAATAGCTACCGACTTAAGTCTGGAATTAGCAGCAATTATAGCCTGCCGTGCTTTAGGTTCAGTAATTTCCCTGAGATCGAACTCAAGCAGTGCAGATATGGTAGAAAGGTTATTCCTCAACCGATGATGGATCTCTGCAATCTGAATCTCTCTCTTATCCAGCAGATCTTTCATCTTTTCATATTCTTTGGATCGCTCAATGGCGCTGGAAACATGTAAAGCTAAAGTTTCAAATACAGCTAAATCCTCATTCACAAATAGCTTGCCGTCTTTTTTGTTGATGGCCTGAAGAACACCAAATGCATCTCCCTGCTCATCCTGAAGTGGTACACATATGATATTTCTGGTTGTAAAATCATCAGACAGATCTTTCCAAAAAACATCACTCTCTGTTATATCATTGGATATGAAAGGCTGATTATAGGAGATCACCCAACCGCCAATGCCTTTGTTCTTAGGGACCGTCATTCCTTTTATTTTGTCCTTAACCGGACCGGTAGGAATACTCACGTTTAGGTCTCCGGTAAGTTCATCGAGCAGCATAAGAGAGCTTGCCTCTGCACTCATGATCAGCTTCGTGGCTTCCATGGAGCGTGCTAAAAGTTTTTTAAGCTCAAACGTTCTGGTAATTCCTTCAATAAAATGAAGTAATGTATCTTTACGCCCACTTACCCTGGCATCTATGGTGGTTTTATTTTTATCTGGTTTGCTAATAACTATACCCGAATTTTTAACGCTGCTTGCAATATAAAAAAAAATCAATGCATCACATCTTTCATTTCATAAAGATATTACATCCCATAGAGATACAAAAAAAGCACAGCCAAATGACTGTGCTTTTAATATTTTGTCTTAAAACTAATCTAACAGATCAGTTCTGTTCCTTACTTTTTTTCAAGTAATCCAACAATACGGTGTGCAGAATTCCGCCATTTCGGTAGTAGTCAACTTCTACCGGAGTATCGATTCGGCAATCGGTAGTAAACTCGATCACTTCACCGTTTCCTTTTTTGGCAGTTACTTTGATCTCATCACGGGCTTTCACATTGTCATCCACGTGGATATCAAATGTTTCGGAGCCGTCAAGACCTAAGCTGTCAGCACTTTCTCCTTCTTTGAACTGAAGCGGAAGAACGCCCATCTGGATCAGGTTAGAACGATGAATACGTTCGTAAGAAGTAGCGATTACAACCTCTACTCCAAGAAGAGCAGTTCCCTTGGCAGCCCAGTCTCGGGAAGAACCTGTTCCATACTGCTTACCGGCTAATGCTACAAGAGGAGTTCCTGACTCTTTGTATTTCAATGACGCATCATAAATTGTGGTGATCTCATCATTTGGAAAATATTTGGTAAAACCACCTTCTTTTCCTGGTGCAAGTTGATTCTTGAAACGCACATTGGCAAAGGTTCCGCGTGTCATAACTCGGTCATTTCCTCGGCGGGAACCATATGAATTGAAGTCTTCTTTCTTCACTCCGTGCTCTTTCAGATAAACTCCGGCAGGTGCATCTTCTTTGATGTTACCTGCTGGTGAAATATGATCAGTCGTAATAGAATCTCCAACTTTCACCAAAGCTCTTGCACCTTTGATCGGTTTGATCGGCTCAGGCTCTTCGCTCATATCCATGAAGAAAGGAGGCTCCTGAATATAGGTTGACTCCTCACTCCAGTTAAATAAATCTCCGCCTGAAACCGGAATTTCTTCCCAGGTTGGGGATTCGAAGATATCGCCATACATCTTATCGAAAAGCTCAGGGCGAATAGCAGCGTCAAGATGTTCTGCTATTTCCGCTGTTGTTGGCCAGATGTCCTTCAGATACACATCATTGCCTTCTTTATCCTTACCTAATGGCTCGGTGGCAAGATCAATATCCACACTTCCGGCTAATGCATAAGCTACAACCAATGGCGGTGAGGCCAGATAATTTGCTTTCACATACGGGTGAATTCGTCCTTCAAAGTTACGATTCCCGGAAAGTACTCCGGCAGCGATCAGGTCGCCTTCTTTGATGGCTCTTTCGACCGCTTCAGGCAACGGACCTGAGTTCCCGATACAGGTGGTACATCCGTATCCAACCAGATTGAATCCGAGCTTATCCATGTACTCGGTCAAGCCGGCTTCATTCAAATATTCTGTAACTACTCGCGAACCGGGAGCCAGAGAAGTTTTCACATAGGCAGGTACTTTGAGTCCTTTTTCGTACGCCTTCTTCGCCACGATTCCGGCACCCAGCATCACGCTTGGGTTGGAAGTATTGGTACAGGAAGTGATGGCGGCAATAACCACATCACCATGCTTCATCTCAATTTCCTGCCCGTTCTTGTAAATTCCCTTATTCGCCAGTTTTTCCTGAGTCAGGTTAAATCCCATCGTAGGGTTATCACTTGTCAATGACTGCTCAAAAGCCTTCTTCATGTTATTCAGCTTGATACGATCATGAGGAAGTTTTGGCCCTGCGAGCGATGTTTCTACAGTGCTAAGATCTAATTCCAGCGTAGAAGAAAATTCAGGATCGGGAGTATCATCGGTTCTGAACAAGCCCTGTGCTTTTGTATAATTTTCTACCAGTTGCACCAGTTCTTCAGAACGTCCTGTCCTTCTCATGTATCGCAGAGATTCTTTGTCAATTGGGAAGAATCCCATAGTTGCTCCGTATTCAGGAGCCATGTTTGCGATAGTTGCACGGTCTGGCAAACTCATATTGCTAAGTCCGTCTCCATAAAATTCCACAAACTTACCAACCACGCCATGTTCGCGAAGCATTTGGGTAACAGTAAGTGTTAAGTCGGTGGCAGTAATACCTTCCCGAAGTTTTCCGGTCAATTTCATTCCTGTTACTTCAGGAACCAGCATTGAAATAGGCTGTCCAAGCATGGCTGCTTCCGCTTCAATTCCGCCAACACCCCATCCAAGAATACCAAGTCCATTGATCATGGTTGTGTGCGAATCGGTTCCCACCAACGTATCAGGATAGGCAGTTGTAGATCCGTCTTTTTCTTTACGGGTGAAAACACCGCGGCCTAAATACTCAAGATTTACCTGGTGAACGATTCCGCGTCCCGGAGGCACTACTCTGAAATTATCAAAAGCTTCTTTACCCCATTTCAAGAATTCGTAACGTTCGTTGTTACGCTCCATTTCTTTTTCCACGTTGAACATGAGCGCGGCTTCCTGCCCAAACATATCCACCTGTACGGAGTGATCGATTACAAGGTCTACAGGAACCTGTGGGTTGATGTCAGTGGCTTCACCGCCCATACGCTTCATAGCCGATCTCAGTGCAGCCAAATCAACAACAGCCGGTACTCCGGTAAAATCCTGCAATACTACACGCGATGGTTTAAAAGGAATTTCACCCTGCGGGTCTTTAGCATTGTAATTAGCCAGTGCTTCAATATCTTTTTCCGTAACGGCATAACCGTCAAATTCACGAAGTACCGCTTCCAGCAAGATCTTTATAGAGAAGGGCAGTTTGGCAATATTATCGTATCCCAGTTCTTTCAGTTTTGGCAGGCTGTGGAGGAAGGCTTTGCCTGAACCGGTTTCAAATTCAATTCTGGTTTTTTTCAGTTTGTCGCTCATGTTCTGACTCTGTTTAGAATTTCTTTTTTTCTTATTCCCAAAGGTACCAATTTTTTTGGGCTTTGTCTTTAGCAAGTATCTATGAAGAATATTGATTTACGTGATTTATTAATTACTCTTTTAAAGATCGAAGCTGACGCATTTATATTAATGCCAAAGTCTGCAAACTTTTATGCATTCTGATATTGATATCTACAAGAATAACTTCTATCTTATTCGACTTTCCAATAAGACAAAATAAACGAGTTTAATCGTGGACACATTAAGTTTTAAGACATACTCAGCAAAACCCAAAGACATTGAGAAGAAATGGGTGCTCTTCGACGCAGAAGATCAGCCGTTGGGCAGACTGAGTAGCGAGATCGCAAAAGTATTGAGAGGTAAAAACAAGCCTACCTTCACCCCACACATGGATACCGGTGATAACGTTATTGTTATCAATGCGGAAAAGGTGAAGCTGACAGGCAAAAAGATGACGGATAAAACTTATTTCCATCATACATTTTACCCGGGCGGAGAACGATTCACTACTGCAGAAGAGATGATGGAGAAAGATCCAACATCTTTAGTTACAACTGCAGTAAGAGGCATGCTTCCTAAAACCAAGTTGGGACGCAAGATCGCGACCAACCTGAGAGTTTATGCAGGCCCCGTACATCCGCATACTGCACAGGAACCAGAAATCATTGAGCTTTAATCCATACAGAACTAATTAAATGGCCCAAGCGAATTACATAGGACGACGAAAAACTGCTACTGCCCGTTTGTACATCAAATCGGGTAAAGGCGAGATTATCGTCAACCACAAACCAATTGAAGAATATTTTCCAGTAAAAGCACGTCGCAATATCGCCTTGCACCCAATTTCTGTTACTGAAACAGAAGGCAAGTACGATATTAAGATTACTGTTCGTGGTGGTGGAAGTACCGGTCAGGCCGGCGCCATCTCTCACGCTCTTGCCCGTGCATTAGACGGAGAGAACGAAGACATGCACGATGTTCTTAAAGGACACGGCCTTCTTACCCGAGATGACAGAATGGTAGAGCGTAAAAAATACGGTCAGCCTAAAGCTCGTAAGAAATTCCAGTTCTCTAAACGATAATTTCGTTATTCGTTATTCGGAAATGGTTATTCGGTTCCCGATTAATCATTACACTTTTAGCCAATAACTTTTCAAGAAAACTCAATCACACATATGTGGTGACTCGGCGTATGGTGTCCTGAGCTTAATTGACTCAGGATTTACGCTCGGGGTTGACCCGCATAGAGGATAAACCTAAACTTACATACCAAATACAATGCCAAAAGCTGCATCTATACAAGACCTGCTAAAATCAGGCGCACACTTCGGTCACCTTACCCGCCGATGGAATCCTAAAATGAAAGACTTCATCTTTATGGAGCGAAACGGGATTCATATCATTGACCTTAAAAAAACCCAAAGCTATCTGCAAGAAGCACTTGATGAGATCCAAAAGCTCTCGCGTGCCGGAAAAACCATCTTATTTGTAGGTACTAAAAAGCAATCTACTGACATCATCACTACAGAAGCTCTGCGTTGTGGAATGCCATACATTACGCACCGCTGGATGGGTGGAATGTTGACCAACTTCAGTACCGTTCGCAAAAGTCTGTCACGTATGGACGAAATTGAGAAAATGAAGACTGACGGTACTTTTGAGGAACTTACCAAGAAAGAAGGCTTGATGCTTCAGCGTGAGCAAGACAAACTGAATGATGCTCTCGGTGGTATCAAAAACATGGGTCGTCTTCCCGGAGCTATTTTTGTTGTGGATATCATCAAGGAGCACCTTGCTGTTAATGAAGCCATCAAACTTCATATCCCGATTATAGCAATGGTTGATACCAACAGTGATCCTGATGTTCCTGATTTCATCGTTCCTTGTAATGATGACTCTGCACGTACCATTCAATTGGTTACTACTCAGATCGCCGATGCTATTATTGAAGGCGCCGCTGAACGTGAAGCACAACAGGAAGAGGACGTAATGGAACAAGCTGCGGCTGACGCCAAAGGTGAAAAAGATTCCAAAGATGATGTAGATATTAAAGACGCTGCAAAAGGAACTAAACTTCGTTCTCGCCGCAAGAAAAAAGGCGATAAAAAAGAAGACAAAAAAGCTGACAAGGCCGAAGCAAAAGCAGAAGCTGACAGCAAAGACGAAGAAGAATAATTTCAACTATTAAATACTATTCAAAAAAATGAGTATTTCTGCTGCTGACGTAAAAAAACTAAGAGACATGACCGGCGCGGGTATGATGGACTGTAAAAAAGCCCTTGCCGAAGCAGACGGTGATTTCGACCAAGCGGTTGAATATCTCCGCAAGAAAGGACAGCAAGTTTCCGAAAAGCGAGCTGACCGTGAAGCTAATCAGGGATTGATCCTGAGCCGCATCAGTGATGACAAGAAGAAAGCCGCAATGATCGAGATCAATTGCGAAACTGACTTCGTAGCACGTAATGAAGAATTTCAGGAAGATGCCGAAACATTTCTGAATGCTGCTTTTGATAACGATATCGAAAATACCAAAGACCTTCTTGCTGTAGAAGTAGATGGACTTACCATCGAAAAGCATCTTGAAGAAATGGTTGGCAAGATCGGTGAAAAAATTGAGATCAATAATGTTGTGCTCATGACCACTGACGGAACTTTGATCTCTTACATTCACCCAGGAAACCAGTTAGGTGTGCTTGCAGAATTTGACGGCGACCTTACTGATGCAGAGATCGGAAAAGATGTTGCTATGCAGGTTGCTGCCATGAAGCCTCTTTCCGTTACCCGTGATGGTGTTGACTCAACCCTTGTTGAAAAAGAGCTCGAGATCGCCAAAGATCAGTTATTGAATGAAGGAAAACCTGAGCATATTGCTGAGCAAGCTGCAAAAGGTAAGCTTCGCCGTTTTTACGAAGAACGTGTTCTCCTTGAACAAAAATTCGTAAAAGATAACAGCGTTTCCGTTAAGGATTACCTGGAGCAAAACAATGCCCCCCTGGTGAAGTCATTCCATCGACTTCAACTTGGCGAAAACGCTTAGTAAATTTTTTTTACCTTAAGGCTGTCAAAATTGACAGCCTTTTTTTTGTCTTATAATTACTAATTCAGGATCACGTGGGAAATAAATACAACAGAGTGCTTCTCAAACTTAGCGGAGAAGCATTATTAGGTGAACAAGGACATGGAATTGACGCTGATATCCTCAGTGAATATGCCAAAGAAATCAAATCCATTCAGGAAGCCGGCGTTCAGGTTTCGGTTGTAATAGGCGGGGGTAATATTTTTCGTGGAGTGAAAGGAGCCACACAGGGAATGGACCGCGTACAAGGTGATTATATGGGAATGCTTGCCACCATGATCAATAGCATGGCTTTGCAGGATGCTTTAGAACAAATTGGTGTTCAAACCCGCCTGATGAGTGCTATCCGTATGGAAGCAATTGCAGAGCCTTATATTCGCCGCCGTGCAGTGCGCCACCTCGAAAAAGGCCGTGTTGTTATTTTTGGAGCCGGAACCGGAAATCCCTATTTCACCACCGATACAGCAGGTTCACTCCGTGCCATAGAAATTGAGTGCGATGTTATTTTGAAAGGCACCCGTGTGGATGGTATCTACGATTCCGATCCTGAGAAAAACGGAGGTGCCAAAAAATTTGACGTGATCACAGGGGATGAGGTTTTAAAGCGCCGACTGGAAGTTATGGACCTTACTGCTTTTACTCTTTGCCGTGAAAACAAAACCCCGATCATCGTTTTTAACATGAATAAAAAAGGGAATTTGAAGAAGATCGTGGTGGATGGTGATGATGTGGGAACTACGGTGGTTTGGGAGTGATCGTCCCTTGCCCTCACTTTTTTACCAGATGAGGATAACGCTGGTTTGTAGGATAATCACATAAATTTTAATCCGGCGTAAATCCGCTAAATCTGTGCTCCATTCTTCAGCTACCCAAATAGAAACCCATATACCAATTGAGCCGCTAATTTTACGGTTTGATTATCCAGATCATATTTCGGATTTACTTCAGTGATCTCAAACAGTTTCAGGTTTTCATGTTGATTGGCAATTTGAATAAGCTGCATTACTTCTCTACCTGATAATCCTATTGGAGAGGAGGCACTCACGCCGGGGGCATCGGACGCTTTAATGGAATCCATATCCAGTCCCAGGAAAAAAGGGCGGTCATTAATTTTATTCATGATCTTACGAAAGGAATTGACCACTCCATTATCCATGATCTGTTTAAAATTCCAGACCTGTACTCCAAGTTTTTCCGCATTTTCCAGATAAAATGCTGCATTGCTTTCCGGCCTGATCCCAAATTCATAAAAATGCTGCGGGTCTAAATAACCATTTTCGATCAGTTTTCTGTACGGTGTTCCACTTGTCATTTCATTTGCTATCCGCATATCTAAATGAGCATCTATGTTAATAGCTGAAATCTTCCGTTCCGTTTCAGCCAATGCCCGTACATCCGCATACGAAATATCATTTCCGCCTCCCAGAACAATTACCTTTTTCCCGTCCTGCAAGAATTGGGAAACTGCTTTGGTCAAAGAATCATGGATCTTATCCAGAGCATCATATTTTTCCCCGGTAACATTCACATCCATTTCTCCGGAATAATCGAAATAATCGGTGTTCACGTTTCCCGCATCAAAAAGCTTTATATGGGAATCTTTATTGACCTGTAGTTTATACAGCTGTTCCCGAATGGCATTCGGAGCTTTTTCTGCCCCTATCCTGCCGTTGTTTCTACGGACTCCCTCATGCTGTGGGCAACCGATAAGTACATGCGTAGCCTTAAAATAATCCTTCTCATCAAATGCGACTTCCTGAATGAGCCAGTGATCATTCTTATCATGTGAATGCAAGTTCAGAAGTTCATCCGGAACCGGCTGTAAAATGTCTTTTAACCTCTCAATTCCCATACTTTCTCTCCTTTTTTAATGACGGTATGTACGTGATTTTCTCCGAAGAAATAAGCCAGGTCTTTGTAATTATCGGTGTCCAGCAACAAAATATCTGCCTGGAATCCCGGAGCAATACATCCGAGTTTATTCTTTTCCAGAGCTTTTGCTCCGTTTTGTGTAGCACAACTTAAAGCTTCCTCCACCGACATTCCCATTTTTGTGCAAGCCATGCTCATCAAGAGCTGCATGGAGATGGTCATGGAGGAACCGGGATTGAAATCTGTGGCAAGGGCAACCAAAGCGCCAGCACTCAATAATTTTCGCGCCGGGGAATAGGGAATATTCAGAAAGTAAGAAACACCGGGTAATATTGTAGCCACCGTTTCGGCTCCGGCGAGCCGATGTACGTCTTTATCACTCAAAACCTCCAGGTGATCTACAGAAACTGCTCCCAGATCCAATGCCATTTCCACTCCGCCAATGTCATTGAATTGGTTTGTGTGAATTTTGGGTTTTAGTCCGTGCTCGATACCTTTTTCAAGCACTTTCCGGGATTCTTCAACCGTAAAATATCCCTGCTCACAAAACACGTCACAATAATCGGCAAGTTCAGCGATCTCCGGGATCATCCCCAAAACCTTTTCCAAATATTCTTCTTTGGTGGAGTTTTTGGGAACGGCATGTGCACCTAGAAAAGTAGCTGACAATTCAATGGGCTGCTCTTCTTTTAGCTCATTTACCACTTCCAGCATTTTTCTTTCAGTATCCAAGTCCAAGCCATACCCGCTTTTAATTTCCATAGTGGTAATGCCTTGCTTCAGTGCTTTTTGAAGCCGAATCCGAGCCATATTCTTTAACTCATCTTTTGATGCTTTTCGCGTAGCCTCCACCGTGGAAACAATTCCGCCTCCTTGTTCGGCGATCTCCTCATAACTCATTCCTGCCGAACGCATGGCAAACTCATCAGCGCGATTTCCGCCAAATACCAAATGAGAATGCGAATCTACAAATCCCGGGACGGCTGCCTTCCCTTCAGCATCCAGGATCACGGGGTGATCTTCTAACTTTTCTAACACCTCTGAAAGTGGCCCAATTGCTTTAATCACTCCATCAGATATGAAAATCGCCGCATTTTCAATGACATTGAGACTACGCAACTCCGAACCGCGAGTAATACCCGGTTTAGGTGTGGCTACTTGTGAAATATTTTGAATAAGCAGATTTGACATAATCGATTTAATTAATGATTGCCATGCAGGGGCGTATTGCAATACGCCCCTGCATGGCAACTAATTTATTTTAGGAACGGAAGCTTAAGCTGATGTTCGTTCGCGCAATCAATAGCGATATCGTAACCCGCATCCGCATGACGCATGACTCCGGTTGCAGGGTCATTCCAAAGCACCCGTTGCAATCTCCGGTCGGCATCTTCGGTTCCATCGCAAACAATGACCAATCCGGCATGTTGCGAAAATCCCATTCCAACCCCACCGCCATGATGGAAGGAAACCCATGTTGCTCCCGATGAGGTATTCAGCAAGGCATTCAAAATTGGCCAGTCTGAAACGGCATCCGAGCCGTCTTTCATTCCCTCGGTTTCCCTGTTTGGACTTGCCACCGATCCTGAATCCAAATGATCACGGCCAATTACGACCGGTGCTTTGAGTTCTCCGGTTCTTACCATTTCGTTAAAAGCCATCCCCAGTTTATGGCGCTGTCCCAATCCTACCCAACAAATGCGGGAAGGCAATCCCTGGAAATGAATCTGCTCTTTGGCCATATCCAGCCAGTTGTGAAGATGCGGATCGTCGGGAATTAGTTCTTTCACTTTTGCATCGGTTTTGTAAATATCCTCCGGATCACCCGAAAGCGCCACCCAGCGAAACGGCCCGATTCCCTTGCAAAAAAGTGGGCGAATATATTCAGGCACAAATCCAGGTATATCAAAAGCATTTTCTACACCCTCATCAAAAGCTTCCTGCCGGATATTATTTCCATAATCAAAAACGGGAATTCCCTGCTTCTGAAACTCCAGCATCGCCCGAACCTGAATGGCGATGGACTTTTGGGCTTTCTCTACCAGTTCCCTGGGATGCGTTTTTTGCTTTTTCTCCCATTCCTGAACCGTCATCCCCAATGGTAAATATCCATTCAGCGGATCATGCGCACTTGTTTGGTCGGTAACTGCATCCGGCCTGATCTTTCGCTCTAATAATTTTGGATAGATATCAGCAGCATTTCCGTGTAAACCAACAGTGATAGGTTCTTTATTTTGAACCGATCGCTGAATTATCTCCAGGGCTTCATCCAATGATGCAGCTTTTTTATCTACATAGCCCGTTTTCAATCTCATGTCGATGCGGGATTCGCGACACTCTACAGCTAACATACTTGCTCCGGCCATCTTTGCCGCCAGCGGCTGAGCACCCCCCATTCCTCCAAGTCCACCCGTGAGAATCCATTTTCCGGTCAGATCTCCGTCAAAATGTTTTTTACCCATCGAGACAAAAGTCTCATAAGTACCCTGTACAATGCCCTGACTTCCAATATAGATCCACGAACCGGCCGTCATCTGTCCGTACATCATCAGGCCCTTTTTGTCGAGCTCGTTGAAGTGATCCCAGTTTGCCCACTTTGGAACAAGGTTAGAATTGGCGATCAAAACTCTTGGTGCATCTTTATGGGTATTGAAAATACCGACCGGCTTCCCGGATTGTACGAGCAGTGTCTCCTCGTCACTCATAGATTTCAATGACTCCAGGATTCCATCAAAACTTTCCCAGTTTCGGGCAGCTTTTCCGATTCCGCCATAAACCACCAGTTCTTCCGGTTTTTCGGCTACATCAGGATCGAGGTTATTCTGGATCATGCGAAAAGGAGCTTCCGTGAGCCAGCTTTTACAGTTTAATTTAGTTCCTGTTGGCGCTTTTATGGTTCGTCCCATCATGTAAATTATTTATTCCTGTAAATTACTCCACTGCAGGAATATACGTTATGCCAACGGAAAGCTCATCCCAAATTATTGTTCCACCGGGGGAGTGAAGAATAGTTTTAAAAATGATACAAACAATAATAGAAAAAGAATGGTGATCGCCCAAAAATGCGGTTCAATTTCATTAGCTGAAATAATGTACTTCAAAAACTGAGATCCGGTGATCAAAGCGATCATAATGTTGCCGAGTACAATAGCTCTGCCATAAATTCCGCCGATAGCACTGTTGCGAGCCATTAAATTTATCACCCCAAACCCAAAGAGAAGAGCGCCCACAACTTTCATCAACAAAAGGTCTAAACCGGATTGCGAGGCCGTTCCCAAAATCCTGCCGGTTACCTCTGGAAAAAAACTTATACCCAATCCCAATATCAGATATAGAGTTGCACTTCCCGTCATCACTATTTTGCTGAATCGTGCCATCTTATTTACTTATCTGAGTTGAAAGACACTTCTTAAAGTTCAGCATATTCTTCAAAGGATTGATCCAGATAGGCATCAGATCCAACAAACTTTAGAATCTGAGTAAACAGATCTTCCGGTATAAATCCGGGCTGACCTGCAATGATCTCACCTTCAGAATCCAGAAAAATAAAGGTAGGCGTTCCGGTGATCCTCATAGCCCGGGCAAACTCCATCTGGGTAACTTCCTCTCCCCTAAAGATCATCTTTTCTTCCGATTCAATATCCAGCCATACCGAGTAAAAATGTTCGTTTGTCAGGTCCTGAACAGCTTCCTGACTAAAGACTTCTTTTTCCTGTTTCTTGCAATAGGTACACCAAACGGCATTGGCATAGATCAATACTTTTTTATCCTCATCAGCAGCTAACTGCCGGGCATCCTCCATAGATTTCCAGTTGAAGGAGATCGCATCTTTCGCAGAAGCACCGTCTTGATCTTGTGCCAAACCACTTGCTGTCAATAAAAATGCGAAACTTAGTATTAGTGGAATTCTACTCAATAAATGATACATACGAATAGTTTTTTAAATCTGTTTTCTTAAAATAATAATTACTGTCCTAACAAAATGACATTACAGAGTGCTTATTTCGGATAGTACTCATCCATTTAAAGCCTGATCCAGATCAGCGATAATATCATCAGGGTGTTCGAGCCCCACACTCACGCGGATCAAGTTATCCGGCGTTGGAGAATCATCACCTTCTGAAGATTTTCGATGCTCCCAGATACTTTCAATCCCACCCAGGCTGGTAGCGGCTTTTATCATCTTGGATCTGCCCACAATTTCTACGGCCTCTTTGTGTCCGCCATCAATTAAAAAGGAAAGCATCCCGCCAAAATCATCCATCTGGGCTTTAGCGATTTCATGTCCGCCATGTGATTCCAATCCGGGATAATAGACGACTTTAACTTTAGGATGCTTACTGAGAAAATCGGCTACTTTCCGGGTATTATCATTGTGAGCTCTCATACGATAGGGGAAAGATCGAATGCTTCGGCTCAAGAGCCAGCAATCCCTTGGGGAAGGAACTGCGCCTTGCACACGTTGTATCAAGCTGATCTTTTCAAAAAGCTCATCGTTGTTTTTTGTTATGACGGCACCGCCTAAAATATCACTGTGTCCGCCTAGATATTTTGTTGTGGAATGAACCGAAACATCGGCCCCCAATTCCAGCGGACGCATATTGTAGGGAGTGGGCCAGGTATTATCGACTGCAACCAAAGCTCCCTTTTCTTTTGCCAGCTTGCTGACGGACTTCACATCCGTGATCAATAATCTTGGATTTGATGGTGTTTCAAGCCACAGTAGTTTTGTATTTTCTTTCATGGATGATTCAACGAGATCAAGATCCGTCATGTCGATAAAATCCACTTCCAGACTCCATTTATCAGCAAATTCCCACATCAGTTTTCGGGTTCCGAAATACACATCATCAGCAACCAGTACGTGAGCCCCGGACTCTATGGTTTGAAAAACAGACGATATAGCCGCCATTCCCGAAGCAAAAACAGCACAAGCTCCTCCTCCCTCCAATTCTTTTATCACATTTTCGAGCTGATCCCGATTTGGGTTTGAAAGCCGGATATATTTTTGATCTCCTTCCTGATACCCCCCATTTCTGTGTTCATAGATAGTAGAGACTTCGATACCCGGAACAATAGTGTCATTCTCAACGGAATGAGTTTTCATGCTGCCGTGGATAGCAATCGTTTCAATATTTTTTTTCATAGACTCATGATTTTTTTCTTAACCAAAAATAAACAAATTTTAGCCCACTCTTCTCTTCTTGTTACAACAATTTAAGATCAACATCTTTATACCTTTATAACATCGTTTTTCTAATCCCTACTATCTCTTTTATTTAAATATTACATTTCTAAAGAGAAGGTCTAAATACGAATCCGTTAAGAAGGTCACAAATAGTACCCTTACAGCCTACTCAATTCAATAAATACCCAATAGATGGTCAGGTTTTGGAAATTTTATAAATTTAAAGTCCATAAAAATTGTATAGGTGGTCTTAGCTTTACGGATGGCCTTGATTTTTGGAGAAATAAACTTTTCTTCACTATTGTTTTATACTTGCTTCCGCTTGCACTCATTTTACTAATTCCATCCATTATTATGACCTATTTTATGGAATTAGCAGGCTTAGCTGTTGCCTATGTAATTTTTGCAGTTACGATCACTTTTATCGCCCTTTACAGTGGACTCAATATCACTCTTAGGAAATATTGTTTTTTAGGTCTTCTATACATTGTTGCCAACTCATTGATCTTTTTTATGGGGCAACATGGAGCCGGCATTACTTACCTTTTTGGTGTCACGGTTTTTGCACTTTTGATTTTACCCCCTAAAGCCGGAAAGATCACCGTATTTATAAATGTGGCGATATGTATCCTTCATGGATATTTTATCTCTCAAAATTTAGTTGATTACCCACTTCGAGATAGCTTTCAAGTCATATCATGGTTTTTAATTTCGGGGAATTCAATTTTACTGAGCATCATGGCAGTGATTTTTATGCCCATGCTTTTTACCGGGCTCCAAAATACAATAGTTGAGCAGTACCATCTTGAGAATAAGCTATTAGTTCATCAGGAAGAACTTGAGGGTTCTTTAAAAGAAAAGGAAACACTGCTCGCCGAGATCCATCACCGTGTTAAAAATAATCTTGCTGTTGTCTCAGGAATGCTTCAATTACAAGCTTTTAAAGAAATGGACGAGCAGATGAAGAAAAAATTACTCGACAGTACATTGAGAATTAAATCCATGGCTAATATTCATGAACAGCTTTACAGGTCTCACAGCTTTTCGAATATGGAGTTTGACGTTGGGTTAGAAAATCTTGCTCAAACTATCTTTCAAACATTGGATAACAGTACAGAGATCAATGCTAAATACGACCTTGAACCTATTCAGTTGAACATAAATCAGGCTGTTCCCTGTAGTTTGATCGTAAATGAAGTTCTTACCAATTCCATCAAACACGCATTTGATCAGAGGGAGGAAGGGCTCATTACCATTCACCTATCAAAAGATCGGGGGCGACTTCATTTGAAGATCACAGACAATGGAGATGGTTTTCCGGAAAAGCTGAATAGAACTGAAAACGACTCCCTTGGAATGGAACTGCTCGACACGCTTGCTGTTCAGTTAGAAGCTGAATATGATTACAGAAACAGAGAAGATGCAAAGGGCATCCTCTTTGAATTGAAGTTCAAGATCTCAGATTCCTCCGGTAGCAGCGCTACTTAATTTCTGTTACTTCTAATGGCTCGTATACGCTCTAACACCGGTGGATGGGAATAATTCAGCCACACATAAAACCAGTGAGGCGTCAGATTCGATAAATTGTCCTTCGAAAGTCTTTTTAAGGTTGAAACCATATCCTCTGGCTTTTCCGTGGTTTCAGCTGCAAACTCGTCTGCTTCAAATTCATGTTTACGGGACATGATCTGCATAAAAACGGATAGAATCATATCAATAGGAGCATAGAGCATACCAAAGAAAATAAGTCCCGCATATACCGACATTTCATCCATATAAAAAGCATTGAACAATCCTTCTGCATTCAGAAAAACAGAAAGTAGAAAAAACATCACACCGGTTTGCAAAATGCTGGTCACCATCCCTTTTACAATATGTTTTTTCTTATAGTGACCGATTTCGTGAGCCAGTACCGCAACCAGTTCATCGTTAGTGTGATTTTCGATTAGCGTATCATAAAGCGCCACTCGTTTGTTTTTCCCAAATCCCGTAAAAAATGCGTTCGATTTACTGGAACGTTTAGACCCATCGATCACAAATAATCCCTGCAGAGGGAAGTCCACTTTATCGGTATAATTCTCGATAGCAGTTCGCAGTTCACCTTCTTCCAGCGGGGTGAATTTATTGAAGAGTGGCATGATCCAGGTCGGAGCCACATACTGCATAATAAGCGTAAAAGCCGTTACCGCACCCCATGCATACAACCACGCAAGATCTCCGGCATACATAAAGAACCACAGTATACCCGCAAGCAATGGAGTTCCAATCAGCAAACTCAATCCAATTCCTTTCACCATATCCATAACAAAAGTCTTAGGTGTAGTTTTGTTGAAACCAAATCGTTCTTCGATCACAAAAGTGGAATAAATACTGAAAGGAAGGTTGATGATGGTTTTGGCTAAGATCAGAATCCCGATATAGCATAATCCGGTTACTAACTCGCCATATCCCCAGGCACGTACAATTTCATCCAGCCAGTTGAAGCCGCCGGAGAACCAGAATCCCAATACCACGACCAGATCAAATCCACCGGTCAGAAAGCCGAACTTGGTTCGCACTTTGGTGTACTCTTGTGACTTTGCGTAAGTGTCCTCATCATATACACCCTCAAATTCATCGGGTAGTTCTTTGGAGAGAGATTTTAAATTAAGATAGTTGGAGGTGAGATCGAGAATAAAGTCGATGGCAATGGTTGCCAGGATGATGATGGCGTAGATGTTCATGAATAGTTTTTATGAATAATATTTGATCAAACTTCGAAGTCTATAAAAGACAATTCTGAAACTTTTAAAAAGTCGTTATCAGCTGAAAATAACGGGATTTTATACAATATAGAGGTGGCAGCGATAAATGCATCCGGTATATTAAGTTTATAATTTTTCCTGATGCCAATTGTTAACTCTCGAATATCCTCCGATTCTGTTTCAATAATACAATCATTTAAGAATTCATTGATTTTAGTCTCTTCAAAATCATCTAGTGAAGGATAGGAGAGTAATTCTACCACCGTAATGAAGGATACATGGACTTCAATTCCTTCAAGTAACTCTCTAAGTCTCTCATTACCCGCTAAATAATATAGTATGATAGTTTGTATCAAGAAGAAGTTTCATTCCACTCAGATCGTACTCTTTTCTGATATTTTATTGGATCTTCTTTTACTTTGATAACACCTGAATACTTTTTGGCATTTAAACCTTTTGTCTTACCTGTAGCAGCAAGCAATTTCTTTTTCTGTTCTTCAAGCGAATCTTCTTTTTTCAGTACTATTTTTTCCATGGCTGTTTTATTTTTGACAATATACTAATTATTTATAACTCACTGAAAGCCCCCTATCAACCTCATAATCAAAACAAATTAGTTTAATGTTAAACTATTGAATGATAAACCGTATATTTGGGTTGTGATAAAAAAGTCAACAAATCTTAAGACAATGAAACATCATAAAGGAATACATCACATCACCGTCTTGGCCGGTGATGCCCAACAAAACGCAGAATTTTATACCGAGAAACTAGGAATGCGACTGGTCAAGAAGTCGGTAAATCAGGATGATCCCGGAACTTATCACCTGTTCTATGGGAATCAGGCTGCCGAGCCCGGCTCAAGCCTAACGTTCTTCCCTTGGCCGATGGCGCAAAAAGGAGAAGCAGGAGTCGGGGAAGTTGTTAATGTAGGGCTTCAAGTTCCAAAAGGTTCTGAAGATTACTGGGAAGTTCGACTCAGTGAAAATGATATTTCCTACGAAGTTGTGGGCGTTTTCGGTCGCAAAGCGTTACGATTTGAAGATCCGGACGGACTGGAATTGGATATCGTATTTGAAGGCGAAGCAAAGCCAAAAGTAGAAAATGTAAACTACATTGTTCCGGCCGAACATACCATCCAGGGTTTCTGGGGAGCGCGTATGTTGCTGACCGAAAAAGAACACACTGAAATGCTGCTGGGTGATCTCTTCGGTTTTGAAGAAGCTGAAACTGAAGGAAATCAAACACTATATCAAACCGATGCGCCGGTTGGTAGATATGTAATTATTGAGACCGCTGAAAAAGCAAAATATGGCAAAAACGGAAGAGGCATCGTGCATCACATCGCATATCGGGCTGAAAATAAGGATGAACTCGATCAGCTTCGTCAGAAGGTTGCCGGTAAAGGATTGAGCCCAACACAGATCATTGACCGGCACTGGTTTAATTCCGTGTATTACCGGATTCCGGCCGGAGTGCTTTTTGAAATGGCTTCTGATGATCCCGGCTACACCGTAGATGAGGAATTTGAGGAATTGGGCGAGCATCTGATCCTCCCGCCATGGCTTGAATCCAAACGAGATCGAATAGAACAGATCTTACCGGAGATCAATGTAGCCAAAAAGGCAACCACCTAATTCAATTTTAACCCACGTAGAGATACAAAATCTTGTGTCTCTACATTGGGTTAAAACAAATAAAATTTAATTCTACAAAAATTACATCCATGAGTTTATTCCAAATAACTGCCAACACCAATTTTGAAGGACCACATCAACCTACACAAATCGCTGAGGGCGGAGTTTCCTCTTCTGAGGCTGACGCTGCTATGATCATGATCCACGGACGGGGAGCTACAGCGCCAAGTATCGTTCAACTTGCTAATGAATTTGACACCAACAAAAAACTTACACTCAGAGCTCCACAAGCAAGTGGCAATACGTGGTATCCTTACTCATTTCTTGAGAACACAGAGAAGAACGAGCCGGGGCTTTCTTCGGGATTACAAAAGATCTACGATATTGTTCAAGATCTGAAATCAGAAGGGTTTTCTGAGGATCAGATCTACTTCCTCGGATTTTCACAAGGTGCATGTCTGGCTTCTGAGTTTGTGGCCC
Organism: Gracilimonas sp.; assembly: GCA_040904925.1. GTDB lineage: Bacteria > Bacteroidota > Rhodothermia > Balneolales > Balneolaceae > Gracilimonas. The sequence goes on along the minus strand of JBBDSP010000008.1, from coordinate 10,582 downwards.
GTCATCCCAATAAATATGCAGGATTGATCGCTCTAAGCGGCGGTGTCATAGGAGATTCGGTAGATATAAGTAATTATGAAGGTGATCTGAAGGGAACCCCGGTTTTCATGGGCTGCAGTGATATAGACCCACATATTCCTAAGGAAAGAGTTAATGAATCTGAAAAGATCTTTGATAAACTTAATGCAAGCGTGACCAAAAAACTCTATCCCGGAATGGGGCATCTTGTTAACGAAGATGAGATCAAGCACATCAATGACATGCTCAATTCCTGAGCATGTTTATTTAAAAGTGAAGGAAAATGAGGTGCCATTTTCATTTGAGCGAACCTGCATTTCAGCTTCGAGTTGTTCTGCAAAATTTTGAATGAGGATGGTTCCCAGTCCTTCTTTCTTCATTTTCTCGAATGCCATCGGGAGACCGGGGCCATTGTCAGAAATACTAAACTGAATTTTCTCGCCTTCTTTTTTCAAAACAACGGTTAACATCCCGGCGTCATTATCTTTAAAAGCATATTTAAAAGCATTTACTACAAGCTCATTGACCAGTAATCCGCATACAACAGCTTTATCAACTGACAAAGAGACCTCTTTCAGGTCAAAATTCAAACTCACACTATGTCTCTCATCAGTGTAGGTTTGATGAATAGTTGTTATCAGATCCTTTAAATAATTATCGAGTCGAACAACCCTGTACTTTTGAGTTTGATATAATTTATCATGAATCAGCGCCATAGAATTTATTCTGCTTTTGCTATTCGATAAGCTCTTTTCCACAGCCGGATGATCCGCTGTACTGATTTGCAGATCAAGAAGTGCGGATATTTTAGCCAGGTTATTTTTGACCCGATGATGAATTTCCTGCATTAATATTTCTTTTTCCTTCAGTGCAGCTGACAATTCCTGAGTCTTTGACCTTACTTGTCGTCTTAGAATAAAATTCCATCCAAAAATGAATGCCAGCAAAGGAATTCCAAACCACACTAAGTAACTCAAATATATTTTTGGGAAGCCAAGGGTTTTAATATCGTCCGGGGTCCGGGGCATAACCTGATAAATAACGGTGCCACGTGTTTGAAAAAGAAATTTCCCGAGTACTCCGGTTACCTCTATTTCATCCCCGATACTTAATAGGTCGAGATTGAACTCATCTCTTAGCCGGTGAGATTGAGAGATATAAACTTCTAAGATACGTTCTGAAGTATCTTGTACTGAAATAGTAAGCCCTCTATATCCCGAGCTTGCGTTTTTCCGAGACACTACAGCTCGTCCCTGTACTAACATACCAAAGTATTCCTCCGGGTTTGTAGCAACCATAGATAATGATTTAGGTACCGGAACTTTGGGCTGATCATCCACAACATATACGGTATCTGCAACGATCTCCGGTTTGTCGTAATAAAGCCGAACAGTTCCCTTTACAATTAAACTGTCACCTCTCTTTACATCGGCTTTCAATGTTCCGCTAAAAACCTGAATTCCAGCGAGATCATCCTGAATGTAAACAGAAAGTCGTTGCTCATTAAAAATAAGATTATTTACAGAAGCACGACCTGTAATCATAATATTTTGGTCAAGTAGATCTATTTCGCCATCACCATCTTTATCTGCCAGTGCTTCTGAAACTGAATAAATTGGTTCAACATCTTCAACCTGCTGAGCAAACAGAGAATAATTAAATACTAGAAGTAGTACCGGGAATATCATAGCCAATCTTGGCACAGTCCATGCCAGATTTTCTTTAACTATACTTGGGTTCATCATTTCTTGTAAAACTTAACTTTAAGCATGTGCGTTTTTTCTTCTCTCTGATCATTAATTAAAAAGGTAAACTATATTAACATCCATCAGTATTATAATTGCTTTATAATTAGCTATCATTGGTATAACTGACGTTAAAGTTTTCTAAAGCTCAAATATGTTCTGCTTTTTTAAAAAACGATTAAAACTGAATAGTTTTAACCTCTTTCCAATACACGAATACTAATTTTTATTAAAGGTTAATTTCATGGAAATTCTTTGGCTGGTTGCAGCTTATCTACTTGGGATGGCAGTTTCTAAGGTGAGGATACCTCCTTTAGTTGGGTTTCTTGGAGCCGGGATCTTACTCTCACTTTATGGTTTTGAAGCCACAGATGCACTCCATGAAATTGGCCATATCGGAGTTTTACTTCTTTTATTTACTGTTGGATTACACCTCCGTGTTAAAAGCATTCTTCGTCCGGAAGTATTGGGAGCCGGCGGACTGCACCTTGCGATCTCAGCGGGAATTTTTATGCTCGTAGCCAATTTCTTTGGTTACGGGTGGATGGAATCGCTGGTCATTGGAATCTTGCTTGGATTCTCAAGTACCGTTTTAGCAGCTAAAGCACTTGAGAGTCGCGGTGAATTGGGAGCATTTCATGCCCGGGTGTCCATAGGTATTTTGATCGTACAAGATATTGTTGCCATTGCTGTTTTAGCCCTGACGGGTGGTGGTGCTCCTTCTGTTTGGGGATTTGCACTATTGGCCCTCCCGCTCCTCCGCCCGCTTCTCATTAAGGCATTGATCGCCAGTGGGCATGATGAGCTGCAGCTGATCTTCGCGTTAATACTGGCTATCGGGGGAGGTTCTTTATTTGAAGTTTTGGGACTCTCATCAGAACTTGGGGCATTAGCTTTTGGAGCTTTATTGGCGGGACATGAATTAGCTGATGAACTCTCTGAAAAATTATGGGGCCTGAAAGAAGCTTTTCTTGTTGGTTTTTTCCTCGAAGTTGGTCTTGCCGGACTCCCGGATCTTGACGCGGTAATATTTTGCCTGGTCATTTTGGCATTGCTCCCACTTAAATCAGCGCTTTACTTTTTCATGCTTACCGGCTTCAAGCTCCGTGCCCGAAATGCCTTCATGGTGATGGGTACACTTGCCTCCTTCAGTGAGTTCACCCTGATTGCTGGTGTTGTTGCCGTTTCCGGTGGATTCATTCCTGAAAGCGTGATGACAGTGTTTGCCCTGCTAGTAGCCGTTTCTTATGCTTTAAATGCTCCTTTTACAGCAAACATCAATACTATTTGGAGCAAATATGAAGATTTATTGATCCGCTGGGAGCGTGATGTAAAACATCCCGGTGATCAGGTTATTTCCCTGGGTGGTGCCAATTATTTAGTACTTGGAATGGGGCAAGCCGGTTCATCCGCATATAAATATTTAAAGGAGCGAGATTATAAGGTAATATGAATGGAATCTGATCCCGCCAAAATCGAATCTAATCTTGAAGAGAAAAGACGTGTGGTTTATGGAGATGCACAAGATCCTGAACTTTGGGAGAATATTGACCTGTCGAACATCAAATCCATAATGCTTGCTTTTCCTAATCCTGACGCCAAGGTGGAAGCCACGAAACTAATTCGTCAATTTGGATTTCCCGGTGATATTGTTGCCCTAACTATGCGTAGCGAAGAAAATAAAGCTCTTCAAGAAGCAGGGGCTACTTCAGTTTGCTTACCCGTCAGTGAAGCCGGAAGAAAATTAGCAGAATTAAGTGTTTCAAAAACATCAGAGTCTGATTCCGGTGTTTCCCTGAACCTTACTTTAGACTAAGTATTAACTGTATTAACTCGCTGTCGCAATATCAATTTCATTTAAAATCAATTCCAATTCTATCCCTGACCCTGTTTTTCAACTCATCTTCCAGTTCTTTCTTTTTCTCCTCTAACTCTTCCCGCTTTTCTTCAATGCGTGCTAATTGTTCATCAACTTTAGCCTGAAGTTCATCATAACGAGCTTGGATTTCAGCTTCTTTTTCCTGTTTGAATTCAGCAAGCTGCTCTTTCTTGCCATCTACCTGTTTTTCTACTTCCGCTTCAATCTTCCGCTTAGCATTTTCGACTTCCTGGCTTATCGTTTGGCGTAATGCATTCATAAAAAGATCATCCACATTCGAGCGGACGCGAACCCTCAACGGTCCTTCTATATTATCCACCAAGGCAGTTACATCAACATTATCCGTGCTGCCAATCGCATTTCTGATGAGAGATTCTACCCTGTTTTTTGGTTCACCGGCTGCCTCAAAATCAAAACTGATGCCCGTTGCCAAGTAATCTATACGGCTCTCAATTCGTCGGTCAACAATATCAAGGTTAAGGTTAAGCTCTCCCTTCCCTGATTCTAATTCATAGGGAAGCAGGTCTGAACCGGATAATCGCGCTTCAGAAAGTGTAAATCCTGCATAATTAAAATTAAAACTTTCTCTTGGTGACTCTTCCAGGTAATTGAATTCTCCATTCAAGCTTAAAGAAACCTGATTTTCATCTTCGGCGCCAAGTTCAAAAAGCACAGGTTCTCCTGTCTTTTCCTGATTGCTGCTGATATTAGTTACCACACCGGAAATGCCGAGCTCTGATTTTGTTCTGCCCGAAAGCTCAATGTTTTTAAACCAAAATCCCGGCCAGTCATATTTATCTGAAAATTCATAATCCAAGCCTTCATATCGGGGTATTTCTTCCAGGTCTTCATCATCACCGATCAAACGACTCCCATATTCCCGGGCAATAGCAACATATTCCAGATATACAGCATAATCACCCAGCAAGTTCTGGCCAAACAAAGCCTTTCCGATATTCTGAACATCCAGATCGGGAATTTGTGCTACATTCAGCGCTCTCTGGAAATCATCTTCTATCCAGTTATCAACCTGACCAAGATCATACCTTGAAGACCCATAATCCTGTTGAAAATTATTCCGGAGGGAATCCGCTTTTGTTTTCATCGAATCCACCTGAGCTCGAAGTTTTCGTATGTTCTCGATCGCTTCAACTGCTTTTTTAGGATCTTTGATCTCATCTACCTTGATCGATTCTATCGTATTTTGAGCAGTAGCAATCTCCTTTTCGATCGGAGTATTATTAAAAGTACTGTCCCATTTTGAATAGTTCTGCTGAATTCCATTTCTAAGTGAATCAATCTTATCAACAGACTGAAGATTTATTTGAGCCATCAGGCTATCCACATTCATGTCGTCGCGAATATCTGTGAACCGAACTTCGGCATTCTTTTGGGCCTCTCCGCTCACCTGCTTAACCACGGAATACAGGAAACCGGGTTCCTCATCCTCCTCTATCTCAGGCATCTCAAAATAACCATCCGTTTCTCGCTCGGTCGCAAGTTCAAATCCGGTAAGACGCACGTTTTGAACGATCACCTTATTTCCGAGGATCAATGGCCAAAACTCCATACTGAATTCAGTTTCACCGGTCTCAAAAATATTTTCCATCGTGCTGTTACGATTTGCAACCTGAAGCCGATCCCATTTCATTTGTAAATTCAACAAGCTGAATTCAAATCCATCAAGCTCAACCTTAGCCTCATTCAAAACGCTGGCCTGATACTCGATATTACTTTCAACCCATTCATCAGTGATGAAAAAAGCGGCTGCAAAAATAATCCCTGCCAATACTAAAACCGTTATTAATCCTCCAATTCTCATGTTCTTATCCCCTCACTCTGCTTACGGTTTGATAGATGCTATAGAATTTTGTGGATTTGAAAGCCTGCACAACCTTCCATTTTTGCACCTTGGCGTGAATGTGTTTTCGATACTGAACCACCCCGTACTTTAATAATGGAAATGCCGGAATACACAATATTAATGCCGTTACAAAACTTCCGATCACAACGGTGTTATAAAATTTGGTAAGTGCCCACCATTCACTGTTATACATATTCGTCCAGGTTTGCTGCATACTTTCAAGTTCAAGCAGCCATATGCCAAAGCTGTGAAATATCGGATCAGCCAGATATGCAACGCCGCTGAATACAGCAAAAGAAAAGAGTGCCATCCCGATATTCACCTTCAGTACCAGGATCAAGACTACAATAAGAAGGTTGTGAAGCGAGAAAAAAGGAGTTAACCCAATGATCATCCCAAGAATAATTCCTCCGGCAATTTGTCCCGGCGAAGCTTCCGATGCCAATGCTTTCAAGAGCTTGGCAAAATATCTCATAATTAAGAACATAGACACTATAATTTAATGGTCATTTATATATCCAAAGTAACTTAAATTTTGTTCAAATTCCTTACCTCCTGAAAATTGAAATTAAACTATAGATCAAATAAATACTGCTTCTATACTTTCTGTTTTAAAACTCTTTTGTTTGCAGTATCATGTATATAGATTATTAAAAATCGCTTATATGATGACTTTTAAAGGTTCCATTGAATTTACATTTTTAGCTCTTCTCTTTTTCACTTCTTCTTGTGATCTCAACAATGCAAAAGATGAACAAATTAATGATGCTATTCCTGAAGCCCCATTTCCTTGTGAAGGCGGATTAGCTAATGGGTTTCCCTGTGAGAATGTAGATCTTTATGCGCATGTTTCTATCAGTGAGTTAAGCGGGGAAATATCCGGTGTATCTTTGAATGATATTTGGGGCTGGACCGATCCGGAAACAAAGAAAGAATATGCTTTAGTAGGGCTGACCAATGGAGTTTCTTTTGTGGATATTTCAGATCCCGCAAATCCTGTTGTTGTTGGGCGGCTTTCTGAATCTAGCATTCAAGTAAAATCAAAACTTACTCCCGGAGACAAAACTGGTTGTGATTTGGGAATTGGTTCTACTTCTTACGCCAAAAATGTGCAGCAAGGATCAGCCTGGAGAGACTTAAAGATATATATTAACCACCTGTTTGTTGTGAAAGACTATACTGCCAGTAAACCCGAACCACATGGAATGCAAGTTTTTGATTTAACTAAATTAAGAAGCTATGAGAGTACTCCTATTATTTTTTCAGAGGATTTTCTTTATGACAGATTCTATAGTGCTCATAACATCGTTGTCAATGAAGAAACCGGATATGCATATGCCACAGGATCTACAGATGCTGAGATCTGTGGCAGTACAAATGGCTCAGGACTACATATGATTGACATCAGAGACCCCAAGAACCCGGAATTCGCAGGTTGTTATATCGACGATACACCCGGATACTATCGTATAGCTTCAGGATATATACATGACGCTCAATGTGTGATGTATAATGGACCTGATGCTGATCATGTGGGAAAGGAAATCTGCTTCAATTCAGCGGAAGGAAATGTTGTTATTGCAGATGTTTCCGATAAAGAAAATCCAGTCACTATTGGTTTTGAAAGACAGGCCAAAATGCAATATTCCCATCAGGGCTGGCTCACGGAAGATCAAAGTTACTTTTTAATGAATGATGAGCTGGATGAGCCCAATCTTAACCGCAGAACCAAGACATATATCTGGGATGTACATGACCTTGAAAACCCAGAATTCATTGGATTTTACGAGCATTCTACTGAATCTATAGATCACAACTTATACATAAAAGACAACTACGTATATCAATCAAATTATAACGCCGGTTTACAGATCTTGGATATTACCGGAGTGGCCAATGCCGATCTTGAACGTGTTGCTTACTTTGATACTCAACCTGAAAGCGATCAAGCTGCTTTCGAGGGCACCTGGAGTAACTACCCATATTTCGAAAGTGGTTTTGTGATATTGAGTGATATCCAGTCCGGCCTGTTCATTGTACGACCTGATCTGGAATAATTTCCAAACGAATCCTTTTTCTAAATTCTTGCATTGCCAACCCTGATATTACCTAATCATTAACTAACCATACATCGCTTCGTCAACTTTTGAGTTGAGAGCATATTTGTGTACCTTTGACACGTTTTAAAAAGAGCTCTTTAACCTCTCTCTAATCAAAAATAAGCTAAACATCAGCACAAGTTTATGGATTTATTTGACAAACTTGAAGGCCGGCCAAGTCCGCTCGGCCCATTTACATCTGAAGGATACGGGTACTATACTTTTCCAAAATTAGAAGGCCCCTTAGGCCCGGAAATGAAATTCAATGGTAAAGACATGGTCGTTTGGAGTATCAACGACTACCTGGGTATTGGCAGCAACGAAGAAATTAAAAAAGTTGATACCGCTGCCACGGAGAAGTACAGCCTAAGTGCTCCAATGGGTGCACGGCTGATGACCGGTAATTCCACCGAACATGAAGAGCTGGAAAAAGAACTGGCCGCTTTTGTTCACAAGGAATCTGCACAGTTGCTGAACTTCGGATACCAGGGAATCATGAGTACCATTCATGCCCTTGTTGACCGTAATGACTTCCTGATCTATGATGAGCTGAGTCACGCTTGTATCGTTGATGGGAAGCAGCTCTCCATGGCTGATAAATCTGTTTTCAAGCACAACGATATCGAGAGCTTTAAGAAGCAGCTGTATCGTGCTGATAAGAAGCGTAAGGATAATTCTTCTATCCTGGTTGTAACTGAAGGTGTTTTTGGGATGACCGGCGACCTGGGAATACTGAAGGAAATTATTGAACTGAAGAAGGAAGTTGATTTCCGCTTATTGGTTGACGATGCTCACGGCATTGGAACTATGGGTAAAGATGGTTCCGGAGCGGGAACTCATCTTGGCGTTCAAGATGGTGTAGATATTTACTTTGGAACTTTTGCGAAATCATTTGCACTGATCGGTGCTTTTATTGCTTCTGAACCAAGAGTGATCGAATTCCTGAAGGCTAATTCCAGAAGTCAGGTTTTTGCAAAGTCACTTCCGCTGCCAATAGTTGTTACAGCCCGCAAGCGATTGAAGATGATCGCCGAGCATCCTGAGTGGAGAGAAAAACTTTGGAACAACACCATGAAATTACGGGAAGGATTACGTGAGATCGGATATACCGTGCTCCCATCTGAAAGCCCGGTAACTCCTGTTTTAACAAAAGGAAGTACCGATCTTTGCCAGGACATCATGCGCAAGTTGCGAGAAGAACACGGCGTATTTGTTAGTGGAGTAGCGTATCCTGTGGTACCAAAAGGAACCGTATTGATTCGCCTCATCCCGACAGCAGCCCATAACGATGCACACATTGAAAAAACATTGAAAGCTTTTGAAGCGATCAAAGATTATGTTTTTGAAGCGGCTGAAAAACTGAGTGCGTAATTAATAACGCTTAGATTTAGAATTTAAAGTCCGTTTAGTGTAAGCTGAACGGACTTTTTTTGTCCAATAAGTTTAACTGGAACATCCCGGGCCAGTACATTCACCAACAGAGAAATATTTTACAATACTGAAATTACTTTTAGGCCCATTTGAAGGCACAGCTCGTACTTTATACGAATAAAAATCGTCCATTGTATACGGAGGAGATGATATAACCTGAAGGTTTTGATTCATAACCGTTCCATCTGTGTGCGATGTTGTAGATACGGTCGCAATTTTAGACCAACTACCAGTTTCAAAGCTACGATATACCTCATACTCCACAGCACCTAAGACGCTACTCCAGCTTAACTTTGGGCTGTTATTATCAATGCTGGCCATTATCACCGGTGCCAAAACACCATCCACCGCTATGGGATCTGGGTTATTATCAGGGTCATTTGTTGCATATCCACCTGTTGCAAGGTTTATACCATTCATTAGAAGCAACCCTGCCAAATGAGGTGCTGCCTGAGAAGTACCACAAGTAACAGCTGTACCGCCGCCGCTCCATAAAGATAAAATATCATCACCCGGTGCTGCATAGCTTATAGAACTTCCATAATTGGAACCTTGATTAGGATTACAGGAAAATGAAACGGAAAAATCATCATCATCATGAATTGAAGATGTTACAAATACACGAGGGTAGGCCAGGCGTGAGGGTGAATAATCATTAACATCATCTTTTTCATTACCTGCAATTAAAGTAAATAACAATCCATCATCAGCGGCTGCTTTAATCGCATCTTCCAGAATGGATAGTGCTATATCTATTTGAGGTAAACTACTAATATTAGTAGGGTATCTGATACTTATATTTGCAACCTCACCATTGGTATAATTATTGGCTGCATAATCAACCCCGGCTTTTACATCACTTACATAGCAAGTGCCATTCTTATCACAAACTTTTACGGATACTACTTCTGCATTTGCAGCTACACCAACTGTTCCTACATTATTATTTTTTGCCCCAATAATGCCGGCTACATGTGTTCCATGTCCGTTAAGATCATTAGCGGATTCAGTAGCTATAAAAGAAACGCTGTTTGCCTCATCCACATTTAAGTCATTATGGATAAGGTAAATACCTGTATCTAATACCCATGCTCTTTTACCGGTACCATCCAGCGGACCGCCTACCCGTGCCACACCCCAGTCGATTGTTTGAGTTCTTTTAGCTCGATAGGAAATATTGGCCGGATTAACTGAACCAAGAGCGGCATATTTCACATCCTGAACAACAGTCTTAATTCTTGAATCTTTCCTGAGCTGCTCAGCTTGGCTATCAGTCAGCTTTGCAGCAAAACCCTTCGCTGCATATTTATATTGATGGATTAAAGAATCCTGTTTGATACTAAAATCTGTAAATATAGCATTTGTTTTTAAAACAGCTTGACGTGCAGCTTGTTCGGAAATTTGGCCTTCTCCCTGATCTTTAAAAACTACTATGTACCTTCCTGGAACCAACTCCGGCATTTCTTTCGATATTAAAGCCGCTTTATTTTGTTTCAGTAGTGTCCGGTAAAAGCTAAAAAAAGAAGGGAGAAACCCTTTCGAATTT
>JBBDSP010000007.1:0-152008 GCA_040904925.1 Gracilimonas sp. | reverse complement strand
TCAGGAATAACAGTAAATTAACATTAAAACTGTCAACCTAAATCAGGAAAAGACGAATTTCCAATCTTCCCGACAATATCCCCGGCTTTAACTGAATCTCCTTTTTGGACTTCAATTGTCCCTGCCATTAAATGAGCCATAAAAAGATACCTTTCCTGATCGAAGTTTATTACTACGTGATTACCCGCCGGATTTAATGAATCTGAAGGAAAAAAAGAGATTTCGTGGTTTGGGAGTGAATCAACAACTGTCGTTACCACCCCGGCTTCAGGAGCATAAACCGGTTCACCAAAGGAATATATATCCGTCAACTCTTCCCCGTTATTCTGAAAAAACCATCCATCCTCATCAACCTTAACTACATCGATCGCATATTTTTGGGAAGAAAGAGCATTGTGATAGTTTACTAAAACTGAACCTCCGGCATGCCCTGCCATCCAATCTCCCTGTGTAGGAAGTTGTATTAGATAACTATCTTCAATTTCAGGATAATCAAAAACCTGACCAACTGGACTGATCAGTAAAATCATTGTTGGCAAAAGCACCAATACACTTATACTGAGTACTATTTTTTTAAATTTTCTTTGAATAAGGCTTTCCGATAAACTAACACTGAGAACCAATTCAGTTAGAGCAAAAAATATTACAAATATGGCCATTATTTTTATCAAAACAGCTGAAACGAATCCTCCAATAGGCCATCTAATAAAAATAAAAACAGGTGCCGCAACCATTGTTAAGATCATTGTTACTGCCCAGAAAGCCTTCAGGGTTTTAGCATAATAGTGTCCCTTCAGCTTAAATACAGAATGCTGCTTTTCTGCTTTCAGTACCCAATATATTCGCAAAAATTTACCTATTGAAAGCCCCATAATAATGAGGGCAATTATTACGGTAAGAAAAATTGATAAAAACTCTATCGAGATCATTAGCTCAAATTTTTAATTCACCGGAATAATAAGAAATCACAAGCTACGATGAGTATTTATCATATTTGATACCTGTTTGTCATTCAATAATGCATTTACTACCATCCCGTTGCAGAAAATTATTAAACAATGAACAGTATGAGCAACGACTTCGCCGGAACTAAGAAGAAATGGCAAGATCCGAAGACCCGAAGAAGAATCGGAACAGGAGCCATTCTAGCACTAGTTATTGCCGGGGTGTATGCAGGGATGAACCAGGTATTCCCCGAACAAAACGGCCACTACGGAATTTGGTCCATCATGCCCCCACTTGTAGCAATCGTTTTGGCTTTTTATACACGGGAAGTCGTTAGCTCTCTTTTCATAGGAATCTGTTTGGGTGGGGTGATCTCAGGTCAGCTCAATATCGTGCAGGATTTTTTGATACCCTCTGTTGGGACTGAAAGTTTTGCTCTGATCATTATTGTTTACCTTTGGGCATTAGGAGGATTGATCGGTATCTGGACCCGAACCGGAGGTGCCGAAAAATTTGCAACCTGGGCCAGTGAAAAAATGGTCCGCGGGCCACAAACCGCCAAATTCTTCACCTGGATGATGGGACTTATCTTTCACCAGGGAGGAACCATTAGTACTGTTCTAACAGGAGCAACCGTGCGTCCTATTGCTGATAAGCACAACGTAGCCCACGAAGAATTAGCTTACATGGTCGATTCTACAGCTTCCCCCGCTGCTACATTGATCCCTTTTAACGTGTGGCCTTTTTATGTGGGAGGATTGATCATTGGTACCCTACCAATGTTTGAGACCACCCAGCAAAGTATCGCCTTTTTCTTCACCGCCCTTCCATATAATTTCTATGCCATCTTTGCCATTCTACTGACTCTTCTCTTTGCCTGGGATAAATTTCCTTACATCCCCGGAAAGAAAATGCGAGCTGCCATCAAAAGAGCTCGCTCCGGAAAAGGACTTGACCGTGAAGGAGCCACTCCCATGGCCGCCGATGAACTCACTCAAAGTAAGATCCCCGAAAACTACACCCCGGGATTGATCGACTTCTTCGGCCCCATTGGCACGCTGCTTGGAGTGGCCATCATCCCATACATTGTTACCAGATTTTTCATGAATATGGGGGAAGATGCCACTTTGCTTATTGCCGAAGCTTTTATCCTTGCCGTATTGGTTGGCTTTGGGATAGCCTTAGCCAAGGGTATGAAATTACAGAAAGTGATCGACGGGTTTATAGATGGATGTAAAGGAGTAACCATCGGAGCCGTCATACTTGCCCTTGCAGTCACCCTCAAAGAAGTGGCTGATGCCGTTGGCACCGCTCCTTATGTGGTTGATCTGGTCGGCGATGTTATACCTCCATTTCTGCTTCCCGGCTTATTGATGGTCTTATGCATGCTCATTGCATTTTCTACGGGCACCTCCTGGGGAACTTATGCTGTTGTTTTCCCCGTCGCAATTCCATTGGCCTGGGCTGTAATTCCCGATCCTTTTTTCCTCACACTTTGCTTTTCAGCTGTGATCGGAGGTTCCGTTTTTGGGGATCAGTGCTCCCCTATTTCCGATACCACTATCCTATCCTCACTCGCCACAGGATGTGACCTGATGGATCATGTTCAAACTCAATTTCCACTGGCTATTTTAGCAGGAACTCTTGCCGTGATCACTTATGCTGGAATGGTTATTTTCTTTGTGTAACTAAATTTCTGCAGATATCTACGCCTAACCATCCTCTGTAATAAAATTACATTAGCTCCCCAAAATATGGGCAACTCAATCAACTAAAATAAGTTCTTCCTGCGGCGGTATCAAAAACTCGGCACCACTCTCTGTAATCACCGCCATTTCTTCTACGGATATGGTTTTGTAGGTGCTATCGGTCAGTGCCCAGCTGTGGAAACCATCAAAGGCGAAGACCATCCCGGGCTTTAGCATTTTTTGAGCGGCCGGCCTGGTTGAGGGAGCTTGTGAACCTCCGAGATTGGGTCCGGTGTCATGCGCAACATATCCCACCGGGTGACCGGTACTCCACATCACATATTCAGAATTATTTTCTTCCATGAGTTCCCTTTGAGCAGCGTCAACTTCAACTCCTTTTACGCCCGGTTTCATTGCATTAAAAGCTGCACGATTTCCTTCCCGTGCCGATTCCCAATAAAACTGAATATCTTCCGGGGCCTCGTTCTCACCCTCTTTCAATACATAAGCAAAACGCTGAATATCACTCACCCACCTATCATACAGTTTGATTCCAAAATCAGTCTGGATCACATCGCCAGGCATGATCACTTTCTCAGTGGCATGAGAGTGTCCCCGATCAGACCCGGAATTCACATTTGGATTTTGACTCGGATTCCATGCATCCTTCACCCCATATTCTTCCATCTTTGCTTTTAAAAACGCGGCTACTTCAGCATCGGTTGTCACTCCAGGCTCAATGATCTCATAAGCTTCAAGTTCCCATTCTGCAGTAAGTTCAGCGGCTTTCGTCATGATCTCAACTTCTTGAGGAAGTTTAATGGACAGCCACTCATAGATCAGTTCTTCAGAAGAGATCAAACGGTTTGAGGACTGATCACCCAAAGCATCCTCCAGTTCCATTCGCTGTGTGTGACTTAGTCCATCTGCCTGTGCATTATTCGCAGAAGAATTAACCGCTATCCTTTCAAAATTTTGAGATTTGATAAAATCGGCCGCCTGATCAATAGCAGAACCTCCCCGGTCAACCGGCAATACCTCATCATGAATTCCCATTTCTGAGAGTGCTGTGTATTCTCCAACCGGGGAATAAACCCGTGAATGGAATCCGTTGTTATCGCGATAAAAAAGATATACAGCTGTTCCGCCGGCATTTTCTCCACCAATATGATCAGCGATTGGATCATTATCATTTTCTCTGCAAATGACGATCCAAAGATCCACCTCAGCTGCTTCCATAGCTTGTGGCAACAGGGTTGAAATGCGTTCTTTCCTGATTTCGGGCCAGGGAGATTCGCCCCAATCAATGGCCGGTTCCTGAATTGGAGTACATGCAGAGATCAACAGAACAAATGGTAATAGATAGCGAAGCATAGGGATTGGTTAGTTTAATGGGAGCATGAATATCGATGTTCTTGCTCATCCACACAAGAATCCATCCCAACTCAAATAACTCTCCTCACATACTCATCCATATCAAAAAACTCAGGCGGTGCTGTTTTTTTCAGGTAGAGCGGATGGTGCGGATGACCGGCTTTAGAGATCCTTCCCCTTTTAAAATAAGAACACCCATTTCCAGACAGCACATCATAAATGTCATGAAGGCATCGGGAAAGATAGGAACGCTTTTCGATGAGCGTTCCCCAAGCACACCACACGTCCGCCGACAAACCTTTTGTTAATTCCGCGATCACTTCGACATTCTTTTCATGGATCTTCTTCTGGAAGTTCTTGTGCATTTTATCGGGATTGGTAGCCCGTTGTGGATACAAATTAAACATCAGCCAGCCGTCGTAGCCGTGATCTCTTGCGAAACGAGCCACTGATGCCACCGTCGGATCAAGATCGTTTGGTTTTGCCGTACTTGGGTTCACCCCGAAACAAATCAACGGATTTTCTCCTTCCTGACCTAAAGAATATCGGGTAAGCGGTTCATCATGATGATAGATCCAGTGCTTTTCAGGAAACATAGGTAAAGTGATTCTTTCTGCTTTTTTAATTCGGGTTGAAGATAGTTTGTTTTCAGAGAATTTCGAATTTTGAATATTCCTGATTCTACGTTCGATATTTTCCCTGCAAGCCCGTACTTTTTCTCATGGCAAAATCGGTTTCAACATCTATAAAAAAACATCTTTCCGGACTTCTTTCTGATCTGTTTGAGGAAGATGCCTTTTTCATCATTGGCGTGAGCGGCGGACCCGATTCTATGGCTTTGCTGTATCTGCTCCACGTATTGGAAATGGATGCTTTGGCCGTTCATATCAATTATGGAAAACGAGGTAAAGAATCCGACCAAGATCAGGAGCTGGCAGAACAAATGGCTTTTGCATGGGGATTTGAATGCTGTTCAATAAAACTAGATCCTAAAGAATCGAGAGGTGAAAATTTTCAAAACTGGGCCCGAAAAATGCGATATCAGTATTTTGAGGATCTGAAGGAAGCGTATCAGGCAGATGCCATCGCGGTTGCTCACCATCAGGATGATCAGGTAGAGACAATTTTGCAGAAAGTACTTAGAGGAAGCTCCCCTTCTGCATGGCAGGGAATGAAAACGTGGGATGGAAAATTATTTCGCCCCCTGCTAACCTTCACAAAACAGAGTATCCTTGACCTCTGTGAAGAGGATGCTATTCCCTATCGAATTGATAAAAGTAACAAGAGTTCTGAGTTCGCCCGGAATTTTCTGCGCAATGAATTTTCAGAGGCTTTGGATGATCTTTTTCCCGGTTGGGAGAAAAACATCATTGAGCTTCCCCGCCTGGGAAAGACCTTTGAAGAAAGCCTGATCTATATTGCAGACCAGGTCAGTTCTTCGAATACACTGTTACTCAAAAAATTCTCGGTTTTATCTGAGAATATTAAACCCGCGGTACTTAAAACTATTTTAGATCAAACTGGAGAAAGAGGAGAATACACCAAAGGGCAGCTAAAGGAATTATCTCAGATTGAAACCATACAAACGGGAAAAAGCCTGAAGATCGGCTCTCTGGTTTTTACCCGCGACCGCGACCGTGTTCACTTTAAACCTAAAAAGAATTCAGATGTAGTTTCTAAAAGCATTCATCGCGCAACGGCAGAAAAGGGATACAAAACCAATGGTCTGAACATCGAGATCAAGTCTGAATCAGTGCCTTTACCTTCCTTACGCCTTGATGCTGCCAAACTAAACTGGCCGCTTCAGATTCGTACCTGGAATTCCGGCGATGAGTTTAATCCACTTGGGATGTCGGGTAGCCAAAAAGTTTCTGATCACCTTACCAATCGTAAAATTCCTACGGTTTCACGCGAAAAAACCTTGGTATTGTGCGGATCAGATGGTACTATTTACGCCATTATTTATCCTGTATTATCAGCCAACGGAGAGCATGGAGCTATTTCTGAAATGGTAAAATGCAAATCAACAACACAAACCTTTTTGACGATTAATTTCACTTAGCATGAGTTCTAAATTTTACCAACCGGATACCGTCACCTGTAACGGCGAAAAATTCAAGATCTTTATCACCAAAGAGCAGATAGATGAGCGTATGAATCAGCTCGGAAATCAGCTTGATAAAGATTTTAAAGACAAGAAGCCGATCTTTATTGGTATCCTGAACGGTGCCTTCATTTTCCTGGCTGATATTATGAGGCACGTCAGTATTGCCTGTGAGGTAGACTTCATGAAGCTGAGTAGCTATGGAGATGCGAAGGTTTCTTCAGGTGAAGTTACCGAGCTCAAACATATTGACGCGAAGATCGAGGGACGGCATGTCATCTTAGTAGAAGATATTATTGATACCGGGCTTTCCATGAACTATATGGTTAAACGTATTAAAGAGAACAGTCCGGCCTCAGTTTCGGTTTGCACCTTGCTCCATAAAAAAGAAGCAACCAAATACGAAGTACAAATTGATTATGTGGGTTTTGAAATTCCCAATGCTTTTGTTCTGGGATATGGATTGGATTATGCTCAGGAAGGCCGTAACCTATCTCAGATTTATGTGATAGATAAACAAGGCTAAATAGGAGCACCTTAATGGTGCATAAATAGGTGCTTAGATCGCTGTTACTAATGATTAAAAAAGGTATTTTACTACTTGGCTTGGTAAGCACTTGTGTGCCGGTACAAGCCTTTCAGCTTTCTATAATAGATAAGCAACCTACTCTTACTTCTCAAAACTGGACACTTGAAGACGGCCTCCCTGTTAATACCGTCGGGAATATTACTCAGGATAGTCTCGGGTACCTATGGATCAGCACGTATGACGGGCTTGTCAGATTCGATGGATTGGAATTCAATATTTATAATTATTCCAATACCCCCGAGATGCCTCACAATCGGACCACACTATTGTATCTTCAGGACAAAGACCGAATGTGGGTGTCATTGGAATATGGTGGTATACTTCTAAAGGAAAATGGAGAGTTTAGCCATTTTGAGGAACAAACGAACTTCACCGATTCCGGCATCACACAAATATTTGAGTCTTCTGACGGCAAGATGTTCTTCATTACCCACGCCGGACTGTATGTATTTAATGGTGAAAAGTTTGCCAAATTCTACGACAGCGATAAACCTGCACAAAATCAGATTCACGATATTTTTGAGGACAATGATAAAAGTATCTAGGTAGCTACGAACAGTGGCCTTTTGCACTTCACCCCTGACGGAGAACTTTTAGCTGAATATCACAAAAATCCTGTGCAGCAAAACAATCGTTTTTGGGATGTGCTTAGGACCAGTAGCGGGATCATTACAACCGGTACCGATGCAGGCGTATATGAGTTACAGGATGGAGAGTTGGTTCAAACTGGTAAATATGCTGCGGCTGATAATTACGCTATCGGTAAAATCTACAATGATGAGAATACAACATTATTATTAGCAGTAGAGGAAGTATTTTATAAAGGCGAGAACCAAACTATAAAAGTACCATCCAATAATTTAAAACCGACTGAATATTATAGTGAATTCTATAAGGATTCGGATGGAAGACTTTGGTTGATAGGAACTGCGGGCACACTTGCTTTATTTGAGGATAGCAAAATTCACCCTCTTACAGAAATACCGGACATCAATGATTACTATTTCAACAGTGTTTTCGAAGATCGTGAAGGCAATATATGGTTTGGAACCAACGGAAACGGCCTCATTGCTGTAAGCGAAAGTAAAGTTCGAAACCTGGGTACCCCTGAAGGCCTGTCAGGTGATAACATACTCGCTATGCTGGAAGACAGCCAAGGGCGTTATTGGGTGGGAACCCGGGGCGCCGGGTTGAATCTGATTGAGGGGAATAACATTACTCATTATGACATATCAAATGGGGCCGCAACAAAATTCGTTCAGGCTATTGAAGAAGATAGAAACGGGAATATTTGGTTTGGGCATCATCAAAGAGGACTAAATAAGATCACACCAAACGGCTTAGAGCATTACCTTCCGGGAAATAATGTGGAGATAAATGATATACGCTCTATTTACACACACAGCAATGGAGATATGTGGCTTGGCACTTATGGCGGATTGATCAAATTCGATCCTTCAGGCTCAGATCATATTGTATATGATAAAGATGACGGCCTTACCGGCGTTAAGATCAGATACGTTACCGAAGCCCCTGATGGAGCTCTTTGGACGGGCAGCCTGGATGGTGGAGTATCCCGATTTCATGAAGGCACCTTCACTAATTACACTACCGAAGACGGGCTTTCTTCCGACAATATCCGATCTATTTATATGGATGAATATGATACTGGCACCATCTGGATAGGTTCGGAAAACAACGGGCTCAACCGTCTTAAAGATGGAAAGATCTCATACATCAATATGGAAGATGGCCTGCCAGATCATATCATACATTGGATATCACAAGACGAAGATAGATGGCTTTGGATGTCTTCAAACCGTGGGGTTTTCAAGATCAATAAGTCTGAACTGAATGCATATCTCGACAATGAGTCTGATATATTTACCTTGTTACATTATGGTCGCGCCGAAGGAATGCGGAACCCTGAGGGGAATGGTTCAATTCAGGAAGCTGGACTCAGGACAAGTGATGGAGACTTTTGGTTTGCAACACAGGAAGGAGTCGCCATCTTCAATCAGGATCGGGAGGATACCCAGGCATTTCCACCAAAAGTTTTGATCAAATCTATAACTGCCGGAGGAAATTCTTACACCTCTGATAAAGTTATGATCGACAAAGGCTACAAGAGTTTCACCATCAATTTTAATGCACTCACTTTTCCCACCAGTGAAAAAGCAAGATTCAGGTATCGATTGATCGGGGTTGATAATTCCTGGAATGAAATATCAGGCCAGCGATCAGCATCTTATCATGACGTTCCTGCAGGAGATTACACGTTTGAAATTTTGGCCGCAAATAACAGCGGGGTATGGAGTGAGAAGCCGGCTATTGCCTCGATCACCGTTCAGCCTTTTTTCTATGAACAGCCGTGGTTTTTTATCTTTGTACTGGCTCTCATTACAGGTGGTTATTTTGGTGCAACCCAGCTCCGCTATCGATATCTATTGAACAAACAGCGTAAACTGGAAACCATTATTCAGGAACAAACAACTGAGTTGAGACAAGAGAGAAATGACCTTCAAATTAAAAATGAGATCATCAGAAGGCAGGCTGCTGAACTTGAAGAAAGCAACAAGACCAAAGATAAATTCTTTTCTTTGATAGCCCATGATCTACGCAATCCTTTTCAAGCGCTAGTGGGGATTACAGAGTTGATCCTAATGGATATAGATGAGGGTAAAAATCCTGAACTCAAAGAAAATGTTCATCATCTATATTCTTCAGCGCGTTGGTTACATAATTTTGCAGAAGATTTACTTAATTGGGCATCTTTACAAACTGGAAAAATGACCCCTGAAATTGAAGAAGTTCATATCGATAAGTTAGTTGCTCAAATTCTGAAGCTTTTTAAAGACAATGCACAACAAAAAGGTATTGAACTTTCTTTTGAATCGAGTGCCGAAATCAGCCTTCATGCAGATAGAAATATGTTGAAAACGATTTTCAGAAATCTGATTTCTAATGCAATCAAGTTTACAGAGCCGGGAGGTGTCGTTTGCTTGCACATTTCACAAGAAGATTCATTCCTTGTAATAAAAGTTAAGGATGATGGAATTGGTATGGAAAAAGATGTGATAGAAAGATTATTACATAACGACTCCAATGACTCTCGTGAAGGCACACAAAATGAAAAAGGGTCAGGGTTGGGATTACAGATTTGTAAAGAAATGATTGCACTTCATGACGGTAAACTAGATATAGAATCTGAGGTCGGGAAAGGCACATCATTTATTGTTAAACTTCCTCACAGAAAATTATCTCTGGGGTAAAAGAAGAACAAAAAAACTCGTCTGGGTTTTAAGTGATAATAGGTTGCTATTAGTCCTTAATGCTTACTATATTTGTGCCCTTGAAACGGAGAGGTGGCTGAGTGGCTGAAAGCGCTCCCCTGCTAAGGGAGTATACCTCGAAAGAGGTATCGAGGGTTCGAATCCCTCCCTCTCCGCATTTTTAGAACCTATTTCGGTTCATTTGCTCTCCATAATAAACACGCCGTCCCAGTTTTCTTTCGGCGGATCTTTCTTCATCATCTCACACCGCTTTAGAAAGATACCAGATGGATTTCGCTCATATCTTTCAAGCTTTTCAGATGTTTTGAATTTTGCTATAGCCTGATCCCAGTCCTGTTTAAAATAAAGCTGTAACCCTTCTTCATATAACCCAATACAGTCATAGAGATTCTGATCTCCATTATCTTTAAGGTCGGCGATCTCATACACCTTAACAGGCTTACTTCTTCCCTTTACTACAATATGATCTAATTCCCGGAACACACATTCATCCCCAAATTGTTCGGCTTCATTTTTTGTGGATTCTGTTACCATGGTGAATACGCCATACTGCTTAGCCCCACTTTCGCAACGTGCCGCAAGGTTAACATTATCGCCCATCATGGTATAGTTAAAGCGCCGCGTTGATCCCATGTTTCCAGTGACCATACTTCCGGTATTCAAACCAATACGGTGCTTCATGTTGCAGACAATCTCCGGCCGCCCATCCTTTTTCCATCTTTCTCTCAGGCGTGCCATTTTTTTATGCATCAACTGCGAAGAAAAGCACGCTTGATATGCATGATCTTCCATATAAACCGGGGCACCGAAAAAGGACACGATCGCATCGCCAATGTATTTATCCAGCGTACCACCTTGCTGGTTTAGAATATCCGTCATAGCGCTCAGATATTCGTTAATGATCTGTACCAATTCTTGAGCCTCCAGCTGTTCCGAAAAGGCAGAAAATGAGACAATATCACTGAAAAAGGCCGTCATATGTGTTTCTTCTCCACCAAGCTTTGGTTCCTCGCCGGACTCGATCATTTGATTTACCAGCTCTGGAGATACGTAGGAGGAAAACATCCCTTTGATCCGCCTCTTTTCTTTTTGCTCGATGTAATATTCATAACTGACCATTCCTATTTGAGTAACAATCACCGCGAGCAAAGGTCCCGTTAAAACCATAAGCAGATTGTGCTCCATAAAAGCCCAATAGGTAATAGCAAAATAAATACTGCCAAGAATCACCGAAACAATAACCCCCATATTAGCACTAAAATACCGGTTTATTAGCGTGACCGAAAGACAGAAAAAGAACATGACCAAAAGCGTATACCATCCCCTAAAGCGTTCTATATAATTAGAATCCAGTATAGTTTGCAGGGCATTGGCGTGAATTTGATATCCGGGACGGTCATTGTTTCCTTCATTGGCAAAAGGCGTTGCATAAAAATCCTTGAGCAACGGCATGGTCGCTCCCACGATCACGATCTTATCTTTGAACGTTTCTGTACTCAAATGACCAATATCAGGATCGTCAAAACTGTTTACATCAAACCCTGTTTCTGATTCAAAGACCGTAGTATACCCTGAATCATCGATCACCTCTTCATATGAAACCTCAGGAAAGATTCCTTCCGGTCCATAGTAATTGATAAGAAATGAATTCCCTCCATCTTTCAGGATGTTGTAGGAACCTAAGCTAAAAAAGTCGCTATCAGAATTTGGGCCTATCGGGTCTATTTCTTCATATGGTATCTGAGCATATTCCCTGAGCATTTCCAATGATAACCGATAGTAATTTATTCCCTGATGCTGTTGTCCAAATCGATAAGAGCGTACCGCCCCATCCAGATCGGGATGAACGCGAACCAGCGCAACCTGATTTGGATTATTGGCCATCAAAACCGGGATGGGGAACATGGTAGATATCTGATTGGAAAGGTCGGTCGCATTTCGTTGAAGCTCCCCAGATAATATCACATTCCCGTACTCCTTAAGTGCTTCTGCAAACAAAGTATCATTTCTCGTATCGTACTGATCAAGGTTATCAAAAATAACATCGAAAGCGATAACTTTAGCGCCGGCTCTATTCAGGTTCTCTATCAGCTTGGCGTGAATATTTGTAGGCCAGGGATATTTTTGAGGAATCTCTTCATCCGCATTCTGACTTATGGCCACTAATACAATTGGGGATTCGCTTACATCGAGCGGACCGCGCCATTCAAAAAGCTGATCATTATACTTGAGCTCAAGGATCTGAACGGGCTTGAAGATCATCAAAATGAAAGACCCAATAAATGCAGCAATGGCTATGAGAAGAACGGAAACGAGCTTTTTGTTACTGCTTTTATTTTTAGCCATTTATTTTAAAACCTGAATACATATCTGAGCTGAACGATCCGATCATTAGCACGACCAGAGCCACTAACATTGGTCAAATTTGCATCAAAAATCAAAGCCTGATTATCGTCTATATCAAAACGTGCAGCTGCCTGCAAAACATACGTTTTAAAGTTATTTTCCGATTCATCATTTGAAAGCATGTAGTAGTCATCGCGAGAGGTTTCGGTATCAGACATATCCGTTACTAAAAGTGGGCGAAATGTTGACCGATTTCCAGTAATGGCCAGCCTTCCATCTAAACTTAATCTGCTTTCCATTAAACTGTAATTTCCTCCCACATAAAACCCTGCAATTCTGATCTGATTCTGCCCGCTGCCTGATTCTGTGTTGTTGTAGGTAAAACCAACTCGGGTTTCCAGGGGAAGGTCGTTAAAACTTGAATTCAGGTTTAATGATAGTGCAGTACTTCTCACATCACCGAAAGCAAAAACCTCGTCGGTGGTTTTAAGATTGGTCAGGCTTATGGAGGCATCATTACGGGCATTTGCCGCATCAAACTGCTGGGTAACCGAGGTATTTAAATTTATAGTTTTGTTCATTCTCGGGGTTGGAGTTACTAAAGTGACCAAAGAGTCTTGTCCGCCAATTGTACGGATTTCCTGCCTCACATTTTGCACCGCAGCATTTACAAGGTCATCAGGGAGTAAATGATTTTGCCGGTCAATATCATTATCTCTTGTTCTGTAACGTAAGCCAACGGTTACTCTTGGCAGCGTACGGTCAACCGGGTACCAGCTTACATTAGTTCGATAGGTTGAAGTTTCTGTAGTTGCATCCCGGGTTCCGGTCACGTTATCGTTTAAGTTCTCGTAGCCAAGGGTTAAATAAATTCGGTTTGAAAGCAGGTTTAAGCGATCAGTAAGCGTAAAACCCGCCACATCTTTACGAACCGTGCTATTTGCAAGTGAATTGAAGTTTGGCCCGATCCACCGGTACTGTAATCTCAAATTATTGTTGGGATGACGATAGGAAACCTGACTGTTTCCGGCTAAAATACTTGTTGGGAAAAAAGCTTCCGCTGTAAGGTCTCCGTTTTCATCTTCAGAAAATTTAAGCGGTAATGTGTCCATATTTTCATTCACGATAATAAGCCAGGAAAGCTGTTCAAGTAAATCAGCTGTTTCCCGGTCAAGGTCAAAACCTAATTCATCTGCCCTTTCCGTCGTTAGTGAACCACCATAAAGGTTATCGTTTAACGCACTGACAACCGCTTCCGATTCAAACCTTAAACGGTTCTCCAAAAACCCCATTTTGAGATCTGTCCCTAATACCACGTTGTCTTTGGGGTTAACGCCCCCCCCTTCAACATCAAGACGGTCAGGAGAAGCCATTAAGCTATCTCTGTTCTCTTGCGATAAATTATTATTCAAAGAAAGATTGGCATTGAACACATCAAGATAGTCACGCGCATTAAAGATGGAAGTAGTATCATCCTGTATCTTTAACGCATTAAATCCAAGCTGAAATTTTTCTTCATTCCCAAAAGCGACTTTACCCGCCAAAACCTTTCGTCTGAATGTTCCGCGGCCATTATCCTGATATGTTAAAAAGTAATTGTTATCCACCACATCTCCGTTACTGTTCAGGACATTCTCTACTCTCAGACTATCGTATTGATTGGTAATACTTCGGTCCAGTTCCCCGTAAATAAATTGAAAATTTAGATTCTTGTTCAGCAAATTCAGGGAGGTATTCAGACCATGAACCCTTCTTCCGGAAATAGTGAACTGACTCAAAGATGGATAAACATGGCCTGCCTCAAAATTCCACCATTCACCTAAAGCGAGGTTTATACCATAGCGGTTTTGAGGTTGTAAGCGGGATGACTCCTGCGTTGTCAAATACCCGTTAGCTGAATACCTGAGCTGTCCATAGGTTCCTGATATCCGTGTTCTGCCGGTATAAGCATTATTAACATCCCCGGCAATAACTTGATTCCGTGCCGTTAATTCTGCATTTACCTGAGGTAAAGTCGGCTGTCCAAAACCAGAAAAAGAAGCCTGACCCGCCTGAACCACTGAAAACTGCCATTCAACAACAGAAAAATTTTGCTCTTCGGTAGCGTATTCTAATGAAATAGAATGCCTTCCTGAACGCAGATTTTCCGGAATGTACGAGATATAGTAATCGCTGGTATCGGCTTCACCGGTTACATCCTGATCATCAAGGTACAGTTTGAATTCCCCCGGCTCTAAGTCATTCTTATCGTAAAATAGTGCAATAGCTATCAGCAAATCTTCGGGTTTCAACCCGTTACCAGGTTGGGGTGACAGGATCGTATAGTCGACGCCTTCCAGCTTTGGCAATTCCTCTTGCAGCTCATCTACAATTCCAACTTCGATGGGATTTTCTGATGGGAGAGTTCCCGGATAAAAAACGGATTCTCCGGAAAGCAAAGTAACTTCCAAGTAATATTCAAAAGAACCGGCACTTCTATTCTCAATATCAATCTGAGCAACAAATACTCCGCTCTGGAACCTAACTTCCATCTGTTGATAGCTAAAATCTCCATCGTATCTGTAAAACAACCGTGCCTGTTGTATTTCAGATTGTGTTATACCGGGGGCATTAAATTCAAGCGTATTGGTTTTGCTACGCTCCAGGGCAATAGGTACCTGGTGTTGAATATTAAACTGAGCGAACACAGATTGCTGCATCAGTAATAAAACCAACAGACCTCCAAAAACCTTTAGCAGTACCCTTAACACCATACCAATACCATTAGTTAATGACCTGATTACTCCATTATCAATTCTGACCTTCCTCAAAAACATCAATGGAAATTTCCCTGATCTGGCCATTTTGATCCCTGAACTTCAGTATCACTTGTTTTTGGATCAGATCATTGTCCATCTCATCGTAGCCTTCGTTCAGGCCACTCAACTCCTCATCTGTGAGAGTACCTGAATCTATTTCGTTACCATCTTCATCTACCTGGGCAAACATCTTTTCAAAAAGTGAGATAGTCTGCCCTGAGTTAAGCGCAGTCACATCAACCTGTCCGTTTTCAACCCAAACATAACCTTCTGAATTAGAGCCAAAATCGGTCCCTTTAACCGATGCCAAAGAGCGTGAAGTTGCAACTTCAAAGTCATTATTTCCCTGCGGCTCAACATTCAGAAATATTTCCCCATCTTTTATATCTATCCGGGTATTGCTTGCTTTGCTCGTTACCCCTACTTCTCCGTTTATGATCAGCAAAGAATTAGGTTTTACTTTAGCCACACTCCTGTCCATGAAAAGAACGAGCGCAAAACCTTCATCATTGGTCGATAAACTGTCACCACTAAAGAGCCTTTCTCCAATATTTTCTGACAGATCCAACTCAATGTATTTTTCCATATCTAAATTACTTACAGTGACGTCCGGTTTAAAGCGACGCACAATACCAATGTGGCGGTCAGACTGAAAAGCCTGTACTTCTTCCGAAAGCATCCCTATAAAAATTATGCATGCGATAAGTGAAACAAGGTTCTTAATTGATCTTTCCATAGAATTTCTCATTGGTTACCTCCCAATATGATCTCTTCGTCTCTGATCTTCAGGAGTAATTCTTCAAGCTGAACGGTGGCAGCAGGACCTGTAAATTCCTGACCGTCATACTCTAAAGCCATTAGCGTGAACCCATCAGCCTTTAATCTTGTGTAGGCTTCCTGCCCTATTAGTTCAACAATAGCGCTCTCAACTTCTGCAGATAAGGGAGGTGTCTCTGCTGATCGTGAAGCACCCGTCAGCGTAAAGCTCCATATCTCTGATGAAAGTTCTTCGACATCACCACTTGATTGAATGGTTGTGATCACTCTCCAGTAGTAGGTTTTACCTTGTTCTAAAGCTTGAGCTCCTGAGGATGGGAACTGAAAACTTGTACCTGTTACCGTCATATCAAGGTTTTCAAATTCAAGTAATGAACCTCCCTCATCAGTAGATGAAGAACTTTTTGCACTTTGAAGTAATGATTCCGGACTGTCTTGCCCGTTATCCTCCACTACAAGTAACCGATAAGAAACATCTCCTGCACCTTCCCAACTAAACTGTGGGTATGGATTTGTAATCTCTGCAGGTGATCCTACTATATCACCCGGCGTTTTTAAATAAATTTCACTTTCATCAAATGAGGCGACAGATCCCCCTCCAATTTCAATGATACTGCTAGCAAGATCTTGGCGACCCAAAGCATTTGTAACTCTGAAAATAATCACTCCAACGGTATAAATATCTCTCGGGAGGGCTGTAGAGCCGGATAAATTCTCAATAAATTCGTCCCCCTCCGGAGTAAAACCTCCGGAAAACCTGATCTGCTGATCGATTCCCGGAATCCTTTCATTCGCCAGATCATTGTTGGTTACGTAAACAGATTGATTGGGTGATAATGAAAAAGGAAGCGTGGAATATGACCTCAACTCAATAATATCCCCAACTTTTGAAGCATTGATCTTTATTTCCATATAAAGATTATCGATGGTTTCCCCAGTCAGATTCTCCATAAATCCTGAAATAAGTACAGGACCTGATCCATCAGTGTTTAAACCTAGTCCAGTAAAGCTTAATGCCTGCGTATTCTCCAGCGTTGCGCTTGGCTCAAGCTGAAGACCTATATCTTGAGCATTAATAAATTGATTGGGAACAACACTAACTATTAATAGTAGAAAAGCTGTAAGACTACTTTTGATTGATCTCTCAAACATTATACTCCCGTTTTTTATGTTTCATCATATTTTAATGGAATACACTCATACAAACAAGCCATTGTCCAATACTCTAATGTTTGCAGTACTTCACAAAAAACTAACTAAAATAAAAAAAGCCTTCTCTCACTTACTGAGAAAAGGCTTTGTGGAGCTACGGGGATTCGAACCCCGGACCTTCGCGCTGCCAGCGCGACGCTCTAGCCAGCTGAGCTATAGCCCCAAAAAATTCAGGTGCTAAAAATAGATATTTTATATTCAAATAACACAATGAATTTTTTTATTATGAATTTCATTTATTAAGCTTTAAAACTTTGTTTATAATATCTGTCAACTTGATAAAAAAGTCTTTTTAATTCTTTACTAAACCGCTATTTTAGCGTAGAATAATTCAAAGTTAATTCAAACCGTAATCCAAGAAGATGACAAATTTAAAATCTATACTACATATTTCTTTGGTAGCCGTGGTAATGGTCTTTATGACTAATTGCTCAGGAACTGAAGAACTACTCGACCCATCCGAGCGTACGCTTGAATATCTGCAGTCACTCGATGAAGAAACACTTCGCTCATTAGATACTGACGAAGATGGTCTAAATGACTACGAAGAAATGTATGAATACGAAACTGACCCTCTAAGTGCTGACACTGACGGTGATGGCCTTACAGATGGGGAAGAAGTAAATACATATGAAACTGATCCAAATAATGCTGACACTGACGGTGACGGCCTTTCTGACGGTGATGAAGTGAATTCTTACAACACCGATCCTAATGATACAGATTCAGACGGCGACGGTCTTTCTGATGGTGATGAAGTGAATGAATATAACACTGATCCTAACAGTGCAGATTCAGATAGTGATGGGCTTAACGACTATGATGAAGTTATGACTCATGACACTGATCCTAACAATGCAGACACTGATGGCGACGGATTCTCCGATATGCAGGAAGTAGATATGGGAACTGATCCTCTGGATTCAAACGACCCTATGTATCTGACTGGAGACGACCTTGATACTATCAATTTCGACTTTGACCGATCTAACATCCGTGCTGATGCAGAAGAGATCTTGATGGACAACGTTGAAATGCTTAAAGATGCTCCTGCATTCACCATCCGTGTTGATGCTTACACTGATCATGTTGGTGGAGATCAATATAACTTACGCTTAAGCTTGCGTCGTGCAAATGCTGTTGTTGACTTCTATGTCGAGAACGGAATTTCTGAAGACCGTATTGAATCTCGCGGTTTAGGCAAAGCTCCTGTTGAATGTACAGAAGCTGAACAAGATGAAAATACTCCCGGCTGTGAAAGAAACCGTCGTGCAGAAACTCATCCTGTAAGCACACTTAAGTATGAGCCGGGCAACTAATCCCACTTATATTTAATAAGACTTTAAAGGCTCTCTGCTAATTAGCAGAGAGCCTTTTTTATTTGGTTCCAGCCTACGGTTTAAATTCTGCACTTTCAGTGCAAAACTTTAGTACTTCGAAAAAATATATTCCCTATATCTAGGGTCATCCTGAATGAGATGAAGGATCTTGCCTATTGCGGAGCTTGAGTGTTTGCATTTACATCTTTGTTTCGAATACATCATCCTTACGCCTGTAAAAACAGTGAATTTTTTTACTGCTTGGATCCTTCGTCTCAGTGGATTTGTGATCAGAATGACTCCCGTATAGAGCGGTGAGATTTTGTATAGAGATCAACTTCTAAAATTTTTCGGATTAGGCCCGAAATCTTCGTGTTTCTTTAGGTTTGGCAGTTGATCTTATAGTTTCGGCTTCCTCAAAAAACTGGATCGGTTAAAAGTAGAATGTCACGGGGATTCTAGCCTGCAAACCGAACGCTTCGAGGACCTGAAGGACGCTCGAAGGTTCTAATTCTGTTTTCTTTATCTTAAAAGAACCGCGCTATGCTCACCCCGATGAAAAAGCCGGGATCATCAATTCGGTACGCCACATCTGCCCGAAAGAGACTAAAGATATTACTCAGTGATAAGCCGGCTTCCATATGCCAGTCATCTGTAACTTGTGGGCCAAAACCGTATCTGGTAGTGAACTCATCATTTTGTTCCTGTTTTACCCATGTTCTTCCAACTCCGCCAAAAGCAATGATACTCAAAGCATTTTTTGTGGCATTTCTCCATCCCAATATCTCGAATGGTACACTCTTGAAGTTATGCTCCGCATTTAAAGCAAAGTAACTTGCTCCTTCATATGGAATAAATCTTTTGGACCTGAAAGCCCCAAATGGCGTAAAAATTCCGGGGGCTACGTCAAGCGCTTCATTTTTCTGTATCGGAAGGTCACCAATATATGTTCCGGCATTGAACCTCATATCCAGAGTATTTGGAAAGAATCTGCGTTGATAGAATGTTTCAAAACTGCGGTAGATATCCAACTTGAAGCGGGTATAATCCCAGCTGCTTCCCATGTAGGAACCTGAATGCTCTATACTGAATGAGTAGTCATCCGCGCCCACAGCACCCAGTGCCTTTTTATCATCTCCCTTATAAAGTGAAATTTCAATAGCACTCAGATTCCCCTCATCCACATAACTGTTCGGTCGCTGAATGTATGTATTCCCGATAAGATCGTAGTTCGTTTTATAAGAAATTGAGGAATGATCTTCATAGCTATAAGAGATCTCGGCTGTACCTAGACCCTGGAAAGAACGGACTGCTCCCAGCGTAACTCCTTCATTCCGGTAATAGTCAAAATAATCAGCATAGCCCAAAAGGGAAGGCAACGTTGTCATTACCGGGGAAAACATATCTGAGTTATACCTGGTTTCGGTATCAGCACTGTATTCTGAAAAGACATAAACACGACTGCTTTTTTTGAGCGGCCTCCATTCCAATCTCGCACCATAGGAGAATGTCCCATCATCCCCATAACCGGTACTGTACCCCGCAAATACACTCGATTTCACCCTGTTACTTCCATACCAACGTTCGTGTTTTAATCCTCCATAAAATGCATCCACACGATTAAAACGGCCAAGCGGACTTAAATTTTTAGTAAGTTTGTAAAAGAGTGATTGACCGCCTTTTCCTGAATTGCTTACCGTATTTCCACTGCCTCCGGTACCACTTCCCGATGAGCCATCCGAACTCTCCTCTTCCTCCCAATCAATAAAGCGCGTAAAAAATCCGGTAGGCCTGAACGCTTTTTCCAATGTGGCTGTACTATCCACTGTTTCATAGGCACGCTGTTCCTGCAAGTCTAAAGGAATGATATCCACTTCACTCACAAAAAGAGAATCTCCGGAGTCGATGGTGGTTGAGTCCACAGAGAATACTTCACTCGTTTTGAATAAACTATCCGGAAGCTGGGTATTTACCTGATAATCGTTGAGTTTAGCAATCTGCTTGAAACCTATTGGGGGGAACCGGAGGCCAACCAGTCCTACTTCAACAACTCCCTCAATCCGAACATCAACCGGCAGCCAGTAATCTCCCCCAAAATTATTGAATTGCTGAGAATAGGTAAGATTGAAATCCTGAACGGGGGGAGGAAAACTAACCACGGAATTCGGCTTCAGGTCAACTTCAAGCAGCGCATACTCTCGGCCCAGCACATAAATGGTTCCCTCAAAAAGCGGCTGTAATTTTCGTTTTGAAGTTACCGACAGCTCATAAACTACCTGTCCATCCAGCGACTGAATATCTTCCAGCTGAAAGGTGTAATAACTTAAAGCATCCGGATGGGTGACTCCAACCACATCAAAGCCTGCAATATCTAAATTATCATCATAAAAATTCGGTAGATAGCTAACCCCTGCGAAATTACTCGCTTCATCCATGTTGGCTGTTTGTCTCTTGGATTTCAGCACTTCACGATGTCCCCGCTCCTTATCCCAGTATGCAATGGAAACACTCTCCGAAATGGATATGATCGAGGTATCATTTTTGAGCTGCTGTCGGGTATAGGCTTCTGCTTTATAGGTATTCAAACCTTCTCTCCAGATCTGCTTGCGGCGAATAACCTCCCGCATGATGGCAATAGCAGGATCTTCTCCCGTAACCACGATCTCTCCCATTTCTGCTACCGATGGCTTCATCAGGAAATCAACCGGGCCGAAGTTTTCAGTGATGGTTTTTTCCTGACTTTCAAAACCAATAAATCGCACCACCAACGTGACCGGCAACTCACCGACTATAATGCTAAATTCGCCATCCTGATTCGATATGGTTCCTTTGTAGGTATCTTTAATAATTACGTGTGCAGCCGGCAAAGGCTCGCCTGTTTCAGCATCCGCTATGCGTCCTGTTATGGAAGTTTGCCCCCAAACATCCGATATATTCAGGATCAGGAACAAGGTGATGAAGAGAATCGATATTTTTTGCATCTCAATTGATTAATGTCAGGTATAATATAATCATCACACTTCTACTTATAAGTTGCTGATTTGTTACGTTAACGTACGTATCTTTTCATCAAAGATTGCCTGACCACTGACCCTGTAGTTCAATTGGATAGAATAGGGACCTCCTAAGTCCTAGATCTGGGTTCGATTCCCGGCGGGGTCACTATGGAATATCGAATATTCAACATTGAATTTTGAAGTTTTTTGATATGAAATCAGTAAGTATGAGCATAGTTATTTTATGCTCAACCTTTTCTGATATTTGATTATACTAAGGGCTAAATAAAGAAAAACAAGTTACTAATGCCCTTAACCCCAGAACAAAAAGCCCGACAAAATATAGACCGAATGCTGGTGCAAGCCGGTTGGGTAGTTCAGGATTACAAGAAAATTAATTTCAAGGCTGGGGAAGGAATTGCTGTTCGGGAATACCCAACGGATACCGGCCCGGCTGATTACATGCTTTTGGTGAATAAAAAACCTGTTGGGGTTATTGAAGCCAAAAGAGAAGACGAAGGGCACCGCATATCCAAGGTGGAGACACAGACTACACGATATGCCACAAGCGAACTCAAGCATTTTGGGGAAGTTGAAATACCGTTTTTATACGAAAGCACCGGTGAAATCACCCGGTTTACCGATCAGCGAGACCCCAAAATCAGGGCGCGGGAGGTTTTTATCTTTCATCGACCAGAAACCCTTATAAAGCGACTTGACCAGCGGTCGCTTCGGGATCGACTTCAGGATTTACCGGAGCTCAATACAAAGGGGCTCAGAGTATGTCAGGTTACCGCCATTAATAACCTGGATCAGTCGTTTAATGAAGCTCGGCCAAAAGCACTGGTGCAGATGGCTACCGGTTCGGGTAAGACCTTCACAGCTATCACAACCATTTACCGATTGCTTAAACATGCGGGTGCTAAGCGGGTGCTTTTTTTGGTTGATACTAAGAACCTTGGAGAGCAGGCTGAGCAGGAGTTTATGCAGTATACCCCTTCCGATGATAACCGAAAGTTTACGGAGCTATACCCGGTACAGCGGTTACAGTCAAGTTACGTAGCTCCGGATAATAAAGTGACCATCAGTACCATTCAGCGCTTGTACTCGATGATGAAGGGAGAGCCGATCGATGATTCAGCTGATGAAGAAAATCCCAATGAAAGGCATATGCCGGATGAGCCGCTGCCGGTGGTCTATAATGAAAAGATCCCTATTGAGTTTTTTGATGTAATTGTAATTGATGAGTGCCACCGCTCCATTTACAATTTGTGGAAACAGGTGCTGGATTACTTTGACAGCTTTCTTGTGGGGCTTACCGCCACACCCGATAAACGCACTTTCGCTTTCTTCAATGAAAATGTAGTGAGTGAATATGCCCATGAGGACGCAGTAGCAGATGGGGTTAACGTGGGTTATGATGTCTATACTATTGAGACCAAAATCAGCAAGGACGGGGCTAAAATTGAGGCAGAAGAGTTTGTGGACAAGCGGGAAAAACTGACCCGTAAAACACGCTGGGAGCAGCTGGAGGATGAGGTGGAATATACCGGCACTTCCCTGGATAAAGACATTGTAAACCCCAGTCAGATTCGAAATATCATTCGGGCGTTTAAAGATAAACTGCCTGAAATTTTTCCCGGAAGAACCGAAGTACCCAAAACCCTCATCTTTGCTAAGACCGACAGCCACGCCGATGATATTATTCAGATGGTTCGGGAGGAGTTTGCCGAAAGCAATGAGTTCTGCAAGAAGGTGACCTACAAGATCGAGGAAGACCCCAAGTCGGTTTTGGCTCAGTTCCGGAATGAGTTTTACCCAAGGATTGCGGTTACCGTAGATATGATTGCCACAGGTACCGATGTAAAACCACTGGAATGCCTGCTGTTTATGCGGGATGTGAAAAGCCGGAACTACTTTGAGCAGATGAAAGGACGTGGAACACGAACGCTGGATAAAGAAGGACTCATTAAAGTAACACCCTCTGCCAAAACCGATAAAACCCATTTTGTGATTGTGGATGCGGTAGGTGTGACCAAGTCAGTGAAAACCGACAGTCGCCCTCTGGAGCGAAAGCGTACGGTACCGATGAAAGATCTTCTGTTTGGTATTATGATGGGTAGTGAGGATGAGGATTTTTTCACATCGGCAGCAAACCGCCTGGCCCGGCTGGAGAAGCAACTGGATGAAACGGACAGAGAAGCTTTTAAAGAGAAAACAGGCAAAACCATCAATCAGGTAACGCACGAGCTGCTGGATGCCTTTAACCCGGATGCTATTGAGGATCTGGCTGCCAAACCCGAAAGTGAGGGCGGAACCGGTGGAGATGAAAAAACGGCTAAAAAGAAACTGATTGAACAAGCATCCTCTACTTTTACCGGGGATATCATTGAGTACATAGACGATGTACGCAAAACCAAAGAGCAGATCATTGATGTGGTAAATACCGATGAGGTCACCTATGCCGGATGGGATAAAGAGCAGAAGAAACAAGCTGAAACATTAGTAGAGAATTTCAAAGCTTTTTTGGAAGAGCATAAGGACGAGATCACGGCACTGTCCATTTTTTATAATGAACCCTACCGGCGCAGAGATGTGACTTTTAAAATGGTGAAGGAAGTGCTGGATCTCATTAAGCAGAAGAAGCCCCAAATGGCTCCGCTGAACGTGTGGAATGCCTGGGAGCAGGTGGAGGGAGCCACCGGCACCTCTCCTAAAAATGATCTGATGGCTTTGGTCTCCCTGATCAGAGCAGCTTCAGGAATTGATGAACAACTTACTCCTTATGACAAAACTGTGAACAAGAACTTCCAGGACTGGATCTTCGGAAAACATGCCGGAAAACCCAAGTTCGGTGAAGAGCAAATGAACTGGCTGCGGATGATCAAAGACCACATTACCACCTCGGTTCATTTCAGTAAAGACGATCTGGATTATGCGCCCTTTGACGCCAAAGGCGGTGTTGGGAAAATGTACCAACTATTCGGGGATGAAATGGATGCCATTATTGAAGAGATGAATGAAAATTTAGTTGCATAGCCATAGTCAACCCTGTTTGACTATGGATTTCCTTAGTCCAGTAAAACAGCTTATATTAGACTAAGAAATTTTATAATCCAATACACTGGACTATGGAAAATATTAAATATCACAATCTGCCTTTATTGCCGCCTGAAGAAGAAATCAGGCCTCCTTTGAAAATGATAACGAATGCTTACCATGCGGTTGGAGAGTTAAAAGGCCGGATGTACCGGGATGTGATAAATCCCCAATTGATAGTGGCACCTTTACTAAATAAAGAAGCGGTGGCCAGTTCCAAGATTGAGGGTACACAAACCACCGTAGAAGAGGTATTACGATATGAAGCGGATGATCGCAAAGAGGAAGATCCTGACATCAGGGAGGTCCTGAACTACCGGAAAGCAATTTATGAGTCGATCGAATACCTGAAGAACAAACCAACCGGCGAAAATTTGATAAAATCCCTCCATCAAACCCTGCTTTCCTCAGTGAGAGGAAAAGAGAAAGATCCCGGTAACTTCAGAAGAACGGCCGTACACCTCGGAAAACCGGGAAGTGAGGTGGATGAAGCATTGTATATTCCTCCAAAACCGGATGATATAAAAGGATTGATGAAAAACTGGGTGGAATTTGTTCATCAGTCAGAATATGATTTACTAATTAAAGTAGCCGTGGCACATTACCAGTTTGAAGCTATTCATCCATTTATGGACGGCAATGGCCGGGTGGGCCGCTTGCTTATCCCCATCATGATGTATGAACAGGAGCTGATTCCTTACCCGTATTTTTATATCAGTGAATATTTTGAACAACACCGCTCTGAGTACTATGAAGCTTTGCGATTAGTGGACCGGCAGCAGGATTGGGATTCCTGGGTGCGGTTTTTTCTGATTGCGATTGAAGAAACAGCCCGACAAATGCAGGGCAAGGTACTGAGTATGTACGAGCTCTACGGAAACATAAAAGACGAGATGGTAACCATGAACTCCCAGTATTCCCAGTTGCTGTTAGACTTGCTATTCGAACGCCCGATTATTGCAGCCAAAGAAATTCCCAAAAGACTGGATCAGGCAAGTAAACAAACGCTGTACAACCTGGCAAGAAAGTTCGAGGATGCCGGCATTATTCGTGAAATAACAGGAAATAAACGAAACCAGGTATATGCCTTTGACGCCCTGCTCGACATCATTAAGTAAGCCTTATTCCAGTCTGTTGGAATATAGATTTCTTTATTCTAATGAAGCAGAATAAATTAGAATAAGCGTGATTGACTGTAATTAAACAATACAACAAACTTAGTACTACCAACATGAATTACATTGAAGACAGTTTTGTAGATAAAAACCGACCGGTTCAAATGAAGTACCATGAGTTAATGGACAAAATAGAAGCTATTTCTCCTGATACATTTATTCATAAAATTGAGAAACTGATGGATGAAGATCCTGATTTTTTGGATACCTATTTATTGATGCACGAAGTTTATCAGGACAATGGAGAACTCAAGAAAGCCGACCGTGTTTTAGATGACGCCTACAACCGCGCCACTAATCTGATTACCGACAAAAAAGGCAACTGGCCGGAAAGCCTGATGTGGGGATTTCATGAAAACCGGCATATCATCCGAACCCTTCTTAATAAAGCCATACAGTTATGGGATAAAAGTGAAAGAGAAGAAGCTTTGAATCTTTTTAGAAAACTTTTAAAAACGAACCCAAACGATAATATTGGTGCGCGTAATTATATTTTAGCTATCCGCATGGACATGAGTTTTGAAGAATATGAGAAACGTTTCAATAAAGGGGGATATTATGATACAGATTCAATCAACTGGTTTGAAGAAAATGCTCCAAAATATCCCGATGAATTTGGATGGTGGTTTGATTGGAATGATGAGAATGTTTAACTGTGATTTGTGTGATAGACATCATACTCTGTGATGGATGGGCATCATAATTCATTACCCCCATCACAGTTAAACGGGAAATAGCAGAATAAGGGCTAACAACTTCGGGGTAATTAAATATCTATACTTACCCATCTGTTCATAATTTATTTTTAATTATAACCAAATAGGTTTATATTAAATTATAATTTCAATTGCTCATGGAAGTTCACTGTAATAACAAAAAGCTGACCAAAGTCTATGAATCCGGAAAGCCAACGAAGAAATATCGTTTGACGCAGGATATCGTAGATAAGTTTTTAATGCGTATTCAAGCATTAGAAGCAGCAGTAACGATTCATGATTTATGGAAACACCCTGCACTTAATTTTGAAAAATTGCAGGGATATGAAAATCGTTTTTCCCTTCGGCTAAACCGACAGTACAGACTGGAAATTGAAATCGAATGGATTAACGATGAAAACACCATTGGGAAAATCGAACTTTTAGATATTTCCAAACATTATGAATAGCTGAAGAGCATTCACAAAACACAAAACAGACAGCGGGTGGAGGTTACATTATGGTTCTGCTTAACAAGGTTAAGCCGTACAAGAACATTGGTCCTGGTGCACATATACAGGAATTAATGGAGATCAGAGACTGGACTCAACAGGATCTGGCAGATGTTTTGGGAGTTTCAACCAAGCACGTTAACAAGCTGTTAAATGATGAACAGCCAATTACTTTAAATATGGCAAAATTGCTTGGAGAAGCTTTTGAGCTATCGCCACAATTTTGGATCAATCTCGATACCAATTATCGTTTGAGATTGGAAGAGGAAACGGAGGAAGAAAAAGATGTAGATGTACGATCAAAGATTTATCAGTACATGCCTATCAACGAAATTTGCAGAAAGAAATGGTTTGAAAAGCCAAAGACTACCGATGAACTGGAAGAAACGGTCTGTGATTTTTGGAACCTAAAAGCCCTTGATTTCCAGGTGATGGAGCAAGTTCCCGTACTTAATTACCGGAAGTCCGAGGCTTATGAAAAGTTCAATCCATATGCTGCCAATTGCTGGTATCAAATGGCGAAAAATTCGGCGGCGGATTTTGAAGTTCCTGCGTATAGCAAGAAAAACTTAAAGCAACTTGCGGAGAAACTTCATTCCTACACCAGGAAAGAAAACGGAGTGGCAGAAGCGTTGGAAGAGCTCAATAAAACCGGAGTGAAGTTTTTAGTGCTCTCCCATTTACAAAAAACCTATATAGACGGTGCTTCTTTTATCCATAACAAAACTCCGGTAATTGTTTATACGGCTCGTTATAAACGCAACGACAATTTCTGGTTTACCCTCGCCCACGAAATCGCCCATGTGTTAAAACACCTCAAAAAAGAAGGAGATCACTATTTGGATGATTTCTCGAAATCAGATGAAGTGGAAAGTGACAAAGAACAAGAAGCAAATGCACTGGCTGCCGAGTATCTAAAACACAACGAAATTTTAGATTTCTTTGACAGCCTCTCGTACATCACCCAGGAACAGGTGGAAGAATGCGCTAATACCTTTGATGTGGATACTTCCATCATCATAGGGGCTTTAGCCTTTCACAAGCAAATCTCTTATAAATACCTGCATTTGTTTACCGAAGATGTAATGAAACAGATACCAATAGACTTTTATATAGAACCACAAACAAAAAGAGACTAACAATGACCAGTAACAGAAAAGATGAAGTATGGCAAAAAGCCAGAAAAGTACGCGGTAAAGACCCAAAGTTGTACCGCCGTGATGTAATGGGAAATGTTATTTATAAGCCTTCTTATGGAAAAGCTTCTGAAATGGGGTGGGAAATCGACCACTCAAAGCCAAAATCAAAAGGTGGAACAGACCATCTTAATAATTTGCGCCCACTCCAAACTTCGGCTAACAGAAGTAAGGGAAATAAAAAAATCTGACATAGTTAATGCAGAACCATTTATGAGCTCAAAAATTAACATACAAATTCCAAAAGAACTTGCAAGAGCAGTTAATAAGCTGAGCAAAAATCTCAGTGAAAACATGAGTTTTATTCGTCAGGCTATGAACGAAGCCGCCATGAATGAAACTCATAAATTATTACGAGACATTGACTTTCAATCGGTTATTGGAAACTTGGATGTCAATAAAAAACTCATTGAGATGGATACGTTGATAGATGCATCGAGAATAATTTCTTCGGTGATTCAGGAAGCTCAGGCATCAGCAAGTACAACAAACAAGGAAATATTAAAAGCAGCGGCTAAAGGTTTTGATTTATCGGAATTTATTTCTCAGGAGTTAAATGCAGTTCAAGAAAGCGATACAATTAATATTGACTTTGAAGCACTCTATGATAGCATGGAAGAACGTGTCCAAAAATTAGAAAATGGACACTCAGCTAAACAATATATCATTGATCTAATTAATTTTGTTGCCCAGGCCATTATTATATTGATAATGCTCAATCAAGGGGAGTCTCAAAAAATTTCATCACAGAATGAGATAAAAGAGGATAGACAATCTAATTTACACTTAGAAAAAATTGAAGAACATTTGGCCAAAACGTACTCCTTTGAACAGAGAATAAGCGTTAACTCAAGCATATTTCTTCAAACTAATAAGAAATCAACGCTACGAAAATTTCCAGACACTAAATCTGATTCTATTTATACAATATTACCAAACCGGAATTTGGATTTATTGGATGACACTAAGTACTGGTATAAGGTGCAATTTGTAAATTTGGAAAAGGATGAACAAGACATTGGTTGGATATACAAAGGGCACGTAGATATTATTGAGGTTAATTAAATGATTAGCTCAAATTGGGAAACAAAAAAACTAAATGATATTTGTGTCAATATATCCACTAATAAAAAACGTATTAAACAGAAAAATTATGAGGAGAATGCGGATTTACCTGTAATTGATCAAGGAGATGAATTGATTGGAGGATATACAAGTAAAATAAAATCCAAGGTGGATTGTTCTTTGCCAGCCATTGTATTTGGCGACCATACTAAAGCAGTTAAATATATAAATTTTGATTTTGCACCTGGGGCAGACGGTATTAAGGTTTTAGAACCTAAAGAATCCATTCATCCAAAATATCTATTCTATTTACTTAAAAGAATGGTTTTTGAAATTCCTGATAAAGGATATGCAAGGCATTTCCAATATCTTAATAAGGAATCATATCCTGTCCCCCCACTTCCCACCCAACACCGTATCGTAGAAAAAATAGAAGAACTGTTCAGTGAGTTGGATAATGGCGTGGAGAACCTGAAGAAGGCGCAGAAGCAGCTCAACACCTACCGGCAGGCGGTGCTGAAGGATGCCTTTGAAGGCAAGCTCACCGCAGAATGGCGGGAACAGCAAACCGATCTGCCCACCCCGGAAGAACTCCTCCAGCAAATAAAAGCCGAACGCAAAGCCCATCGCCAACGCGAACTTGCCGAATGGGAAAAAGAAGTGGAGAAGTGGGAGAAGGATGGGGAACCAGGGAGAAAGCCGAGGAAGCCAACTAAGCTTTCAAAATTAGATGAAGACTCTATTTCCAATAATGATGGGTTGCCAAAAGGATGGTTTTACATTCCATTTGAACAAATTGGTTATTGGCAAGGAGGCGGAACACCGTCGAAGAGAAACGAGGAATTTTGGGAGAATGGTACTGTAGCGTGGGTATCACCTAAAGACATGAAGCGAAAGAATATTTCAGAAACTGAGGATTATATAACAGAAAATGCAATTGAAAATTCCTCTGCAAAATGGATAAAGAAGGGTTCAATATTATTTGTAGTTCGAAGCGGAATTTTAAGAAGAATACTGCCAGTAGCAGTTGCAAAAAAAGACCTAACTGTTAATCAAGATCTGCAAGCATTTACTTCTGTAACCCGAACACTGCCCGATTATTTATACTGGTATGCTTTTGGAAATGAAAATGCGATTAGAAATAGTTGCGCAAAAGACGGTACAACCGTTGAAAGTATTGATTCAAGTTCATTAAAGGCTTATCCAGTTCCTTTTTGTTCTATAAAAGAACAACGAGAATTAGTAAATGAAATCGAATCCCGGCTCTCCGTGGTTGATCAATTAGAACGAACCATCAAAGAAAACCTGCAAAAAGCCGAAGCCCTCCGACAGAGTATTTTGAAAAAGGCGTTTGGCGGGGAGTTGGTGGTGCGATAAAATGAAACAAGAAAAAATAGATAAACTTTTTGATGAGTTGCCAGTTGTGATGAGAAATGCATCGAAGTCTTTTAAGCCAAATAAATCTCTTATAGTTAAAGAGAATCAAGAATTAGTTATTGAGACTACAGGTGATGAATTTGATCAGATTAATTTAAAAGGCAACATATATTTAAATCTTTGGCCAAAACCACGATTTCTATTCAAAATAGAGACTTCAAACAGTTTATTTCAAAAATATCATTTAGAAGGGAAACCGTTAACAATAAAAAAAGATAACCTTTCTTATAAATGCCATATCACAAAGATCACCAATGACAATTTTGGGCCGAACCAAATAACCTTTAAAAACAGTAGTAATATAGTTCAGCATCCAAAAGTAAAGGAAATTAGTTACGCCACATTCTATTTGTTGAATTTTCCTTTTTGTTTAGGACAAGCAATTCGAAATTCACAAAAGAAACGATCTAGTTATAAGGGGCGAATTTTGATTAATGATGGTGAATGGAATATAACCTTGGATAAATTAGAAGGTTATAAATCTCTTCAAAATGAGATGAGTGAGTCTGATGGATACCTAATCACTTACTCAGGAAAGATTGAGAAAACCAATAATAAAAGTTTTACATCTGATGAGTTATTAGTTCGATTAAATAAATTTTATTGGCTGCTCTCATTTGTAAGAGGAGCATTAACAGCACCTGTATTAATTGATGGTTTTGACAAAAATAAAAAAGTGATCTGGCAAGATAGAAGTCTTCGTAGTGTAGGCAGATGGTCGCTTACACAAAGAAATAATTGGTTTTCTCCTCAACATGTGAATGAAATATTTGAATTATTGTCTCCTGGATGGAGTGAGCTTTTTGAACATGAACTTTGGAAAAATGAAATACATAAAATTTTGTATTGGTATACTTATGCAGGTAGAGGGGTAGCTGGTGCTGGTACAGATGGTTCAGTGATATTGGCAATGTCTGCTCTTGAGCTATTGGCATTTAATTATCTTGTCCAAGAAAAGGGGTTACGAACTAAAGAGAAGTTTGAAAGAAAAAGCCTCTCGAATAATATATTTAAAGTACTTGAAGACTTAGAGATACCATTTAATTTACCAGAAGAGTTAAAGGAATTTAAAGCCTATTCAAAAAATAAAAGTTGGCAGACTGGCCCTAAAGCTATTTCTGAATTAAGAAATGAAATTGTTCATCCAGCAAGAGAAAGTTCTCCTAGTTCGACTGTTTGCTTTGAAGCACAGCAGTTGTCTCTTTGGTACGTAGAGATGATCATATTGAGAATGTGTGGTTATGATGGAATTTATTCGAATAGATTAAAAAGAATGGGCTGGGTAGGAGATGTTGAAAGTGTTCCTTGGAAAAAGATGAAATAAAAAACCCGGCTTCATAACCGATATGGAAGTCGGAAGAGGAAGTACCGATACTACGTTATAAATTTAACGACAATATCAATCAGAAGAAACCGAATAGCATTCAATCCACAATTTTCGTTATTTATAATACGCATTTAAAAAATTCAGAATAATGGATACGCAAACATCAAAAATTGAACTGGCCAAATTGATTCTGGAGCTGGAAGACCCAGAGCTAATCAACAAAATC
The DNA here is from genome assembly GCA_040904925.1 of Gracilimonas sp. GTDB lineage: Bacteria > Bacteroidota > Rhodothermia > Balneolales > Balneolaceae > Gracilimonas. Next base: position 119,835 of record JBBDSP010000007.1, on the reverse strand, counting down.
CACGAGTTATTGCTGAATGAAGGCAGTAAGTTCCGAAAAAGCCTTACCGAGTACGAAAAGGAAGAAATACAACTCGGGCTCGAACAATTAAACCGGGGAGAACGCATTTCATTTGAAGATTTCCTGAAAAAAGTATCCTGAGCCGTGAAGGTTTATTTATCTTCACTTGCTGAATATAAGCTCACTAAACTTCTCGGGTATCTTGAACAGGAATGGGGAACATCTTCAAAAACTAACTTCCTGAAAAAACTTAAAAAGAAGCTTGACCAAATTTCCCGTCATCCTGAAAGCAATCCTCTGGTTGAAGAATTTGATGAAATACATTGGTGTGTCGTTACGCCCCAAAGCTCATTTTACTACCGGATTTTAAAACAAGAAATTGAAGTAATCACAATTACTGATAATCGCCAGAATCCGGAAAAAATTATTAAAGAAATTAGAACTCATTTTAAAAAATAGCGTTCACCCGCTAAACGAGACTGACTATGACCACCAACGGCATCGTACAAAAGATCTGGAATTTCTGTCATACTCTCAGAGACGATGGGGTGGGCTATGGGGATTACCTGGAGCAAATTACCTATCTGCTCTTTTTGAAGATGGCGCATGAATACAGTCAACCACCTTACAACCGTGATACCAACATCCCGGAGGAATATAACTGGGAAAGCCTTATTGAGAAAAGTGGCGCAGATCTGGAGCAGCATTATGTAACCCTGCTCCGGGAACTGGGCAAAGAAGACGGCATGCTCGGGCAGATCTTTGTAAAAGCTCAAAACAAAATTCAGGACCCGGCTAAGCTGTACAAACTCATTCAAATGCTGGATGCTGAAAATTGGGTTATGTTGGGCGCAGATGTAAAAGGCGATATCTACGAGGGCTTGCTGGAAAAGAACGCAGAGGACACAAAATCCGGCGCCGGACAGTACTTTACACCCCGTGCTCTGATTAAAACAATGGTAGAGTGTGTTCGGCCCGAGCCAATGAAATCCATAGCAGACCCTGCAGCCGGCACCGGAGGATTCTTCCTTGCTGCCTACGACTATCTATTGGAAAACTATGATCTCGATAAAGAGCAGAAAGAGTTTCTTAAGTATAAAACCTTCAAAGGCTGGGAGATTGTACCCAATACCGCCCGTATGGCACTCATGAATTTATTTCTGCATAACATCGGGGATATCAACTCCGAACCGCCCATCGTCCGAAACGACAGTTTGATATCCGAGCCGGATGAGAAGTTTGATTATGTGTTAGCCAATCCACCCTTTGGCAAGAAAAGCAGTATCACGGTAACCAACGAAGACGGTACCCAATCCAAAGAATCCCTCACCTATAACCGTCAGGATTTCTGGGCAACCTCCTCCAACAAACAGCTGAATTTCGTGCAGCATATCAACGCCATGCTGAAAGCTCATGGAGAAGCAGCCGTAGTCCTTCCCGATAACGTATTGTTTGAAGGAGGCGCCGGAGAAACTGTTCGAAAGAAACTCCTGCAGAATGCGGATGTCCACACCGTACTTCGATTACCCACCGGTATTTTCTATGCGCAAGGGGTAAAGGCAAACGTGGTTTTCTTTGATGCCAAACCCGCCTCCAAAGATCCGTGGACTAAAGAGGTATGGTATTATGATTACCGGACCAATATCCATCATACCTTGAAAAAGAGTCCGCTTACCTTTGATGACCTCAAAGAGTTTGTCGAACTCTACAACCCGGAAAACCGGCACAACCGCAAAGAATCCTGGAGTGAAGACAACCCTGATGGTCGTTGGCGTAAATACACCTACGAAGAGATAACCAACCGTGACAAAACCAGTATGGACATCTTCTGGATCAAAGACGATAGTCTGACTGATTTAGATAATCTCCCTGATCCGGATATACTGGCCAATGAGATCGTGGAAAATATTGAGGCGGGGCTGGAGAGTTTTAGGGAGATTGTGAGTTCGTTAGAAGAATAAAACAATCCCGCACTATTCATTGGTTTTTTTCCTCAGAATACCTTTTCATAGGAGCAATATTTGATTCCCGTTTTTCGGTAGTCATCTCAACAGAAACCATTTCATGTAACATAGATCATGCTGCTTCATTCCTTTGACTGGATCATCCTTTTCGTTTTTTTTGCTGTAGTTTTAGGTATCGGGTTATGGGCTTCCAAAACGGCGGGTAAAAATCAGGAACAGTTTTTTCTCGGGGGAAGAAGCATGCCCTGGTGGCTGCTGGGTATCTCGATGGTTGCCACTACCTTCTCGGCCGATACCCCAAATCTTGTAACCGGACTGGTCCGTGAAGGCGGCGTTGCCCGAAACTGGGTCTGGTGGTCGTTTTTGATCACCGGGATGGTAACGGTTTTTATTTATGCCCGGTTATGGAGGCGATCAAATGTTCTCACCGATCTGGAATTCTATGAAATCCGCTACAGCGGAAAAGCAGCTTCATTCCTGCGCGGATTTCGGGCGATCTATCTCGGTGTTCTGTTCAACTGTCTGATCATGGGGACGGTCACACTTGCTGCCATAAAGATCGGTTCCATTATGTTTGGGCTTTCGCCCTGGGTTATTGTGGTAGGCGGCTCAGCCATTGTAGTAGCATATTCCGCACTTGGCGGGATCAAGGGCGTGATATGGACCGATTTCTTCCAATTTGGCATTGCCATGGCCGGGGCTTTTTATGCGGCTTATGTAGCTATTGATCAACCTGAGATCGGTTCTCTGGCTGCATTATTTGATCATCCAAACCTGGAAGGGAAACTGGATCTTTTTCCAAATATGAATAATCCCTCGCTGGTGATCTCCATGTTCATCATTCCGATCGCGGTACAATGGTGGTCGGTTTGGTATCCCGGTTCAGAGCCCGGTGGCGGTGGATATATTGCACAGCGTATGCTGGCTGCCAAAGATGAAAATCATGCCGTGGGAGCAACCCTTCTTTTTAACGTAGCGCATTATGCCCTGCGCCCCTGGCCGTGGATCATCGTAGCGCTGGCTTCCCTGGTTCTATATCCCGATCTGGCTTCCATTCATGAAGTTTTTCCTAACATCGAAGATCAGTATTTGGGAGATGATATCGCCTACCCCGTAATGCTGACTCTACTCTCTCCCGGCTGGCTGGGATTGGTGACGGCATCGCTGATCGCGGCATTTATGTCCACCATCAGTACGCACCTTAACTGGGGTTCCTCTTATTTAGTCCATGATTTTTACCGACGCTTTATCAAGCCGGAAGCTTCTGAAAAAGAATTGGTCCGTATGGGCAGGCTCTCCACCTTGTTGCTTATGGTTATTTCTGGAGCATTCGCCTTATTCCTTCTCCGAGATGCCACCCAGGCCTTCAACATCCTTCTGCTTTCAGGAGCCGGAACGGGAGCCATCTATTTACTTCGATGGTTCTGGTGGCGGATCAACGCCATCACTGAAGTTGTGGCTATGATCAGCGGAACCATCACCGCTTTTGTACTGGTACTATTTGTGAGTGATGACGCCATGGCGACTACTTACATTGATGGTTTCACGGTAAAGTTACTGCTTGCTGTTTTCATCACTTCTGTAGTTTGGATCATCACAGCTTTTACAACCAGGCCGGAATCCTACGAAACACTGCGCAAATTCTATGAACTCACCCACCCCGGCGGACCCGGCTGGAAGAAGCTCATAAACGAATCCAAAGAGCGGGGAGAAGAGATCACTGAAACACAAGAGTGGAGCGTTCCCCGAAGTATCTTAATGGTTTTTGTAGGTTGTTTTGGAACCTATTCTGCACTCATAGGAACCGGAAGTTTCTTATATGGAAATTATATTACTGCAGGAATCTTGAGCCTCGTATTTATTGGAGCAGTATTCATTATTAAAAACCACTTGATCAAAACTAAATTCAAATGAGCGACTTTACCCGACGTAAATTTCTCCAATCTGCATCGGTACTTGCTGCCGGTTCTCTTACCCTTCCTGGATTTGTAAAAAATGGCTCCCTTCATAACCTTGATGATGTTAGAATTGGTTTTATAGGCACAGGATTAAGAGGAAGAAATCACGTAAATAATCTTCTTCGGTATGAAGGTGTTCATTGCCCTGCCATTTGTGATATCGACCCGGAGGCTATCACCCAAACAAAAGAACTTTTTGATCGCCACGGAAAACCTGCCCCGAAAGTCTATACCGGAAGTGATCACGCTTATCTTGAAATGCTCGAACAAGAAGATCTGGACGGAGTGATCATTGCTACGAACTGGAAGTGGCACACCCCCATGTGTCTGGCAGCAATGAAGAACGGTGTTTATACGGGAGTAGAAGTTTCGGGAGCCTTTTCGGTTGATGAATGCTGGGAATTGGTTCGTGCTCATCAGGAAACCGGAACTCATTTATTCTTTCTCGAAAATGTGAATTATCGCCGGGATGTGATGGCGGTGTTAATATGGTCAGAGCTAATGTATTCGGGGAACTTATCCACCTGCGCGGCGGCTACCAGCACGATCTCAGACAGGTTAAATTCAATGACGGCGAAGGCGGACTCGTATTTGGAAAAGACAGTTATGGTGAAGCCCGATGGAGAACCGAGCATTCCATTCGCCGAAACGGAGAGCTTTATCCCACACACGGACTTGGCCCACTGAATGCCATGCTCGATGTAAATCGGGGAAACCGACTCACTTCCATCTCTTCTTTTGCCACCAAAGCCAAAGGACTCAATCAATTTGTTCTGGATCATCCTGAAGGAGGTGAAAATCACCCCTATGAAAACATAGACTGGAAGCTGGGTGATGTTGTGACTTCCCACATTTCCACAGCCAATGGCGAGACCATTATTCTTACACACGATACCAATCTCCCCCGGCCCTATTCACTTGGATTCAGAGTTCAGGGTGTAAAAGGACTGGCCGAATTTGATTACCATACCCGTCGTGTTCATGCGGAAGGAGTTTCAAAGTCGCACCAATGGGATGAATGGGAGCCCTGGTTTGAAAAATACGACCACGAGCTTTGGAGAAAATACGGGGAGATTGCCGTAGATGGGGGTCATGGCGGCATGGATTATTTTCTGGACCGCGCCTTCGTTGAAAGTGTAAGAGCCGAAGCGCCGGCCGTTATTGATGTGTATGATGCAGCGGTTATGCGGGTCATCACTCCATTATCGGAAACTTCGATACGGGAAGGAGGAACTCCACAAGACATCCCCGATTTTACGGAGGGAAGATTGATCACCCGAAAGCCTGTATTTGGCCTTGGTGAGTGGTAACTTTACAGTTATTGAAAGTCTAAATTATCGTGTATATGCACCATTGAGACCCCTCTGTTCAGCATTCTAAACATTTGCTAATTTTCATGCATTATGAATGAAAATGCAAGGCAACCGGATCTAATATAGGTTGTCACCCAGAGCGCCCTATGACTTGATGAGGGCTGGAATCGTGAACGCGAAGGGTCTCAAAGTCTAACTTGGTAAATTGTATTTAATACTGAGATCCTTCGCGTTCAACATTTAGTGCCTTATCCAGTTATTTTAGGCGCTCAGGATTGTAGATGTCTGGTAATTCGTTGACTAAAAATGAAGTGTGCCAGAGCTAATATTGAAAACTCACCCTTGGGTTGTCATTTCGACCGTAAGGAATGAGCCTGAAAGGCGAATGACTGGAGCGGAGAAATCTGCGGGGATTGAATACAGCGACAATGCTCTTTATAATCTCTTTAGATTTCTCAACTTCGTTTCGTTCGTTTTCACTCACTACACTGCGTTCGAAATGACAAACAAGGTGATGGTAGTTAAAACTTAAGAACCAAAACTGTCATCGAATTACCTGACATCTACAAGGATGACAACTCTCACAGAGTGTATCTAAAATTGACGTTCATATACATTCAGTAAATCATATAATTTTAGCGACAAATTTTAAAACCTAATATATGCCTTCACTTGTGATACTTGCAGCCGGAATGGGTAGCAGATATGGCGGTACCAAACAATTTTCAACCTTTGGACCGCACGACCACCTGATCATCGACTATACCGTTTATGATGCCATACAGGTCGGTTTTGAGAAGATCGTATTTGTCATTCGCAAGGAAATTGAGCCGGATTTTAATGAATCTGTTTTCAATAAATGGAAAGATAAAGTTGACTTGAGAGTAGTTTTTCAGGAATTGGATTCACTTCCGGATTCCTATGAAATGCCGGAGGGCAGAACCAAACCTTGGGGCACAGCCCATGCCGTATGGATGGCAGAAGACGAGATCAATGAACCTTTCACCATGGCAAATGCCGATGATTTTTATGGCAGATCAGCGATTCAAAAAGCTTGTGATCAGCTCAATAGAATGGATGACAGTTCAAACAGTGCTTTCATTGTGGGTTATGAGTTGGGGAATACATTGAGTCCACATGGCTCTGTTTCGCGCGGATTGTGTAAGGTGGATGAGTCCGGAAACCTGATAGAAATTGAGGAACTGAAATCAATTGAAGCCAAGGGTGAAAAAATTATAGCTCAAAAAGACAGAGAAGAAAGAGTGCTCCGTTCCGATGATCTCATTTCCATGAATTTAATGGGCTTTACTCCGGATGTTTTCAAAACCATTCGGAAAGGATTTGATCAATTCTATAAAAAACTGGCTCCCGGAAGTAATGCTGAGTTTTACCTCGCCAATGTTCTTACCAAGCTACTGAAAGAAGGGGCTGAGGTTTCTGTCATTCCAACCGATAGCAAATGGTTTGGAGTAACCTACAGCGAGGATAAAACATGGGTGAACGAGCAATTACAGCAACTTCACGAATCAGGAGCCTATCCTGATGAACTCTGATATAGATATCGAAAAGGTACTAAAGCAGTATCCTGTTTCTCTGGATGAGCTCAGAATCATTCCTATAAAAACCGGACTCATACATCACTCCTATAAAATTGAAACGCCTGATCGATCCTATCTTCTGCAAAAGATAAACACCGAGGTTTTTGATGATGTTGATTCGCTTATGAATAATATAGCGCTCGTAACGAATACTTTAACCGAAAGCTATCAAGGTTCGTCGTATGAAAGCCTGGAGATCTTAAAAACCAATAATGAGGCATTATATTATGAATCCTCTTCTGCGGCCTGGAGAATGTATCACTTTAAAGAACATCTGATCGGTTATGAAAGCCCAAAGAATAAAGAGATAGTGTGGGAAGCCGGGCATGTATTTGCTCACTTCGCAGATGCCTTGGCCAAAACGAATCCCGATCAATTAGCGATCACTATCCCTCACTTCCATTCCCTCGAATTTCGTTATCAGCAGCTTCGGGAAGCCTTAAAACTTACAAACGTTGACCTTTCTGATATAGATATTCTTCTTGAAAAAATATCTGAATTTACCCGGCTTCTAATCCCTCTGGAACAGGCCATGAAAGAGGACTCCATTCCTCTTCGTATCACCCACAACGATTCCAAATTCAACAATCTTTTGTTTGATAGTTCAGACAAAGCACGTTGTGTTGTGGATCTTGATACCGTGATGCCGGGAATCATTCATTTTGATGTGGGGGATTGTCTCAGAACATTAACTCCCAATTCTTCCGAAGACGAACCTGATCTTGAAAAGATAACGTTACGGAAAGATTACCACACTGCTTTTTTAGAAGGATACAGAGTCGGCGGAACCGATTTTCTCACTGATAATGAGATCAACTATTTGCCCTACGCTGCTCCGTATATGTCACTGATCATGGGCATTCGTTTTTTGACCGATCACCTGAATGGGAATCAATATTATTCTTTTGATTATCCAGGTCATAACCTCGTCAGGTCTCGTTGTCAGGTCGAAGTTACCCGACAATTTTTAAACCAATTTCCCCTCAACCGATAAGCTGAAAGCTTTTACAGTATCGCCTCAAGTTTTTCTATTTCCAAGCCGTTAAAATCGTCGATCACAAGGGAGCAGGAACTCAATTCATCATGTGTATGCGTAGTGGCGACTCCCACTACTTTTGATCCTGCCGCTAAACCCGATTCAACTCCTGAAAGAGAATCTTCAAATACAATACAGTTTTCGGGTGATTTCCCTACTGATCTTGCAGCCTTCAGATAAGGCTCGGGATGAGGTTTACTCTTAGTTACATGTGAAGAATTCAGGACCGTTTCAAAATAAGAATAGATTCCGAGTTCACTTAAAATATAATCAGCATTTTCGGCCGGCGCAGAAGTGGCAACCACACATTTGATACCATTATTTTTGAGCAATTCTAAAAACTCAAAGATTCCGGGTACTACATGTTCTTTAGGGTCAAAAACATCTCGGAATATCTGCTCTTTTTCATCGGTATACTCCTGAATCTTCTCATCCGAAAGAGGGCCGAATACCGCCGGCACCCAATCTTTATTGGTCCGGCCATAAATTTTCTCTCTAAACTTTTCTTCTGAAACTTCGATTCCATACCTGCCGCAAAACTCCCGGATCACCTTTTTATGGGCAGGATTACTATGAACAATAACTCCGTCCATATCAAAAATTACTGCTTCAATTTTGCTCATGTATGATCAAACGGGTTAAAGAAGGTGTATAGTTATTCTATTAAACTTTTGCTTTTCCCTTGATCAAAGCGCCCAGAACTGCGGTGAAAAGTGCGGCTCCAATAATAGACCAGACTACCGGGAATGGGCTCCCACTAACTTCGATAGTCCACAGTTCAGGAAGTCCCAGCTCAACGGCGATCCACTTTCCTAAAATGGCTCCGATAAATCCAACTCCGGCTGAGATAAGGCATCCCCCAAAGCTATATCCGCTAATGCTTTGACCGATTCCACCACAAATAGCTGCGATAAGAAGTAATACAAGAAATCCAAAAAATGACATAATGATCGGGTTTAAATGAAGTTTATCATGCTTTTTGTTCTAATACTACGGCAGGCTCCAAAGGTTTCACAATTACGTGTTCGTCAACGTCAAATAACAGCCTGTTATCAGTATGAACAATGTATTTATCTCCCTTAAATAAAACATGATATGTGATATCATGACCACGAAACTCCCGCCCCACAATAATTCCACTTTCGGATCCATTCGCTTTACAACGCTCAATGGTCAGATGTTCCGGCCGGATGGAGCACAAGATCAACCCTTCAGCTTCCTTATTTATCTTCACGGGACCTAACCTGGTTTGTATATTGTCAGATCCGTCAGCATGTGCACGAAATAAATTCGTGCGGCCTAAGAACTGGGCAACAAACTGTGTTTTGGGGTGATAATAAACTTCTTCAGGAGTTCCAATTTGTTCGATCTGACCATTATTCATAACGGCTATACGATCGGCAAATGAAAGTGCTTCCTCCTGATCGTGTGTAACAAGGATGGCACTCATTCCGGATTTTTTAAGTATGGCTCGCACTTCTTTACGCGTGGTATCTCTGAGCATGGCATCCAGTCCCGAGAACGGCTCATCCATCAATACCAGCCGTGGCTTGGGCGCAATAGCTCTTGCCAAGGCCACACGTTGCTGCTGACCGCCTGAAAGTTCATCGGGCATGCGGTGTTTATATTTTTCCATTCCCGTACGGCAAAGGACTTCTTCAGCAAGCACCGGTCGTTTTTTTCGGTCAACTTCCCGTAAGCCAAAAGCCACATTATCCAGTGCATTCATGTGGGGGAAAAGTGCATAGTCCTGAAATACAAAACCGATCTCTCTTTTTTGCGGGGATAATCGTTTTTCAGGACTTTCCACCAACTCATTTTCTATGAACACCTCTCCGGCTTCACACTGCTCGAAGCCTGCAATAAGGCGCAGTGTGGTAGTTTTTCCGCAACCGCTTGGCCCTAAAAGGGCAAAGATCTCATTCTTTCCAACATCAAAGGCCACATTATTTACAACGGGGCCACTTTGGTCAAATGATTTTGTTAATCTGGTTATGTGTAAAAGAGGTTTTTCCATATAATTTCTGAACCAAAATTCTTTCATTTAGATTCAGTCTATATAAGATAAGGACTATTCTAATACTTCTGAAAGTTTTGATGCGTGAATATTTGTGAAACAGAGCGGGATAATGTAAGTTTAAATTGATTCGGGATTAAGTTTACACACAACTATCAACAAACAAATAGCTATGAAAAATATAAGCATCTACACCCTTCTATTGGCGTTTACATTAATCACGATACAAGGTTGCGGACCAAGTGAAGAGGAACGAAGAGCTGCTGAACAGGCGCGTATCGATTCACTGCGACAAGTTGAAGAGCAGCGTATTGCAGAATTAATGCAGGCACGTGAAGACAGCCTTGCGCGTGCAGCCGAACAAGAACAAATTGAAGAAGAAGAATCCGGCCCTAATTTTGCTGAAGATGGAGAGTATGCCATACAAGTTGGTGCTTTCCGATCAGAGGATCAGGCAAATTCTTATAAAAATAAGATAAGTGACCGGGAATACCCGCATGTTTATGTCGTAAAGGTGGGTGAAGAAGAAACCGGCGATATCTGGTATCGTTTACGTGTAGGCTTCTTTGCAGCCAAAGCTGATGCCGAAGAATTAGGGGTCGAATTAGGTGAAGAACTTAACTCCGGCTACTGGGTTTCTAATGTTGAGCGTTCCGGGAGCTGAGTATAATAAACTATATGAATTTATAGTTGTATCTCTCCCAAGCATTTGCTTAATTGTAGGTGCGCTCAAGTAGCGTCTCTCTTGATGAATAGTCAGGGCATTGCATATGAATAATGCAATGCCCTATTTTTTTGCATCTTTTTTTTCTGGAAATCGTAATCCTTCCCCCTTAAAAACTTTTCTAATTCTGTGGTTTACGTTATTATGCACCTTCAACAATATTCAGAAACTTCAATGTTAGTGAAATGAAAAATTTCAGTATTGCTACACGCCAAAAAGATCATGTAACTATACTGGATATCAGTGGAGAGCTTGATGCCCATACAGCTTCTCAATTAGAGAATGTTCTGAAGTCTTTGATAGACGAAGAAAGCTATTCCATCATTGTAAACTGTTCCGGGCTCGATTATATAGCCAGTGCCGGGCTTGGAGTATTTATGGCCTATATTGAGGATGTAAGAAGCTTAGGCGGTGATATTAAGCTCACCAATATGAATGATCGTGTTTATAATGTATTTGATTTACTGGGTTTTCCAACACTATATGATATCCTGGAAGATGAAAGAGAAGCTTTAACAAGCTTTGAAAACTAAATAACAAGAGAGTGGCAGGATCCAAGCAAATACAAACCTTATCTGTTGAGGCTTCAACAAAGCACCTGGCAGAAGTGCGGGATTTCGTTGCAGCTCATGCAGAGAACATCGGACTTAGCCAAAAAGACATTTCAGAAATACGGTTAGCCGTTGATGAGGCATATACCAATATTATAAAGCATGCGTACAAAAACTCTCCCAAAGAAAAAGTAAATATTGAAATTGGTTCAGACTCAGATCAATTATGGATCTCACTTGTAGACAAAGGAAAAAGCTTTGATCCCAGCACCTACAGCGAACCTGACCTCATGAAACGCATCAAGGAAAAGAAAAGAGGAGGCATGGGAGTATACCTGATACGAAAGCTTATGGATCAGGTTCAATACAACAGAAGGGGCCAGACCAACGAGATACGAATGGTCAAAAACATTTGACTTATCGTGGATAAAAAATCACTTTTAGCACATACAGAAGAACGTCAAAGCAGGTTTGAACTACGCACCCTGCTTGAGACGAGCCGAATGCTTATTGAGTCGCAGGAGCCAGATTTTGTTTTAAATAACTTACTGCTCATCACCATGGGCAAGCTCCTCGTTCCAAAGGGCATGATACTCATCAATAAGGGGTCCGATCATTTTTATCAGATCAGCAAAATCAAAGGGCGCAACCCCCTTTCTGAAGATGACACTATCCAGCTTAGTTTCCCTGAAGAAGCACTGGAGCATTCAGTTTTTTACGGAGAAGATCACCCACAAATAATTGAGAAGCTGAAACTTCCTGAAGGAAGTGTGTTATTTAATCTACGTACCACGAACCATCATCTTGGGTTTTTATGCCTGGGACCAAAAGGAACACAGAAGCCGCTTACCGAAAGTGAACTCGAGTTTATTGAAAGCCTCACCATAATTTCTTCAGTAGCCATTGCCAACTCCCGGATGTTTCAGGAATTGAGGCTTATTAACCGAAAACTTGACCGAAAGGTGCATGATCTTCACACCCTGCTTGAACTAAGTAAAGACTTCAACCTTATGGTTGACCGTGAAGAGATCGCGCGTACATTCAAATTTGCCATGCTTGGGCAGATGCTCATCCGCACTTTCTTTTTTGTGTTGGATACAGATGGAAAGAAATCAATTGTTGCCAGCAGCGGATTGAAAGAAAAACCATCAAAGAAAGAAATTGATACTCTATTCGAACTTGATGATGTCTTTTACTGCAAAGATGAACATGATTGCCCCTTTCTAGAAAAGAATGGGATCGAGCTCGTGATCGCCCTCCGCTTTCAAAATGAGAAAATCGGCGTGGTTGGTGTTGGGGCGCCGGCCAACAAAGAATCTTATGGAAAGGAACAAGTGGATTTCCTTCAATCACTTGGAAATCTGGCCCTTCTGACGATACAAAAAACACTACTGTTGGAAGAACAGATCGAAAAAAGACGGATGGAGGAAGAGCTCAACCTGGCCAAAACCATTCAGCAAGGATTACTCCCTTCACCAATTCCTAAGATCTCCGGCTTTGACCTCAAAGCAACCAATATATCTTCCCGGCAAGTTGGGGGAGATTACTTTGATATTGTTGAAACACCGGATAAAGGAAGTATTCTGGCTATTGCTGATGTTACCGGGAAAGGGGTTCCGGCCTCCTTGCTTATGGCAAACCTGCAATCCATGTTACACGCGCTTGCCCCAATAGATATTACGTTATCTGAGGCTACCGGAAGTATCAATAACATCATTTATGAAAATACACCGGCAGATAAGTTCATCACTTTCTTTTGGGGAAAGATCTCTACTGACAGTAAACGGTTTGATTATGTAAATGCCGGTCATAATAATCCGCTTTTATTCAGAAAAGGGAATGATCAGCCCCAAGAGCTGGATAAAGGTGGCGTGATATTAGGAGCCATGCCTTCTATGACGCCTTATGAATCTGCCTCTATAAAATTTCAGTCTGGGGATGTATTGGTACTTTATACAGATGGTGTCACCGAAGCCATGAATACCGAGAAAACGGAAGAGTACGAAGAAGAGCGCTTAATAGCCTGTCTCAAAAATAATTTAGAAAGATCGTCTCAGGAAATTATCGATGCTGTAATAACTGATATCACTGAATTTTCAAATGGGATCCAGTATGATGATATCACTTTACTGGTGCTGAAAGTCAATTAAACGTCTTAATCCCTAAGATCCCGCTGCCTGATCCGCTGGCCGTACGAGAGTGATTATAGGCTAATACCGTTTGGTAGGTTTTGTATCTATTCATGATCTCATTAACGTAGCGCACCGTCTCAATACCTCGTGCAAACCCATACCTCGCATTTTGATAGTACTTTCGTTGCATCAGTCTTAGCAATGCTTCCGAGACATTTTCCCACTCATTAGGATCTTTATTGTGATCGATAGCCAGGCGGCGTGCATCAGCCAAATGACCCTGCCCCACATTATAAGCAGCCAATGCAAATGACCACTGATTCGTGGAATCCATATAAGAATAATGTTTTAAATGGGAAGCCAATATCTTAGCCCCTTCCCGGATGTTAACTTCCGGAATGTACAAGGAATCAGACGAGATCTCTGAGAAACGAGGCAATACCTGCATAATACCCACAGCACCTGCCCAACTCACTGAAGAGGGATTAAATTTAGATTCCTGTGCTGCTACAGCTGTCAGGATAACCCAGTCTAAGTCATATTCTTCAGCTACTTCTTTTATCATATTATCATAGGGAGAAATAGTACCAAACTGACCATCCTGATAACCCGGGCTGAAATAATCTGCAATTTGATTTCCGGATTCAAAGTATTTCTTACGAAGCACATTCAAAAAAGCTGAACGTTTAGGAATGCCTTCCTCATTAAAACGAAAATGTTTGTATAAAAACCGATTCAACTGATGTTCAAGATCAGGAGCGTTTTTACGAATAGCCCATGCTATAGTATCACTTTCAGCGATCAGAGGACCTTTCACCAACCCGGACATATATTTATTTGATGCCTCATAAATATTATTGTCAGCTATGGTTGCATCGTATTCTCCACTGGCAACCTGAAACAGCACTGATTCTGTGTCCATGTCTTCAGGGATCACATTTATCTCTACAGGAAATCCTTCATCCTGTAACTCTTGCAGCCGCACATAATAAGAACTGTTTCTTCTTACGCTTACAGGAATATCTTTGAGATCAGTTATACTTTCGGGCTTAATACCAAGGTCGTCAGAAACCACTATAAGCTGATCAACTAAATTATAGGGGCGTGTAAATTCAACTACCTGTCTTCTTTCCGGGGTGATGGTGTAGTTAGCGGCAATAATATCTCCACGCCCGCTATTTAACAGGTCATAGGGACTTTCATTCGGTCCGGGTATTACGACTTCAAGGGCTAGGTCGTTCTCTTTAGTAAATTCTTTCAGCAGTTCATATTCAAACCCAACCTGAATTCCTTTATACAGAAAATAGGAACCGGAACTATAGTTGGTGATCATACGAAGAACGCCATTTTGCCTGATCTCTGAAAGATCTTTTTCAACGGGTTCTGTAACTGAAACGGGTAAAGTGATCTCATTCTCCGGTTTCTCCTGAATAGTTTCAGAACAACCTGAGAGCAATAGAACGCCTACCCCACTTAGCACCAAATATCTTGATGCCCCAGTAAAATTTATTTTTTCAAGAAGCATGTATTGCGGTTGATTTCATTATCAATTTAAAATCTATAATGAACTTACAAATCCAAATACTCTACGTAATAATACGTGAATTTAGTATGAATTACCCTAAACTTAGTATTGTCTAACCTAATTCAGACCTTTCAACGTATTACTGACCTAAAAGGTTCATAAGGATATATACTATACTGTTTATAATGAATTTAGGTTTTTCATAAAATCCAGTTCTTCCTCATTCAACCTTAAAATAAAGTTATAGATCTCTCTAATATTATAAATGAGGCCATCATTCCCCTTTTGTTCTCAGATGCTTTGGCTTCTTTTTCCAGGTAAGCATCACCCCGACCAATGTTATAAATATTGCCAGGAATGATAATGCTGCCGGCAACTCTCCAATGATAAAAAATGCAAGAATGGTGGCAAAAATAGGTTCAGTTAAGATCAGCGTTGAAAGTAAAGTGGGAGAAACATATTTGACTGCATAATTCAAAGAACCGTGCCCCATTAACTGTGGGCCAACAGCAAGTGCAATTCCAATCCAAAATACGATAGGGTCAATATTGGTTGGGAAGCCTTCAATAATTAGCAAAATGACCATACAAGTGGCAGCAGCATATCCATAGACGGGGAAAACATACCCAAGCCAGGATCTATTTTGACGTACCTTTCTTCCTATTAAAAAGTAAACTGCAAATATAGCCGCAGCAGTAAAGGCCATTGCATTACCCAATACCGGATTGGCAAATGTTGATTCACCGCTGAAGTCGGAGTAGCCCAATAGCACAGATCCCGAAAAGGCCACAAATACCCCGATCCAAACTGTTGGCGCAAATTTCATTTTAAATAGCGCCCGTTCAGCAACTATCAGCATAATGGGGTGAATAGTTACTAAAACAGAGGCAGATGCTACGGAAGTAAAAAACAGAGAGCTTGTCCATAGCGTGAAATGCAAGCCAAGTGCGATTCCGGCCAGCGCCATCCATTTACTGTCATGGCCAACTGATTTTACATCATACTTCTTGCTTTTCTTTTGATATAAATAGATAGGGACCAACATCAGGAAAGCTCCTACAGTACGAATTGTTACTAAAAGCAGGGCTGAATAATCAGTGGCAAATTTAACCAAGACAGGAGCGATCCCAAACGTCGCCAAACCAGCGGCGAGTATCCCATAAACCTTAAGTTTTGAGTAGGACTGATCCAAAATACCCTACCGGATCCTATCCATCGACCGTACCAACTCATCATCTTTTCGGATATATCGCATGGTAAGAATTTGAAAGATCAGACCGAAAAATACCAAGCCGGTTCCTAAAGCTTCATCCCATAGATAGGTTCCTATTCCACCTAAAGAGAACAGAACGCCAACACAAAATCCAAACCCAATAACCTGAATAAGAGCAGCCCTTTTAACCCAAACAATTTGATTTCGGCGGTTATTGTATAGAAAAATACATACGACATTCAGTACCATAGCTATCAGTAATGAACTTGCCATGCCAATACCGATCCATTGCTGGGGATCGTTCATGGCCTTTTCATAAATAGGAGTAAAATACACTGCCAGGTTTAGAAGAATTGCCAGTATTAGAAATACAGTTTGAATTCGTTGTATCACGGAATTAATGCTTTTTTAGTGTTTTGAGGAAGATAAAAGTTTTCGGATATAAAAAAGTCCGTACACCACAAATGTACGGACTTAAGTACTAAATCTTTTAGTGAATATTTAGCCAGCAGCAGGCTCCGGTACCTTAGATCTTGATTCCCCGTTCAGCTCACTTTGATCTTTGATAATACCGGGCTCAGTGGTGCCAAATAAAACTACATTTAGTTTTCTTCTGGCTCGCTCGATCACACTGTATAACACGGGAACCAGGATCAGAGTCAACGCCGTTGCAAATATCAACCCAACAATTACAGCGATTGCCATTGGCCCCCACCATGCGGCCTGTTCTCCTCCCCAAAAAATATACTCACTCATATTTGTGAAAAATTCGAGCGGACTTGAAACAAGAACGATGAAGTCGAAATTAAAACCGATGGCAAGAGGTACAAGCCCAAGCGTAGTAGTAATAGCTGTTAGAATTACCGGGCGAAAACGAACTTTACCTCCTTCAATCAGGGCACTTCTAAGATCTAACTTATCCCGGCTTCTAAGGATATCAACATAGTCTATTAATACAATGGCATTGTTAACAACTACTCCGGCAAGCGAGATTATCCCCAGAATAGCCATCAATCCAAGGGCCATCTGGAATGTGACCAATCCATAGAATACCCCGGCTGTTGACATAATTACAGAACTTAAAATGATCAGCGGTTTGGCCACCGAGTTAAACTGGGACACTAAAATAAAAGCAATCAGGAATAAAGCTATCAGGAATGCCTTTCCTAAGAATTCAAATGACTCCTGCTGATCTTGCTGCTGCCCGGTCCACTCGTGCGAGTATCCTCCCGGCATTTGATCAAGATAGTCAGCTAATAGCTCCTGAGCTTCCGCCAGTACTGCATTGGATTGATAGCCGGATCGGACATCTGCACTGATGGTTATCACCCTTTCCAATTCCTTATGCTTTATTCCACCAAAGCCATCACTTACTTCCCATCGCGCTACTTCAGAAAGTGGCACCTGGACGCCTTCATGGAAAATAGTCAGGTCAGCCAGCGTACTCAGATCGTTACGGTACTCATCAGAAAGACGAACAATGATATCATACTCCTCTTTTCCGTCTCTGAATTTAGAAGCCTCCACGCCGTTAATAGCCTGTCGAACCGTCATCCCAACCGCATTAGTATTCAGATCAAACAACGCCGCTTTTTCGCGATCTACCTCAACCTTAACTTCCGGGCGAGATTCGGGAAGATCGGATTCTAAGCCATCCATTTTAACATAGATGGAATCCGCTTCTAATTTCCTCAAGACTTCATTGGAGATTCTTGTTAAAAGATCCATTTCTGGACCTGAAATTTCCAAATTGATCGGAGGTCCGGTAGGAGGGCCATCCTGAGGTTTTTCAACAGTGATCTTAGCTCCAGCGACAAAGCCAGCCAAGTCATTTCGCATATATTCCATAGCCTCAAAAATATCCCTCTCACGTTCTTCATAATCTTTGAAGTTGATCGCCACCGTTCCCAGGTGTGTGGAATTACCACCGCCCATTCCGGATGGATCACTTGTTATTGCCGCGCCGGATGTTGCCAGTATCGTGTTATAATCTACATTGTAAGGCATCTCTTCTACGCGAGCGGCAACTTTGTCAATGACGCTTTTAGTGAACTCAACATCGGAGCCGACCGGGGTTTCTACCTGTACATACACATCCCTTGGAGGGATATCTTCAGGGAAAAATTCTGACCCGGGGAAAAATGCAACCAAAACTACGATACTGGAAGCCAAAACACCTACAGAAATTCCTATCGTGGTTAAACGATGATTCAGTGCCCACTCCAAAGTGTCTTCGTATTTTTGAAGCACTTTATTTAGTCCTTCTTTTTGCCACCAGGTTCCTACAGGATTTAGAACATATTTGTTGGTGAGCCAGAAAAGCATAGTTAAAATGATCAGCATGCTCCAGCTTACAAAGCTCGATGCCAACAGGATCAAAGCAAAGACTGCTGTAAATCCGTACAAGATCTTTTTTCCCTGATCGGTCATTACAGCTTTGCCCTGCTCCGTATCAACCCGCATAAATAACGCACATATAACAGGATTAATAACTAAGCCGACAAAGAGAGAACTACTTAAGGTTATAATAAGCGTTATCGGAAGATAACCCATGAATTCGCCCACAATTCCGGGCCAGAATATCATCGGGGCAAAAGCCGCAAGGGTTGTAGCCGTACCCGTTATAATGGGCAGTGCAACTTCACCCGTACCTTTTTTCGCAGCTTCAAAATTATCATAGCCCTCCTCCAGGTACCTATAGATATTTTCCACCACCACAATGGCATTATCCACCAGCATGCCAAGTGCCAGTATGAGGGAAAAAAGAACGATCATATTCATCGTAATTCCCAAAGCGCTGAGTACAATGAAAGACAGGAACATGGACAATGGAATCGCTACCCCAACAAAGGAGGCATTTCTCACTCCAAGGAAGAATAAGAGCACACCTACCACAAGGATCAATCCCGATATGATGTTATTCTCAAGGTTGGTAACCATATTTCTGATATCGATGCTCTGATCATTGGTGATCTTATACACCGTACTTGGAGGAAGGCTTGGCAGGGTTTCTTCAAGAATCGACTTCACCTGAGCGGAAGTTTCCAGAATATTCTCCCCGCTTCGTTTCTTTACCCCAAGCGTGATCACCGGTGAGTTATCGAGGGTGGAATAGGTTTCCCTCTCTTTATACCCAAAAGTAACGGTAGCCAGATCACGTATGTAAACCGGCTTATCATTTTCAGCTTTTATCACAATGTCTTCGATAGGAGCTGTGGTCTGATACTGACCGGGAACCCGAAGCAGAAAATTCTTAGAACCCACCGTAATGTCTCCACCGGGAACAGTCACATTTTCTTCCTGAATCGCCAAAATGATATCACCAAAACTCATATTGTAATACTTCAGCTTTGGCAGATCCACATCTACCTGAACTTCGCGCTCTAATCCGCCGGTCAGATCTACACCCAATACAGAAGGCACGGCTTCAATATCTTCCTGAAGATCTTCGGCCAGTTCTTTCAGAATATCCAGATTGTAATCTCCCGAAAGATTGATCTGCATGATCGGAAATTCAGAAAGATTTACTTCCTGAATGGTTGGATCTTCAGCATCTTCAGGCAGTTCAGGCTTAGCCAGGTCTACTTTTTCCCGCACTTTCTGAAGTGCTTCATCAATATCAATACCGGTATTAAATTCTAGGTTGATATTAGAATAGCCTTCTGAGGAAGTCGATGTCATGGTTTTTACATCGCTGATGTTACTCAGTTCATCCTCGAGCTTTCGGGTCACCAGGCTTTCCATATCTTCCGGCGACACTCCCGGGTAGATCGTCACCACAAAAATATTGGGCACTGTAATATTTGGGAAAGACTCTTTGGGGATAGTGATGTAAGACACAATTCCCATCACCGCAATAAGTGCTACTAGTACCAATACACTGATTCGGTTGTCAATGGAAAAACTCGACAGCCAAAATTCCTTCCGATCTGAAGGATCTTTTGCGACTTTTCCATCACTAAAGGTTCCGTTTTTACTATTCTCCGTACTCATATTCTGATTCTCCGGAATCTGTCTTTTTAAAAATTCTTTATTGTGAAGCGAGGTCGCTGTTGTTTGATTCTACGATGTTCAATAAGGCTCCGTCATTCAGGAAAGCTGAGCCCGTGGTTATCAATTCATCCCCAAAATCTAATCCCGACCTGATAATAACATCAGACTTAAAAGACGGCCCAAGCTGAACGACCTGTCTCTCTCCAATTGGATTGCCCTCCTCATTTTCAGACTTTACATACACTATGAAATCGTTTTCTTCTTTATAAATGTATTCCTCACTTACGATCACGACACTTTCTTCCGTCAGTGTTACCAGCCGAAGATTGGCGATCATATCGACCTTGTAACTTCTGCTTTGTTCGAGAAGCAGCACTTCAATTCTGAAAGTCCGGTTCTGCGGATCAATACTGTTTCCGACATACGAAATGGTTCCGTCAAGTGTATCCGGGGCTTGGGAATCAAACCAGATCTCTACCTCATCTCCTGTTTCTACTACATCGGCATAGCGCGCGGGGACACCGGCTGAAACGATGTACGTGTCTGTTCCGATCAAGCGCACCACCTGCATTCCCGGACTTGCCATCTCACCTTCTTCCAGCAAATATGAATCAACCAAACCATCAAAAGGAGCTTTGATCATTGCATTTTCAATATCAACTTTAACGGATTGCAGGGCAGAATTGCTTTGCTGATAACTAAATTTGGCATTCAATACCTCGATCTCAGAACCAATTCCATCTTCCTCATAAATACGCTGAAGTCGCTCATAGTTTTCACGTGCTTGTTCAGTTGCTGCTTCAAGACGAGCTTTTTCTTGCTGAAGTTTATCATCATTAATGCGCAGTATGGTTTGCCCTTTCCGGACTCTTTCACCCTCATCTACCACCTGTTCAACCACACGCCCGCTAACCTCAGCTGAGATCATGATGTCATTTTTAGTTTCAACATTGCCCACTACCCGAAGCCAGCTTCTGAATGTTGAAGGCTCTAAAACACGGGTTTCGACATTTACCGATTTCCCAACCGGCTCATCACCGCCATTCTCTGTTGATTCGTTACCTGAACAAGCAACTATGGAAATCATTGCAATTATTAATACTACCAGATTAAATTTTTTCATTATCAATGAGTTATTATCATTCTTATTAAAGATCATTCTTCCGTTGTTATATCTACAAAAGGAACCCGGCCGGTAGCCAGATCGTACTCAGCTTTTGCACTTAAATATTCGAATACCATCAAGGCGTAGTTTACCTCAGCCTGACGTACCTGTACTTCGGCCTCAGTTACTTCTATTTGTGAGCCGATCCCGTTTTCCAGCCTTCTTGTTGCACGCTGATAACCTTCCTCTGCCTGCTCCAAAGCTTGTTTTCGGGCTGAAGCAGTTTCAAAAGATTTATTCAGTTGTTCTGCCGCAGAAGCAATTTCATTTTCTGCGGCCAGTTTTGCCGCTCGCTGCTGTACCTCAATATCTTTCCGGGCAATCTGAGCACGCTGTACATCAGACATCCTCTTAAAACCTTCGAACAACGGCAGGCTTACATTGAGGCCAAGCGTTTGGAAACGTGAGCTGTTTTCAAAGAATACCGGAGCCCCTGATTGCGCTGCACTCCACTGCAAATTATAGGAAGCGGTCACAGTGGGAAGAAATCGGCTTTTCACTGCCTGTATTTCTTTTTCATTTAAGTTTAACCGAGCATCCAAAACGCGAACATCTCCGCGATCATCGATCATTGAAGCCCATTGCTCATTCGGTTTTTCGAACGTAAATGGATTCATTTGATCTACCTCTTTAATCCCCGCATTTTCTTCAGAGTCAATTTCATCTGCAAGAATATCAAACGCATTTAAATTACCTTTCACTTCGAAATCCAATTCGAGTGGTAATCCTAATGTTACTTTCAAATTTCTATAGGCTTCATCCACCGCATAGCGAGCCTCTACAAGCTGAGGGCGCTGATTACTTAACTGAACTTCGAGTTGTAGAACCGCATAATCATCCACAAGTCCTGCACGCTGTCTTGATTTATTTTCTCTAAGATTTTCTTCAATTCGCCTGATCTGTGTTTCCTGAAGACGAAGCTGTTCTTCTGCCACCAATACCTGGTAATAGGCGACTCTAGTTTGGGTTATGATCTGCTGGGTAACTGCACGTAAATTTTCTTGCTGCACTGCTTTGTAAATCGTCGATGTTGAAAGCCCTACAAAAACCTCTCCCCTAAAAATATTTTGCTGAACCGTAAATCCTCCCTGCCAGTTATTATCGGTTCCGAACTCTACCGGAATAAAAGTGCCTGGCTGGCCACCAAAGAATTCGCCCGGAACAAACTGAACAGGTACTTCAAAATTTCTGGTATAATTGATCGATGAAGATATATTCGGATATACTTCACTGTAGGCTATATCAACAAGTTCGTCGGCATCCTGAACCGACAAGATCGCCCGGTTAACTTGTGGATTATTAGCCACCGCAACCTGTATAGCATTTTCAAGCGTTAATTCGGCGCCGGGAATTAAGATGTCCGGTTCATTCTGTGCAACACCGATACTTTGTACCAATACAAATAATCCTGCTATTAAGAATGATCTTCGTTTAAATCGTTTTGGACTCATATAGAATTAAGTTCTAAAATGGATTTTAAAAAATGGGTTCCTGTTACGCTTTTAATTATTATCTGTTTCAAAAATTGACTTCAAGTCATTTTTTATTACCTCATCATCCGTTGCTATTCCACAACCGATCAGCTTCATGTATGCATCGAATAAAGAGTTCATGTCAATTTCATTCTTTTCGAGCAGCTGGAAATGAGGGGTATTTTGATGGAGATAAGCCATATTCACCAACCCATGAGAGGTGCTCCACAGCAGAACAGACAGTTCTTTGGGATCATAGGAACTTTGGATAGAACCATCTTGCATCCCAATTTGAATAGCCCGTACCATGCTGGTAAAAGATGTATTCATGTTAGACTGACACATTGCAATGTAATCGCTGTCGGAAAGTTGATCCGTATCCTTTAGGTTATCAAAAAAGCGCATTGAACGGAAAAATTCGGGATGTGACCGTACAAAATTCAGAAAGGTAGCGCCAATAGTGTAGACCATTTCTATTCCGGATATTTCTTTTGTGATCACTTTAGAAATTTCAACCGAAAGCATTTCCGTAGCTTTATTGCAGATGCCGAGAACCAGGTCTGTTTTATTTTTAAAGTAGTGATAAAGTGAGCCCTTGCTTACTTCCGCACGCTCTGCCACCTCGTCCATATTCAAATGGTCAAGACCTTTCTCAAGTATCAGCTGCTCTGCCGATTCAAGTATCAATGACTTCTTCTTTTCCTTCTCGCGCTCTTTACGTTCCGTTGTTCCCATATATTGACTTTAAGTCATTTTTTGAATTTA
Source organism: Gracilimonas sp. (assembly GCA_040904925.1). GTDB lineage: Bacteria > Bacteroidota > Rhodothermia > Balneolales > Balneolaceae > Gracilimonas. The sequence goes on along the minus strand of JBBDSP010000007.1, from coordinate 96,409 downwards.
GGTCAATAAACTACGGTTATTTACAAATAGTTCCCACTTTTCAATACAAAAATATTTACGAATAGATTTAGCCTAGCCGATACATCTTATCAAATCAACAAGTATGGATTTCTTTCTATTTTGAGTTCGGTTTAAAAATCAATTCCACGTAACTTTGGCCTCATAAAAAATACAATTCATTGCTCCGTAAATACCTCATTGACCTTAGTCTAATTCTTGTAGCCATTATCTGGGCGTTAAACTTCAGTATTGTGAAGATCTCCCTGGAAGAGATGGATCCTTACAGCTTTAATGCCATGCGGTTCATTTTTGCTACGGCCATGCTTTCCTATGTTACACACAAAAGAGGATACTCTCTCAAAGTCCGAAAAGAGCACTTTTGGAAACTTGTAGGTATTGGGATAGTAGGGAATGTGTTCTACCAGCTCTTTTTTATTATCGGAGTAAACTATACATATGCTGCAAATGCAGCTGTTATGCTTGGCACCATACCGATCTGGGTGGCATTACTTTCCCAATTCTTCACCGATGAGAAACTTACTCTATATAAATCTATTGGGGTATTTTTTGCCTTTGCCGGAGTGACCTTCATTATCATGGGCGGAGAGGATACATTGTCTTTTGAGTCTGAAACTTTCTTCGGCAACATCATAACTCTGGTTGCAGCTGTTTGCTGGGCTACCTTCACTATTCTTTCAAGAAAATATCTAAGAGTTTACAGCCCGCTCCAATATTCTGCTTTTATGTCTCAAGTTGGCTTAGCCGGCCTGCTTATTATTGGCTTACCCTTCATGGTCAAATTAGATTGGTCAGGCATCACCATAGTCGGTTATGGAGGAATTTTATACAGCGGAGCCCTATCCATTGGGCTGGCCTATATCATTTGGAATAACGGGGTGAAAAAGATCGGGGCAGTTCGCACGGCCGCCTATCAGAACTTAGTACCGGTGTTGGGCCTCGTTTTTGGTCTGATTTTATTAGGTGAAGAACTCACGCTACTTCAATATATTGGAGCTGGTTTAGTGATTACAGGTATTGTTTTGGCCCGATTAAACCCACCAAAATTTAAAAGTCAACTTCAGGCACATAACAAATGAACTTCTCTAAATACTTTGCTTCTCTATTATTTTTTTCGGGCTTATTATTTTCTTTGAGCATTCCAGTACAAGCACAGCAAAACGGGCAGATATCTATCCCATCTTTGAGCAATTTCAATCTTAACTTTACCCCCTTTTCAGAAGGATACTATTATCTGGATGCACTTAGTGGACGCTTAGGTGATCCTTTATTTATATCAGACGGTGAAATTGACATCAATGAATACGTACTTGGCTCAAATGATCTTATAACAATAAGTCTTCAGGGAGCTGAGAATATTGTATTGCGTGCTTTATTGATTAACCCACAGGGAGATGTGATACTGCCTATGCTTGGTGCTGTAAACATAGCAAACCAAACTATAGCAGAAGCAAAAGAAACCATAGATGAAAAAGCAGCAAATATCTTTAAAAGTCCAAACACACAGATCTCTTTAGAGAGGGCGCGACCTTTGGTTGTTCAGGTTTCGGGTGGGGTTGAATTCCCCGGCAAACACGTAGTCCCGGCTTTTTCAAGAGTAGATGCAGCTATTTATCGATCTGTTAACCAAAGTAACAATGAAATAACTGAATCAAATAACGCTGCAGATCTTCTTAACACCGGATCACTTTCACTTCGGAATATAGTAATTCAGCATCGAGATGGAACAACAGATACAGCTGACTTGATCGCTTATTTTAAAGCAGGCACCGATAATAAAAATCCTATATTGGAATACGGCGATCAAATTTTGGTCAGGCGTTTAACCAATGAAAGTCCCCGCGTCAGCATTTCAGGTGCTGTACTTGATGCAAATGAATTTGAGTATTCCTCATCCGATACTCCTGAATTACTATTAAAGATCGCAGGGAGTTACAAACCGAATGCAGACACATCAAAACTATTTGTTTTCAGGAATAAAAATGGTACCCAACAAAGAATTGAAGTACTGCGTGAAGACTGGGATAGTTTCGCCATTTTACCAAATGACCGCCTGATCGTGCCTACTAATCAGGACAGAAACAGTTCAGCTTCAGCTTGGGTTTATGGAGAAGTAATAACTCCCGGTAATTTCCCTATAAAAAATGGAGAAACTACTGCCTTGGAATTACTGACATTATCTGGCCAACTTACGGACCGAGCCTTGCCTACAGCAGCTTATTTAATTCGAGCAGGATCTTCGGAAAACGAGATCCCCAACAAATTCAATACTGACCTGTTGAAACGAACCTCCGACCAACTAGCACAGGGATTCAATTATCTTGATCTTGAAACGAGACTAAGCCAAAATAAGGTATATATAGATATTAGCGATGACGAACAACTGGCGGAAGTAAAGATCTATGATGGTGACCAAATGTATATACCTCGCGATGAACAAACAGTATTTGTATTCGGCCAAGTAAATAACCCAGGGTATTATCCTTTTACTGAGGCTGATCAAACTGTCGGTGAGTATATAAATCGTGCAGGCGGATTCGCTCTTTCCGCAAACAAAGAACGCACATTCATCATTAAAGCAGGAAGTGGAACTTGGTACAGGCCAAATGAAACAGAGATCAGATCAGGAGATAGAATTTTTATAGACAGGGTCCCTTACGATGAACTCAATGCTCAGCGTACATATGAAGTTCAGAGAGAACAAATCAAAAATACCCGTATTCAATTAATTTTGACAGGAATAACTACTATCACCGGTATAATCACTACTTATGTAGCCATTCAAAACATCAGAAATTAACTAACCTATATTTCTTCATGGACAACAAAATCGACAAAGAGACGAAGAGCAATTCTATCTTCTTCCTAAAATTAGTGGTGTCGAACTGGAAGTTATTGCTTGGAACTTATGCTACAGTAGGTATCGTAACTGTTATTATTTTAATGATCATACCAAAATGGTATCAAAGTGAAGCAACTATTGTAGTATTGGATGAAAATTCGACTCCACTATCAACTGTAATGTCTGAATTTTCATCCTTCGGTTTAGATATTGGAGTAATGGGAAATGTACCTACCTATATTGAATATCTGCATACAACTAAAATGTACGACAGGCTTAACGAGGCATTCGAACTTGCCGAGGTTTACAAAGCTGAATATCGTGAGGATGTATATGAGGCTATCTTTGACAATCTGAAAGTTACAGACAACGAAAATAAAACATTCACTATCTCATACCTTTATAAAGAAAATCCGGAAAAAGCAGCTGAAGTTGTAGGATTTCTATATCAAGAACTGGATAAAATTGCATTGGAAGTTGATAAAGCTGAAGCATCAAACTTCCGCAGGTACATCGAAAATTATTATCAGGATATGCAAGATAAGCTGAATAATGATGCAGATTCGCTCGCAAGATTTCAAACTCGCACCGGGATCTTAGACCTTCAATCCCAATTAGGCATAACCATATCAGGACTTGCGGAACTGGAAAAAGAACGGATCAGTCTGGAAATTGAAAAGAACTACGTTCAGGATTCATTTCAAAATACATTCCGGCTCAATGAAATTGATAGCCGGCTAAAAGCCATCACCGATAAAATTAACCAGATTAAACAGACACAAAATAATACCTTTGTCGCCCTCGACTACATACCCGAACAAGGAGCTGATTTTTTAAGGTTAAAGCAAAACATTTTAGTTGGAGAAAAAGTCAATGAATTTCTACGCCTTCAATATGAACAAGCTTTATTAGATGAACAGAAGGTCAACTCAAACTTATACTTAGTCGACCCTCCTGCAGTACCTGAAAAAAAGCATAAACCACAGCGGGCTAAAATATTATTTATCGTAATGTTCTTCACTGTCCTGTTATCTCTGATATATATCCGAGTTGATTTATTTTACCAAGATCATAAACAGGCTTTAAAAGAGTTGCTGTAAAAATGCTCCTCGATTATTTTTATAAATATCTTCCTCTCAATGTCTTTATCGGAATTTGGGGAATAGTATTTTATTTGTACAGCTTTCAACTTTATAACATTTACCCCGCCTCATCAGATACAATTTTTCTCATCTTTATAGGAATCCTTGCTTTCTGTTTGGGATACATTCTTTTAGCCATTTATGATGTCCAAAAAATAGAACCTGCTGACAAGACCCTTTCAGATATCATATGTCCAAGAACATTACTCTGGTTAGTTATAGGTTTATGTCTGCTTACTCTTTCCGGAACCATACTGATATTTATTACTGTCGCAAATGAATTAGGTGGTATAGATGCTTATTTAAGAACTCCGATCGGAGTTAGAAGCCTCTTTGTAGGCTATCAAAATGACCCACTTACTCCGCCCCCATTTACTTATAAGGCAGGCAATTATTTGATCAATACCGGCTTTGCCGGCTCCATCTTTGGCGGTGTTCTTTTTGCCATAAAAGACAAAATCCGGATTACAGGCCTCTCAATTTTAGTGGTTTTTCTTATCGCTTCTGTAGCCACTGTTGGAAGGTATACCTTTGTGAACAGTCTTTTCTTTTTCATTTTTTCTTACATCCTCGCAACCTTTTTCATGGATCGTGAATACAGGAAAAAGAGGCTTTTAGAAATCGTTTTCTATTCCATCATTCTTGTTGCTCTTCTAGCTTTATTCACGTTTTTTATAATAGAAATAAGAACTACCATAAACAGCCAAAGTGCTGTTAAAGAATTTGCGCTCAAAACAACCTATCTATATTTAACTGGGGGAATTTCCGCGCTTGACAACTTTCTGAGTCAGGACTTCTCCTTAGTTTACGGACAGTCAAGCTTCAGAAGCATTTTCCGATGGCTTATTCGCTTTGATATTTGGCCAGAAGCAAGTTTAATGCTCGTGCATGAGCCATTTACATCAGTTACACCAACCATTAGTATTAATACCTATACCCATATAAAGTCATTTTTTGAAGATTTCGGCACGGTTGGAGTACTTTGTTTCAGCTTTATTTTTGGTGCCTCTTGTAAACTTACCACCCTCTATTCTCTTAGAGATCTATCTTTTATAAGAATTGGCATCGCTGTTACTCTTATTTTTGCTGCCTTTATGTCTTTTTATTCGTTTTACTTGCATTCAATTACAACAATTATTTATAGAATTCTGGTAGTAATTATCCTTCAGTATTTATTTGCCAACAAGCTTTTCAAATAGATCAAATGCTAAATAAATACTCAACTTTTCTCCAAACTATCAGAAAAAGCTTATATGCTCAGCAAGTTGCCAAGCTTGTTAGCGGAACCACATTAGCACACCTGGTAACAATATTGGTTAGCCCTGTACTGACCCGTCTATTTCCCGCAGAAGCATTTGGGGAGCTGCAACTTTTTCATTCCTTGGTAGTCATTCTTTCAATTCTAAGCAGTGGATGCTTTGAGTATACCTTTGTCCTGCCCAAAAATGATAAAGATGCCCTGATCATCTTTAAAGTGAGCTTTTTGATCAATATTCTTTTTTGCGCTCTTTTTTATATCTCCACTTTCCTATTTCTTTCTCATTTTAGTAACTCCTATGAGATCACCAAGGTTTTTATTTGGCTTCTGCCTGCCGGTGTATTTTTTAATACCGGATTAAATATAATGACCCATTGGTTGATCAGATTTCAGAAATATTCGTCCATTTCAACCTCAAAAATATTCCAAAGTACGACAACCGCTGCAACTCAGGGCGGATTGGGTTTTATAAATATTATATCAAGCGGGTTAGTAATCGGTCATGTATTGGGGAGGGTGGTCTCAACCTTTTATCTTTTCCTAAAGAGAACTAAAACAAACCACAGCCGGTCTTATTTAAAGCAAAATTTCAAAACGGTAGTTAAAAAGTATTTTAATACTACAAAGTTTTTGATCCCTTCTAATTTGTTGAGTTTCGGTGCCATCGAAATACCCGTATTCATCATTGGAGGATTATTCGATCAGGAGATACTTGGATTTTACGCATTGGCTTATCGGGTCTTGAGTATGCCGGCATCATTCATAGGAAATTCTGTTGGTCAGGTATTTTTCAAACAATTATCGGATAAGGTCAATGAAAGAAAGACCATACAATCCTTTATCATTAAAACCTGGATCACCTTATTTGTAATAACAATAATTCCAACAACCATACTTCTTCTTTTCAGCGAACCTTTGTTTGTATTTGTATTTGGTGATGAATGGCTTATGGCGGGTACCATCGCCATGGTCATGACCCCATTGCTCGCCCTGGACTTTATAAGTGCACCAACAGGAAAAACGCTCATTGTATTGGAAAAACAAAAAATGATGCCTGTTTTTTCCTGCTATAATCTTATCGTAAGAGCCGGCGGGTTACTTATTGGCTGGATGTCAGGTGATTTCATCTTCGGCCTCACTTTACTAGTCATTGGGCATTCCCTCGGATTATTTATTTACAATGCATATTTGTTATTTGCCGTGCGAAAATATCAGCAAACCATTCTACCTCAACCTGAATGACATGATTCGTAATAAGCTTAACATCATATCACACTCATTCCCTAACTCTGTACATCCTTATGATGCTACCTTTGTAAAAGACCATGCAGTAGTACTTTCTAAGCATCTTGAAGTTAAAATAACCGTACCAACCCCTTATGTGATTCCTTTTACCTCACGCTACCGGAAAAACTTCTCAGATCTTTTATCTATCGATGGTGTAAAAACTCAGCGTATTCATTATCTGTCTTTTCCAAAAAGGCGTTTTCCAAAATTGATACAAAACTCACTTTCTGATAATCTTATCTATCATTTAAAAAAAACGCCTTTGGATCTTATCCATGTTCATTTTCTTTACCCATCCGGCATGGCTATTCCTACACTTAAAAATACTTTCTCCTGCCCGATTGTGCTAACGATCCACGGAATAGACTTCTATCATACCGTTACAAACTCAAGTCTTCGGAATATACTAGAACAATCTTTAGAAGCAGCTGATTCCGTAATTTCCGTTGGCCCAAAGTTGTACGAGGATATACTTAATGAATTTCCTCAACTTCAGGAGAAGTTAAAGACCATTCACAATTATGTGGATACTTCTTATTTCCGTCCTGTTGAGAAGGAAGAAAAAAAGCATCACAGAAAGAAATTGAATATTGACCGTTCACCATTTCAATTACTTTGTGTGGCTAATTTCAGGTATATAAAAGGTATTGATGTTTTAATAGAGGCATTTTCAATATTAGGTGCTAAAATTAAAATTGATCTTCATTTAATTGGAAGACTCAATGAAGAGCCTGAATTTCAAAAAGAAGTAGAATCAGAAATTACTGCACAGAAACTGGATAACATTCATATTCACGGCCCCAAAAGCAGGGATGAGATCCTTAGATGGATGCAAGCTGCTGATGGTTTTGTCTTACCCAGCCGAAAAGAATCATTCGGCATTGCTTTGATTGAAGCTATGGCTTGTGGATTACCCGTTATTTCAACAAAAAGTGGTGGGCCGGAAGTTATTATATCGGACGAATATGGCAAACTAATTGACACTGATAATGCCCAAGAAATGGCAGTGGCTATAGAAGAAATGGCACAAGATATGTCTGTTAATACTGAGTCACAGAACCAATATATTGGTAAGCATTTTGGAGAAAAAAAATATGCTGAAGAACATAAAAAGCTGTATCAAAAACTTCTGCAGGTGTAATACATCTTATTCAATTCCTGAATATCAACAACCTATACGCTTTTTCTCCAAATACTTTTCCAATATAAAATCTGAAAAGTAGCAACCTCAATTTTATCTGCATCTTAAGCCAAAAAATAAATCCAATCTTTCGATATCGATCGCTATTCTTTGCGTATAAATATCTGGCTCCCTGCTTCTTTTTACTGAAATTTATACTTATCTGATTTAAAGAACGATACTCTTTACTCAACACCTCATCCACATAATCGATCGTATAAAACTCTGAGATCCGAATAAGCAGATCATACTCATGACTCGATTCCAAAGCCTCATCAAACCCCCCGGCTTCTTTTACAGCTTCAGTCCTGAATAAGAGTGTCTCGATTCCTGAAACTAAAAACGAGCCTAACAGATCTTTATAGATATTTCCCTTTATCCTATTGTATTTCACCTGTTCTTTACCTGATCGCTGATCCATTGAATGACAGGTAACCATACCCAAAAAATTATCATCTGAATTCTCAAAACAACTCAGTTGCTTTTCAATCTTTTCAGGGAAAAGTATATCATCATCATCCAGAAAATTTATAAACTCACCCTTTGCCTCTTTAAGTCCTCTGTTTCTCGAATAACAAGGCCCCTTATTTTGATTGTTTCTCAGCAGTTTTACCTTTTCATCTTTCTCAAAAACTAACCCAACTTCAGTATCAGAAGCATCATCAACTATAATAATTTCAATATTCGAATAGGTCTGATCTAATACTGAATTAACTGCCCGTTCCAATAATTCAGGACGATTATAAGAAGGTATTACCACTGTAATCAGATAATTACCTTCCATTACCAATTCTCATTTCTGACCGTTATTTTTTTGACCAACTGATATAAAAACCCACTAAAATGCCCTATTTGCATAATAACTACACTAACCATGACATGAATCCACTTTGAGAAAATACCCGGAGGTTCTGATTCTGATTTCCAGATTTCCTTTTTAAATCTAACATTGGTTTTTATCACAACTCGTAAAGATTCGATCAAAACTATCAGCATCAATAAAGCCACAAATTCTGGGAAATAGTAGTTTGACCCGGAAATTATATCTGCAGTACCATAAACTATAAGAAAGCAGATAAATAAAAATGGTATAAGGCCCCTTATTGGAGAACTATTAGGGTGCAATAACTTAGTTAGAAACCTCCCTCGTCCATAACGAAAATATTGGGTGAAAAGCCTTACATAACACTCCCTTGGATAATACCAGCTCTTTATTTCCGGACTTACATATATGCTTTTTCCGAAAACCTCAGCCAACCTTAGATTTAGCTCAGAATCTTGATTAGTTCTGTTTTTAGTGCTAAAACCTTCAATCTCTCTAAGATCAGCTGTCCAGAAACACCCCAAGAAAACAGTGTCGGCATAGCCTTCATATTTTTCATCCATATATTTGGCCCCGCCATTCCCTAAAAAACTCTTAACTGCTATTGCAATTCCGGCCTGAATGGGAGTTTCTGCTACATAACGTTGAGCTCCTCCCGCATTTCTGGCTTTTGTTTTTAAAAGAATCTCAACGCTTTTTTCAATGTAATCATCTTGGTACATACAGTGCCCGTCTGCCCTCAAAAAAATATCCCCTTCAGCCTGATCAATCATTTTATTTAAGGCAAATGACTGAAACTTGTCGGGATTGTGGACCAGCTTTACTCTTTTATCTTTCTCTGAAAGTGTATTGACGATTTTTCGTGTGTTATCAGTACTCCCACCATCAGCTATCAAGACTTCAACTAAATTGGGATAGCCCGCTTTTAAAAACCCGTTTACAACTTTCTCAATATGAGACTCTTCATTGAGAACCGGAATACCAACAGTAACTTTGGGATAGTGTGTGATATCTGTAATCTTTCGCTTGATAGGTTTATAAATTTACCACGAAATTGACAATTAAAATAATGCTTGTGTTAACTTAATTCGAGCTTTTCGTTATCTGAAACTCAAATTCTAGTTCCACCGCTCAATAAATAAAGAATAGCCATTCTCACCGCCACGCCGTTTGTGACTTGATCTAAAATCACAGCTCTGTCACTGTCAGCAACTTCGCTTTCCATTTCCACCCCGCGATTGATGGGCCCCGGATGCATGATCTTAAAGTCTGGATATTTTTCAAGATGTGTGCGCTTAATCCCAAACCGTTCATGGTATTCTCTTAATGATGGAAAAAACTCTGTTCCTTTACCCTGTCGCTCCAATTGAATTCTTAACGCCATAGCAATATCGCACCACGCCAAGGTTTCTTCAAGGTCATAGGAAACATTCACGCCCATATTATTTACAAATACCGGCATCAGGGTTTTGGGGCCGCACAGAACCACTTCAGCGCCTAACTTTTTCAACCCGATGATATTGGAACGAACAACGCGACTATGGGAGATATCCCCAATTATAGCAATCTTTTTACCCTTCAGATCAGGATAGGTCGTTTGCATGGTAAACATATCCAGCAGAGCCTGAGTCGGGTGTTCATGTGCTCCATCTCCGGCATTTAGAATAGCTGCATCCACACATTGAGTTAAAAAATGAGGTACTCCCGGACTCTCGTGCCGCACTACCACCATGTCAATTTTCATGGAACTGATGTTACGGATGGTATCTTTAAGTGATTCTCCTTTTTTGGTACTTGACGAACCCGATGAAAAGTTTACCACATCGGCTCCCATTCGCTTTTGAGCCAGTTCAAAAGAAAGGCGGGTTCGTGTACTGTTTTCATAAAACAGATTCACGATCGTTTTATCACGAAGAGTCGGAACTTTTGGAACGGGACGGTCTAAGATCTCCCGAAAATACTTGGCTTGTTCTAAAACAAAAAGAATATCTTCCCTGGAATAATCTGAAAGGCCCAGCAAATGCTTTTGGCTGAACTGATATTCACCTGAGCTTTTACTCATCCCCATCCTCCACTTCTACAACATAAACGGCATCTTCATCATCAATTTCCTTCACCTTTACACGAACCTCTTCATTTTCGTAGGTGGGAAGATACATTCCCATATAATCGGCTGAAATTGGTAATTCTCTATGACCCCGGTCTACCATACAGCAAAACTTGATGCTTCGTGGGCGCCCGTATGCCATCAAAGCATCCATAGCTGAGCGAACGGTACGCCCGGTATAAAGAACATCATCCACCAAAACGATGTCACGATCGTAAAGATCAAATGGGATCTCGGTAACCTGTACTTCCGGCATTTTTAGTTTTGAGCGATAATCATCCCGATAGAACGTCACATCCAAAACTCCAAAATCAATGTCTGTATCAAATTCATTGTTAATTTTTTGTATGATGCGCCTGCCCATATAAACTCCCCGGGTTTGCATGCCTACTATGGCAAGGCGGTCAACATCATCATAACCCTCCAGAAATTGATGTGCGAACCGCAAATACGTGCGGTCTATATCTTCTGCAGTCATGATTTTAGCTTTCTTCAAGCGGAAATACCTTTTTGCTTTTGAATAACAAAGTTAGCGTTTGTTCGCAGTAAATGCCAAAGGTAAATCCACAGATATTTACTTTGGACCCACAGATGTAAAGAATCTTGCTCTTCCTTTCTTTTAGCTCTTAATCTCGGTATTATTGGCACCCTAAAAATCGCTTTTAATACTTAAAATTGTATCCATGAAAATACACGAGTATCAGGCCAAAGAAATTCTTGAGAAATATAATGTAGCTGTTCCTGCGGGAATTGCCACTACTACGGTTGAAGAAACCGTTGAAGCCGCAAAAAAATTAAAGGATCAGGGAGCAGAACTTTTTGTTGTTAAAGCTCAGATTCATGCCGGTGGACGAGGAAAAGGTCGAACCAAAAAGAATAATGCCAAAGGTGTTGTTCTCTGCAAAACTATTGATGAAGTAAGAGAAACTGCCGAAAATCTACTCGGTGATGTACTTGTTACCATTCAAACAGGGGAAGAAGGGCAGCTTGTTCAGCGTCTCTATGTAACCGATGGTGTTGATATCAAATCTGAGTTCTATCTCGGAATTTTGATGGATCGTGCAGTAAGTAAGAATGTGATAATGGCATCTACTGAAGGTGGTGTTGAGATCGAAAAAGTAGCTGAAGAAACTCCTGAAAAGATCGTGAAGGAATGGGTTGAGCCGGGAATGGATCTTCAGCCAAATCAGGCTCGCCGAATTGCATTTGAACTCGGCCTTGAAGGTGAAGCTCTTAAAAACGGAATCAAACTGATCCAGGCTTTATACAAAGCTTACGAGGAAACTGATTCCAATATGTTTGAGATCAATCCACTGATCGTAACTCCTGATAACAAAGTGTATGCTTTGGATGCCAAAGTTACTTTTGATGACAACGCACTTTATCGTCACAAAGATCTGGCTGAATTGAAGGACGAAGCTGAAGAAAATCCTTTGGAACTTGAAGCCCAAAAATACAACCTCAACTACATCAAGCTTGATGGAAATGTTGGATGTATGGTAAACGGTGCCGGGCTTGCGATGGCAACCATGGATATTATCAAGCTGTCAGGCGGAGAACCTGCCAACTTCCTTGATGTTGGTGGTGGAGCAAATGTTGAAACCGTGAAAAACGGATTCCGCATTATCCTCGAAGATCCAAATGTGAAAGCTATTTTAATCAACATCTTCGGCGGAATTGTTCGATGTGATCGTGTTGCTAACGGTGTGATCGAAGCGGTTAAAGACCCTGAGATCGCTGAGAAAGTGAAGAATGTACCGATCATTGTTCGCCTTCAGGGTACCAATGCAAAAGAAGCAAAAGAGATCATTGACAACAGCGACCTAAATGTAATTTCAGCTGTGCTGTTGAAAGAAGCCGCTGAGGAAGTATCCAAAGTATTGGCTTAATCAACAACTGATTTCTTTAAGAAACTAAAAAAAGCCTGCTTTTAACTAAGCAGGCTTTTTTATGCTTGTTTGAATTCTTAAAGAATGATATGATCCTGTTTGTCAGTTTTCAACCTTAAGTTTTTGAAGCAACGACCTCAGCCTTGAGTTTATCACTCACTTCTTCATAAAACTGTTCATATTGCTTTACGATCTCATCCTGATTAAAACTCTCAGCATGCTTACGGGCATTAACTGAAAGTTTTTCATGGAGCTTTTTATCACTCAATATTTTTACTCCGTAATCTGCCATACAGTCCACATCATCAAGATCACACAAGTAGCCCGTTTCGCCATGAACATTTACTTCCGGAAGTCCGCCAATATTTGAACTAATCACCGGCACGCTGCAGCTCATGGCTTCCAAAGCTGCAAGGCCAAAGGTTTCTGATCCGGATGGGATCAGAAACAGGTCGGCAATAGAAAGCACTTCTTCTACCTTTTCCAGCTTTCCAAGAAAACGTACATGTTCACATATCTTCAGATCCCGGCATTGCTGTTCTGCTTTTTGACGATCAGGCCCATCACCTACCAATAATAACTTAGCCTCAATACCGGCTTCTAAAATCTTTGAAAAAACTGTTACCACTTCCGGCACTCTCTTCACCTTACGGAAATTTGATACATGGACGATCACTTTTTCATCATTGGGACAGATCGCTTTTTTAAAGTGACTCTTATTGGATTTTTGGAACCGATCAAGATCTATAAAATTCGGGATCACCCTGATATCCTGTTCAATATCAAAATATTCATAGGTTTCATTTTTCAGATATTCTGAAACTGCAGTAACGCCGTCACTTTTGTCGATCGAAAACTCGACTACATGTTTGTAACTGGGATCTCTGCCAACCAGGGTGATATCAGTCCCATGAAGCGTAGTTATTATCGGGACCTGAATTCCTCTTTCGGCCATGATCTGTTTCGCAAGATAAGCACTGGTGGCATGAGGCAGGGCATAATGTACATGAAGCAGATCCAGATCTTCATACTCGATCAGGTTCACCATCTGCGAAGCTAATGCTAATGCATAAGGCGGATAATCAAACAACGGATAGGAATTGATCGAAACCTCGTGATAGGTTATTCCTGTCTCTAAAGTATCAAGTCGGGCCGGACGAGAATAACTCATCATATGAATGTTATGTCCTCTTTTTGCCAGCGTTTTAGCAAGCTCGGTAGCAACAACACCGCTCCCGCCAAAAGTCGGATAACAAGCAATTCCTATATTCATTCTATGTTTTTGAAATTATTTTACTGAATTCATTCACTTAAAAATACATATTCTATTTCAGTGATAATGTAATAAACACAAGGTTTAACAGATAGGTTTCTTTCACAACGATAATTATTATTTCGGGATAAAAATCTATCACATCATTTCTTATACAAGCTTTCATTTTTGTATATTCATATGCTGTAACCATCAATAATTTAGCAGAAACCTCCTATGGCAGGACATTCGAAATGGGCGAACATTCGCCACAAAAAAGCTAAAGAGGACGCCAAGCGTTCTAAGGTTTTCTCCAAACATATTAAAGAACTTACGGTTGCTGCCCGTGAAGGCGGTGGCGACCCTGCCGGAAACCCACGCCTGTCTCTCGCCATTGATAATGCCAAAGCGGATAATGTTCCTAAAGATAACATTGAACGTGCCATAAAAAGGGGAACCGGGGAAGACAGCGATGGTGCCAGTTATGAGGAAGCCACATTTGAGGGTTATGGCCCAGGTGGCATTGCCTACTTTATCGAAGTAACTACGGATAATAACAATCGCACGGTGAGCGAGATCAGACATATTTTTACAAAATCCGGAGGTAATATGGGAACAACCGGCTCCGTTGGTTATATGTTTGAGCAGAAGGGAATGATACAGATTCCTTCCGAAGGACTGGATGACGAAGAATTTATGTTACTGGCTATTGATGCCGGTGCCACTGATGTTAATACTGATGATGAAATGTTTGTAGTTTATACCGAACGTGAAGAACTTTTTGAAGTGAAGAATCGTCTGGAGGAGGCCGGGCTTGAAGTAGAATCTGCTACTTTGATCCGGGAAGCTGTCACTGAAACTAAAGTAGATGAAGACGTAGCCGTTTCGAACCTGAAGATGATGGAAAAGTTTGAAGAGAACGACGACGTAAACAATGTTTTTACTAACATGCTGATGGATGATGAAACCATTGCATTAGCCGAAGAATTATAAAAACCGTGACCAGAATATTTTCATATAGCTTTCTTTTTTTACTATTTGCCGCTGCATCGGTAAATGACGGCCGCAAAGCAAATGAGGCCTATGAAAATGGTAATTACGAAGAAGCAGAACAGCTTTATATTGCTGCCATTGAACAAGAGCCGGACAACCCAAAACTGTATTTTAACCTTGGCAATGCTCAGGCTAAGCAAGGCAAGGTGGAGGAAGCCATTGATTCATTTATGGAATTTCGTTTACTGACAGACTCACCGGAGGAAAAGGCATTAGCTGAATATAATATCGGTACGTTACTCGCTGAGGAAGAACAGTGGAAACCGGCAACCACCCATTTCAAAAATGCCCTGAAATTAAATCCGGCTGATATAGACGCCAAGCATAATTTTGAACGTGCTTTGGCCGAACAAAAAGAGGACGAAGAAGAGGGAGATGGTGAGGATGAAAATCAGGAGAATCAGCCCCCACCGGAACCAAGCGAATATGCCATTGCCATGAAGAAGCAGGCTGAAAAACTTGTTGCCCAGCAAAAGTACACCGAGGCTTATAACTTGATGCAGCAGGCACTCGAAGATGACGATACTGTCCGTGCTTTTGGTGATTTTATTGAGCGAACAAAGAATGTGTCTGATATAAATTCTAATTGACCCTATGAAAACAGCAGTTGCTTTAATTTTTTCTTTTTTGATCGCTACATCGGCTTTTGGACAGTCCGCTGATGAATATTTTCACAGCGGTGCCCAATCTTTTATTGGGGCTGACCTTCAATCAGCCATTAACCGTGTGCAGAACGGATTAAGTAAATACCCCAACGATGCAAAGCTAAATGCGCTCATGCAAAAGCTGCAGGAAGAACAAGAGCGTCAGCAACAACAACAGGATCAGCAACAACAGAATCAGGAGCAGCAAAGTGAGCAAGAGCAACAACAGAATGAGAATGAAGAGCAACAAGAGCAGGAGGAACAGCAGTCTCAGGAAAATGAAGGGCAGAATCAAGACGAACAAGAGCCTCAGGAAATGAACCCTGAAGAATTAGATTCTCAACAAATAAGCAAAGAAGATGCTGAAAAGATACTTCAGGCACTTGCTCAAAAAGAAAAAGAACTGCTAAAGGAATTCAAAAAGAAAAAATCAAGTGGAAGCGCCAAACATGACAAAGATTGGTAAGCTGAGTCAATTCTTTTTGCTGCTCTGTTTAGGCTTCACCTGTTTTACCACGGCATATGCTCAGGAAATACAGATAGAGGCCACCCTCACAGAAACAAACATCTTTGCTGGTGAACAAGTCAGGCTTGATGTTAATGTAAGCGGCAGCTCAATGGGTTCTGTTCAGCAGCCCGAACTTCCGGAATTTGATGGTTTGAGGTGGCTGAGGGGCAATACTTCCCGCGGAACAAAATATGCCCTCATCAATGGCAAGCCTTCGGTAACTTATACTTTTGGATACACCCTGATAGCCGAAGCCGCCGGAAATTATACTATTCCCCCAATCGAGGTTGAGATCGATGGCGAAACCTATCGCGCCGACCCGATAAGTTTCAAAGTATTAGATCCTGCTACCGTTGATTCGGGAGAGGCTGAACGTTCACCTGATATTTATGTACGAATAGAGCCAAACACAGAGAATCCAGTTGTGGGGCAGCAAATTGTGGCTGATGTGGTATTATATTTTAAAAATGGTGTTGAGGTTTCTTCCTATCAACCCACTCCCGGCTGGAAAGCAGAAGGTTTTTGGAAAGAGGAACTTGAATATCCGCAACGGGCACAAACCTCTTCAACTATCGTAAATGGAGTACGTTATCAAAAAGCGCGACTGATACAATATGCTCTCTTTCCTACCAAATCCGGTGAGCTTACTTTAAGTCCTTTTGAGATCAATTTATCTGTTCGTTCTCGGCGTGGCTCTTCTGATCCTTTTGGGTTTGGAATGAATCAGGAACGCATGAATATCCAATCGATTCCGGTAACTTTGAATGTACAATCTTTACCAACACTGGAAGGAGCCCAATTTATCGGAGCCGTTGGAGATTTTGAGATCAACCGAACGGTTTCCAATAGTAACGCACTGGTAGGAGAAAGCATCGAGATCATAACACAGATCACCGGAACCGGAAACGTGCCCTTAGTTAATAAACCTGCATATGAACTTCCGGAAGCACTCGAAAAATATAATCCGCAAGAAACTTCCGCAATTGACCGTACCAATCGACAGATATCCGGTACACGAACCTTTACTGACATTGTAATTGCACGCAATGAAGATTCTTACACCATCCCCGAAATGAAGGTGGCTTACTTCAACCCCGACCGAAGGGAATACGTTATTGAAACACTTACTGAACTCTCATTTAATGTGGAACGAGACCCTGATGCGACCGTCATCACACAAAATGATCTGCAGTTTAATGTAAAACCGATCACCGGCCTTGCTCAGTGGACTTCTGCAAGCGGAGTACCACTACATCAAAGATCATTGGTATGGATAATGATCTTCTTTCCTATTCTCTTAACGGCAGGTGCTTTTGCATTCAAGAAATATCATGACAGGATGAGTACTGATACTGCTTTCGCTCGCTCCCGAACGGCTGCAGATAAAGCTGCAAAAACCTTAGCAGAAGCTGATCAAACCCAGGATATTAAAAAAGGATATTACCTGATCGAGAAGACCTTAGTGCAATACATTACCGACAAATTGAATCTGCCGCCGGCCGGTTTATCACCTACACTCATAATAAGTGAAGTAGGGAAAATAGCAGATACTGAGACCACATCAGAACTAAGGCGACTGCTTTCAAAGTGTGAAACCATTGCGTATGCGCCTAATGCCACACAACAAGCTCTTCAGACCGATATAAATAAAACAAGAGAACTAATTAAGAAAGTCGGGAAGCTCTCATGAAAGGAAAACTGATCTTATTGTCGATCATACTCTTTCTCACTCACTCACTTTATGCCCAACAAGGTACTTTTGATGAAGCAAATACATTATTAGAAGCCGGGGAATTGAGTGAAGCAATGGCAATGTACCGATCTATCGAGGCCGGTGACCAAGTATCCGGTGCCTTATTTTTAAATATGGGGATCACAGCCATGCAATTAGACTCTCTTGGAATGGCTAAATATTACTTTCTTAAATCCCGAGAATTCGACTCCACAAATGAACAAGCGTCTACAGCTCTTAAATATGTAAACACTCAGTTTAGCCGACAATCTGCCACACTGCCCAAATTACCATGGGATCGCGCCGTAGAGTGGATCAACAATGAACTCACGGCTTTTGGACTATTCTTCATTGGTTTCATGATCACATTGAGTGGACTTATACTCCTCTATCTTGGTTGGTTAGACAAAATTCCTCTTGAGAAAGTGTATCCATATCTGCTTGGACTTATTATCACCGGAACAGCTATAGCCGGGCTCTCCTTTTATGCTGACTATGTAAATCAACGATATGATGAAGCCGTACTTATCTCCATTTCACAACGCGTGCTGGAACAACCCAATCCTGAAAGCGCACTCGTTAGTATTGCTTATGAGGGGTATGACATAACCGTGGATCACTGGAAAAGTGAAGAGCAAGAAAACTGGCTATATATCCGGCTTGGGAACGGACAGTTTGGGTGGGTGCAAAACGAAGGCATTGAAATATTATAAGCCATAAAAGGGGCAGAAGTTCTATCACAATCTCCTTATTTTCAGCCCATAAAATGAGTTATGGAGCTACCTTTAAAAATAATTTAAGGATAAAATAATGAGCACACCTCAAGAGTATATAGATGCTAATAAAGATAGATTTGTTGATGAACTTTTTGATCTTCTTCGCATCCCAAGTGTAAGTACTGATTCAAGTAAAAAAGACGCGATACAAAAGGCTGCAAATTTTCTTGTAGATCAGTTTGAAAACCTGAATCTGAATACCGTTAAAAAGTTTGATACGGACGGTCACCCGATCGTTTACGCAGAACACTGCCCCCATAATGATCGTCCCACTGTTTTGATCTATGGGCATTATGATGTTCAACCATCCGACCCCGATGAATTATGGGACTCTCCCGCTTTTGAACCAACAGTAAAAGACGGGTTGATCTACGCCCGCGGCGCAAGTGATGACAAAGGGCAGGCTTTTACCCACGTAAAAGCATTAGAGTCGTTCATCAAAACAGGCCGGGAACTTCCGGTTAATGTGAAATTTATTCTGGAGGGAGAAGAAGAGATAGGATCCCCCAACCTGGTGCCATTTATTGAAAAACATAAGGATATGCTTTCCTGCGACATGGTGTTGATATCGGATACTGCCATGTTTGCTGAAGATCAACCTTCTATAACCTATGGCTTACGCGGACTTGCCTACATGGAAGTGGAAGTAGTGGGGCCAAATCGTGATCTGCATTCCGGTGTATATGGCGGTGCAGTTGAAAACCCTTTAAATGTCCTTTGTGAAATTATTGCGAAACTTAAAAATGATGACGGCGTGATCCAGATTCCCGGCTTTTACGATAAGGTGATCCCACTTACCAAAGAAGATCGTGAAGCTTTTGCTCAGCTTCCTTTTGATGAAGAGGAGTACAAAAAGAAACTTGATCTCAAAGCCGTACACGGTGAAAAAGGATATTCCACCCTGGAAAGATCATCAGCCCGGCCAACATTGGATGTAAATGGGATCTGGGGCGGTTACCAGAAAGAAGGTGCAAAAACGGTATTGCCTTCAAAAGGAAATGCCAAGATCAGTATGCGCCTTGTGCCGGATCAGGATCCTAAGGAAATTGCACAGTTATTCAAAAAGCATGTAGAGTCTCTGGCTCCCGATACTGTTAAAATAACAGTAACTGAGCACCACGGCGGTCATCCTTCTGTTACAGATCTGGATTTCTATGGCTTAAAAGCCGGTGCTAAAGCCTTTGAAGAAGTTTATGACAATGAAGTAGTCTTTTCACGCGAAGGGGGCTCTATCCCGATTGTAGCTGATTTTAAACGAACCCTTGGAGTAGAATCCATTTTGATGGGCTTTGG
The DNA here is from genome assembly GCA_040904925.1 of Gracilimonas sp. Lineage (GTDB taxonomy): Bacteria > Bacteroidota > Rhodothermia > Balneolales > Balneolaceae > Gracilimonas. Next base: position 76,605 of record JBBDSP010000007.1, on the reverse strand, counting down.
GTTGACGAGCAATGCTATTCACTCTCCAAACGAAAATTTTGCGATCAAAGATTTCCATCGCGGAATCAAAACTTCTGCAAGGTTTTTGGAATTGCTTCCTGATTATTCTGGGTAGCTGATTGATGCTTTTTCAAGAAAAAGTCACTTCAATAATTTGAGGTGACTTTTTTTATGGGTTAAAGATCTGCATCAAGAACGATCGGCGCATTGGCTTCAAAATCGTACAGGGTGAGGCGGCGTAAATTATAGTACCCGGTCCAGTAATTTCGTAAAGATTGAATATAGCTTCTGCGGGCACTGTCCTTCTCGTTTTGTGCTATAAAAAGATTTGTTATATCGATCTTCCCGATCAGATATCTGTTTTTAGCTACTTCATAACGCCGCTCAGCGATCTCATCAGATATTTCAGCCAGATCAACCTGACTGCGCAACTGTGAAAATTCACGCACCGTGCTTCTCACATTCAGATCAAACTGAAGCTTTTGGTACTCTATGGTGTTCGCAGTTGAAACCTGCTGATTTCGTGCAGCTTGGATCTCGGCAGTATTTTTTCCCCAGTTAAAGATCGGTATATCGAAACCAAGCGTAAAAAATTGTCGGTTTTGGGGATCTTCATATAAACGATCGAAGCTGTCCGAGGTTTGATTCAATCCATAACTTGCCTGAATGGTTGCAGAAAACCCTGCCTGTTTACGTGCCTGTTCATAAGCTTGATTAGCCTGAATTTCATTTAACTCAAACTCCAATGATGTGCTGTTATTTTCTTGTGCAAGCTCAAGAGCTTTATCCACATCAATTTCAAGGATGGGAGCTTCTTCAGGAGCTGACACTTCAATCGACATCTCGTCAGGAATTCCCAATAGTGCCTTAAAATTCTCTTCTGCTCGCTGGAAATTAAGTCTTGCCGTTGTAAGCGATGTTTCTGCATTTCTCAATGCCAATTCAGTTTGCAGCAGGTCATTTTCTGCAATACTTCCAACCTGATATCGGCCCTGAGAAATGTTATAGATAGAGTCATTAACCGTCACATTAAATTCTGCAACTTCTATGTTGATCTTTGCCAATAGGAAGTCAAAAAAGCTCTGTGTTGTGTTGAAAGCAAGATCTTCCATGTCTTCAACATATTGCTTTTGAGCGATCTGATATCGAAGCGGCTCTATCTTATTTCTCCACTTAAGGTTATTAAATTGAAATAAAGGCTGGCGGATGGAAGCCACCAATGGGGTACTTTGCCACAGATACGTGTTTTCACCCGCAAAAATGCCAAGTCGTGTTATGCCACTTGAAACAGATAAGTTACCGCCGGTGGGTAGTATATTTTGTTGCACACTAAGATCAACAGAAGCCTCAGATTGTGTCCGGGAAGAAAAGGTAACCGTACCGTCATCCTGCACATTTGAAAAAATAGATTTATTATAATTCGGAGCATCTCCTCCTAAAGTCAGGCTTGGAAGCAGATCTGCCCGGAAAGATTTATAGCGCCATTTAGCCGAAATGATCGAAAAATTTGCAGCCCTTGCAAGCGGACTATTTTGTTTCGCGATCTCAATACTCTGATCAAGAGTTAAGGTCTGCTGATCTTGAGCTTTCAAACTCGTACTTAGTAATAGCAGGACAAATATCGTAATTCCGTAAAGTGTTTTATTCATGTCTTAATGCGTGTACAGGATCATGTTGTGCAGCTCTTTTTGCGGGGTAATAACCAAATACAACCCCAATAATTACCGCAACTCCAAATGAAATTATTATGGACATCGGTGTAACAATAGTGGCAATATCAGCGGTTGCCTGAATAATATAGCTGAATGCCATCCCCAAAATAATTCCAATAAATCCTCCGGTTATGCTGATAGTCAGAGCCTCTGTCAAAAACTGTAACTCAATATCTTTCTTTTGAGCCCCTACAGCCATCCTCACTCCAATTTCCCGGAAGCGCTCTACAACCGAAGCCAGCATGATATTCATGATCCCTATCCCTCCAACGATGAGTGAAATGGAGGCAATGGTAGAAAGAACAATGTTAAATATCCGCTTTGTTTGTTGCTCTTGCTGCAGCAGCTGTTCGGGCACAATGATCTCAAAATCTACCACATTATTATGGCGGCGTTGCAACATTCGTGAAAGCAGATCTGCAATGGCTCCACTAAATTTTGTATCCGTTACTTTTACAATCAGACGGTCTAACTGATTGTAATTACCGTCTGATTCATCAGAATCGTTACCGCCTGTTGAGAACATCATTACGCTTCCGCCCATGACCACAGTGGAGCTATTATTTCCCGATTGCAGATCTTCGGAAGTTACGACGGCCCGGTTTCTGAATCTCAAAATAACAGTGGAAACAGGAGCATAGATATCGAGATTAAAATTACGAATTCCCAGGTTTTCAATATTCTCATTGGATACTTCTTTCTTCTCGAGCACTCCGATCACCGTAAGCCACAAATGCCCCACTTTTATTTTTTTTCCAATAGGATCTTCCCCGGCAAAAAAGCGTGTCTTTACATCATATCCGATCACACATACAGGATCGGCCTGATTCAGCTGTATCTCACTGAAGTTACTCCCCTCCACAACACTGAAATTACTGATATCAAAATAATCGGAATTCACCCCAACCAATTTACCGGTTCTCATTCGGGCTTCACGGATAAAGCTCGTTTCATATACAATTTCAGGGCTTAATTTATCCACTTCAGGGATCAGTTCTTTTATACTCTCAACGTCTTTAAGCGTTAAACCCGGTGTAAATCTATTACTTTGCCTGTTTCCCTCTTCTTCAACAGAACCCTGCCGTTGCTCAACTACCGGTTGAACGATCACGTTATTGGTTCCTAAAAGCTGCATTTGTGTAAGAACTTCCTGCTGAGCGCCGGTACCTATCGCCAACATAGCAATCACGGAAGAAACCCCGAAGATTATTCCTAAAGAGGTTAGAAAAGCCCTGAGTTTATTTCGCTGTATAGCTTCAAGAGCTATATCAAAGTTATAAAGTATTTTTTGGAGCAAAGAATCGGCCTCAATTAGATGTTATTGCTTCTTCCAGCAAAACCTTTTGAATATCTACAGTATCTGCAGGAACCGAAAGATAAATTGTATCATCCAGCGAAAGTCCGCGATGTACGATCACTTCATTTTCATTCATCAAACCTAACTCAACCTGTTGCATAACGATGGATAATCCCGAATCTTTAAATACAAAACTGGATGAATCTTGCACATGGATAGTTTCAAGAGGAACGTACAATGCATCCGGTACACGATCTACAATAATGCGATTGCTTGTTGTCATTGCAGGCCTCAATACAGAGTCAGCCTCGTTCACTTCAATAATAACCTCGTAAACCTTTGAGTTTGATCCGGAACGCTGCTCCCCAATATTGGCCACGCTTGTTACAACGCCGGTCAGTGTTTTATTCTGAATAGCATCCAGACCAATATCTACATTCTGATCACGTGATACTTTCTGTACATCCACTTCATTGACGTATGTGACCGATTCCATAACAGAAAAATCAGGTAACTCTGCCACTGTCGGATTCCACGCACTTATCTCACTTCCTTCTGTTGTTTTAGAGCCGTTGCCATTTCTACGATATATGATCATTCCATTTGCAGGGGCAAGTACAGTAAATTCTGTCATTAACTGACGAATTTTATCTACCTCAATTTGCTCTTCCTGAAGATCTGCCTCTACTTCACTCATCTGGGCTTCTGCTTGCCTTACCTTTGTTACATAATTTTTCTTTTCCTGAGCTAACTGTCGGCGGGCTTTGTCCAACTCAATCTCTGCCTGTCTTTGAACAGCGGGCGATTCGTATTGTGATTGATCGACCGCGATCTGGCGTTCTTCAAGTGCATATTCGAGGTTTATCAGATTATCCCTGGCCTGAGAAAGAGTAAGTGTACTATCCAGAGAAACCTGTGTTACCTGAGATTCCGCCTGTTGTAATTCAAGCATGGCATCCTGCAGGCGGCCGGTTATTTCAGATCTGTCGAGTTCTGCTACAAAATCACCTTTTTGAACCACTGTTCCTTCCGGGATCAAGCGCTGTATGGTAAGATTGAATAGTCTTACATCACGGCCTCCTTGCGGACCTCTGATCTCCACGGAACTTTTTGCCCGAAGTTCTCCTGTCGTAGTAACATCAACTACAAATTCCCCTTCACTGGGTGTAGTCGTTAACTCAACATTAGCTGTTGTATCATTCCCGAAAATAAACCAAGCCACTAATGACAGCCCGATTATTACTGTAGGTATTAAATATCGTTTTTTCATAAAAGTGTTTTAGAAAATAAACCAAATATATGCTATTGTATTAAGACTATTATACTACATAAATAGTTTTACAAAACCTTCAACGATCTGAAAATTTTACTATCAGATCCGTTTTACTTAGATGCTTTTCTCTCTAGATACTTTCTTTATAATACTATAACCCCAAAAAATATTGTAAAGTCAAAAAAATCAGTCAACCAGGGTATTATCGACTAAGCCGGTTTCCAAATCATAAGAGGTGCCGGGCTGGGTGTTTTCAATGATCTCTTTTGGATCATTGTTTTCGTCCACTATCACCACTTTGGGCTTGTGGTCTTTAGCTTCTTCCGGAGTCATCTCTGCATAACTGATCACAATAATGCGATCGCCTACTTGTGTCAATCTGGCCGCAGCTCCATTCAGGCAGCAAACGCGACTTCCACGTTCACCAGGAATGGTATAAGTTTCAAGGCGGGAACCATTGGTTATATTCAGCACCTGCACTTTTTCGTAAGGAAGGAGGTTGGCGGCATCCAGCAAGTCCTGATCGATGGTAATACTCCCTTCGTACATCAAGTTTGCTTCGGTTACTGCCATTTGGTGCAGTTTAGATTTAAACATCGTGATTTTCATCGGTATCGCTCAGAGGTCTAAAATTATATTGTCGATCAGGCGGGTCTTTCCTAAATACACAGCGCCTGCAAGAATGTATGTTGAACCGGATTCAAGCTTCTCTACCGGCTCCATTGTTTTCATTGAAAACACATTAAGATAATCATTTTTGAACCCTTTCGCTTCGAGTTCATCTTGCTGATGTTGTAACAATAACTTTGGCTCCATCACTCCTTCCCTGATCTGCTTCTCCACATACTGAAGTGCCCGGTATAAGCTTGGTGCTATCTTTCTGTCCTGTTCGCTGAGATAAGCATTCCGACTGCTCAGTGCCAACCCGTCATTAGCCCGCGCAATGGGCGCGGCAACAAGCTCAATATCATGATTAAATTCCTCTGCCATTTTAGACAGTATCTGAAACTGCTGAATGTCCTTCTGCCCAAAAATAGCCACGTCCGGCTTGATGATATTGAACAACTTATTTACCACCAGTACAATGCCTTCGAAAAAACCGGAGCGGCTTCCCCCATCCATATATTCATTCAGCTGATCGACCTCTATACTGAAATATTTCTCCCCTTTACCATACATTATCTCATCATTCGGGGTGAAAACCAGGACAACCCCTTCATCCTTACAAGCCTTGAGGTCGTCTTCCATTTTCCGGGGGTATTCATCAAAATCCTCATTTGGTCCAAACTGCTCCGGATTCACGTAAATAGAAACCACCACTTCATCGGCCTTTTTTTTGGCAAGTCGCATCAGGGATAAATGCCCTTCGTGCAATGCCCCCATAGTAGGAACAAAAGCAATTTTCTTACCCTGAGCTTTTAACTCAGCGATCTCATTTCTGATCTCATCTATGGTTGCAACTTGTTTCATGCGCAAATAAAAAGAGACGCCGTTTTGGGGCGCCTCCTAATAATTAGGTAAGAATTTCCGTTAAACCGACCGACTCATGTCAAAGTCTTCCAAAATCTCTTTAATTCGATTCAGGAAGGCTCCGCCGTGAGCACCGTCAATAATCCGGTGATCGTAACTCATAGACAGGAACATCATTTGTCGAATAGCGATCACATCACCTGCATCCGTTTCCAGTACCACAGGTCGTTTTTCAATTGCGCCGGTACCAATAATGGCTACCTGCGGCTGATTGATGATCGGTGTTCCCATCAAGTTTCCGACACTTCCGTAGTTGGTCAATGTAATAGTTCCGCCTACAAGATCATCCGGACTCAATTTCTTGCTTCGGGCTTTCACTGCCACTTCATTGACAGCATTGGCTAAACCAACAAGGTTTTTCTCCTGTGCCTTTTTGATCACAGGAACGATCAGTCCTCCTTCGCCACCTTCACCAAGAGCTACGGCAAGGCCAAAGTTAATGTCTTTCTTAAGATGGATCTCATCTCCGTTAACCGAACTGTTGATCAGCGGAAATTCCAGCATTGCTGTGATAATGGCTTCAACAAACAGTGGAGTAAATGTAAGCTTAGTTCCCGTTTTTTCCTGGAACTTGCCTTTATTCGCATTTCTCCAATTCACCATATTGGTCACGTCTACTTCAGCAAAAGTCGTAACGTGGGCTGAAGTTTGCTTTGACTTCACCATATGCTCGGCAATCATCTTACGCATACGATCCATCTTAATAACCTCAACATCTCCGGATGGAGAGTGCTTCACATCAAGCTGTCCTGCGGAAATTGATCCGTCAGAAGATTTGGAAGTGGGCTTACTGAGTCCGGCTGACTTCTGTGCGGGAGCTGATACTCTTCCGGCCTTCTTATCTTCTACATATGAAAGGATATCTTGCTTGGAAACTCTTCCGTTCTGACCGGAACCATCGATAGCCTCAAGTTCTTCCTGACTGATTCCTTCTTCCTTGGCGATAGAACGAACAAGTGGAGAATAAAAACGCCCGTCGCTTCCCATACGCTGCGGCTCAGATCCACCGGAAGTTCCATTTGAAGATGCAGCCACAGGCTGCGCTTCCTGTTTGGCACGAGCTGATTCTTTTTTCTCCTCTTTCTTAGGAGCAGGTTTTGAAGATCCTCCGGAAGCAGCTGCTTTGCCGGTGGCAATTACCGCGATAGTTTGCCCAACTTCGATCGTATCATTTTCTTCGGCGAGAATTTCAACCAGTGTACCTGCTGCAGGAGATGGAACTTCGCTATCCACTTTATCCGTGGAGATCTCGAGTAGGGTTTCATCCTCTTCAACTGTATCACCAACTTGCTTAGACCAACCGATCACGGTTGCTTCTACAACCGACTCACCCATTTGCGGCATTTGAACTTCAATTCGTTCGCCTTCATCACCACCGCCGGAAGCTGCAGGGGCAGATTCTTCCTGTTGGGGTTCGGGTTTGGCTTCCGTTTCTTCTACTTCCTGCGCAGGCTCTTCTGCTTTTCCTTCATCGGAGCCTCCGGAAGAAACATCATCCGCAGCATCTGCATCTGTTTCAATGATCGCAATAGCTTTACCTACTTCGATCACATCGCCTTCTTCCGCTAAAATTTCTACGAGTACTCCGGCTTCGGGAGAGGGCACTTCAGTATCCACTTTATCGGTGGCCACTTCAAGCAAGGTTTCATCCACCTCAACGGTGTCGCCAACCTGCTTGGTCCACTCGATTACTGTACCTTCCATTACTGATTCGCCCATTTGGGGCATGACCACTTCTACCTTCGCCATAAAATTGTTTTGTTTTGGTGCCTAAAAGGCTTTTTTAAGGAATTTTCAACGACTCTAAAGTTCAGGATAATTCCAATTAGTTCAAAATAAGTATCATTCTTTTAAAATACAGAAAAGCGCTTTTTCAGATGTTTACTTAATCTTCTTCAATTTGATACTTTATTTTAGCTTTAAACCTTAAATATTCAGAGTCTAATATTTACTTCAGGTTTGTCCTCACTTCTGATTTTGTTAACTTCGCAAAGTCAGCAAACAAGCATAAACAAGTTTTGGCCTTATGATACCGCAAGAATTACAGGATATAATCGATGAAGCTGAACTTCACATGGATGAAGCCACCGGATTTTATAAAAAGGAACTTTCACATATCAGAGCCGGAAAAGCCAGCCCTTCGCTGATCGAAAGCGTGAAGGTGGATTACTTCGGTTCCCAAACTCCATTGCAGCAGCTCGCCAATATCAGCGCGCCCGAACCCCGGTTGCTAGTGGTTTCTCCGTATGACAGATCTGTTATGCAGGATATTGAAAAAGCGATCATGTCTGCCGGACTCGGGCTGAACCCAAGTAATGACGGTGAGCGAATCCTCATCCCACTTCCGGTACTTACCGAAGAGCGCCGTAAAGAACTTGTTAAACATGCTAAAGATATTGCAGAGCAAGCCCGCATCAGTATCAGAAATTCACGCCGTGATGCTAACGATATCGTCAAAAAAACTACCGAAAGTGAGTCCCTCTCTGAAGACTCCCGTTATGAAGCCGAAGATGAGATCCAAAAGCTGACTGACAAGTACACCTCCAAGGTGGAAGACCTCCTCAACAAAAAAGAAGAAGAAATAATGACAGTGTAAGGGTGTTTCGGATTGCGAGTTACTTGTTACGGGTTGTAGGCTTATCGCCAAAATATAACAGCTTGACCAAGTTGGATTATGAAAAGTTACAAAGATTTAGAGATTTATCAGATGGCTTATGACTTGGCACTTGAAGTCCACAAACTTTCGATGACTCTTCCAAAGTATGAAATGTATGAACAGGGAAGTCAAATTCGGCGATCATCAAAAAGTATAAAAGATAATATTGCTGAGGGTTTTGGAAGGCGAAGATATAAAGATGAGTTTATCAGGTTTCTCATATTTTCTCATTCTTCATGCGACGAAACAATTTCGCAATTACATATGATCAGCGATATTCATTTTCCTGAAAAACCTTTATCTGATTTATTAAATAAATACGACAATTTAGGACGAAAAATTAATAGTTTTATCAAATACGTAGAACAAAGCTGGAAAACCTGAAGCCAGATTATGAACTCCTCAAACCCGCAACTCGTAACTCGTAACTCGTAACTCATAAATGTATATATCCGAACTTGAATTACAGGGGTTTAAGAGCTTTGCCAATAAGACGAAGGTAAAGTTTGACAGTGGAATCACCTCTATCGTTGGCCCGAATGGGTGCGGAAAGTCAAATATTGTAGATGCTTTGCGTTGGGTTTTGGGTGAGCAGCGTCCATCTTTACTTCGTTCTTCAGCCATGGCCAATGTGATCTTCAACGGTACTGCTAAGAAAAAAGCCCTGGGGATGGCGGAAGTCTCCCTCACTTTTGTGAATGACAAAGGTATTCTACCCATCGAATACAGTGAGGTTACTATTTCCAGAAGGCTATACAGATCCGGGGATAGTGAGTATCTGATCAATGGCACATCCTGTCGGCTTAAAGATATTATGGAGTTGTTCATGGATACCGGAATGGGTTCGGATGCCTATTCGGTGATCGAGCTTAAGATGGTAGAAGAAATTCTTAATGATAAAAATAATGACCGCCGGCGATTGTTTGAAGAAGCTGCCGGAGTAACTAAATATAAAGATCAGCGAAAGAAAACGATCCGCAAGCTGGAATCAACTCGCAAAGACCTTCAGCGTGTAGATGATCTCTTGGTTGAATTGAGAAAGAAAGCCCGGTCGCTGGAAATTCAGGCGGAAAAAGCAGAGAAAGCTAAAGTTTATAAAGATGAGCTCGAGCTTTTGGATAAAGCCCTTACCCTTCACGAATTCAATAAGATAAAGTCTGAACTTGAGCCGCTGAAAGAGCGTATCGCCAATGCGGACAAAGAGAAGAAGGAAATTACTAAGGCTATTGAGCAGCTTGAGGAAAATGATGAAAAGGCCCGGGCAGAACTTCTTGAAAAGGAACGACAGCAGGCTGAAGCTCAACGGCGGGTTAGTCAGCTGCATAACGCCATTCGTGAAGCTGACACCAATCTTCGCATCACCCGCGAAAAGATCGAGAATGAGAAGAAGGTGATCGCTGAATATGGCAAGGATATTGAAACCGGACAGAAAGACCTTAAGGAACTGAATGAGCTGCTCGATTCAAGCCGCAAAAAGCTAGAAGGTTTTGATGATGAACTGGAGAAATCAGCCAAAGCCCTTGAAGATTCCAAGAAGAAATACGGGCAGATTCAGCAGCAGTATAATCGTGAGCGCAGTGAGTTATATGAGATTGAAGTTCAGCTGAGCGCCACCAACAATGAGTTGAATCAGCTTCAAACCAAACGCATCAAAATTGAGAGCCGGCTTGAAAATACGGAAGGCGACCTTGAGCGTATCAATAATGAGATCATTGATCTGAATGATGAGATCGAAAATCTGAATGGCGAGCAGGGATTGATCGAGAAGAAACTCGATAACCTGGTGGTTGAGCGAGATGAGCTGGAGGAAGAACTTGAAACCGCCCGTGAAAAACGAGAGCAATTCGCTGACAAACAAAACGAAATTAAAGACGAACTCCGGACACTTCAAAGCAAAAAGGAATCGCTGGAATCTGAGATCCGGCTGATGAATGATTTGGCCAGTTCCAATGAAGCTTTTCCAGGTAGTGTTAAATATCTGATCGAAAATCATCGGTTTGATTTCAAGGACATGACCACTGTTTCCGAGATCTTTGACACCGATCAAAAGCATGCAGTGGCACTGGAAGCTGTTCTTGGTGATGTACTGAATTTCGTGATCGTTAAAACACTCGATGAAGCGAAACGTGCCGCAAAGATCCTCAAAGAAAACAAAAAAGGCCGAGCTACTTTCATCCCTCTCGACCAACTTGCCGCTACCTATCCTGTTAAAGATGGCAGTCTTTTCGATGAAGTGAAATCGAAGCGGGAGTATTCGGCACTGAAACAATTGCTGCTTGGTAATGTGATGGTTTTCGAGTCAGTGGAAGACGCTTACGCCGGAACCAGGAAGAAAGATGATCTTGTTGGTGTGACCTTTGACGGTGAAGTGATCACCAACTCCAAGTTTTTCCAAAGTGGAAGTAAGAGTAAAAATGCCGGTGTTCGGGTTGGGCTCAAAGACAAAATTGAGAAGCTTGAAAAAGAAGAGGCTCAAACCACCAAAGAGATCACCAAGCTGGAAAATTATCTGCAGCAGATCGTAGAGAAATACGAGAAACTGGACATCGGTAAACTCAGCCAGATCCTAAAAGAAAAAGAACAGGAAGTCCGGAGGCTTGAGCAACAGCAGCACAGCCTGAGTTCAAAAGTTCAGGTCTATCAAAAGAATATCGGAGAACTGGTAAACCGAAAAGACAATCTGAAAAGCAGCGAGGGTTCGGCTCAGGAAGAACTGGATTCCATTCAGCCCAAACAAAAAGAATTGCAGCAAAAAATGCTGCAGCTGGATGAAAAACAGCAGGAAAAAAAAGATCTGCTTGAAACGCTTGAAGATGAGCGCTCCATTGCGCAAAGCCGGTATAATGACAGTCAGCTAAAGCATCAAGACTTACGTAACAAAGTAGATAACCTGGACCGTGATGTGCAGCGCGCCGAGACGGGCATAGAGAATGTGAAGAAGCGTATTGAAAATCGCACCACACTGACCGCAGAAAGCAAAGAGCGCATCGAAACACTGACGGGGCGAACTAAAGAGCTTCAGGAGAATATCACCCAAAACAGTGAGGCCAAAAAAGATGCAGATGAAGCCCTCGAAAAAGCGGAAGAAGCCGCAGCCCAACAGCGAGGCAAGATCAACGAGATTGAGAAGGAGCTGAAGGAAGTCCGCCGCCGCAAAGAGGTGAACATGGAGCTTGTCCATCACCTTGATATGGCTCGTGAAAAAATGGATATGCAAAGTCAGGCACTTTCCGATCACATCTGGGAGACTTACGGAATCCTGATGAAACAGGTGACGGGAGAACTTCCGGAAGATACATCTCCGGAGGAAGCAAAAGAGCGCATCAGTTGGCTTAAACAAAAGCTGAACAGCATCGGGGAAGTGAATCCGCTGGCCATTGAGGAATACCGGGAAGAAAAAGAGCGGCTCGACTTTTATGAAGAACAAATTCAGGATCTGGCCGAAGCCGAAGAGCAGCTGCTCGAAACTATTGATGAAATCAACGAGACAGCCACAGATCGGTTTAATGAGACTTTTGAGCGGATCCGGGTAAATTTCCAAAAGGTTTTCAAAACGCTGTTTGAGGCGGATGACTACTGTGACCTGATCATAGAACAAGATGTGGAAGACCCACTGGAAGCGCGGATCGAGATCAAAGCGCAGCCAAGAGGTAAACGGCCTTCGGGAATCTCACAGCTTTCGGGTGGTGAAAAAACCCTGACTGCTATTGCCCTTCTTTTTGCCATCTACCTGGTAAAACCTTCTCCATTCTGTGTGCTGGATGAGGTAGATGCTCCCCTTGATGACGCCAACATTGAGCGTTTTGCCAAGATGATCAAAGACTTCAGTGAAGACACACAATTCATCATCATCACCCATAACAAAAAAACTATGAGCAAAGCGGAGATGATGTATGGGGTTACCATGCCTGCCACGGGGGTTTCTCAGCTCGTTGGGGTGAAGCTGGATGAAGTGGAAGATGTGCTGTAAAACATTGAACACTCAATAAGGAATTTTCAATATTGAAGTGTGTGCACTCCAACGCGGAGCGTGTGGAGCGAGGTTCTTTTCTAATTTTATTTATCGATCGTATTAGTATGACCTGGTTCCTACGCTCTGCGTTGGAACCTGATTACGGGCAACTTTCTATAATGTGAAATTTACCTTTCGTCCTCCGTTAAAAAATTCCATAGAGTTCTCTCTATCTTTGATATATTCACGACTATAAGAACTCAACCGAAATCTGATTCTATGAAACGATTATCTACTTTTCTCACACTTATCCTTATGGTTACAACAGCCTGTCAGCAGCAGGAAGAGCCCACCCGGTTTGAAAATCTGCCCGACCACGCCCAAACCATTTCATTAACCGGCGATACCCTGCACACCGAAATTGATTCTTTGCCGGATGTGTTGGCTGACAGAATCGATTCATTAAGTGCGCTGGCTTTAGAGGAAGATCGACTTGTGGACAGCTACATCTGGGAAGCCAGAAAAACGGCCTACACGGGCGATTATCGCACAACAATCACCCAACTTTCTTCTGCTATAATTGAATTCCCAAATGAGCCCCGTTTGTACCGTCATCGGGGGCATCGATATATCACTTTACGTGAATTTGACCTTGGCATTCGGGATTTCCAGATCGCTGCCCGGCTTTTTGAGGGACAGGAAGATATTACCGAAACAGATGGACTGCCAAATGCTCAAAATATTCCCCTGAGTTCACTTCAAACCAATACCTGGTATCATTTAGGATTAGCACACTACCTAAAAGGAGAATATGACTTAGCAAATCAGGCTTATTTGAAAGGGCTCAAAGTAGCGGATAACACAGATATGAGAGTGGCTTTTTGGTATTGGCAGTATATGTCTTTGAGAAAAGCAGGACATGATGAAGAAGCCGGAAAAGTACTTGAAAAAGTATCAGAAGATATGGAACTGATCGAAAATACCAGCTATCACGAATTGCTGATGGTATTTAAAGGGGTATTCACTCCCGATGAATTATTAGGAGCTGAGAATTCCGAACTGGATAATTCCACACTTGGCTATGGACTTGGGTTTTGGCATCACATTAATGGCAGAAATGAAAGAGCAATCCAGATATGGCAGAATGTCTATGATTCCGGCAACTGGGCTGCCTTTGGGTTTATTGCAAGTGAGGCTGAATTGGCTCGATAGTGTTAAAGTGTTAATGTGTTACGGTGTTGTCCTTAAAAAACACCGTAACACATTAACACCATCGCACTTTAACACCTTATATCAATTCCCCACAAAGAAAACAGCATTCCCAAACAACAGCTTCCCATTGTGCCAGAAACCCCGGAATAACGGGTTGTCGATCATATATACCACATTTCCGCGGCCCATACCTTGAACTCCAAAAGACAGAGTATTTTCCAGGCTTTTCTTGGCTTCACTTCCAACAAAACCGCTGCGATGAGCACCTTTTTTAGCCACTCCCACATTCCAGCCGTTATCCAGATATTCAAAAGCTGTAGAACCTAACTTGAGAGACATATAGTCTTCTTCATATCCAAAGGCTAATGGGTGAGTATAATCCATCGTAGTTTCGAAGATAGAACCGGCGTTCATGTATTTAACACGCTCACGGGAAGACTCACCATACTTGACAAGCTTGGCATTTGGATCATCTTCCTCTGCACTTTCTTCACTGGATTTTCTACTCAAGGCAAAGCCATCTTTCCCGGAAAGCAGATTGTTCGCGCCCTCCATGGCGATCAATGTCCCACCGGCTTGTACCCATTCTCTTATAGCATTTATTTCGCTGTCTCCAATTGCACTGCCATACACGCTTGGTAATATCAGTACGTGGTAATCATCCCAGTTTACAGAACGAATGTCATCAGTATTGATAAGGCTTACCGGGTAGTCGATCTGTTGATCAAAGTAATTCCAGATGTGACCTACCATATTAGAGCTGGTTCCGTCTCCGGAAAGCAGAGCCACACGCGGTGTCTCAATATATCGTACTCCGGATGAGCCAAAATCTTTTCCGGATTCGACAAAACCGGTTGTAGCAGGAATGAGAGTTCGGTTCAACAATCCGGCTTCATCTTTAACGATAGTATCAAACTCATCACCCAGATGCTCATTTCCATTTCGGGTAATGATCAATGTTCCGGGCTTGTACTCTCTTTCGTTCAGCGTGAACGCTTCCCGCGCATAACGGGCCTTCACTCCTTTTTTCAGGATCTGTGAAAGAAACTTCAGGTCTTCCATAGAATCCCATTTGGCCAAATAAGCATAAGGTTTATCTGCTGATGGAGTTAGTTCATCCTCGGTTGTTGATGTTACCGCTCCAAAGTCGACCTTGCCCGGAATGGCATAGCCTTCTACACCAAACGAATAGTGCATTTCCCAGGCGGTGATGTCATAAGTCATCGAATCCACCAGCTCCGGCTTAGGCTCAAACAATACGCGCGCAAGTGTTCCTTTGGGCTGATAGGTGCTGACCACATAATCGCCTTCTTCAATATTTACGCGACCAGTCTCACCCGTACTGTAATTATATCCGCTCGGACTGGAGGATCTTGTTGCCTGTCCGACTTCAATTTCCTGCTTCGTCAGGTACTGTAGCAAGCTGGTTACTTTATCAGGATTACTGCTCTTTTTCACGATAAAGCTTTTGTACTCTCCTGCTCCGTTCTGAATAGTATTACTGAAATATTCAGAAAACTCATCGATTACTTTTTGATGATTTTGAGCGGTTATTTCTACCGTCGAAAGTCCAGTTGTGGTGTGATGGGTAAGTCGATCAAGCAGCGTCAGTGTATCTCCTTCAGCAGTCAGAACCCCAAGTCCGGCTGAACTGTGTCCGGCCTGCTCATAGGTCATTCCAATGGCTCCGTTAAATGTCGGCCAGGTATCCCCATAACTTGGATAGAACAGGTCAAACACTTCGCGGGTAAAATACAGCCAATTCTCTTCATCAAAATATTCGGTGTGATTTTTCCCGATCATCGTCTGGAAATCTCGCTGCCAACCGGTGATAGCTGTATGAAAAGGCTCTGCTGCGGGAGCAAAATAATAGGGTGAATTTACGCCCTGCTCATGGAAATCGACATGAACGTGTGGCATCCAGCTGTTATAAACCGGTAACCGCTGCTGACTTTCAACCTGTGTCTGCCAGGCCCAGTCGCGGTTCAGATCAAAGTAATAATGATTGGTGCGCCCACCCGGCCATGGTTCACTGTGTTCCCGTGATTCAGGCAGCACATTAACATCTTCCCCAACTACGCTGCGGAACCAGTTTACATAACGATCACGCCCATCCGGATTCACCATAGGGTCCATAATGACCACGGTGTTTTCCAGCCAGTCAGAATTTTCTGTCACCAGTTTATAAATGGTATTCAATGCTGCTTCGCTGGAAGAGGTCTCATTTCCATGTACATTATAACTCAGCCATACGATCGCTTTTTGATTTTCTGTCGGCTCCCCCGATTCCATCCCGGTCAGTTTCAAATTATTAAGCCGGATCTCTTCAATATTAGACTGATTATTTTCTGTGGTAACCACTACATAAACCAGTTCCCGGCCTTCATTGGTTTTTCCATATTCGGTAAAAGTAACCATGGGCGACTCCTCTGCCACATGCTGGAAATAATTCATCACCTTATAGTGTGGAGTCCACTGTTCACCCAGGTCATACCCTAAAAATTCAGCGGGCGATTGTACTTGTGCCCGGGTTTGAACCGAGAGTAATAAGACCAATAATAATGTCGTCAGTATCCCTTTTTTCATCATTCTTCTTTATTTAGTTCTTCTTCAATTTGTTGTACCACATCATCTACAATAGAATTCGGGATGGGAATAGTAAGGTTGTAATGTGCAATTTTCCACCCCTTTTCATTTTTTACCAAAACCCCAGAACCCCGGCTCGGACCCAGATTTGGAGTATCCAGTTCTTCATCAAACCAGGCGGTTTTCCCATTCTCTGAAAAATACACTTCCCGAAAAGTTGGGGTAAAGGTCCAGGCAACTCCGTCATCTTCAAAATAAGGCTTTGACCATGGCTTAAATACAGCGATCGCCCACCTCTCGGTGGCATCAGTTCCCATAAAAATGGACGAATCACCTTCAAAGTGATCGAAGTAGCGTTCAAAGTCGCCTTCGGCAGCGGCGGCGTGCCAGTCATCTAATACCATCTTTATTGAATCAACTGAAGGTTCCGGATCACTCGGTTTATTTTGGCAGGCTGTAAATAAAATCACAGGTAGCACCAGCAAAGAAAGATAACGCATAAGTAGTAATACTTGGTTGAAAGTTGGTGAATAGTAGATAATCCCAAGCCATTCAACAAATTGGATTTTAAGCTATCTATACGTCAGGTTTTTTATACACAACTCCTAAATTTTAATTCTGTAAAAACTCACTACTTTTGGTTATGCTTAAACCACACTTAAATCAACCCATTTTCAACTTTGATCATCAGCAGTAACAGCGCCAATCAGATCGCACCCATCAAACGGATTGCCGCTATTGACATCGGAACCAACTCCTTTCACGCTATTTTTGTGGATGTTTATTCGGATGGAAGTTTTCGCACCCTCGATAAGCTTAAGGAAATGGTTGAGATGGCCAAAGGCGGGATGGGAAAACGCCTTTCAGATGGTGCTTTTAAGCGGGGGATCTCTGCCCTGAAAAACATCAAGCGGCTGGCAGACAGTTACGAATGTGAAGAAATTCTGGCTTATGCCACCAGTGCCATTCGAGAGGCTGAGAACGGGGGGGAATTCATCCAGAAAAGCATTGACGATGTTGGGATCAAGATGTTGGCAATTCCGGGCAGAGTTGAGGCTGAACTAATCGGGCTGGCTGTTCGCCATGGCGTGAAATTGACCGAAAAACCTGTCTTGATGGCCGACATCGGTGGCGGAAGTGTAGAATTCATATTGGGGAATGAACATGAATTCTTCTACACGGCGAGTAAAAAGATCGGTGTTTCACGCATGACCGAGATCTTCAAACCTTCCGACCCCATCACCCCGGAAGACATAAAAAAACTGGAAGTGCACTACGAAGAAGAACTTCGGGATGTAGCCCAGGCTTTTGCACAGCACCGAACCGATACCATCATCGGCTCTTCAGGAACCATGGAAAATATTGCGCAAATAATCGCCTCCCGTAAACACAAGTCCATGGATGTAACCCTGAATGAAATGGAATTCTCGGCGCAGGATTTCAAAGATTTTTATGATTGGTTTATCAAACTGTCCAAGAAAGAGCGCAGGAAAGTAAGCGGACTCGAAACGAAGCGCGTGGGTTTTATCAATACCGGCGTAGTGTTGCTGGATTACCTGATTCGTAAGTTTGGTATTAAGAACGTTAAGATCTCGTCTCAGGCTTTGCGGGAAGGAATTGTTATACGCTATCTGAAAAAAGAAATGATCGGTCTGCCTTGGACCGGGGCTTTTGCTGATCCGCGCCGGAGAAGTGTGTTTGAATTACTCCGCAAAACCGACTGGCATGAAAATCATTCCCGACATGTAGCCAATATGGCACTTACCATTTTTGATGCTTTGGTAGATGAAATAGATCTATTGGAAAGTGATCGCGAGCTTTTAGAATATGCTGCCTACCTGCACGATATCGGTTATTACATTTCTCATTCCAAACATCATAAACACGCGCTTTACATTATCCGTCATTCCGATCTGAAAGGGTTTAAAGAACATGAAATTGAGATCATGGCCAACGTGGCCCGCTACCATCGCAGATCAACTCCCAAAAAGCGGCATGGTGAATATTGGAAAATGCCGCCCGAGATCCGAAAACGGATCAAGAAGTTATCGGGAATTCTTCGGGTTGCTGATGGCTTGGATCGCAGTCATTACCAAAATGTAAAGGATCTTCAGGTTTATTCTGGAGAGAAGGAGATCAAATTAAATATCAGAACTGAAGGTGAACCTTACCTGGAGATATGGGGAGCAGAGCGGAAATCACAATTATTAAAGAAAATGACGGGGAAGAAGATCAAGATCGAGCGGGTGCTGGAGCCGGTGTATTCTTCTTAATTGGGTAAAGATAATTTATCAGGTTGGGCAGGGATGCCCTGAAACCTTTGCCTCCTCAATCCCCCGAAAGTCTTGTCGGAGGGAGGCTCACTGGTAGGTTTTTATATTGAATGATAGATATGCATCCTTTGTCAAGAAATTCGTAGCAACCCAAAAACTTACCACAACGTCTTCCACTTGCGAGAAAGGATAAAATATAAAGGTGGCTAAAAGCAACACTCCTATTTAAAAAAAGGCACTTCTTGATGAAATGCCTTTTAAACCTTAAATATTCGAAAAAGATCAGTCAATAAAACGCTTATATACTTCTCCGAGTCTGCCGGAAACATTGGCTTTGGAAGAATACTTATTCTTGATATTTCCAATAGTCTCAATTCTTTTCTCAGCTAAGGCATTGGAAGCTTTGTGAGCCGGAATTCCATGCTCTTCGGAATAGTCCAGAATATCAGCAATAGTTTTGTAGATATTCCCGGCATTTTGAAGAGCTCGTTCTTCATTATAGCCTTCCAGCTCGCTTGCAATATTGATGATCCCGCCGGCATTGATCACATAATCCGGGGCATAAATGATGCCTTTGTCTAGTAACATCTGTCCGTGCTTGTCTTCTTCGTCCAGCACGTTGTTGGCTCCCCCGGCAATGATATCACACTTGAACTGCCCCATGGTGTCATCATTGATCACTCCGCCTAAAGCACAGGGGGTGAAGATATCCACGTCAAGTCCGTAAATCGCATCGGGATCGACCAGTTCTGCTCCAACTTCTTCGGCAAGCTCTTTGGCTTTGTCATCATAAATATCGCAGATGAAAAGCTTTGCTCCTTCTTTGGAAGCATGACGCGCAAAATAAGAGGCTACATTTCCGGCACCCTGTAGTGCAATTGTCTTTCCTTCGAGGGAATCGCTTCCGTAAGCTTTTTTGGCACAGGCCTTAACGCCCATGTAAACCCCATAAGCTGTAACAGGAGATGGATTTCCGCTCCCGCCCAATGCCTTGGGAATTCCGGTTACATATTTGGTTTCGGAGTAGATCCATTCCATTTCCTTTTCAGTCATCCCTACATCCTCAGCTGTGATGTAACGTCCGCCAAGCCCATCTACAAAACGGCCAAATGAGCGAAATAAAGCTTCTGTTTTTTCAGTGTGAGGATCACCGATAATGACAGCTTTTCCTCCTCCCAAATTCAATCCTGAAATAGCAGATTTATAGGTCATCCCCCGAGAGAGGCGGAGTACGTCTTTCATGGCAGCTTCTTCAGACTCGTAATTCCACATACGCGTTCCGCCAAGAGCAGGACCTAAGGTGGTATTGTGAATGGCAATGATGGCCTTCAGTCCTGTTTCGGGATCGGAGCAGATCACCACTTGCTCGTGTTTTTTGTCAGCCAGTTCATTAAAAAGCGGAAATTTCTTATTCTCTTTAGTCAATGTTTTGGGTTCTTTAGTGAATACTTTTGTCATGATGGAAGGTAAAAATTATTATAGAGAGACGGGTTGTTGGAATCGCTTCCAAAGTTCGGTATTTATTTGACAGTTCTCAACTTAATTGAAGGTTTTCATACTAAAGTTTGTAAGATTAAGGTTAAGATAAGAGAGTGTTTGAGCTTTTGAGGCTAAACAGCAATTTATCTGAACAAAGATGCTGATTTTCTCCCGTTTAATAGTATTTTATATGTAATGAAACGCATTTAGCGTTGGCAACCCGGTTTGACCGCCGCTCAGCCTTTATGAATAAAAATAAAGCACAAAATAATCATGTCATTCCGCTGGGTATACGCGCAGCCGGATCAGGAAGAGTCTGCCCCGGATTTAAGGAGCAAACTTGGAATTCCGGACAAAATAGCCCGTTTGCTGGCTATACGCGGCATAAAAACATACGATGATGCAAAATACTTTTTCAGACCAAAGATAGACAACCTCCACGATCCTTTTTTAATGAAGGACATGGATAACGGTGCCGAACGCCTGGCATTAGCTATCCGCAAAAGTGAAAAAGTACTCGTTTACGGCGATTACGACGTAGACGGGACTACGGCCACTTCCTGCATCTACACGTTTCTGAAAGAATTTGGGGTTGATGCCGATTACTATATTCCGCATCGCTTTAAGGAGGGGTATGGCATAAATCCCGATGGTATCAAATATGCCGAAGATATCAATGCTACCCTGATCGTATCTGTCGACTGTGGTATCACGGCAATTGAAGAAGCCAAAGTAGCCAAAGAAAAAGGCATCGACCTGATCATCTGTGATCACCATACCGTTGGTGATGAAATTCCGGATGCCGTGGCTGTACTCGATCCCAAACGCCCCGATTGCAACTATCCTTTTGACGGACTATCAGGAGCCGGGGTTGGGTTCAAACTTATACAGGGAACCATCGTGAAACTCGGCCTGCCTAAGTCTGTTGCCTTTAAATTTCTTGACCTTGTAGCCATTTCCATTGCCTCAGATATTGTCCCCATTATAAATGAAAACCGGGTACTGATGAAAGCCGGGTTGAGTATGATCCAGAAAAGTCCGCGTGTGGGAATTGAAGCGCTGCTCGATCTCATCAATGTGAACAAAGAGGAAGTCAATACCTCAAAGATCGTGTTTTCCATTGGGCCTCGCATTAATGCGGCGGGGCGAATGGGAGACGCCAGCACGGCCGTAAAGCTGATGATCGCAGAAACTCTGGCGGAAGCTAAATCACATGCCTATGAGCTGGAATCCATCAACCTGCGCCGCCGGGATACCGATTCCAAAACCATGAAAGAGGCCATGGCCCAAATCGATAAGGACTTTGACATGGAAGAAACCTCCACCATCGTTCTGTATGCGGAAGACTGGCACCTCGGGGTGATCGGGATCGTGGCATCGCGGCTTGTGGATCTGTACCACCGTCCGGCTATTATGCTTAGTAATGTAGAAGGAAAAGTGAAAGGTTCTGCTAGAAGTATCAAGGGATTCAACATCTACAATGCCATCAAAAAATGTGAGGATCTGCTGGAACAATTCGGCGGACATGAGTTTGCAGCCGGACTTACCCTGAGCGAAAAAAACCTGACCGAATTTCGCCGGCGCATGAATGAACTGGCATTTACTGATCTCTCCGATAATTCCTTTGAACCTGAACTCACCATTGATGCCAAACTTGACCTGAGTGATGTGGATATGAAATTCTGGAAGCTATTAAGTCAGTTCGAGCCTTTTGGTCCCGGTAATCTCCGGCCCATATTTGTAAGTGAAGGAGTTAAAGTTGTGGGCGAGCCGACCATTGTTGGAAACGGGCATCTGAAAATGCGGGTAAAACAAGAGAATTCGGGAGTTTTCGATACCATTGGTTTTAACATGCATGAATATTTACCTGGAGTGCGAGACGGGAATCCATTTAAGGTCGCTTACGTGATCGAAGAAAATAACTGGAATGGAAGAAGAACCCTGCAACTTCGCCTGAAGGATATTCACATTTAAGGGGCGAGTTCTTAGGTGTTAGTGTTAGTGTTAGTCTTATTTCTATTCCTAACACCTAACGCCTCATATCTAAAACCTGTTACCAATTTTCGTAATTTATTATTGTATAAAGATTACAAACCCTGTATCTTTGCCGTCCTTGTGAAAGGGACTGTAGCTCAGTCGGTAGAGCAACGGACTGAAAATCCGTGTGTCGGCGGTTCAAATCCGCCCGGTCCCACACTCAAGTAAAGCCTCGTACACCATTTATTGTGCGGGGCTTTTTTGGTTTAGAGAATTTTTAAGGCTTAATTTATTTGGGGCGAGTACTAAACTTTTACTGAGTGAAAAAGTTGAGAGTGAATATCACATAGAGTTTTGTTTTATTGTAAGGAATTGGATTGAGATCATTTTAGACAGTAATGAAAAATGGTGGATTTCTAATTATAACAAAAACTTTAATTATTTCGGGGAAACATGCACACTCTTAGCTATGTGAAGATTGAAAACTACAAGTCTATTGAATGCTTAGAACTGAATCTAACAGATTACACTCCAATTGTTGGATACAATAACGCAGGGAAATCTAACATACTAGAAGCAATAGATTGGTTTCTCTCAAATAGCTATGGTATTGATGAGTCTGCATTTAGAAGTTTAGACACCTATCCTACAGTTACCGGAAAAATAACAGGAGTCTCTGAGGAATTACTTGATGAGCTTGATGATAGACACAAAAAGCAAATAAAGGATTACGTTGTAGATGGAACA
The DNA here is from genome assembly GCA_040904925.1 of Gracilimonas sp. GTDB lineage: Bacteria > Bacteroidota > Rhodothermia > Balneolales > Balneolaceae > Gracilimonas. Next base: position 53,911 of record JBBDSP010000007.1, on the reverse strand, counting down.
ATAGTCTTTAGATTTCGACAATTAAAACCAACAGGACGAGCGGGTGATCGGGAACTTATGGTAAGAGACCCGAAGGTAGAAGATGAAGGAACCGAAGAAGTATTTACAGATAATCCGGCAGGCATATCACCCGCTTTATCTAAGCTTTTTCCTAAAAGTATCTTTATTAGAGCCATGGACGATGCAACTGAAGATGTTTCAAGCAACAAGAGAAGCACAACTATAGGAAAGCTAATTAGTGAAATTACAGATCCCGTAAAAGAAGAGCATAAAGATGATATTGAAGAGGCAATTGGTAAGTTAAATAATCTATTTACTGCTGATGGAGAAGAAAGAGTTGAAAGCTTTAAAGAATTTGATTCACTTGCCGATAAAAATATTACAGATTTTTTCCCAGGAATATCTTTAAAGCTTCACGTACCTCCACCGACAATTGATGATATTTTCAAACAAGGAACTGTAAAATTTTCTGAAAGAGGAGATGATCTAAGAGAGTTCTCTCTCTTAGGTCATGGAGCACAAAGGTCAATTCAAATGGGATTGATAAAGATGTTGTCTGAATATGGTGTTGATGAAGAAAAAGTTTCGAGAAAGTTTCTTCTAATTGAAGAACCGGAGCTATTTTTACATCCTAAAGGAATATTAGTATTAAGGAATGCTTTAAGAAAATTATCTAAGTCAGGTTTTCAAGTTTTATTTGCTACACATTCACCATTGGTCATTACCAAAGATGATATTGCTGATACAATTCTCATAAGAAAGTCTGCTGAAGATGGCACTTTTAGATTGAATAGCTTACGTGAAAGCGTTGCCAATGTCATTGAAGAGCATGATAAACAAGCGGATGTCCTATTCGAGTTAACAAATTCCACAAAATTATTATTTGCTGATAAAGCAGTATTAATTGAAGGAAAGACAGAGAAAGATTTTTTACCGAGCTTATATCAAATCATTTCAGAGAAAGAAGACAATGAAAAAAGTATAGCCTTTATACCACTAAATGGAAGTGGAGGGATGATTAAATCGGGAGAAATACTTGAGGAAATGGGAATACCACAATCCATGATTGTTGATTTAGATTATTGTTTTCAGGTAGCTTGGGGCGTCTTACTTGAAGAAGAAGATGAAGATATTCTCGCGTTTATTGAGCTTATTAAAAAATATAAAGATGAAGGTGGCTATGGAATTGCAGAAAATGGATTGCCCCAAAAGAATAATGGTGTTAAAGCGTCAGATGCATATTCTTTGATTGCCACTAAAGAAGATGCAGAACAATTAATTAAGAGTTTAAAAAGTAAAATGTTGAAATTGAATTATTGGGTTTGGAGTAAGGGAGACATTGAAAATATGTTAGGTATTGATACTAAAAACAAGTATCAGAATAAGTTGAAAGAGATAGCAAAAAATGATAATTGGGAAGAGTCCATTGAAGAATCTGATCGAATAAGGTTATTATTCGATTGGGTTAATGAGATGTAATTTTAACCTCGTTGGGAAGCTCCAGCTTCCTATGAAGTAACAAGCCAGATAGGAAAGCCATCATCACTTTTTCTCAGTACATAATCCAAAAAAGAGAAACAGCCTATAACCAAGTCAGGTGCAAAACTGTCAAGATGATCGGGTAAAGGCATAAGATATATGTATAATACATGTCAATTTATTTTCGTTATATTCACATGTTAATCAATAAAAACCTGAGATGACCATATCAACAGTCACTATAGAACCCCAATTAGGTAAAGGGATTTATTCCATTCCTGATGCAGCAGCTATCCTTGATATGCCGGTTGGTAAAGTACGTCGTTGGGTGAAAAAGTACTGGGAGTTTGAATTTTTACAAGGGGTGGATGAGTCATATACTTGGGGCGAAAGCCGGGAAAAAGCTTTTCACTTTCTAACACTTATTGAAATAATTGCCGTCGATTCTTTCCGTGAAATCGGAGTGAGTTTCCCTAAAATTAAATTGGCACATGCAAAGCTATCAGAAATGTTAGATACTAAATATCCGTTTGCTCATGCCGAACTAATGACAGATGGTAAACGTATTTTCTATGAACTGTTGGATTCTTCTTTATTGGAGGTTGATGAAAAACAACAAATCTCATTTAACAAACTTGTAGCTCCCTATTGCAAAAAAATAGACTTTCAGGATAAAACCCAGCTTGCCGAACGCTTCTGGCCATTGGGTAAAGATCACCAAATCATAGTAGATCCAAACCACAGTTTTGGACAACCTGTTGTAAAGGGTACAAACATTACTGTAGATGCTATTATCAATATGCTTAAAGCAGGTGAGTCTCCTGAATTCATTGCTACAGTGTACGAATTAAATCAAAACGAAGTTGAAGATGTCCGTTTGTTTATGAAACGATCGGCTGCATGAAGTTCTACTTTGACGAGAATATTACACCTCAAATTGCACGTGCTCTTGCAATTCTTCAAGAACCGCGTCAGAATGAGAAAATAGAAGTTTATACGATCAGAGATGCTTTTGGCAAAGGAGCTCCTGATGAAGAATGGATTCCTAAAGTAGCGGCCGAAGATGGAATTGTTGTTACACAGGATATGAATATTCATCGTACACGCCATCAACGAGAATTATATCGGCAACATGGCTTGGGAGTAGTTTTCTTTAAACCACCTTCCAAAAGTGGGTATAGCTATTGGGAAATGATTGAAAAACTTATTGAAGCCTGGCCCCAAATCAAAAAAATTGGAAAAACAGAAAGAAAACCGTTTGCATTTATTATCAAGCCAAGATCAAAAAAAGTAGATCGGCTTTAAATTGTACTCTCTTTCCCAAATACCAAATCCGTCTGCTATTAAACCAGGCTAGCCTCAATACCCCGCAGCCTGACCATCCACTCTTGATTCCGAAGCTCCAAAGTACACTCCTTTTTCATGGTCGCGCATGATGGCCTGGAAGCGGCCGAAGAAGCTGTCGCCGATCTGTACGTTATGTCCCATTTGTCGGAGATCCCGAACGACCTGGTAATCCACTCCGGACTCAAGACTTACCTGCCCCAGGCTTGTCAGTTTATCCGAAAGGTCATCCGTAGGTTGGGTAGATCCGGAATGATCCCAGCGGAAGGCATCACCGGCCTGCTGAAGGTTCATCCCAAAGTCGATCACGTTGGTCAAAATACTCACATGACCAATAGGCTGATACGCTCCACCCATGTTACCAAAGGTCATGATGGGCTTCCCCTCTTTCATCAGAAAACCCGGTATGATGGTATGAAACGGACGTTTGCCCGGCGCATATACATTAGGGTGATCTGTGTCGAGCGAAAATAATTCGCCCCGGTTTTGGAAACTGAATCCCGTTCCGGGAACCACAAAACCGGTTCCCATTCCGCGGAAATTACTTTGAATGAGGGAGACCATATTGCCTTCCTCATCTGCAGTGGTCAGGTAGATGGTGTCTCCGTCTTCCAGTACATCAACGCCTGAGGTGAGGTCGCTTAATGCCCGGTCACCAATCAGCTCTCTTCTTTCAGCGGCATATTCTTTGGATAGTAAAATGTCATATGGGACATCCTGAAAGTCAGGATCGGCGTAATGTTTGGCACGATCTTCAAAAGCAAGTTTCTTGGCTTCGATCAGCAAGTGTAAGGTTTCAGCGGTTCCAAATCCGGTTTCGGAAAGATCATATCCTTCCAGAATATTCAACATTTGAAGAACAGCCGTACCCTGCAGGTTCCCTCCTACCTGATATACGTCATAACCACGATAGTTTACCGTTTGCGGTTCCACCCATTCTGAGCTATGCTTGTCAAAATCTTCATACCGCAGATAACCGTTATTCTCTTTCATCCAGGTATCAATTTTACGGGCAATTTCACCGCGGTAGTAAGCATCACGCCCCTGCTCAGCCAATAGTCGAAAGGTGTTTCCAAGATCGGGATTTCGGAAGACCTCTCCTTTTTCAGGCCCTCGCCCATCGATCGTAAAGGTCTCTTCAAAGGCACCGGGTTGTTCTTTAAGGAAAGGAACACTGCGCCGCCATGAAGCTGAAATGGCTTCACTAACCGGAAATCCATTTTCCGCATAGTAAATGGGTTCGGAAAGAATATCACTCATATCAGTTGAGCCAAACCGCTCGTGCATTTCGAACCAGCCATCGACGGCTCCCGGTACCGAAACAGAAAGCAGGTCGTAGGCGGGAATGGCATCTTCTCCTTTTTCATCGAGAATATCCAGAAGTTCATCATATGACAAGCCGCGAGGGGAACGACCGCTGGCATTGAGAGCATAGAGTTGCTCACTTTCGGCATGCCAAATGATTGCAAAGAGATCACCCCCAATACCGTTGCCGGTGGGCTCCATGAGTCCCATTGTAGCGTTTGCCCCGATGGCAGCATCAATGGCATTGCCTCCGTTGCGGAGGATCTGTAAACCAACTTGGGTAGCCAAAGGCTGACTGGTGGCTACCATACCTCGTTCTGCGATCACTTCAGACCGGGTGGAAATTAAATTCCCGGCTTCCCTGTCAATTTGAGCCTGTAAGCTTTCGATTGGGAATAAAAGTAATGTGAATAGCGCAAGTAAAGGCGAGAAGGTAGCGAGTTGTTTCATCAGAATGCATTTAGTTAAATATTCATTGGATTATACAATCCGAAAATGTCATTCCAAAATATTCCGTTCCCCGTCTTACCGCTTTGGCAGATAAACGAAAGAGAAAGCAGGAAAAAGTTAGATTGTTAGTCTAAGCAATCCTTATTTATGGAGTGATTACCAGCTTCCCTCTGGTGTGAAGCTTTTCGATCTCTTCAAGTGCTTCGCCGGCTTTTTCAAGAGAATAGGTTTTTGAGACCGGCACTTTGATCTTGCCTTCATCAGCCAACTGCTGAAGGTGTGTCAGCTGGGTGGAGTTCGGTTCTACAAAAACATAGGTGAAATCAATGTCATTGCTGATATCAGGTTTGCTCTTAGTGATGGAAACAATCTTCCCTCCATCTTTTAAAACACCCGTTTCCATGACCTGATCAAAAGAATCTCCGCGCGAACAATGGAAGAGGAGGTCTACACCGTTCGGTTCAGCTTTTTTCACGGCTTCACCCACGTGATTATCAGAATAGTCGATGGTAATATCCGCGCCAAGCTCTTCCATATATTCGTGATTACTCTCACTTGCCACACCGATGACTTTAGCTCCTACCGTTTTAGCAAGTTGAATAGCGAGCGTGCCGACACCACCGGATGCGCCGAGGATCAATAGAGTTTGTCCTTTTTGAAGCTTTCCCACGTCAAAAATGGACTGGTAAGCGGTCAATCCCACTAGCGGAATGCCTCCGGCTGATTCCATCGGGATATTCTCAGGTCGCTTTGCCAGATAGGATTCAGGGAGAGCAATATATTCTGCAAAGGTACCGTGCTGAATAGTCGGGCGACGTGCATAGGCATAGACCTCATCGCCGGGTTTGAATCTGCGTGCCGAGTGACCATTTTCTTCCACTACTCCAGCTACATCCCATCCTGGAATAAGTGGGAACTTTCCCGGGATGGCATCTTTCATCATGCCTTTTGCTACAGCTGCATCAACCGGGTTCACTCCGGCAGCTTTAGTGCGAACCAAGACCTCTCCTTCACCAGGTTCAGGTTTCTCAAGCTCTCCGGTTATTACCTGTTTTAACTCTCCGTATTCTTCAATATAGACGGCTTTCATTTGTTTACTCATTGCGTAAATAGTCTTTAGTTTTAGCTCTTTTTATTTCACTAAGCCAAACAAGTCGTGAGGTCGCTAAGTTCGATGAAAAATGAGCTAGAGACTATCCAATGCAGATTCAGGATCTTCAAGCTGACTGTACCAATCAACTTTCATAAAAAAGAAAGAAGAGATCACAAACAATCCGGCGGCAATAGCGGATGCGTAAAAGGTGGCATCAAGACTGATACCGGCATACACCAAGCCCAACAAATAAGGCCCGAGTGCCTGACCGGTTCTCATCACTACCCAGTTTACGGACAGGAAAGCGGCACGGTATTCTTTATCGGCATAGCCGGTGAGGAGGTTTAATATGCTGGGGATATTGATACCCTGAGCGGCCCCAAATACAGCAACCGGGAGCATAAACCACCAGATGTTTTCGACCAGTGGTAAAAATAAGAATATGAGCAGGTAAAGAATGGCAGCAGTACGGATAAGGGCTACTTCAGAAAAGCGCTGAGTGAGTTTCCCAAGTTGTGAAGATGCATAGGCCGTCATAAAAGAAGAACCGGATAATATGATTCCGATCCGGAACGAGTTTTGGCTGAATTTTTCATCCAGCAAAATGGTGAAAAAGGTAATATATCCACCATAAAGCATGATGAATGTGAGAAAAATCCCTGCAAAAAGTGGTATGACTTTTTTAGAGACGAGGGAGGATGCTACGTTGGAAAAGATCTCTGACATATTAAGTCCGCCGGTGGAGCCTGTTTTTTCAAGGCTTGAAAGCACGAACAAGCCAACCGGAATAGCCAAAAGACTCAGGAAAAATGGATAGTGCCAGCCGAGGATGGCCAGAGCTCCACCCACGGCAGGATAAAAAGCCGTGCCGATGCTCAGCACGCTTCCGTTATATCCCATGGCAGTGGCGCGGTCATTGCCTGAATAGAGATCGCCGATCAGCGTGAGATTCAGCGCTCCAAGTGAAGCACTTCCCATTCCCTGCAGCGCTCTGAAAAACAGCATGGTCTCAAAATCGGTGGTAAAAGCACAGGCAGTTCCGGCGATACCAAAAAGAAAAAGGGATGGGACTAAAACGATCTTGCGTCCAAAACGGTCAGCCAATATTCCGAGCACCGGGGTAATGAAAATGCCGGGCAGGGTAAAAAAGGTGATCAGCAATCCTATCTTTTGAGAAGAAACATCGAGCGCATCAGCGATGGAAGGAAAGGCGGGAGCAATAGAAGACACCCCCATCACAGCCGTTAAGGTGATCCCAAAAATAATGTAGAGATTTCTGTCGCGTAATAAATGTGGTTGTGATTCTTCCGCGGAATTACTCAAAATAGGTGGTTCATGAATTTTCAGAATATAAAACGGGATGAAGTCAAACCGTTCCAAATTGTGCCAATGATACTGATATTTGGAAGGGAGTACCAATATTCAACTGTTTTGTTATTTTATTGAAATGATGAAGGGATTTAATGATATTCTCGACTCAAGTTAGGGCAATGATAAAATCTTTAATTGCGAAGTCGTGAGTCCAAATAATAATCGGCAGACGGAATTTTTTATAAAGCCTGAAATGTTGGCTTAAGAAACAGGTTGATACGTAGCTATTTTAAATTAGAGTGAAAGAAAATTGAAAGCAGAAAAACAGATCTTACCGGAAATCAGCAATCACCGGTACACGGTAAGTATCGCACAAACTGATAAAGAAATTAAAAACGCCTTATCGCTTAGGTATAAGGTTTTTTATGAAGAATTGGAACGTGAGTTTGATTCGTCGAAGACTATTGATGAAGATAAATATGATGCCCAGTGTCATCATCTTATCGTGAAGGAAAATGAGACAGAAAAGGTGGTCGGAACCTATCGCCTTCAAACCTATGAAATGGCAATAGCAGGAGAAGGTTTTTATTCGGAGGGTTTATTTAACCTGTCAGAACTTCCGGATGAGGTTTTGTCAAAAAGTTTTGAAGTAGGCCGGGCTTGTATTGAGGAAGAACATAGAAGCGGCCGGGTTTTATTTTTGCTTTGGAAGGGATTTGCCGGTTATTTACAGTCCCTGAATAAACGCTACTTATTGGGAAGTTTGGGTATACCTGCCCGATCATCGGAAGAAGCACTTGCCATCTATGGAGAACTTAAAAAAATTGGGGTGTTCCATAAGGAGTACAGAGTGAGCGCTAAGGAGCCCTATAAACAAAACGAAATTGAGAAAGTGAAGTCGCTGAAAAAGAAATTCAAAGCTCCCGGACTTCTGGAAAATTATCTGAGTGTTGGCTGCGATATCATCAGCAAACCGGCTTATCATAAAGACCTTGAGCTTTTATATGTTATGATATTCCTTGATGTTGAGAACATCACCGAACGGACTAAAAAAATGTTCTTTGGGTAGGCGGAAAAGACAATTTCAGCAGTAAATGACCTATGAACAAGATCCGAGGTTTTATAAAGCTTATCACACTGCTGATCTTTACGTTAACTACCTATAGTATTTTTTTTATCGGACTGATCATCCCAAAAATATTCAGGCAACGGTATGAACCCTGGCGCAACCTTTTCATGAGAACCTGGGCAGAGGGGACTGCTTTTATTTTCAATATGAAATTGACCATTGAAGGGAATCCACCAAAAGCTCCATTCTTTTTGGTTTCCAATCATCTGAGCTACCTCGATATCGTACCGTTGTATTTGAGTTTGAGATGTACTTTTGTGGCAAAAAAAGCAGTACAAAGCTGGCCGGTTTTGGGATTTATGGTTGATTCTGTTGGGGTGATATTTGTGGATCGAAATCGCCGTACAGATGTAAAGCGTGTCAATGAACTGATGTCTGATTCCATGAATAAGTATCAGGGGTTGATCTTGTTTCCTGAAGGGACTTCTTCCGGTGGGGAGAGTGTATTGCCTTTTCATGCTTCACTGCTTCAATATCCTGCGAGGGAAGAAGTACCAATTCATGTGACATCCATCAGTTATAAAACAGGGCCGAAGGACAAATCGGCCAGAGACAGTGTTTGCTTCTTTGGAGCGCGACACGGGTTTTTGGAACACTTGATGAAACTTGCCCAAACCAGGAAAATAGAATGCACGATTCGTTTTGGAAAGGAAACAGCGCAATCAAACGACCGTAAAGAATTAGCTGAAAAACTTCACCGTAATGTTCAAGAGATATTTGAGCCCACTACGCTTAAGGCTTGATCCCCTTTTCTTGTTCTTTTGTACCGACAAAAGAACCAACCCCGACTGCTCGGGGCGGCTATGAAAAAAGGGCTAAAGTTGACTACATTCCGCTAAAATAAATCAAAGCTTGGTCATCAAGACCAGGGATCTCCTGACTGAAAGAGCGGGTTCGAATCAGGGAGATCCCGCATCTTCGCATTCGCTGCGTGCGGGATGACGATCTAGCGAGGGTTGAATTTATTTCTTAACGCTTCATTCCATCAACTTCTTAACGCTCTTTTTTCTAAGGCCGAATACATATTCCGCCAGCAATTTTGGAATACTGCAACGAAGGAATTAAGTAGTTTTATCCAAAGTGAATTTCTCTACAACATTCCACCGCTCTCCATCATGTTTTAAAAGGGAAATATCCCGGGCTAAGAAATTTCCATCAAACTTCCGGTCTTCAAATTCCTTCCAGGCTTTACGGAAATTAGCTTTGGTCAGATCTTTAAACGCCAGAGTTATATGTGGGTGATATTCCCGCTCGTGATAATTGTAAGAAAACATCTCCGGTTTAGACCGGGCTGTTTCTTCCAGTTTTTGCTGAAGAATCTTCAATGGCTCTGACTTTTTAACATCAATAAAAACCACCCGGGGCGGGAAGGTGGAAAAATCATTAAGCTGAATTTCAATGGGCTGAAATCCCTGTGCAAAAACTTCCAGCAGAGAATCTAAATTATCTTCAAGCTCTTCATCCATCCGAAAAGGACTTAGCAGGGTGATATGAGGCGGAGCATTCAGTGAATGCGAACTGTTAAACTTTTCCTTTACTTCCAGCTTCAACTGCTGAACTTTTTCCCGCAAAGGGTTGGGCGGAATGAAGGCGATGAGGTAGAGTTGGTGCATGATAAGTAGTAAGATGTGAGATATAAGATTTAAGACAAAAGTAATCTTTCATCTTATGTCTTAAATCTCAAGTCTATTCATTCTTTCAATGATCTGTTTATTCCCCAGGTTCCCAATACTGCCTTCATGAGTATGATTCAGCTTCTTCAGCGGGTCAAAAGTTCCATCGGCAATTTGCTGCGCTACTTTTTGGTAGGCATCTCTGAATGGCGTTCCGTTCTGTACCAGTTCATTAACAACTTCTACCGAGAAAATAAGTTTGTATTTAGGGTCGTTGAGTATTTCCTCCTGAACTTCAATTTTTCCGGCAGCGTAAGCAGTAATGGAAAGACAGTTCTTCAATTCCTGAATAGCAGGAAAAAGTATCTCTTTGAGGATCTGAAAATCACGATGATAGCCGGAGGTAAGATTCGTTGTTGCCATCATGATCTGATTTGGAAGTGCTTTTAACGAATTGGTCTTGGCACGTATCAACTCAAAAACATCCGGGTTTTTCTTGTGTGGCATGATGCTGGAACCCGTGGTCAGTTCATCAGGAAGTTTGATGAAATTGAAGTTCTGGCTGTTATAAAGACAGACATCCGAGGCAAATTTATTCAACGTCCCGGCAATTCCCGCCATAGCAAAAGAAAGCGTTTGCTCGGTCTTACCGCGCCCCATTTGTGCATACACTGAATTCACATTCATGCCGTCAAAACCAAGCAATTTGGTAGTCATTGTGCGATTCAACGGAAAGGAAGAACCATAACCCGCTGCCGAGCCCAGAGGATTTCGGTTTATGATATGATAAGCGGATTCAAGTAAAACAAGATCATCCACAAGGCTCTCGGCATAAGCGCCATACCACATCCCAAAACTGGAAGGCATGGCAGCTTGCGTATGCGTGTAGCCGGGAAGCAGAATTTCTTTGGTAGCCTCACTTCGGTTGATCAGCGTCTCAAACAGTTGCTTAGAAAGCTGGGAAATTTCCTTAATCTGGTCACGCAGGAAGAGGCGTACGTCCACCAAAACCTGATCATTTCTTGAACGTCCGGAATGTACTTTTTTTCCCACATCGCCGAGTTCTCGCGTTAGCATAAGTTCGATCTGCGAGTGCACATCTTCTACGCCATCCTCAATTTCAAAATTACCCGTTTCGATCACATCATCCAGGATGCGGTTCAATTCTACTGAAAGCTGTCCGAGTTCTTCCGCGCTGAGAAGCCCAACCGATTCCAGCATGGTGATATGAGCGAGAGTGCCCTTTACATCATATTTAGCCAGTTCCAGGTCCAGTTCTCGATCTTTGCCTACCGTAAATTTCTCGATGAATTCATCGGATTTGATTCCCTTTTCCCAAAGTTTCTTCATTTTTCAAGTGTTTAAGTGCGATGGTGTTACGGTGCTAAAGTGTTAATATGGCTTTTTAAGCCCTAAACACTTTAGCACCATAACACATTATTATATCTTTAATTGATCCAATAGTTTGATGTACGTTTTGATGCCTTCCCGAATATCTTCCAAGTAAATAAATTCATCGGCGGTATGCGAGCGGTGGGTGTTTCCGGGACCGATCTTGAAGCTGTGGAATGGCATATGCACCTGATCTGACATCGTCTTAGAACCATAGCTTTTGATTCCCAGTGAATGTGCTTTCTTTACTATGGGGTGATCCGGCGAAATTCCCGAGGCATTCAGGTTGGTCGATCTTGGTGTTACCTCACAATCAACATGTCTACGGATGATCTCCACCACTTCCTGATTTGTATAGAATTCATTGGGTCGTACATCAACCACAAACCGGCATTCATCGGGGACCACATTATGCTGACTTCCCGCCTCGATCATGGTCACTGTCATGTTGATCTCGCCCAACACATCCGATACCTTTTCAAACTGAAAAGTTCGAAACCATTCGATGTCTTTCATAGCTTGATAAAGGGCATTTTTTCCTTCATTTCGGGCAGCATGACCACTTTTGCCATGAGCCACACAATCCAGAACAATCAATCCGCGCTCAGCAATTGCCAGTTCCATGGAAGTTGGCTCACCCACTACAGCAAGATCAATTTCAGGCAATTGGGGTAACACGATCGGGACCCCTTTTTTCCCGGAAGTCTCCTCCTCAGCCGAGGCCAAAAATACCAAATTAAAGGGCTGTTCTTTTTTTGAGAGATACACGAAAGTAGCTAATAGACTTACCAGCGGACCGCCGGCATCATTGCTTCCAAGACCAAAGAGTTTGTTATCATCGATAGTTGGCGTAAATGGATCTTTGGCCCATTTAGATGAAGCCTTCACCGTATCATGATGTGAATTTAGCAAAAGGGTTGGCTTGTTGGGGGCGATCTCACCAGAAGGTGCCCAGATATTATTTCCTTTACGTTGAGGGGTGAAGCCAAACTCTCCCATTACATTTGAAATCAGCAGGGCAGTTTGATCTTCCTCACCGCTATAGGATCGAATGGATATGAGCTTCTTCAAAAGCTCAATGGCCTGTTCACTAAGTTGTTTGATTGTGTTCATGATCAACTATCTATGTTTTGTTACTCGTTCCGATCGTCCCGTTCGGAATGCCTGCCAGAACCTCAGGTTCCAACGCAGAGCGTATGGAACCAGTGAAAAGATAAAAGCTTTATGTATTTACAAAGTATTGGAATCCAAAATCTGCGATCATCTGCCAAATCCGTGTCATCCGTATTCCATTTCATTGTCTAATTCGATACCAAATTCGTTCCAGATTCCAATTTACCTACATCCTCATAACTACGGATACTGACCTTCTTCACACCTCCTTTCAAAGCAGAAAATCCAAGGTCGATTTTAGGGACCATCCCATCCGTTACAACCCCGATACCTTTCAAGTGCCGATTTAGTAGCAGATTCATTTCTGTGATCAGCTTTCCTTGATTCATTACTCCGGGCTGTTCAAAGCAGTAGATCAATTCGGTTTCAAAAATTTCGGTCAAAGCAGAAGCCACTGATGAAGCAATAGTATCCGCATTGGTATTCAGCATATTTCCTTTTCCATCATGCGTTAGTGAAGCCAAAACAGGAACTACATTCTTATTCAACATCTCCGATAGCCATTCTGTATTTACTTTCTCCACATCTCCAACCCACCCAAAATCAATGGGTTCTGCATCTCTTTTTTTTGCAGGAATGATATTCAGATCGGCCCCGGAAAGTCCCACGGAATTCACACCTAACGACTGCAACTTCGCCACGATCTTCTTGTTTACCAAACCGCCGTAGACCATTGTAATGACTTCCAAAGTTTCAGCATCCGTAATTCGCCGACCGTCTGTCATTTTTGGGGTGATGCCGAGTCGTTCTCCTACTTTTGTAGCAATGGAACCTCCGCCGTGCACCAAAATTTTTTGGGCTTTAATTGAGACAAATTCCTTCAAAAAAGAATCTAACTTTTGTTCATCATCGATCACCTTCCCGCCGATCTTTATTACTTTAAGAGGCTTCATTTTTTCATTCCCTCCAGTATATTTTTTAATACCGTTTGCATTGAAATAATACGGTTGGCTGCCTGCTTGATTACGATACTTTGCGGACCGTCGATCACGGCATCTTCCACGATCACATTACGGCGAACCGGTAGGCAATGCATGAATTTAGCCTCATTGGTCAGCTTCATTTTTTCCTGTGAAACCATCCAGCTTTGATCGATGGAAAGTACTTTTCCAAAATCCGAGTAACTGCTCCAGTTCTTGGCGTAAACGAAATCCGCCCCTTCAAATGCTTTGTTTTGATCGTATTCAACCCGCGCTTCTCCAACGGCTTCATCCACAAGTTCATAACCTCTGGGGTGAGTGATGGTCAGGTCAAATTCTGCTGCCTGCATCCATCTTGAAAATGAGTTGGCAACAGCTTGCGGCAGGGCTTTGGGGTGCGGTGCCCAGGTCAATACCACCTTTGGTTTTGCAACTTTTTTGTGTTCTTCTATGGTGATGAGATCCGCTAAAGCCTGAAGGGGATGTCCGGTCGAAGATTCCATATTAATGACCGGGGCAGGGCAATATTTTCTGAATGAATCCATCACCTGCTCGCTGTAATCTTCGTCCCGGTCTTCCAGCTTGGCGAATGCGCGAATCGCAACAATATCAAAATAAGAACCGATCACGGCCGCAGCTTCTTTGATGTGTTCGGCTTTGTCGCCGTCCATGACAACCCCATCCCCAAATTCCAGCTTCCAGCCTTGACTCCCAACATCCAGAACGGCTGTGTCCAGACCAAGATTAAAAGCCGCTTTTTGAGAACTAAGTCGAGTTCGCAGGCTGGGATTCAGAAATATCAGGCACAGCGATCGTTGTCGTCCGAGATCTGAATACAAATGCGGATTTTTCTTGACCTCGAGTGCATCTTTCACAAGTGTCTGTAGGTTTTCAACATCTTTTATAGATAGGAATGAATTCATTTTAAAACTTTATTTAAGGCCTGAAATAATAGATCACATTCTTCTTTGGTGATGGACAGCGGGGGCAATAACCTCAGTACATTTTTATTGGAGGATGATCCCGTAAAAATGTGATGTTCATAAAGCAGTTTCTTTCGCCAGTCGGCAACCGGCTGATCAAATTCCACACCGGTCATCAATCCAAACGTGCGGACTTCCGTCACTCTTGGCAGATTTTTTAATTTGTCTGCCAGATATTTTCCAACTTCACGAGCGTTCTTCATAAGTTGCTCTCGTTCGATCACTTCCAAAACGGCAAGCGAAGCTGCACAGGCCAGGTGATTTCCTCCAAAAGTAGTTCCCAGCATCCCGAATGAAGCTTTGAATTTCGGATGTATCAACACTCCGCCCACCGGAAATCCATTGCCCATGCCTTTAGCCATAGTTATGACATCCGGTTCAACCCCAGACAATTGATGTGCGAAAAACTTTCCGGTTCTTCCAAAACCCGATTGCACTTCATCGAGGATCAGAACTGTGCCGGTTTCATCGCAAAGGGCTCGCACATGGTTCAGGAATTCAGCTGATGGTGCTATGATTCCGCCCACCCCCTGAATCCCTTCGATGATAACCGAGCTTACATCTTCTTTCTTTAAGGCAGATTCTACTCTCTCAAAATCCTCAAACTTAAATCGCACCACTTCGGCTCCTTCATTCACCGGAAAAACAATATTGGGATTGTCGGTGACCGAAACAGCCAGTGAGGTCCGCCCGTGAAAGGCTCCTCTAAACGCCAGTATTTTCTTTCGTTGATTATGAGCCGACGCTACTTTCAATGCATTCTCGTTGGCTTCTGCACCGGAATTGCAGAGAAAGAGATTCCAATTTTTATAGCCGGAGAGTCTTGTCAGTTTTTCAGCTAACTCTTGCTGAATGCTGATGGGAACCGAGTTGGAATAAAAGCCGATATCCTGAAGCTGAGCATTTACACGATCTACATAGTGTGGGTGGGCGTGACCGATGGAGATGACCGCATGTCCGCCATAAAAATCAAGATATTTGGTATCGTTTGCATCGAACACATAATGGCCTTTGGCCTTTACGGGCTCCACATCGAATAAGGGGTATACTTCAAATAAATTCATCTTAAAATGCCGTTGATTTAAGTTTTAATCCGGCTGTTTCATCTAAGCCAAAGATCAAATTCATATTCTGTAAGGCTTGACCTGAAGCACCTTTCACCAAATTATCTATGACTCCGGTTATCAGAATCTGTCCGTTCTTTTTTTGCAGATGAAGGAGCACTTTATTAGTTCCGACCACCTGCTTCACATCTACCGATTGTTCAGAAATATGCACAAAAGGATGATCTTTATAATACGTTTCAAACAGTTCCTTAATTTCCTCCAATGAGTTCTTAACCGGCAAATAACAGGCTGCCAGAATTCCACGGGTAAAGGCTCCACGCATTGGTATGAAATGGATATTTTTATCAAAATTGGATTGCAGTTGCGTCAGGCTCTGGCTTATTTCTCCCAAATGCTGATGGGTAAATGCTTTGTAAACAGAGGCATTATTACTTCTCCAGCTAAAATGGGTGGTGTCCGTGGGATTTTGCCCGGCTCCTGTACTTCCGGTGATGGCGGTCACGTGTACATCCTTATTCAGAAAACCGGCATCAGCGAGCGGCAGCAAACTCAATTGAATACAGGTCGCAAAACAACCCGGGTTGGCAATTTGATTAGCTATTTTGATCTTTTCACGGTTTAATTCAGGCAGCCCGTATATGAAGTCATGGGAATCATCAGCAATTCGAAAATCAGAACTCAGGTCGATGATTTTTACAGATGCAGGAATTAATTCACTTTCTACGATGCTTTTCGATTTTCCATGTCCTGAGCAGATGAAAACAACGTCTACATCCTTTGATAATTCGGCATCAAATTTAAGGTTAATATCGCCGGTCAGGTCGGGATGGGCTTTATACAGAAATTCCCCTGCATGACTTCGACTCACCGTACTTACAATATCTGCTTTGGGGTGATTGATCAAAATTCGTATCAATTCTCCGGCCGTATATCCTGCTCCGCCTATGATTCCAACTTTAATCATTGTTCTGCTCCTGTACCTGCTTTTGGATGAGCATGGAATTCGCCAGGATCTTAGTAAAGCCTTTCACATCTTCACCGCTCCAGGCGTTGTTCATTTCTCCATACTGACCGGATTTTGAGCCCATGAGATCGTTCTCAGATTCAATGCCTTGCAGCTCAAATCGCTTGGGTTCCAGCTTCACAAATACTTTCCCTGAGACGGTTTTTTGGGTGTCTTCCAGAAAGGTTTCTATGTTACGCATCACCGGATCTAAATATTGGGCTTCATGCATCAGCATGCCGTACCATTCCGAAAGCTGATCTTTCCAATACAGCTGCCATTTTCCCAGTGTATGCTTTTCCAAAAGCTGATGTGCTTTAATGATGATCATTGGCGCAGCAGCCTCAAACCCCACACGACCCTTTATCCCAATGATGGTATCACCAATATGGATATCTCTTCCAATTCCATAGGGAGCGGCGAGTTCGTTCAATTTTCTAATGAGATCAACCGACGTTAATCGCTCATCTTTAATCGTTATTGGTTCGCCTTGCTCAAACCCGAGCTCAACCAATAACGAATCACGATTAACGACCTCAGTCGGCCAGGCTTCTTCAGGTAACCCTTTATGCGAAGTCAGCGTTTCGGCTCCACCCACCGAGGTTCCCCAAAGGCCCTTGTTGATGGAGTATTTTGCTTTTGCCCATTCCTGATTAATGCCGTTTTTCTTGAGGTATTCAACCTCTTCCTGTCGACTTAATTTTTGGTCCCTGACGGGAGTGATGATCTCAATATCAGGAGCCAATACATTAAAAATGAGATCAAAACGAACCTGATCATTTCCAGCCCCGGTACTTCCATGAGCAATGGCATCAGCTCCAATTTCCTTGGCATATTCAGCGAGGGCTACCGCTTGGAAAACACGTTCTGCACTCACTGAAAGCGGATAAGTATGATTCTTTAATACATTCCCAAAGATCAAATACCGGATTCCCTTTTGATAGAATTCCTCTTCCACATTAAGCATTATATGATTCTTAATACCCAGTTTTTTAGCTTTTTCGGCCAGGGCTTTTTCTTCAGAGTCATCAAATCCGCCGGTATTTATGGCAGCGGTTGAAACCTCATAGTCTTTTTCTTTTGCGAGCCAGATGGCGCAATAGCTGGTGTCGAGTCCGCCGCTGAAGGCAAGTAAAACTTTTTTCTTTTTCATAGCAGTGATTTTATCGGATTTAAATTTTTCAGGAACTTCACAGTTTTCAATTTCACCCAGCGATAGTAGGTGGCAATGGTTTTTTCTCGTTCGGCTTTTGGTTTGTTGTTGGGGTGAGCCGGATCAAAAAGCATTCCTGTGCACAGACAATTACTTCGGTTATTTCGCTGAAGGATATCGTAATTAGGGCAGCTTTGGCACCCTTTCCAAAAGGTCTCATCCTGGGTAAGTTCGGAGAATGTGACCGGGCGATATCCCAGGTCCGAGTTGATCTTCATGACCGGCAGGCTGGTGGTGATCCCAAATAATTTAGATTCAGCATATTTTTTTCGGGAAAGCTCAAACGCTTTGGCTTTGATCCTTTTTGCAAGTCCCTGCCCACGATAATCGGGATGAACAATTAGCCCCGAGTTGGCAACGTATTTTTTGTTTTCCCAAACTTCAACATAACAAAAGCCGGCGAGCTGATTCCCATCCAAAGCAATAACGGCATTACCATTGGTCATTTTAGTTTTTATGTATTCGGGCTCACGTTTAGCAATTCCGGTACCGCGTTTGTGAGCGGCTTCCTCAATTAAAGCACAGACATCTTCTGCGTAGGAAGTATGGGCATTACTTGCGATGAAAATTTGAACAGGCATAATTTTAAGAGAATAATAGTGAGTGAATAGACTTCTTGAGAGAAGTTGAGAGTTAGGATCTTGCGGTAAGGAGATGAGCGCTGCAAGAAAATGCAGCTATAATATGACTACCGCCGTTGCCGGAGCCGCCGGAGGGAAGTAGTAAAATTGATCCTATTTGTGCTTAGAAATAGCATGGCTTTAAAATAGTGAAAGAAGTTCCTGCAATACAAATACTAATTATGATGTTGTGTAAATAGATGTTTCTTCATTTTTAAATTAGAAAATCACATTAAAATGTTGAGGCAAATAGAATCATGTAATATTGAATCTAAACAAGCATAAATCGCACTTTCCTGTTATACTTAGCGTTAGTATGAATACTATGAAATATTACCTGTACATCATTTTAGTTTTGGCTTTTGCTACCCCCGTTTTTGGACAGGTGCAAACAGAAGGAGAGATCTCCGGAAGGTCTGCATACATACAAGGGATGGAAGCTTTTGAGAATGAGGAGTATGAAAATGCCCGGGAATTATTATTAGAGGCAAAGCGAAATTTGGATTCTGCCGTGGGCGTGGATTATGCACTGGCTGATACCTATCTGCAGCTAAATGACTTACCAAATGCAGCTTTGTATGGGAAACAAGCAGTAGACGCGGAGCCGGATAATAAATGGTATCGATTAAAACTGGCGGAGATTTACCGAAGCGCAGGACAAAATAACGCGACGCTCAGAGAGTTGAATACACTGCTCGATTATCACCCAAATGATTTTGAGACTATGTACATGCTGGCTGATACGTATAAAGATTATGGGGAATTCATTAAATCAAACCAAACACTGGATGATATTCTTAGGTTAACCGGACCTGATATTTCGGTGCTTTTACTGAAGTTTAGGAATTATGAGGCGTTGGCTATTCCTGACTCTGCGATTACTCAGCTTGAGAAGATCCGTGAAATTGACCCTGACAATTTGGAAATGCTGAATCTCCTGGGCCAATATTATGCCAGAACGGGAGACCAAATCAGGGCTAAGGAAACCCTGAATGATGCGCTTATGAGAAATGCACGTGACCCTCAGTCACTGATCAACTTAGCAGGTATTTACCTGGATGAACAAAAGTGGGACAGTGCCGGAACCTTGCTTTCTGATTTTACTTCTGATCCGCTTATTGAAGCGGAAGAAAAAATGAATATCGCCCGCTTTTTGTATTCAAGAGTTCAAAAAGATCCACAGAATATTCAGCTGCGAATAGAAACTGAGCGGGTCTTGGACAGCTTATCTGAAAGTGAATCAGATCATGGCCCTGCTTTTACATTGGCCGGTCAGTTTTATGTGCAAACGGATCAACCCGAAAAAGCTCTTGAAAAGCTTGAAAAAGCCAATGAACTACTACCCGAAGATGATATTGCATGGAGGCAGCGTCTTCAGCTGTTACTTAGTCAGCAGAAATATGAGGAAACAGTAGAAGCTGGAGAAAAGGCTAATGAATCTGTTCCGGACGACGCATTTATTCAATTCTTTGTAGGAAGTGCTTATATGTTGATGGATCAAAACGAGCAGGCTGAGGACTGGCTCTCTAATGCGGTACGGGCACCGGCGCGCAGGCCTTTTAAATCTGTAGTATATAGCACGCTGGGTGATGTTCGGGCAAATCTTGGAAAGCACGAGCAGTCGGATGAAGCCTATGAACTTGCCCTCCGGTACGATTCCGAAAACGATAACGCCATGAATAATTACGCATACAATTTGTCGGTGCGGGGAGAAAACCTGGAACGTGCGAAGGAATTAGCACTTAAGGTAGTTGAAGTAAATCCGGAAAATGCGGCTTACCTTGATACCGTAGGCTGGGTGTATTTTAAATTAGAAGATTATGATCGTGCCGAACGATTTATCAAAGCCTCTATCAATACCGGCGAAGCAAGTGCAGAAGTGCTGGAGCATTTGGGCGATGTGTATGAAAAACTGGGCGAACTTGATGAAGCTCAGGAGTGGTGGGAAAAAGCCCTCGAAAAAGATTCAAGCCGCACCCATCTTCAAGAAAAAATTAATTAGTGTGAAATTGATTTCTCGTTTTCCTTTTTATTTGGTGATAATTGCAGCCCTTACATTATCTGCCTGCAGCACCTCCCGTTCCGTTACCAATGAAGATTTTTCCCGAAGTTCAGTTGATAAGGAAACTATTGTTAATGCAATTCCTGATTATTCAACTACCTTAAGTGCTATTTCCGGCCGGGGCCGGGCTTTGGTGAGCGAGCCTGGAAACAGTGACCGCGTTACGATAGACTTTCAGGCAGACCGGGAATTGAGTTTACTGACTATTCAAAACCGAATAGGGATCGAAGGTGGGCAAATGCTGGTGGACCGGGATTCCATCCTCATTTATAATCGCCTGGACAAAGAAGCTGAAAAGATCTCGATCTATGACAGCCGGGCGACAAGCCTGAATGAGCTTTCTTCGATCAATATTCTGGACCTGGTCAACTTCACAGTTGATAAAGAAGATGTGCGGTCTGTTTTTGAAAGCAATAATTCGTATCAGCTGCGTTTAAAAAATGGTGCACAGGTTTTTGTAAATAAAGAAACCGGATGGGTAGAACAGGTTGATCAAAATAGTGATAGTGCTGCTCCCTACTCCAGGATCATTTACGAAAGCTATGGTGAGCTTGAGGGGTTCGTATTGCCCCGAAAAATAACGATATTCAGTTCAGATCAATCATCCAGGGTTGTGTTTTTGGTTCGAAGTCTAAATGTTAATCCTGATCGGCTGAATCTCAAGATCGATATCCCCGATAACATCACTATTCGACGTTTATGAAAAGCAGTAGCTACATTAAAATCTTAGCCACAATTTGTATTGGCCTTCTGATGAGTGGAGATCTCCTTGCACAGACATTTGAGGAAAAAAGAGAAGAATTGTTGAGGAGACAGCAAAATACACGTGCAGAGATCAATGTGTTGGATGCCCGGATAAAGAATTACCAGGAAAGGGTTAATAAGGCAGAGGAGCGCTTCGACCGTTCTTATGAGCAATTTCAGTCTTTGAATAACCTGATAGCGCTGCAGGATGATAAGATCCAAAGCCTTCAGGAAGAGCAAAAACAGATTGAAGCTGAGATCACGTTGACGGAACAGGAGATCGAATTGAGAGAGCTTGAACTGGAGCAACTGATCGAGAACTACAAGAAGATCATTTTGTATGCCTATAAGAATGGGCGTTCCGGAAACATGGAAATGCTACTGACCTCAGAATCCATCAACCAAATGCTGGTCCGATCTAATTACCTCCGCCGTTTTGATGAACAAAAAACTAAACAGACCGATGTGATCACGCAAGCTAAAAGTGAGCTGGATGAAGTGAAAGAAGATCTGGAAGAAAGCTATAGCCGAAACGGTGAAGTGCTGGAAGAGATTCGTATTGAGAAAGAAGAATTAGGCAGTCAGCGACAGCAACAAGAGCAAACGGTGGAAGAGATCAAACAAGAGCGAAGCACATGGCTGGCTGAGCTACGTGAAACCAGGGAAGCAAAGGAAAATATGGAAAGCACCTTCACTGACCTGATCGCTGCTGAAGAGGAACTTCGTGAAGAAGAAAATGAGCGCCTTAGAAGACTTGCACAAGCCCGAAACATAGCTGATGCCGGTCGGCGTGCCGAAGAAGTAGAGAGATATTCCAGCCCCTCCGGGAATCGTGAAAGCTTTGTAAGTGATGAAGAACTTTCGGCCTATGAAAATTCTTTTTCACAGGCAAAAGGTCAGCTGGACTGGCCGGTAGAAAGTAAAACAATTGCCAAGAAATTCGGACGGGTAAGAAATCCATTGTACGGAACGGTTACTGAACATGAAGGAATAAACATTGTAAGTGAAGCAGGTTCTGAAGTAAGGGCTGTAGCAGGGGGCTATGTATTAAATATTTTGCCCTTCCCGGGCTATGGAGACGTTGTTCTGGTTAAACATGGTTCCTATTATACAGTGTATGGAAACCTGAGTCGAATTGACGTTGAGGTAGGAGAAGAAGTAAATAAAGGTAACATGGTAGGGCTCTCAGGCACCCCTCAGTCAGAACTGGGCGAAGTAGTTTTCTTTGCAGTACGTGATGGTAATCAATTTGTAAACCCTGAAAGCTGGCTTTCCGGCAGATAAGTCTTATTGTATTCAAGCATCAGCAAGCGCAAAATCCATACTGGTTAAAAGATATGATTGCATTGGAATTTGGGATTTGTTTTTAGGAATTTCTGCCACACATTTAATTCATCAATTCAAACAGATCATTTCACATTGGATAATCTTCCCCGATTAATTTTTTATGCATCCGGTGTATTTATAGCCTCGGCTGCTTTTACGCTTTTCTCCTCCGAATTCCTGAAAATGGTAAGTGACCCAACTTATGTAGGCACTCTGTTCTTATTGGGATTTGGGTTTGTTTACCTGAACATCACGTTTGTGACAGGGCGACGTTTTATGCGGCGACTTCAGGGTGCCAATCCCGTTCCCTATATTTTTGGATTATTGGTAGCCATTCCTCCACTTGTTTGGGTTCAGTTATATGATGCAGGACTGGGAGATTTTGAGCTCACCTTTATGTTTACCATTATACTCGCTTGCGGTTTAGGTGGATTACTCGGTCACCGCGCAGGTTTAAAAGCCCAGATCAAATTTCAGCAAAATTTGCAGGATTATTTAGATCAGGATAAAGATTAACAAGATCATTTCAATAAACAGGACACTATGAAATCAATAAAAGCTACGGTTCTATCTTTAGTATTTGTGACGTTGTTTGCAGGAGCCACAATGGCTCAAACACTTCAAACTGAAGTATTACGCGAAATTGGAGAAGCTCCTTCGGCCGATCGCATTGAAGCAGATATCACAAAATTAGTTGGTTTTGAAACCCGTCATACCTTATCAGATACCACTTCCGATACAGAAGGAATAGGAGCTGCACGGAGATGGCTGAAAGAGGAGTTTGAAAATATTTCTGAAGCCTGTGGTGGATGCCTGGAAGTTTTTTATGTTCGTGATTATGTGGGTGGGGAAAACCGTATCCCTGAACCGGTCGAAATCGTCAATGTAGTGGCTATTCAAAGAGGTACGGCCGATCCGAACCGTTTTGTGATGATGAGCGGCGATATTGATTCCCGAGTAAGTGAAGTGATGGATGGCGAATCCGTTTCACCGGGCGCCAATGATAATGCCTCCGGTGTAGCAGGAGTTCTTGAGTCAGCCAGGGTACTTTCTCAATATGAGTTTGAAGGCTCCATCATGTACGCTCAGCTTTCCGGGGAAGAACAGGGATTATTTGGCGGGCAGATCTTAGCCGAATACGCGAAAGAACAAGCCTGGGATATCAAAGGAGTTTTGAATAATGATATGATCGGAAATATTCAGGGAATAAACGGGGTGATCGATAATACCACTGCCCGCGTATTTTCAGAAGGAACCCGTGCCGTTGAAACAGAGCGAGAAGCCCGTATCCGAAGGTTTACAGGCGGCGAAGTAGATTCACCTTCCCGAAACCTTGCCCGTTATGTGGATAAAATGGCAGATCTATACATAAGAAATTTAGATGTAATGATGATCTACCGTCTGGATCGATTTGGTCGTGGAGGACATCATCGACCATTCAATGATGCCGGATTCCCAGGGGTTCGCATTATGGAAACTAATGAGGACTATAATCATCAGCATCAGGACATTAGAACAGAAAACGGAGTGGAATACGGCGATGTATTGAGCGAAGTTGAATTTGATTACGCCGCAAAATTAACGGGATTAAATGCGGTGGTTATGGCAGGAATATCCTGGGCACCCCGACCGCCTGCTGAAGTAGAAATTTCAGGTGCAGTTCGCCCAAGTGCTACCTTGAGCTGGAAAGCCCTGGACCCGGATCAAAACCCACAGCTTGCCGGATACAAAATCTACTGGCGACTTACGGATTCTAACCAATGGGAAAAAAATGTATTTGTTCCTGCTGATGTCACTGAACACACCCTCGAAAATGTGGTGATCGATAACTACTATTTCGGTGTGGCCAGTGTATCTAAAGATGGCTTTGAAAGCCCAGTGGTATTTCCCGGCCCTGCAGGTTCTTTTGGAGACTGAAGAATATAAATTAAACAAATTATAGAACTCGCTCTGCTGTTGGGGACTAATACGGAACCTAGATCTTACTAGACGCTCTGATAGTTCACCCCAACAGCTCCAGTTAATTTTGGATAGTACTAAAATCTACTCGCTAATCTAAAGGCGGGCTCTGCTTCGGGGCGTTTTTTTTGTGGAAATTGGACTTGTTCAGAATTACTGAGCCTCCACTCCTACCTTTGTTTAATTATGCGGCATATACCATTGCTAAATTCCATCTTCCAATAAAATCCATTTTTCTGCGTATCTTTAGGGCGAAATAAATCCAAATAGAGATACATTTAAAACAGCATTCTATCACTCCTATGAACATTGAAGAGTATAATTTCAAAGACCGGCTTATCAAGGGAATTACCACAGACGGCCACTTCAAAATATCTATTGTTAAAACTACTGAGGTTGTAAAAACAGCACGAGATAATCATAACCTTTCACTGCTTAATACTGTTATTCTAGGGAAGGCCTTGACCGCAACTATGCTTTTAGCTTCTGAATTGAAGGGCGAAGAGCGCATACAACTTCGTATGGACGGAAACGGCCCCATCGGTCATTTGGTGGCTGAAGCAAATTCTGTAGGTGAAATTCGCGGATATGTTAAAAACCCCACTGCTGAGCTCGATTATTCCGATCCGGACACAGAACTTGGAGATGGTATCGGCCTTGGCGTCCTTACTTTTTCTAAGATTTTATATAATGAAGCAGAACCTCGCACAAGCAGTATTCAGTTGGTTAAAGGTGATGTGAACAGTGATGTAGCTCACTACCTTGCCCAATCCGAACAAATCCCTTCCGCCCTGCTAATTGATGTAGGGATTGATGAACAGGGCACTGTCACCCACGCCGGCGGACTGATGATACAACGCCTGCCTGATGCACCGGATGGACAAATTGATATGCTTCAGGAACGTTTAGGTTCATTCCCGCCCATCGACGAATTGCTATCTGATGGACAATATATTGATGAGATTATGGCAAAGGCTATTTCACCCCTGAAAGTAAAAGAATTGAATCGCCAGCCGGTAGATTTTTTCTGCCGATGTACTCCCAAACGATTTAAAAATGCTTTATCTATGCTCAGCCTTGATGACCTGAAAGATATGGAAGGCGAAGGGCAGGAAGTAATTTGTCAGTATTGCAACAAAACGGAACGCATCTCGAAGGATGAAGTCGAAAAAATTATTATGGATGCACAGGCTAAATTGAATTAATCCCTCTTTGATTTCGTGATTTAGTTCTAATGCATGATCTTATCAAAAAGTGACTTCTGTTTACAATACTGAAGGGCGATATTTTTTTGTTTAAATCGACCGTATGGCTAATTGAAACAGGACGAAGCTTAATTTTACTTTTCCTCAATTGGTGTTAGTTTTGCTCCCCTAATCAAATAATATTTATGCCAGATTTAAAACGTGAACTAGGATTTTGGGATGCGCTGACTATCGGAGCCGGCACTATGATAGGTGCCGGCATTTTTTTATTGGCAGGAGTAGCCCTTGAAATGTCAGGGCCGGCTGCCATTTTTGCCTACCTGATCGCCGGTGTAGTTTGTATGATCACGGCATCAAGTGCTGCAGAACTGGCAACGGGAATGCCTACTTCGGGAGGAGATTACTTTTTTGTCTCCCGGTCTTTAGGTCCTGCTATGGGCGCTATATCTGGAGTGGGGATCTGGTTGAGCCTTACCTTTGCCATCGCTTTTTATCTTTTCGGGCTGGGGGAATACCTCTCCCAGTTTCTTCCCATTACCGCATTTTGGGGCGCTGTAATAGGCGGTGTCCTTTTAACTATTTTGAACGTTGTGGGGGCTAAGGAATCCGGTCGTACACAAGTAGTCGTTGTGTTCATTCTTTTTGCAATATTGGGCACCTTTAGTGTGATGGGCGTCTTTCATATCGATGCTGCCAACTACGACCCATTCATGCCATTTGGGTTTGATTCCATTTCAGCTACTACCGCTCTGGTGTTTGTATCATTCCTTGGATTTGTAAAGATCGCGGCCGTCGCAGAAGAGATCAAAGATCCATCTAAAAATTTACCAAGAGCACTTATTGGCTCCGTTGCCCTGGTTACCGTTCTGTATGTTGTTATTGTTTTAGTGATCGGTGGTATGTTTGAGCAATCAACCATTGCCGATGTGCGAGATCCGTTAACCACAGCAGCACGAACCATCCTTGGGAGTCCCGGAGCGGTCGCTGTTATTATCGCCGGGCTGTTAGCAACCCTTTCTTCTGCCAATGCCAGCATCATGGCCTCCTCGAGAATCAATCTTGCAATGGCGCGTGACCGAATGGTTCCCAACTGGCTTGCAGACATCCACCATAAGTTGCTTACTCCGTACCGTGCTATTATTCTTACAGGAATATTGGCTCTTTTATTTTTACTGCTCGAAAGCCTTGAAGACCTCGCGAAAATAGCCAGTGTTCTTCAGCTTTACAGTTATGCTGCTTTAAATATTGGGTGTGTAGTTTTAAGAGTTTCCCATCCCGATTGGTACAAGCCTACCTATCGTACGCCCGGCACACCCTGGCTTCAGATCTTAGCTGCAGTAGGATGTTTATCTATCATTGTATATTCAGGCACTTTCGCCCAGATCGCAGTTGTTGTTCTTATTATTGGAAGCCTTGTCTGGTACTTGGCCTGGGGAAGATCGCGGGTTGAAATTGAACATGCCCTGCCTGAACTGAAAGAAAATTGGGATGAACTTGGATTCGCGATGTTCACCGCGCCGGTAGAATTGCATGAATCTGAATTTGAAGAGTGGACTCCTGCCATTCGTTCATTAAGTGCTAAAGAAGGTCGAAATATTGTAACGGCACTCGCCAATCCTGCACATGAAAAAGCGCTGCTTAAGATCTCACAACTGATAGCCACAGGTAAAGAGGAGGGCGGAAAAGTAACAGGATTGAACATGCTTAAAGTCCCTTTTCAGACTCCGGTCTCTACTATTGATAAAATGCTGGAAGAACAAAAACCGGTTAGAGAAAGTATTGAGGAGATCAGCATAAGATCGAAAGAGGAAACCCTGGAGCAAGCAACTAAAAGTGCACTTTCCTCAACTACATTTGAATCGGCAAGTGCTGCTTCTCATGATATTTTCAAAGGACTAGTTTCAGAAACTGAAAACAGACAAGCCGATATGTTGGTAATGGGCTGGCAAGGCGGATTTAGCCTTGGAAGAATTTATAATTCTCCGGTACAACGGATCATTAAAAATTTAAAAGCTGACATTTCTGTTTTAAAAGACCGCAACCTCGATGAGATCCGATCTGTTGTAGTGCCATGGGGTGGCGGACTTCACGCACGCCTCGGCATGGAGATTGGGATCCGTATTGCACAAGCGGTAGATGCTAACTTAAGGATCCTCAGGCTAGTAAAACCTGGCACTGATATAGAGAATGAGGAAAAAGAACTGCGGGAACGTATCAAACCATTACTTGAAGGATTTGACCGGCTGGAAATAACCGTAAAAGAATCTGATGATGTGACCGGTGGTATTTTATCAGAACTTGAAGAGCACGAGGACGACCTCCTCATTATAGGCGCATCTCATGAATGGGGTATTCGAAACGTTCTGTTTGGTACAATTCCTGATATTATTGCTGATCGTGCTCCTTGCTCGGTCTTGATGGTCCGCAGATATGTAACCGAAGACTGGAAACTCAAAGCCGCGGAAGGCATGAAAAGAGTTAAGGAACAGCTTGGAATGACTTCTTCACCTGAGAGTAATTAGGAAAGTTTTGACCCTAACCCAAAAAGCTCAAATACAGATAATTTGAGCAACAGCTCAAAACGATGTATATTGTATACATCATATTTGACTGGAGAGAACCATGATACGAACACAAATTTACCTTACCGAAAAAGAAAAAAAAGCGATCGAAAAGCTTTCAGATGAACGGAATACTACCCAAAGTAATATTATCCGCGAGGCGATCGATGAGTATGTCGTGAAGAAGAAGTCAAAAACGAAGGAAAAATCTATCATGGATTTTGCCGGCATTTGGAAGGATAAAAAGGATATTCCTGATATCGACAAACTAAGAGATGAGTGGGAAGAACGTTTAGACCAGATACACCGTGATCGTTGATTCAAATATCCTGATAGATTTTCTAAAGGGTAAACCTGAGGCTGTTGATTTTATAGCTCAGTTTGAGCCAATCCTAACATCAGTTGTAGCAGTCTCTGAGCTCTATGCCGGAATAATCTCCAAAAAAGAACTGAGAGATCTTAATGCCTTTATTGAAAGCTCAGTTGAGCAAATCCCCATCACAGTAGAAATAGCCAAAGAAGCAGGATTGCTCAGAATGAAACTTGGCAAAAGTCATGGGATCAGATTACCGGATGCTTTTATCGCTGCGACCGCAATTAATCAAAAAGTCCCCGTAGCCTCTCTCGATAAAAAGCACTTTTCTGTTCTGACTGATAACCTGATTGTACCTTACTAAATCAGCTTTTAGAAAAAATCAAATAGCGAAGGAAGTACCGCAACCGCAATTTTCAACGGCATTTGGGTTGTCAAAAGTGAAACCACGGGCATCCAATCCATCGGGATAATCGATCTGCATCCCTTCTAAATACATGAGGTGTTTGGGGGCCACAATAATTTCCACACCATAGCTTTCGAAAATTTTATCCTCATCGGTGCGATAGTCGAGTCCGAGTTTGTAGCTTAGCCCGGAACATCCGCCCCCATCAACAGCTACGCGCAGGTATAAGTTTTCATCCAGGTCTTCCTGCTCTTTGATCTTCTCTACTTGCCGGGCAGCTCGTTCAGTCAGCAGAACGGGCTCTCCAGTCAATTCATCTTTTTGATATTGATCAGCTGTTATTGGCTGCGGGGATACTGTTTCCTCTTCTTCATCTACATCGATCAGTGAGGAAATAACATCATCTAAATTATCTTCTTGAACACTCATATTACTTATCGCTCCCTTTATTTAGAACGAGTCAAAATTACGAAGTTTTATGGGAAAATGTATAATGAGTTACGCCATCTTTTTCAAACAGATCAAGCACGCCGGCACTCACCAAATTCACCAGAATTTTAGCTGCCCGATAGGTTGTTACACTTATCAGTAGCGAGAATCTTTTAACCGTAATATCACCATATTCATTCAAGAAACGGAACAGCTGTTGTTCTTTTTCTCCGTATTCAAAAGTCACTCCCTCATCAGAAGAATTTTGCTTCAGCACTTCAATATATTCATCACTTGCAACCACGCTTTCATCATCAACGCGAACATATACTTGCCGGTACTTTTTTCCTTTTACATAAATGGGCTTCTCTTCCGCTTCCGGCACCTTCACGATAAGAACATCCCTCTCACCTACATTCAGTAACTCAATCTCTATGGGTAGTTCAGGGATACATTCTTCCCAGGCGGCCTGATTCAACCAAAATTCCTCTTCGTGATAACCTTCAACCCCTAATATTTCTCCGTTATCCTCCACACCAATTAGAATTGTTCCACCTTTGGTATTTGCGAAGGCAGCCATTTCTCGTGCTATTTTTTTGGGGGAAGCTACACTGTGCTTGAATTCCAGGAAGCTGCTTTCGCCGGTTTGGATAAGGTTCTTCAGATCAGATCGGGTGAGCTTAGATACTTTAACTGTATCCGAATATTGCATGTAGAATTCAAACTCGTCTTTCATCGTAGTAGGGTTACGAGTTTCGGGATACGCGTTACGGGTTCATGTACCTTGGAATCCGTAACGCGCAACCCGAAACCCGATTTACATTACAATTTCATTTTTTGGATCGCGGGTCATTAGATTGTACAACGCATCCCTGGGGTCAACATTATCAAATAAAACGCCGTAAACTGCTTTCGTGATGGGCATCTCTACTTTATTCTTTGTAGCCCAATCATATACCGACTTGGTTGTTTTGACACCTTCAGCTACCATATTCATACTTTCAATAATGTCATCCAGTTTCTCACCTTTCCCAATGCGAAATCCGACCGAACGGTTCCGACTGTGTGAACTGGTGCAGGTTACAATCAGATCACCCATACCTGTCAAACCTGAGAATGTATCAGAGTGAGCACCCATCATGGTTCCCATTCTTTTCATCTCATGGAGTCCGCGTGTGATCAAGGCTGCTTTTGCATTGTCCCCAAGTTCCGCACCGTCTACTATACCGGCAGCTATGGCCATAATGTTTTTTACTGAACCTCCAATCTCAACGCCGATCACATCATTGTTCACATAAACGCGGAACATGGGAGTAAGAAAAGTCTCCTGAATGATTTTTGCGGTACGGGTTGAATAGGCTGCTGCCACTACAGTTGTGGGTTTTAATGTTCCAACTTCTTCTGCATGACTTGGGCCATATAATACGCCGATATTGTCTTCCAGCGTTGTTCCCTGCATTACCTCGATCAAAACCTGAGACATGGTTTTAAAAGTGTCATTCTCAATCCCTTTCGCAACCGTGATCAAAATTTCGTGGCCATCGAGGCAGGGCTTAAGTTTCTGTGCAACTTCGCGAAGCGTATGCGATGGTGTAGCAAATACCACTATATCCTGAGATTGCATACATTGCTCAAGATTATTGTACGCAACTATAGATTCCGAAAGCTTAATATCGCTCAGGTATGAAGGGTTGAAATGTTTTTCATTAATATGATCAGCAATGTTCTGTTCTCTTGCCCAGATCTGAACTTTATTTCCAGCCTGATCCAATACCATAGCCAGTGCTGTTCCAAAACTTCCTGCTCCAATTACTGTGACATTCCTGTTACTCATACTTCAGCTTCCACCATTGTTTCAGCGGCCTTTTTTTCTTTCTCTTTCTTTCCGTAGATGTTCGCCTTATTCTCGTTGCCATCCATCAGCCGCCGGATATTTGATTTATGCTTGTAGATAATTCCTGCAGCAATCAGGATCGCAAAAATAATAATGCTTCCATCCACATAATATCCGAACCCATAACGCATCACCAATAAACTAATTGGATAGATGAAACTGGCAGTGATGGAAGCTAAAGAAACATATCGCGTTGTAAAGGTGATCAGGATAAATATTACCGATGATATTCCGATCGAGATCGGTTCAATTCCATATAACATTCCGCACGCAGTAGCAGCTCCTTTTCCACCTTTGAAGTTGGCAAAAACTGGAAACATATGTCCGATCACTGCAAACAAGCCACAGGTAATCTGTAGAAAAGCGTCAGCTTCCCAGCCCGGAGGGGCGATGGGTCCGTTTCCGATCTCAAAAGCATAAATAGCGACCCAGTAAGAGGCTACAAAGCCTTTCATAAAATCCAGCACTAAAACAGATACACCGGATTTCCACCCAAGATTTCTAAAAGCGTTTGTAGTTCCAAGGTTTCCACTACCAAAATTCCTGATGTCTATTTTGTGAAATACCTGCCCTACCCAAAGGGAGGATGGGATAGAGCCCAATACGTAACTAATAGCCAATACTATAAATAATGCGATCATTTGCCTTTTCTTTTTCGCAAGTTACTATAACCAATGGTTAGTTAGTAGTTATTGGTTATGCCGATTTCGCCATCTCCAAAAATTTAACTACACATGGCGCTCAGCATGGTAAGAAGAACGAACCAAAGGACCACTTTCAACATGCTCAATGCCTAATTTTTCACCGATCTCTTTATACTCTGCAAATTGGTCAGGATGAACCCAGTCAACTACCGGATGATGCATTTTAGTTGGCTGCATGTACTGGCCGATGGTCAACACATCTACTCCGTGATCCACACAATCCTGCATGAGCTCGATCACTTCTTCACGCTTTTCACCAAGGCCAACCATGATCCCGGTCTTCGTTCTGATTCTGGCATTTTTGGTACGCTGAAGCAGTTCAAGTGAACGCTCGTAGCGGGCCTGAGGACGCACTCTTCTATATTTACTTGGAACGGTTTCCAGGTTGTGGCTGAGTACATCCGGCGGAGTGTCAAAAACGATCTGCAAAGCTGCATCCCATTCACCGCGGAAATCAGGGATCAGAGATTCAATGGTCACTCCGGGAATAGCTTTTCTGATTTCTTTATGACATTCAGCAAAAATCGGGGCGCCACCGTCTTTACGTTCATCACGATTTACCGAAGTAAGCACCACATGCTTGAGTTTCATTTTTGCAGCGGCATCGGCAACTCGTGCCGGTTCGTCCCAATCCAGGTCAGCGGGGGGGCGACCGGTTTTGATAGCGCAGAAAGCACATGAGCGGGTACAAACATCACCCAATATCATGAAGGTAGCAGTTCCGGCACCCCAGCATTCGCCCATATTGGGGCAGCGGGCTTCCGAGCAAACCGTATTCAGGTTGTTATCTCTAATAGTTTGCGAGACTTCCTTGAATTTCTCTCCCGATGGAAGCTTTACGCGCAGCCAGTCGGGCCGGCGGTTTTTGGTTTTTGTGTTTTCTACAACCTGAAGTTCTTTGATCATGGTGCTTCTTTAGTGATTATTGCCGGCTTATTTGAACCAGCATAAAGTTTTCGTCACAGTATTAATTCAACAAGATAAACCTGTTTCAAGCGTCTCGCTTGGAACAGACATTTTGCACAAGCGAGACGCTTGCGCAAGTCATGGGAATTGTCATCCTGAGCGCTCAGTGTAACAACCTTTTTTAAGTCATTAATTACAATTCAAACTTACGAAATAATCTGCTCCACTTCTTGCAGGGAACCTTTGGATGTTATGGTTACATCAAAAACATCTTCAAAGTGAAAAACGATTCGTTCTTTAACTTCATCGGAGTCAATTTCTTTGCCGGAAAGTTTCTGTAAACTGGTTACGGCTTTATCATCAATACCACATGGCACAATGTTGTTAAAGTATCTCAAGTCGGTATTTACATTTAGGCCAAATCCATGCATAGTTACCCAGCGTGAGCATCGAATGCCCATAGCACAGATTTTTTCATTGTTTACCCAAACGCCCGTTGCTCCTTCAATCCGATGTGCTTCAAAACCGTAATCAGCACAAACGAGGATCATTACTTCTTCAAGAAACCGAAGATACTTATGTACGTCTGTAAAATGGCGGTCAAGGTCTAATATGGGATATCCAACAATTTGCCCCGGACCGTGGTAAGTGATGTCGCCACCCCGGTCATTTTTAATAAACTCTGCATCTAACTCCTGCAGCTCCATCATCGAGCGCAACATATGTTCTTCCCGGCCACTTTTGCCCAAAGTGTATACATGCGGATGCTCCACAAAAAAGAAAATATCGTGCAAGCGTTTGCCTTTAAAAATTCCTTTTTGTTGAGCACGTTTTTCATCGATCAATCGCTGCTGCACAGACTTCTGCAAGTCCCATATCCGCTGATAGGAGGCATGGCCTAAGTCATAAAGTTCGATGGTTTTCATATATGTTTTCTGAATCAATAACCAAGGTAACCGAAGAAAGTCTCTCCTTGAGGAGAGATCAATCAATGTGGCTGTTCCCACATTGATTATGAGAGAGGTGTTGTTGCCAAGGAGTATTGAGTTTGATTGCAACATCCTTGCCCTTAGCTAACACCCTCCGCGTGTTTTGGCAAGCCAAAACCCTGCACCTCCCTCGAGGGAGGACTTTTTCTGAACTTAATTTCGACCGAAGACAAAAATGGCTCCCAAGGGAGCCAAATTCGTTCATCACAGATTCCTGCTAATCATATAAACAGTGTAGTCTGTGATCCTTATTTTTTCTTAACGGGAGTCCCTAAGTGAACGCCTTCGTTATATGCTTCAGCAACAGCTTCCATCACTGCTTCTGACATGGTTGGGTGTGGGTGAACCGCACTGATAATCTCATGTCCGGTAGTTTCGAGGTCACGCGCTACAACCGCTTCAGCGATCATTTCCGTCACGCCGAATCCGATCATGTGGCAACCGAGCCATTCACCATATTTGGCATCGAATATAACCTTAACGAAACCTTCTTCGTGCCCGAGAGCAGTAGCTTTACCGGAGGCTGAAAGCGGAAACTTCCCAACTTTCACGTCATAGCCTTCATCTTTGGCAGCCTGCTCAGTTAAACCAACAGAAGCGATCTGCGGCTCGCAATACGTACAGCCCGGGATGTTGTTGTAATTGATAGGATGTGGATTTTGACCGGCTAACTGTTCAGCCAGTACAACAGCTTCATGCGAAGCTTTGTGTGCCAGCCATGGAGCTCCGATGATATCACCAATGGCATAGATGCCGTCCACATTAGTTTTGTACGTTTTCTTATCTACAACAATGGAACCTTTCTCGGTTTTAACGCCGGCTTTATCGAGCCCCAGATTTTCGATGTTTCCTGTAACACCAACAGCAGAAAGAACCACATCGGCTTCTACTTTCTCTTCGCCTTTTTTGGTTTTGATGGTGACTTCAACGCCTTTACCTTTCTTCTTCACGTTTTCGACCGTGCTTCCGGTCATTACGTTGACGCCTTTTTTCTTGTAGATCTTGCCAAGCTCTTTTCCAACATCTTTGTCTTCAACAGGAACCAGAGAATCCTGCAGTTCCACTAAAGTAACTTCCGTGCCAATGGTATTATAGAAATAAGCAAACTCAACGCCGATAGCACCGGCTCCAACGATCACCATTTTCTTAGGCTGCTTTTCCATTTTCATGGCTTTTTCGGAATCGATGATCATCTCGCCATCGATCTTCAGGCTTGGAAGCTCGCGCGGACGTGCACCTGTTGCCACTATGAAATGCTTAGCTTTGATGCTTTCCTGCTCTTTGCCCTTGTCGTCATTTACAGCCAGCTCAGATTTGGATTTAAAAACACCGGTTCCCATGAATACCTCGATCTTGTTGGCTTTCATCAGGAACTGAACACCTTTGCTCATTTTATCGGCAACGCCACGGCTTC
Source organism: Gracilimonas sp. (assembly GCA_040904925.1). Classification (GTDB taxonomy): domain Bacteria; phylum Bacteroidota; class Rhodothermia; order Balneolales; family Balneolaceae; genus Gracilimonas. The sequence goes on along the minus strand of JBBDSP010000007.1, from coordinate 18,904 downwards.
GTTTCACCATACCGCCAAAATCAGCTGAATAATCTTTTACCTTCACTCCATAATCAGAAGCATGCTCGATCGACTCATACACTTCTGCCGAGCGCAACAATGCTTTGGTAGGAATACATCCGATATTCAAACACACACCGCCAAGATGTCTTTTTTCTACAATTGCAGTTTTGAAGCCAAGCTGAGAAGCGCGAATGGCGGCTACATATCCGCCGGGGCCTGACCCGATTACACATACATCAAATTCTTTTGCCATGGTACTTTTTGATAATAGTTTTGAAATTTGGCGCCATCCTCAGAGAAACCAAGCATAGCGGACTTTTAAAAGCCCTAAAAGGTAAGGGTTTTTGGGTTGAAGTTCGAATGAACATTCAATATTTGAACATTCAACACAGAACAAGGAATCCCGAACATTAAAGTTTTCATCAGAGAATTATTCGCTTCAACGCAGAGCGTGTGGAGCGAGGCTAAAAATACTCACTAAATTGTATTTCGATTTTCTGTTTTGATACAGACAAACCTTAATCTCTGTTTCTTTACTTCTATATTACCTTGTTCCTACGCTCTGCGTTGATACAAAATTATTTGTATTAGCGACTCAATCAACTTTAAAAAATTCAAAATCTTTAATTCTCAATTCCCCGCAGTTTTGTTATTATGAAGCAGAGAGCCGAAAAAACCCATTATTAAGACTATGAAAAAGACGATCATCACATTATTACTGCTGTTCATTACCGTTCCTATGATGGCAAGTTCTTCGAATCCTGATCCGGTGGAAATGGAGAAGAACATCAAAGAACTGGCTGAATATTTTGAAGGAAAAGGTTACGCATTCAACGAAATGCTGGAAGATGAACGATTCAAGTTAGTAAAAGATATTACCGAAAAATTTACCCGGGCAGCTGAGGTCAGGATCGAGAGTTTTGAGGATTATCAGGGAGCGGTCGGATATAACAGCAAGAAAGACAACATCCGCAGTTTTATGACTGAATATGCCGCTGAGCTTGATGCGGCTGAAAAAGAGTATGGGATCCCAAAAACTATCATTGCCGGGATCTTAGGAATTGAATCCGAATTTGGAAGATATAAAGGAAGCTACAATCCATTTAATGCCTACGTTTCGATGTATGCAGAAGGGCATCGTGCCGAATTTGCCAAAGCTCAGCTCGAAGAACTTCTGATCTTTGCCAAGAATAACGATATTGATGTATTGTCAATGGAATCCAGTTATGCAGGGGCCATGTCTTATGCTCAATTTATTCCCTATTCCCTGAATCGCTGGTTTGTTGGCAAAGACCTGTACCACATGCCTAACAACATAAATTCGGTGGCTAATTATTTAGCACATTTTAAAGAGATAACCGGCTCTATGGAGAAAGCTATCTTCCGATACAACCCAAGTACTATGTACACCAAAGTGGTGCTGGCTTTGGCTGATGAAGCTGTTTTGATTTTAGATGAGATGGAATGACTTCGTTATTCGTTAATGGTATAATCGTGGATAGGATTATGATCTTAACATCTTGTTTCCAAAACCATTAACGAATAACAAATAACGAAATCACTCCAAATACTTCGCCAAAGTCTCCATCAAGTTATCTGAAGACAGCGCCATTCCGTATTCCACGATCTCGCCATCCGGATCTACGAGGTAATAGGTTGGGTAGGAATTCACTGAGTACAATTCCTGAATCTCATTCTCTTGTTCATAGATCTCCGGGATTTGCGGCCATTCCAGGTTTTCTTTCTCTACAAAATTTATGAATCGCTCCAGGCTCGGTTCATTTGCAATTCCTATGATCTCGAACTCTTTACTGCCATAGATTTCATATACTTCTTTCAGAACCGGAAGTGCATCGATACAGGGCCCGCACCAGGTTCCCCAGAAATCCAGCATCACGTATTTTCCGCGTAGTTCTGACAGGCTGATGTCATCACCGGATAAAGTTTCGGCTGTAAAATCCGGGGCTTCAGTGCCGGGGCGGAGTGCCACTTTGGGATCTACTTCCTCATCCGATTCCACAATAGTAATAGAGCTACCGTCAGCTGCAATTTCTGAAATCTCCCAGCTTTCTCCTGCGATATTAAACGGCTCCGTAACCGGATAAGCCTCAAATCCATCGTCCATGATATCAAACGCTCCGTCTTCATCCAGGTCGATGTAGAAATAAGTATAAGGTTCGATGCGATAAGGCGGGGCACTCTCTTTGATGAGGGCGATATCAAACGTTTGGTCATTCACCGTCCACTCGCTCATGCGCAGTTCATCAAAATAAAGCTGAAGACTTTCTTCAGGGGGCATATCAACGAGATACATCAGGCTGGCCGGTCCTTCATATCGCACAATGTCTTCTCCATTATAATAATCCAAACCGGCGGTGACATTCGCTTCCATCACCTCAAATATATTCTCCTGAAATTCCACTGTGGAGGCTTTAAAATAGGCCGGATTTTGGGGATCAAATTCACCGGTTTCATCTTCTACATACACCATCATTTGTCCCTGATCGTCCTCGCCGATGGCCACCGTAAAGATGACATCCACCCATTCCTCCGTTACCGTTTTTTCATCTATGGTCATCATGTTTCGTTCGTACACCGAAGAATCGATAAAACCTTCTGCAAAACCCTGCACTATATATTGTTCAAGATCCAGGATCCCATGAATGACCTGACCGTTTTGCAGTTCCTCCGGCAGCTCGGTGGGTTCACCCGGATACTCCGCATCAAACACATAATTACCGCCCATGGTAAGTGCCAGGATTGGAGGCACCTGACCGGTGTTTTCAGTTAGGGAAAGGTTGATCTCAAATGGCCGACCGGATTTTTCCTGTATACAAGAGATCATCAGAAATAGTGCAGAAAGAATCATAAACAGGTTTTTCATAGAAATAGAGTTTTCAAAATTTGAGAAAAGATATCTGAAAAAAATTCATCCCACAAAAAAGCCCCTTCCGCTAAGAAGAGGCTTTACTTCAACATTAATTGTTGAATGTTCAATATTCGTTATTCGGTTACGCCAGATCTTTGGTCATGAAATACCATTTGGGATCGCCGTATTCGAAGTTCTGTTTTTCGTACAGGCGACGCGCAGGGTTATCTTCGCGGACTTCCAGGGTCACTTTAGAGCATCCCATTTCGCGGGCTTCTTCTTCGATGGTTTCAAGCATCATGGTTCCGATTCCCATTCCGCGGGCTTCGGGGTGAACCGCTACATCATGGATTTTGAATACTTTACTTGCTGTGAAGGTGGAAAATCCTACAAAACAAGTTACAATACCCAATGCCTTTTCATCGGCGTAAGCGATGTAGGTCATGGTAGTGGGCACTTTCTTCATCTCTGCGATCATATCAACGCGAACTTCCTCGTCCAGCGCCTGATCCTGCCCCATGGGATCTCTCGCAAATAAATCGACTATCTTGACTATATCTGAGGCGTGTTTAGGGTTACTTAAATCGGCTTTTAAAATGTTGACTTCAGTAGCGACTTCTGCTTGTGCAATCACTCTTGTTTTTTCTTTGGTTTAAATTAGACCTTAAGTTAAAAAGATTAAGTGCCGGTTTAAAGTTTTTAATGCCTTTCTAACTTTTCTTGGTAATAAGATAATTTGGGTTTAATAAGTTTATTGCACCAAAAATCTTTAAACATAAAAAAAGTGCCGACGCAGAGCATCGGCACGAGTTCAAATGTTCGGAGTTGAATGTCCGCTTTTGGGCGTTTTAAAGTTCTTCCGCAATGGCTTGCGCTTCATCCAAAGCACGGAGCAGATTTCCACTCCAAAGCATTCCGATCTCTTCTTCAGAATAGCCGCGTTTTACCAGCTCATGGGTCACGTTGAAGGTTTCAGAGGCATCCATCCAGTTATAAACTCCGCCACCGCCGTCAAAATCAGAGCTGATTCCCACGTGTTCGATACCGATCAGATCCACCATATAATCCAGATGATCTATAAAGTCTGAGACATCTACAGGAGGATTAGAAACATTGACTTCATTTTCAATTCTCGGCTCCGCATTATCCTGAGCTGTTCGGTACATTTCCATATATTCTTCGCGATCGGCTTCATCCATATCACGGATATCACCCCATCCTAAAAGTTCAAAACCTAATTTATCGGCTTCTTCTTCCAGAATTGTGCGCGAAGCTTCCTGCCAGGCTGCATGTTTTTCACCATCTACATAACCGCGGAATGCAACGGTCTGTACCACTCCTCCATTTTCTTTCAGCATAAGCAATTCTTCATCACTGAGGTTTCTGCTGTGGTCATACATAGCACGTGAAGAAGAGTGTGAAGCAATTACCGGTGCTTTGGACAATTCCATCGTTTCCATGTTGGCTTTTTTAGATGGATGAGAGATATCGATCAGCATTCCCAGACGATTCATTTCTGTAATGGCTTCCTTCCCTAATTCACTTACACCATCATGCAGCCATTCTCCATCACCTTCGCCGGTGTTTGAATCCACAAACTGACTATGGCCATTGTGAGAAAGCGACATATATCGTGCTCCCCGGTTATAAAATTCTTCGATCCGCGACAGGTCTTCTCCTACCGGATAGGCATTCTCAACTCCGATCATCGCTACTTTTTTGCCTTCAGCTACAATTCTCCGTACATCTTCCGAGGTAGTTGCCAGCTCGATCTGGTCAGGGGCGATTTCATTGGTTAACCGTTCTATGGCATCAAATTTACTTATGGCATTTTCGTAGGCATCGGCATAGCCTTCTTCGGTCAGAGTATCCTGCCCGGTGTACACAATAAGCCAGGCCACATCCAATCCGCCCTCATTCATTTTTATCAGGTCAACCTGAGTATTCAGGCGTTGGGTATAATTGGTTTCTTCAGTGAAGTTATTCACGTTTATATCGACGTGAGTATCCAGCGTAATTACGCGTTCATGGATGTCCATGGCTTTTTCAAATGTTTCCTGATCACTGGGTCCGCATCCCACAAGCAAAGTCAGTGACAGTATAGAAGAGAGAAAAATTGATTTCATAATATATGGTAGATCTGGTTAGTAGTTAGGCAATGAATCTATATTAATTTCGGCAAAGTTGTGTACCCCTTCGGAACGCAAACACCTTACATCCCATTATTTTAATACATATTAACAAAACCAGGTTCATTATGACACTCATGAGTTTATTAGCCTACATATCCATAGGGTTATTTATTGGATGGTTGAGTCGCGTGATCACCAAAGATCGCGGAGTCACAATGTATCCAAGCCTAGCTTTTGGGGTTCTTGGTGCCTTAGCGGGAACTGTAATTGTATATTTTCTCGGATTGGCAGGGGCTGCTTTTTATGCTGCAGTCGGCTCTGTAGGTGTCTTATTTACGGTAAATGTATTCAGGCAAAAGAAACCCATCTTCTCAGAAACTGATACTATCTGAATATTTGTTTCAACTATTCAGGAACAAAATGTTGGGTTTGGGATTAGGAGTGATGTAGAGAGACTTTTCAATCCCTAATATTATTCAAATGACCGTAAAAGACCGCAGGATTCACTTATTCCTGCAAATTTTTTTTCTTTTAGTTGGCCTTTACCAATTCATCAAGCTGATCGGTGATCTTCAGGGAGGGCAACTTACGTCTCAATTATTTGAGTTTCAGAATAATGAGCTTCCCATTGTCACTATTTCTGCTTCCCTTATCACCGGTATAACTTCCCTTGTAAGCAGCTTTTCGCTTTGGACTAGATTAACCTGGGCATATGGATTTACACTTTTAAGTTCCGGCATTGCATTTATTTATCATCTTTTGAGTTTAGGAGATGCCATTCAGCAAAATTCATTTGAGATCATTCCCATTGTTCTCGTGCTGATCATACTCTTACAAAGCTTTCCCTATTTATTGCGCCGTTCTTATCGCAGTGCGTAACACTGAACGTGGTTTTCCGTTCAAATAGCCATGGAAAAGATCACCCAAAAAGATATCGACTGGCTGCTGAATTTGGATTCTGAAAGCTTAGCTAAAGATCCGGATTCCTCATCTATAAAGAAGAACTGGCTAAGATTACTGTTTTGGTTCTTATTGATTTCAGGTCTCGGAGTTTTGCCCTTCTTCCTGCTCATCCGAACATCTGTATTTCTGAACCTTTTCTTTGGATGGAACGGATGGCTGGCCTTGGGAGGTGGTATTTTTGCCACCGTATTACTTCTTCTTATCTACATTCTGTTTTTGTTCAGAAAAACTTCAAATAAAAAACTGATATTAAAATTCAGTCTTTCGGGCTTGGCTATACTTGTTTCTGCTTTCTGTTTTTATGGGGTGATGTACCTCTCTTCTGTAAATGCCAAAAGTGATGAGATCAAACAATTATATCGCTCCATGCACCCGATCCTCAGAGTTGCAGTAGCAACTACGACTTTAGCAGACGGGGAGCTTGTGATCACCGACATCAGCCGGCAGCCTGAAGATTACGCTGCAATGGGCCTCCCTTTAAATGAAAGATCCCTACATTTTCCACAATCATCCGGCTATGTTCATGCTATCGACCTCAGAACCCTGAACCATAATGAGTTTCGTAACTTTATGCTTCGCTCGTCTTTCAGATTTATGGGCTTAAATACCATCCCGCATGTGGGAACAGCTGATCATCTTCACGTTGCCCTGCCAACTTCTTATTAAGCACGGCTTTTCCTTGTATCTGTGTTAGATAATTACGACCATCAGATACTTTTATAATCAGAATGGAGAAAAGGAATATGTCCACCTATAAATTCTATGAACAGGTAAATATAAATTTTGACAAAGCAGCCAAGTACACCCGTTTTGACAAAGGGATACTCGCCCAGATCAAGATCTGCAATACTGTTTACCATGTAACATTTCCCGTACAGCGAGATGACGGAACCATTGAAGTTGTTGAGGGCTGGCGGGTTGAACACAGCCATCATAAAACTCCAACCAAAGGCGGCATTCGCTTCAGCCATAAAGTAGATGAAGATGAAACTATGGCTTTAGCCGCACTGATGTCGTACAAATGCGCCATTGTGGACGTTCCTTTTGGAGGAGCTAAAGGCGGTGTGAAGATCAGCACCAGAGATTATTCCGAAACAGAACTTGAACGAATTACCCGCCGCTATACTTATGAGCTGATCAAAAAAGGATTTATCGGACCGGGTATTGATGTCCCCGCTCCTGATTATGGTACCGGTGCCAAAGAAATGGGCTGGATTCTGGATACGTATCGCCAGATGAAGGATGATTTAAACGCCGAGGCTTGCGTTACCGGGAAACCTATTCAGCAAGGTGGTATTCGCGGACGTACTGAAGCAACCGGACGAGGTGTATATTTTGGTATTCGTGAAGCCTGTGATATCAAAGAAGACATGAAAAAGATCGGCCTTGAAACCGGTATTGACGGTAAGACCTTTGTGGTTCAGGGACTTGGGAATGTAGGGTATCATGCTTCAAAATATATGACCGAAGCCGGTGCCAAGTTAGTTGGTATTGCCGAGATCGAAGGCTCAATTTATGATGAGAATGGTATCGATCTTGAAAAACTAATGGAGTATCGCAAAGAAACCGGTAGTATTATCGGTTTTGGAAATTCCAAGGAACTAAAAGAACGGGATGATGCCCTTTATTTAGATTGCGACATCCTCATTCCTGCCGCCCTGGAAAGTCAGATCACCGGAGACAATGCTGATAAGGTAAAAGCAAAGATCATTGCTGAGGCTGCCAACGGTCCAACTACCGCTGATGGACACGATATTCTTAAAGATCGCGGAGCACTTGTTCTCCCTGATTCTTATCTAAACGCTGGCGGTGTAGTCGTTTCTTATTTCGAATGGCTGAAAAACATTCAGCACGTTCGTTTCGGACGTATGGGTAAGCGGTTCGATGAAACCAGCTTAAAGAAAATTCTTGGGGTCATTGAGAATATCTCTGACCGCAAATTCACTGATGCTGAGATCAGTAACCTGGCCCACGGTGCAGAAGAATATGACTTGGTTGATTCCGGCCTGGAAGAAACCATGATCACGGCCTATCAGCAGATCGTTGAAATCCGAAATGAAAATGATCTGGATGATCTTCGTACCGCAGCTTTCATTAGCGCCATCAACAAGATCGGTATCATGTACGAACAAATGGGCATTTTCCCGTGATTTTTTTTGCACATATAAAATATGCCCCGTAGAGACACAAAATCTTGTGTCTCTACAACAGGGCATATGCAAAAAATCTCTCCCTTATGGATGAACTGAATACCATATCAATTGATGGCAGCGGCTATGTCCTTGCCGCCTTCATCGGGTACCTGATCATTTTGATCGGAATAGGAATCTATTCCGCTCGCTTTTCATCTGAAGGCATTTCCGAATTTTTTATCGGCGGACGAAAGATGAACCGGCTTGTTGTCGCTCTTTCTGCGGTAGTTTCAGGGAGAAGTGCATGGCTGCTTTTAGGTGTTACCGGGATGGCCTATGCTCAGGGCGCCTCCGCCCTTTGGGCTGCAGTTGGTTATATCGTAGTTGAATGGTTCCTGTTCATGTATTACGCCAAGCGGCTTCGCACCTTTACGGAACGCTACGACTGCATCACGGTTCCCGATTTCTTCGCCGAACGCTTTGATGACAAGAATGGCAGCCTGCGTCTTATCTTGGTGGTCATATTTCTCATCTTTATGGTGGGATATGTTTCCTCACAATTTGTAGCAGGCGGAAAGGCTTTTGCTTCCAGCTTTGGGATCTCTCAAACAAATGGAGTTATTCTCTCAGCTGTCATCATCCTTATCTATACTGTTTTGGGTGGATTTATGGCCGTCAGCCTTACCGATACCATTCAGGCTTTTTTCATGATCATCGCCCTTGTATTCTTGCCCATCATTGCCATCTGGAACATGGGGGGATGGGGAGCTATGGCTGAGCAACTCACCTTACACGAAATTGGATTCATAGATCCCTTCGCCATTGGTTTTGGAGCTTTTATAGGATTCATCGGGATCGGGCTCGGCTCCCCCGGAAACCCTCATATTCTCTCCCGATATATGTCTATCGATGACGCTAAGCAGCTAAAATATGCCGCTGTGGTCGGCACTATCTGGAATGTGCTGATGGCCGGCGGTGCTGTTTTAATTGGGTTGGTTGGCCGCGCCTATTTTCCCGAAGTTTCAATGCTGCCCGGAGAAGACACCGAAAATCTATATCCGCTATTAGCCCAAACCCAACTACATCCTATTTTATTTGGCGTGGTGATAGCCTCTATTTTTGCTGCGATCATGTCCACCGCCGATTCACAGCTTTTGGTAGCTGCTTCCAGCGTAGTCCGGGATGTATACGACAAGCTCATTAAAAAAGACGAAGAGCTGTCGCAGAAAAAACTCGTGCTTTACAGCCGACTTGTGGTTGTGGTTTTGGTGATCCTTTCCCTGCTCTTTGGATTGATAGCTGAAAATATCGTCTTCTGGCTGGTACTTTTTGCCTGGGCGGGATTGGGAGCATCCATCGGACCCACTTCCATCATGGCGCTGTACTGGAAAAAGACCACCAAAGCGGGAGTGATCGCCGGATTGCTTACCGGTACTTTCGTAACCATCATCTGGTATTTCGTGCCCGTTCTGAAGGATAACATGTATGAACTCATTCCCGGCTTCTTCCTTGGACTATTCGCCACATGGATCGTCAGCTTATACACCCAAACACCGGATAAGATCGAAGAGCATTTTGAGGAGATGGTTCGGGAGTAGGGCTTCATTATTCGTTGATCGGTAAATCGTATAATCTAAACTCTTTTACAGGCTTTAAGTGTTTACTTTTTTCCACGGAGATACAGAAACAAATCCTTGTGAAGAGACATTAAATAACTCAATAACTGTGGAAAGGTCTCACCTCACCCCGTTCTGAAGTAAAATTCCCCTGTTCAATATTCGATATTTACTCCCTTTCCGCTTATCTTGTCAGCTCACAACCAAGGTTGGGGGTGCTTGCATAGCGGGCTGAGATTACACCCTGATACCTGAACCGGATAATACCGGCGTAGGGAAACCTGTTTACCGCACAGTAACGCAAGTTAACCTCCTCCATTAATTTAAGTTTCAAATGGAGGAATTCATGTTTAATTCTTTACTAAAGAAGTCGTTTTTTGCGGCTTTTCTATTCACACTACCACTACTCTTCACTACCGAAATTCAGGCACAACAAACCATATCCGGTATCGTGCTTGATGCTCAATCCAAAGAACCATTAGCCGGTGCAGCGATCCGACAAATGGGCACTTCCCGTGGCGTTGTCACTCAAGATGACGGTTCTTTTGAAATTCGCCTTTCCGAAAACGGAGAACGGGCTTTACTTATCACTTACGTAGGATATAAAGATCTTGAAGTCGATCTTAATAAATCGAACAAAACGGGCGAGCTTTTCATGTTCCCGGAAACCTACATCGGTGATGATGTTTTCGTAAGCGCCACCCGTGCCGATGAAAGCTCACCCATCACCTACACCAATGTTGAAAGTGAAGAGATCGAACGACGCAATCTTGGGCAGGATGTCCCATATTTGCTGCAAGGCACACCGTCCGTCACCACCACTTCAGATGCAGGAGCGGGAATCGGTTATACCGGAATTCGCATTCGCGGGGTTGACCCTGCCCGTATCAATGTCACCATTAACGGGATTCCCGTTAACGATGCAGAATCACACGGCGTGTTTTGGGTGAACCTGCCGGACCTTTCTTCATCCACAGAAAACATTCAGATCCAACGCGGAGTCGGAACTTCCACCAATGGCGCAGGAGCTTTTGGCGGAACCGTAAATCTTCAAACCAGTTCCTCCAGGGTGGAACCATTTGGAGAGATCAACACCGGAGTAGGCTCCTTCAACACCCAAAAGTATAACGTAAAGTTAGGCTCAGGCCTGATGGAAAATGGCTGGCAGTTTGAAGGCAGGCTTTCCAAAATTGATTCCGATGGATTTATTGATCGGGCCAGTTCGGATCTGGATTCGTACTTCCTCTCGGCATCGCGACACGGAGAACGAAGTTTGTTAAGAGCAGATGTCTTTTCAGGGCGGGAGCGCACCTATCAGGCCTGGTACGGAATTGAGGAAAGCGTGCTGGAAAATGACCGGACCTTCAATGAAGCCGGAACGGAAAAAGACGGTGAACCTTACGAAGATCAGGTCGATAACTATCAGCAGAATTATTATCAACTGCATTATTCGTATCAGCTTCAGGAAAACTGGAGTGCTAACATCTCGGCCTTCTACACTAAAGGTTTTGGATATTATGAGGAATACAAAGCCGGTGAAGAGCTGGCTGATTATGGCATTGAGCCGTTACTGCCATCTACACCCACAGAATCAGATCTCGTACGCCGCCGATGGCTCGATAATGATTTTTATGGCTCCATCTTCTCCACTAAATTCACCCCGAATGATACCTGGAATGTCACACTAGGCGGTGGATACAACTATTATGAAGGAGCACATTTCGGGGAAGTGATCTGGGCGCGTTATGCCGGAAACAGCGAAAACGAAGATCGTTATTATGACAATGACGGAATCAAAAAGGATTTCAATGTCTATGGAAAACTTCAGTATCAGCTCACCGAAAACCTGAATTCATATGTGGACATTCAGGTGCGTGGCGTCAGTTATGAGTTTCTTGGAAATGGCTTTGTACGAAGTTCAGGAAGCACAGAGAGAGATAGCCTCGTAGCCCTTCAGCAAACAGATGAGCTGACGTTCTTCAATCCAAAATTCGGATTCGTCTACGATCTTCCTGATCGCCAAAGGGTGTACGCTTCTTTTGCTGTTGGAGGCAAGGAACCAACCCGCGATGAATATGTGGACACCACTCCTGAAAGCCGTCCCGACCCTGAGAAACTGTACAATGTAGAAGCAGGTTATCGCGGTGATTTCAGCACCTATTATGTCGGGGCAAATGTGTACGGCATGTTTTATCGTGATCAGTTAGTGCCGACCGGCGCTATCAATGATGTAGGTGAAATTGTGCGGGAAAATGTCCCGGAAAGCTATCGCGTGGGACTTGAACTGCAGGCGGGGGTGAGTCTTTCCGAAAATCTGAGTCTTTCTGGAAATGCCACTTTCAGCCAAAATAAAATCGTTGAATACACCCAGTTCACTGATCAGTACGATGCGGGCTTCAACTATTTGGGTCAGCAGGAAACGGTTTATGAAGATACCGACATCGCCTTTTCACCATCTGTGATTGGCAACGGGATCATAGGATATCAAACCGACGGATTAAATGCGGAGCTGATCAGCAAATATGTATCCCGTCAATACCTAGATAACACCCAAACCGAAAGCCGTTCCATCGATCCATATTTTGTGAATGACCTGAGGCTGAGTTATTCGCTGGATGACATTGCTTTGCTGAAGGGAATAACAGCTACGCTGCAGGTGAATAACCTCTTCGACCACGAGTACGAAACCAATGGCTATACCTTTGGATGGCTGGAGTCCGGAGAACCTGTGAATTTCAACTACTACTATCCGCAGGCTGGCACGAACTTTCTGTTTCAGCTTACTTGGAAATTTTAAATGTGTGAATGTTAAGTGTTAAATGGAAGAAACTCATTTAACACTTAACATTTAAAATTAACGCATTACCCCAGATTCTTCTCAATATGATTCGCTATCTGCTCAGCATGAATTCTTGAATTTTCAATAAACAAGCTGCTCGTATCTAATCCCCCGCACACCACACCGGCTACATAAACGCCTTTTTGTTTGGTCTCGAGGCTTTCATCATCATACACCGGCATGCACTTTTCGTCTTCCGTGAGTTCAATACCCAAGCTTTCCATCAGGTCGTAATTGGGATGGTATCCGGTCATGGCTAAAACAAAATCGTTCTCCAAAGTCACTTCCCCTTCCGGAGTTTTGATCACCACTTCCTTTTCGCGGATCTCCTTAACCTTTGAATTAAAATAGGCCAGGATCTCCCCATTTTTAATACGGTTCTCGATATCCGGTTTTACCCAGTATTTGACCGTCGGCTTAATAGTATCATATTTTAGCAGCATCGTTACTTCAGCTCCGCCTCTCCAGCATTCGAGAGCTACATCCACACCGGAATTTCCGCCTCCGATAACCAACACTTTTTGCCATGCATAAGGATGAGGCTCATCATAATAATGCTTCACTTTTGGGAGATCCTCTCCCGGAACATCCATCATATTTGGCTTTCCATAAAACCCGGAGGCTACAATTACTTTTTCTGCTTTGTAGGTATCCTTATCTGTTTTTACAGTGAAATTGCCATCCTCTCCTTCCATTGTCTCTACGGTCTCATATAAGTTGATGGGCAGTTCATAATGTTCAGCCACCCGGCGATAATACTCAAGTGCCTCAGCTCGGGTTGGTTTTGAACCGTGTGAAATAAAAGGAATATTCCCGATCTCGAGTTTATCGGAGGTGGAGAAAAAGGTCATATTGGTGGGGTAGTGAAAGAGCGAATTCACCAAAGCACCGCGTTCAATGATTTTAAAAGGGATATTTTTCTCTTGAAGGGCGATTCCGGTTGCAAGTCCAATGGGACCGGCACCAATAATGATAACCATGCGAATATTTGTTGTTAGAAGTTTCGAATAAGTGAATTGAGATAACAGCCCTAAGATACGAATCGTTTGTGTTTATATGGAATGATTCAGAACCGAATGATTTCGAAACAACTGTTGATATTGTACCTTTCAAGCTAACGTAAATCATAGCCATTTAATCAACGTATGCGATCATTTATATCGTCATTATTCATCGTCTTTATTCTAAGTTTATCGGCTCCGGTTCAGGCCCAGCTTTTGAATGTGGAAAGTGTCCGTGCCAATGCAGATTCAGCCGGCTGGCATGGAGAGCTTGAGTTTGACCTGTCTTTAAATCGATATAATGAACAGGTTTTTGAATTCACCAACGAATCTAATCTCTCCTACTTCTCTGAAAGTCATGCCTACATGCTTCTCAATGAATTGAAGTTTGTGAACATTGATGGAAATTCACTTATCAGCAGTGGGTATGTGCACCTTCGTTCAACCTTGTTGCGAAATAAGAAATTTTCTCCTGAGATCTTTACGCAATATCAATACAACAATAATCTTGGTTTGAATAACCGGGCAATTGGCGGGGGTGGCATCAAATACCGGTTTTACCGAACGGATGATTGGCAGGCAAGTATTTCCACCGCCCTGATGTACGAGTATGAAGAATGGCAGTTAGCAGGTCAGCAATCTATTAAAAACGAGTATGTAAAGAACACGAGTAACATTCGATTGAATGGAAAGATAAGTGACGATGCTACCTTTTTACTGGTTGGATATTATCAGGCCCGACCCGATCAGTTTTTTGAAGCCCGTTCTATTCTTGAATCAAAACTAAAGATGGACCTGAGCAAACGGATTGCGGTATCCATCGGTTTTGTGGCTTCTTATGATGCTGACCCAATCATCGATATTCCTCAATGGACCTATGAATTGAGTAATGGCTTGGTGATCAAGTTATAGTTTTGTTCTTTCTAAAGTTATCATCCCGAGTGCGTGTCAACTTGCCAAGGCCAATATTGTAGAACACGAGGGACTGTATCCGACTACCGGTGTAATCTCAGGGGTTGAAGTGCCTGCCAGGTCAGACATTGAGTCCTTGGCGCCAACACCTCACACAAAAAGTGTGGGAACAGCCACACTTTTTGATCTCTTCTCAAGGAGAGACTTTCGAAATGGATTCTACAACCTAAGCTTAATCAAGTCTCACAAATCAAATGCATCCCGAAAAATTCCTCCCTTGAGGGAGGTGCATGGATTTTTGACTTGTCAAAAATACGCGGAGGGTGTAAGTCAAGGTTCCTCTATATTCCTGCCGCTCCTGCTAAGCTTCCAACCATTGCAAAATTACCCGATACAACCAGCCCGGCTCAGAACTCAAAAAACCAACATGACCGCCTTCATCCGTAAAACAAGTTTGGATGTGGGGATTCTGATCCATCACTTTAGCAGGAGCAAACTCAATCGGACAGAGGGTGTCTTTTTTACTGTGAATCACCAAAAGTTTGGTTCTTATATCCCCGTAAAAATGTTTGCTCGAGCATTGGTGATAATAATCATCCGCTCCTTCAAAATTGTGAAGCTTTGCTGTCACCTGATCATCAAAATCATAAATGGTATTGCCATGAAATTCAGGCATATCGGGAAAGGTCTTCCGCTTAAGCTCCAGCTTTTCGACCAGTGTTTTCAAAAACCGGATCTCATAAATGCGATTAAAACCTTGTTGCATACGGATGGAGCCTTCCTTTAGATCATAAGGAGGGGAAACGGCGACTGCACGATCAACCAAGCTCTGCTGTTTTTCTTCCCCCAGATACTTCACCATGGCATTTGCTCCCAATGAATACCCAACAGCAAAGAGCTCTTTCTCGGGATAGGTTCTTTTGATCCAACCCAGAAAAGTACGGTAATCCTGAGTTTCTCCGGAGTGATAGAACCGAGGGCGAAGATTCATCCGGCTCCCGCATCCCCGGAAATTCAGCGCGGCCGATGAAAAACCTTCTCTCTTCAGCAAACCCATTAAATTAGCGATGTAATGACGGTCCGTTGAACCTTCCAATCCGTGAAAAAGGGCAACTATGGGTTTATCAGTATTGGCCAGACTGACATCAACTTCCAGAAAGTCATCATCAGGAGTGGGGATCTCAATACGCTGATGTTCAGGCTTCTCCACTCTTGTTAATTGTGAAGCCACAACCGTATGGACATGCGTATTCCATGCCCACCAGACGGGCTCAAAAGGTTCAAGTTTAATATTGGACTGTGACAGTGTTTTCATGTATAAAATTTGATCAGTGCAAAACTATACAGAATTCTACTGCCAATCCATTTCAGGTTTTAAGTCTACCTCTGCTTGTCCTATATTCGGGTTCAAAAAAGAAGAACGGACATGGCATCATCCCTTACCCCAATTGAATATATTCGAAGCATTTTAGCTTTTGTGGTTTTCTTTCTGATGTTTGCTATTTCTACGCCCCTCATCGCAATTCTTCTGATACTCTCTTTTGGTAAAGCCACTAATTTTGTGGTTGAGAACTTCGGCCCTTTTATCGCCTACCCGGTTTTATGGACACTCGGTATTAAGTTTAATGTTATACAGCATGGTGAGCCGGTCAAAGGCTCTGTGATCTACACCATCAATCACAGTTCTACGCTCGATCTTGTTACGATGATCGCACTTGGTTTACCCCACATCCGTTTCGTGGCCAAATGGGAACTGCAGTATAATCCGCTCTTTTTTATTGTGGGTCACCTGACCGGTCAGGTTTTTATTCAGCGCAAAAAAAGCAAAAAAGCTGTCGCCAAATTACAGAACACCTATGATCGGTTGCGAAGAGATGATCTGTCCATCATGGTGGCACCGGAGGGCTCGAGAAAACATCCGGGAGTGATCGGCCCATTTAAAAAAGGAGCGTTCCATATGGCTATCGATCTTGGTTTCCCAATCGTACCGATCTACTTCGATGGCAATCAGGAGCTGAGCCTGGGAGGCTCATTACTCTCTAAAAGCGGAATTATTAACGCTCATATCCATCCACCCATGGATACTGCCGACTGGAAAAAAGAAACCATCGATGAGCATATCGCTGAAGTACGCCAAAAATATTTACAGTGGGCAGGAGTTGATGAATAGCTCTTTAGCCCTTACTTATCCCGGTAAAAATAGATCTTTTTATTGTCGGCGTCTCTGCGGCTTTTTACTTTAAAATCATTTTGCTTACCAAATTGATATACGGCCGTACGCATAGAATTAATATTCTTCTCGTTGGTATAGCTTACTTCAACTGCCTGACCACCCGGCTTAAGCTTTTCAATAGCATCAAGAAGAGGTTTAAACTTGGATGTTCTTTTTTTAGACGACTTAACTGTAGAACGTTTTACAAATTTAATGTCCATGATTTTTTCGGTTTATCTAATAATAATTATAGATAAATATATGAATATTACTTCATATAACATGGCTTTTAAAATTTTATAATTTATGAACTATTTATTCGATAATTATTCTTTAGATTAATGATATAGTGTTATCGCAAACATCTTTGTTTAAATCATAATCAAGCTATTTTTGGAGATTCCAAAAAAACGCATGATCAACTAAAATTTTTATGCAAAAGTGCACTCAGTAAACTACCTTATGAAATCAAATCACTCACATAACCAACCACTATGACTGGAATAGATATTGTTGTTTTTGTCGGCTACTGTATGCTGATCGTTGGAATAGGACTTTGGGTTTCACGGGACAAGAAAGGGCATCAAAAAAATGCAGAAGATTATTTTCTGGCCGGAAAGTCTTTGCCCTGGTGGGCTATTGGTGCTTCGCTGATCGCTGCCAATATCTCTGCCGAGCAGATCATAGGGATGTCCGGTTCCGGTTTTGCTGTTGGGCTTGCCATTGCCTCTTATGAATGGATGGCGGCCATCACGCTTATCATCGTCGGTAAATACCTGCTGCCGATCTTTATCGAAAAGGAATTATATACCATTCCGGAGTTCATTGAACACCGGTTTAACACCACCCTCAAAACGATCCTCGCCGTATTTTGGATTGCTCTATTTGTGTTTGTTAATCTTACCACCGTCATATTTTTGGGAGCTAAAGCACTTGATACCATTATGGGAACAGGGGATGGAAGCCTGCTTATCTACGCGCTGATCGGACTTGCTCTGATTGCTGCAGCCTATTCATTATACGGAGGACTTTCAGCCGTGGCATGGACGGATGTAATGCAGGTTGGATTGCTTATCCTCGGTGGTTTTGTAACTACCTTTGTGGCGCTAAATAACATCACCCCTGAAGGAGGAATATTTAACGGCTTTACTCATTTGTATGACGTGGCCGGGGAAAAATTTCATATGATCCTGGATCGGGATAATCCCGAATTCCAAAACCTGCCGGGTATCGCCGTATTGATCGGTGGATTATGGGTTGCGAATTTATACTATTGGGGATTTAATCAGTATATCATACAGCGAACGCTGGCTGCAAAATCTCTTAAAGAAGCTCAGAAAGGGATTATTTTTGCCGCCTTTTTGAAGCTGATCATTCCATTGATCGTTGTTATTCCCGGTATCATTGTTTATGTGCTGTATGTTCAGCCGGAAGGAACCGCTCAAATTCCGGGTATTTTTGATGTATTCACCAGGCCGGATGGCGGTATCCGGTATGACAATGCCTACCCGTGGCTGATCAGGGTGTTTCTATCGCCGGGCTTTAAAGGGCTGGTAGTTGCTGCCCTTGCTGCTGCTATAGTTTCTTCGCTGGCATCCATGCTGAATTCGGTGGCCACCATTTTTACCATGGATATCTATCGCCCGTACATCAACAAGAATGCCACGGACAAACAAACCGTGAACATGGGACGAATCACCGCATCTGTTGCGCTCGTAACCTGTGTGTTAATAGCCCCCCAACTTGAAAACGTGCCACAGGTATTTCAGTACATACAGGAATACACAGGACTGGTAAGTCCGGGAATCCTGGCCGTATTTATGATGGGATTATTCTGGAAGAAGACCACAACGCAAGGCGCTATCTACGGGGTGCTTTCATCCATTGTAATTGCACTGCTGCTTAAGATCCCGGCCTTAGGACTTCCATTCCTGGATCAGATGTACTACACGCTAATACTTACGATAGTGATCATTGCAGGAGTAAGCTTGACTACCAATCCCTACGATGAAGATCCGAAAGCCATTCACACGACAGCAGAGACCTTCAAAACAGGTTCAGCATTTAATATTGGTTCTTATGCCATATTGATAATCGTAGCTGTACTCTATGCCGTATTCTGGTAATTGACAGAAAGATTCACGAAAAAAGCCTCAATGTTTACAAGCACTGAGCCTTTTATTTTATCCGGACGTGTTGAAAGGTCAGTATGTTGTATGTATATA
>JBBDSP010000006.1:330257-405499 GCA_040904925.1 Gracilimonas sp. | reverse complement strand
ATATAATTATTTTGAAACAGATTTTACTTGTTATTTAAAACAGTACCTTTTTTATTTTTCAACATTTTAATGTTTATTCTTTATTGGACATAGCTTAATACAGCATAGATGTGCGGTGTTTTAGTTTCATTTTTGTCTTATCCTGACTTTAATCTTTAACTAATTCAATCAATATGACAAAGAAAGTATCAAAAGACATTCTGTACAACGATTTGGAAAAAGAAGCTAATGGTAAGAACACTATTGAAGTTTTCATCAAACATAATGGAAAGATCAGAGGTGCATTTGAAAACGATGAAGCTGAACTGGAAGCAGAAAGCAATCGTAAAATAGTTAATATAAGAGGTTTAGATGGTTTCCATCTCATTATCAGATCAAGAGAGGTGCCAAATAGTAATTCAGATGTTGAGGGATTGAAAGTAGAACTACCTCATGACATCAAACCCCATCATGTTGAACTAAGAAGAGTGAAAGCAGGAAAAATAGAGGTGGATCTCCATTTTAATGAAAAATTACCCATTAATGATGATAAGACTCATATTGACCCCAGGGTAAAACATCCGGACGATATCTAATTACTTTTTAAATCAGTTTAGAGCAGGGTAAAACCTGCTTTTTTATGAATTATATGCTAAAATTTTTTTTGTCAACGATATTCTTGCTGTTAAATACAATAGGAGTAATTGCGCAGTCCAATACTTTAAGACTAATACAGAATTATACGCTCGAAGATTTTGAAAATTCCAGGCAAAACTGGGTATTTCAACAAACAGAGGATAATAAAATACTTGTTGGCAACAGTAATGCCATTAATATGTTTGATGGAGTTGACTGGACGTACACTCACGTTCCCAAAGGACAAGTTATTTTTTCAATGGACAAGTCTCCGGATGGGAAAATTTATGCAGGTGGAGATGGAGAGATTGGGTTTATCAGGGAAGACAGTCTAAACAGAATTGACTTCGAGAGTTTGTTAGATAAAATACCGCCGGACCAAAGAGTATTCACCGGAGTGCGACAAACACATTATCTGAAAAGAAAAATCTATTTCAGAAGTATTGAAGCCTTATTTGTGTATGATGAAAAAGCCGACACGGTAAAAGTTTTAACACACGAAGATTCAATCTTTAACAGCTTTAAAATTAAAGATAGAATTTATGTTGACCTCGAAGGAGTTGGCCTGGCTGAAGTTGTTGAAAATACTTTTGTACCGGTTCCAAATACGGAGAGATATGCCTCAGACCGGATATATGGAATATTACCCTTTGAAGATGATCTTTTGATCTATTCCAGAAGCAACGGATTTAAAATTTTTGATGGCGTTACTTTCAAAAACTTTGGAGATGATGTTAATGACTACTTAGCTGAATATTCCGGATATAGAATGTTATGGCTTGATAGTGAACGAATTGCCGTGGGGACGTTATCAGGTGGATTGTTGATCCTAAACAAAGATGGAGATGTTCTTCAAATCATAACCACAGAAGAAGGTCTCAATAATAATTTTGTTTATGGACTTTATCTGGATCATCAGAATTTACTGTGGGTGGCTCTTGATGATGGGATTTCCGTTTTGGATACAGAACCTGAAATGGAGGTATATGATGAACGATGGGGGCTTTCAGGTTATGTCTTTGAAATATATGAAGAGGAAGATCACTTGATCGTAATCACCAATCAGGGAGCATATTCTAAACAAAAAGAGCTGAATGAGAAGTTCTATAAAATAAGTAGTGCCCCGGATCATTTTTATGATGCTGTAAAAATAAACGGTGTTATTTATGGGGCCTCATCAGAAGGTCTGTTCAGGGTTTTTAGTAATTCGGCTCAGAAAATTAATGATAAGCTATATCTGTCGTTAGTATCAGATGGAAATAGTTCCTTTTTTGGATTAGGCAGATCCGTTATAGAGAGCTACAATATTACTTCCACTGAATTAGAAATATATATCCTGTACTCAGGAGAAGAGTTATTATCCGGAATAGGTGCTTATCATGATGGAAAATTGTTTGTTGGATTTGAATCCGGAGAGATCGGCATTATTAATGATACTAACAGGTTGTTAGGTGGGTCTGAAATATTAGCTGATGAGGAAGTTACTGCTGAATATTTAGGTGTGTTAGGAACCGATCTGTTTTTGGGGACCCAGCAACATGGTCTGTTTGAGTATTCTGGAACTTCAAATTCATTTAAAAAAAATAAAATTTTTGAAAATAAATTCATTAGTGATAGTCAGGTATCACATTTTACTGAGTGCTTCGATAGTTATTGGTTCAGAGCAAATAGAAAGATCCTGAGGTTTGACAGACAAGGGGAGCTGATTGAAACCTCCTTGTTTAATAACATTGCGTATGAAGAGGGAGTTTTTACCATAAATTGCGGGATAGATAAAACATGGTTTGGGGGAGAAAGTAAAGTTTATGCGGTTCCTGACGATCTTGATAAGCTTACCGCAGAGTATCCTACAAATATCACCGGGATATACATAAAAAACGACTCTCTGCTCTATGGTGGATTCAATAAGCCTAAAGAAGAAATAATTTTACCATACACAAAAAATGAATTACGGTTTACTTTTGCAGCAGCCAGTTACATAAATCCTGACCGTAATCAGTATCAGGTTAAATTGGAGGGTTTTGATAATAACTGGACCCCGTGGAATTCTGAAACCCAAAAAGATTACACCAATATCCCGGAAGGGGATTACACCTTTCTGGTGCGAAGCAAAAACGTATATGAGGTGGAAGGAAGTACAGCTTCAATTTCATTCAGTATTTTACCGCCGTGGTACCGAACCTGGTGGGCTTATTTAATTTATACACTTACAATTTCAGGTATCTTATACACCGCGTACAAGATCAGGGTTAATCAATTATTGAGGGTAGAACGAATTCGCAATAACATTGCCAGCGATCTTCATGATGAGGTCAGCGCAACGCTCAGCAGTATCAGCTATTTTGCAGAGGCCATTCAAAGTGATAAAGTCAAAAAAGATAAAGACCGTTTTGTGAAACTGATCGCCAACAGTGCCGGAGATGCTAAAGAAAAAATCACAGACATAGTTTGGGCCATCAACCCGGAGCATGATGACTGGCGGGCGTTCTTGTCCAAATGCCGAAGATTTTCTTCTGATCTGCTGGAGAGTAAGGGGATAAAATACAGTCTTAAAATTGACGAGTATATACCGGGTAAATTAGATATGCAACTGAGGCAGCACCTGTGGTTGATTTTTAAAGAGATGGTTACCAATGCTGTCCGACATTCTGAGGCGAAGCAATTGGATGTGATCTTCAAGTATGAAAATGGAATGGTGAAATTGGTGGTTCAGGATGATGGAAAGGGAATGGATGTAGATCAGGTTAGAAAAGGCAATGGATTAGTTAACATTCAGAAAAGAGCAGACCTGATAGATGGAGACATCACCCTTAAAACATCAGAAGGGTTTGGGACCCGGTGGATACTTAAAATCACTTTACGGTAAGGCTTCGGATTATTCACCGGGAGAAATGGGTTGTATTGGTTAACGGGAATTAATTGATGGATTCATAGTCTGGATTCTGAAAAGCAAACCACAAATCAACAATAATAAATCTTGATAAAACCACATTGTTATGCAGTGCTATTTATCACATAAGCTATTAATTTCAGTAAGCAGAATATAATTATTAAAGTATAAGAACGTGATAAAAGTCGGAATAATAGAAGACAACGAGTACATGAGAGAGGGATGGGAGACCTTTATTGAGCATGAAGATGACCTTTCTGTTGTGGGTAGTTTTGGTTCTTGTGAAGAAGCATTTGAGTCAGATGAGATCAATGAGGTAGACCTTGTAATCATGGACATCGGTTTACCGGGCATGTCGGGTATTGAAGGGGTGAAATATATGAGAGAACATCATCCCGATGTACATATCATCATGGCAACCATTCATGATGATGACGATCATATTTTTGATGCTCTGAAAGCAGGGGCTGTCGGCTATCTTATGAAAAAAGTTACACCGGATGAAATGGTGGATGCTATCCGTAATGCTAATGAAGGCGGCTCACCCATCACCCCAAACATTGCCCGTAAAATAATTTCAACTTTTCAGCAGGCGGCTGATCTGGAGGAAGAGCTGACTGACCGGGAAACTCAGATATTAAAGCAGCTTGCTACTGGACGTTCATATGCAGCAATTGGCAAGGAGATCTTTTTGTCAGTAGATGGGGTGCGCCATCACATTCGCAATATTTATCAAAAACTGGAAGTACATACCCGTTCTGAAGCGATAGCTAAAGGAATTAATAAGAAACTAATCCAACCTAACGATTGAAGGTTAATTTTTTTAAATACCACATTGTTATGCGGTTCAATTGTTTATACGAATAATTAGATTTAAAACACATTAGTCCTTCCAAGACTAAACTAATCTAATACACCAAACCCCGCTTTTTGATAAAAGCGGGGTTTTTTATTTCACATGCAGTGAAAATATCCCGATATTCAGCCCGAATTTCAGTTGTACCAAACAAGCAGTTTTTTATGAAAGAATATATCCGAATTGCATCCGGTCAGGGTTTTTGGGGAGATCTTCCCAACGCTCCGGTTAATCAGGCTAAAAAAGGACCTATCGATTATCTGGTAATGGATTACCTTGCAGAGGTAACCATGTCCATTATGCAGAAACAACGGATGCGAAATCCTGATTGGGGATATGCCCGCGATTTTGTAGGGGTGGTAGAACAAGTACTTCCGGAAATTAAGAATGATGGTATCAAAGTCATCAGTAATGCAGGTGGGGTAAACCCGAATGCCTGCAAGGATGAGATCCTCAAAATAGCCAAAGAAAAAGGATATACAGGGCTGAAGGTTGCCGTTGTTGACGGTGATGACATCCTGGACCAGATCGATGATCTTATTGCGTCTGGACATGAGCTTAAGAACATGGAAGATGGTCGTCCAATTTCAGAGATCAAAGACCAGCTTCTGAGTGCCAATGTATATTTTGGATGTAAGCCTATCGTAGAAGCCCTGGAATTGGGAGCCGATGTGATCATAACCGGTCGCGTTACCGATACCGGCTTAACGCTTGCCCCAATGATCCATGAGTTTGGATGGGATTACGATGATTTTGATAAGATGGCTGTTGGTACAATAGCAGGACATATCTTGGAGTGCGGCGCTCAATCATCCGGCGGAAATTTCACTGACTGGGAAAAAGTCGAAGATTTTGCTGATATCGGGTTTCCGATCGTGCAGGCTTATCCTGATGGAGAGTTCTTTGTAACAAAACATGAGGGAACCGGTGGATTGGTAAGTGCAATGACCGTAAAAGAACAGTTATTATACGAAATTGGAGACCCGGCTGATTATATCACTCCCGATGTTATCGCCGATTTCACGTCCATACAGGTTGAGGAAACCGAAAAGAATAAGGTTAGGGTCACAGGCATAAAAGGTCATCCGGACACGCCAACTTATAAAGTTTCAGCAAGTTACAATGATGGCTATAAGCTTGCAGCTACCCTTGTATACAGCTGGCCCGATGCTCTCAAAAAAGCGGTAAAAGGCGCAGAGATCTTAGAGAAAAGAGCAGAAGCTCTTGGGCTGAAGTTTGATGAATTTCACAAAGAATACATAGGATACAACGGAAACTCAGAACAGCCGATCACAGAAGAAGCATTGGAAACTGAGTTCGATGAAATTCAAATGCGTGTTGCAGTATCCGGTCAAAATAAAAATGACTTAAATCGCTTTGGGATGGAAATTGCCCCGCTTATCTTAACAGGACCAAGTGGAGTAACCGGTTTTGCAGGAGGTCGCCCAAAGGCAAGTGATGTTGTAGCCTATTGGCCGGCATTGTTGGATAAAAAGGCCGTTGAAACCAGGGTTACACTATTTGAAATTGATTAAGGTTAATCGCCAGGTAATTTAATGTTTGGCATAATTTAGATGAATATGAAGATCGCAGTAATTGGAGCAGGAATTTCAGGTTTGGCAGCAGGAAGAGAGCTGGCAAAAGCAGGGCATGAAGTTGTAGTATTTGAAAAAAGTGGAGGATTGGGTGGCCGGCTTGCTACCCGATATGCAGGCAAGGGAAATGAACTGAAACTGGATCATGGAGTTTCGTACTTCACTGCAGAATCAGAAGAGTTCAAAGAAATTGTGTCCGAACTTACTGCAAAAGGAGTTTTAGCAACCTGGGATGGACCTTTTGCTCGCCGCGATAATAAAGGTGATATCTTAGAATTCACTCAGGACTCGACTTACTATTTTGCAAAGGATGGAATGAATTCGATCGGGAAGCATTTGGGACGTAATCTGGATATTCGACTGAATGATACAGTAGGGGGGCTGACTCACATAGGAGAAAATCGCAGGAAAAAGAAAAGCTGGATGCTCAATTTTCCCACAGCGCTTACTGAAAGCGCTGATGCCGTGATCATATCGGCTCCGGCTCGTCAGGCTTATGCCATCATCAACACAACCATTGATGAGATCGAGACGCTAAAGCTGATTCGCGAAATTGATGAAGTTGAGTATGAATCTCAGTTTACACTTTTAGCAGGATATAACGGAGTTCAAACTCCTGAATGGAACGCGCTGGAATGTGAAGACGACATCATACAATGGATCTCAAACGAGTCAACAAAAAGAGACGGAGATCAAAAGACTCTAGTTATTCATACGACCTCTGAATTTGCTAAAAAACATATTAACTCGGATCGTGAAAAGGTCGAAGAGCTAATCGTTGAAAGGCTTTCAGTTATACTTGGCGGCTGGGTTGCCCTAGCTGAATGGACTCAGCTTCATTTTTGGAGATACAGTAGAGTGAAGAATCCCCTTCCACATGATTTTATGGAAATAAAAGGAAACGACACACCGCTCGCTTTGGTTGGTGGTTATATGAATGGTAACACCGTTGAATCGGCATACCTTTCCGGATTGAAGCTCGGAAAACACTGGGTTGAGCAATTCGCAGATTAAAGAAAAAGCAAAACGTTAAGCCAACTAACCGGATCAGGTTTGGGCGCTCTAAAAGAACTCAATAAATATCTAAAAAAGTACAAAGGCACCATGATTCTTGGTGCCCTCTTTTTGACAGCATCTAATTTCTTCCTCGTTTGGATTCCTGTATTGATACGTCGTACGATGGATGAAGTGGAAGAGATAGGTGAAGCCGGGTTTGAAGTTCCATCAAGTATTATTGAAACACTTTTTTCTACTGAAGCTTCCAAAATTTTGGCTACCAACTCACTGATATTGATCGGAACGGTGGTCCTGTATGGCGTTTTACTCTTTGCTACCCGGCAGACACTCATAGTTACTTCCCGCAAGGTAGAGTTTGATATCAGAAATGATATTGTGAAAAAACTGATGAATTTACCACAACGTTATTTTGCTGAAAATTCATCCGGTGAAACCTATGTACGGGCCACCGAAGATGTTGGAAAAGTTCGTGACTACTATGGCCCGGTCATTATGTACAGCATAAATACAGTAACCAGAGCAGGTTTTGTACTTACCATGATGTTTTGGGTGAACCCTGAACTTACACTTTGGGCTCTGATTCCCTTGCCATTTATTTCTTTCTTTGCCTATTGGATCACGGGATTCATACACAGACATTCCACCATTATTCAGGAACAGTACTCTACCATGGCAGGAAGGGCAAAAGAGACCTTTTCAACAATACGTTTGATCAAAGCTTACAACCGAATAGACCACGAACAGCAGCTTTTTGAAAATGAGAGTGAGGATTACCGAAAGAAGAAACTCCGACTAGATATGATCGAATCTCTTTTTCACCCGGCACTGAATTTTCTTATAGGTCTCTCGCTTTTAATTGTGGTATGGAAAGGGGGAGAGATGGTTATTGAAGGAGTTATTAGTGTCGGTAACATAGCAGAATTTTTGATCTATGTAGCGTATTTGACATGGCCGGTTGCAGCATTGGGATATACTACCAATCGATTTCAGCGTTCACTCGCATCGTGGAATCGCATTGAAGAGCTGATGAATGAACCTATTGAAATAAAAGATTCTGATGATCAGATTGATGAAGAAGTTGAGGGACATCTTGAATTCAGAAATGTTGGATTCAAATATCCTGGCACAGATGAGATGGTTCTGAAAGATGTTTCGTTTGAAATTAAACCCGGAGAGAATATTGCCATTGTAGGAAGAACGGGCTCAGGTAAATCCACGTTAGTACAGTTGATCCCACGATTATTCGATCCTGTAAAAGGCCAGATACTATTAGATGGTAAAAATTTGAAAAATTGGTCACTATCAAGAATAAGAGACACAATTGGTTTTGTCCCTCAGGAAACCTTCTTATTTTCGGATACCATCGGTGATAATATAGCTTTTGGAGTTGAAGGTGCTTCAGATGAATTGATTGAAGAGGCCGCAGAGAAGGCTCAGGTTAAAGAGAATATTTTGGATTTTGAGAAAAAATTTAAGACTATCCTTGGAGAACGGGGTATAACCTTATCAGGTGGACAAAAACAAAGGACAGCGATTGCAAGAGCCCTGATCAAAGACCCCAAGATCCTAATATTTGATGACTCATTAAGTGCAGTTGATACAAAAACGGAAGACGCGATATTAAAACATCTAAGGCAAGAGCTTAGCGGAAGAACAACCATAATGATTAGTCATCGGATTTCCACTATCAAAGACGCAGATAAAATTTATTATATAGAAGAAGGACACATTGTAGAAACGGGCACACACGAATCCCTGTTAGAAAAAAACGGCAGATATACTGCAATGTACAACAAGCAAATGTTAGAACAAGAATTGGCAGAAATATAAAAACCGGGGCCACTTGTATGAAAGCAATGCCCCACAATAAACATACATTACGGGAGATAGAACAATGATAGTAGTACCTTTAGGAGTAGCATCGGCAACCCCAACAGCCATACGGCATTTACCCTCAGTTGCATTATGGAGAGAAGGAAGTGTATTCCTTTTTGATTGCGGTGAAAATGCTCAAATGCGCATGTTGCAAGCCGGTATCAAAAGATCCAAAATAGAAGCCATATTTATATCACATTTTGATGTGGATCATTATTCCGGATTACTGGGTTTATTAGCCACACTTCAGCTTCAACGTAGAGAAAAACCTTTGCATATAACAGGACCGAAAGGAATTAAAGAATATGTAGAGTGGAATCTAAAGTTTGCTAACATAGACGCGAACTATGAAATCACATTTCATGAAATAGCAGATGATATCGAATCTGATGTTGTTCATGATACTGATGATTATTATGTGGAAGCACGCCCGCTTAAGCACACGAAATTCTGTGTAGGCTATCGTTTTCAGGAAAAAGATAAACCCGGAAAAGTTGATGCCGATAAAGCGGAAAAGATGGGAATATCAAAGGATACTCAATTCAAAGAACTGAAAGTAGGGAATGATGTAACATTGGATGACGGTTCTGTGGTTAAGTCAAGTGACATTGTTGGACATCCACGCCCCGGAGACAGTTTTGCCTATGTAACTGATACCGAGTACACTCCAAATGCAGTGAAATTGGCTATGAATACGAATATTCTTTATCACGAGGCAACTTTTGGAAAAGACCTGGATGATAAAGCCGGAGAAACAGGGCATTCCTCAACGGTAGATGCAGCACGGGTAGCCACGGAAGCTCAAACAAAACTATTGGTTATCGGACACTTTTCTGCTCGTTACACAAATACGCATGATCTTCTAAAAGAAGCCCGCGAAGGATTTTATCCGGCATGGCTGGCCAATGAACTTCGCCCGATCTTTACCGATCCTATGCATGAACGTGGTATCATTACTCCTAAAGTTGAAATTACAGAACTGGATAAAAAATCTGGTGGAAGTAATTATAAAGGCAAAAAGAACTACAAGAGTGGCGGAAAGAAAAACTTTAGAAGTCGCAAGGGTGGAAGCTCAAGTCGTGGAAGAAGCAGTAGCAGCACCCGTGAAAGAAAAAGCAGTAGTTCAGACCGTTCAAGCAGCCGTGGAAAAAGCAGTAATTACAAACGTAAGACCTACGGAAGCAGTACCTACAGCTCAAATATTAAAAACAAAAAAGATGATGATTCTGATTCAAGTTCACATCGTAAGATAACCCCAAGATCTTCATATGATGACTTTGACAGATTCTAAACAAATTATTAAGTGAGTAAAAAACCAGATTCCGAAGCCGTCGATACTACACTCATTCGGCGGCTTTATTTTTTTCTAAAACCTTACCGTTGGTTTGTTTTATTAGCCATCGTATTAACCCTGTCGGCGGCCTATTTAGGCACGATACGTCCAAAACTTACCCAGATAGCAGTAGATGAATACATCGCTGTTGATGATTTTGAAGGACTTTGGTGGATCATAACATTATTGGGAGGCGCCCTGTTAGGGGAGTTCATCTTGTTGGTATTTAATACCTACATAACCCGATGGTTTGGCCAAAATGCGCTCTATTCTCTTAGGAATACCGTATTCAAAAAAATTCAAACACTGAATGTTCAATTCTTTGATAAGAATCCAATTGGGCGGTTGATTACCAGAACCACCAGTGATATTGAAGCACTAAGTGAATTACTGTCGGATGGAGTAGTGGCCATAATTGGTGATATGTTTCGAATCATATTCATTCTCTACTTCATGTTCAGCATGAATTGGGAACTGAGTATTGTAACGCTCGTCGTACTTCCTATCCTTTTTTATGCCACTTTCTGGTTTAAATCTAAAGTACGTGTCACCTTTCTGGAAGTTCGTGATAAGATCGCTCAGCTCAATTCCTTTGTACAGGAACACATCAATGGGATGGATGTGGTGCAGCTTTTTAACAGGGAGAAAAAACAGCAAGAGAAGTTTGAGAAAATCAATGCCGGTCACCGCGATGCCTACATAGAAACCATTTTCTATTTCGCTATTTTCTGGCCTATTGTGGAAGTTACGGCAAGTCTGGCTATGGCGCTTATCGTCTGGTATGGAGGTGCAAGAGCACTGATGGACGGTGTGACCTTTGGTGTCCTGCTGGCTTTCATTCAATATGCTCGCCAGTTTTTCCGGCCTATACAGGGATTGTCCGAGAAATTCAATACACTCCAGTCAGCATTGGCTTCTTCAGAACGGATATTTGGGGTTTTAGATACGGATACAAGAGTTGTAGATACGGAAAACCCAAAAACCATAGAGAATCCACAAGGCAAGATAGAGTTTGAAAACGTATGGTTTAAGTACAATGAAGATGAAGAATATATTCTAAAGGACGTCTCTTTTAATGCTGAACCCGGAGAGGCTATTGCCATCGTTGGTGCAACAGGAGCCGGGAAAACCACGATCATCAATTTACTAATGCGGTTTTATGATATCGAAAAAGGCAGCATCAAGATCGATGGAGTAGATATTCGGGAGCTTTCATTGTATGATCTCCGCTCTCATTTTGGATTGGTGCTTCAGGATAATGCATTATTCTCCGGATCTATATTGGATAATATCACTCTGGGCCACCCTGATATCACCAGAGAACAGGTTATAGAAGCAGCTCACAAAGTAGAAGCCCACCGCTTTATCGAGAAACTACCTGAAGGATATGATTATGTGCTGCAGGAAAGAGGTGCTTCACTGTCAATGGGTCAGCGTCAGCTCATCTGTTTTGTACGGGCTTTAGTATATGACCCTGAAATATTGATCTTAGATGAAGCCACTTCCAGTGTTGATTCAGAAACAGAAGCACTGGTAACTGAATCAAGCCGATTGATGATGGAAGGGAGAACATCCATTGTTGTGGCTCACCGTCTTTCGACTATCCAGCATGCCAACACCATCCTTGTGATGCATAAAGGGGAGATCAGGGAGTCCGGCAGTCACCACGAACTTATTCTACAGGAGAATGGACTCTACAAAAAACTGTATGAGTTACAATATAAAGATCAGTTGGTGGCGGAATAAAAAAAGGCCTGTAACTCAATGCAGACCTTTTGAACATGTATGTTATTAACGGGGGAATTAATTCTGTTCTAAATCAATACTTCCAAGGTCAGTAGTTTCACCAACAGTTACTTCTACTCCGGCGTTGTCTTTAGAGGCATAATTTTCATTAGTAGGAGCAACAGATACGGTGTAGCTTCCTTCTTCAAGACCTACTAGTCTGAAGACTCCGCTCTCAGCATCAGCAAAGGTAGAGGATAGAGTATCACCGTTTGCGATGGCGTATACAACAGGCTCAGCTTCCACTGGAGATAAGGTTCCTTCGATATTACCGGTAATAGCTTGGTTAGTGGCTTTGATTACAGGTTTTAGAAGGTAATTTTCATTTCCTGTAACAACAACTGAGCGGCTGGCATCAAAATCCAAAAGCAGCACGTATTCGATATCGGCTTGAATTTCAGCATTTACATTCAGTTTGATACCGGTTTGACTTCCGCTTGGGATAAACATGCTATGAGATGCACCATCTTTGACTACGCTGTGGCCATCTTCACTTAAAATTAGACGAACTTGTTGGTAGGTCCCTGTTTCAAGTACAATTGATCCCAAAGGTTGTAAAACACCATTAGTGAGTTCGAGCAGGTCAAAAACTTGTTGAGGCTCTCCAACAGTTTTCCACCCTTCTTCGGAGTCACTGTTGTTCACTTCAACGCGTTCTATAAATACATTTACTTCATCGTAATTTGCAGGGGCGTCATGTAGTAGAACGCTGAATTGCCCGGTTCTGCTATCCGATTGAGTTCCACATCCCACAAGTGTTAAGATTAAAGTGATAGCGGTAATAATTAATGTTGTAGTCTTAGAGTTGTACATGGGTTTAATCCATTTAGTTATTGGTTTTGTCCATGTGACGACCAACTTGTAGTTTGGTTACTTAATAATTTGAAGATCAAAAAATCATAAAAAAAGCAGCTTCAGGATTATCCAAAGCTGCTTTCTGTTTTTTGGAAATTCTACCATTTAACCATTATTTCCACCGCCTCTTCCTGCAGGATTATCAGGCCTTCCCGGTAAGCCTGATGGAGGCCCTCCACCAATATTGCCGTCAAAAAGATTTTGTAAGATGTCTCCTGCAGGAGAACCAACCTGCAGTTGTTCTAATATTCCATTGACAATGTTACCGGCGGGCAGCTGACCTCTTGCTTGAGCCATTCTCATTGCTGACGGTAATTTTTCAAGATCTGATGATTTGAAACCCCCTTTTAATGATCTGACCACAAGTTGCTGAGAAAGTGCTGAATTATCAGCTGTAGTGGGCAGGTCGGGATAGATTCGCATAGATGCAACAATGTCTCTCGAGTTTATATTTGACATGATTTCATCGGAACCAAGTTCTTCGATGAAACTAAGTACACTTTCTTCAGAAACACCCTGATTTAAAGCTCGTCCTGTATTTTTGAGTAAATCATTTCTAAAACCTTGCTCGCTATCGCTAGCTTGATTACGTGAGATCATTTCCTGAACGCTAGCCCTTTTCATCCATGGATCTATAAGAGGAACAGCTTTTTGAGTAGCCTCCTGTAGGCCTCTGAGTACATTTATCAGAGCTTGTTCCGGTACTCTTTTCGCAAAACCTTCCGAGGTTTTTTCAAGTATCATATCAAATGGAAGATCATTTTCAGCTAAAGCAACTGCCGGTGTTAA
Source organism: Gracilimonas sp. (assembly GCA_040904925.1). GTDB lineage: Bacteria > Bacteroidota > Rhodothermia > Balneolales > Balneolaceae > Gracilimonas. The sequence goes on along the minus strand of JBBDSP010000006.1, from coordinate 391,889 downwards.
TATATCTGCCAATTGCTGTTCTGAAATGCCATTTTCTTGTGCACGTTCCTGTAGCCTTGTTATATATGATTTATCAATCCCGAGCTGGTCCGCTTTCTGCATAAGCATAGAAAGCTCACTTTGTTGTGCACTTGCAAAAGCAGGTACGAATAGCATGACGCTCAAAAGAACTCCTTTGATCGTCAATTTATATATGCTGTTTGTTGTTTTCATAATTCTAGGGTTATTTATTCTACAATCTTTAATGCGTTTTTACCGCCAAATCCATCGTCTACAGTTGATACATCATCTGAAAATTTAAGCCATCCGTCCTCACTTCCACTTTTCTGTAATATCCTGTACTCATATAATCCCGGTTCCAATTCTAACACGACGGAGTATCTATTTTTTGATTCTCTTCGAAGGGGGATCCCGGGACGCTCCCAATTATTGAAATCTCCCAAGAGATATAAATTTCCTTCCCCGCGATACTTGACCTCTATTTTGTGTCCATCAGAAGAACTATTCCATATAGGATTTACCATTTTATTATTGGAAAAACCGGCTTCAGGGGAAAATGTTAGCCTGACACCGCCCGATAAATGACCATCGGTAAGTGAGTTTTCCAATAAAGGCGATTGGTACGACAAATGTTCAGTCGCTATAAATGCAGATATATTCTTATTAATAGGGTATGAGCCTTCAAGTTTTAGTTTCCAGATCCGATCATCGATGGTCTCGGTTTCATTAGCTCCACCGGGAGGTCCAAAAGGCCCACCATTACCTCCCTGTTGACCATCTGTAGTAATTTCTGAGCTGTAATTTATGATCTGAACTTCTGAAGTTATTCTGCTTCCATTAATGAAAGAACGACTAAGTGAGAGGTTTCCTGCCAAGCCATTTGTGAAAGAGGGAAGGTTATCAATGTTCCCATTTATACCGGCTTTTAGGTTCCACTTGAAACCTAGCCAGGATTCTAGATCTATTCCGTAAGATCTTATTTGGCTATTATTCTCAGGGATATCCTGAAGACCGCTATATTCTCTGAAATTTGCTCCGGCTCTGAATGTTAAAGAAGTAAAAGTAGTTGGCTGAAAACGAAGAAATGGTTGTACCCAACTTAGTTTTCTGCTAAAATCTGATTGAAAAGAACTGGATCCTGCATTGACACCGGCTGAAAGTTTAGAGTTAATACGAGCAGTATATTTTCCATAAGTCAGGTAGCCATGCCATGTGGTTTGTTCATTTAAAAAAGGCTCGAAGACATACCCCGCATTTGCTTCTACAGAATGACGACTCTTATCCCAAAACAACTGACCAAAAGCCGAAGTAAAACCATATGCTGTATCAAACGTTCGGTTCCACTCTGAATAGAATGGATTGAGATATGTATTGGTTGAATACCCGGCACGAGTCTCAGACATAAAAGTGGTTTTAATACCTTGAGAAAAGGTAGAAATTGGAATAAGAATACATGTAGTGAGCATAAATAGGGTTTTCTTCATTACAGGTATATAATTGCATTTTGGTTACCGAAGCCATCATCTTTATACATATTTGCGAGCGGATCAGTTACCCATTCCTCGCCATCCACAACAAACATATACTTATGTTCACCTCTGGGTATAGAAAAGAAACCGGTCCATACTTTCTCACCATTAATCTGTTGCTCAGTTAGTGCTTTAGGCTCCCAATCATTAAAGTCACCTGCAATGGCAATTTCATCGGCATTATCATTTACATAAACAAAACGAACCCAGGCCATTTCTTGGGTGTCATCTACAGTTTGTATGGGAGCATTGGAGCTTTCAGCTGATTGAGTAATCTCCGGGATTTCTGAGAAATAAGTGGGTAAAACGGGATACATCAGCAATATTAACAAAATGAGTACTGCAAGTGCGGGGCGGAGCTGAAAGCTTTTAGGACTAAAAGCGACCTGCCACCAATGAGAAAGTTGTTCGTGAAATGAATTCCAAGTGGCTTTAGCATAGGCTTCACCTTCATTCTGCTCTAACTTCATCATTACTCGCTCTGAGAACCCATCAGGTACATGGAATGATTTTTTTGAAAACTCTTCTTTTCTTAAAGACTGATAAAGGAATATATCTAACTTCAGGGCTTTACGAAGCTCTTCGTCATCGGCGATTATATGAAGCGCTTCACGTTCTTCTGAAGGTGATAACTCCTCATCAAGATATTTTCGAAGTAGTTCTTGCTTATCCATTGTTCAGTTATATTTTAGAATTAATAAACTCTTTGAGTTCTAACCTTGCCCGGTGAACTCTTTGTTTTAATGCATTTACGGATGCATCAAGCATGTCTTCCATCTCTTTATAAGACAAACCATCTCGATATTTCAATAAAAAGGCTTCAGCATAATCGGGAGTAACTGTAGCTAAGGCTTCACTTAAAATAGCATTCATTTCATTTTCCTCAGCTTGTTCATCCGGAGTATCATTATGAGATAAGGTATGTTCAAGCTCGTAATTTTCCATTTGGCTGAAATTTTTGTTCTGTCGCCGGATATTCTTCACATAATCACGGCAGTGGTTCATACTGATCACATACAACCAGGAAGAAAATTTTGACCTGCCATCAAATTTATCAAGCTTCTCGTAAGCTTTTACAAATATTTGTTGAGCAAGTTCTTCAATTTCTGATTCATCTTTAATAAACTTACGCACCACATGAAATACCATGGGAGCATGGTTTTGAATGAGCTCAGAATATCTCTGCCTGTTACCGGCTAAAATTTCTTTAACAAGATCTTTATTTGTCTGCCCGGTATAATCCATTAATTGCAATAAATAAAGAGGTTTATAAATTTAAAGTACACCAATATCTCACCTCTGTTTTAATTATGACGACTAACCTTGTAGTTGGTTACTGAACTTTTTTATAAATGGGGTGTAGAAAATTTAAATTTTAGTACGTTAGAATTGGTTGAGATATTAAGCTATAAATAGTTAGTAAAGAATCTAATTGTTTACAATTGAATTCGTATTTTCAGAACAAATAAAGGAGAACATATGGCTGTTTCAAAGAAAAAGTCGAACGTTAAACAAGATATCGAAGAAACCATTTACGATACCACTGAAGCTTTACAGAATAAAGCTGAAGAGACATATGATGTTCTGCTTGATCGCCTCAAATATGAAAGAGATGGTTTAGAGCGGGAGCTTAAGCATGAGTATCGTAATGCCCGGAGATATGTAAGAGCACATCCCGAACAAGGGCTTGCAATAGCATTTGCAGCAGGTTTGGTATTAGGTGCATTACTTACCCGCGGTGGAAAATAACAGATTTAAAAACTACAGATGGCAATAAATACAGATCACTTGAATGAACTCTATGAGCGAATTGACGCGCTCAGGAGGTACCTTTGACTACGACAAACGCAAAGTTCGAATAATAGAACTCACCGAACAAACCCAAGATCCGAATTTTTGGAATGATCCTGCCAAAGCTCAGGCTATAATGAAAGAGCTTGATCATGAGAAAAGCCTGGTTGAAGGCTGGGATAATCTCAATGACCTAAGGGAAAGCATTAATGTTTTTCTGGAATTTCAGGAAATGGGAGAGGATGTAGAAGGCGATCTTGAAGCCGAATACAAAAAGCTTGAGAAATCTGTGGAAGAAATGGAACTCCGCAATATGCTCAGCGGACCTGACGATCACCGTGATGCTATTATCAACTTCAACCCGGGAGCAGGGGGAACTGAAAGTCAGGATTGGGCACAAATGCTCTATCGCATGTATACGCGATGGGCTGAAAAAGCCGGTTTTAAAATTTCAGTAGTTGATTATCAAAGTGGTGAAGTAGCCGGCTTGAAAAGTGCTACCATAGAAGTTCAGGGAGATAATGCCTATGGTTTTCTGAAAGCTGAAAGTGGTGTTCACCGACTTGTACGTGTTTCACCTTTTGATAGTAATGCACGCCGCCATACTTCGTTTTGCTCCGTTTTTGTGGCTCCACTCATTGACGATACCATTGAGGTGAACATAAATGAAAGTGAAGTTGAGCTGCAGCGTTTTCACTCCAGTGGCGCAGGTGGCCAGAATGTAAACAAGGTTGAAACCGGTGTACGTCTAATCTGGGAAGGGGAACTTTCGGACGGAAGTAAAGAAAGAGTAGTAGCCGAATGCCAGCAGGAACGCTCTCAGCTTCAGAATCGCGAGAAAGCGATGATATTGCTTAAGTCCCGTATCTACGAGCTGGAAAAAGAAATTCAGGAAGCTGAGAAAGCAAAACTGGAAGGGTCAAAAAGCAAAAATGAGTGGGGATCACAGATCAGAAGCTATGTATTTGATGACCAACGGGTTAAAGATCACCGTACAAACTACGAAACCAGTGATGTAAATGGAGTAATGGATGGTGATCTCGATGAATTTATAAAGGCCTACCTTCTTCAGGATGCCGAAGTTTAGATAAATTTTTTGAGGATCAGCAGTAGAATCATAGGATATATGAGTAAACATAACTTCTAACTGATACAATTATTACAGCGGACTGATTATGATAAAAGTAGGCATTACAGGAGGAATAGGTTCCGGTAAAACCACTTTTTGCAAAGAGTGGGAAAAACTTGGAGCGTTTGTATTATATGCCGATGACTTTGCTAAGCAATTAATGAATGATGATGAAGAGCTGAAGAAAAAGATCATTACTGTTTTTGGGAAGCATGCTTATGACGAGTCCGGAAACTTAGACCGAAAATATCTTGCACATGAAGCATTTGAGAAGGACAGGGTGGAGGAATTGAATGAATTGGTGCACCCGGTTTTGTGGGAAAGAACAGAGTCGCTTGCAGAAGAAAAGAAACGCGAGGGGTATAAGGTTTTTGCTAAAGAAGCAGCTGTATTACTTAACAAAGGAAGACCAGAAGGATTTGATCATGTTATCATAATTCTTGCTGATGAAACTGCTCGGGTCAAAAGGACTAAAGAGAGAGATGAATCCACAGAAAAATTGGTCAAAGACCGCATCACAAAACAACCCGACTTTGATAAGCTGGTTCACTTAGCAGATTTCGTAGTTACCAATGATGATACAATTAAGGAATTGAAAGATAAAGCAAGGATCATCTACTCGGAAATTTCTGAGCAACTCATTTAATATGGATTTGTTGAAGACTTTGTCACTAAAACATTTTTATATTAGCAGAAAAGCGCTTCCAAACAGAACAAAATATTTATGGTGAGTAAAAATAATCAGCGATTGGAAACTTTAGAAGAATACATTATTCAAAACCAGAATAGGTTTCCCGGGGCAACAGGAGAGCTTTCACAATTGCTTAGAGATATAGGATTGGCGGCTAAGATCATTTCACGGGAAGTGAATAAAGCCGGTATCACCAATATTCTTGGCGTTGATGGTTCTACAAACGTACACGGTGAAGCTGTGAAAAAGCTGGATCTTTTTGCAGACCAGCAGCTGATCTCTGCACTTGATCGTTCTCTGATAACCTGCATGGTAATATCAGAGGAAAATGACGGCATTGTAAAATTGAGCAGTGAAGGCGGAAAATATATTGTGTATTTAGATCCGCTGGATGGCTCCTCTAATATTGATGTTAACGTATCTATTGGTAGCATTTTCTCTGTTTATATGAGAGAAGCCCGTTACGATTCCAAACTCAGGGAATCAGATGCGCTACAAGCAGGTGTTCGACAAGTTGCGGCAGGGTACGTGCTATACGGATCAAGTACCATTATGGCGTATACAACAGGATTAGGAGTATCTTTATTTACACTAGATCCTAGTATTGGCGAGTTTATTTTAAGTGATAGAAGGATCCAGATGCCGGAACATGGAAGTATCTACAGTATTAATGAGGGAAGCTATAACTCATGGGACCTTGGGTTAAAAAAATATATCAAATATTGTCAGGAAGAAGATGCTGATAGCGGACGGCCATATTCAGCGCGTTATATTGGGTCTATGGTAGCTGATATCCATCGTACTTTAATTAAAGGTGGGATCTTTATTTACCCGCACAGTAAAAAATATCCAAACGGTAAGCTTCGTTTAATGTATGAATGCAATCCTCTTAGTTTTATTATTGAGCAGGCCGGTGGGATGGCAATGGATGGGAAAAAACGCATTATGGAATTAGAACCTACTGCCATCCATGAGCAGACCCCGATCTATGTAGGCTCTAAAATAAATGTACAGGATGTAATGTCATTTCTTAAAAAATATGATACGGTAGAGCAGGCTTAGACTAAACCAAATCAGAACCTGATTTTCATTCCTTCTTGAATATCATTTGCTACTGCATATCCTGCATTTGTTTCTACAACATATTTTGCAGGTCCTTCCGAAGGAAGTTGGCTACTATTAAAGGGAGTAGTGTTATGGTGAATTCTAATGATGGTACTATCTGCATTTACAAACATGATATCAAGAGGCAAAGGGGTATTTGCCATATAGAAACTCAGTTCTTCCTCTTCTTCAAAAATAAATAGCATTCCAGCATTTTCCGGTAATTCATTCACATCCATGAGCCCTTGATTTCTGGATTGTTGATCATCCGCAAGCGCAGCTCTTATTGTTGAAATTACATCCCCATCCGAATTTAGGAATGTCACCTCTTCTGTAAGTTCAAGCTGAGCTCCTTTTTTCGGAGCTTGTTCCTCCTTAGAATCCTTGTTGGCGCATGATATAATTGAAGCTAAAAAAAACAGGCTGAAAAGAAGGGCAGTGGATGAAGATTTCATAGGATAAAAGTTAGTACTGGTGATTATAATAATTGATTACCATTACAAATTAAGCCAAAACTGGATAACCAAAAAATGAATCTGCTTTCAATCTGTTTGATTCATTGAAATTTAGACGAAATAGAGCTACCTTAGAAGGGCAGTGAGCGTCGGAAGGCACTCGCTTTTTTTTGTTTCAGAATTTGATGGAAATGCAGATAGATATCATACAAAATATTAAAGACTTAGCGGAACCGCTTGCCGCAGAACACGATCTCTTTGTTGTAGATGTGGAGCTGAAAACGGGAGGCGGCCTGAATGAAGTTTGGCTCTTATTGGATAATGAAGCCGGCGGTGTGAATATTGATCAGTGTTCTAAAATCAGTAAAGAACTTGGATTTTTGATTGAAGCACATGAGCTGTTTGATAATAAATACAGGCTGAATGTTTCTTCGCCGGGTTTAAGTCGTCCTTTGAGTGATAAGCGTCAATACAAGAAAAATGAAGGACGTGTTGCTACCATCAAATTCAAGAATAACACCGGTGAGTATAAAAAGATCGAAGGCGTTATTACCGGTATCATGGAAGATACGGTTGCTATAACTGATGAAGAAGAAGTAGAGACTGAAATTCCCTTTGAAGCAATTGTTGAAACCAAAATCATCCCAGTAATTTAATTAAGCTAAACTGATGCAGAACGAATTATCAAAACAGATTATCTCCTCATTTGCCGAGATCGCTCATGAGAAAGGCATAGACCGTGATATGCTTCTTTCCATTTTGGAAGATGTATTCCGCACTATGATCCGTAAAAAATATGAGTCTGATGACGCCTTTGAGGTAATCCTGAATGCTGACCGTGGAGAGATTCAAATCTTGCACGTACAGGAAGTTGTTCCTGCTGATGAGCTGGCTGACCCGGTAGCAGAAATATCTCTGGAAGATGCTTTAAAAGTTGATCCGGATGCTGAACTTTATGATGAACTTGCACAGGAAATTCAGATCACTGATTTTGGCCGCCGAGCAGTAACAATGGCACGTCAACAACTTGCCCAGCGTATCCGTGAGATCGAGAAAGACAATATTTATGAAGATTACACAGATCGTGTAGGAGAGATTATTCTGGGTGATGTATACCAGGTTCGTCAGAATAAAGACATTCTTGTGAATCACAACGGAGTGGAATTGTTGCTTCCAAAAAGTGAACAGATCTACAAAGATCGTTACCGCAAAGGCGATACCATTCGCGCGGTAGTTACCGGAGTGCACATGCGCAATGGTAATCCAACTGTTATTATTTCAAGGACTTCGGAATTATTCCTTGAGCGACTTTTTGAAAATGAGATCCCGGAAGTATTTGATGGTATTATTGAATTGGTGAGAATTGCACGTTCACCCGGCGACCGTTCTAAAGTTGCGGTACTTTCCCATGATGAGCGCGTAGATCCGGTTGGAGCTTGTGTTGGGATGAAAGGGATTCGAATTCACGCGATCGTACGTGAACTTCAGAATGAGAATATTGATGTGATCAATTTCACCCCTGATAGAATTGAGTTTATCAAACGCGCCTTGCAGCCTGCTGAAGTATTAAAGGTTGAACTGGACGAAGAAAACAAACATGCGAACGTTTTGGTACCTGCCGATGAGGTTTCCAAAGCTATTGGTAAAGGAGGGGTGAATATTCGCCTTGCCTCCAAGCTGGCTGAAGTAGAGATCGATGTATATCGTGAAGTTGAAGAAGAAGACGATATTGATATCGACGAGTTTGAAGTTGATTTTGGACCTGAAGCCATTCAGTTATTACACGACATTGGCTGTGACACTGCCCGTGCTGTGCTGGAATTGAATGCAGAAGAATTAGTAAGCAGAACGAACGAACAAATAGATCCCGAGCTTGCTGAGAAAATTATGAGTGTAATTGCATACGAATTTGAGGACGAGGCTTAAATCGGCAATTCCACTTAAAAATTCTTAGTTTAACAAGCTCACATTTAAAACCCATTTATGACGTCTAAAAGACCCAAACCATTATTTAAAGTTGCAGCGGAATTTAATGTTGCTACGCAATCTATTGTGGATACATTAAATGACAACGGCTTTGACGCAGCAAATCGCCCAAACTTCAAGATTACGCCGGAAATGTATACGGCTTTGGATGAAGTATATGGTGAGGATAAAGCGAAAAGTGCTGATAAAGAAAAAGCTCGTGAAGAGTATGAAAGCCGCCGAAGCCAAATGATGAATCAGCGCAACGATAGCGTAACTATCGATAACGTGCTTGAGCCCATGGAAGAAAGTGTTGGTTTGGAGCCTGAGGATGAAACAGCTGACCTTGAACCTAAAGAGGAAACTCAGGATGAGTTAGATCTTGAGCCTGAAGAAGATCAGGACAAAAAAGAGAAAGAAGCAAAAGCCAAGGCTAAAGAAAAAGCTGAAAAAGAAGCCAAAGAAGAAGAGGCTAAGAAAAAAGAAGCTGAAGCTAAGAAAGAGGCTGAGGCTGAAAAGAAAAAAGCGGAAGCTGAAAAAGAAGAGGCTGAGAAAAAAGCGAAGGCAAAGGCTGAAAAAGAGAAAGAAGAAAAAGCCAAAGCCAAGAAAGAGAAAAAAGAGGCAAAAGAAGACGATAAGGAATCCAAGGCAGAAGAGGCTGAAACCGAATCAGATTCTGATGAAGATGAAGCGAAAGAAAGTGAAGAAATTATTCGTGGAGCTGCAGGAAAACTGAAAGGCACCAAAGTTTTAGGTAAGGCTTCCTTTACAAGTGATATAGCTGACAAGAAAAAACGTAAGACCAGAAAGCGTCGTAAAGATCGCAAAGACGACAGCAGCGGCTCATCTAAAAAAGACGATAGCAGTTCAAAAACTAGAAAGTCTTCCAAGAAGAAACGGAAGAAAAAGACTGAGATCGATGAGACGGATGTAGATAAGATGATGCGCGAGACCATGAAGAAGATGCAATCTTCTAAAACCGTGGGAAGCAAGCGCTCTAAACGTCGCCGAGAACGTAAAGAAGAGCGTGAGGAAGAGCTGCAGAAGCAGGCGGAAATGGAAGAACTGGAGTCAGATATTATAGAGACTACCGAGTTTATTACCGCAAACGAACTGGCTGATCTTCTGGATGTTGGCGTAAATGATATTATCTCCGTTTGTATGTCTATTGGATTGATGATCACCATCAACCAGCGTTTGGATGCCGGTACTATTGAATTGGTGGCAGAGGAATTCGGCAAGGAAGTAGAATTTATTGATGCTGAGGAATTAGATGAGGAATTGACTATCCCTGAGGATGACGAAGAAGATCTTGAAGATCGTGCCCCTATAATTACAGTCATGGGTCACGTTGATCATGGTAAAACCTCGTTGCTTGATTACATTCGCCAAGAGAAAGTAGCAGCAGGCGAGGCCGGTGGTATTACCCAGCACGTTGGTGCTTATCAGGTATTGCATAACGATAATGAGATTACATTCCTTGATACTCCGGGTCACGAGGCCTTTACTGCTATGCGTTCCCGTGGTGCTCAGGCAACAGATATTGTAATTCTTGTAGTTGCTGCCGATGACTCTGTGATGCCTCAGACTATTGAGGCGATCAATCACGCTAAAGCCGCAGGTGTTCCCATTGTTGTTGCTATTAATAAAATGGATCTCGAGGGAGTTAATCCTGACAGGATCAAAGCCGAACTTTCTGAGCATGATGTTATTGTTGAGGAATATGGTGGACAAGTTCAGTATGCTGAAGTTTCTGCAGAAACGGGTCAGGGAATAGAAGATTTGCTTGAAAAAGTATTGATCGAAGCTGAGCTACTTGAACTAAAAGCAAATCCAGATCGTCGTGCAGATGGTGTTGTACTTGAAGCCCGACTTGATAAAGGAAAAGGTATTGTAGCAAACATCCTGGTACAGGGCGGCACTCTTAAAGTTGGGGATCCCTTTGTTGCAGGTCCTTGTTTTGGCCGTGTCCGTGCAATGGAAAATGATCGAGGTAAACGAATTCAGGAAGCAGGTCCATCAACTCCGGTTCAGCTTATGGGATTTGATGAAATGCCTCAGGCCGGTGATAAACTAATTGTTGCTGAAGATGAGAAAACCGCGAAAGAAATTGCAAGTGAGCGTATGCAGATACGACGTGAGCAGGCGATGCGATCAACGAAACATATGACACTGGATGATATTTCTCGTCGTCTGGCACTTGGTGAAGTCTCAGAATTGAACATCATTATCAAAGCTGATGTGGACGGTTCTATTGAGGCCTTGTCCGGTTCACTCCAGAAATTAGGAACGGATGAAGTTTCCGTTGATATCATTCACACAGGAGCGGGCGCTATTTCTGAATCGGATGTACTTTTAGCTTCTGCCTCAGACGCTATCATCATTGGGTTCCAGGTTCGCCCAACGGCTCAAGCACGTAAGTTGGCCGAAGAAGAAGAAATTGATATTCGTCTCTTCAGCGTAATTTACGATGCAGTTGATGAAGTCAGAGATGCACTTGAAGGCTTGCTGTCTCCTGAATTGAAAGAGCAAATGATGGGTGTTGTCGATGTTCGTGAGATCTTCAAAGTATCTAAAGTAGGTACCATTGCCGGTTGTTATGTGACAGAAGGCAAGATCGAACGAAACAATCCAATTCGATTGGTGCGAGACGGAGTAGTTGTTTATGATGGCGAAATTGATGCCCTTAAACGTTTTAAAGATGATGTCAAAGAAGTAGCTTCCGGCTACGAGTGTGGTATCAGTATTAAGGGATACAATGATATTAAAGTCGGCGACCAGATTGAAAGCTACAAGATCACTGAAGAGAAACGTACCCTCGAAGATTCTGCAGGGTAATTAGTGAACCGCAATTGAGAAATAGCGGGTCATCTCCTCTCTTTTAGAATTGAATATTTAAATAAACTCTTACCTCATATTATGGGTTTCAGACCTGAAAGATTAGCTGCAGTTATTAAACGCGATCTTGGTGAGATCATCCAAAAATCATATCAGCCAAGCGATACTTTTGTAACGGTTACGAATGTGGTAATGACAGACGACCTTTCTATTGCCAAAGTTTATCTTAGTGTTTTTTCTCCCGGAAGAGATGATAAACCCGTGTACGAATTTATTGATAATCAAATAGATGCGATCAGATATGAACTGGCCTCGAGGATAAAGAATCAGGTTCGTAAAATTCCTGAGTTACATTTCTACGAAGATGACACCGCTGAAATAGTGAATAAGATGGAGCAGCTTCTTAAAAAAGTTGATATCCCGGAAGAAGACTCTGAATCACCTAGCGAAGACTAAAAAATGCCCATTGCTATTCCTTTGGATGAGATTCCTGTTTATGGCAAAAATAATATGCCAACCAAAGACACGGATCTGAAAAAAGGGGCCATCTTCCTGATCGATAAGCCTATTGAGTGGTCAAGTTTTGATGTTGTAAAATTTCTTCGCAAAAGAATAAGGGTCAAAAAAACAGGTCATGCTGGCACCCTTGATCCTCTCGCCACAGGTATGCTTATTCTCTGCTGTGGAAAAGCAACTAAATCCATTTCTCTAATTCAGGATCTGCCCAAGGTCTATACTGCTGAGATCACTTTTGGGAAGTCTACTACCACATATGATGCAGAAGGCGATATAACCGAAGAAGCAGACTGGGATCACATCACCAAAGAAAAAATTGAGTCAGTTCTTGCAGAGGAATTCACCGGAACCGTAGAACAAATTCCTCCTATGTATTCTGCACTTAAATATGGGGGAAAAAAATTGTATGAGCTTGCCCGTAAAGGGGAAGAAGTAGTGCGTTTGCCTCGACAAATTACATTTCATAAGCACGAGATCGTTCAATTTGATCCTCCTAAGTTGACCTTAAAAACCACCTGCAGCAAGGGAACATATATTCGATCACTTGCCAGAGATCTGGGAGAAGCCTTACATTCAAAAGCTTACTTAAGTGGACTTGAACGCACGGCAATCGGACACTTTTTAATTGAAGATGCATTAACTCCTCACGATATGGGAGATCAGTTAAAGGAAATATGGGAAAGTTAATCGAGCTTAAAAATATAACCCATCAACCTAATACCGTAGTTACGGTTGGTACTTTTGATGGAGTCCATAAAGGCCACAGGAAATTAATTAATGCCGTAGTTGAGAAAGCCCGGGGCAGAGATGCCCGAAGTGTGGTTGTGACTTTTGATCCACATCCAAGAGAGATCATAACTCCCGGCAAAGGTGGTATCAAACTATTGACCACTCTTAAAGAACGCTGTGAAATCCTACAGGATCTTGGGGTTGATGTTTTACTGGTAATTCCTTTCGACCGTGACTTTTCCCTGCTAACCTCTGAAGAGTTCGTTCGCGATATCATTTATGATAAAGTGGGAGTAAGTGAATTTGTAATTGGTTATGACCATCATTTTGGGCGCGACAGAGAGGGGACTATCGAAACTATTGAGAAACTCGGCAAAGAATTAGGTTTTGATGCCTACGTGGTTTCAAAAGAAGAAATGGGAGAGGTTACCATCAGCAGTACGGTAATCAGAAAGACGCTTGCTGAAGAAGGAAATGTTAATAAAGCTGCCGATTATCTGAACCGTAACTACCTGCTCAATGGAATTGTGATGCATGGCGATGAACGAGGGCGAACTATTGGCTATCCTACAGCAAACCTTAAGCCTGAACATGAAAACAAAGTAATCCCCAAAAATGGCGTTTATGCCGTTAAGGTCAGGGTTTCAGGTGAATGGTATGGCGGGATGATGAATATTGGTGTTCGTCCGACCTTTGATGATCCGGAGCGAACTATTGAGGTACATATTTTTGATTTCGAAAAGAAAATCTACGGAGAAACCATACAGGTTCGTTTTTTGGATCGTATTCGGAATGAGAAGAAGTTTAATGGGGTAGAGGAGCTGAAAAAGCAACTTGATCAGGACAAGAAAGAGAGTTTGGAATTATTGAAGTAAAGAACGTTTATTTCTTGAATCGGGCTTCAATATCCATTTTTTCATGTAGTATTCTAATTATTTGTACTGTTTTGTTATCCTGATCTATGATATAAAATATAAGGTGAAATTTAACCTTTGAGGATCTGTAGCCTTTTCTAATATGATCAATAGATTTACCTGCAAAAGGATTTTCGGCTAAATAATTTAGTTCTGATAGTATCAGATTATAGTACCGGTCTGCTTGTTCTCTTGACCAATTATCAAATGTATATAACCAGATTTCATTCAAGTCATTTCGTGCTTCCCTGCTGATCTTGAATTTGGGAACACTCATAAGTGATTTTTATGAAGATCCTTCAGGTTTGCCTCTGCATTAAAATCTTCAATAAATCCGCTTTCTTCTCCTTTCTTTAAAGCGATTCTCAATGATTCTAATTTTTCTTCATGCTGCTGAAGCAAGCGAAGGGCAGTTCTTATGACTTCGCTGGTGTTATTATATCGGCCTGAAGAGATTTCTTTATTTATGAAATCTTGAAAATGATCATTAAGCGTGATGGAAGTATTTTTGCTCATATCTACTCTTTTTATTTAAAATACCAAATATTGGTACTATTTAAAAGCCTGGATATTACAGGCTCTGTAATTAGAATGAACTTATTAGAATCAGAACATAAAATTATTCCCATTTCCTTGCCTGTTGCTTTAACCTCATTTCTCCGGAATCGATCATCTTTTGTAACCGCTCATTACGGTTTGGCGATTTACTGGTAAGATGCCAATCCCCACAAAACTCACATTTGTACACATTTTGTGGACCCTGATCTGGAGGGAAATTCCGGTCAATATGAATCTCGATAAGCGCCGATTCTGCCAAGGCTTTAGTGGAATATTGGGTTTTTCCTGTAGAGCAATGCATACTTCAAACCCTTAGAGAACCACGAAATCCTCTGGCCCCGTAATACGAATCTGCTCCATTATGATAGATGAAGACACGGCCAAAACGGTAATCCCCAAAAATAGCCCCGCCCAGCTCTCTTATATCAGCCGGTGTTTTCAGCCAGCTTGAAGTTTTGGTATCAAAGGAACCCAATTCTTGCAGTTCCCGATATTCTGCTTCCGTTAATAGCTCTATTCCCATTTTATCGGCCAAATCTAAAGCACTGTTTTCAGGCTTGTGCTTTTTCCTTGATTCAAGCGCTTCCCGGTCATAACAGAGGCTTCGGCGCCCATCAGGACTTTCCGTTGAACAATCATAAAAAATAAACTCGTCTGCCTCCTTATCATACCTAACAACATTCGGTTCTCCGCCAGTTTCTTCCATTTGTTGGAGCGACCATAGTTTTTCGGGTTTGTCTTCAAGCCTTGCTTGTACTTTTATCCAATCAATACCTTCATGGCGATATGTATTTTCCTCAAAACGCATTTTTAAGGTATTGAGTAGTTCTTCCTGTTGCTCCGGTGATAATTGGTTTTTCATTTTAATCACTTTTTAGATTTTATCTAAAATACACTTTAATGGCATATTTTTATTTTTTATACACAAACCCAAATACCTGAATAACTATAAAGGTTCCGATCAATCCCGTTACAGAAGCAATCACGTCATAAGGATCATAGACATTGTTTCCCCCAAGGTTATGAAATCTCAGTTCCTGGGATAGTACATAAATTGCAGCAAGAAAAACTGCACAAACATGGATGTATATATCTTTAACAGGTCTCGTTTCTTTAATAAAAGATTGATGTAGCTGTAAGAGGATTCCAGTCAGTAGGAGAGTCCCTATTATTGCTTCCAGAAGATTGGGAATTGAATGGGTTAGTATCAATACAGAACCTGACCATTCATTTTCTAAGATCCACGGTCTTAGATATAGCTTGTTCAGGATAAACAATAGTACAGATACACCAAACAAGTATCTGACATATTTTTTGATCTGTATTTCTTTCATTTTTCAATTTCAACTACAATCTTTCCCAAATGCTTGCCCTCGCCGAAATATTGAATCAACTCAGGGATCTTATCAAATCCGTAGGGGCCATCAACAACAGGTTTTATTAGTCCCTTTTCCACAAGTTTAGAAAACTGGTCTAAATCTTTATTTGGTTCATGAATGAGTACCTTAAGCTTTTTACCAGTAAAAACTGATATTAGCGAACCTAACAATGCTATTTCGAATAATCTGTACATCGATCCTCCCATCGTAATATACGTGCCATTCTTTTTGAGGGATCGTGCATATTTAAATACGGATCTGTTTGATTTTGTATCAAGGATAAGGTCATATTTTTCTCCGGTATCGGTAAAGTCCACTTTTTTATAATCCATCACGCTATCAAATCCCAGCGATTTCATCAAATCAAGTTTTTTGGCACTGTCAACACCGGTTACCTTTACCTCATATGATTTCAGGATTTGAATTCCCAAGGTTCCGACACCGCCTCCGGCACCATTGATCAGGATATTCTGTCCGGATTTCACCTTTCCCTTCTCTACAAGTCCCTGAAGAGCGAGCAATCCTGCATGTGGCAGGGCAGCGGCATCATTATAACTAATATTGGAAGGTTTTTTGGACAAATGTTTTTCTGGTACGCAAACGTATTCGGCAAATCCGCCAAATCCGCATTCTGAGAGATCGCAGTATATCTCATCACCGATGTTAAAGGAACTCACATTACCGCCCACCGCTTCGATTTTCCCGGAAACGTCTACCCCAGGAATTCTTATTTTGGGCTTTCTTAGACCGAAAAACAAACGAATCACAAATGGTTTGCCCCTGACCAACCCCCAATCCCAATCATTGATGGATGCTGAGTGAATTCTTACCAAGACTTCATTTTCCTTCGGAATCGGTTTTTTAACTTCCCCAATCTCAAGAACATTCGGCGATCCGTATTCCTTTAATAAAATTGCTTTCATTAGATTTATTATAGAGATATTAAGAAACACAATGTTTACTAAGATGCTGTTGTAGCACTTTATTTTTCACCTAGTCGCTCGATTGTACAAGAGGTTTGAATCCTCCATAGGTCATCCTACTGGCGTCAAAAATCAATTTTTCAGCATCGGTCAATGGTGCGACTAATTCTTTCATTCTTGGGTCTGTGGGAACTTTTTTGTTGGCTAAATCACGGATCTTCTTTGAAGGAAAAACGACCCAACCAAATACAATTTCCTCGTCTTCTTTTGCATCTACGGTTTCTATAAAAGATTTCGTGCCTTCTAAAGACAAATCATCACCAACAAATTCGAAGTAAGCAATTGCACCATACTCTTTCCAAATTTCAGCTACCTTTTCAGCCACACTCCTGTATTCGTTCAGGTGAATTCGTGGAACAGGAAGGACAAAGCCATCTATGTAATTTGGCATATTTCTATTTCTTGGTTATGATATTTGTTTTTTCGGATTGTCAAATGTGCTAAAACGTGTTTGTTTAAAAGGCGTTGCGTGGTTTAAGAACTAATATAGTTGAAAAACACAAGTCTTCACGCTTGCGAGGATTTCCCAAAAGGAAAATCAGAAGTAATGCTTGTTACACGGTGTTAGGTTGCGTTATTTTTATATTCATATCCAATTCTTTTCAGCCAATCGAGTAACAATTCCCATTGTGGTTCAATCCATTGTGAAGTCAAATAATAATTACCACAAAATATTTCTCTCGCATAATATCTTTTTCTACCGTATTCATCTTCGATTGGTCGATTTCTATTTCTTAAAATCTCAAAATTCGAATTGAAAGTTCGTTTAGAATATTCAGGTTTTTGTAGCTTATTTATCTCACTTGCAGACAATAGATTTTGTTCAAACGCTCTTCTAAAACTATGTTGAACAAATTGTCCGATTTTCATTCCATTAACTTTTCTTTTTTTACTCGAAACTTGATTAAGGACTGGTTTAGAAGCTATTTCAGTCGAATGTACTTTACGATTGTCAAGTTTCATTAATTTTATTGCTCGTGAAAACAATTCAGTCGTATCGTGTTCTTCGTCTACATTTTCCAAAAGTGAATCTACAATGTCGGAATAGAATTGTTCATTTGAGATAAAGTCAATCGCAATATTTTCATCGTTAATTACTTCTTTTGCTTTTAACATCAAATCTTCAATTACAACTTTAGTTGCAGGATTGACTTTTGGCGTAATGAAATATGAATTAAATTTCTCGTTTTCATCGAAGTAGGATTGCATTATAAAAATGGTTCTAAAAATCTTTTTAATAATTCTAAATGCAGTTTCTTTTTTACTTCCATAATTTAATCCAGCAGAATGAAATGCTACATCAATTCCGTAAACTGTTTCTTCGGCTGTATTTATTCCCATAACATCAATTTCGGCTTGCTTAATTAGTTGGTCAAAAGAACTGTTCTTAAAAATTCCGCTAAAATATTCTGAAGTAGAAATATTTTGAAATAATTCTCTTGCTCTTTCAGTTTCGTATTCCGTAACAATCCAATTTCCGCTCGTACTCCAATTAGTTTGAACAATTCGACAACCTTCGGAATGTTTTAAATAACTATAAATTAATGATTCAGCAATCTCTATTTTCATCTATGCTATATGATTTGGGAGGATTTTTTCTAATGTACCCCAACTGTTTTATATTGTGTTGGGGGTAGTTATTTTCCTTTCGCTCTGTCTACAAGCTCCATGATGTATCCATCCAAATCAGAAGACGCTTCATCAAGGTCTGTGTATAAATGAGCTATTTTACTTTCAATGTCCATTAAGTTTTTTAAAGATTTTTCCGGTTCATTGTCTTTCATGCTATTAATTCTTGACTTTATTCTGTCAAGGTTTGTCCAATGTGGATATTTCCCATTCTTGTTTGCCCGGTATTGTCGAAGTAATTTCTTTCCTTTTTGTTGTCGAATTTTGAGGTCATGAATGTCGTCAAGATAATCCTGATGTTCACGAAGAAACCCATACAATAACAATATACTATCTAAATTTTTTGGTTTTCTACCATCCTTATAATATTCAAAGAAGTCTGAATTTAAATACCAAAATCTACCGAGGACATCATAAAAATTTATAGTTTTGGATTCCTTGGATATAAATTCAATTGACCATTCTATTCTCTCAATTTGTTTTCGAAGGATTCTCTGAATTGTCTTCGTTAAGTTTTCAGTCATTTTCAGCTTTCCAAGAATTGTATTTAAAGCAGATTCAAAATACTTCTCATGCTCCGGAAGCACTTCATCACTTAATCCTTGACCAAAATCTATTTTTTCATAACCCGGTAAATTAGTATAACCAATTAGGCTATTTGGACTTCCCCATTTTAACAACGTGTTCTTTGTAAAATCATAGTATATCAGGAGTGCTAATTCAATCTTTAATTCGTTTAGATCTCCCTTGTGATAGACACTGTTTCGAATGCTATGTGCGTATTTAAGAATTTCAAAGTCACTCTGGTTAATTACTTTGTTATCCTTAGAAAATTTTAAAAGATTATCATAA
Source organism: Gracilimonas sp. (assembly GCA_040904925.1). Classification (GTDB taxonomy): domain Bacteria; phylum Bacteroidota; class Rhodothermia; order Balneolales; family Balneolaceae; genus Gracilimonas. The sequence continues at coordinate 372,827 of JBBDSP010000006.1, read as the reverse complement.
TAGCTTAAAGCTTTATTACGAGTCCTCGAATCATGAAATCTACTTCCATTATACCATGTTGTTCTGTCCCATATAAAGCTATTTTCAGCTCTTTTGTACAACTGCACTTCTATCAAATTATCAAATAGTATGACAGCAATACTTTTTTTCTGAGGATAAGGTGAATTAGCACAATTTACCGCACTATCTAATTGAATTAAAATCCTGTTTATTTCAATCATTTGATGGTTTGCTTTCTAATTATCGCTAAGATTCAAGCATATGGTGCGTGGAGGTTTTGAAGTACTTACCTGTTCGCTCGTGGCGAACTTAGTTAAACATTGGAAACCTTGAATTTAAGCTTCCACCCGCTAAAAGCTATATGCATTGCTACAACACGTTTTTCTTTATTTGATTACACGGAGTTCCTGTCCTATTAAAGCTGTACTATTTATCCACCCTGTGCCAATAGACTTGTCACTTTTATCAAAGGCTTGTACTTCATACCAAGGAGTATTGCTCTTACTCTTGACAGCTAGTATTTTTATTCTACTTTCTGGTGCCAATTCTTTCATTTTATTGATTGCTGCAATCGGGTTGGAAGGGTTGAGTTCTGGCATAAGAGGAGTTGTTTTGGAAACGGAATAAATCTTACTTGTTTCAAGTGAATGAAAGTTTCCATATTCTGACTCTGTTTCAACTTTCACGTCAATTGGGAAATGAAAAATAATTTCGTCTTTTCCCATACTTTTTTCATTAAAGTTGGGATACGGGTCATTTGAAAATTGTACAACAGCATAAATTTTTATGCTATCTGAAATTTTGTCAACATCAAAACCAAGACCTGATGCAGCCATTTCATTTTGTTTAGCTACTAAATCATCTTTCCATTTTTGATTGTCAAGAAAAATTGTACGGGTGTTTTTCCATTCTCCTATAGTTGATTGTTCAGATATATAGGCAACTGAATATTCAGATGGGTTTTCTTTTTCCCAATATGAGCGACTAACTGACAAAGAGACTTGTATGTTGTCAGGAAGATCTGTTAAAATAGAAACTTCAAGTGAATTTCCACTTAAGGAATAATCCACTTTAAATTGTTCGTATGTCTCTGCCTTTTCAATTGTTTTGTCCGTATTAGTTCCATTTTTGGTATTATCGTTATTTAGACACGATACTAAAGTTCCGACTATTGTCAAGAGTAAAAGACTTTGTTTCATTTTGGTCATATTTCTGTTTCTAGTTTGTTTTCAAATATGCGCTAACGGTCGAGGCTGTGGGCTGAGCCGCTTTCTAACACTTGTGGTTGTGCGGCTTGACCTATAGCTGTTGCTTTCTATTCATTGAAAGGTATGAGGATTAATTCCAGATTGTTCACACATTTCCCATATTTTTTGATACCCTTCTTCCTGCACCCAATTTTTTACTACTTCCGGAATATGAGGTAATAATTCGGCAGCTTTCAAAAGAAGATCTCGTTTATGAAAAGTTTCGCCATCAATATACAGAGGGTATTCATTATCTTTTGAATGGACTAAAAATTCCCAGATTGTTGTAGCTGGCCCATCTTGACCAATTAATATTTCACCACGACCTTGAAGAAAACGAAATTTTGGAGATTCATAATTTGGCAATACTCCTACCGATGGAGCAAAATTTGATAGAACTTTTGTCAACTCACTTATAATTTTAGAAAACCCTATTTCCGTTTTCAAAGAGACAATACCTCCAAGGCCCGAGTGCCTGGCTTCAACCTTTTCTTTTGAAACATTATGCCAAATTGGGTAAATATTCTTACTTATTTCAATGTGTTGACGAACTAAAGTATCCATTTCATAGTTTGTCCAACCTTTCTCGAGATAATGTGAGCTAATTAGTAGAATTCCTGATTTAGATTTACTCATCCCTTTTTCAATGGAGTCAAGTAATTTATTCCCAACGGTCAACTCAATTGGGGCATACCAAACTTTAAATCCTTTAGCTTTTAAAGCTCCAACAATTTCATTTGCGAATTGCTTATCTTCTCCTGCATAGGAAATGAATGTGTCAAATTTTTCCATATTCTTTTAATGTACCCTAACATCGGCATATCACCAATGCTATTCATGTTATCCTTGCTCCGTACGCAAGTTTTATTCATGTAATTTTTAAAATGATCGGGATAAAATGAATAAAACCGATTTAATATCAAAATACGAAAGGTTGCTTATCCTCAAGAATTACAGTGAGAGGAGGGTGGAAGTTCATGTTAGTGTACCGGGATATTTCTCTTTTATATACAATCGAAGTACAGGCAAATTATAAAACCCGCTCAATCATCACTCATCAATAATAAATCATCAATCAAAGCATTGTTGCTTTCCCGAAAAACCCCTATCTTTGTTAACTATAAATCGATTTATACAAGTACTAATTAAACCATTGCAATGAGCATAACCGCAGAAGACAAAAAAGAAATCTTTAAGAAGTTTGGTAAAAGTGAAACCGATACGGGTTCCACCGAAGGACAAGTTGCCCTTCTAACCAAAAGAATTAACGACCTGACCGAACATTTACAAGACAATAAACTAGATCACGCATCACGTCGTGGTTTGTTGAAAATGGTTGGTAAAAGAAGAAGGTTGTTAAACTACCTCATGAAAAACGACATCGAGAAGTACAGAGAACTTATCAAAGAACTCGGTATCCGTAAGTAAGTTTATGTTATCCAAAAGGCTCCATCGTGGAGCCTTTTTCAATTTATCCTGCCGCCATTATTTCTTATCTGTTGTAGGCGGGATTTAGTAAATCAAAAAGACAAAAAGACAAATGAAAGAAGAAATAAGAAGTGTAGAATTTGCACCGGGAAAGGTGCTTTCAGTAGAAACAGGCCGGATTGCCAAGCAAGCCGATGGCGCTGTAGTGGTTCGCATGGGTGATACCCAGGTGTTATGTACCGCTGTGAGTGCAAAGGAACCGAAACCGGGTCAGGGCTTTTTCCCGCTGGTTGTTGATCACAGAGAAAGTTTTTCAGCCGGCGGACGTTTCCCCGGTGGATTTATGAAACGGGAAGGACGTCCTTCTGAAAAAGAAGTATTATCAAGTCGTTTAATTGACCGTAGTTTGCGTCCATTATTTCCTAAAGGATATTTATGTGAAACACAGATCATCTCAAGCGTACTTTCTTCAGACGGAGAAAATGACGGTGATGTATTAGGTGCATTTGGTTCATCTGCAGCTTTGCATATTTCTGACGCACCTTTCGAAGGCCCGATGGCTGAAGTGAGAGTTGGTCGTGTGAATGGTGAATATATTATCAACCCGACCCTTACAGAATTAAAAGACAGCGATATCGACATGATCGTTGGTGGTACTGCCGATTCAGTATTGATGATGGAAGGCGAAATGGGAGAGATCTCTGAAGAAGAAATGCTGGGTGCAATTAAAGCAGCTCACGCCTCTATTATTACATTATGTGAATTTCAGGAAGAACTGAGAGAAGAATACGGCAAGCCTAAGCGTGAATTTGTTGCTGAAGGTTATCCTGAAGAGATCGAGAAAAAAGTTCGTGGTTTAGCAACTGACAAGATCAAAGATGTAGTTAACATCGGCCTTGGTAAAGAAGAATACATGGCCAAGCTTAAAGAAGCCAAAGACAGCGTTGTTGCTGAACTGGAAGAAGAGCATGAAGATGAGATCGGAACGATCAAAGATATCTTAGGTGATATTGAGAAAGAAGAGCTTCGCAACATGATCCTCGAGAAAAAACGTCGTATTGACGGTCGTTCTCCGGAAGACGTTCGCGATATCTGGACTCAGGTCGGTTACCTTGCCAGAACACACGGCTCTGCGATCTTCACCCGTGGTGAAACACAGGCACTTGTGTCAGTAACTTTAGGGACCAAGAAAGATGCTCAGGGTGTTGATACATTGTTTGACGAAGAAGACAAGAAATTCTATCTGCATTACAACTTCCCTCCATACTCTGTTGGCGAAGCAGGATTTATGCGTGGACCCGGCCGACGTGAAATTGGTCATGGTCACCTTGCAGAACGTGCTATCAAAATGATGATGCCATCATTTGATGATTTCGGATATGTAATCCGCATTATCTCTGATATTACCGAATCTAACGGTTCATCTTCTATGGCTTCCGTATGTGGTGGTTCTATGGCGCTTATGAGTGCCGGAGTTCCCCTCAAAAAGCCGGTTGCAGGTATTGCAATGGGAATGATTGTTGGGGAGAACAACTCCGTTGTGCTTTCTGATATCCGTGGCGAAGAAGATTTTATGGGTGACATGGACTTTAAAACAGCCGGTACCGCTGATGGTATCACCGCTTGCCAGATGGATATGAAAGTAAAAGGCATTTCATTTGAAGTAATGGAAGAAGCTCTTAAACAAGCTCATACAGGACGCCTGCACATACTTGGTAAAATGGCTGAAACCATTTCAAAACCAAGCGAAACACTATCCGAGTTTGCTCCTCAATTCATCAATATGACAATTGACGGCGATATGATCGGTGCGGTTATTGGTCCTGGCGGAAAAGTAATTCAGACGCTTCAGAAAGAAACAGACACTGAGATCTGGATCGAGGAAGATGAAAGTGGAAAAGGTAAGATCACCATTTCTGCCGATAGTCTTGAAAAAGCAAAAGAAGCTCAAGACCGAGTTAAAGCCATCACAGGTCAGCTTGAAGAAGGCGCGACCTACAAAGGTGAAGTGAAGTCAATTAAAGACTTTGGTGCTTTTGTTGAGATCGCACCGGGTCGAGACGGTCTGCTTCATATTTCCGAAGTTGCTCACGAACATGTGAAAGATGTAAATCAATTCATGAGCGTTGGTGATATGATAGAAGTTAAGCTGCTTAAAGTTGAGCCGGGTAATAAACTCCGTCTTTCCAGAAAAGCATTGCTTGCTAAAGACGAAGAAGAGTAAGTCTTTAGTTTAAACCTTGTTATATTTGGCGCTCTTTCAATTGAAGGAGCGCCATTTTTTTGAGACTTATATGAGTCAACTTTTTGGCTGCTATTTCGGTTAAAATTCATGAAACAGAATATTTTAGATACATCAAATGCAAGACACTAAAGAAATTGATTTTGTAAATAAGAGCACTTTACCAAACGGTCTTCGTATTGTTACGGAGCATATTGAAAGTGTGAAAAGCGTTACGGTAGGTATTTGGGCCAAGACGGGCGGTCGTCACGAAACAGAAGAAAAGGCCGGAATCACTCATTTCCTGGAGCATATGCTTTTTAAAGGAACGGATTCCAGATCTTCCTACGATATAGCATTAAGTATGGAAGCTGTTGGGGGATATTTGAATGCATTTACCTCATCTGAATACACCTGCTATTATTCCCGATGTGTAAATACGCAGCTTGACCGCGCCTTGGATGTGCTTTCGGATATGGTTCTTCATCCCGCTTTTCCGGAAGAAGAGATCGAGAAAGAAAAGAAGGTGGTTATAGAAGAAATGAAAATGTACCGGGATTCTCCGGATGATTTTATTTTTGAAGCATTCAACAGTAAGATCTTTGAAGGACATGAATTGGGTCGTCCTGTACTTGGTTTTGAAAATACCGTTTCAAATTTTTCCCGTCAGGATCTGTATGATTATATGAAAGACAGATATTATCCAGGAAATCTTTTGATATCTGTAGCTGGAAATGTTGATCACGACAGAGTGGTGGAATTGGTATCAAACTATTTTGAGAAACTCGAAGCCAAAGATCTTGATGAAAAAGAACAACCGCTTCCACCTTTCAAGAAAGAAAATCTGAACCTCACCAAAGCCATTGAGCAGACTCACTACATCTATGGTCGTCGTGGGTTGAATTTCGATCACGATGATAAATACCTTCTGCTTCTTGCAAATACGGTTTTAGGAGGAGGGATGAGTTCACGCCTTCACCAAAATGTGCGTGAGAAATATGGTTATTGTTACTCTATTCAGACCTTTAATCAATCTTATACTGATACAGGAATGTGGGGAATCTATGTAGGAACCGACAAAGAGTATGTAGATCATGTTCGGGAATTGATCCTCAAGGAATTGAAGCAAATGCAGGAAGAACCGGTTCCTGAAAAGGAACTTGCAGAAGCAAAATCCCAGTTAAAGGGAAAACTGCTGCTATCTCAGGAAAGTACAAGTAACCGCATGACCCGCCTTGCAAAAAGTGAATTATATTTCGGCCGTTTTGTAACTTTAGACGAGTTGGTCGAAAATATCGATTCTGTTACTTCTGAGGAAATACAATCCTTTGTGAAAGGCTTCTTCAATGAAGAACAATTCATGGAAGCCATACTGTTGCCGGAGAGTTAGGTGCAAGGCGCAAGAACCACTTGTACCTTGCGCCTAAAAACTTATACCTGTTTCAAAAATCATCAATTTAAAATCATCAATAATCAATCCAAATGACTTACATCAAAAACCTCTCTAACCATGTTGACCAAGAAGTTACTCTAAAAGGTTGGGTTTATAATTTTCGCAGCAGCGGAAGTTTGGTATTTGTTGAAATGAGAGACGGTACGGGACTAACACAATGTGTCATCGCTAAAGATGATGTTTTAGAAAATGTATGGGAAGCTGCTACCTCGCTTCGTCAGGAAAGTTCATTGGAAGTAACCGGGAAAGTTAAAGCCGACGACCGAAGTGTTGGAGGCCATGAGATCCATGTATCGAATGTGGTTGTTCACCAAATTGCGGAAGACTATCCCATCACCCCAAAAGAGCATGGCGTAGAGTTTCTAATGAACAACCGTCATCTTTGGTTACGTAGTCAGAAGCAATGGGCAGCCATGCGGGTACGTAATGAAATTATCTTTGCTATCCACACTTTTTTTCAGGGCAGAGATTTTGTTCAAATGGATTCTCCGATCTTTACAGGAAATGCTGCCGAGGGAAGTACTACACTTTTTGAGACTGATTATTTTGAAGAAAAGGCATATCTGGCTCAAACCGGTCAACTTTATGGTGAAGCGATGGCAATGGCACATGGATTGATCTACACCTTCGGGCCGACTTTCAGAGCCGAGAAATCCAAAACTCGTCGCCACCTCACTGAATTCTGGATGATCGAGCCCGAAATGGCATACTACGATCTCGAAATGAATATGGATCTGGCTGAGGATATGATAAAAGCCATTGTATCTCAGGTATTAGATAAGTGCAATAATGAACTCGAAATATTAGAACGTGAAACTGAAGCACTTGTAAAAGTTGCGGAGAACGCCTTTGAGCGGATGACCTATACTGAAGCGGTAAATATCCTTAAAAGTGATGAGACTGCTAACATGCTGGATGAAATGGCTGAATCTCGCCGACAAGAACAAATTGATCTTGAGAAAGAGGAGGAAGAGATCAAAAAAGAACACGGATCGGCTAAGAAATGGCGAAAAGCCCAGATCGACCAACGTGTAAAAGAAATATCAGCCAGGATAGATCAGATCGAAGAAGACCTCCGTAATATTCCGAAGTGGAAAGAGTCTGCCCGAAACTTTGAATGGGGTAATGATTTTGGTGGAAGTGACGAAACGGTATTGATGATGCAGTTTGAAGTGCCGTTGATTGTAACCCACTGGCCGGCTGAAATCAAAGCATTTTACATGAAGCGTGATGAAACCAATAAGCTGGCACTTGGAATGGATATATTGGCACCGGAGGGCTACGGTGAAATTGTTGGGGGATCTCAGCGTGAGGATGATCTGGAAGTGATGGAGAAACGCATCAAAGAAGAAGGACTGGATAAGGAAGTATTTGAGTGGTACCTGGATCTTCGTCGCTTCGGAAGTGTGCCACACTCGGGCTATGGATTGGGGTTGGAGCGAACTGTGGCTTGGTTGTGCGGACTTTCGCACGTACGAGAAACCATTCCGTTCCCAAGAATGATGGGTAGGCTTAAGCCCTAAAAAACGTTATCTATAAGAGGGAGTATAGTTTTTCAGGATCAGTGATCAACTTTGGTTTTTTCTTAAGTTGATCCATTAATTCACCATTTATAATTTCAACCGCTATGGTTTGGACATCGCCGGATTGAAACTTGATAAACAGGATCTCCCCGAGTAAAATAGCAACTTGTTCAAAATCAGAAAGCACATTAGTCAATTCTATCGTCACTTTTTGAAGGTTTGAGGCTTCAGGAGGTGCTTCTTTTTTTAAAAAAGCCGTTTCTAATGTTTCTTTGGCTTTTTTAAAATGACGAGCCACTTCTGCTTGTTCTTCCGTACCTTTTATTACAAACGCCAGATTTTGATAATAAGGGGAAAAGGAGGGGGCATCAAATATTTCCAAGTTGAAATCCAGGGCTTGAAGAAATCCCTGTGAAGCTGAGTAGAGCTGCTCAGTATTATCATTAGATTCCATTATTCCGGGAATACCAATAAGAAGTTTAGTTAGAAATCGATTTTCAGGCTGTTGTCTCTCAGGTTCTTTTTCTTTGTGGGTTGACTCTTTAGGTTCAGAAATTGTTTCTGTATCTATTTGCTGATTTTTGACTTTTGACACGTTTTGACCGGAGATCTTAGAATTGAGTACATCAATCTTGGGGCCGGCTTTAATAATGCCGATCAAAATGGCCCCCTCTTCAACCCGAATATTTTTTGTAAATACAAACCCATCAAGGTTAGCCGTATTTTTTATTTCAAGTTGTTCAGTAACCCTGAGTTCCCCGGTGATTTTCCCCTTTATAGTCGCTTTCTTACAGATAACGGAACCGGTAATATGTCCGGTCTTTTCTAATACTAAATGGCTTTTTGTTGTTATATCACCTTCAACTCTTCCGGCAACTTGAATGATGGAGTCAGTTTCTACATCTGCTTTTATCCGTGTACCCTTTGCAATATTCGTAATTGGGGACGGATTGTGTAATTCGTTCACGTTGAATAAGATATAAGCGTTAGAATTGAGCCCTTAAAATATTTAATGTTTTGGAATTTATTGGCATAAAGAGGCTAAAAATATTTAAATATTAAATAAGGGCTTAAATCATTTAAGCTATGTTCTTGACGGAGGCTTTATTTTGATGCTTTCGTTACGGTTTTCGATTCACGATTAAACTTTTCCGGGCCGACTTTAAATTCCCCTGTCAACTGTGCTCCATCTTCTATAGATAGTTTTTCAGCCTGAATCTTACCATTCACAATTGAAGTTGGGCGTAAGGTAAGTTTACCGGAGGTGATGATATCACCGTCAACTTTTCCGGCAATATCAGCTACTGGTGATTTGAGGGTACCTTTTACTTTTCCCTCTTTCGAGATGATGATCTTTTTATCGGTTTTGATATCACCATTAACTTTTCCTGCAACCCTAATATCATCCTTACAGGTAATATTGGCTGTTACTGTTGTTGATTCGGTGATGTAAGTCACGCTGGGCGATTGGGCTTTGGGTGTGGTAGTCACGGTATTTTTGCTTCTCTTCAATTTCATATAATCTTAGTACCATATTTCAAATTTTATGTTCCGTGTAAGTCAGAAGAATTCGCTATTTATTTTGGAAGACTTGGAATTGGCACTTCATTCAGAGTCACTTTTCCTTATCTTTGCGATCTATGGCACGAAAACAAAACAGCAATCAGGTTTATCAGCAGGTAGTAGGAGAGCTAAACTCAGGCAACCTTAAACCGATTTATTATCTTTTTGGGGAAGAGGATTTTTACCTTGACCAACTGTTGGAAAAGTTTTCAAAGGTCATTCGTCCCGAACAAAAAGATTTTAATTTTGATCTGCTGTACGGTCAGGATGTTACCCCGGCTCAAGCTTTGTCCATTGCCAGAAGTTTCCCTATGATGGCAGAAAAGCGGGTACTCATTGTTCGTAACTTTCTTCAGCTAAATAAGGGAGGAGGGGATGATGATTCTCCACGTGGTCATGTCAATGACTTTATTTCTTACATAGAAAACCCCAACCCTACCACTATTCTCGTTTTATTTGATGAGAAAAAGCCTGCAGGAAATACCAACATCGGAAAGGCCCTCAAAAAAGATAAGAAAGTAGGGTTCCATGAATTCGAACGCATGGCCGACTACCTGATCCCTGATTGGGTAATTGATTGGGTTCGAAGCCATCACTCCAAGAATATTGAACCGGCAGCAGCCCAGTTACTGGCTCAGTTTGTAGGCAATAATTTACAGTTACTGTCTACTGAAATAGATAAAGTGTGCACTTTTGTGGACACTTCTGATACGGTTTCAGAGGCTGATGTTAAAAAAATAATTGGTTCATATCGTGAATTTACGGCCATAGAGCTCAAAGAGGCCATTGTTTCACGAAATATGGAACAGTCGCTATACATTTCGGAACAGATGTTGCAACACACTAAATCAGACACGGGAGAATTAATTCGTCTCGTGGGGTTCTTTAACAGTGTGTTTGTAAATGTCTGGCAGATTTTGAGGCTCTCCGAAAAGGGGTTTGCTAAAAATCAGATCCAGAGTGAGTTGGGAATTGGCAGTAGCTGGTATTTTAACAAACTCTGGGACGACGCCTCAAATTTTCGCTACGCGGAAATGCCCCGGATATTTGAAGCTCTTTTGGATGCAGATCGCTCCATTAAAGGCTTCAGCACATTAGACTCCACTTCGATTTTATTCTTTTTGGTCAAGCGAATCATCGGATAAGTTAGATTCGCGATTAGTATAAATCGTAATAAATTTGTGGAGTGCTATTATGGATGCGTTTCAAGCTACAGCTGTAAAAACGTACAACGATGAAGATCTGATGGAATATTTTCAAAATGGACAGGAGTTAGCGTTTAATGAATTAGTATATCGTTACCAGGATCGCCTTCATAACTTTTTATATCGCTACACACACAACCATCAGGACTGTGAAGACCTGGTTCAGGAGACCTTTCTGAGAGTACATAAAAGCAAACATTCCTATGAGCGTATTGCCAAATTCTCGACATGGATGTACACTATTGCGCTAAATCTTGCCAAGAGTTTATATAAGAAAAAGCAGCGTATGTATAAGGTATCTATTCATAAAGATGAATCTGATCCCGATGATAGAGAGCTACTTCTGGAGGACAACACGATCCTTCAGGATGATGCTCTCCATGAAAAACTTTGCATGGATGAGCTTGAAAAAGCACTAATGGAATTACCGGAAGACTTCCGTGAAGTGATCATTTTACGCGATCTTCAACAATTGGCTTATGATGAGATCTCAGACATTACCGGAATTCCAATGGGAACTGTGAAATCCAGGATCAACCGGGGAAGAGCTCAAATTCAGGAGTTGATAAAAGATTATGTCCAGTTGGGAACAAACGCCTGAAAACCAACTAAAAGGGAGTGAAAGATAATCAGCAAACTCCCTTATGGATAATTTATTAGACAAAGAATACCATCCCATAATTGAAGATTATATTGTCAATTATGTGGATGACACTCTGGATGCGATAGAAAAAAACACATTTGAAGAAGTACTTGTTCACGATGATGACCTTCGTGAACTGACCTTTGCTGCAAAGGAAGGAAAAAAACTTCTAGAACAATTTCAGGAAGTGAAAGCAAAAGATGAGTTCATCGATCGGCTTATGAAAACTATTTCTGAGTCGAATTAGATACTAATTCAAAAAACTTTGTGCGAACAGTACAAATATGATGGCAGTGAGTAACGATATGAAATTTCCGATCAGGAAATAGTCATTTGAAATTTTACTGTTCTTTTGAAATCGGGTCCCAATCTTCAGTGCTCCGAATGCTATTATTATTTGTGGATATCCCGCCATTATTCCTATGATCAATACCAGCCGTTCTAAAATACCTTTTGCTACTGAAATTCCGCGCTTTTCTTCCGATTTCAGACGTTTACTTACAATTTGAAAAACTCCGTTTATGAATGCTTCTAATATCAGGTAAGAGACAACAAGCCAAAGCCAATTCATGATTGTTTAATGTAGGTTAAAATGAAATCCTTCAGTAGATTATACTCATTAATCATTAAAGTTTTACGACGCTTCCAGATTTGATCCCTGTTTTTATTGTGAATTTCTCCTACCTCAGCATTATTCTCGTTTTCGATCATATCTATGATCAAAGGATAATCTTCTGTTTTCCAGGAAAGTATAAATGCATCAAGCACTTCAAATAAGCGTGAAAACTGCAGGGATTCAGTTTCATCCGACAGATCGAACTCAAATCGTTTACGACCTCTTTTTTTACTCGCTAATAGTTCACGAGCTCTTGTCAGCCCGGGGCCCATCATTTCATAGGCAATATCCGGATTAATTCTGGTGTCTATCTTTCCATAATGAAGGGCATAATGTAGTTTGAAATCATACTGCTTTCTCAATGTCTCTTCTTCGAAGAAAAAAAAGGCTTCTATCGCTGCTTCAAGGGAGGTGGCTATTCCCTGAAATTCATCGCCCAAAGTTATGGTATAAGGGGAAAGTATATTCTTACTTAATTGTTTATTACAACGCTCAGTAAGCTCTTTAAGCTGTTTGCGAAGAGATTCAGCTTCATACTCGCTGCTTGAGACAACATCTGCCATCAATATGTAATGTTTGGTGGAGCCTTTTGCCATAGCAGTGATTTATTTAATGATCAATCCATTATACTTAAGTTTCAATTAAAATGAAACAAATATAATTGTTTCAATATTTTTGAAACAAATGAGTTAGTAGCAAATAAACTGAATCAGGTCAGTATGACAAAAGTTTTGATAGTTTATCACCTAAGTAGGAGGAGGCCATAAATCCATCTTCCAAACCTTTGTCATGAGGAATTGGCGTATCCATTGAAGCACAGCGAATGACCGGAGCATCCAGCCACTCAAAGCATTCTTCAGATATAATGGCTGAGATCTCACTAACTGGGCCCAAAGTGAGGGAAGGTTCCTGAAGCAGTAATACTTTTCCAGTTTTTAAAACTGTTTTTCGGATGGCTTCTTTATCTAATGGAAGGAGCGTTCTCAAATCCAGAACTTCCAAAGAGATGTCCTTTTCTTCATAATTATCAGAAACAGCCAAGGCCCATTGTACGCCCATCCCATAAGTGATGATGGTGGCATCGGTGCCTTCTCTGAGAACTTTTGCTTTCCCAAGTGGCTCATAGGCAGCTTTATCGGGAACGGTTGCTTTGAGACTTCGATAGAGTTTTTTATGCTCTAAGAAGAGAACCGGATTCGGATCATAAAGGGAACTGTACAATAAATTCTGTGCATCTTCTACGGTGCCGGGAACCACTACTTTAAGTCCCGGAATTTGCATGAACAAGCCTTCCACTGATTGAGAGTGATAGGGCCCTGCTCCAACTCCGCCGCCGTGTGGAGCACGAATGGTGATATTGAGCGGGGGCGACCACCGGTAATGAGTCTTGGCAATATTGTTAACGATCTGATTGAATCCACAGGAGATGAAATCAGCGAATTGCATTTCAACAACCGGTTTGAATCCTTCCAAAGCCAGTCCCATTGAAGCTCCCAAAACGCCTGATTCTATAATAGGAGTGTTTCGAATCCGGTCTTTTCCAAATTCCTTGAGAAACCCTTCCGTAATTTTAAATACCCCGCCATACTCGGCTATATCCTGTCCCATGATCAGGAAAGAATCATCTTCTTCAAAAGCCTGCCATAGGGTAGACTGTAGAACATCCACGAATCGTTTCTCGTAGGTAATTCCATTTGAATAAACAGGGGGCTTGGGAGCCTCCTGAGAGTAAACTGCATTTAATTCAGTCTGCTCATTGAAAATGGGGTCAGCCGCATTCAGTGCTTGTTCAAGGTCTTTTTTGAATGATTGATCGATCTCTTTAGTGACCTTTTTAAAGTCAGCTTTTTCAGCAATCCCTTCCTTTTCCATAAAGTTTTCAAGTCGCAGGATGGGATCTTTTTCAGCCCAGTTTTTAAACAAGACATCGGGCACATAGTGGGTACCGGAAGCTTCTTCATGTCCACGCATGCGGAAGGTTTTGGCTTCAATGAGCACCGGTTCACCCTTTAAGGCAAGTTCTCGGGCTTTTTCTACGGTTTCCATCACTTCAAAAATGTTGTTTCCATCAATGTTGAAGCCGTGTATTCCATAGCCTTTAGCACGATCAGAAAGATGTTTGCAAGCGTACTGTTCTGAAGTGGGAGTGGAAAGCCCATAGCCATTATTTTCAATGACAAATACTACCGGCAATTTCCATACGGCAGCCAGATTAAGGGCTTCATGAAAATCACCTTCGCTTGTGGCCCCATCGCCGCAAAAAGAAAAAGCAACGGCATCTTCACCTTTTAGTTTTTTTGCGAGGGCTAATCCATCAGCAACCGGCATCATAGCGGCAAGATGAGAGACCATCCCAACAATATTATGATCTAATGTCCCGAAGTGAAATGATCGATCACGACCGTTGGTAAATCCATCTGCCTTCCCAAAAAGCTGGCAAAAGAGATTGTATAAGGGAACTTCTCGCGAAGTAAAAACCCCCAGATTCCGGTGCATGGGTAAAATATAATCTTTGGGTTTGGCTGAGAGGGTGACTCCAACTCCTACCGCTTCCTGACCGATTCCTGAAAACCATTTACTGATCTTGTTCTGTCGAAGTAGCTTAAGCATTCGCTCTTCAATCCTCCGCGGAAGTAATAGGTTTTTATAGATGTGTAAAGCCTGTTCGGAGGAGATCTTTTTTTCAGTAGTAATGGCCATGCTAAAAGCTGGTTTGTTATTGGTTACCAGCCCAACAGATACGCAAAAATAAGCGGAGCTACAATAGTTGCATCCGATTCGATGACAAATTTTGGCGTGTCAATACCGAGTTTACCCCAGGTTATTTTTTCATTGGGAACAGCTCCTGAGTATGAACCGTAACTGGTGGTTGAATCACTTATCTGGCAAAAGTAGGACCAGAGCGGCACATCTTTTTTGCCCAGATCCTGCTCTATCATTGGGACCACACAGATAGGGAAATCACCGGCAATACCGCCACCGATCTGGAAAAAGCCAATACCGTTTTCTGAATTCTTTAAGTACCAGTCGGAAAGGAACATCATATATTCGATCCCTGATTTAACAGCTGAAGGTTTTGTACGGCCTTCAATACAATGAGAAGCAAAGAAGTTTCCGCAAGTCGAATCTTCCCAACCAGGTACAATAATTGGAATGCCTTTCTGAGCTGCAGCCAGAAGCCAGGAATCTTTTGGGTCGATTTGGTAATCATCTTCCAGATCACCGCTTAGCAGAATATCGTAAAAATACTCATGGGGGAGATATCGCTTATTCTCTTTCGTTGCCTTCTCCCAGCGTTTCACTAAATGCTTTTCTATACGACGCATGGCTTCTTCTTCAGGGATACAGGTATCAGTCACGCGGTTATAATGCTGGTCAAGGAGATCTTGTTCGTCCTGAGGACTCAAGTCACGATAGTTTGGAATGCGTTTGTAATAATTGTGAGCAACAAGGTTAAATACATCTTCTTCAAGATTTGCCCCCGTGCAGGTGATGATATGCACTTTATCCTGTCGGATCATCTCTGCCAGCGACAATCCCAGTTCCCCGGAGCTCATGGCACCTGCGAGAGTGATCATCATTTTGGCTCCGGAATTAAGCTGTTCTTCATAGGCTTTTGCAGCATCAACGACAGAGGCAGCGTTAAAATGTCGGAAATGGTGGATTAAAAAATCGGAAACAGGTCCTTTGTTACTCATGAATTGGCAAATTTATAGCTTAGCATTTTATAGTAAAGTTTGGCGGTCATAAATTCTGGGGCGGAAAGTCCTTCTATGGGAGCGAGCTCAACAATATCAAATCCCAAGACATTTTTTTGTTGAAATACTTTTTTGAGGTACTGTATCATGGGATTCCATAGCATTCCGCCAGGTTCAGGGGTTCCCGTGGCGGGCATAATGGATGGGTCAAAAACATCCAGATCAAGCGTGATATAAACCTTATCAGTCATTTTGCTGAGTGAATCCTCCATCCAGTCGGTGTGACCAAACATGTCTTCAGCAAAGTAGCATTTATCCTTGTCCATATACTGAACTTCACTGATATCCATACTTCGGATACCAACTTGTATCAGGTTGGCATTTCTGGAAGCATCGGCAACGGCGCAGGCGTGATTGTAAGGTGAACCGTGGTATTCGGGCCGCAGATCGGCATGAGCATCAATTTGAAGAATGGTAATATCCGGATGAGCTTCATAAAAGGCTTTTATCACCCCAATGCTGATAGAGTGTTCTCCTCCAAAAAAGGTGAGAAATTTATTGGTTTTAAGTAGTTCCTGTGTGTTCGTATAAACAGATTCAAAAACGGCTTCGGGAGAAGAGTCTTCCAGGATCGGATCGATAATATGAACTCCTTGTTTATAGACCTCACTGCCCGTTTCGATGTCATAGGTTTCCATATTCTCAGCAGCTTCAAGGAAAGCTTCAAATCCCTGATCGGCTCCTTTTCCCCAAGTGCTTGTCCCGTCGTAGGGGATGGACTGCAACAAGATCTTGGCCTGATCAAATTCGTTGTGTTTGCCTTCAATACCTGCAAATAGTTGATTCTCTTTAGTCATTGTATCCTAATATGTTAAGCATGTTATCCACGGTCTGTTCTTCACGGTAAACGTAGTCGAAAAGATCTCCGTTTTCATCTTTGTCAACTACAATATGTTTTGGAGAAGGAATCAGGCAATGCTTGATCCCGCCGTATCCACTAATGGAATCCTGGTAAGCTCCGGTGTGGAAGAAACCGATGTAAAGTGGTTCCGAATCGCTTTTGTCGTAAGTCGGAAGAAGGACTTGCTGATTCAGTTCTTCGGAGTTGTAATAGTCTGAGTGGTCGCAGCTTATGCCTCCAATATTTACACGCTTATACTGGTTTTGCCATTTATTGAGCGGAAGTAAAATGAACTTCTCATTAATGGACCATGCATCGGGAATGGTATTCATCAGGCTGTTATCGATCAGGTACCAAAGCTCTGCATCGTTTTGTTGTTTTTGCTCAAGGATCTGGAAGATAACAGCTCCACTTTCACCAACCGTATATTTTCCGAATTCAGTGTAGATGTCAGGTTCTTCAACGCCATCATCCTGACAGGCTTCCTGAATGTTTCGAATGATCTCACCGGTGATGTATTCATAATCAAAATCAAAGCTTAGGCTGTTTTGAATAGGAAATCCGCCTCCTATATTTAAGCCTGTAACGCTAGGTACCAGTTTCTTGATCTTGGTAAATTGACTGAGTGCTTTCTTGAATTCATTCCAGTAATACATATTGTCACTCAAGCCGGAATCCACAAAAAAGTGTACCATAACCAGCTCTACCTTATCATTGCCAATAATTCGTTCCTTCACAAAATCCAGGATCTCGCGTTTGTTCATGCCCAGCCGGGAGGTATAGTAGGAGGCTTGTGGATCTTCTTCAATAGATATTCGTAAACCTATTTTAATAGGTTCATCGGTTTCCAATTGCATTAGCTTGTCAAGTTCTCCGGCATTATCTAATACAGTAATAGAGTTGTTGAAGCCATTATTGATCAGTCGGCCAATTTTTTTGATGTAATCGTCCGTTTTGTATCCGTTATGAACAATAGCCTTATCGTGATCAAAAACTCCTTTTTTATGTAAATTTTCGATCAGGTCAATATCAAAAGAAGAGGAGGTTTCCAGAGATACATTCTCTTTCAAAGCGGTTCTTACCACATGATTGAAGTGGCAACACTTGGTACAATAGCAAAACTCGTATTTTCCTGAATAGTTATTTTTAGTTATTGCTTTATCAAAAAGCTTACGGGATTTTTGAATTTGTTCTCTGATCTTAGGGAGGTAGGAAAGCTTAAATGGGGTCCCGTATTTTTCAATAAGCCGGTGCAGATCTACATTATTGAAATTCAGGGTGCCGTCGACCAATTCAAAACCATTTTGGGGAAAATGATAGGTCTGATCAATAAGTTCGTAATACGTATTATTCATTAAATAGTGTGAATGGCAGAAGTTAATGTGAAAGGATAATTGGACAAATATAAAAGATAATTAGCTATAATTTTGTAATTCTTAGTGAAGAAGGAATTCCTTATTAAGCTACACCAAAGGCTAATTGCAGGCATATTTTAATAGCGCAATACTAAATTATCTGCAAAAAATATGTATCTTTGTTTTTGTTCTGAAAAATGAAATATCAAAAAGGCCTTTTGATCATACATATATATTCATTTTAGAAAGAAAAGCCCTCGACACTGTATTTTTAACTTTAAGACCTTTATGAATATTGGAAGCACTTGGCAGACAAATTTTAGTAGAATTTTATGATTGCGAATCCGCAAAAATTAACGATGTAGAGTACATCGAATCCTCCATGATAGCCGGCACTAAAGCTGCCAATGCTACCATAATCTCTCACAATTTCCACAAGTTCAGTCCATATGGGGTAAGTGGTGTTGTAGTGATCGCTGAATCTCACGTTGCCATACATACCTGGCCGGAGTACAACTATGCTGCTGTAGATATCTTTACCTGTGGTGATACCATCGATCCATGGACTATTCAGGAATTCCTCAAGGATGCTTTCAGTTCACAAAATGTAAGCAGTATGGAAATGAAGCGAGGCTTATTCAAAGTAGCCAAAGGCGAGAAACTGCTTTTTAAACCATCTGCTGAAGCCGAAAAGGATTATTGACTGACGTACAGAAATTAGTTCATCGTTATTCGTTAGTGAGTAACGGTTAACGAAAATACGAAAAACGATTAACGAATCATGCCCATTCAATTCAACGAGTTTTATAACGAGAATACCGGTCTGACTATAGGACTGAAAAAGCTTCTGCTTTCCGAAAAGACCGACTTTCAATTGATAGAAGTGTATGAAACCGATACCTGGGGAAATTTAATGACCATTGATGGGATGGTCATGTTATCTGAAAAGGACGAATTCGTTTATCATGAGATGGTTGCTCACCCGGTGATGTTTGCCCATCCAAATCCGGAGAATGTGCTGATCATTGGAGGGGGAGACGGCGGTACGGCAAGAGAAGTACTGAAACACCCATCTGTTGAACATGTAGATATGGTGGAAATTGATGAAGCGGTAGTCCGCGCCTCTAAAGAGTTTTTTCCGGGAGTAGGGGCATGGCATGATGAACGGCTGAAAGTTTTATATGAAGATGGTATTGCCTTTGTGAAGGCTTCCAAGGAAGAATATGATGTCGTAATTGTGGACGGTTCAGATCCGGTAGGTCCTGCAGAAGGATTGTTTGAAAAAGATTTTTTCGGGTTTTGTTTTGATGCACTTAAGGAAGACGGCGTGTTTTCGGCACAAACTGAATCCCCCTGGGTACCGGAATATCATAAGAGTATCAAAAAGGTATTTGATGCTTTAAATGAAGTTTTTGTTGAATCAGATATGTATCTGGGCTTCATACCTTTATATCCTGCAGGAATGTGGTCGTTTGCCTATGCGTCAAAAGGAATTAAGGTTCAGTCTGAAGAAGTGCTGAAGAGGGTAGATAAGGGATTGGTTGACTTTGGAGATACACTGAAATACTACAACAGATCAGTTCACCAAGGCTCATTTGCTTTACCCAATTTTGTAGCCGAAATTATTCGCTAAACCTATCGTTTGGCGAATATGTCCCACAGACTATTGATCTTCTTTTTACTGCTGCTATCTCCGCTTCTTGTTCAGGCTCAGGAAGAGCGGGAAGAATTCAGGGTAATTGAAGATGGGGGTGGTGTCGAAATACCAAATGATCTTCGTGATAAGCTAAGCTCTCACCCTGATTCCGCCAGAACACTATTGCTTGAATGTTTTTTTGCAGAAGGATATTTGAATGCCCGTTTAGACTCTCTGAGTGAAAAGACAGCTACTGTCAATAAAGGATGTCTCTTTGATCTAAAGGGTTTAAATATTCGTTTTAAAGAGCATCCCGATTCATTGACAAGTGAAAAATTGCAAGAAAGTTATACTGAGCAGTTTCTAAAGACCATCATACAGGAAAAACTATTTGAGTTAGAACAACAGGGTTTTCCGTTCGCCAAAGCAGATATTGCAGAATTTATAATTGACAGTGAGAACTGTTCCGTATCAGTAGATCTGACCATAGAAAAAGGAATTAAAGCAGAGGCGACTGATATATATTTTCCAGGGGCTCAATCTACTTCTCAGGAATATTTACGAAAGATCTCCGGGTTTCGATCCGGACAATTGATCACCCCAAACTACTTGCAGTTCTTGCGCTCGAGATTGATATCCAGCACGTTATTTCAGGAATTAGGGAACGGGCAATTGGTTTTAAGAGAAGGAAAACCGGTCGTGTTATTTGAGGTTCAGGAACGCTCACTTAATGTATTTGATGGATTACTGGGCTATGTTCCGGATGCTACCGGTCGGGGACAAATAGTGGGTGATGTGGAGCTTTCCCTTTGGAGCGTGGTAGTGCCGGGTAACGGAATTAACTTTCAGTACAAAAGGCTTAGGCCTGAAACTAGTGAGCTTATGCTTGAAGTATCACAAGATTGGATCGGGGATATCCCGATTGGTATTTCTGCAGGATTTGAGATCTATCAAAATGATACCACTTACCAAGCCAGGGATTTTAATGTAAATGGGTATTACCGGGTAGGAACTCGAGCTAAGGTGATTGGTGGTATTGGCTTCCAAAGCACAACTTCGGGCAGTGATCTGCCACAAGTGACTGAACCTGATGGTAGAAAGAGAACGACAAGGTTAGGGTTTGAGTTCTCAAATCTCGATAATTATGACGTACCTACTTCAGGGACCTCGCTAAAATTGATACTTGGGATCGCAAATAAAAATCTCCAGGAGGATTCCTTGGCCGCATTTACTCAAAATCTGCTGGAGCTTAACGCCAGTCAGTATATTCCAATATTTGACCGAAGTGTACTTGCAGCTTCATTGAATGGATTCCTATTGGAATCAAATAGAGTAACAGCCAATGATCTGATCCGTTTTGGAGGTGCTAATTCATTTCGCGGATATTCTGAAGATCAGTTCAGGGCAGGGGCTATGTTTTGGGGAGATGTAGAATACCGATTCCTGGTTGACCGAAGCTCATTTCTGTTCGTGTTTGGAGCCGGGGGAAGGTATCACCGGCCTAAACTTATTACAGAATCAGCTAGCAGTTTTGAGGTCACCGATAATCTCATTTCAACTGGATTTGGACTTAGCTATCAAACCAGAATCGGCAGGCTGAAATTTACTTATGCCATTTCACCGGAGGAAAGTATTGCCAACGGGAAAGTGCATTTTGGGATTAGGACGGAGTTGTGATAAGATGTTATTTGTGGGTTTTATTTATTTTGATCCTGCGCTTTTATATGTCATAAGCCAATACTGAACCTGAAAAATTCGTTTCCATTCATCCATTTTAGTATTTTAAAAATGAACAAAATCATGTGTCATAGATAATAAAATCAAAGAAGTTGTAAACAGGCTGGAGGATTTACCAAAGGACGAACAAGAACCCTTCGCTGTATTTGTATTGGAAGAACTTCAAAGTGAAGAAAGATGGTCTGAATTATTTAAAAAATCAGATTCAGTTCTTACTAATTTAGCGAAAGAAGCTTTAAGCGAATACAAATCAGGGAAAACCCGAAAACTTGATCAAGATAAATTATGATTTCCAGAACAACTGAGAGGTTTTGGAAATGTTAAGAGAATCTTCCCCAAAATATTAGAGAGAAAGCTCAGAAAGCCTATGATTATTTCAGGCAAGATCCCTTTCATCCCAGCCTAAGATTCAAGAAAATAAATGACGACCCCAAAGTATATTCCGTTCGCATTTCAATAAATTACCGTGCCCTTGGGGTCATGGAAGATGAAGAAATAATATGGTTTTGGATCGGAGTACATGATGATTACGAGAAGCTGATAAATCAATTATAACATGTTGCTCTGCGCTACAAAGAGCATTATATTAATCTTGAATTTATTGAATGCTTATAAAGAAAGACCGAGGGATGGGCCCTATGACGTCTTGGCAACCACTTCTGAAATAAGGGGCAGGTGCCAAATCCCACTCAGCAAATAAAATTGCTGGGAAAGATAAGCGAGCTGATCACTCACACTCTTTCTGTATAAGCTAATCTAACGAAGAAAGAGTGACTATAAACGAAGCATTACAAGACCGAATTTTGATCCTCGACGGGGCTATGGGCACCATGATCCAGCGGCATACCCTCACCGAAGATGATTTTCGGGGAGAGCAGTTCAAAGATCATACTGACGACCTGAAAGGAAATAACGATCTCCTTAGTCTGAGCCGGCCCGATCTCATCCAAAGCATCCATGAAGAATATCTTGCAGCCGGAGCTGATATCGTGGAAACCAACACCTTCAGCGGAACCACCATTGCGCAGGCCGATTACAACCTAGAACATGTTGTATATGAGCTAAACCGGAAGTCAGCCGAGATCGCCAAAAGAGCCACAGATAAATTCACCAAACAAAACCCGGATAAACCCCGCTTTGTAGCCGGCTCAATGGGACCGACCAATAAAACGGCGTCCATTTCCCCTGAGGTCACCGATCCCGGCTACCGTGCCGTCACTTTCGATGAACTTGCAGAAGCTTACAAAGAGCAGGCTCGCGGTCTCATGGATGGGGGAGCCGATCTGCTGCTCGTAGAAACGATCTTTGATACGCTTAATGCCAAAGCAGCACTTTTTGCTATTCAGGAGTTGTTTGATGAGTGTGGAGAACAGATTCCAATTATGGTCTCAGGTACGATAACCGATGCCTCCGGAAGAACGCTTTCCGGTCAAACAGTGGAGGCATTTCTCATATCGGTTTCTCATGCGCCTATTTTAAGTGTTGGGTTCAATTGCGCGCTGGGCGCGAAACAGCTTCAGCCATATTTAAAAAATTTATCAGATAGATCCCCTTTTTATATCAGCGCTTATCCTAATGCAGGATTACCGAATGAGTTTGGTGAATATGATGAAGGTCCTGATGAGATGGGACAACAAGTTCAAAAATATCTGGAAGAAGGCCTAGTCAATATTCTTGGTGGTTGTTGCGGTACCACTCCAAAGCACATTACAAGAATGGCAGAATTAGCGGCAGATCATCATCCCCGAAAAATAAAGCAGGCGGGGGCTATAGTATGAAATCACTGCCACTCACACTCAGCGGACTCGAGCCACTCATTATTAACGAAGACTCCAATTTTGTGAATGTTGGAGAGCGTACAAATGTAACGGGTTCAAGAACTTTTCTCAATTACATTAAGAATAAAGAATATGATAATGCACTGAAAGTAGCGCTGGATCAGGTGCAAGGAGGAGCGCAAATTCTGGATGTGAATATGGATGAAGGCATGCTGGACAGCGCTGCTGAAATGACCAATTTCCTGAATCTCATCGCCTCCGATCCGGACATCGCTAAGATCCCAATTATGGTGGATTCTTCGAAGTGGGAAGTGATTCTTGCCGGATTAAAATGTATGCAGGGCAAAGGCGTGGTGAATTCGATTAGTCTGAAAGATGGGGAAGAAGAGTTTCTGCGACGAGCTAAGATCATTCGTCGCTTTGGGGCAGCCGTTATTTGTATGGCTTTTGATGAAGAGGGGCAGGCTGATACACTTCCAAGAAGAAAAGAGATCTGTGGCCGGGCTTACAAACTGCTGACTGAGGAAGCCGGTTTTCATCCTTCCGACATTATTTTAGATCCTAATATTTTTCCGGTAGCCACCGGTATGGATGAACATAGGCGAAATGCTATTGACTTCTTTAATTCAGCAAAATGGATCCGTGAAAACCTACCCGGTGCGCACGTTATTGGTGGTGTGAGTAATGTGTCTTTTTCCTTTCGTGGAAATAATCGGGTTCGGGAGGCCATTCATTCGGCTTTTCTGTATCACGGTATTCAGCACGGTATGGATATGGGAATCGTAAATCCGACGCAGCTGGAAGTATATGATAACATTCCCGAAGATCTGCTGGAGCGAGTAGAAGATGTGTTATTCGATCGGAGAGGTGATGCTACCGAACGACTGCTGGAAATTGCGGAAGAGTTTAAAGGTGAATCGTCATCCATCAAGCAAAAGAAGGATGATGAATGGCGTAAGAAGCCAGTGGAAGAACGACTAAGTCATGCGTTGGTAAAAGGAATTAATGAATTCGCTGAAGAAGATGCGGAAGAAGCCCGGGTGAAGTATGGAAGTCCCCTTGAAGTGATCGAAGGGCCGCTAATGGCCGGGATGAATGTGGTTGGGGATCTTTTTGGTTCCGGGAAAATGTTTCTTCCTCAGGTTGTAAAAAGCGCGCGGGTGATGAAGCAGGCCGTTGCTTATCTGACTCCGTATCTCGAAGAAGAAAAAGCCCGTAATAAAGACACCAGTGAGCAGCCAAAAGTATTATTGGCTACGGTTAAGGGTGATGTCCATGATATAGGTAAAAATATAGTAAGCGTTGTACTGGCTTGTAATAATTACAATGTGGTAGATCTTGGGGTGATGGTTCCTGCTGATAAGATCCTTGATGAGGCCGAGAAGCATAACGTAGATGCTATTGGGTTAAGCGGATTGATCACACCTTCGCTGGATGAAATGATCCATGTTGCCCGCGAAATGAAGAAACGTAAGATGGCTCTTCCGTTATTAATTGGCGGAGCAACTACTTCCAGACTTCACACCGCAGTTAAGATCGATCCGGAATACGATGGCTCTATTATTCACGTGCTGGATGCTTCACGAGCGGTATCTATTGCCGGAGATGTGATCAGCAAGCAACGAAGGGAGGGTATGAAGCTGGAGATGAAGAAAGAGTATGAAGAGCTTCGGGGGCAGCATGAAAATCGACAGAATCGAAAAGAGTTGTTGAGCTATGAAGATGCACAAAAGAACAAAACCGATATCGACTGGTCGGGATATGAACCGCCTGAACCAGGCTTCCTTGGAGAAAAAGTATTTGAAGATTATCCGATCTCGGAGCTTAGAAATTATATCGATTGGTCGCCTTTTTTCCGAACCTGGATGCTCACCGGAAAATATCCTGATATCCTGGACGATGAAGAAGTAGGAGAGCAGGCCCGGTCTCTTTTTGATGATGCTCAGGAACTTCTGGACCGTATCGTAGAAGAAGATTTACTGAAATCAAAAGCAGTTATAGGTTTCTATCCGGCAATTAGTTACGATAATGACATAAAAATATTTGAAGATAAAAATCATACCAAAGAAAAAGCAGAGTTTCACTTTTTAAGACAGCAAACCAAGAAGAGATCGGGGCAGCCGAACTCGTGTCTTTCGGATTATATTGTCCCACAAGAAACTGGAATTACCGACTACATAGGTTTTTTTGCCGTTACGGCCGGCCTTGGGATTGAACCCATCATCGAAGAATACAAAAAAGCGAATGACGACTATAATGTGATCCTTGTAAAAGCGGTAGCCGACCGACTGGCAGAAGCTTTTGCTGAACGGATGCACGAACGAGTCCGAAAGGAATTTTGGGGCTATTCAGATGAGGAAAATTTCAGTAATGATGAATTGATAGCTGAGGCTTATTCAGGTATACGACCTGCTCCCGGTTATCCTGCCTGTCCCGATCATACTGAAAAACGGATTCTCTTTGATCTGCTGGAAGTTGAGAATAATGCAGAGATCAAACTCACGGAATCTTTTGCCATGTATCCGGCTTCGTCTGTTAGTGGCATCTATTTCTCACATCCCCAATCCAAATACTTTAGAGTTGGGAATATTGGGGAAGATCAGGTGACTGACTACGCCAAACGAAAATCAATTACCAAAGAGGAAGTCGAGAAATGGCTTTCTCCTAATTTAGACTACGATCCAATCAAGAAATGAAAGTAACTGATCATATAGAGAAAGCTAACAGTAATACACTCTTTTCCTTTGAGGTTTTACCGCCACTGAAAGGGCAAAACATTAGGTCATTATTTGACCACATGGATCCGCTGATGGAATTCAACCCACCTTTTGTGGATGTGACTTATCACAGGGAGGAGTTCATTTATAAGAAACGTGAGAATGGACTTTTGGAGCGCAAGACGGTACGTAAACGTCCCGGCACCGTTGGGATTTGCGCGGCCATTCAAAATCATTACAAGGTAGATGCAGTACCGCATATTATCTGTGGAGGCTTTACCAGAGAGGATACCGAAAATGCACTCATCGACCTGAATTTCCTCGGAATTGATAATGTATTGCTTATTCAGGGTGACACCCGAGTACCGGAACGTGAATTTGTTCCCGAACCGGATGGACATGCTCACGCTTCGGATCTGATCGAACAAGTTGTGGACCTTAACAAAGGAATTTATCTGGATGAGGAACTTGAGAATGCAAAGCCATCAGATTTCTGTATTGGGATTGCAGGATATCCTGAAAAGCACTATGCGGCGCCGAATATGCAAACTGATCTCAAGTATTTGAAATTGAAGCAGGATAAAGGCGGTAATTATATTGTTACCCAAATGTTTTTTGATAACCAGTGCTATTTTGATTTTGTTGAAAAATGCAGAGCTGCTGGTATCACACTTCCTATAATTCCGGGACTGAAGCCGATCACCTCCAAAAAGCAGCTCACGATTCTACCTCAGCTCTTTCATGTAGATCTTCCTATGGACTTATCAAAAGAGATCGAAGATTGTGATAACAATAAGCAGGTTCGTGAGGCAGGTATCGAATGGACAATACAGCAGTCTAAAGAGCTGATGGAATTCGGCGTGCCAAGCCTTCACTATTATTCGATGGGGAAATCTGCTTCGGTTTTTGAAGTGGCGAAAGCGTTGTTCTAAGGAGTTTATTGGTCCCAGCCGAGGGTTAAAAACACTGAACTTTAGTATTTCGGAAAACCCTATTTCTGCATTTAGGGGTTGAAATGGATTGGTTGAGTTGTGCTCCGAAACCCCCACGCTTCAAAGTCATTCTGATCCGCCAGCCGGTGGAGAAGGGGTCTACATTATTTTTTCAAGATTGGAGGCAGAGCCTCGGGAAGGCATTAAGCAGCGGGGCTACGTCGAGCACAATTCGATGAAATTGAATTGACTCCTGCATACCTCAGATCCATTCCTGATTATCGATTTCTACCGTGCGATCATCTTTGGTTGAACCGGTGTGGGATGTTGATTTCGGTTCTACCAGCATCACCCAGCATTCTTCCTTAGCTATGGGCAGGTGATCAACTCCGGCAGGTACTACGAATAATTCACCTTCCTTGAGCATCACATCATCCCGGTCTTTGAATTTTAGTAGAAGACTTCCCTTTACGATGTAAAACAACTCGTCCTCCTGCTCATGATTATGCCAGATAAACTCATCTTTTAGCTTGGCGAGTTTCACATACTGATCATTCAGTTCGGCGATTATCTTAGGCGTCCAGAATTCGTTTATAAGCTTGAACTTCGCAAGGAGGTTTGATTTATCGATCATGAAAGATATCTGATAAGGTTGTATTGATATCTCTTTCCAGAACCGGTTTAAACTCTTTTCCGGTAAGCATTTCGAATAATTCTGCGTAGCGCTCAAATACTTCCATTCTGAATTCATCGGGCAGATCCGGCAATGTCTGTCCTTCGAGTCCCTGAAAGTTATTTTCCATCAGCCATTCGCGGAGGAATTCTTTCGAAAGCTGTTTTTGTCCTTCGCCTTTAGCCTGACGTTCTTCATAGCCATCCTTGTAAAAATAGCGGGAAGAATCGGTAGTGTGTACTTCGTCTATGAGTGTAAGCTCACCTTTATAAAGTCCGAATTCATACTTGGTATCCACAAGAATCAAACCTTGCTTTGCGGCTACTTCAGTTCCTCTTTCGAATAATTTAAAGGCTGTTTGTCTTATCTCATGCCAAAGTTCGGGAGTAACAATATTGCGGGATAATATTTCAGCTTCAGAAATATCTTCATCATGTCCCTCTGTAGCTTTGGTAGCAGGAGTGAGGATGGGTTGCGGAAATTTATCATGCTCTTTAAGACCTTCCGGCAGAGTAACTCCACAAAGTACCCGATCTCCTGATTTGTAGGTTCGCCAGGCATGTCCCGTCAGGTATCCACGAATAACAACTTCAATCGGAACAGGATCACATTTTTTTGCAATGGTAACATTGGGGTGGGGAACATCAATCACATGCGTTGTAACTATATCCTTCACTTTTTCAAAAGAAAAAGCGGCAAGTTGATTCAGGATCTGACCCTTGAATGGGATGGCCTGCTTCATGATATAATCAAAAGCAGAAATACGGTCTGTTACTACAATTCCGAGTTTATCACCTCCAAGTTCATATACTTCGCGGACTTTCCCTTTATAGGGTGCAGGAAGTCTGGGGATATTCGTTTCAGTTATACAGTTATTGAGAGCTTCCTGAGTGGAGAAATTGGTTTTCACTTCGCTTTCTTATTTTCGGTTGAACCTCGCTGAACCAGTACCGGATTTATGGTGGTTTGATACAGTTCATCATTTGGTTTTTTGATTACTTCTGCCAGCCTTTTGGTAGCCTGAACACCAATAGTGTACATTTTTTGATCAATGGTAGTTAATTCCAGGTACTTGCTGAGCTTGATATTGTCATATCCCATAATGGCGATATCATCCGGTACTTTCATGCCTAACTTGGAGAGGGCATAAATAGCACCTACGGCCTGAGTGTCGTTCGAGCAGAAGATAGCATCAGGAAATTTCCCCAGTTTTTCGAATTTATAGATCGCTTCAAAACCTGCTTCTTCGGTATATCCGCCATGTTTCGTAGTATCACCGCTCATAAACAGTTCGTTGTCTACCTCCATTTTATAGTTTTTTAAAGCATCCTTAAATCCACGGATCCGGTCTTTAGAAGTTTTGGATTCCACAATGCTGGTGATCATCCCAAGTTTTTGAAACCCTTGCTTCACCAAATGCTCACCGGCAAGATATCCACCTTGATAATCATTCAGCATAAAATAATTATAGGAGGGGTGAGAAGAATTTACCAGTACTGCAGGAGTTTGAGTAGCCTGAATTAGCTCATGTACGGTATCACTTACATCTATAGAAAGCAGGATCACGGCATCGGCAGTCCCACGGTCAAAGAAATTTTGCACACCTTCTTCCGGATTTTTGGAGCCGGTATTATAAAGTATAATGTCAAGATCCATTTTGCTGATCTCATCTTTTACCCCTTTAAGCACCTCATTAAAATAAGGAGTGGTGAAAGATGGAACCGCGATCGCCAGCATTTGAGGTTCTTTACTCGCTAGTTTCCGGGCGTTAACCTGAGGCCTGAAGTGCAACTCTTTTATAGCTGCCTCAACTTTCTCTTTAGTAGCCTTCGATACATTCTCAGATCCGTTCAACACTCTTGAAACGGTCGAAATGGCAACTTCCGCCTTTTTGGCGACCTCATATATTGTAACTTTTTTATTCATTATACCTGAATTATTTAGTATGATGCAGTAATACAGCTAATAACTTAATAGTTTAATATTAACTCAATATAACCATTTAGAAGTTTCAAGTATAAACATCTTCTTTTCAAAATGTTACATGGGTCTGTTCTAAATAACTATTAGATAGCGGGAACTTTTTTCAGTTTAAAAAAGCTTATGCAAGAGAGAAATATTTTTCCAAATGACTAATATCTTAAACATACCGTATCATATTATTCGTCCTCTTTATGAGAAAACCTCATTTCACAGATCTGTGATTGAGGATCTTGAAGATGATGGACTGAAGAATGCCTATTCGCATTGTAGGTTTATAACCAGGAAGCATGCCAAGACTTTTTATATGGCCACCCGTTTTTTACCGAATGAGAAACAGCGGGGTATCTTTGCCATTTATGGTCTTTGTCGTTATCTCGATGATCTTGTTGACGAAGCTGAAGACCTTATTCACGATCAAGAGATCACTATTGCTGAGATCGATGAAAAACTCGAGTTATTCAAAAAGAGATTGATCGATGTCTATGATGAGAAGATCGTTGATGACCCTATTCTTACAGCTTTTGCTGATACCCTTAAAAAATACCAGATTTCCATTGAGTTACCTTTTCTGCTAATGGACGGAGTGAAGATGGATCTGGTCAAAGATCGTTTTGAGTCTTTTGAGGAAGTCTATAATTACTCTTATAAAGTTGCTTCAGTTGTTGGTTTAATGACCAGCGAAGTTTTTGGATACGTTGATAACAGTGCTCTCGATTATGCAGTAGATCTCGGGATAGCCATGCAGCTTACCAATATTTTGCGGGATGTTGGAGAGGACCTGCAACGTGGACGTATTTATTTACCACAAGAAGATCTAAAATCATTCAATATTAAGGAAGAGGAACTTTTTGCCGGAACAATGAGTGATAAATTCGTTGAGCTGATGAAATTTCAGATCAACAGAGCCAACGAGTATTATACGAAAGCAGACCTTGGGATTCCGCTGCTTTCAAGCGACAGTCGGTTACCGGTTTACCTTGCCCGATACAATTATAGCCGAATTCTCAATAAGATAGAAGAGAATGAATACAACGTTTTTGATAACCGCGCCTATCTGAATTATACCGAGAAACTCTCTATGCTCCCCCGCATTTTACTTGATATGAAAACAGCCAGTTAAAATCTGTTTTTAGCTTGGAGAATCTTTCCGTAAAGTCCTATCATTAGAAAAAAACAAAACAGGACCTTATGGCTGAAATAAAGAAAGTACTTATAGCAAATCGCGGAGAAATTGCGCTCAGAGTTATCCATACTTGCAAAGAATTGGGAATTGAAACGGTTGCTGTTTATTCCAGGCCTGATGCACACTCTCCTCATGTACTCCATGCCGATGAATCCGTTTTTATTGGGAAAGCCGCTTCTTCAGAAAGCTATCTGGTTATCGATAAGATTGTAGACGCTGTTAAAAAGACCGGAGCTGATGCGGTTCATCCCGGATACGGATTTTTAAGTGAAAATGCAGCTTTTGCTGAACGGTGTAAAAAAGAGGGTATCATTTTTATAGGCCCGGAACCGAAGGCCATCAGGTTGATGGGAGATAAGACCGAGGCTCGCGAGCTGATGAGTCAGCACAATGTCCCCACGCCTCCGGGTTTGAAAAGTGAACTCAAAGATATTGAAGAAGCACGAAGTGTAGCCGATGATATTGGTTATCCTATTTTGGTGAAAGCAGCAGCCGGTGGTGGCGGAAAGGGAATGCGTATCGTTCACAAAAAAGAAGAATTTGAGGCGAGTATTAAAGCGGCTAAATCAGAGGCGAAAAATGCTTTTGGCGATGACCGTATATATATAGAGAAATATTTGGAAGAGCCGCGCCATGTTGAATTTCAGATCATTGCTGATACGCACGGGAATGTACTGCATGTATTTGACCGGGAATGCTCAGTTCAGCGACGCCACCAAAAAGTGATAGAAGAAGCTCCCTGTGCTTTATTGACTCCGGAATTAAGAGCAAATATGGCAAAGGCCGCAATCAAAGCATCCAAAGCCTGTGATTATGTAGGTGCCGGGACCATTGAATTTTTAGTGGATAAGAACCTTGATTTCTATTTCCTGGAAATGAATACCCGGCTTCAGGTTGAGCATCCGGTAACTGAAATGATCTCCGGAGTTGACTTGGTAGCTATGCAGATCTTGGTTGCTGAAGGAAAAGAGCTTCCGTTCAAACAAGAAGATCTTCAGATAAACGGCCACGCTATCGAATGCAGGATCTATGCGGAAGATCCTACTGAGAACTTTCTTCCGAGCACCGGATTACTGAAAAAACACCGAGTGCCAACGGGATCAGGAATTCGTGTGGATTCGGGAGTAGAAGAGGGGCAGGAGATCACCATCAATTATGATCCGATGATCTCGAAACTAAGCGTGCATGGACCGGACAGAGAAATTGCACGCAAGAGAATGCTTCGGGCGCTTAATGAATATGAGATAGCCGGTTGCAAAACTACGATTCCTTTTTGTGAGTTCACGTTGAATCATCCCGCTTTTATAGAGGCAAAATACGATACACACTTTGTTCCGGATCACTTCACCCCGGAAAAAATGCAGCCCGAACAGGATATAAATGATGTAGCTCTTGCCGCTGCATTACTAAAGGGGATTGACGAGAATGGCGGTGAACCTGTGCTTTCACTGAACGGATCTTCAGAGAGTATGTGGTGGAAAAACCGCAGGGAGTAATAAACTTTGAAATCTGACGCTGATAAAAAAAAGCTATTCAGCAAGCTGGAGTCTTTGACTACGGAGGGCAGAAATCCGGACACTATGGAAATTGATCTGGCCTCCCCGCTCGAGATCGCCCGGCTCATTAATCAGGAAGATCAGAAAGTAGCTATTCAGGTAGAAAAAAAGCTACCGGCTATTGCTGAAGTTATTGAATTGGTAAGTGATGCATTTCAACTGGGAGGTCGTTTGCTTTATTTTGGAGCCGGCACCAGTGGCAGGTTAGGTGTAGTTGATGCGGCCGAATGTCCGCCCACATTTGGAGTATCTCCGGAACAAGTTCAGGGATTTATAGCCGGTGGGAATGCAGCAATGTTCGTGGCACAAGAAGGGGCTGAGGATTCTGAGGCTATTGGCGCAGAAGCAGTTGATGAAGCTAAAGTAGCCCCGCCCGATATGGTTTGTGGCCTTGCCGCAAGTGGTCGAACTCCTTATGTGCATGGTGCACTTAAAGAAGCATCAAAAAGAGGTTGTAAAACGATCATGGTAACTACGGTACCGGATGAACAGATCGATCTTGAAGTCGATCATTTGCTCGCAATTCCTGTAGGACCGGAAGTGATCATGGGAAGCACCCGGATGAAAAGTGGAACTGCCCAGAAAATGGTATTGAATATGATCACGACCGGAGCAATGATCCGTCAAGGTAAGATCTATGAAAATGTGATGGTCGATCTTATGCTCTCCAACGAAAAGCTGGTAGAAAGAGCGAAACGAATATTAATGATTTTTTCCGGCGTTGATTATGAAAAAGCTGAATCATTGCTGAATGATTCGGAAGGCCATGTTAAAACTGCGTTAGTAATGGCACTGGCTGATCTTAATGTAAAGGACGCTAAAGATTTGCTCATTAAGCACAACGGCTTTGTACGGCAGGCACTTTTAAGTTTAGAAGAATGATAAGAACCCTTTTTAGTATTTTTGTATTCACCTATTTCAGCTTTTTGTTTTTGGTGTTTTTTGTGATCATTTCTACGGTATTCTTAGTCTCATTCCCCTTTGATAAATACCGAAAAGCTCCAAATTTCACCTTATCGATCATGGCACGTTTTATGATGATGGCGAGTCCAGGGTGGAAAATGGAATTTGAGGGGACAGATAAATATGATCCCACCGAGCCCACAATTTTTATAAGTAATCATCAAAGCTTTTTAGACATGTCTGTGATCTATCATTTACCGTGGAAGATGAAGTGGGTTTCAAAGCGGAGCCTTACCTACATTCCTGTAATGGGCTGGCTGGTATGGCTTACGGGGCACCTGACCATCAACAGAAAAAGTAAAACAGCCCTAAAGAAACTGGATAATTTAGTTCAGCCGCTTAAAGACCTTGTACCTGTTATGATATTTCCTGAAGGAACAAGGACAATGGATGGCAACCTCAAACCGTTCAAGAACGGAGCATTCTTGCTGGCAATGGAGCATGGTTTTAAACTTCAGCCTATGGTAATAGATGGTGGCCATCGCGCAATGCCATCCGGTTCCAGGAATTTGGATCCCAATGTAACTTTCAGATTAAAAGTTATGGACGCAATTGACGTTACGAGCTTTGAGAACCTGACGGAACTAAAAGACCATGTAAGATTGCTTATGAAAGAACAACTGGAAGAATTGAGACATACTTGATCAACAAAATTCGAGATATATATTATGGCGAACTTGAGCATGAGCATCGCTTTATGTTGTCGTTGATATGTGCCGAATTGATATTTTTGATGCTGCTGAATCTCTGGCCGGTTCAGACCGATCAATCTAATTCCTACATAGAATCTCCCGATGATGAAGTCATTTATGTTGAGCGTGCTATTGTAACTCAGCAGACTGATGCACCTGCAGCTCCCCCAAAACCTGAGATCCCCATTCCAGTTCCAAATGATGAAGTAATTGAAGAGGAGATCGATTTCCCTGAATTCGATGAGGTATTCACAAATATGGATGCACGCGGAGACGAGGGAACTTCAGAAACCGGGGGAGAAGGAAAGCTTGTTGGTAGTCCTGAACAGCAACCGCGCTTGGTTCGCATTGTTGAACCTACTATTTCTGATGTGGCAAAGAGGCAAAATATAAAAGCACAGGTCATAGTAACTTTTTTAGTTGGCACAGCCGGACAAATAGAAGAAGCGGTGATCTCAGAAATTCGTCTCTATAATGGAGATACATATGAAGTAGTTGATCAGTTAGGCTATGGTATACTTGAGGCTACACTTGAGGCAGCATACAAATGGAGGTTTATCCCTGCTAAAGATGATGGAGAAGCCGTTAAAACGTATGTTCAAAATAGTTTCAATATTGGCTTTTAATTCGTTGATATAAGGATCAAATACTTCTATCTTAGGCGCCCTTCGACGGGCTATCATCTTATAAAAACGGAGAGGTGCCAGAGCGGTCGAACGGGCTCGCCTGGAAAGCGAGTGTGCCCCTTACGGGGTACCGAGGGTTCGAATCCCTCCCTCTCCGCATTTTTGCTTTTCTTGCAGACCTGTTTCATCCATTTCTTGTAAAATTCACTATACTTCCTCTCATGAATAAAGTGGACACTTCGCATATTAAAAATTGGCCTGAAGACGTAGTTCTTGGATCTTCTGAGCTTGCTGAACCAACTTCCTTGAAAGTTTTGTCTGCGTTAGAACTGGATGAATTTGATACATTCAAAAACCCAAAACGTAAGACAGAATTTCTAACGGCCAGAAAACTATTCAGGTTTTTAGTATCTGAGATGGATTTGGATGAGAATGGTGTTCAGCTTTTAAAAGAAAAGGGAGGAAAGCCCTACGCGGAGTTTTCAGGAAAGCGTCTTCATGTCAGTTTTTCACATTCAAATGAAAAAGTGTTTTGTGCCATTTCAAAAGAACTTGACATCGGCTTGGATATTGAACCTGTGACTCGTGAGATCAATGCACCGGTACTGAATAGGATTCTGAATGAGCAAGAAGCTAAAAGTTTGGATCTAACGAATCCCATTCAACTGTGGACGCTCAAAGAGGCGGCTGTAAAATGTTTGGGTACCGGACTTCGCACGAACCTGAGAGATCTCACACTTGTAAAAAAAGAAAAAGGCGGACATTTCATAAGATTTAATAATGATAAATTGATCGAAATTTGTAGTTTTAGGCAATCAGATCATCAGATAGCATTAGCTTATCAAAGCAACCATATTTGATAGAATTTCAGAGAAGCTCAAAATCGCCATTTCCGATTGGTTCGGGAATCGTGTTTTTGGGCTTTTTTATTAGACTAACGAATTACTTATATCATCAGCACAATGGACGTACACAATTTCAGTAAGCAAGAGATTAGAAACAGCATCAATAATGCTAAGCAGTTGAACACCAGTTCAGAACATGTGCGCATGCTTTTTGTTCCTAATAAAATAGACGAACATAATTTTGGGGAACTATGCACAACCTATAAAACCGTGATCAACCAAGATTTTGATACGGTTATTGTGATCGAATCTTACACAGGTCAGCTTAAAAAGAAGTTAGCAATGCCTTCCAATAAAACTTTTGAAACCCGCTTTGGTGAAGTACCGGTCAACGATTATCTGCGTAATGAATTTTGTGATGAAGAGGATGATTTTTTTATAGCTGACGAAGGATACAGTAAAGAAATGAGCTTGTATACCCAGCTTCCGATCCTGCAATCTTGTTTTTCCGATTTTGAGGTAGTCAGCTTACAAATAGGTGATTATGATCCTGCCATAGTCCGAGAACTGGCCTTTACACTGGATGAACTTTTACTAAATAAGAATGCCTTGATCGTGTATTGTTGTGATGTTCCGGCTACCAACCCTGAAGAATTAGATAGGCTGCGAAAAATGGTAGTAGAGAATAAAGAGTCCGGACTGATGCACTATTTAAATAGCAATGAAAAGACCGTAAAAGGAGCCCGCGCTTTCATGAGCGGAATTTTGGTAGCTCGTTCCTGGGGTTATGATGTAGAGTTTTTGGATCATATTGAATCTGCAAATAACATCTGTGGATATGCGAAACGGACTCAACCTCAGTTAGCGTAATATGAAAAACTCTCGCATTTCCATAATTGGCCTGGGACAAGTGGGAATGACTTTTTTAGAGGTTTTGTCTGAGAAAAACTTTGAGATAACATCCGTTTTTAACCGCTCTGAAATTGAATCTTCCATTCAATCCAAATACCCCAAAACAATATTTCAAGCCGGCCTTCCCGAAAAGAACGACCCATTGGGTGACCTGATCTTTTTAACGGTTTCCGATGATGCTATCTCAGAAATCTCAACCCAGTTATCCCGAAAAATAAACGGGTTTGATGGAAAAAGTATAGTTCACTGCTCAGGTACACATTCCTCAAAAGTCTTAGAACCATTTCAGGAAAAAGGGGCAACAGTCGCTTCTTTTCATCCCATTAAAGCTATTACAAAAAAGACATCTTCGTTTAATAATATTTGGTTTGATATGGAGGGGGATGAGTTGCTCTTAACAATGCTTGAAGAACTGGCAGATTTATTTGGTGCAAATTCTTTCAGGGTTGAGCCGGAAGCAAAACCATTTTTGCATGCTTCGGCAGTAGTGGCTTCAAATTATTTGGTAGTTCTTGCAGATCTTGTCACAAAGATCTCAGCAAAGGGAAATATTCCCGAAGATATTGCTATAAAAGCCTTGAGTCCTCTCATGGAGAACACGCTTTCAAATATCAAAGAATTGGGGGTGACAGATGCTTTAACAGGTCCCATTGCAAGAGGAGATGTTCAAACAATTGAAAAACACCTCCAAAGTTTAGACGCTGAACCTGGGTTGTCAGAACTTTACAAGAAACTTGGAGCTGAGGCTGTAAAAATAGCGGTACGTAAAAATGGATCAAGCC
Source organism: Gracilimonas sp. (assembly GCA_040904925.1). Lineage (GTDB taxonomy): Bacteria > Bacteroidota > Rhodothermia > Balneolales > Balneolaceae > Gracilimonas. Next base: position 335,959 of record JBBDSP010000006.1, on the reverse strand, counting down.
CTTCCTTAGAAAAGATTAGAAAATTGTTGTCATGAGCAGTAAAAAAACCAGCGATTTCTATGAAAGGGTTTATGAGGTGGTGGCTCAAATCCCAAAGGGGAAGGTAACAACATATGGAGCCATCGCAGGATATTTAGGAGTAGAATCGGGAGCTCGAATGGTAGGTTATGCAATGAATAACTACAAGAGTTATGATTTGGGATATAACCTTCCTGCCCACAGAGTGTTAAATAGATTAGGGCAACTTACAGGCAGAGCGCATTTTGAAGGGGATACTATGAGAGAGCGACTACTCCAGGAAGATATTACTTTTACAGAAGATTATACGGTCGATATTGAAAAACATTTTTGGGATCCTTTTCAACTAAACAACAAATGATTTTCGGGGAACACTTCTCGGGGAAAATGAAAAGTGCATATACCATTTCCAATGTGTATAATAAGCATCGGTATTTTCACTCAACGTTGGTGGGGTTTAGTTTTCGGTCCATGCAGGAATGGAATTATGTTAAGTTAGTAAAGGAGTAATCAATGGGTAAAATGATTAACCGGCTTTTGTTGCTTACAGTAAGTATAGTTTTTATTGCTATTACTCAGGCAACAGATCCTTTAAATATGGGAGATGAAGCTCCTGAAATTGATCGTGGAGTTGCAACTACCTCCGGAAATACTGTTACCCTCTCAGGGGTTGCTGAGAATAATGGCTTAGTTGTTATTTTTTCCTGTAATACCTGCCCCTGGGTTGCTAAATGGGAAAGTCGCTATAATGATCTTGCAAATTTCGCCTCACAAAATGATATCGGAATGATCGTCCTGAACCCAAACGAACGCATCAGGAACAGGGGGGAATCTATGGATGACATGAGAAAAAGAGCTCAGAAGCAGTCCTATAATTTTACCTACGCGTTAGATGAAGATCACATAATAGCAGACGCCTTCGGGGCAAAATTCACGCCTGAAGTATTTCTATTTGATGCTGATCTCAGGCTGGCTTACCACGGGGCAATAGACGATAATGCAGACAATTCTAACAATGTAAATTCCAGCTATCTGGAAGAGGCAATGCGGGCACTTGGCAATGGTGAAAGTGTTCAAAACCGGCAGACACAAATTCAGGGATGTACCATCAAGCGGACTGAGTAATTTTCATTTAAAACCCGTAGTTTTAAGCCACGCCACAAACGTGGCTTTTTTATTGAATGATGTTCACTATAACATCGAAGGAACTAAGAGAAACGAATGCCAACCTGGACTTTACATACTGAATTTAAATTTGATGCCGCTCATTATATAGATGGATATGACGGTAAATGCGGAAGAATGCACGGTCATTCCTATAAAGTTAAAATGACGGCCAGATCCAACAAATTGAATCCCTCTCAATATTTAGATACTCCGGATATGGTTTGCGATTTCAAGGAATTGAAATGGGCAGCCAAAGATTCTGAGAAAGGAGGATTTGATCATGGCTTTTTAAATGAGTTGATGCCTGAAAATACTACTGCAGAACGAATTGCGGAGTTCATTCACAAAGAAACCAAAAACAGAATTCCTGACGATATTGAGTTAACGGTTACCGTATGGGAAACCGAAACAAGCTGGGTAGAATACACCGATTAAATGTTTAAAGTAAAAAACGATACCGACCTAATTACCGACGAAAAAGATATTATGGATGTAGAATATCCAATTGTGGAACATTTCTACACCATACAGGGAGAAGGGGCACATACCGGCCGGGCTTCCTACTTTATAAGGACAGCCGGTTGCGACGTTAATTGCTGGTGGTGTGATGTAAAAGAAAGTTGGGAAGAAGAAGGTCATCCGAAAATGACGGTCAGAGATCTTGTGAAAGCAGCTAAAGACAGTAAAGCCCCTTTTGTAGTTATTACCGGAGGCGAGCCACTGCTGCACGATCTCCTGCCGCTCACGCTGGGACTTAAATCAGCCGGGTTGCAGGTTCATATTGAAACGAGTGGATCGTCACCACTGTCCGGACAGTTAGACTGGATCACCCTTTCTCCAAAACGATTCAAAAAACCCACGGAAGAAGTATTTTCTTATGTAGATGAATTGAAAGTGGTAGTACTCACCAACAAAGACCTGAAATGGGCAGAAGAAAATGCCGCAAAATGCCCGGAAGGAACACGACTGTTATTACAACCTGAATGGGAAACCCCTAAGTCGATCGATCTTATCGTAGATTATGTGAAAGAGCATCCTGAGTGGGGTATAAGCTTGCAAACGCATAAGTTTTTAAAAGTTCCGTAACGCTCTCCATAGCTGCCTTTGCGTTATCTCCTTTAATATTACTAAGCAACATATTATGAAAGTCATCCTGAGCGAAAGCGAAGGATCTTGCTTTTTGCGAAGTATGTGAGTTTGTATTGAGCGGTTAGGAATTAGTGGTTCGTTTGTAGTTTAGTTCTAATTCCATTCCCAAAATAGGCAAGATCTTTCGGGAGTATCCTACCAATGACAGATTCTAAGCCTCACTTCCCCGATGTTTGTCTTTTCGACCGGAATGAACGAACCCCAAAAGGGTGAGTGAGTGAAGTGGAGAAATCTAAAGAGCACAATCAAAGTAACAATGACAACTATAACCCCTTAGATTTCTCGACTCCGTTTGCTTGCTACGCTTAGCAAAGCTCCACTCGAAAAGGCAAATTGGGATGGGTTGTTATGAAAAGCATACCAAAAATGGCATCGAATCATCTAATATCTACTAGTATGACTGGGCTTTAGTAAAGACCCTTTCTTTTTGTTTTAAATAATGTTTCCACTTTGTTTGAACCAATTGATGGAGTTACTTTATAACCAGATTATTCATTCATATTATTAATATCTATCCATGCCATACAAAGACGCACCAGTTCTGATTACAGGTGGAAGCAAAGGAATCGGGCTTTCGATTGCCAATGTATTTTCGAGGGAAACAGAACGCCCCATAATTTTACTTGCCAGGAATGAAAACGATCTCAAAGTAGCTAAACAGGAATGTCTGAAAGTAGGTGCGAAATCGGTTCACACCATTGCCTTAGATATCACAGACGAGAAAGCAGTCTTTTCCAATGACTTTGCAAAATTGAATGCCGGAATACTTATAAATAATGCCGGTTCTTTTTTATTTAAGAAATTAGAAGATACCACAGCGGAAGAATTCAAAGCTCAATTTCAGGTAAATGCTATGGGTGCATTTAATATGACCAAAGCCGTTCTTCCATTTTTAAAAAAGCTGGATAGAGCTTTAATAGTAAATATATGCTCAATGGGATCCTTGAAAGGATTAAAAGACAGTGGTGCTTATTCAATGTCAAAACACGCACTTTTAGGATATACGCGTTCGCTCCGCAAAGAACTGATGCAAACCAATATTGCAGTTACCGCCATTAATCTTGGCCAAACCTATTCGACTTCCTGGGAAGGAGTTGATATAGATGAAAATAACCTCATAGATCCTGAAGATGTAGGGAAATTAATAATTGCTCTCTCTCAATTGAGTAATAGAAGTGTAGCAGAGGAAATTCTTATGATGCCACACGGTGGGGAAGTATCGCCTATGTAATTCCAGTACTCGGCCTAACCAGCAAAGTCATACAGAGCGAAAGCGAAGGATCTTGCCTATAGCGAGGCAAGATTGTTTGCAGTGAAGTGTTATTGTGTAGTGGTGATTTGTTGGTTAAAGTCCAGCTTCGATACCTAAATATGCAAGGTTCTTCGGGAGTACCCTCAGAATGACGGGTTTAGTTTTGAATTGAGAAACCTCATCCCAACCTCAGTCATACAGAGCGAAAGCGAAGGATCTTGCCTGTAGCGAAGCATGGTTGTTGGAATAACTCAGAGCAGATGAAGTGGCGGTTTTGTTATTCATGTGTTGCTCATTTCCCCAAATAGGCAAGATTCTTCGGAGGTATCCTCAGAATGACCTAGCTTGATATAATGAAAGAGGGATTAAAATAGAGTATAATTCAAAAGAACCTCCAGAGTCTTACAGAGCGAAAGCGAAGAATCTTTTATTGAATTAGAAGGGTTTAAGTGCACTTTCTTCTTTATTAGTTACGTATTTATAGATATAACAACAAAAAGACCCATCCGGTACAGAAAACAATACGTATTATTTATTGTTCAACATCAAACACATTAGGATTTGGCTTATTTGAAAATAAATTTGCAAACATTAAAATTTTTTAATTAAGTTTGATTTGTAACAACTCTACTAAAAAACACTCTTGAAAGAGAAACAAAACCATAACTAATACTAAATATTTTCTAATTTACTTTGATGCAGTTATTCCCAACATTTGTATCAGAAGATTTGAAAACAGTTTAACAAACAAACAAAACACAACAACTAGGAGATCATCATGGGTCAACAACAATTATTACTCGTTATTCTTGTAACAATCATCGTAGGTATTGCGACGGTTGTAGCTATCAACACATTTGGATCGGCTGCCGATTCAGCTAACATCGATGCTGTTCGTCAGGATATGGCGACATTCGCAGCTTCTGCACAGGGCTACTTTATGAAGCCTGAAATGCTTGGCGGCGGCGGTGGTGACTGGGAAGGTATTAATTTCAATACTGTTGCTTTTCCTGCTGACGAAAACGTAACTACCAGTGGTCCGCTTGAGGCAATTAATGCGAATGGGGTTTATAGCATTCCTACTGGTGTAGCAGCTGCTGATACTACATTCCTTCTTACTGGTCATCCAGCGAGTCGTATTGATGGTCCAGTTGCATCAGGTTCAGAAGCTACAACTCCATTAGTAGCTGAAATTACCCCAGGTGGAATTAATTGGAATTGTACTGGTTGTGCAAATCAATAATTCTATTCTGGTTTTTAATGAAATACAGAATTAAAAATGGCTCCTTTAAGGGAGCCATTTTTATATAACAACTTTAGTAGAGGTTAGTTATGGGTAACAGGGAACTATTATTAGTCATTTTAGTTACGGTATTGGTTGCAATAAGTATTGGTGTTGCTGTACAAACTATTACAAGTTCAGAAGTAAGCCCCAATCGTTCGGCAATTATACAAGGCATTAATGTAGCTATTGGACGATCTATGGCTTATTATGAACGGCCTGAAGTCTATGGAGGGGGAGCTAATTCTTTTCAGGAAATTACTTTTGACGATCTTTTAATGGATAGCGTTACAGGTCATGGCTCCTATGAAATTACGGATAGAGCCCATACTTCTTATACGTTGATAGGAATGCCTAATGGTAATAATCAAAGCCCAATAAGAGTGATCATATACCGTGATTCCGTACGATGGGTAAATGAGTAAGAGTTACATGCCCAACAAAAAAGGAGAGATGAAGGTTATTCATCTCTCCTTTTTTGTTTTTGTTATTTCTGAATAAACCTGGGTGGTTTCCATAAAGTCCTAACTCAATATTAAGCTCTTCTTTTTGTCATTTCGACCGAAGCGGAGAAATCTGTGTGGTTATTATGAAAGCCATCCCATTATAAACAGGCTTTGTCTTTTCGACTGAAGTGAATGAGCCCCGTTAGGGCGAATGAACGGAACGGAGAAATCTTCCCAGGCTTGATTAACTTTTTCAGTTTTTTATTTACTTCTAAGCTCTTATCACCCCCTTTAGATTTCTCGGCTCCGTTTGCTTGCTTACGCTTCGCAAAACTCCGCTCGAAAAGACAAGTTTGGGTGGTTGCTATGTAGTCCTACCCAACACCAA
>JBBDSP010000006.1:0-330157 GCA_040904925.1 Gracilimonas sp. | reverse complement strand
CTCTCACAAGCTCTTTAGATTTCTCGACTCCGTTTGCTTGCTTACGCTTCGCAAAGCTCCGCTCGAAAAGACAAGTTTGGGTGGTTGCTATGTAGTCCTACCCAACACCAAACTCTACGTTTGTCATTTCTGAATAAACCTGGGGGGTTGTTATTAAAGCTATCCCAATTTAAATATGCTTTGTCTTTTCGACTGTAGTGAGTGAGTCCCGACAGGGCGAATGAACGCAATGGAGAAATCTAAGGAGGTATAATCAAAGCATCGTTGCTCTCACAAGCTCTTTAGATTTCTCGACTCCGTTTGCTTGCTTACGCTTCGCAAAACTCCGCTCGAAATGACAAGCTTGGGTGGTTGTTTTAATAAAGAGCTCATTAAATACAACGCACTTCACACTACTTTTGTCCTTTCGACCGAAGCGGAGAAATCTGAGTGGTTGTTATTAAAGCATCCCATTATAAAAAGGCTTTGTCTTTTCGACTGTAGTGAGTGAGTCCCGACAGGGCGAATGAACGCAATGGAGAAATCTAAGGAGGTATAATCAAAGCATCGTTGCTCTCACAAGCTCTTTAGATTTCTCGACTCCGTTTGCTTGCTTACGCTTCGCAAAACTCCGCTCGAAAGGACAAACCAGGTTGGTTAATGATTCCCTTAATTTCTACGACTATATTTGATATTCTTCTCATCCGCATAATCCCCAAACGGATATAAACCCAGCTCTTTATTCAGAAATCTAAGATCAGGATTTACCATCTTTATGAGATCAAGCTTCTTTTTCCTGCTCCATTTCTTTATTTGCTTTTCCCTTCTAATTGCATCTTCAACGTATTTATATTCTTCATAATACAATAAGAAAAAGCAATGATACCGACCCGCAAAGGTCTCAGGTTTACCGGCATTTGATCCATGTTCTAATATTCTTTCTGGGATGCTATTTGTCATGCCTACATAGAACGTGGATTTTTTTGAGTTGGTGATGATGTAGGTAGAATATGGCATTTATGATTATAGTAAATACATCCCACTTTGTCATTTCAAGCTTGATGACAAAAATGAATGGTACTCTTAATATGTTCAAGAAATATATTCTTGCCCCTAGGTTTGTCATTTCGACTGTAGTGAATGAGCCCCGTCAGGGCGAATGAACGCAACGGAGAAATCTAAAGAAAGATAATCAAAGCAACATTGTCTCTTGCACCCCCTTTAGATTTCTCGGCTCCGTTTGCTTGCTGTGCTGCGCAAAGCTGCGCTCGAAAGGACAAGCTTGGGTGGTTGCTATGTAGTCCTACCGAAAATCAAACTCTACGTTTGTCATTTCGACCGGAAGGAACGAACCCCGATAGGGTGAGAGACTGAAGTGGAGAAATCTTCCCAGATCTGATTAAGACAACTAATTTAATTAGAGCTCTAAACTTTTTTGCTTGCCATAGATTTCTCGGCTCCGTTTGCTTGCTTACGCTTCGCAAAACTCCGCTCGAAATGACAAGCTTGGGTGGTTGCTATGAATCCAACCTAGTATTAAGCCATTATTTTTGTCCTTTCGACCGGAAGGAACGAACCCTAAAAGGGTGAGAGACTGTAGCGGAGAAATCTTCCCAGATCTGATTAAGACAACTAATTTATTCAGACTTCTCAACTCTTTTTACCTGCCATAGATTTCTCGGCTTCGTTTACTTGCTTCGCTGCGCAAAACTCCGCTCGAAAGGACAAGCTTGGGTGGTTGATATGAAAACTACTCATGAGTCAATTCAGCTTTAGATTAATTATCTGAATTTTGAATAAATAATCTGCTCTCAGGGTCTCCACCTGCTCTCAAATATGCAATCAGATCTCTCAGCTCTTCTTCATTTAGTGGATTTATCAATCCCGCAGGCATTTGTGATATTTCTGAAGGTTCTATCGATTGGACTTTATCAAGATTAACCACAAAAGGTGGCTGATCAGGGTTCCTTGGATAAATTTTCAAACTATCTTGTTCTTCAACAGCCAAACCCTGTAAAGTCTCACCACTATTAAGTAATACAACTGAGCTGCTGTACTGATCAGATATAATAGTATTAGGTTCAATAATATCTTCTAACAAGGCTGTCACCGAAGACCTCATTCCAATGGAGCTCAGGTCAGGTCCAATATTACCCCCTAAACCATTAAACCTGTGGCAGGAAGCACAACCGGTAGCAAAAAAGGCATTGCGACCATTTTTAAAATCTCTGTTTATTAGACCGTCAGCCACAACTCCTGTAGCTTCAAACAAAGTCCAGTCTCTACCGGGGCCTTCTGGCGGTTCAATTTCAAAAGGAGGTTCCTGTATTAAATTCACACCGGTAATGTCTGCAACGGCTTCATGTTCTTCTTCGGTGGAATTCTGGAGTGCATCTTCTCTCATCTTCATTAAATATCCGGAATAACTTGAGCCACCTAATGCTTCAGAAGCTTCATTTATAAAACTATAATACTCTCTACGTTGTTCTATGGTCCAGCCATCCCGAAGATTTCTGAGCATAAACGCAAATTCAATTTTACGGGTAGGAGGAGGACTTTCCAGCATTTTCTGCACGGTACCATCTTCATGTTCCAAAATACTTACCCAGTCAGGCTCAGTGGGTTCCTCAATGTTTTTGATCAATGCTAATGCTTTATGGATTACACGTTCATCCTCAAGATATACAAGCAGCCGAACCAGCTCCGTGTTTATACGGTGATCTTCAGAAGGGAGCAACTCATTTAGTTTATCTGAAATGACATTTCTTCGTTCTTCAGCAGGATCTCCAAGCCGCATGAATATCAACGCCATCGTTCTGAGATATCCCAGCTTCAATTCATTATCAAGTGCTGTAAGATCTAACCGTAAAAGAGATTGTATTGCTCTCTCAGCATATCGTTGGTCACTACTTCTTGCGAGGGCAGTTAGAGCAGAGATCTTAGCCTGAGGTTTCGTTTCAGATAAAGCCTTATCTGCCCAGAGATCCACATTCTGAGATTCGATGGCAACTCTTGCTGCATATCGGATAAAGCGGTCTTTGGAATTCAGCTGTGGCCATGCAAAGCCGATTGCATTCACATCTTTTTTACCATGAAAAGACTCCAGTTCCTTTCTAAGCTCACGTGCCTTTTCCGCTTCTTCATTAGCGGGAAGGGGAGCGCTTTCTGTCACTTTATCACCGGTGTAAATAACCCGATAAAGTTTTGTGTCATTCGACCGGCCACCGGTTATAAAATACAAGGCACCATCATTGCCAATAACAGCGTCGGTCATGGGAAGTGCATTTCCGGAAAGAAATTCTTCAATTTCTACGGTATAAGATGCACCTTTTGGAGTCAGATGAAACGCATAGATCGTCCCGTAAATCCAGTCCAGGGCAAAAAGGGCATGTTGGTATTTTGCTGGAAATTTAGCCCCGGTACCAAATACAAGTCCGGTTGGCGAACCTCTGCCGATATTCAAAACGGCAGGCAGGCTGTCTTCATAATAATCTTTCCATTTTCCGCTTCCACTGCGCCACCCAAAATCGCTGCCGCTTGTTACATGCAGTAAGCGGGTAGGCCGATACCAGGGCATTCCAAGATCATACTCCATGTCAGAATCAAAAGTAAACAGCTCTCCATGCTGATTTACAGCGGCATCATAAGGATTGCGATACCCAATACTGAACATTTCCCAATTGGTGGCATCAGGATTGATGCGGGCAATATATCCTCCCGGAGCAAATATTCCACGCGCATTTCCGCGAATATCCCATTGTCTAGGGAGCAGCAGGTCTTCATCCCAATTCGATATTCTGCTGGAAGTCAAATTGGGTTCCGGCGTATAGTTTCCGTTTACAATGAATAAGCCGTCTTTTTCAGGCGTTGCAAGAACGCTGTGATTTCCATGTTCGGCAAGTTTTTCCGGACCTCCCAAAAATTCCATGACATCTAATTCCTCGTCATCTCTGGAATCACGCATTCTGAAGATACCTTTACCGGGTACGTTTGCATATAAATGATTAAAAGCCCAAGTCAGACCGTGTGCTCCGGAAAGTGGCATTAAAACTTCCTCAACGTTTACTTCAGGATCTTCGAAAGTTCCTTTGATGATTATGCGATAAAATCCTTTATCGCTTTGATCAGATGCTATCAAATCTCCATTTGAATCAACTGTAAGTGAGATCCAGGTTCCCTGCCTGTCTCTCGGGACGTTATATAATTCCTGAACTTCAAAGCCGGGCAGGGTGGTGATCTCTTCATTTTCTAAAGCAGAAGAAGGTGAAGTTGCTGATTTTTCAATTTTTTGTTCAGTATCAGATTGACATCCGTACAGAAATAGAAAAGATAGTAAACATGGTCCAATCAGGCTCTTATAGACTCTTGATGTATCACAACTCATTTATGGTGGATTTTAATTTGAAATAATCTGAATAGTTATGTTACAGTTCCTTAAATAATATGTCCCGGAATTGCACTTTCATGGGAGGCCCAAGGTGAAGCTGAAAACCAAGGAGTCCTTCTTTTTTTGAACCACTGCCATCATCTACTGCCACACTCATGATCCGACCATTTATCGAATGAATAAGAATATTGTCTCTTGCGATGATGTGATAGCTATTCCAGTCCTCTTCGTTTATCAATGATAATAGTTCCTCTTCAACACCAAGACTGCCCGATTCAACTACCTTGTTTGAAGGATCTATATATGTCATCTGACCTCTACGGGCAAGAAATGCTCGTCCTTTATCCTCATACAACTGACCGGTGTATTCATTTGCACCATCTAGATCTGCCTGGTAACCACGCAATACAAACTCCTTATCTTGTATCCGCTCGCTTCTATAATTGATTCCACTGTTTCCACGGGGTGAGATCTTATATTCCAGTTTAAGTTCAAAATCTTTGGTTATTCCTTCATCCCATACAAAGAAAGAGTGTTCTATAATGATGTTATTTGGGGTAGTTTCTCCAGTAAGGATCCCATCTTCAAATTTCCAGTGTTCAGGGTTCCAACTCCATTCGTTTAGAGTATTTTCTGTCAAGATCTCTCGAAACTCTGTGTCATTTACAGCTCCTGATGTATCATTTTGAGATGGAGTACAAGAAGAAATAAATACAACAATTATAAGAAGTACCTTTGATATATGTAGCATGAGGTAAATTGTTTATTCTAAGATCATTGTTCTCACTTTGGGCTGATTAGCCGAAACATCTGTGTAGGCAATCAAAAGTCTATCATCTAATAATGAAATATGAGGAAAGCCGCCATTTCTGTTTTTGGAAAGTCCATCTATGGAATTGGAGGATAGTGGATCTCCGTCATGTGTGTAGCTTTGAATTTTAATTTGCGCTCCGTTTTCTGAATCAGCAAGCCAGCTTACCCAGACTTTATCTTTGGTCATATTCAGATCAACACGACCCAGGGGATTCTCTCGATCTAATGATATAGGGGTATCAAATGTTTCTCCGTGATCTTTTGAGATAGCAAGTTGCACATGAGGTACACCTTCAGCGCCCGTAAACCAGGCAACAGCAGCTGTATTGTTATAGGCATCTATGGCAGGGCCGTTTACCGGGCAGGCTCCTATACTCCAGTTGTCAGCATGAACAGGTTTTGGTTCAGACCAGCTTCCATCCGTGAATGAAGTAACATAAATATCTCTGATCTCCTCATTAGTTCTGTCCCTATATGCAGCTAAAAATCCATTCTCTGTTTTTGTTATAGCCGTATTGCAGCAGTCACAAACGGCATCATCTAATAAATGCCTCTCTAAAACTTCACCTTTTGTATTTATGATAGCGGAACGTAATGTCATGGCTTTGCTAAGATCAGAATACTGATCATCGTCCCGATCATGAGTGTGTCTTCCATCCAGCCAAAGAGCTATAAAACTTGAATCTGTAGCCGGAGTCATACTCACAAAACCATGTTCGGTAGGACTCTCATCCATATGAGGGGTAAAAGAAGGACTCCATTGATCATCAAAAGTAGCCATGTTGACATGATATGCATAGGTGCCGCCTTCCACTTTATTAAGCCAGTGCGCAGCCATAGGGGCTTTGTCGTGTGCAATAACTGAAGGATAATCGGCCCAGTTTACGAACCAGGTAGAATCAGAAGAGATAGTCTGTGGTGAGCTCCATGATTCCCCTTCAAAAGAGGCGAATTTGAGTTCAGCGATATCACTAGTTTCTTCAACCCAGCTCATAAATACGGCACCGGTATTATCGGTGAATAAGCGAGGTGTTTTGCTGTTATCTGATGCCGGGGATTCAATTTCCTGAATGGCAGTCTGCTCTGAACTGCATCCGCTAAAACTTAAAATAATTGATATGCTAATTAACAGGGTTGATCTCATGTTGTCTGGTAAATGATTGATAGGCAAGAAATATACCGATTATGTGAAGAAGTAAAACTGTAAAAAAGTACCAGAATGGTTCATTACCATATGAATTTCCAATTTCAATTGCACGCCACCCCAACACAATGAAAGTAAAAACACCTGCATAAAACAAAAGATGTTTATTGATAACAGTTAGGATAAGCATGGTAACTAACCACGTGCTTGTAATCACAGAAAATAGAATAACCACGACCCAAACGTCTGAGGGAAGATGGGAGATCCCGTAAAATTGGAACTCAATCCGGTGATAAAAGGTGATAATGAGCCTGGCAAAACCTTCAAAAAAAAGCAAGCCAAAAAAACCTGATATTAACGCAATGGTTTGTCTCATTGAACGGATTCAGTTTTAGGATTGTATTTATTTCTTAGCTGGTTGATGAACCAAAGTTAGCACAAATAAATCACTGATTTTGATGTATTCTGATGAAATTTCAGACATTATTTACAAAACGATATTTTGTTGCTAACCAAGTCCTTCAGAGCGGAGCGATGAACCGTGCCTTTTGCAAAGCGAGAGTGTTTGCATTGAATGGAAGGAGTAGTGGCTGGATGGTATTTGATGTCAGATTTTGATTCCCAAATAGGCAAGATTCTTCTCCGCCAGTTGGCGGATCAGAATGACTTTTGTTGATGTACAGACATGTATTTCATAGACTATTTTATAACCAGAATAATTCAAAACTTCCCACTCAAAACTCAAAACTTAGAACTCAAAACTATAAAATATGCCCGAAGGACCTGAAATTTGGAGAGCTGCAGACCAAATCGAGAATGCTGTTGCAGGAAAAGAAATTACGAAACTCTTTTTTGCTTTCGATGAATTAAAAGAATTTGAAGAGGAACTGAAGGGGTTGAAGATCAACTCAGTCACACCACGTGGCAAAGCAATTATCACATCTTTTGATAATGATCTGAATCTTTATTCTCATAATCAGCTTTACGGGAAGTGGATGATCAGCAAGAACGGGGATTTACCCGAAACCAATCGTTCACTCAGAGTCGCAATACATACGGACGATGGATCAGCTTTTCTTTTCTCGGCATCAGAGATCGAGTTTATCAAAGATGAGGAGATCGAGTCTCATCCATACATCAAAAAATTAGGCCCTGATGTAGTAGATCCAAATACCAATTATGATGAAGTTTTAAACATATATCGTGATGAAAATTTCCGAAACCGAAAATTGGCTACACTGCTGCTTGATCAGGGTTTTTTAAGCGGGGTTGGAAATTATTTACGGAGTGAGATCTTATTCTGTGCAAAAGTTGATCCGGAATACCGCCCGAAGGATTGTACGGATCAGCAAATAGAAGACCTTGCTTATTATTCGCTCGAATTATCAAGAAGGTCATACAAAACCGGAGGCACGACTACCGCTCCGGAATTGGTAGAGGCACTTAAAAGGGAAGGGGCATCGCGAAAGCAATACAGACATTACGCTTATGGTCGGACGGGAAATCCATGCTACAAATGTGGCAGGGAGATCAAAGAAATGAAAACAGGGGGGCGTAAGATCTATTTCTGCGAACAACGCCAAAGAAGCATTGATTAAATATGAAATAGGGATGTAAAATTGAGTCAGTTCTTTGTATGTTTGGGCTCCATAAATCAGAGGAAAATCTTATGAAAAAGCTTTTAAGTATAGTATTCGCCCTTGTTATTTCAACTTCTGTTTTTGCTCAAGACGCGGAAGTAATTCGTTTATCAGAACCGGTTCAGGAAACAGAGACCTATGAAGTTTTTGGTGCTCAAGTATCCGAGTGGAATGATGCTGTTTCATTAACAGATTTGATTTCAGAAGCTGAAAAATTTTCAAGTAAAGAGGTCACCCTTGAAACGGAAGTGGCTCAGGTTTGTGAAAAGAAAGGCTGCTTCTTTGTTGCCAACGATGGAGATAATTCAGCCCGCATTACCTTTAAAGATTATGGGTTTTTTATCCCTACTGATTCAAAAGGAAAGAAAGTAAAATTAATTGGTCAATTTGAAATTAAGGATCTCTCGGAAGATCAGGCCAAGCATTACGCTGAAGATGCCGGAGAAGATCCTGATGAAATTAAGGGTGTCCAAAAGGAATATACCATTGTAGCTACATCTGTGATGGTTCCGAAATCATAGACTCATTCATTTAAATTTTTAATTTATAGCAGTTAACTATTCATGCCAGAGAACGATTTTTTAGACGCTGAACCGACGGTACATTCAACGAAGCAATTGATGGAGTCTCCCGAAGTGGAGGCCATTGCCAAGAAAGTAATTGAAAAGCATAAGATGGAATTTGGTCCGGCCGAGATCGGATATTTTTTAGTTTATCCCAACCTTTCTAAACAACGTGCAGCCAAGTGTATGAAGGCGAGTCGTGAGGTAAAGCATTATTCCGGAAACGATTATCTGATCGAGATCTCAGGTGAGCTTTGGGATATGCTTGATAATGATACCAAAGAGATGATGTTGTATCATGAGTTGTTACATGTAGATCCCACCTTTAAATCAAAAACTCAGGAATGGAAAATGACCATCCGAAAGCCTGATTTTGCCGATTTTTACACCATTAATGACAAATTTGGGAATGAGTGGTATAAAACCATTCAGGCCACGGCTTCTTCCTTGTACGATCTGGATCCAAAGCAAGAGAGTAAAGTAAAGCTGTAGACAGGAGTCAGATGTGAGGTTTTAGGTGTTAGGTTATTTCCTTAATAAGGTATGGAGCATTTTTTGAACTTCATCGTTGTATTCTAATGCTTTTATTAGAGAATCTGGTTTAATGATCTCATTTTGTTTTAGCATTAAAAGTTGAGTTTCAAGTTCAAAACAAGAGCCCAGTGATATTCTTAGAAATCGTTTAAAATCTTTTCTGTTATCTCGACTGCTGCCCTCAGCTATATTTGAAGGAATAGAAATAGAAGATCTGATTATTTGATCTCTGTAAGTATAACGTTCTGTTTTGGGAAGTTTTGAAACTATTACATTTATTTCTGATGCCAGCTCCATACTCCGTTGCCATACGATAAGCTTTTTGAAGTTTTTCATCACATTATATTTAAATGGATATAAGAATTACTTCAGTAAGAGCGATGAAAAACTAATTCCTTACAAAAAAATATTTTAAATAGATCTGGATTGAATGTCTGGATCCCTAAAACCTAAAACCTCACATCTAACACCTAAAAACCTCTATTAAACCTCATACCCCTCTTTAGCCAATATCTCCTTTATACGGTCCACATGATCACCCTGTATCTCTATCACTTTCCCTTTGATGGTGCCGCCCGTACCCAATTGGGTTTTTAGTTTCTTTTCGAGCTTTTCAATTACCTGAGGGTTGTGGGTTATTCCTCTGATCACCGACACTTGTTTTCCTTTTCTGCCGGCGGTTTCCATTTTTACGGTGACTTTCATTTTATACTTTAGTTTTTTTCCAATTTCCACGTCGGAACAATATAAGGCCTATTATACCCAATAGTGATTCTGCTACGACAATTGCATAAAAAACTCCGTCTTCATTCCATTCCAGGACAATGGCAAGAACATAGGCAAGGGGGATCTCAACCAGCCAGAAGCATATTAGATTGATGATGGTCGGAGTTCTGGTGTCACCGGCTCCGTTGAAAGCTTGAATGATGACCATCCCAAAAGCGTATGCGAGATAGCCATAACTCATGATGCGCAGGCATCTGGAACCGATGGCAATGATGTCTGCTTCATCTGTAAAAATACTAACCAGGTTTTCTGCAAAAATTAGAAATGTCAGTCCCACAATTCCCAGAAATACCATGTTTATAAATGCGGAGATCCACGTAGACTTTTCTGCTCGTTCAGGTTGATTGGCTCCAAGATTTTGTCCCACCAATGTAGCTGCGGCATTACTCATTCCCCAGGATGGGAGGATGGAGAAGATTAGGATACGAATTGCTATAGTGTAACCGGCCAGTGCTACACTGCCAAACTCTGCGATGATACGTACGAGGATGATCCAGCTTGCTGTTGCAACCAGAAATTGAGCAATCCCGCCAATAGAAACTCGAATCAGTTTTTTGAGGATATCAAATTGAAAGACGATATGTTTTTTGAGGATCCGTATTCTTCCGCGACCATTAAATAGAATGTAAAACTGATAGCAAACCCCGATTCCCCGACCAATTGTTGTGGCAATTGCAGCTCCGGCAATTCCAAGTTCAGGAAAGGGACCATAACCAAAAATCAAAAGAGGATCGAGTACGAGATTTATTCCATTTGATAACCACAATACCCGCATTGCAATAGCCGCATCACCGGCTCCTCTGAAAATGGAATTGATCACAAACAATAACATGATGATCATGTTTCCACCGAGCATGATAGCCGTGTAAGAAAACATATTGTCAACTATTATCGGGTTTGCTCCCATCAGAGATAAAAGGTCCCTGGCAAAAAATATTCCCAGAATGGCAATTGGGATTGAAATAATAAAACAGGCGATGATGGCTTGTACAGCAGATCGTGCTGCATCATCTTTTCGTTTCTCGCCGATTCTTCTGGAAATAATGGCTGTAGTCGCCATACTGAAACCAATCGCAATGGCGTAAATGATAGTAAGAATGGATTCCGTTATGCCAACTGCGGCAACGGCATCTGCACCAAGTTTGGAAACAAAGAAAATATCTACGATTGCAAAGATCGATTCCATCATCATTTCCAATACCATGGGAATGGACAAGAGGATGATGGCCCGGCTTATCTTACCGGTAGTGAAATCAAATTCTGTGCCGGCCAACGAGGCTTTTATATCAACCCATAAGGAGCTTTTGGGCAATTCAGGCCGGTTGGTATTTGTCATACATCAATGTGGGCGAGGGGAGAGGAAACTGGAACCATGAACATGAACATTTTGCACTTTCCAGGCTAATTTTTCGATCAGGGAAGATGGTTCTCTGAAAATTACTACTGCATCCGCTGTTCGGGTTATCGTACGGTCAAGCTGGTCAACGTCTTTGAATTCGAGTACTACAGGAGCATTGATCTCAGTGATCTTTTTCAGAAAGAATTTTTCCTGAGGAGTAGCATATTTGACGATAGAGGAGGTAAAACCGGTATAAGCACCACTCAATTGTTCAGGATTTCGAATGACAACAAGTGGAGCTTCGGCATCAATTTCTGAAAGAACTTTCTCAATATTTTTATAAGATTCTTCCTCATGAGGAGTTACAAGTTCAGCCAGGTCAATCTCTACAGCGTCTCCGATAACTTCTCTTTTTAACTCATCCAAAGCAGCTTTTCTGTTGGTTGTGAAAGCTCCGGCCAAAACGATCAGCATGTGTTCTGAACTATCAATATCTCTGAATTTTTTTAGAAATTCTTTGTAATTAAGACTGTTGTACTCAAATATATTTTCTGCGTTCATGGCTATAATTAGATAGCTGATTTTAATTGAGTGCTAAAGGTATGGTTTACAGGAATTGCAAGAAAGGGATAAAATAAAAAAAGCCTGCTTTGTGAGAGCAGGCTTTTAAACTTATAGTAGGTGGGTTAATTACTGCTGGTTTTGGCCCTACTTCCCTGGATGGTTTCGGTGGTCACAGTTCCATAAGGACTTACTACAGTAATGGTAAAACTTCCCTCTGTATCAACTACTTCATCAGGATTTGAATCAGATATTGTAACACCAAATTCTGTTGTGCCGGGTCCCGGATCAAAAGCATCTGGCATTTGAAAATCTACAAGATCTCCACTGGCAACCAAACCTGCCCCGGTAGTGACAGAAATCTGTGTATTTGCTGCCATAGGATAACCGTTAAGATCTGTGATAGTTACATCAAAATTTTGACTTCCTGCATTAGTAACATCAAAGGTGTTTGGTGTAACTGAGATTATTGCCCGAGGGGTCGTAATGAGCATTGTCATAGTTTTCTCAATATAATTGTTATTCACATCTATGGTTTGTGCTGTAACATCTATATAACCAATTCCATTGGGGTGTGATTGCGGTGTGCTTCCGTTCGCTGACATGTTAACAGTTGCATACCCATTTGCATTGGTTGCTGCACTTCCATTTACCAAACCACCATATTCAGAACTAAACCATACGGTTGTACCTTCCTTAACCGGATTTCCAAACTCATCACCTAAGCTTACGGTGATATTATTTGTATGATTTTCGCTAATCAAACCATAGGCGTCAAAATTATATACCACTGGACCAACATTAAAGTTTTCAGCAACTGGAAATCCATTACTTATAGAGATTAATACTGGAGTAGAACGAATTGTAAGTCCAATATCTGATCGGTCAATAACCGCTTGAATTCTAACCGTTCCGGATAATCCCCCACTTACGAGTTGTGAGGTAACTCGTCCCTCACTATTGGTCAAACCTGTTTCTGGTGTGATGTATTCGCCTCCTTCAGGTCCCCTTATGATCTCAAAAAGTACTTCATGATCTCTATCTACTGTCCTTCCGGCTGAGTCACGTACAACAAACGTAAAGGTGGTACTTGTGTTTGCTCCTGTTTCTGCTACATTAATAAAAGGATTGGATACATTGACCAATTCCATTTGAGCAGGTCCGCCTGCTTCACCACTTATTTCCTCTTCGTCATCATCACCACCGTCATCGTCTCCACCACCTCCATCACCACCGGAACCTTCAATAGGAAGGTCAAAATCAACATCGGATATACTTTCACCGGGAGTGATTCTTACAACATCCTCCAGGTCATTATATCCATTTGCTGAAGCGGTAAGAGTCAAGTCTGTAACTCCTTCCACTTCAATACCGCCAATATTATACTGACCATTTTCATTTGTTCTTGCAAACAGGTCAGTGTACTCTCCAGGGGCAGTGATCTGTACCAAGGCATTTTCAATCACACTGCCTGATTGTGCATCAAAGACGCTTCCTTGAATAACCGCAGAGTCATCATTAGTAGTACAGGCACCGGCTGCTAGTAAAAGCGTTAACAGAATAGAACAGTTTTGAAGAAATTTTTTCATGTCTTTTTATTTAAAAAGTGAGAACCTAATGGAATGTTACAGAATCAGTTAAATAATATTTGATTTAATTTTGTCACTCAAAATTATTAATTCTAAATCAATATTAAGAAAAATTAATATAAATGTTACTCTTGTCAAATTCAGGAAGCACTATTCAATTCAGGTTCAGGGACATGTCGCCATACTACGTAAGCCATGACCAGGATCATGATTGTTCCTATTATGGTATTACTTACATATCCGCTTTGTACGTAAAAAGGACCTGCAATTGAGCCACCAACACCATAACCAACCTGACCGATAGCTACCAATAAACTCATAAGCGAGCCGCGATTATCTGATTTTATAAGCTGAGTGGACAGGGCCTGAAATGGGCTGATCCGCATTGCAATGAGAACCATGGTGAGAAAAAAGATAATGTATGCGATCCAAAAATCTGTAATAACATAAGTAGTTAGAAGCATTACAACTGACAGGCCAAGGCAAGAAATAATGATAATGCTTTTACGGCCAATACGATCTGAGATCTTTCCGGCAATAGGGCCGGTTATTACATTGGCAATTCCCCCTACAAAAAACAGAGAAGCTATAGCGGTACCGCTGACTCCAAAAGTTTCTTCAAGCCAGGTAGGTAAATACACTACAAAAACAGATATACTTAAAAACATGAGTACGTATGAAAAGGCAACCGCTCTAACTTCGGGTCTTTTTAACAGGATATAATACTTTCTAATTGAGCTTTTAAATGTTACCCGATCTGTGGATAATTCTACATTGGGTTGAGGTACTTTGAACAAGATCAAAATAAAAGTCAAAGCCATAATGACACCGAAAAATATAAAAGGAATTCTGAAGCCTGATAAATCAGCTAACAAAGTTCCCATCGGGATGCCCAATATTTGCCCCATGGCAATCCCGCTCATAATCCAGCCATTAGCCCAGCCTCTTTTTTCATAAGGGAAGTAATCACCAACGTAAGCAACGGCTGCTCCACTTAAAACACCACCTGCCATTCCTGCCAGAGCCCGAACGATCATCAAACCGAGGAAAGAGTCAACAAACGCATGTAAAAAAAGAGATACAGTAATTCCTCCGGTGCCGATAAGCAGGATCTTGCGTCTGCCTATCTTATCAGAAAGGGGCCCCATAATTATGGCGAATAATCCAACCATTACGGCATAAATGGTTACTAAATTACCAAGTATCTCTATAGGGGTACCCAACTGTTCGTTAATTCTGGGAAGGATAGGAGAGATAATCATGACCTGACTGCTTGCAGCAAAAACAAGTAGCCATAATGAAAAAATAATTATATAAGGGTTGCCGTCTTGTTGTTTGGTCATTATAAAAATTTAGCCCAAGATAGAGCCCCCCGGTTTAAAAAACAGTAAATAATTGTAGAGTAAATTTTAGGAGTTTTTAATTTTGAACTCAAATATGATTATGGTTCTTTGTTAATGTTTTATTTTATTATCTAAGGTTCAGGCAATGCTTCTGAAAAAAGAAATTTTATGCGTAGTGTTTATTATGCTTATTTCTCAAAAAAATGTAGTTTATTGTAACATCTACAGATAGATAATGTCCTTATTCTAAAGAATAGGAATAAAACTGATTGCTAATATTAATTGTCTGTTTTAAATACGTTGTAATTCAGTTAAGGAAATAAACTTGTACATATGGCACAATTCAGGCTTAAAGCTGTTTCTCAAAAAGGTAAACTCGTTCAAACTGAGTTTGAAGCTGAAAATAAAAAAGAAGCACAAAATAAAGTTGACCGTCTTTCCAAAACCAATGGACTTAAGATAAAGTCGATTGACGAGAAAAAGGTTTACATGTATAGAGCCCAGCGTCCGGGCAAACCTGTTGTAAATGGAGAACAGGAAGCGTACAGTAAAGAGGAGCTTGAGAAGGCGCTCGTAAAGCTTGGCTATAAAGTAAAAAGTGTAAACAAGAAACTTTTTGATTTTAAGGGAGGGGTTCCTAATCAGGAAGTAGTGACTTTTATCAGTTTATCCGCCGACCTCCTTAAGCAGCAATTGCCTTATGATGAGATTCTGAATCTTTTATATGAGGATACTCAGAATAAAAGGATGAAAGAGGTTATTAAAACCATTCAGAAAGATCTTAAAGATGGTAAAGAAGGTGCTGAGGTTTACGGGAAACATGAAGATGTATTTGGGAAGTTCGCTGCTTATATGCTCAGTGTGGCTTCTACATCAGGTAACATGGCGTTAGTATTTGAAAGTACAGCCAAGTTCATGGAGCGTGATGCTGACTTTAAAAAGAATATGAAGCGTGCGTTGATGATGCCGGCAGTTACAGTTTTGGCTGTAATTGGGGTAGTACTTTTTTACGTAGGATATATTTTTCCGGCTACCGCAGAATTATTTTTAGAAATGGATATAGCGCTTCCCCCAATGACCGCAGCTACATTGGATCTAAGTTACTGGCTTCGTGATAACTGGGTGTATCTTGTTTTGGCATTCATAATTCCAATTTCCGGATTTATATATTATATCAAAACCCCATCGGGGAAGCTAAATCTGGATAAGTATATCATTCATATCCCGGTTGTTGGGGATCTGTTGCATAAAACTAGTATTGAGATATTTGCCCGCGTATTTTTTACTCTTTATAGTGGTTCCGGGCAGAATATAGAAGTTATTAAAGTAGCAGCTGAAGCCTGCCGAAATAAGTACATGGAAAAACAAATAAAAGAAGTGGCTATAAAAAGAATGCTTAAAGACGGGGCGGGATTAATTGAATCTATGGAGGCTACCGGTGTATTTACAGTAACTGCATTAAGTCGATTCAGACTTGGCGCAGAATCGGGAGCATTGCGTGAAAATGCAAAACAACTTGCTGAGTATTATGAGATTCAAACGACTTACAAAATGCAATCCGTTATTGATGTCATAAACCTCTTTATTAACTTATTCATAATGGTAGCATTAATTGCAATTACAGTTGTTTCTTCCGAATCGGCTATCATTCAGCCAAATTCAGGCGTGTAATAATCTCTTAGATACTAAATGGGTAAAATAAACATACGCAGACATATTGGTGATATCCTTGTAAATAAAGGGATTATTACAGAAGATCAGTTGCAGAAAGGTTTGCAGGTATTATCTGAGGAACCAAAAGAAAGCAACAGAAGACTTGGACAAATTCTTTCTCAGGACTTGGGGCTTGACAGGCACGAGATCATGAAGGAAATAGCTAGTATTTATGCTTTCCGTGAAGTTCTTAAAGATACCGATAAGTTTCCTGATGAAGCTCTTGAGCATATAAAAGAAAATGTTGAAGAACTTCCTAAAGAGATCATAGATGAGCTTGTTCATCATAAAGCAATTCCATATCAAAAAACCAAAGATGCTATTGTAATTGCTGCAGCAGATCCATCTGATCCAAATATTCAGAATGTCATTAATAAAATAAATTTTAAACAGACTGAATTAGTTTATTGTAAATACGAAACGATAGAAGAAGTTCTTTCTAAAGTTTACGAACAGAAGAATGAATTTTTGGACCTGCTTGAAGAGATTGATTACGAAGAACCTGATCTTGATAAGGGACAGGAAGAGATCGATGAGGAAGAGATCGATGCCGAGATCAATCAAAGTATGCTTAATTCTTTGGTGGAAGGGATGCTTGTGGAATCTGTTCGGCAAGGGGTATCAGATATGCACATCGTGCCAAGTTCTCCAACTACTACTGATATACGGTTTAGAGTTGATGGTAAACTTCAGCTTTGGTACCAACAGAAAAATGTAAAACCGGAAGCAATAACAGCGGTTGTTAAAGATAAAACCAGGAACGTGGATCGTTTTGAACGGGATGCTTCACAGGATGGATTTATTCAGCGTCAAATTGATGGAGTGGGTATCCGTTATCGGGTTTCTATCATGCCAATCGTAGGTAAGCAATACGACAGAAAATTTGAATCTGTTGTTATTCGTGTTCTTGATGACCGTAATGTTATTCGTGATCTGGATAAACTTGGATTACAGAAGAATGCCAAAGAGAATTTCATAAAATCAATCCAGAAACCATCAGGTATCGTAATTATTACCGGACCTACCGGAAGTGGTAAGTCAACGACTTTGGTAGCCGCATTGTATTCTGTGATTGATCCAACAAAGAATGTTTTGACGGTTGAAGAACCTGTAGAGTATATCATTGAAGGTGCCCGGCAGCTGAAGATCAGTAATCATATGAGTTTTGATCAGTCGATTAGAGGTATTTTACGTCATGACCCTGATATTGTACTGGTAGGTGAGATGCGTGATCTTAAAACTGCTGAAATTGCCATTAAACTCGCAAATACGGGTCACCTTACATTCTCAACACTTCACACCAATGATGCACCAAGTGCAATTTCCCGTTTATTTAAAATGGGAGTTGAGCCTTTTTTGATAGCAAATGCCGTAAACCTTGTTGTGGCACAGCGATTGATTCGAAGGTTATGTAATGAATGCAAAGAAGAATATACTCCGCATCCGGAATCAGCAAAAGGACTTGGATTTACTGATGAAGAAATTGAAAAAACTACTTTTTATAAAGCAGTAGGTTGTGAAAAGTGTAATACTACTGGATTTAGAGGTCGTGCCGGTATTCATGAAGCGTTATATTTTTCCAAAGAAATTAAACAAATGATCTTAGATGCAGGTGGAGATATCGATGAAGGTGCCATCAAAGAATTAGCGATGTCTCAGGGGATGCTTACACTGCGTGGTTCCGGCAGGGAACGTATAAAAGAAGGTATCTCAACCATCGAAGAAATTATAGCAGCAACTATTGAAGATTAATTAATAGGCAAAACTTGAAATTTAATATTAACTTTGGGTATAGTTCTATTTTCCCAGCAGTAATACTTACAGGGGTTTACTATGAGTACTGAAATGTCAAATTCTGGCGACCTAATGTCTGACTACATCAAAAAGTTTTTGAAAGAGCCTCCGTTGCTTTTAAAAAACTTTCACTATGAAGATGTGTTAGAATTTCTCCAGCTGGGGAAAGAGGAGAGATTCATGACAGACGAGATTATTTTGAATGAGTCCGAATACGTCAATTCTGCTTATCTTGTAGCAGAAGGAAAAGTCAGTATATGGAAGGATAACATACAATTAGCTACTCTTTCGGAAGGTAATTTTCTTGGGGAATCATTTCTATTTAGTAAGAATAACAGAATGGCTAAAGTAACTGCCGATGGTGACTGTGTATTACTTCGCTATGAACGATATGAAGCATTAAATTTCTTCAGGAAAAAACCGGAAAAGCTTTTTAATATTTTCACAAAGAATATCATCGAAATACAGCAACGTAAGATCAGCAACATGAATGTTCAATTACTGAACCTGAAGAAAAGGTTACTTAACGATACCAATTGGTAGTGGTTATTTTTGGGAACAAACATCATAAACCGGCGAAAATTTAGATTTTTTATATTAAAATTATTTAATATAGTTTGTAACAAATCATCTACAAAATCATCTATTACATTGTCATTCTAAATTGATATTGGCTTTACTATGGCGACGGCAACAGCAAATATAAATTTATCAGATCTGGTTAAGCCAGTTATTGATCAATTACCTCGGACATTAAGAGGAATTGATCGGCACGAAGCTATTGGAAAAATTATAGATAGCTTAGATGATGATCATAAAGAACAATTGACGGCCTATCTTGATGCTTTATTGAAAAAAATGCTTAAAAATGAAGCATCTGATATTGATTTAGGTGGTCCTGGTTGTGATGGCAGGGTATGGTATAGAATTTTTGGGGACAAAAGTCCTGCTCAAAAACCGGATGATCTGTCCCTTGATGAGACCAATGTTTTACTGCATAATGTGATTTTGCCGTCCCAGCGAAAGAAATTGATCAAAGATAAGAACCTTGATTTTTCTTACTCAGTTGCGCTGAATGAAAAAAAACACCAGCGGTTCCGTGCAGATATGTACTTTGATTTAGAGCACCTGGCTCTGAACATGCGTAAGATTGATAATACAATCCGACCGTTCAAAACTTTAGGAGCTCATACCGAGGTAGCAAAAGCGTTAAGTCTTAAATATTATAAATACGGACTTACGCTCATTACCGGTATTACAGGTTCAGGTAAATCATCTACTCTTGATACTATTATTGATGCAAATAACCGAACCGTTGATTCACACATCGTCATTATCGCTTCTCCGGTTGAGTTGATTCACAAGCCAATCAAATCGGTAGTACGCCACAGGGAAGTTGGAAGAGATGTTGAATCATTTAAAGAAGGGGCTATTCAGGCGCTTCGTCAGGATCCTGATATTATTGTAATTGGTGAGCTTAGAGACCCGGAAACTATCATGACTGCTTTGGAAATTACCGATTCCGGTCATAAAACTTTCGGCACTCTTCACACTTCATCGGCCATGGAAAGTATTGAACGTATTTTGGGTGAGGTTCCTACTGAAGAACAAAATAGGGTTAGAACAAGGCTTGCGGATGTTTTAACGTGTGTTATAAGTCAAAAACTTATTCCCAGTCTGGATGGAAAAAGAGTTTTGGCTAAGGAAGTTTTATTAGTAAACTCCTCTGTACGTGCTGCTATTAAAAACAACAATATCAGTGAGATTTATCAAATGCTGATGGAAGGCGGTGAACGCGGAATGAATACAATGGAACAGGATCTAAAGCGACTTTATACAAATGGGGTTATCTCAAAAGAAGAAGCCTTAAATAATGCCAATAATAAAACCAAAATGGTTCAACTTCTTAGCGAGATTAATTACTAATTTCATACAACATGCTCAATAATAAAATATATACAGGGATTGTTGTTGAAGGTGATTCTCTTAAGATCGCTAAGATTGAGATATCCGGAAAAAAAGCCAACCTTGTTAGTTTAGATAAGATTCGTCTTGTTGAGCCTTTAAAAAAGAATATAGCAGCCAAACCTGAACCTGAATCAGGAGACGTTTTTGGTGATATTAATGATTCGCTGGATGATGATGACCTGATTTTTGGATTAGATGATGATACTGATGCTTCTGATTCAGGAGAACTTGACCTTGGAAGTCTTGATGATGATCTGGACGACTTGGATGATCTTGATTTTGAAAATCTTGATGAAGGTCCTGATGAGATTGTTGATACCGATATGGTCAACGAATCTGAAGCTCCATCCTCTAATGAATTACTTCTTTATAACCTATTGAGTGCTGAAAGCTCTAAAAGGGTTGATCTGGGAATAAGTGTGCCGTCAGGCCAAACTATTTTTCAAATCCTGAAGGACGTAGATTTTTCAGAAACTAAAAAGAAAGATCTTCAGGTAATAGTTGATGACAGGTTAGAAGCACTTCATGGAGGTTCAAAAGGGGATGATTATTATTCTTATTCAGTGAGAGATGATGGGGCACTATTGCTTACGTCAATTGATGATGAGCCACAACTTTTAACGCTCATCAACAGAACACTGGAGTTATTTAGCGGCAAGCTGTTTATTCATGATGTACTGCCGGATGAAATACTTTTATTAGGTCTGATAAGGGCAAATTATGAACTTGATGAAAACAGTATAACCGGTGTTGTACAGTTCAGTGAAAATGCTACTCGTGTACTTTTCCTTAAAGGAAATCAGCTTTGGATAGTTTCACCGATCATTACAGAGTCCTTAAAGAGTCAGCGATTTCTAAATACAGTTTTCAGTAAAATTCTTTTTCAGCTTGATACCGGTGAGGTACCTAATCTGGACAGGCTGATTATTTGCAATAACTCTCTGGGCGATGAAGCCATTGAGTTTTTTGAAGACCGCTTTCAGGATGTTGATGTAGCTGAGTTTAATTTTTCCGACGATATTTTCGAAGCTGAAAATATAAATGAATCATCCATTGCTTCATTTACCACTGCAATTGGTGCAGCCTGGGCTGCTTCAGGTTTTAAGAAGGATGTTTTTCCAAAGATCTCTTTTTTACCAAAATATGTAGATGACCGTCAGAAGATCTTTAAGCTTCAATGGCATGGATTTTTATTGCTACTGTTTATTCTTTTGACTCCAATTGTGACTAATCATTTTTATACCCAGAATGCTTCACAAATTGATCAATTGCGAGGAGATATTATTAATCTGGATGCTCAGATAAGATCATTAGAACCTACGGTTCAGCGATACAATGAAATAACCAACGAATTGAGTCAGATCCAATCGAAATTAACCTTATT
This sequence comes from Gracilimonas sp., assembly GCA_040904925.1. Taxonomy (GTDB): domain Bacteria; phylum Bacteroidota; class Rhodothermia; order Balneolales; family Balneolaceae; genus Gracilimonas. The sequence goes on along the minus strand of JBBDSP010000006.1, from coordinate 308,620 downwards.
GGCTGAGCTTAATGAAGGTACTTTGAGGTGGTCAAAAAATCTTGACCTTCTCAACCGGGGAGTTGGAGATGTGAACTCCTTATGGTTAACCTCTATGAGTGCCGAACAAAATGGTACTGTTGAAATAGATGGGTATGCTATGTATCGGGGGCGTATTCCTGCATTGGCAAAAATATTTGAAAATGCGACATTACTAAACGTAACGAGCACTGAAATCAGGGAACAGGAAGTTTTTGAGTTTGAATTTACTATAGATGATTTTTACGAAGATGAGAATATCTATACACCGGTAAGTGTACAAGGTATTCGTGAATTAATACAGGATTAACATTGTCATACGCTGTTAGAAATACCATCATACTTTTGGTTACACTTCTCATAATTGCAGGGGGAGCGTATGCTTTTATTAATTTTTACCAACTTCCCGAATTGGAACGACTTGAGAATTCCTATGTAGAAAAACAAGAGGATTACAATGAGAAACGAGCTATAAGTGATGCATTTCCTGCTTTAAATGAAACATATCAAAGTGCAGTTTCCATTATCGATAATTATGACAAATCTCTATTTAAAGCGCCAAATCCGGATGATGTATTCGATTATTTAAATTACATCAGTAGCAGTAGCGCTTCGTCAACGGTATTCTTTGATTATTCTTTCTCGGATTCTACGGCTCAAGATCAATATGGAATACTAAGATCGGAAATTAATGGGTATGGCAGATATGCCAATGTTGTTAACTTTATTAATAAACTTGAAAACAGTCAATTACTGAATAAAGTTGCCGAGCTTTCATTAACACCTGCAGGTGGGGTTGATGAAGAGCTCGATGAAGTTACTTTTGATTTTATTTTGGAAACTTATTACGAACGTATTCCAATTCAGGAAGGAGTCGAGATAGTGGATCAGTTAGTTCTTAATGAATCAATTTCAACATACAATCCATTTTACCCACTGATACAACCAACTATACCTGAAAATGTGGACGACTTAATTAATGTCGAACAAAGCCGAATAATCGGGTTAACTTCAAATAGAATTTTTATTGTCGATCAGGCAGGAAATATTACTTCGATGAGAGAAGGAGATCAAGTTTATCTAGGAGAATTAGAATCTATAGACCTAAACGATAAGTCTGCTACTTTTAATTTAAACAAAGGTGGCATTACGGAATTAGTTACCTTGGAGATAGAGCAATGAAACCCATGAATTCAATACAGCACAAATTAGGTTTATCAGCCATTATTTTAATGACTTTTACGGTAGTAGCGTTACTACCTCAACAGGTTTCTGCTCAAATTGTAGATCCATTAAGAGAGTATACCAATCCTGATGAGATCGTAGCTTTCAATAGAACTACCACATACAATGAAGCTATTGAGATAATTAACACCTTTGCTCAGGAGTATGAGAACAAATTTATTGTAGATAAGTCTGCATACAGCGGAGAGATTGGGGTTAATTTACCGGCTATGCACTGGAAAGATGCTCTTGACTATATAATGAGATTTCAGAATCTGGAGTTAATGGAATATAATGAATATTACGAGATCACGGTCCCTGCTCCTCAAACAACTTCACAAACCGGTAACACAGGTCAAGCAGCAACCCAAGGTGGAGGGCAGGGAAATGAAGTTCTTGCTACCACCCAAACACGAGAGGTTCGCATTAACGCCACTTTCTTTGAAGGTAATAAACGAGCTCTTCAGGAAATCGGGATTGACTGGTCTACCTTAACAAGTGATACACCAGATAATGTTGGTGATTTTGTTGGAAATGAAGGTCAGGAATCTATCCCCTCATCAGACTTTAGTGACCAGTTTGTATCTGTTAACTCATTTAACGCAGCAAATGTATCTCAAAATGCATTTAATGCGATCGTCAATTTAGGTGAAGTCGGACCCGGTATTAGTGTGCAGGCATTATTCAGAGCATTTGAAGCTGATAACCTTGGTAAGGTTTTGGCAACTCCATCTATAAAAGTGGTAGATGGAGAAGAAGGTAATATTCAGGTTGGTCAGGATTTTTCTATCAAGCAAAGAGATATTGCCGGTAATGTAACCGATAACTTTGTTAGTACAGGTACCATACTCACAGTGACACCTCAAATTATTACTCAGGGTGATACATCATTTGTTTATCTGGACCTTTCAGTAGAACGTTCCACCGCTCAGCCTGATGTTGTAAGTACTATTGTAAATAAGCAATCTGCAGAAACATCCGCCATCTTGATGAACGGTGAATCGACATACATGGCTGGTTTATATAGAACTGAAGAAACCCAAGTTCGACGTGGAATTCCCATTTTAAAAGATCTGCCAGGCTGGTTTTTTGGCCTTAAATATCTTTTCGGATACAACTCAAATGACTTTTTGGAAAACGAGTTAATCATAATTGTTCAGGCTGAATTGATAGAGCCTGTTTCAAAAAGAATTGCAAAACAAAAACTTTCCGCGCGTCAGGTTCTTAATAATACAAGAGATGATATGCGCACGAATTTAGATCGCGTATTTGAACCGGACGTCTTCCCTGCAACTGTAGAAGATGAGCCGGTTGTTACTGAGGCAGAGGAGGTTAAACCACAGGAAGAAGTTATTGAGGAAGAGGCTGACGAGAAAGAAGTGGCTGAACCGGAAGAAACAACAGATGAAGAGAAAATTCCGGACGACCTTACCATGACTGTAGATAATCCCGAGCTAATGGTGGTAGTCCCAAGGGCATTTAATCTTGAGGAATATCTTGAATATCAGGCAAACGGTGAAGAAGCTGAAAATGATGAGAATGCCGATCTTCAATACTTCATCATTGGTGGTTCTTTCTTAGTACCTAGAAATGCTGATAATTTTTCCGCTATGCTACAAGAAGAAGGTTACGATACCCGTATACTTTTTAACCCTGAATCCCGCTTTAACTACGTTGCATTTGAAGCTTATGATGATATTGAAAAGGCGAGGGCTCGTACACTTGAGATACGAAGAACATTCAATGATGAAGCTTGGATGTTCAGATTACCGAAAGAGTAGCTCGATCTTAGGAGTGCTGTTTTAAATATTTGATAGATTCTCTGTTGAATGCTCCGGGGCGTTCAACATTGCAGACGTGCCCGCAATTATCTATGACTTTTAGGGAAGAGTTTTTGTGCTTTTCCACGATTTGTTTTACGGGGGGTAAGAACATATGGTCTTCACTTCCCATTACATATAGAATAGGAGATTTCACTTCTTTTTCTTTGAAATATCTTAAAAGCGGATTTACTTCATTGGTTAGCTTAAACCACCGCAGGAATTCTTTTTGATATAGTTTTTTTGCCTCTCTAATAAATAAGTTTCTTGATTTCGCATGTCTTTTCCGAGGCATGATGATCCATGCAAAAAATCTGTAAAGCCACATGTAGGGAATAAATCGTTTGAACATATGTCCAAGAAATACCAAGATTCTTGAACGAATATTTAATCTAGTGATAGCCCCACATAGAACTGCTGATTTGACACGATCAGGCGCGATCTCACTAAGAGTCCTGATGATAATTGTTCCTAAAGAAACTCCGATGAAGTGAGCGTGTTCTATTTGAAGATGATCCAATACTTCAAGAATATCTTTACTTATGAATTCAAATGAATAATCTTCCTCATAATATTTTTGAAGTAAATCCTTTGATTTACCATGCCCACGCAGATCTATAAGTAACACATTGAAGTGTTTCTTAAAGTCTCTGAGCTGACTGAACCAGATCGATGAACTCCCTCCCGCACCGTGGACGAAAACAACCCAATCTCTCTCTTCAGAAGATTTATATTCTTTGTAATACAACATAAATTAAGGGTACAAATATTTCATCATATAGTAAATATGATTAACACCTGTTAATATTAAATAGAGTATCATATAATTATTTGAAAATATATAGGTAATGTTCATCTTTTAACTTAGATCATAGATCAACCACTATTAAACTCATTTAAGTTTTCTGCTTTTAACATTGAAATGGTTAGTTTCGTTATATGAATTTTTTAAGAGCTGTTGTTAAACTTTTATCATTTCTTTTTGTTACCCTTTTCTTGTATTCACTGATCATGATGGCCTTATTAACAAGTATTTTAGGGTTGAATTATGAAAAAATCAGAGGATACTTACTCAGATTCTGGGGGCAATGTTGCTGCCGGATCATGGGTATCAATATTGTAGTGAAAGGAGAGGTCCCGGAGCCTCCGTTCCTATTGGTTTCTAATCACCTGAGTTACATAGATGTATTCGTTTTGTTTTCTCAGCTTCGTTGCCTTTTTGTGGCTAAGAGTGACGTTAAAGCATGGCCTCTCATTGGTTTTATCATAAAAACCTGTGGGATCTTATTTATTGACCGGAACAGGAAAAGAGACGTTACCAGAGTGAACGAGCTAATCTCAAGAAGTATCAATGATAATCAGGGTATTATATTATTCCCGGAAGGTACAACCAGCCCGGGAATGAAGGTTTTACCTTTTCGTACTTCTTTACTTGAGTACCCGGCCTCTCAGAACTCCCCGGTATCCTATGTGGCTCTGATGTATCAAATGCCAGATTCAGAAATATCTGCTTATGAGTCTATTTGTTGGTGGAATGACACTCCTTTTTTCCTGCACTTTTTTGAATTACTCAAGTCGAAGGGATTTACAGCAAAAATCCATTTTGGTGATAAGGAGATAAAAGAGAAGGATCGAAAGCTGTTGGCTGAAAAACTACAAAAATTTGTACAGGATGAATTTGAACCGGTAATAGATAGTGATACTTTCTTTTCAAAATATGAAGACTATAAACCGTTGTCATTTTAAATCAGAGATAAACTGAAGTGAGTTCAATAAATATACTCTTGATAGGTATTATTTCTTTTTTCAGTATTGAAGCAAGCTATGCTACTCAACCTAGTTTTAATTACTTTTCTATTCAGGATTCACTTGACCTAGAAACACTTACTCAGCCAACAGACACATCAAGTATTGATGATGATTCCCTTCAAAAGCTGGTTCCATACCTGGATGAGGTAGAGGCCGATTCAAAAAATGAGTTAGTGGCGATCTATATGCTTTTGATAGCATTTTCAACGTTTTTTAGTGAAGATCTTGCAGCTATTGGAGCCGGGTTGATGGCTGCAAACGGATTGATCGCTTTTTGGCCAGCTGCCATTGCAGTAATTATCGGAATTTTTATAGGGGACTTCTCACTCTACTTTGCAGGAAGGTGGATTGGAAAACCTATTCTTAAACTTCCCCCGTTCAAATGGATGATCAAAGAAGAAACCCTTGATTCATCTGTAAAGTGGTTTAAAGTGAAAGGTTCCTATATACTTTTTGCCAGTCGTTTTATACCGGGAAGTAGAATGCCCGTCTACATTTCAGCAGGGATTCTTGATGTTGGCTTTTGGACATTTCTGCTTTATTTCGGCGGCACAGTGGTGATATGGACTCCTATTTTTGTGTGGCTATCTATGATAATGGGTAATGAACTGCTTGCTTTCTATGAATCCTATGACCAATACGCGATCTGGATTATCCTTGCTGCGATTCCTCTTTTATATGCGATCTATAAGATCACTCCGCTTTTAATAACAACAGCGGGGCGCAGACTACTATGGAAAAAGCTTAGAAAGCTGTTTTGAAAATATTAAAGCATTAAAAAGCCCGGGTATTTAGTCCGGGCCTTTTATTTGAATATTAAATCTCAGATTTAAACTGATTCAATAATCGAATTCAATGTTGAGCTTGGGCGCATACGATCGAAAACCTTATTGCGATCAGGCCAATAATAGCCGTCAATTTGTTCCGGGTTACCCTGAGCTGCGATCAGTTCTTCGTTGATCTTGGCTTCATTCTCTTCCAGTTTCTCAGCAACGGCTTTAAATCGCTCTGCTAACTCAGCATCTTTTGTCTGTTCAGCCAGTGCTTTCGCCCAATACATAGCCAGATAAAAATGACTACCACGATTATCATGCTCATTCACTTTACGCGAAGGAGATTTATCATTCTGCAGATATTGAGAAGTGGCAGTGTCCAGAGTTTCTCCAAGGATCTTTGCCCGATCATTATCAAAGGTCTTACCCAGATGATCCAGCGATACGGCTAATGCAAGAAATTCACCAAGTGAATCCCAACGCAGGTGACCTTCATCCAGGAATTGCTGAATGTGTTTTGGAGCAGATCCACCGGCACCGGTTTCAAACAATCCGCCACCGTTCATCAGCGGGACGATGGAAAGCATTTTTGCACTTGTTCCAAGTTCTAAAATAGGAAAGAGATCAGTAAGGTAATCACGCAGCACATTTCCTGTTACAGAGATGGTATCCTTTCCATCTTTTATACGCTCTAAAGAAAAACGCATGGCTTTGATCGGTGACATAATGCGAATATCTAAACCATCCGTATCATGTTCCGGAAGATATTGATTCACTTTTTTGATCAATTCCGAATCATGCGCTCGGTCTTCATCAAGCCAAAAGATAGCAGGAGATCCGGTTTCTCTGGCACGTCGTACAGCTAAACCAACCCAGTCTTTGATCGGGTCGTCTTTGGTTTGGCACATTCTCCAGATATCACCTTCTTCTACTGAATGTTCTACAAGTGTTTTGCCGGCTTTATTTACTGCACGAACTGTGCCGTTGTCCGGAATCTCAAAGGTCTTATCGTGAGAACCATATTCCTCAGCTTTTTTAGCCATTAAACCAACATTGGGAACACTTCCCATAGTAGTTGGATCAAAAGCTCCGTGTTGTTTACAGAAATCGATCACTTCCTGATAAATTCCTGCATAACTGCTATCCGGAATTACGGCTTTAGTATCCTGAGTTTCATCATTTTTATTCCACATTTGTCCTGATTCACGGATCATGGCGGGCATAGAAGCATCTATAATAACATCACTGGGCACGTGTAAGTTTGTAATCCCCTTGTAAGAATTCACCATTGCCAGATCAGGGCCGTTTTCATAACATTTTTGAATATCAGCTTTGATCTCAGCCTGCTTGTCTTCGGGAAGGTCTTTGATCTTAGCTTCCAGATCACCGAATCCATTATTAGGATCAACGCCTAATTCTTTAAGAGTGTCACCGTGCTTTTTAAAAACGTCTTTGAAATAAACTCTCACTGCATGACCAAAAATGATAGGATCTGAAACCTTCATCATAGTGGCTTTCATATGCAGCGAAAAAAGCACATCTTTTTCTTTGGCGTCTTTAATCTCATTTTCAAGGAAATTGACTAAGGCCTTTTTACTCAGAGCAGAAGCATCGATCACTTCACCGGGAAGGAGAGGGGTACTTTTTTTCAAAATAGTTGTATTTCCATCAGTATCTACAAACTCGATTTTAACATCATCAGTATTATTTAGGGTTACTGATCGCTCCGAGGAAGCGAAATCATTTTTCCCCATGGTAGATACATGCGATTTCGAATCAGAATTCCATTCACCTATAGAATGGGGATTATTTCGGGCAAATTCTTTAACGGCTTTGGGCGCTCTGCGATCTGAATTTCCTTCACGTAAAACAGGATTCACCGCACTTCCCTTTACTTTTCCATAGCTTGCCTGTATTTCTTTTTCTTTGTCATTCCTTGGCTCTTCTGGATAATCCGGGATCTTATATCCTTTAGACTGTAACTCTTTGATCGCCTCTACAAGCTGAGGCACAGAAGCACTGATATTTGGAAGCTTCATGATATTGGCTTCAGGCTGTTTCGCTAATTCACCTAATTCAGCAAGATCATCAGATACCTTTTGCTCATCAGTTAGATAATCAGGGAAATTTGCCAGAATTCGTCCTGCAAGTGAAATATCTTTGGTTTCAACGTTCACGCCCGCAGCCTTAGTAAAGGCTTCAACAATTGGCAAGAAAGAATGGGTGGCTAAATAAGGTCCCTCGTCCGTTATTGTGTAAAATATCTTGGCTTTATCAGTGCTCATTTTATAAAATAATTTGCAGTTTCAATTAGCTTAAAGGTTCGAAAAAATATCAATTTCGAAGGAAAAAAATTATGGGCAGGGAGTTTACAAATTTTAGAAGCAAAAGGACATCTGGAAGAATATTGATTATTAACAGATGAATAGTAAACATTCAAGATTGAATATTCGATATTCTCCCTTTGGAATCCCTATATTAAGGAGCGATCGGTTAATATGATTTATTAGCCTTCAAAGCCAATAAAAATGAGGTATTGTTATGATCAGCCCTATGTTCGGCTTCCGGCCAAAACCTAAAAAATTCGATTATCCCTTTCGATATTACGATCCTGAGAAGGACGAGAAAGAAAAGCGGCGCAAGCGAATCAAGTTTGAATCACATACCCGTCCAAGACCGGCACAATTTTCTCGGATTGTATTTTTCGCAGCTTTACTGGCTTTAATTGTTTATCTAATTTCACTTTAAAAATACAGATCATTTACATTGAGCGACACGCATATCAGCGACTCTATCATACATCAACTTCCGCCTGAAATAAGTAATAAAATTGCTGCAGGGGAAGTTATCCAGCGTCCGGCTTCTGTTGTTAAAGAGCTTCTCGATAATGCTATCGATGCCGGAGCAGATCAGCTCAAAATATTAATTCAAAACGCAGGTCGAACTCTCATCCAGGTTTCTGATAACGGATGCGGAATGAGTAAAGAAGATCTTCCTCTTTGTTTTGAACGCCATGCCACCTCAAAGATCAATACCGTTGATGACCTCTTTAAGATCCGAACGCTTGGATTTCGGGGTGAGGCTATGGCATCTATCGCGTCTATTTCTCAGGTTACGGTAAAGACCAAACGAGCTGAAGATGAGAACGGTTGGGAATTTGAAGTTTGGGGAGGAGAGGATCGTGAGATCAAGCCGACGGCCACAGACAATGGCACCACGATCGCGGTTCGGAATTTGTTCTTCAACGTGCCTGCCCGCCGACAGTTTTTGAAAACGGATGTTACTGAACTCCGTCATATATTAAGAACCATTCAATATGCAGCGCTTGCCAGCACTGATGTAGCTTTTTATGTGGAAGCGGACGGAGATGTGATCTATGACCTGCCTATTCAAAACTTAAAGGAACGGGTAACACAGATCTTTGGAAGTTCTTATAAGGCGAGTCTGATCGAGTTTGGAGAGGAAACCAGTTATGTTAAAATTCATGGTTTTGCTTCGGACCCAAAACTGGCGAAAAAAAGCCGGGGTGAACAGTTTTTATTTGTGAATGGCAGGCCGTTTCAGCATCGGTATCTCACCCATGTAATATTGAGTTTGTATGATGCGTGGACCCGTAATAATGAATATCCGTTTTACGCTTTATTTTTTGATATCGATCCTTCGAAGGTGGATGTGAATGTTCATCCCGCAAAAATGGAAGTTAAGTTTGAGGATGAACGAAGTGTAATACAACTCGCCCGTTCCGTAGTGAATCGTGCATTGAATAAACATTTTCAGGTCCCTGAGATTCAGCCCAATGAAGACACCTTCTTAAGTGATGATCCTTCTAAAGGATTTGGTTCCGGGTTTAGTTTTAATCGACCTGCTACAAGTAGCGGCGGTGGGAGTGGTTTACAGTTTCCATCCCGTATAAACTACCGTTCGAATCCTGCACAAGGAAAAGGAGGCGAACTTGCAGATCAATTGTATGGTGGAAGGTCTAATCAGCAGCCACCAGATTACCCGGATACGCAGACATTTCAGCCTCCACAGCATGAGAAGGAAAAAGTAGCTCAGGATCAAGGGTTCTGGCAGCTGCATAATTCGTATATCCTTACTCAAACGCGGTCAGGACTTACCGTTATCGATCAGCATTTGGCCCATAAACGCATCATCTTCGAAAAGGCGATCAATGCCACGGAAGAAGCACTACCGAGCACACAACAGCTCTTATTTGCTCAAACACTTGAACTCTCTGCTTCGGATTACACATTGCTGAAGGAATTGCATTCCATTATTCAGCGAATGGGATTTTCGGTTCAGCTGCTCAGTGGAAATACAGCTATGATAAATGGGGTTCCGGCTGATATCGAAATTGGGAATGAGGAAGAGGTGCTGATCTCAATGCTGCATCAATACCAGGAAATGGGACAGAAGATCAAATTAGAAGCACGGGAAAAACTGGCTATTGCGTTTGCTTCCAAAGCAGCAATTCCAAGAGGAAAGAAATTGAGTCAGCAAGAAATGGAGTCGCTGGTTGATCAGCTTTTCGCATGTGAACAACCGTATCTCGATCCTTTAAAGAAGCCAACAATCAGCTATATTCCGCTGGATGAAATTCAAGCCCGATTCAGATAATCTTACATGAACATTTTAGCGGTAGAACCATTTTACAGCGGCTCGCATAAAGCTTTTTTAAAAGGGCTGGAAAAAAACTCTTCACATAATATCATCCCGATAAAACTAAATTATAAAGGGTGGAAATGGAGGATGCATGGTGACTCAGTTACCCTGACTGAGATGACGAATAAGATAAGTGAGGATATAGATCTTATTCTAACCAGCAGTATGACCAATCTGCCGGCTTTCATGGCCCTTACCAATCCGAGATTTGCCCATACGCCCACGATCATGTATATGCATGACAATCAGTTTACACGTCCTATTCCGGAAGGAGAAAAGCGTGATATGACTTATTGCTACATCAATTATTTGAGTATGCTGGTGGCCGATAAGCTGATATTTTCATCACGTTTTCACTTAGAGGATCTTTTTGAGGCTTTGCCGAAATTCCTCGATAATTTTCCGGATGGCAAACAGTACAACACCATTGAAAAGATCAGAGAAAAGAGTGTGGTGATGCATCCCGGTCTTGATCTGAAAAGTTTCGATAAGCAACCTGATACCCGTTCAGAGAATGAAAATCCGGTGATCGTCTGGAATCAACGCTGGCAATTTGACCGGAATCCCGCCATGTTTTTCAGGGTATTGAACAGATTAAATGATATTGATCTGAAATTTGACCTGATCCTTGCCGGTGATACGCAACATGAGAAACCGGAAGAATTTGAAAAAGCGTGGCAGCGATACGGCCAACAGATCACTCATTTTGGCTATGTTGATGACAAAGAAAACTACAGCAAGCTGCTTCATTCAGGTGATATTGTAGTTTCTACAGCCAGCTACGAATTCTTCTGCGTGGCTATAATGGAAGCGATATATTGTGGGTGTCACCCATTGGTGCCCAACAGTTTACATTATCCGGAACTGATTCCGAAAAGTCTTCATGATCCACTACTTCATGCCCCGGTATTGTATGAAAATGAAGATGAACTATTTCACCATTTAAAAGAGTTGCTTACCGGAAAGACCAAATCACTTCCTAAGAATTCACTTCAGAATATTAATCAACATCTGGATTGGTCGAAGCGTATCAAAGACTTTGATACGCTCTTTGAAGAAATGATACTGTAATACCTTGGATCTGCAAAATCTCTTAATCCTAAAAATCCGGGATCAAAAAGGAGCATCTTCATCAGGAGCGGGGTTATGGGGAAGAGGAGCCGGTCCTCCATTACCTCCTCCGTTATCATTACCTCCGTCTCCGATCATGGGATCATTGTTACTGGCTGATGTAAGATTTTCAAACCGGGCATATTCTTTCACAAAATACATCATCTTACTTCCAACCGGACCATTACGCTGCTTCCCGACAATGATCTCAGCAAGTCCTGCAGTGGATTGTCCTTCTTCGGTTGTGGTGATCCCATAGTATTCGGCGCGATACAGAAACATCACAATATCAGCATCCTGCTCAATGGATCCGGATTCACGTAAGTCACTCAGTTGAGGCCGTTTGTCACCTCCACGCTGTTCCACCGCTCGTGAAAGCTGCGCAAGGGCGATTACCGGAACGTCTAATTCTTTCGCGAGTCCTTTTAGTCCACGAGAGATAGTAGCAATTTCCTGCTCACGGTTACCGATATCTTTGGAATTTGCCTGCATCAGCTGCAGGTAATCGATCACAATAAGGCCAATATTCTTTTCACTTTTCAATCTTCGGCATTTGGTACGAAGCTCCATCAGGCTAATGCCCGGAGTATCATCAATATAAATTTCTGCGCTGAATAATCGACTGGCTGCATCTATCAGTCTACGGAAATCTTCGTCTTTAAGTGTTCCTTTTCTGGCCTCATCTGCACGAACACGGGCTTCCATAGTCAGTAAACGCTGTACCAGCGACTGATTCGACATTTCAAGACTGAACAGCGCGATGGGAGTTCTGAGATTCTCATCAGGGTGCAAAGCTGCATTTCTTGCCGCTGTAAGTACAAAAGCTGTTTTACCCATCGAAGGCCGGGCAGCAATAATAACGAGATCGCCCTTTTGCCAGCCGGCAGTCATATCATCAATTGCCAGACCGGTTGGTACTCCGGTGATCCCATATTCTTTACCGCGAAGATCTTCCAGATAGGAGAGGGTATCCTTTAACAGTTTCTCAACCGGAACGGCGGAACTTCGACTCTTTTGGTTTGAAAGGTCAAAAATACTTTGCTCTGCGTGATCCAGTACATCGTAGGCGTCACTGGTTGTATCGTAAGCGTCTTTGATGACATCATTACTGGCCAGGATCAAATTTCGTTTGATCGCTTTTTCGATGATGATCTGTGCGTGATATTCAATATTTGCTGAAGAACTAACCGAGCGGGTAAGGTCCGATAAATAAGTTGGCCCGCCACATGCTTCAAGCAAGTTGTTGTCCTTTAGCTCATTCTCAACGGTCAGCAGATCCAGAGGATTATCCCTTTCATATAAATTGGTAAGCGTTTCAAAAATATGTCGGTTGGCAGTTTTGTAAAAATCGGTAGGCTTCAGCATTTGCAGAGCAATTGTTGCCGCGCCGTGTTCGATCAGCATAGCTCCGAGAACGGCTTCCTCAACTTCGACGGCCTGAGGGGGAACCCGGCCACCTTGCTCTAATTTTTTTGAGTCATCCTGCTGATACTTGTTACTATAAGAACCGTTCTTTTTTGCCATGAGTGATAATGGAAGATCTTGTGCTGAAAGGAAAAAGTGAACATCGAAAATAGGTATAAATCAGAAGCGAATTGAGATTCTTTTTAAACAAATTTTGAACAGAGTTATCAACACTTATTAAGCAGCGATTTTTGGGTTTGGAAAGTCATTTTCTAATAAGAATTAAAGAATTCTTCTGATTCCAATGAAGACAAAAATCATAACCGTATAAATAATGAAGAAAGGGATGATGAGTTCTTTAAAGCCAAACACTAATAGCACACTTATTATCAAAAGCTGAAACCCAAGACCAAAAGTTGAAAGGGCAGTCATAAGCCAGTTTGGAAAATTTTTACTCTTAGCCGCTTTAAAATCGAGGGTGTAGATAGCTTTGTCGAATACACCGTACAATTTCTTATAAAGCCAGAATAAAACATTCACATGTTTCTGCTTTTCGCCTTCGAGTGCTTCAGGCGGTTCATCTTCAAAGATACGGCTGGTTGTATCGCCACTGACGTTATTTCTCAGGATCACATAATAGTAATTGTACAGTGTGCCCTGTAGCTGTATCCCCAGGAAGGCAAGAAGAGTGTATATGATGTTGGAATCTGTAACGAACCAGATGGCGAGTAAAATGAGGAAGTTTAAAATTATGTCAGCCACTGAATCAAAATAACGGCCGGTGTAAGATGGGGTTTCCTTCATTCGGGCAAGCTCACCATCGGCCGCATCTAAAATGGATTTAAAGATCAGGAAAAAAGCTGCGGCCAGATAATATCCCGCAATGATACAGCCGATCGCTATGAGTCCGGAAATTATAAAACCAACAGTAACATGAATAGGTGTAAAAGAGGTTTCCTTCAAAGACTTTGCGATAATACGAGCTGCAGGTCGCCCGTAGTCGGAGAGATCAATAAATTTGTGCGCTTCTGGTAATTTAGACAAAGATTCTATTTTTATTGTGCTTTAATTCAGGCTTCAAACAGTTTATATATGATCTATCGTTTCACAGAGCTTGATCTTTATCTATGATACAAGGTCCTGGCTTAACTGACTAACTCATCATACCTTTTTCTTAGCATTTGAACATCTTCCCAAGTTGGGCGTTTATACTTAGGATATCTGAGAAGAGCCGCGGGGTGATAAGTAGCCAATAACTCTCTTCCATGAAATTCATGAAATTTATTTCTTAAACGGCCTAAAGAGGTATCTTCATTCAAAAGAGTTGTAGCTGAAATTCTTCCCACGCAAAGAACAAGCTTAGGATCGACCAGTTCAATTTGTCGTAAAAGGTAGGGGAGGCTGCGAGCCGATTCTTCCGCTTTGGGATCTCGGTTATTGGGTGGCCGATGTTTTAGAATGTTCGCAATATAAATTTCATCTCTGCTGAAGTTGATCGCTGCCATGATCTTATCCAGCAGCTGACCGGCTTCTCCGACAAAAGGCTCACCTTGCTTATCCTCATTAAATCCGGGCGCTTCGCCAATTACCATGATGTCAGCATCAGGGTTGCCAACGCCAAAAACCAGGTTGGTTCCTTCAAGATCGGTTCTAAGCTCATCAGCTTCTTCACACAACGCTCTCAATTCTTCCAAAGACTGACAAGAGGCTATTCTCTCAGCTTTAGAAAGTTCTTTTTGAGGTTCGGGTTGGACCTGTTCTTGTTTCTTTTTAGGAGCTGTATAAGAATCCGAAGGTTCCATAACCTCAGAAGTATGATTGTTTTCAGCGCTTGCAGGTTTTTGAGATGTTGAAGTTTGCTCTTTGGTCTGGGGTTTAATAGAAAAATCCCCATACATTTCCCGTTGCTGTTTCAGGAATCTCTCAGCCTTTTCGATAAGTTCTTTTGGATCGGGCATTTAGTAAATGTTTATTAGTTCTTTCTTAGAGTTGTATAAGTTATCAAATACACAATCAACGATTCCACAATTTCTCAAGCATCGCATATAAAACCACACCCGCTGCTACAGAGACGTTAAGAGAATGCTTTCGTCCATATTGCGGGATCCCCACAAACTCATCCACCAAAGGAAGCAGTTCGTCTTCGATGCCTGATACTTCACTTCCTAAAATAATACAGATCTTCTCTTTGGCTGTAGCCTCAAAATCAGGTAGTTCCGTGCTATCGGTAGTTTGTTCCAGACCGACAATATAGTACCCATTCTTTCTAAGCTTATTCAAAGCTTTGGCAGCATCCTTAACATAGCTCCAGTCCACAAATTCTTCTGCACCTATCGCCGTCTTATTGATCTCAGGACGGGGTGGAGTAGGTGTGTACCCGGCCAGAATGACCTCAGAAATTCCAAAAGCATCGGCTGAACGAAAGATGGACCCGACATTATGCAGGCTTCTGATATTAGGTACAAAGATCTTTAAAGAGCTTAGTTTCTCAGGTGCAGAGCGGGATAGGTTTTCTTCCAGTATTTCTTTAGTAGTCAGTTTGTTCAATCGTTTAAGCTCTGGAGTGTTGGTTTTAGTTCATCGCTAAAATATCATTGTTCCGGCATCATTTCATGATTTGATGCAACTTAATAGAGATACATATTTTTTTGATGTATGGATAACCGGTTCTCAGAGAATTTATCCTTAGTACCTGTACTAAAACAATGATGGAAAAACACACAATAACCCCTTATTTTTAAGTATATTTCAAAAGTGAAAGTAAAAGCCATCTGCCAAGGGTAGATTGCTTTTTTTATTTATAGAAACCGAAGTAAAATAACGATTATGAGTAAAGTTCAATACCTGACACAAGAAGGTTATGACAAATTGGATGCAGAACTGAAAGATCTTAAGACAAGGGGGCGAAGAGAGATCGCAAATGATATCGCCGAAGCAAGAGCAAAAGGTGATCTAAGTGAAAACGCAGAATATGATGCCGCTAAAGAGGCTCAAGGGCACCTTGAAGATCGCATTACCAAGCTTGAAGATGCCCTTGCCAATGCCAGGGTTTTGGATACGAAAGATCTTGACCTTTCTAAGGTAAGAGTTTTGACTACTGTAACTATCCTGAACAAAAATGTTGGGAAGGAAATGAAGTACACTTTGGTTTCTGCCAATGAAGCCGATTTTGCAGCCGGAAAGATCTCAGTTGACTCCCCGATTGGGAAGGCTTTGATGGGACGTGAAATTGGGGAGACCGTAAAAGTGGATGTCCCGGCCGGAGAATTAGAACTGGAAGTGAAGAACATCGAAATTTAATATCTGAACCGCCGTAAATGAAAAAACTCATTGATGTTTATCCGTATCGGCAAAAGAATGGCTACCCACATTTTTTGATCTTCAAGAGGTCATCCGATAAGATCTATGCCAATCAATGGCGTATGGTAGGCGGGAAGGTAAAGGAAGGTGAGCAACGCTGGGAAGCTGCTCTGCGGGAGTTGAAGGAGGAAACCGGGTTATCACCCGTTAAGCTTTGGACCATTCCTTCTGTGAATCAATTTTATGAAGCAAAGTCCGATACGATTCATTCGATTCCTGCTTTTGCAGCAGAACTGGATTATGAAGATGAGATCACCCTTGATGATGAACACACCGAATACAAGTGGATCAGCATTGAAGGAGTTCAGCCCTATATTAAGTGGCCGGAACAACTGCGTTTGATGAAACTTACGTATGATATTATGACCGACGAATTTCTTGAAATCCTCCCCGAATGGGAAATAGAACTTTAATATTCACTTTTCTTTTTTTGCTGATTCCCGGCGTTTTGATCGCTCAATCAAATAATTATAAATTTGATTTCGCCCCGGATGCATGGTATAACGAAACCGACGGCGTTCGACTGGGTTTGAGGGTTTTAGGTGAAATGGAGGGTACTTTTCAGGATGGTCCGCACCGACTTGATGCAGGCGTTTGGCTTGGAACAGCTTTTCCTGATCAGCCTGTTTCTTACTATTTGTCGTTTACAGAACCTATCCCTGCAATTTCTTCACTTGGAAGTGAAGGTAATATTCAGCTTGAAAGCAGTATCAGGACCGGCTACAGTCAGCACGCTTTATACTTGAATAAACGCTGGCAGCGTGGCTTTAATGAACTGAATTTTAGAGAGGTATCTGTCAGTTTTAGTCAGGAAAAGCAGTTTGAGTTCCAGTACCGACCTTATCCTCAGTTATGGCAAGATCAGTGGAAATCACTGCTTGGAATGTCTTTCTGGCTGAGTGAAGATCGCGAGCGAAGTAAGTTTGACTTAAAAGTGGATCTTTCCCAAAATGTGGGAACAAACTCAGAAGCTTTTACTGTAGGCATGGTGGAACTCAAAGAACAGATTCAGTTATCAAAAGTTTTTAAACTACGTGTAAGAGGCTTTGGTGGTTATGCTTCAGATAACACTGCTCCGGAATTTTTGTTTGGCTACAGCTACCGGCAACCGGTAGAATGGCTTAATAATGGTGTTTCAAGAGCAAAAGGTACGCTCCCCGGAAGTTGGCTAAATGATGGGCTTTTCAATATTTCAGGGGGTGCAAATTTACGAGGATATACAAGACATGACTTCTCAGTACTAGAAAGCGGTGGATTCCCTCAGTACAGATCTATTGCAGCTTTAAATACCGAAATTGAATTCCCTAATTTTATAAATAGCCGGCTTGACAAATCAATAATTGGAGACTTTCTACATTTAAGATCTTATATGTTCTTTGATCTGGGCAAAACATTTGATGAAAATATAAATAGCATTCCGGGTTTGCAGGATGATCCAAATTTGTTGGCAGATGCGGGACTTGGAATCCAATTCTCAATTAATATCCCTGATTATTTAGGGAAGGACAGAGGATTTGCTATCCGCTATGAAGTACCTTTTTGGTTATCAGATCCTTTAGGAAATCAAAATAACTTCAAATACCGTAATTTGATTGGCATTGGAGCAGTAATTTCACTTTAACTCACTCATGAAAATTCTCGTCATAAACTGCGGAAGTTCTTCCATAAAATACCAACTCATAAATACTGAGAAACAAGAGCGTTTGTGTAAGGGATTGGTTGAGAGAATTGGAGCGGTCACTTCTATTATAAAACAGGAATTCAAGGATGAAAAGCCTGTGAAGAAGACGATGGTGATCGAGAATCATGCCGCTGCTTTAAAAATTATTATGGATCTATTGCTTGAAGCGGATAACGATTATTTGAAAAATTTGGATGAGATAGAAGCGGTGGGGCACCGCGTGGTTCATGGTGGAGAAACCTTCAAAGATTCTGTGCTGATCGATGAAGATGTGGAGGAGGCAATTCAGCAAGCATTTGATATCGCGCCTTTACATAATCCTCCAAACCTGGATGGGATCCGTGCCGCCAAAAAACACCTTCCTAATGTGCCGCATGTGGCTGTTTTTGACACGGCATTCCATCACTCCATTCCAAAACATGCATTTCTATATGGGATTCCTAATCGTCTTTATCGCCGTTATAAGATCAGAAAGTATGGATTTCACGGAACCTCGCACTATTACGTGAGTAGGAAATATCATGAGATCACCGGAAAGCCCAAGGAAGGATCAAAGATAATCACGTGTCATTTGGGAAATGGATGTTCAGTCGCAGCCATTCAGGACGGAAAATCTTACGACACCAGTATGGGATTTTCGCCCCTTGAAGGATTAGTAATGGGAACAAGAAGTGGAGATATTGACCCATCTATCGTTTTTTACCTGATCGAAAAAGAGGAATTGTCGCTGGCTAATGTTCATGCATTGTTAAATAAACACAGCGGACTTTTAGGACTCAGCGGCTATGCTGCAGATATGCGTGACCTTATTGAAGAAGCTGAAAGCGGTGACCGCAGATGTACGGAAGCCATTGATGTGTTTTGCTACAGAGTGAAAAAATATATCGGTTCATATATTGCAGCAATGAACGGAGTTGACGCTATTATTTTCACGGGTGGCATTGGTGAAAATGCAAGTCCTATACGCTCCAAGATCCTGAACGGAATGGAGTATGCGGGAATTGAAGTAGATGAAGAAAGGAACAAAGAACTTTCAGACAACACGTTGATCAGTACAGATAATTCAAAAGCTGAAATACACGTTATCCCAACCAACGAAGAACTTGTGATTGCTATAGACGCCGCTAAAATTGCTACGGCTTCAAAACAAACGCCATGGGCATAAAATCCTCATTTACCTATTTAGTTGTTGTAGCATCATTATTTATGATGTCATGTTCTACCACCACTTGGGTTGTGGTAGATGAAGAGGCTATGGACAACAGCGACTTTGAGATCATTTCTTCAGAATTTTACCTTGAAAGTACCAACGAAATTACTCCTGTTCAGCCTCTGATCCATTTTGATATCAAAGCGATCAAAACCTATGAATATGCTC
Organism: Gracilimonas sp.; assembly: GCA_040904925.1. GTDB lineage: Bacteria > Bacteroidota > Rhodothermia > Balneolales > Balneolaceae > Gracilimonas. The sequence continues at coordinate 289,381 of JBBDSP010000006.1, read as the reverse complement.
AACGGGTGAAAACAGAACGTTATATTCAGCGATACCGGCCTAGACTTGGATTTGTGTTATTGGGACTTGCAGGAGCCGGGTTATCTACCTATGCAGCTTATTCCGATCAGTTACTGACTCAGCCCACAAATCCTCAACGATATGCTTTACTTGGGGCAGGTGGATTATTGACGGGGCTCTCATTTATGAATATGAAACCTGTTGGTGAGCCATCAAAAACCGGTGAGAGCAGACTACTGCGCAGCACAGGAACCATTCAGGATGCTGACACTGTGAATGCCCTTCCTTATTCTATGGATACACCGTCATTCAAAATTTCATATAAAGACAGTGTTATTTCTGAAAATAATGCTTTAGAATTCAACGAAGGCCGGATCACGATCAATCTTGCAGAAGAAATAGACGCCAGTATTTTTGGTGATGATCCCGATGAAAGCATTTTTGTGGAAGCAGTTTATGATTCACTGCATAATTCTAAAGAAGTTCCTGTTTCATCAATATTTGAGCAATTTGTAGTAGTTGAAGCACAGATAACAGCACTAAGAAATGAACCTTCCAACACGAATAGCAGTATTTTAACAGATCTTGCTGAGGGTAGTCAGCTTGAGCTGGTTGAGAGAGATGGGGACTGGTATAAAGTGTTATATGGAATCTCAGAAACGTGGGTTTCAGTTAATGATGTTCAGGTAATATGGCGACCTTCAGAGTTTGCAGGCGACCTCTCCGTAATTGCTGTTCCCAATGTACCTTTTGGCTCTGTAGATGTGGAGCGGAATATTCCTGTGTTGGGGATGAGTTCTTTGAATTCTTCAGCCTTTATTTTTTCAAATTTTCATTATCAGGGAGAACTATCTGAGCGTACCTACGGAGAGCGAGATACCAAACTAATGGAAGAATACTTTATACAGGCTTTTGGGATAAGGGGAAATAACATTGTGAAAGCAACAAATATAAGTTCAGACCGATTGCTGGATAGGGCTTATTCAAGATTAGCAAACGGGTTGCAGGGTGAAGATCAAAATCTTACCGTCTACCTTAGTGGTTATGCAGAAATTCGGGGTGAAAAAGTATATATGCTTGGTACCTCCATGAGTGAAGAAAACGAAATGCAGTATATCGACCTACATGAGTTTTTCAGAGCCCTCAATAACTTGAATCTTAATTCCCTCATTATATTTGCTGATCTTGATTTTCGGAATGAGGACGGCTCTGCACAGACACTTGAAGAACTTGCTTCTGTAGTAACATCAAATAACAGTAGATCCGCAGTTACATTCGGAGCAAGTCATGATCAGCGTTCCGGAATTTATACTACCAACAACGGACCGCAGAATCGCCATAGCATATTTACATATTATTTGGCAGAAGCCATAAAAGAGCAGAATATGAGTATGGAAGACATTATGGATCACCTTGAACGTAATGTTCCGTTTACTTCACGAAGTATTTATGATCGCCCTCAAAATCCATTATTCTTTGGAAATCGTCAGCTTGAGCTATTGAACTGATGGGACTTTTCTATATTACGCTCAGTGTTTTCTGTTCACTTTCCATAGCCCAAATTTTAAAACTCGCTGAGAATCGCAAGATGCGGGTTCTTCACATTTTAGTATGTAATTACTTTGTTGGCTTTCTGATCAGTTTTTTTAATTCAAGTGAATTCTCTGTTCTCCCCGAATTCACTATGGAAGCAAATCCCCCGCTCGTTATTTTAGCGGCACTGCTAGGTGTTGTCTTCATAGCAAATATGGTGGTTTACAGCCGCTCAATTGATCGCGTAGGAATGGGAGTGAGTATTGCAGCCATGCGGATGTCACTGATATTTCCAATTGGCGTCAGTTTATTTGTTTTTGGCGAAACCATAGGGAACATCAAATATTTTGGTATTGTTTTGGCACTTGGATCACTTCTGCTCATGGTTCCTCGTATTAAAACAAAAAGTATCACCGGATTCTCAGACGCATGGCTTCCGATCCTTATTTTTATAATGACCGGTTTCGCTGATTCCGGACTTAAGGTTTATGAACAGCTTTTTTCAAGTCAGATATCAGAAGATCTTTTTGTTTCCGGAATTTTCTTTGTTTCATTTTTAGTGGGTGGAAGTATCCTCCTTAAACGGGGTGAAATTCATTTTACCTTTAAAGAAATAGGGTATGGTATAGCGACCGGTGTGGTGAATTTGTATTCATCCATCTTCCTGATCTATGCCTTGAAGTTAATGCCGGGTTCTATTGTGTTTCCAATTGTGAATGTTACCCTGGTTGTTTTGGGCACTCTAATTGGTATCTGGATCTGGAAAGATCGTCCATCTGTTAAGCAGTGGTCCGGTTTAGGAATCGCAGTAATTTCAATCTTTTTATTATTAGGATAATGGACATTATTCAGGAAATCAGAGGCAAAGCTAAATCAAACAAAAAAAGGATCGTTCTCCCGCGTTCTTCAGACCCAAGGGTAGTTGAGGCAGCACGGATGCTCATTGAGTTGGAACTTGCTGAGCCTGTTTTGATCAAGAATGAAGGAGTTTCTGAACTTCCGAAAGATCTACCTGTAATCGACCCTGTTTCCGACGAAAGACTCAAGAAGTACGCTTTATCATTTTATGAGCGGAGAAAGCATAAAGGAATTACAGAAGCCGAAGCCATTGAGGTTGTCAGAGATCCATTATTTTTTGGTGCAGCTATGGTTGCTGCCGGAGATGCTGACGGTTGTGTTGCAGGTTCAGTATCAACAACAGGGGATGTATTACGAGCTGCGATCCAAACGATAGGACTAAAAACAGGTTCAAATGTGGTTTCCAGTATTTTCTTAATGAGCTTTGACGACGGAAGGGTATTTACCTATGGAGATTGTGCGGTGGTTCCATATCCCAATTCTGAACAGCTGGCGACGATCGCAATGGATTCTGCACGCACCCATCAAAAAGTAACGGGAGAGGGGCCAAAGGTTGCCATGCTTTCATTCTCAACCAAAGGAAGTGCCGAACATGAACGCATTCAGTTAGTACGCGATGCGCTTGAGATCATGAATAATCATAATCTTGATTTTCCGGTAGATGGTGAATTACAATTTGATGCTTCTATTATCCCGGAAATAGCAAAGCGAAAAGCTCCCAAATCCGAAGTAGCAGGGCAGGCCAACGTTTTCATATTTCCCAACCTCGATGCGGGAAATATTGCCTATAAGATCACAGAGCGATTAGCAGGTGCTACCGCAACGGGGCCTATCATTCAGGGTCTCGCCAAGCCTATGATGGATCTTTCCAGAGGCTGCACATCTCAAGATATAGTAAACACAGCTTGTGTTTGTGCCCTGATGGATGATTAGCTAAAACAACTCCTTTCTACCACACGGTCTGACCGTTTGGCTGCTCCGTGAAGCCAAGCCTTAATCTATCACGCATCGGTCAGATCGAGTTTGGGGTGTAAAGCAAAATTCCTGCTCCTATTTATTCACTTTCTGCTTAACTTTGCACCATGCTTATAACATTTGAAGGAATAGACGGTAGCGGAAAATCAACGCAGATCTCACTTTTAGAAGAACAGCTTTTGGAGTGGGGGCATGAGGTTCAGGTATTCAGAGAACCTGGGGGAACAGATGTATCAGAGATGATCCGGGGGATGTTATTGAATCCTGATATTAAAATCGATCCGGTTACCGAGTTGCTGCTTTTCTCATCTGCAAGATCTCAGTTGGTAGCCGAGAAAGTACGTCCTTTGCTGCAGAAAGATGTAATTGTGATCCTGGATCGCTTTTATGATTCTACCACAGCTTATCAGGGTTATGGAAGAGAAAGTATGCCGATCGACCAGATCCATCAGATCAATGCAGCTGCAACCCATAACCTGGTCCCCGATTTCACTTTCTATCTCCGGCTCAGTTTGTCTGAAGCCTCAGAAAGGACAAAAAATTTCGAAAAGGACCGTATGGAGCGCGCAGGAGAGAGTTTTTTCACAAAAGTTTTTGAAGGATTTGAATATCTGGCTAAAACAGAATCCCGCTTTAAAACCATTAACGCTGAACAAGATATAGATTCCATTCATAAAAATATTTTAGAAATTTTAAGCTCAGATCTCTAAAACACTATCAGATTAGTTTTAAACTAATATATATGGATTGGTCTTCTATATTTGATTCATATTATAGTGGCCGTATACAATTTTTTTAATTTTTATATGCCAGTATCATTGAGGCTTAATCATTTTATCCGTAAATTTAGAACAATCTGGATGAGTCCTGCCTATTTCCATGACAACCAGTTCATCAAAAGAATACAATTCTAACGATCATAACTACCAAGTATTAAATTATGGCGCACGAAAGAATCGAAATTGATCTACCTCTTGCCAAAACCTACGAACTCTTAAGTAATCCGGTTGAATTCCCTAAGTTCCTGGAACGCATAGACACAGTAGAACGAATCAACTCCCAAACTTTTGAATATAAGACCGATATTGGCGGAGAAGAGTATCAGTGGACTACAAACTTAATTGATAATCTTCGCAATACACGATTTGCCTGGATTACTATTAACGGTAATCTCAATCAAACCGGTACCATTCGTTTTACTCCCCTTGATAATGGAGAACGAACAAGAGTAGAATTCTCTTTAGACTACCGTACATTTTTCGGAGATCCTGAAGAAGAGTTAGCCTCATTTATTGAAAATTCTGCGGAGCAATTAGTTAAAGATCTACAAAACTTCAAAGAACTAGCTGAAGCCGGAACTTTTAAGGATACTCCATTGGAGCCTAAAGAAGAGACGGAAGAAGAAGTTACTGCATAAGATAATCTAATCTTTATTTAGAATATTCAATGCGCATCTTACAGATGCGCATTTTTTTTGTCATTTAATTAATTATACATGGAATTCACCAAGTTCTTGGAATCTGAATCGAGCAGGAAGCCACATTATTTGCTTATTGGGAGTCCTATCAGTCATAGTGTATCGCCGTTAATGCATAATACTGCTTTAGAGCATCACGGGCTTAAAGCAGAATATCACGCAGTCTCTGTAAGGAACAGTGATATTTCTTCTCTAATTGCGCATTTCAATCGGTTAGAATTCCTGGGTGCCAATATCACCATCCCTTATAAAGGAACACTTTATGATGCCATGGATACCCTTGGGATGGAAGCTGCTCAGATCGGAGCAATAAATACGATTGTGAAAAGAGATGGTAAAATTGTTGGGGAAAATACGGATGCATACGGTTTCAAAGCCCCTCTTGAAGAATTTGAGGATGAATTAGCCGGAGAACGAGCGGTTATTTTTGGTACCGGCGGAGCAACTAAAGCCATAAACTTTGCTTTGCATGAACTTGGAGTGGAGGAGATCGTGATGGTCTCCAGAAGACCTGGAAAGTATGACGGTTCAGATAGTACAGTAATGTGTACTTATGATAACTGGGTAGCGTACGCTGAAGAAGCTGCACTTATAATCAATGCAACGCCTTTGGGTATGGTGCCAAATACAGATGCATCTCCGGTAAAAGATCATGAAGTTGAAATTTTGAACGGAAAGATCTGTTATGATGTGGTTTATAATCCACAGCAAACAAAATTTTTAACACAGTGTAAAGACGCTGATGGAGTTCCGATCGGTGGACTTGATATGTTGATCCACCAGGGGGCAAAGTCTTTTAAAATATGGACAGGACAAGAATTCCCACTAGGTTTAATTAAAATGAAACTAGATGATGTCTTCCCAAATTAATTTCATAGAACCCAAGTTGCTAAATAATGATACCATTTCAAGTTGGTTCAGCTTACGTAATCATGAATCGGTTCATCCCGAATTAAATATTCCGGGTTTAAATCTTGGGTTGAATACCGATGAAGAAGAAGAAACCGTGCTTCAAAACAGAAGACTGCTTTTGGATGAAATTGGGCTAGAAGTAGATCAAATAGCTTATGCAATACAAGTTCACAAAACCCATATCGAGGAAGTTAAACGAGGAGGAACCTATCCAAATACGGATGCTTTTGTGACAACAACGCATGGGCTTGCGCTCGCTATTCAAGTTGCTGATTGTGCAGCAGTTCTGTTTGGTGACGACCGAAATAAAGTGATCGGAGCTGCTCATGCCGGCTGGAGGGGAGCCGCGGAGAATATCATTCCAAAGACTGTTGAAAAGATGATAAGCCTCGGGGCTGAAGCAGAAAATATAAAAGCTTTTATCAGCCCATGCATTTCTTTGAAGAATTTTGAAGTTGGAGAAGAAGTTGCTATTCAGTTTCCAGATCAATTTGTGGATAGAGAAAATTACGAAAAGCCTCATGTTGACCTCAAAGAATTCATTCGCCATCAGCTTTTGGAACTTGGAATGATGGAGTCTAAAATTGAATTGGATACACATTGTACCATCAGCGACGAACGGTTTTATTCCTTTCGCAGGCAGCAGGATAAAAGCGGCCGTATGATGGGAATCATAAAGTTAAATTAATCAGATCCTTTTGAGAGTCAGCTACAGCCCAGGTTATGTTGCCGATATTCCTGAGAATCACGTATTCCCGATGAAGAAATTCAGTGGACTCCATTCCTACCTGACTGATACCGGGGTAATCAGCAAAAGCGAAGTGGTTGAACCTTCTCTAGTTGATTTCTCAAATTTGATAACTGCTCACACTGAACGATACGCCAAAGCAGTCTGGACCGGCGACCTGGACAGAAAAGAGATTCGGAGAATGGGTCTTCCCTGGAGTAAGTCGCTGGCAATTCGTTCAAGGCTTGCGGTTCAAGGCACCATAAACGCCGGTTTGATGGCTCTTCAGGATGGAATAGCGGGAAATTTAGCCGGAGGAACTCACCATTCCATGCCTGATCATGGAGAGGGTTTTTGTGTGTACAACGATGTAGCCGTGGCCATAAAAGTACTGAAACAATCGATGTGGGTGAATAAGGTGCTGGTTGTTGATTGTGATGTGCATCAGGGCAATGGAACCGCGCATATTTTTAGAGATGATCCGAATGTTTTCACATTCTCTATTCATGGTGAAAAAAATTACCCTTTCCAGAAACCACCTTCAGATTTAGATATTGGCCTTCCTGATAAAACAGGAGACAAAGAATACCATGAAATATTGATCTCAGCTATAGATCAAATTTTATCTGAATTTAAACCTGACCTTGTGTTTTATTTAGGTGGAATAGATCCACTTGAGACCGATCATTTTGGCCGGCTTTCTTTGACTTTATCGGGGCTCAGGGAAAGGGAGCGAATCGCAATTGAAAGTATCACTCAAAAAGATATCCCACTCGTTTTGTTATTATCAGGAGGGTATGCTCCAACATTACATGACACCGTAGTTGCTCATGCTCAAATGTATGAAGTGGCTAAAGAAATGGGATTTTGAAAACCACTACTTAATTTGGAATCACTTATCTTTGTTTGCAGTTATTATTCTTAGAAGTTCAAAATCTCATTAGCAATACCTTAAGTCGAAAAAGAAATACACACTTGAAGAAACAGAAACTGGCTATTCTCGGATCAACAGGATCCATTGGCACGCAGACACTTGAGATCGTTCGGCAACATCCGGATTCTTTTGAAATTGTGGCCTTGACTGCCAATTCAAATTGGAAATTATTAGCAGATCAAATAAAGGAATTCAAGCCGGACTATGCACTGATCGGAGAACACAACCATCTTTCTGATCTGAAAGCGGAGGTTTCAGGACTCACTCTTCTAAGTGGTTCTGAAAATCTTCCCGAAATTGCTGCTATTAATGAAGTAGATACCGTTTTAAATGCTTTAGTTGGATTTGCCGGATTTGAGTCTACTTTAACAGCGGTCAGATCCGGAAAGAAGGTCGCCCTTGCGAACAAAGAATCGCTGGTGGTTGGGGGAGAGATCATCACTAAAGAATTGAAAAAGTCGAAGACTGAATTAATTCCTGTTGATTCTGAGCACAGCGCTATGCTTCAGTGTCTGACCGGGGAAGATTGGGATGATATAGAAAAGATCATTATAACAGCAAGTGGAGGGCCTTTTCGGACTTTAACTAAAGAGCAGATGCAAAAAGTTACCGTTGAGCAGGCGCTTGATCACCCAAACTGGGATATGGGGGCTAAGATCACGATCGATTCCTCGACAATGATGAACAAAGGTCTTGAGATCATAGAAGCCCACTGGCTTTTTGATATTCCGGTTGAGAAAATTCAGCCTGTAATTCATCAGCAAAGTATCATCCATTCCATGATCACTTTCAAAGACGGATCAAGCAAAGCACAGCTTGGATTACCCGATATGAAAGTCCCCATTATTTATGCACTAAGCTATCCTGAAAGACTGGAATTAGATACTCCAAGAATGGACTGGAATGAAGCTCAAAAACTTACCTTTGAACCGGTTGATTTTGTTAAGTTTCCCTGTGTTAAATTGGCTATGGAGAGTATAGCGCAGGGAGGGTATGCTCCTGCTATTTTGAACGCCGCAAATGAAGTAGCTGTTGAGCGATTTTTGAATAGAGAAATTGGTTATATTCATATCCCCGAAATTGTTGAAAAAAGTTTGGCTAACATTGAATCTAATGATAGTTTAAACCCTGAGACGCTTAAAGAAATAGACAAAGAGACGCGTAGTTACGCTAAATCAATTATTAAATAATTTACATGGACTGGTTTTTAAATTTATTAAATACACTTCTCATTTTTGGCGGGGCGTTGATGATCCTCGTTTTCGTACATGAGCTCGGCCACTTTTTAGCCGCTAAATGGTTTGGAATGCGGGTTGAGCGCTTTTCCATTGGTTTCCCGCCACGTGTTTGGGGCTTTAAAAAAGGCGACACCGATTATTGTATTGGGGCAACTCCGTTAGGAGGATACGTCAAAATATCCGGGATGATCGACGAAAGCATGGACACCGAACATCTGGATAAAGAACCTGAAGAATGGGAATACCGAAGCAAGCCGGTCTGGCAGCGTATTATCACCATAACGGCAGGGGTGATCTTTAATATGATCCTGGCATTCTTCATTTATTTTGGGATGACATACACGAATGGGAAAGCCGTGCTTCCTATTGAGGAAACACAAGGAATGTATGTTCCTGAAGCTTCTATATTAAATGAGATCGGATTTGAAACCGGAGATAAAATTGTTGGGGTTAACGGCGAACGGGTTACCTATTTTAATGAACTACTGTCTGCCTCACAGCTCACCTCAGATAATTTGAATTATACGGTTATCCGTGATAGTGATGAGGTGTTAGTTCCGGTATCATCCAATTATTTAGACAGTCTCCAAACCAGGGGGTTCATAGAACGTGAATTTTTCTATCCAAGTACAGTTTCTTCAGTTCCTGCCGGAAATGCCGCTGCTGAAGCTGGTTTAGAAGCCGGGGATAGGATCGTTTCAGCTAATGGAAATGATGTACGATACTGGACTCAACTGGTTGAGGTCATTCAAAATTCAAAGGGCGCAATTGAATTCGGAGTAGAAAGGGGAGATTCAATTTTTTATGCTTCCATCACCCCTGATCCTGAAACCAAAACAATTGGAATTGTCTCACCGAGTTTACAAACTTTAGGGGTCGAACTGATCAAATATGGATTTTTTGAATCTATACAAGAAGGTTATGATCAAACTATGGAGCAAACGGTTGGTATTTTGCAAGGCTTCACGCGTATGATAACCGGTGATATTTCGGTCAAACAAAATCTTGGAGGACCGATTGCGATAGCCAATATCACCAAGGAAGCAACAGATGCCGGGGGATGGATCGGATTCTGGAATATCACCGCATTGTTAAGTATCACACTGGCGATCTTAAATATTTTACCGATCCCGGTTTTGGATGGAGGTCATCTTGTGTTCCTGCTCTATGAAGGCATAACCCGGCGGGAACCATCTGAAAAAGTACGCATGGTGGCTCAACAGATCGGCTTTTTCCTGATGATAGGGTTGTTTATTTTTGTAATGTTCAACGACGCATTTAGATATTTCGGGCTTTAATATGATTGCACGAGACGGATATTCTACCATAGCCATTGTTCTTTTAGTATCGGCCCTGGTTTGTGGTTTTGCCTATTATTTTCTGGATCATTGGTTTGAGAATGTGTTGTTTGCAGCAATGGCTATTCTTTCTTTGCTAACTATCTTTTTCTTTAGAGATCCTGAACGGAATATTCCCGATAGAGAGGACCTGATCATTTCACCTGCTGACGGTAAAGTTGTTTTCGTTAAAGAAATAGACGAACCGGTTTACATAAAAGGAAAGGCTACTCAAATCAGTATTTTTCTATCCCCACTGAATGTACACGTGAATCGAAACCCGGTTTCAGGTTACCTGGAATACCTTAAGTATCATCCCGGTGAATATTTGATGGCCTGGACTGAACATGCCTCAGAGTTGAATGAACGTGCAGATTTTGGAGTACTTCACCCCTCAAATACTAAGATCTTTTTTCGGCAGATCACAGGATTTCTTGCACGCCGGATCGTCTATAATATCAAAGAAGGGGATGCGCTTAAAGCAGGAGAACGATTTGGGATCATGAAGTTTGGTTCCCGAATGGATGTGGTTGTTCCCGGAAATGTAGAAGTAAAAGTTCAGCCCGGTGATAATACTGTAGCCGGAGAATCAGTGATAGGAATTATCAATTCATGAAATATCCTATTCAAAAGAAATATCACTCTTTTAAAGAACGCCAGAAGCGAAGAAAAGAGACCAGACCGCCTGTAAACAAGAAAATTGCCGTTCCAAGTTTTTTTACACTGATGAACCTTTTTAGTGGTTTTCTGGCCATTATCTCTATTTCTAATGGTGATTTGGTCCGGGGTGCATGGCTGATAGCTTTGGCAGGATTGTTTGATGTTTTTGACGGCCTCATGGCTCGTCTCGCAGATGCTACCAGCGATTTCGGTATAGAGCTCGACTCAATCTGTGATATGGTCTCATTTGGAGTGGCTCCCGGTTTTCTGATCTATACCTGGAGCTTACATGAGCTGGGATTTGTGGGGATCATAATCAGTGCATTGCCACCGCTTTGTGGCGCCGTTCGACTGGCTCGATTCAACGTAAATGCGAGACTTGAACCCACGAAAGATTTCTTTATTGGCTTACCGATCCCGGCTCAGGCCATTATGCTTGGTGCTTTTTTCCTGACTTTCAGAGAATCGCTGGAAATATTTTCATTTCTTGAAAATGGTGTTAATTCTGTCCTGATTCCGTTTATCGTGATTATTTCATTTTTGATGGTAAGCACACTTCCATTTGATAAAATTCCTCGCTTTGATCGCAAGACCATTCGCAATCAGAGAGGTAAGATCATCCTTTTCCTAATGTATTTGGTACTGATTCTTGTATTCAAGGAATATGGACTAATGGCGGTATTCATCATCTTTGTATTGAAAGGGTTAACCATCGGGGCTATTCAGTTCTTTACGGATGATTATGGTCCTGAAGGAGTCGATGAATTTCAGGATTATAGCTGATCCTTTAGAATATTCCTGATCTTTATTGCTGCAGTTCCATCGCCAAATATATTTGAGGGCTTTAATTGATTTTCTGACTTCAGGATCTCTTTAGCTCTTTCGATGATCTTGGTCTTGTCTGTGCCGACCAATTCTCCAAGACCTGCTTCAATTAATTCATGACGCTCGGTTTCATTTCTCAAAACAAGTATGGGTTTTCCTAAGGCTGCAGCTTCTTCTTGAATACCTCCTGAATCAGTAAGTATTAGATCTGCCTTTTCTAAGACGTGCAAAAAGGAAAGATACTCTAATGGGGAAGTTTGAATAAATCGCTCACTATCAACCCCGGCCTTTTCAATAGCATGTTTCACATTCGGATTTGGGTGGGTAGGATAAATTACTTTTAAATTTGGGACAGTTTCTAATAATTGATCTACAGCCTTAAAAATATTGATAAGGGGTTTACCGTGATTCTCCCGCCGGTGAGCGGTAAGGACGATCAGTTTTTCATCAGATGAAACTCTTGAAAGTAACTCAGGTGCAGCATCTTTGAATGCATCAGAACTTTTAATAAGTCGAAGTGCATCCACAACTGTATTTCCTGTTACATGAATTCGATTTCTTGAAATGCCCTCATTTAAAAGATCTTGCTTATTGAGGTCTGTAGGAGCGAAATGAATATGTGCTAACTGGGAAATTTGCTTCCGGTTCATTTCTTCCGGAAACGGATTATAGATATTGTAGCTTCTCAACCCGGCTTCAACATGCAGTACGGGAATCTTGCAATAAAATGCGGAAAGGGCTGCGAGGTAGGAGGTAGTTGTATCTCCCTGGACCATGACGCAGTCTGGCTGGTATTCTTCTAATGATGTTTTCAGCTTAGGCAAAAGTTCTGTTGTGATCGAAAAAAGATCTTGTCCCGGTTTCATGATCTTCAGGTCGATATCAGGTGTTATCCCGAAGAGTGTAAACATGGGCTCCACAAGATCCTGATGCTGGCCACTGTGGAATAAAATCAGTTCAAAGTCATCATTTAAGGCTTTTATAACAGGAGCCAATTTTATGACTTCAGGCCGGGTTCCAAAAGCAATAAGGATCTTTTTCATTGTAATAGTTCTTTGTATTGCTGAACTGTTTTATTGGCTACCTTTTCCCAGCTAAAGTTTTCTAAAATGAGATCTTTAAGATGATCAGAAGGACTTTTGGCTAACGCTTTAGTTATCCCATTAAGTAAAGAACCCGCAGAAGGGCTGATGTATTCGGCATGTTCTTTAAAATAGTCCCTAGTTCCACCTTTTTTAGTGATCACGATATTTGCCCCGGCCAAAGCGGCTTCCATGGCGGCAATACCGGGAGTCTCAAATAGCGAGGGAAGTACAAATACTTTACAGGCTGCATAGGCCGAAGCCAGCATGTATGACTCGTGATCCATTGTGTCGATCAAATGCACATTAGTTGCCTTGGAAGCTAAATTCAGACATTTCTTACTGTATGCATCTTCATAAAATGAACCGATGATCACAACTGGAGCATCGATCTTGGGGGCTGTCTCAAGGAGTTTGATAACATTTTTACGCTCGGCCCCGGCCTGACCCACAAAAAGTACAAAGTCACGAATCCCAAATTGCTCATGGAACAGGTCAGGACTGACTGTTGCAAATCGCTCTTCAACTCCATTTGGTATGATTCTGATCTTGTTTTCCGGGATTGAAAATCCTTTTTGGATAAGCATTGCTTCATCAGAAGTATTAGGCAGAATCAGGTTTGCCTTTTGGCATTGACCGGCTTTCAAACTAAAATCAGTTCTAAACTTTTTACCAAGAAGGCGCTCTAGCTTTAGAGATGAAGAAATAAATGAAGCACTTCGGTTTGAATAAAATACAGGTGACAGGATATATGGAATTCCCTTTTTATTGATCTGATCAATAATACCCTCATTCTCTATGGAAGATCCAAATACGTGTATCAGATCAAGATCTTGCTTGTTGAGAATCTTCCAGGGAGAAAGCAACACAGGTTCGACTCCAAACTTTTTGACATGCTGAATCGTGTTCTTAGCCTGATTTCTCAGTCCGCCATTTACCACCGAAATACTCATGGGAGCCACATATCCAACCTTCATAATCGAATCCTGTTCTTCCAATCTAAGAGTGATGTTTTAATCAACCGGAGATCTGTCTTCCGCATATCCATAATTTCTTGTGGATTGGGAAGATATCTTTTTGAGTAATTATATATAGGATAGTTTTTAAGATCACTGCTACTGTCCAATGTCTTCAGCAAGTGAAATCCATTATGGTCGTTGGCTACTGTGAATAATAGTTCCTTTGATTCTTTTTCTGTTTGAATCTCTAACTTTCCATTTTTAATAACTGCTTTAAAAGTCTGTTCTGTTCTGTTTCTCCAAAATTGAGCAAACTCTGAAAATGTGAGATTCACAAACTCTTGCTGCATGATTTGGCCAAGTATATCTTCAATCACATTCAAACCGGGCTGCAGGGGATGATGATAAAATATGACCGGTTCAAAACGAGCCGATTTATAATTCAGGACCTGTTTGAAATAATTGGTCATTTCGACTTCCGTATATTTGCGCCGTTTTAAACTTCCGGTACAAATCGGGTGAATTGGTATCTGTAAATTTTCTTTTTCTCCCGAAACATAAGTTGGAAAGCCATCATATTTAAAGGTGAATTCTGATGTATAGCTGAAATTGAATTGGGATAAAGCCTTTTCGAGCGCTTTATTCCAAATTCCATAAGGAGCACAAAATCCATCTATATCAAATTTTTCAGATTCCAGTAAATCAAAGCCTTTCTTAATATTAGATTGTATTCGATTAAGTTTATTTGAGGCACCATGTTTGTAACCGTGGAATGCTATTTCCTGGTTTTCTAAACTTTTAAATTCCGATAACCAATCTTCGTGAGCTCCTGTATGCAGAAACCAGGTAGCTTTGATATTATGTTTATCCAAAACGTGATACAGATTCCAAACTGATTTACGGTCCCCGAAATCACTGTCAATTCTGAAACAAAATACCGGTTTTTGGTTTGGTGAAGTCCATTTATGAATGAATGGAAGTCCTCTTTTAAAATGAAGTTCGGCAAGAACGGAACGAAAAACATCCATCAGTTCATGCTTAGAGACTTTGCTGACGATCTCATCCGGACAGCTTAAATTTCTGGCATAGAATCGTTTACGTTTGTATTCAGTGGATTGAATCAATGCGGGTATATCAGCTCCAATAAAGCCTAAACATCCTTTTTCATGAGCCTTAAAATGGACCAGTCCGTCAAACAGGCTTGAGTCCCTGTGTGTTACTGCTTCATCGTTAAGGTCAAGAAAGGGGATGTGGTCGAATGCAGGATTACTCGTTCTATTTATTAGAGTCTTTTTGAAGGATCTTTTCACCTCTCTTTTGGTGAAGAAGGAGTGAAGGTCTTTGAGTTCCAATACAGAACCGCCACTTTCTACATAGCCTTTTAATTGTGAAAATTGCTTCCCGTTGGGTTTTTTATTTAGAATGATAAGGCTGTAGTCAGTATAAAACGTATCGGTATAGGCCGCTTCTTCAAACCAAACTCCCAGTTCAATTAGAATGTTCTTCCACTCAGGGGAAAGTTCTTGAATTCCTATGCATAGCCTTTGTGTCATGTCGATAACTTACTTTTAATCCATCTCAATTGTTGAGTACTTATCACTCCGGAATAGAATATAAGTGCAAGAAACAATGTCGCTGCAAAAAAGGCATTTAGCAGTGGCATCAAAGGACTAAAACTGAATAGAACATAAAGGATTAAAGCAGTGGGATAGCTGATCAGTATAGGTTTTATGTAATTTGAAGGAATTACTTTTCTGAACCAAAAATAGGTACAGAGGGTAATGGCAACCTCAGCAAGTGCCACAGAAACAGCTACTAAAAGTAAATTACCGAAAGCTGCTACTGCAAAAATAATAATGGCTGAAATAGTACCTCCAATACATGTGGCTAGAAAAAAATCTGTATCCTTATTGGTGGCAATAAGCCCAAAGGAAAAAAGGCTGTTTATAAACGTTACTGCGATCACTACAGACAATATTTTAAGAATTGTGACACTATCTAAATAATCAGAACCAAATAATATAGAAATGATTTGTTCTGCGCCGATTGCTGTAAACATAGCTACACAAGCTCCGCCAATCGCTATGATCTTATAAACAATTTTAACCTTTTCAACCGCAAGGGAGCGGTTAATACTCCACATGGAGGATAAGTTTGGAAGCAATAAATTAACAAACACACGATCTATCATCATGGCAATGAGCACGATTTTGAAAGCTGCCCCATAGATTCCGGCATCATTTAGGGAAAGTAAGGCTCCAACTAAAAGCGGAGGTAAAAGGTGTACTACTTGTGCAAAAAAGTGTCCTAAACCTAGTATTGAGCTTGTTTTAAGAAGATCAGGATAAATTTGGAATCCACGTGAGGGAAGAGCGAATGGTTTGTCTATCAGGGCAAATGTACCTAGCGTCAATGCTGCGATTACGATACCTGAGGTATATAAAATGGGAACTATGGTGACATCTTCCACGCTTTTGATCATCAAATAAACGAGTATAAAGTACACCAGTCCATTTAAAACTTTTGATAAAGCGATTTTCCCAAACTCCTGTTTGCCGGCATAAAACCACTCAATAAGCACCATGTATGGAATTAGAGAGTATAAATATCCAAGGATGACCTGTTTTTGAATCTCACCGGCATCCAGCATAGACACTATAACCGTAGATATTATGAGAACTATAATTCCAAGAAAAGAGCGAAGCCTGAATATTTCAAGGACTCTGAATATACGTTTTGAAGGTTCCTTAGCTGTTTCTCTTGTTCCAATATTATGCAGGCCTAGGTCTGAAAACCAGGTGGCGTAACCAAGAATTGAGATAGCAACTATGATCAATCCATAGAACTCAGAACCGAGTGTACGAGCCAAATAAATTGAAGTAAGAAAAGAAAGACCCCGACCGGCGATGTCCCCAAAAGCAATCCAGAAGGCTTTTTCTTTCAGCTTAGTCATATTAATGAGCTGAAACTTGTTGATACAATAACTGTTCTAATTCTTCAGCTTCTTCAAAAAGGTGAACATTGGGAAGGCTGCTAGCTTCAGAAAGGCATCCAAGATCGGGTGCAATGATAGTTTTATGATATGCATTAGCCATATGGAATCCTCCTGAGGATAAGATCTCACGATAATTGAATACACAAAAATCAGATGCAGAATAAAACCAGGGGACATGGTCTTCGGGAATGAAATTGGCGATAAGGTGGATGGATGGATTTTGATCTGCTTTAGATTTGAGCTTCTCAAATAGCTTCATATTTCCCTTTTTAACAGGTCCTGCAATAACAAAGTTATACGGCATATTTAAGTCAATTAAAAAATCAGATACTTGCGCTATTTGTTTGTAGCGACTTATGTTACCAAACATTAAGAGCGTTGGAATTTCAGAATTCAGATCACAATTGTAATGGGTTTTTAGTTTCTTTATAGCTGATTCTTTTGGTATTGGATCAGCGGGAAATTTAGGATGGGGAATAAGTTTGAATTTTTCTTTCGAAACCTCCAGTCTATCACTCATAATTGAAGCCGCTTTGTGACAATGAACATGAAGTACATCAGCCCAGCCGGCCATTTTCTTGTGAATGTAACTATGGAGCCATACATACTTTTGATCGTGAGGAAATTCATTATGCAGAGTCCAAACGATATTTCCCCCCAACAATTGGAACAAATAAATGCATAGCATTTTCCATGGCATTCCCAACAGTGATTTCAGGTCCTGAAACTCAAGCCAATGATAATGCAGAATAGCTCGCTTATTTAGAAGGATACCTGCAACCAGCTTAAAATGATTAAATACACTGATGGTTTTGATCTCATACTTTCCTTTATTGATCAGGCCCTCGTATAACAGATACAGATAATCTGATTTTTTATGTGTATATCTTATCAAAGGAACTACATAAATGGTGTCTGCATCCTTTTTTATCGATGAGTAGATCTCACTGAGAGAAGTAGCCTGCATACAAGCCTTTGCTTAAAATTTGTACTGTATTCCTATGGAATGTACTGTTCCATAACCGGTATTAAAAGGGATAAGTGCATAATTGAATTTAAGCTCATTGGTTATAAAACCTGCTCCAAAAGATATTGGACGGACATTATTCTGTGTTTTATATCCACCGCTTAATTCCAGCACTTCGGCAATGTTTATGGAAAGGCCGAGATTGAAAAACTTCTCTGATGAAGAATAATCTGCATAATTTCTGTCGGAATTTTCAGCCATTGGGTGTATAAAATCGGCGTAAGCAGAGATCAATATTGGAAGGTCATCATTTTTGGGGGCGGTAAATTCGACAATATCAGCGGATATTCCGGTTTTGAAAGTGGAAGGAAGAGTGGTGGCTTCAATATTTAATTTTTCCATCTCACCTAAGTTGGTAAAAGAAGCCCCAAGCCGAAGGCGTTCATCAAGTAGCTGAGATGCGATCCCGAAATTAAAAGCATAACCATTGGCTTTATAAGTAAAGATCTCTTCATTCAGATATTGAGCCGCTCCGCCTAGCGTAAAGTAATTGAAGTCATATGCATAAGCAGCAGAAATTGACAGATATTGTATTGCAAAAGTTCCATTCGACTGCCCCGGACCTGAATATTGTTCATACTCACTGCTGCCTGAAGTATAAAACGAAAAGGCTAAGGCACTGCGGTCTCGTAAAAAATTTACTCCACCAAAGATATTCGTTTCTTCAGCGATCCAGAAGGTATACCCAAGATCGATAGAAGAATTCTTATTGTACGCCAATAAAGCGGGGTTGGAATAAATAGAAGCCGCTCCATCTGATATTGAAGTGGTAGCTTCAGCTTTAGACAAAGAATACGGAGTGGGGGAAATACTCAGCATTTCAAAGCCGGAACCTTGTGCTAAAAGCGGAACACTGACACAAGAAAATAAAAGTACTAAAAACCCTTTTTTCATAAATTCAATCTTAAGGAAAAAACATGCATGTTTGAAATTCGATACGGTTCCATCACAAAAGCGTAGTCAATGGACGGAGAAAATACATCAAATGGAAGATGAATGGAAAAACCGGAACTCATAGCCCAGCTTTCAATTTGAGTGGTTTCAGGAAGTTGCCATCCACCTCTAAACGTAAACCGTTCATGTGCTTGCCATGACCCTCCAAGCCTGATTCTTGAGGAACTTGTACGAACTTCCTCAGTAGAGCGTGAATACACAGGACTGCCTCCCAATACAAATAATTCATTTACCTGTGTTTCTGAATTATAAACCTGGAGCTCAATTTCACCGGAAATGGTAAAATCATCAACCTGATACGCTGCTCCAGTAATTATTCTGGAAGGAAATTGATTTATAACATCCTGGGCCTGACTCAGGTTATAGAGGTCTTGCGAATTCCATGAGTAACTGGAAAAAAGATCTTTCACAGCCAAGGATAGGTTAATATTTAAATTAGTTTGATACAAGAGTCCGAGATCAATCCCGAAACTGGTAGGATTATCAAGCATTGGGTGATAGTTGGCTATATTGAATACAAGTCCAACCCCGGCATTTAGTTTTTCAGAAATCCGAATGCCAAAATTCCCGGAAAGCTGATATTCTGAAGCGTCAAATTTATCTATAGGATACCCGCTGGAAGTTCTGGCATCAATGTCACTCACTCCAGTTCTTAAAATATTAAATGATAAACCTGCAGAGGGGGGAAGCTGAAACTGGATACCGGTACTCTGGAATACACGGTCAAACTTTAACGCTCCCACGGTAAGATCTGTTTGCTTGTATTCTATAAACAAAGCTGACTGTGCCGGGTTGTAGTAGGAGTAAGCGCCCTCTGAGGTTACCGCCGACATCGCATTGCTCATGGCCATACCCCTGGCGCTGTATCCGATTCGGGAAGAAGCTCCCGCAAAGCCTCCATTCTGCGCAATGATATCCGGAGCTATAAAAAACCATAGCATGACAAGTATGAAACCGGCCCGTGTATTTCTATATCTGATATCAATTCTCATTAATCAGCCACCAATATTTTTCCGTTGGTCTGCTCGCTTTCTGTCTCAATGATGTAGATGTAAGGTCCGTTTGCAACTTTTCGTCCTTTCCCATCATAACCATCCCAAACAGATTCATATATGCCGGGAGCAAAACTTGCATCTTCAATTTCCCGAACTAAATTCATACCGAAGTCAAACACGCGAACCTTTACATTTCCTTGTTCTTCAACCTCAAATTTAATGCGAATTACTTCATGTACTGTAGGTGAAAAAGGATTAGGGTAGGCATAGGTATCGGCACTTCTTCCATCGGGTTCGTAGGCATTTCCTCCCTGAAGGGGGAAATTAACCCGGATGATCTCCCAGGTAGTCCCAAGATCGTCCGTAGAAGCTATTCCGTCACTGGTTCCAATCCATATCCGGTCTGTTGTTGATGCTACTGTGTAGAACTCTGCAGATGACTTTATAAAGGTATTAGGACTTTTTATCTGTGGGGATTTAACCCAGCTTTCACCTCCATCTTCGGATATAAATAAACCGTTATCTCCAGCTGCAAATACATACCCATCCTTGAACCCTACATCGTTAATGCGCTCACCAATTAAAACCTGAGTGAAAGACTGCCCCCCGTTATCGGTATAAACCAATCCCTGTTGCTGAGGCTGACTTGCGATCCAATTGGTTAGCCAAATCCGATTGGTCTGGGGATCTTCGTTTATACTGATGATCCAGTCTCCAAGTAAACCATCAGAGGTATCATCAAAACGAATGTGATTCCAGGTGATGCTGTCAGTCGGAGCCTTAAGTGCATTTTCAGAAATGTTTATCCCTCCGGCACTACCAAACCAAACCCGATCCTGAGAATCAATCAATACACCAAATCCTAAAAGATTATTATCCCTTCTGGCATCATATCGGTTGATGGTTTCATTGTTATAAGTAGAAGTCCACTCATATTCATTATCCGGATCAAGACCTGAAGAACTGAAAGGAGGTAAAATGATCCGGTCCCAACTTTGTCCAAAATCTAGGCTGCGTAATAATCCTGAAGCCCATGTGGCTGCTACAAGCACGTCACCCTTGGAGTCAACAGCATAGGGTGGAGATTGTTCTGGAACAGTTGTGCGGATGCGTGTGTAGGTCTGGCCGCCATATTGGAATGAGATGTCACAAGTGGGATCATATTCTTCACTGTTTAGATCGCAAGAGGCTGGAGGATCTTCATGAAGGGGAAATTCATTGAAGGTCCAGGTATCGCCACCATCTGTGCTGGTGTAAAACCCATAGCCGGCCGGCACAGAACCATCAGGACTTTCTGCCGAAAAACCCAAACCTGCTACAACTGTATCTTCAGCAAGAGTGAGTGAAAATACTCTTCCAATTCCATTCACCACTTCTTCCGCATTTTCAGGTGAATACCACTCAGCAGCATTGCCAATATTTCGATTTAAAGCAGGACTGATCCAAACCGTATCACCAAAAGCAGCTATAGTGCTGACCGAATTTTGCCGGATAGTGTTGAAATTATCCATTTCCGTACTTTCAGGACCTAAGGTTTGGGCAGAACTAAGGAAAGGAATGAGAATGATCAAAAATAAGAGACTTAACTTCTTCATTTATTCCGTGATCCTAAATGTGGAAGATGTGGTATCACTGGATAATCCGGCTTCATCGATGGCATAATATTCCAGATCGTAAGTATCAGGCTGATTTTCATTATCTATTGAAAAAGTTAAAGTATAAAGCGAGTCATTAGGAGTAATATCTCCCCCTTGCGTACCATCATCGTAAAGTGGGAATGGAGAGTCAACCTCACCTGTACTTCGGCTTATAAGTCGCATAAAAACTTCTTCAATAGTGTCTTGTCCGTCCCGGTCTGTTACTTTTGCTATAAAGGAAACCGATTGTGTGCCTGATGCGGGAATTTGTACTTCACTGGGATTATTAATCTCCAAAATCTCAGGAGGATTATTAGAAATACCTGTAACTTTAAAGGTAGTTTGAGCAAAATTACCCTGTCTGCTTTCAACCATTGGAAAAGCGTTGATTATGTATTCACTAAAAGAAGTGGTTGCGGTTTCGAGTTCAACTTGTACACCAAAATTCCCGGTTCTTGAATCTGTTAAATCTTTATCAAAATTTCCCGATGAGATCTCTTCGCCGGTGGCTTTGTCAGTAATTATAAATCGAGGTGGTAAATCATCCGAAGTATTGATGGTAGAAACGTAGATACCTATAGTGAGTGTAGTGTCTTTAAATCCATCCGTCTCAGGATCGAAATTTATATTCTGGGGCTGAACCTGAATACCCGTAATGGCTGGTATGTCATCATCGATGACCGGGAAAGGTCCGGTAGTATCATCACAAGCAAATATGAAGAGCCCCTGTAATAAAATTAAAACGCAGATGAATAATTTTTTCAAGATAAACACTTCTTTAATTAGGAGGTTTTATGGTACGGATTCACAATTCTTAAATCCAATATGCAATTCACTTTCATTAATTGCCTGCTTTGTATTGCATGTGCTTTATGATGCCTGTATATTCGACGCGTTATGAAAAATAAAATCGCTCAAACAAACAATTGGTGGTGGCCTGTTATAGAAAATAACAGTGGGCACGCTACGTAAATGAGCTATTAAAAACGACTTTATACAAACCCACTGTTCCCTGAATAGTGGGTTTTTTTGTTTATGGATGTTGATATCTGTTATTCGTGAACCGTTAATCGGTACCGAATAACTAATAACAATTACGAAATTTATTAATGAAGAAAGATCAATTTACAGAACTGTCAAAAGAGTATACAGCCATTCCCGTTTACAGGAGATTACTGGCTGACGTACTTACTCCGGTTTCCCTTTTTATGAATATTCGGGAAGGAGCGAAGTATCCGTTTTTGTTGGAGTCTGTTGAAGGAGGTGAGCAGCTGGCCCGGTATTCCTTTATTGGCAGAAATCCCTATCAGATCTTGAAGTTTGATGGCAGCGAGACCACTCTTTCCAGAAATGGGAATGCTGAAAAAATTGATTCTCCTTATTTTTCTAAACTTAAAGAACTCACAACGGTTTATTCCGAACCTACGCTTCCTGAACTTCCGCGCTTAAAAGGCGGTGCTGTAGGGTTCTCAGCTTATGACACATTCCGGCAAGTTGAGAATCTACCCAATGTTCCTGAAGACGACCTGAATCTCCCGGAGGCAATTTGGGCTTTTTATGATGAGATATTTGCTTTCGATCACGTCAAACATCAGGTGGTATTGATCAAAACAGTTTTTGTTGATGAGGAATCTGATCCGGATAAAGCTTACCAAAAGGCACAGCAGAGCCTGAATGAAATGGAAGAGGCCGCTTTAAGTTCAAATTATCAAACTCGTCCGTTTAACATTGATACTGAATCACTCTCCAGTAATATGGAGCAGGATTATTTCGAGGAAATTGTAAAGAAGGGCAAAGAATATATTTATGAAGGCGATGTTTTCCAGGTGGTGCTTTCACAACGCTTTGAAGCTGATATGAGTGGCGATCCCTTTATGCTATATCGGGCTCTTCGAATGGTTAATCCTTCTCCATATCTGTTCTATCTGGATTTTGAGGATTTCCAACTGGTTGGTTCTTCCCCGGAGGTTTTGGTTCGAGTACAGGAAGGGGAAACCCGTGTGTTGCCGATAGCAGGTACACGTCCGAGAGGTAAAACACATGAGGAAGACCTTGCCCTCGAAAAGGACCTCAAAAATGACCCAAAAGAAGTGGCTGAGCATATTATGCTGGTGGACTTGGGAAGGAATGATCTGTCCAGAGTCTGTAAACCCGGCACGGTAAAAATGGAGCGAAATCAGGTTATCGAGCGTTATTCTCATGTTATGCATATTGTGAGTGATGTAGTTGGCGAATTGAGGGATGATCTGACATCTGTAGATGCTTTGATGCATTGTTTCCCGGCAGGAACTGTAAGTGGCGCTCCAAAGATCCGGGCCATGGAGATCATTGATGAACTCGAACAGACCAAGCGAGGTATTTACGCAGGAGCAGTGGGTTATTTTGATTTTTCCGGTAATATGGATACTTGTATTGCGATAAGAACAATGGTTGTAACAGGTAACAAAGCTTATATTCAGGCCGGAGCCGGAATTGTGGCCGACAGTGATCCCACTAAAGAATACGAAGAAACCCAAAACAAAGCGGGTGCCCTTATTCAGGCACTTAGCGTTGCATTAGATATTCAATAAATAAGATCGATGAGTAACACTAAAACAATTTTATCGGGTATTACCCCGTCTGGAAAACTTCACATTGGCAACTACTTTGGCGCAATTCGCCAGCATATTGCCATTCAGGATAAAGGCGATGCCTTTTATTTTATTGCTAATTATCATTCTCTTACATCAGTCAATAATGGAGAAAAAGTGCGTCAAAATACCTGGGATATCGCACTCGATTATCTGGCATTGGGTTTGAACCCCGAGAAATGTACTTTTTTTGCTCAAAGTGATGTACCACAAGTTACGGAGCTTGCATGGATACTGGGCACACTTACACCGGTGAGTTTAATGGAGAAGGGTGTTGCCTATAAAGATAAAGTTGCGCAAGGTATGAATCCCAACATCGGACTGTTTACTTATCCGATTTTACAAGCTGCAGACATCCTGATTTATCATTCAGATGTGGTACCGGTAGGACAAGATCAGAAGCAAAATATAGAGATATGTCGCGACCTGGCAGGGAAATTCAATCATACTTATGACGGAGAGTTTCTGAAAATACCGGAAGAGCATATTGTGAAATCAGTTGCCGTTGTACCGGGTATCGATGGCCGTAAGATGAGTAAAAGCTACGGCAATACCATCAACATTTTTGCGGAAGGCAAAGCATTGAAAAAACGTGTAATGTCTATCGAGACTGATTCAACCCCACTGGAAGATCCTAAAGATCCTGAAGAAGACAATGTATTCGCACTTATCAAACTATTTGCTGATAAGGAAGATCAAAAAGAGATCGCCGGCAAATATAAAGCAGGCGGATATGGTTACGGCCATGCCAAAAAAGAACTCTTGGGGATGATCGAAGACTATTTTGCAGAAGCCCGGGAAAGGCGTCATGAATTGGCAAAGAATATGGATTACGTACGGGATGTATTACAAGAAGGCGGGAGAAAAGCTCGTGAACGTGCTGAGTCTGTGATGGAGCCAATCCGGGAAGTAACCGGAATTGTAAGGCATTTTTGATCAGTGATGACACAGATTTCACTGATTGTGTAATCAATGAAAGTCAGCTAATTATTTAACATTCGACAAAATGATTACAACATTAAAAGATCAACGAAAACAACAATATCATTGATTCTTATAATTGACAACTACGACTCCTTCACCTACAATCTTGTGCATTTGGTTGCAGCTGAGACCGATGACTACAAAGTGATTCGCAATGATGCGATGACAGTTGATCAGATCCGCGAACTGAAGCCCATCAAGATCCTTATTTCTCCCGGACCGGGTCGGCCAAATGAGGCCGGTATTACTGAAGAGATCATCAGGGAGCTGGGCAAAGAGACACCGGTTTTAGGTGTTTGCCTGGGTCATCAAGCCATTGGTGAGGTGTTTGGAGCTAAGGTAGTTCATGCTCCTAAACTCATGCACGGCAAAGTTTCAAAGGTTTCACATAAAGGTAATTTTATATTTGAAGGACTTGAAAAGGACTTTACTGCTACCCGATATCATTCTTTGACCTTAGATCCTGAAACGATCCCGGATGTATTGGAGATCACTGCATACTCTGATGATGGAGTCATACAAGGTGTACGTCACAAGGAATTTCCAATTCAGGGGATCCAATTTCACCCCGAAAGCATTCTAACTACCGAAGGACCAAAACTAATTTCAAACTGGTTACGACAATAGATAATGGATTTTAAAAGCATACTGAATAAACTTTCTTTTTCTGAAAATTTAACGGAGATAGAAGCCGAAGCGGCCATGAATCTTATCATGACCGGGGAGGTTTCTGAAGAACGAATCGCTTCTTTTCTCACAGCCATGCGACTTAAAGGTGAGACAGTAGAAGAGCTCACTGCTTTTGTTAAAGTAATGCGTTCCAAAGCCGTCAAGGTTGATGTTGATATCAAAGGCGCGATTGATCTGGTAGGAACAGGAGGTGATCAATCCGGAACGTTCAACATATCAACGGCTTCATCTTTTATTACTGCTGCTGCAGGCGTGCCTGTTATAAAGCATGGGAATCGCAGCGCATCAAGTAAATGCGGCAGTGCGGATGTCTTGGAGCATTTAGGAGCTTCCATTGAGCTGGGCAAGGAGCAAGTGGAGCAGGTTTTTGATGAAATAGGAATGGCTTTCATGTTTGCACCAATGTTTCACCCCGCCATGAAATACGTAATGCCAACCAGAAGGGAATTAGGATTCAGAACCTTCTTTAATATTCTGGGACCAATGGTGAATCCGGCCGGAGTTCAGCGATATGTGATCGGAGCTTATAATAAAGAAGTCGCCGAAAAGATGGTGCATATCCTGGCTAATCTGGAAACCGACTTTGCTTACACGTTCAACGCCCATGACGGACTGGATGAGGTAAGCCTGACCTCACAATCAGAGATCTATGAACTGAAAGATAAAGTAGTTTCTACGTCAATTATATTCGATCCGGAATCCATTGGCTTTCAGAAAGTTAGCATGGATGATCTTATGGGTGGAGAGAAAGAGAAAAACGCAAAGATATTGACAGATATCATGGCTAATGAAGGCACAGAAGCACAGCAAAATATCGCATTATTAAATGCATCTTTTGCCATTCAGGCATCCGGGAAAGTTGAAAAGCTGGAAGAAGCCAAAGAACTGGCAGAAGAGGCGCTGGGTTCCGGTAAAGCCCGAAAGATGTTAAACGACTTTGTAGATGCTACAAATGACGCCATGGGTACCTTTAAATACTGAAAATCATTTACAAACGATATTTGATCAATAATCAATGGCTACCATTTTAGATAAAATAACAGAGCAAACGGCTGAGGACCTTGCCAAAAGAAAACAAAAAGTTTCTTTTGGTGACTTCAACTCCTTTGAAGAATTTGAGAAAGACCGGATTTCTTTCAAGAAGGCACTTCAAGGAAGCGACTCTGTTTCCATTATTGCTGAAGTAAAAAAAGCCTCCCCGTCTAAAGGAATTATTCGCCCCGATATTGATCCCATCGATATAGCACTGAAATACGAGGAGGGAGGCGCATCAGCTATTTCTGTGCTTACTGATGAACCATTCTTTAAAGGTAGTCTCAAGTATTTAGAAGCTATTTCAAAACGCGTTCAGCTTCCTTTGCTCAGAAAAGATTTTATTATTGATCCCTATCAAATAAAAGAGGCACGTGCTTATGGTGCGGATGCAGTACTGATAATTGTTGCTATTACGGAAGGAAAGCAGCTTGATGAGCTACTTCATGCCGCAAAAGAATTTGGCCTGGATGCATTGGTTGAATGTTATGATCAGGATGATTTTAACCGGCTTAATTTTGATCTGGTCGATATTTTAGGCGTTAATAACCGAGACCTAAAAAACTTTGAAATGGATGTTCACCGTGGAATTTCAATCCTGAAGCAAGCATCCGCGGAAACGGTCTTAGTTTCCGAAAGTGGCCTTTCATCCGGAAATGATCTCGCATTATTGAAAAAGGAAAGTATTCATTCTGCATTGATCGGTGAATATTTTATGAGACAAAAAGATCCGGGGCAGGCATTAAAAGACCTGATTGAAAAAACAGAAGAAGAATTTGAAAAACAATACCGTTAGTTAATGAGTACTCAAAAAAAGCGAACTAAAATTAAGATATGCGGGATCACCAATCTGGAAGATGCTCGTTTTGCAGCAGGAGCTTTGGTAGATTATCTTGGTTTTATTTTTTATGAAAAAAGTCCAAGGTACATCGAACCCGGAGAAGCGGGAGCTATCATAAACTGGATCGAAGGGCCGGAGAAAGTGGGTGTTTTTGTGAATCAGCCTCTGGATGATGTGAACCGAATTGCCAAAGAAACGGGTTTAGATTATGTGCAGCTGCATGGAGATGAATCTCCCGAATATTGCGAATTGGTTGACAAGCCAATTATAAAGGTCATTCATATAGAGGAAGAAACGGTAGAATATATTTTGAAGCATCAAATCGAAGAATATTCCAAGGTTGCCGAGTTCTTGCTTTTTGACACTAAGATCGATGGGTTATGGGGCGGGACCGGGAAATCTTTTGATTGGGAGATTCTGAATGATATGGAGCTGGATATCCCTTATTTCCTTTCAGGCGGCTTGAATGCCTCCAATATAAAGGAAGCCATCGAGACTGTTGAGCCTTATGCTATTGACGTTTCCAGCAGTCTGGAACAAAAACCAGGTCTCAAGGACTTTGGCAAGATCGAATTCTTTATGGATGAGATCAGAGCTCTGCAAGAACATTAAACAATAAAGTCATTCTGAGCGAAAGCGAAGAATCTCGCATAAAAAGGCAGGATCTTTCGCGAGAACCCTCAAGATGACACACTAGATTATTATGGATACACAGACTAAAACAACAACCTATAATTTTCCAGATTCCAGAGGCTATTATGGGCAGTTTGGAGGGAAATTTGTTCCGGAAATACTTATTCCTGCCATTCAGGAGTTGGAAGTAGAATTCAATAAAGCCAAAGACGATCCTAAATTTCAGAAAGAACTGGCTGAATTGCTGGATGAATATGTGGGCCGGCCTACAAAACTAACGTACGCTAATCGCCTTACTGAGCATTATGGAAAAGCGAAGATCTACCTTAAAAGAGAAGACCTGTGCCATACCGGTGCCCATAAGATAAATAATGCTATTGGTCAGGTTTTATTGGCTCGCAGAATGGGCAAGAAGAGAATCATTGCAGAAACAGGAGCGGGTCAGCATGGAGTGGCTACGGCTACAGCTTGTGCCAAATTTGGGTTGGAATGTATCGTGTATATGGGCGAAGAAGATATGGTTCGTCAAAAGCTCAATGTAGATCGGATGCAGCTTCTTGGAGCAGAAGTAAGGAGTGTAACCAGCGGGTCCAAGACACTTAAAGATGCCACCAATGAAGCCATTCGTGACTGGGTTACTAATGTTGATTCTACCTTTTATATAATCGGTTCTGTGGTTGGGCCGCATCCCTATCCCATGATGGTTCGTCACTTTCATGAAGTGATCGGAAATGAGACCAAAGAGCAGATCCAAAAAGCAGAAGGAAGAAGCCCTGATTACCTGATTGCTTGTGTAGGTGGAGGGTCCAATGCTATTGGCTTCTTTTATCCATTTATTGATGATAAAAGTGTGAAGATCATTGGAATTGAGGCTGCCGGATTTGGGGTAGATTCAGGTAAAACTGCGGCTACCATGAGTAAAGGAACTCCCGGTATCCTGCATGGCTCTCTAAGCTATCTGCTCCAAAGCGATGAAGGGCAGATCGAGTTAGCTCATTCAATTAGCGCAGGACTCGATTATCCCGGAGTTGGCCCTGAACACGCTAATCTCAAAGATCTGGGCAGGGTAGAGTACAATGCAGTCACGGATAGTGAAGCGATGGAAGCAGTTAAACTGCTTTCAGAGACGGAAGGCATCATCCCGGCTCTTGAAACAGCACATGCATTTGCCTGGCTAGAAAACTTAATGCCTCAGACTTCTGAAGATGAAATTGTGGTATTAAATCTTTCGGGAAGAGGAGATAAGGACATGGGCACTATTTCAGAATATTTACGCAAGGAAACCGAGAAATGAACCGTATTCAAAACGTTTTTAAAAACAAGAAATCTGACGAAAAGTTGATGAGCCTTTTCATTACGGCAGGATACCCTGATCTGGATTCTACGGTAGAACTTATCCTTGGCTTTGAAAAGAATGGGGCAGATATCATCGAATTGGGGATGCCCTTCAGCGATCCTTTAGCTGACGGACCAACCATCCAATACTCCAGTGACATTGCTATCCAAAATGGTATAACCATGGATAAGATCTTTGGGATGGTTAAGGAAGTTCGTAAGCAGTCTGAGATTCCCATAATTTTAATGGGATATATGAATCCTGTCTTGCGATATGGAGTAGTTAGATTCACAGAGAAAGCATCAGAAGCAGGCGTTGATGGATTGATCATACCTGACATCCCCTTAGAAGAAGACGGCATGATAAAAGAACATGCATCAAATAATAACCTGGATGTGATTCATCTGGTGGCCCCAAATACGGCAGACTCTCGGATGAAACTAGCCGATGAAAACTCTCAGGGATTTGTATATTGCGTTTCCGTTACCGGCGTGACAGGAGCGAGAGACGGAGATGAAGTTTCAAACTCTGTAAATCGTTTTATTCAACGTGTTAAAACCAATATCACCAAAAATCCTGTGATGGTAGGCTTTGGAATAAAATCTTATAAAGATGCACAGAGTATCGCATCAAATGCCGATGGATTTATTGTTGGAAGTGCCTTAATTGATACCATCAAGAAACATTATCCGAATGAGGGATGGCAATCTGAGTTATTTTCCTTCGTTCATTCACTGAAATTTGGAAACTAATTAGTAATTATGAAACGTATTTTATTAACTACTTTGGCCTCAGTTTTTGCTCTTTTATTGATCTCTTGCGATGGCGATTATCGCTCAGTGGCGGATGGAAATACCCGGGAAGTTGTGGTTGTAATGGATTCAACACAATGGGAAAGTGAAACGGCTGATGCCATCCGGGATGTATTTGGGAAATGGGTACTTACTGTGCCTAATGCTGAGCCTTATTATGATCTTAGATTCACTCGTATCCGTTCTCAGGATCAACTGGAACGCATCAGAAAACAAAAGAATATTATTTTCGTAGCTCCGATTGACGAAGAATCTAACACCGGCCGTCAGATCCGCGGTTTTCTTGATGAAAGCTTGGAACAGCGTGTTAGATCTGGCGATAGCTTTGCCTTTCCAATTGTAGACCAATGGTATCGTGATCAGTACGCTTTGATACTTACCTCAACATCGGATTCAGCTTTAGCTCAGAAGATCAGAAATACCGAAAATTCCCTGTTAAGTAACATGCTGGAAAAGGAACTGAAGCGTTGGGAGTATTTTGTGTACGAACGCTACGAACAAACCCAGTATTCTGATTCACTGTGGGAAAATTATGGATATAAAGTTCGTATTCAGCACGATTATATTAAAAACATTGACACTCTGAATTTTCACAGCTTCCGGCGTTTTCTCCCGGAAAATGATCGTTGGATGTGGACCTGGCATTTAGATAACGTTAATGATATTTCATTTCTGGATCAGGACTGGATCATTGCTACCCGTGATTCTCTGCAAGAACTTTACATCAAAGGAGCCCGTGATTCTATGTATGTTCAAACCTTTGTTGACGATCAGGAAAGAAGACCCATAGTTACAGAGTCTTTTCAGCTTGGGCGTTTGTTGACCTACGAAACCCGTGGCACATGGTACATGAAAAACGGATTGATGGGAGGGCCTTTCGTCAACTTTACATATTATGATCCTGACACAAAACGTTTATTTATGGCAGATTATAACCAATTTGCACCCAGTGTAAGACAGAAACTGCGTTTTGTACGGCAATTCAGAGCAATGGGAAGGACCTTTCAGTCAGACTCGACCTGGACTTCACAAACAAATACAGTTCCCAATCTTTAGACAAAAGAATTACAGTTTTAAATCTTAAACCGCAGTTGCCATTAATAAAGTAGCCAAAGAATTTGGAGATAAAGCTGAAGTCTATCATCAGGAAGCTGAAATTCAATCTAAAGTAGCGCAGGGATTGATCTCATCGCTTGTGCCGTGGAAGGATACCCTGCCACCCGGACCGATCCTTGAAGTTGGATGCGGCACGGGATTTCTGACCTCAAAGCTTATTAAAGAGTTTCCAGATCGGAAAGTCATCGTTACTGATGCATCTGAGAAAATGCTCTCTTTTTGCAAAGAAGATCTTCTTGCAAAGGGTATCGATGTTGATCAGGTTGAATTCAGGCTGTTAGATGTGAACGAGTATAAAGCGGAATCTCCGGAGTTCGCTCTTTTGATCAGTAATTTTACTGCTCACTGGTTCAAAGATGCTTCGCTTGGATTGCAGAATTTGTCTGAGAGTTTAGTTTCCGGTGGAATAATGCTCAGTTCATTTCCCGGTAATCATTCTTTTCAAAACTGGTATGAGAATTGTCTCGAACTAGGATTACCTCACACTGCAAATCCGCTCCCTGATGTAGAAGAAGTAGTGATAAAACTCTCAACAGGACCCATGCAGATCGATTACTATGAAAATGACCTGTTTCAGGAGTTTGATTCTTCGATTGAATTCTTTCGTCACCTAAAAAAGATCGGAGCCGGAACAAGCACATTGAATAAGTCTCTTACCAAAAAACAATTCAAGTTACTCTCTTTACATTGGGACGAGAAAGAGGCGGGGAACATTAAAATGAAATGGCACATCATTTATCTGGCTGCCAAGAAAAACTAAGGTCTGCAACTATCGCTTACTTTGGAAAAAATCCTTAAGCAGGGCTTCACACTCCGCCTCCATCACGCCCTGTATAATTTCCACATGATGATTCAACTTTTTATTGGAAGCAATATTAAAAACACTTCCACAACCACCGGCTTTGATATCTGAAGCAGCAAAAACAAGAGTATTTAGTTTACTCCAAACGGCAGCTCCGGAGCACATTGGGCAGGGTTCAAGGGTCACGTAAAGCGTGCATTCACTCAGATATTTTTCAGAAAGCGTTTCACAAGCAGCAGAAATTGCGATCATTTCGGCATGAGCAGTAGGATCATTCAAGCGTTCAACCTGATTGTATCCTTTACCCACAATATTTCCCTTATGAACAACGATTGCTCCCACAGGTACTTCGCCTTCCTCATAAGCTTGTTCAGCCAGCATAAAAGCCCGTGCCATAAATCGCTGATGTTGCTGCATGATCGGGAGGTCAATTTTGGTCATAATACTTGATTGCTATACTTGGATTTAACTACCTTGGCGCGAACTTAACCCAATCTGGATGAAAAAAGTACACCAAAGTATAAAAGATTATATTTCTGAGACTATTCGCACGATTCCTGATTTCCCAAAAAAGGGAATTCAGTTTAAAGATATAACGACCTTACTTCAAGATAAAAGAGCTCTTGAATTAACTTCCTATATGCTTGCTCAGCCTTTTCGAAACAAAGCTGTTGATGTTGTTGTAGGACTTGAATCAAGGGGATTTCTTTTTGGCACTAACTTAGCGCAAGACTTGAATGCTGGATTTGTACCTGTCCGTAAACCTGGAAAACTACCGGCTAAAACACTTTCAGAAACCTACGCTCTGGAATACGGACAAGACAGTGTCGAGATCCATGAAGATGCCATTTTTAAGGGATCGAAAGTCCTTATCCACGATGACCTTATTGCAACCGGTGGAACGGCCTCTGCCGCTACAAAACTTGTAGAGCTATTAGGAGGGGAGATCGTCGGCTATTCCTTCATAATTGAACTTTCTTCCTTAAGTGGCCGAGATCAACTTGCCAAAAATGTACCTGTAGAGAGTATCATCATAGAATAGCGGAACATATTTTATTTTTGTGGATACAATTAACTGAACTAAAAAAATCAGTAATTGAGGACATGAAAATGAATTTTAAACCCTTTATCCAAATTATTTGGTTGGCTTCTTTCGTGGTGATTGCCACGGCTTGCAATAAATTTGTGGTTGAAGATGTCAACTATGCTCAGGAAATAGAGTCTGTTTTAGTACCGGATGAAAATGGTGATGTACATGATGTTCGTTACGGTATTACTTTTAATGTAGAGCCCTTCAAAAAACAGGAATTCAGTGAGGACGAGCCCGTCGATATAAATGAGGTTCGACTTATCCGTAACGCTCAGGGCTATTATTTCATTACTGCCAATCATTTTAAAAATGTATATGTGATGGAGCCCGGTAAGTCAGAATTAAAGCTGAAGAAAAAAATAAAAGTATCTGAAGAGCGGTTAAATGCTCCGGCTTTTAATCTTCGTGAATCAACGGTTCAGCTTATTAAAACAGATTCCAATGAGATACTCACTTTAAATGAAAATGGAATTCAAGAGAATAATGAGGAGGATCAGTCATGAAACGTGTGA
Organism: Gracilimonas sp.; assembly: GCA_040904925.1. Taxonomy (GTDB): domain Bacteria; phylum Bacteroidota; class Rhodothermia; order Balneolales; family Balneolaceae; genus Gracilimonas. The sequence continues at coordinate 255,778 of JBBDSP010000006.1, read as the reverse complement.
TACAATCAATTAACATTATTTTTATTTCGGTACTGTTAACCGGAACTGTATTAGCTCAAACATCTGATTATCAGGTTAAAAAAGAATTTGAAGCAGTATATACTGAGCTTCAACAAAATATAGAAACCGCAATGACGGTCGATGAAGTTGACAGCCTGATAAATGAAGTAGATAACCTTGAGGCCACGTATAAGGATCGTGAAGAACTCTTGGATCATGCGTTATACCCCAAGACTTATTCCGAGAGCTTAGACCAGTTAAAACAAAATGCTCGAAATGCAGAGCATAAACTTCTGATCATAGAAGATCAGGGTGAAAAACTGGTCAGGCTTTCTGATGAACTTTCAAGCTACAGATCGGAAATTGCTCACCTTAATACTCGTACCGATTCACTGAGAAATATGATAAACGATTCAGAGCAAAGTGAACAAAATCTCTCAGCTTTGGTTCAGCGCTACCGAAGCAGTATGGAAGAACGGGATGAATTTGTATTGAATATGATCGATTCTCTATTTGTTTCTTACCGTGATCTTGAAAGCAATACCATTGCAGATATTGAAGAGAGAAGCCGTGATATTGAAAATGAAAATAACCCACTTGAGGTAATTCAGGGTGTTATAGAAGATAATATTCAGATCCTGAAAGCGGATGATGGGAATCTCCAAACTGAAGATCACCTTAGGATGTACGTAGTCCAGAGTAGATTCAATGAAGTATGGAATCAGATAGGAAGTGACCTGGCGAGATTATATGGTGGTAACAATGCCTCTCAATGGGAAACCGGGATAGAGGATAAATTAGGTGACTGGAAAGCAAGTGCCTCTAAAAATATGTGGGCCTCTATTGATGAGCACTTGGAGCAGGAAAATGTAGAACTAAATGCTTTTGATAATAATGAAAGCTTCTACTCAGCTATTGAAACTTTCATCAGTAACGCTACGGATTCCAGTCGTGACAAAGTGGTTACAAATGAGAATTACGATGATTTTCAGGCCTTTTATGATTTCTGGAATGGCAAGATCAAAAGTGAGTGGGGTGAATTTGTGCAAGAAGGTGAAGTTCTAACCATGGCTCAGATCTCTACCATTGACAGTGAAATGATGACCTGGAGAGATGAAGCAAAACCAAAATCATTTTTAATTCCTATACTGTTCGGACTTAGTTTAATAACCATTGTTGGCTTGATCATAGTTCTTGCCCGTAAGAACTGATCAGGATAACATACACTAACCGAGACCGGCCTGAAAAGCCGGTCTTTTTTATTTCCGTTATATTTATGAAACTTTTAAGTATTGAATGCGATACATTTTGAAAGGTGATCGTAATTTCAAAAGAATATCATGAAAAAACTTATATGTACGCTGATACTGATCATCGGATTAGCTCCCGCTTTTGCACAGGAATCGACTAAAGCAGATGATATTACCACCCTTATATTTGTAAGGCATGCAGAAAAGCTTGATGACGGAACCAAAGATCCTTCTCTGAACGAGAAAGGGGTGATGCGAGCAGAAAAACTATCTGATCTACTGCAACAGAATTATGATCTGAAAGCAATTTACAGTACAGGGTATAAACGAACACTGGAGACGTCAACCCCGATTTCAAAAAAGACCGGGCTTGAGATTAATCAGTATGGTCTGAGTAACCCAGATTCATTGATCAACGATATAATTGAACTTCATAAAGGACAGCAAGTGTTGATCATGGGACATTCAAATACAACTCCGAATCTTGTTAATACAGCATTAGGTAAACAGACCTTCGATCAACTCGATGAATCAGAGTATGATAATATATTTGAGGTGAAGATCGATGCAGCAGGAAATGCTACGGTAAAGCGGTACAAGTATTGGACTCAGGGAAGGGAATAATATTTTCTAAGCATCCATTCAGAACCCAAAAGAAGCAAGTTCGATTGCACCCCGTCCGCATCCGATTTTAACCCTGGTTATACGCATATGTTATTCACGAATTTCATACAAATATTTTGCTGCTGCTTTGCTCATTCGTTCATAATCATGACCTATACCGGGGATTACTTTTAATTCCCAATTGAATTCGGTTTCCAGACTATCAGCATATATTTTTGATTTATTGTAAAAATATTTGCCTCGCGCTAACCTATGGGTTCCTTGTTTATCTGTTTCTGGGGAACGCACTAAATGGCCTCTGGTTTCATTTTCATCGTCTTCTTGTCCGATAAAAACTACAAGGTTACCTTTGAAAGCCTTTTTGACTTTTTTATCTATTGTCATAATTCCTTTTAAACCATATGGAAAATTATCGTTGGCGGAAGGGATAGTGTACCAACCCGAATTTGAAGCCAGCATTCTATTTGCCTTGTTATCTGAATTAAAGAGTGAGAGGCGATGCAATATTTGTCCTCCTGCTGAGTGTCCGAACATATCGTAGGTTTCTGCTTCTAAAGCTAGTTCCACTTTCATATAATTAAAAATTCTATCGAAGTCTTGCCAGATCCATTCTTCCGATTCATTATTTATATTATAACTTAACATGGTGGTGCGTTCTTCATTTATTTTAACATCCTCGATCATTCCGCCTAAGTTATAACTCCAAAATTCTGGGTAGTACTCTTCCGAATAGTGGGGAGATAGAATTAATATACCTTGTTTCTCTGAAGCTTCTATCCAGGCATCTCGGTAATCCCATCCGTTTCTTGCTGAACCGGGTATAACCATTAAGATGGGAGATTCCTGATTGAAATTTCCGGGTTTATGGTAGAATACAGTAATTGTTTTTTCTTTGTGATCGGCACCACCTTCTACAAGAAAATTTCCTGAACCGGTTTTAATGGAAATGTTATTTACTATCGTTGAATCGGTGTTTACGATTAAATTCATTCCACAAACCGGACATACTCCATCTTGTCCAAATGATAAAGTATCATGGACCGCACAGGGAGGACAGACATATAGTTTTTGGGTTTCTTGGCAAGAGGAATGAAGAGGCATTAAAAGGAATAAAACGGCAGTTGTAAATAATCGCATCGTTATTTTTTAATCTAAAGTATCTTTGCTGATTATTACGATACCAATCCTTGTATTGTTACGATTTAATTGGCTAACATAGTATTTAGCGGATTTGCTAATCCGCAATAAGATGTCGCATAATATTTCAAATCCTCACAAAAGCCAAGTAAACCCCTGTTTTTTCAATCTTATGCGGATTTCAAATTCGTGAAGTCCGCATAATTTGGTTAGATAAAAGCCACAAACTATTACGTTTGCGACTTGAGGAAAGTTTTAAAATGATCAACTCGATGAATCAGAGTATGATAATATATTTGAGGTGAAGATCGATGCAGCAGGAAATGCTACGGTAAAGCGGTACAAGTATTGGACTCAGGGAAGGGAATAATATTTTCTAAGCATCCATTCAGACCCGAGGAGAATCAAGATTAAAACGAACCAATTGAGTGACCGTACAGGGAAAGAATAATTTTCAACCGTCTGAACCTGTGGCTCAAGCACATTTTGAGCTTCAAGTACTTCCCAAAAGTTTTCGATATCATCGTAGGTAAAAAATAGTCCGCCAGAATTTTCTGCAATCGCTCTCATCAACTGATCATTTCTCGTAGTACTGGCTAATTCCGAGCTGGTATTTGATACAAGAAATTCACCGGTTTGAGCCTCCAGTTCCCGGTCTCCTTTTCGGGCAGTCGTTGTATATTCATATAATCCTTCTGAAAGTCGAGGAAGGTTTAGTCCATAATTCCCATTTCCTCTGTTTTCCATGTTGAAGTTCCGGGATGATCCATCGTCATCTTTCAATTGAACCTCAATGATCCCTTCATTTTCCGGATCGCCGCGTTCATTACGTAAACTTCCATTTAATATCGGTTGTTCTGAGGTTGTGAAAACTTGCTTAACGGGAGTAATCCTCAATTTACGATCGTCAGGATCACTGGAAGTCCATGATACCAAGTTAGACAGCAGGGTAGAAGTAAAGACTCTGTGGTCTTCGTTTGTGCTCTGTAACGCTCTGTACCAGCCCCAAGGCATAACATGTGCTCTGCGGATATTTCCACGCTCTAATACAGAGATCACAGGAAAATCAGTGTCTGTTCTGTTGTATGTCAATCCAAAAAGAGGCGTAGATTGAGGGTCAAGAACGGTAGTCCTTAGTGAAGAAAATAAAGGAGGGAGGTTGGTGAGATCTAAGTCAGGCAGTTCAAGAACCGGATGTTGATCATTATCCTGGATTGAATGTAAAGTTATCTGAGAGGCTTGACCGGAGCCGGCATTTGACCGGATTAATTGAATGTCATTAATAGCATCAAACTGCGAATTTTTCTCAGTACTCAATTCAAAAAAAATAGTTGGGGTATTTTCTATATCTGATAAAAATTCAAAATCACGTGTTGAATTTGGTACCCCATGAATTACGATTAGATTGAATTCACCTTCATCAGGCAGGTCTTCAATATAGCGATCACCTCCAAGCCACGTAAGCGGGTAAAGTTCGTTTGTCTCATTCCTTTCAATTACAGAACGGATTGCCTTTACATCCGGGTGGATCTGGAATGCAACGTGCAGGATCTTAACTCTGTCATCTAAAACGTCAATGGAGAATAACTGGGAATTATTAGTTTCAGTCCATTCCTGAGGAAGGGGATCAACCGTGATCTCATATTGTTTTAAACCGGCTTCTTCCAGACGTAACTCAAATTCTGTATTTAGTACCTGGTCATCTGTCTCGAAAGTGATTTGCTTCTCCTGAATCACTTCATTATTCGAAAGCAGAGACACAGTAGCTGTATTGTTAGCAAAGCCTGATTGGGTTAATTCAGCTTCAATGATATGATCAGTGTTTGTATATCCGGTTGGGTTGGTAATTACATTTGAAATCGCAATATCCTGAATATCAGCTGTATCACCGATAGCAATTGTGTGAATAGGAATGGAGGAATTAAATGCACTGACGCTTGGATTCCGTCCATATGTAATGATGCCATCGGAGATTATAACACCCGCTTTTACATTATCTTCCATTTCGAGGATCGAACTTACCGGAGCAGAAAGGTTAGTCTGTATTTCACGGGCAGACAATGAATCGGGTGAGAAATCCTGAACATCTTCACCAATAGAATAAAATTCCATTTCGGCATCATCTATACCAGAGAAGTTTAATCTGTCTATAAGATCGTTGTAAGAATTGAGTCCGTTGTAATCTCCCTTTACGATTCCTGCACTTTCTGTATTATCAAGGAAAACAGCTATCTTGGGTTTCACTTCTATTTCCTCAGAAGAAAAAAAGTAAGGATTAAGAAGAAGGAGTAAGATGAGGATCAGCGTTAATCCTCTTAGGCCGATCAGGGTCCACCGACCAAGAGCAGGAATGCTTTCAAATTTTTGATAAGATGCCCAGGCTACGCCTAAAAGAGCCAATATGATTATGGCGACTACTGCAGGTGGAAGAATAAATTGAAAGCCCTGGAAATCCACGTCAATTCCTCATTTAGAGATTAGGCTTCGTCGATAAGCATGTTAATTAATTTAACCGTAGTAAAGCCTTCTGCTTCTGCTGCATAATTATTAACAATACGATGTCTCAAAACCGGGATTGCCAGTGCTTTTATATCTTCTTCTGTGACGTGGTAACGTCCTTGTGAAAGTGCACGTGCTTTGCCTCCTAAAATAAGGTACTGAGATGCTCTTGGGCCGGCTCCCCAGCTCATGTATCTAGTAATAAAATCAGGTGCCATATCTGTACCGGGGCGGGTTTTTGAGACGAGTTCAACAGCGTAATCAAGAACATTTTCAGGAACCGGTACTTCACGCACCAAATTCTGAAGCTCTTTTATTTTCTCTTTTGTGACCAAAGCTTCGATAGTAACATCCTGATGAGCTGTTGTCTTGCTTACAATTTCTTTTTCTTCTTCGAGAGAAGGATAATCGACCCAAATATTAAACATGAAACGGTCTAGCTGAGCTTCAGGAAGGGGATAAGTACCCTCTTGTTCAATGGGATTCTGCGTTGCTAAAACAAAGAAAGGAGTATCGAGGTGGTATGTTTTACCGCCTGTGGTAACATGGTATTCCTGCATACCCTCCAACAAAGCAGCCTGTGTTTTAGGAGGCGTTCTGTTGATCTCATCAGCCAGTAAAATATTGGCAAAAACAGGCCCTTTTATAAAAGTGAATTCTTTTCGGCCTGAATCTTTGTTCTCTTCTATTACTTCCGTGCCGGTTATATCTCCGGGCATAAGATCCGGGGTAAACTGAATACGACTAAAAGTTAGGTTCAAAGACTCAGAAAGAGTACGGATCAGCAATGTCTTAGCCAAACCGGGCACTCCTACAAGTACACAATGTCCTTTTGAGAACAAACTGATCAAAAGCAGGTCAATGATGTCTTCCTGCCCAATTACAACTTTATGAATTTCCTTTTTGATCTGATTAAAAACGGCATGAAATTCATCGGCAAGTTTAACCGGGTCCTTTATATCTGAACTCATAGAGTGGTCTCCTTCCAGGGTACATCGATCTTATACTCTATAAAAATATCATCCCTTAATTCCTGAAACCATTCTTGCATGATTCGCTGCTGCTTCTGTTGCAGGGCAATTCGTTTAATCCGTTCGTAATCTTGCTCCAGATTAGCAACGTGTTCAGGGACTTGTCTATCGAGCCTTACAATTCGGTAAGCCTTTTTTCCCTGTCTTTCCAAGGTAAATGATTTTGGTTCGGATATATAGCCTTCTTCATCCATAAGAAGCACAATTCGATACATAGCCGGATCCAGCCGATTAAGCGCTATAAGCCTTTCGCCGGTTTGGGGGTCAATTACTTTTCCTCCATAATTAGCCGTGTTAGGGTCTTCACTTTGTTTTCGTGCCACATCCTCGAACTTAACATCAGGGTTGGTCATAATGCTGTCCCGAATAGTGTTAAGTCTGTTGATGGCATAATCATCATCTAATTCATTTGAATCTACAGAGATAAGGATATGCTTGGTTTCAATACGATCACCAACACGGCGTTCTAATTGAATGATATGAAAACCAAATTGGGTTTCTACTACTTTTGATATGCCTCCTGGTTGAAGAGCAGCAGCAGCTGCAGAATATTCAGGAACCAACTCATCAAGTGACATTAAGGGGAGAAGTCCACCGTTTTGTGCAGACCCGCGATCTCCACTGTGTCTTCGGGCAAGCTCTTCAATTGATTTACCATGCACTACAATTGAATCACGAAGTTGTTCTGCAAAATCCCGAGCACTCTGTTTGGCATTTCCTTTAGCTGGGGGAATTTTTACAATCTGAGAGAGAGAGACCTGCTCTGGAATAGTTGGCAGTGAGTCCGCTGGAATATTATTAAAAAATTGCTCTACTTCAGGCCTTGTGATAGAAATAGATTGTTGTTTTTGTTGTTGAACACGATTTGCTGTCATTTGCTCTCTGAAGTTCTCACGAAAATCTGCTCTTAATTGAATAATGGATTTTCCGAAAGCCTGTTCCAAAGCTCTTTCACTACCGGCCTGCTGAGTGAGCTGTCGAATACGCTGATCCATTTGCATATTCACTTCATCATCAGAGACTGTTATAGAATCGATCTCAGCTTTTTCCAGCATTACATAATTATTTATGGCTGATTCTAGAAACTGAAACCATAGTTCGCGGCTAAATTCAACATTTTCTCCTGAGACTTCAGCTTGTCTCAAATAATCTGCCACGCTTTGATCAATGTCAGATTTCAAGACTATATTATCGTTTACATGTGCTACAATTCGATCGGCGAGTTGGGGAGCTTCCTGGGCATATAGAACGGTGCTAAATAATGCCGAAAGAAAGAAGAGGGGTACAAATATTAAGTTATTCTTCATTAGTAATTTGGTTCAGTGAAACGGTGTCTGGTGATACCGAATTCGTTTCGTTTGTAACGTTGAAAATTTTGATTTCGTTGTTGGCTTGCGCCTGAAGATAAAGATTCTTTACGTATGTGTTGAATGCTCTTTTACGTTTTTCAAGTATAAGCCACTCCTTGATCTGATCAATAAGCCAATCCAGGTCAGGATGGTCACCTGCAGGTCGCTCTTCTGTTAACTGAACAAAGTGAAATTCATTGCCCGAACGATAAGTTGGGGAGATTTCTGAGGGGCCGATGATTCTTAAATACCGATTTAACATCGAAATATCACCGCCAGCAATAGATATAGGCCAGAACCGGTCCGACTCCCTTATTTTAAGATCAGAGTATTTTGAATACCGTTCCGCAACAGTTTCCCATTCTACGGCCTGCATCAATTCTCGTTTGGCGCGCTCTGCGTCAGCATTACTTTCCGCAATTACATGACGATATCTAACATAGCGTTCTTCCAGTGTAAATTTATCTTTATTCTGTTGATAGTAATTTCGTGCTTCCTGATCTGACACTTCCGTGCCTTCTTCAAATTCACTTATGATATAATCTTGTACCGACTGAAGTATATATTCTTCCTCAAGCCTTTGAAGTCTTTTTTGAACATCCTGCCTATTGGAAAAATTAAGTCGGTCAGCTTCCTGTAATATTATTTGCCGCTGAACCCATTCATCTCTGAAATTTAGATATGCGGTTGCGCTGTCGTCCTCAAAGATATGTGGTGGAATTTCGGACCGGGCATGTTCTTTGGTAAGAACTTGATTGCCCACCTCAGCCAATACAATTTCAGAGTTGCCAATATCTTTTTGGCATGAAATAATTAGCAAAGGGATGGCAATTAATAAAAGAAACTTAAGTTTCATGAATTTAAATTAAAGGTCTTTCTGGAATGCTTTTTGCAGGTTTTCATAAATAGGAGTAACATTATATTCTTCTCTCAAACTTTGAATCCATTCTTGTTCTCTCTGTGGCTGAAACTCAGTAAACAACCTATTGAAAGCTTCTTTAAAAGTCATTTTTCGTGCAGTTAAACGATCTTCCAACCAAAATACGCCTCGTCTGTTCTTATAGTCAAATTTATTAGAAAATGAGCGGGTTTCCATATTCTGCAGTAAATAATATGGTTCTTCAAAATTAAACGAAGATGAATCTGAATACACAATAATATTTTCAATGGCTGACTGTAAGCTGTCAGGAGAACCTCCATTTTTTATAAAATCAATAGCCTTATTAAGGGTAGAGTCTTGCCGTGCGGTTAGTAAATAGTAAAAGGGCCGTTCGGGATACCGATAATTTTCCGAATTAGTTACATAGTTATTTCTGAGGCGCGTAGTATCTACAGTAGCTGGATTCCAGACCTTTTCCTCATTTAATTTAAACACCACTAATCCATGCAAATAACTTTCCGATTGCTCTTCAAATTCCGGAAAGGTTGCTGTGGTGATCTCTATAAGTTCGTCTTCGGAAACAGACCGTTCAAATTTCTTTTCCAGATAATTCAGAACAAAGCTGTTACTTTCTGTATAATAGGGCGTATCCGCAAGCTGTGCTTTCAATGCTTCATTCTTTTCCTCCTCAGTAGAATAATTTTCAACAGAATCTATTCTGAAGATGTGGTAACCGTAATTGGTTGTTACAGGCTCAGAATATGATTTATCATTGCTAAGGTTCATAACCAGATCAATAAATTCTAAAGGAAAATTGGCCTGATAATCTATCCATCCAATGTTTCCTGCATTTTGAACAGAAGCTTCATCTTCAGTATAGGAAGAAACTGTTTCTCTCCAACCTTTTCCTTCTTCTAAAGCCTGATATGCTTCATTTATTTTATCAATTTTTGTAGAGTCGTTCCTTCTACTTACATATATATGTTGCACTGAACGGGATGGAATCCTTTCTCTTTTTTCCTGTAACCACACTATATGGTACCCGAATTGAGTTCGAAATGGTTCTGATATTTCACCGGGTTCAAGAGCATATAATTCATCTTCAAAGTCCTTTACTGTTCGTCCGGCTGATATCCAGGGCAAATCACCACCCATACTTCTGCCTCCTCGGAATGTGGAATATTTTTGGTCTACTTCCTGGGGAGGGATGCCATTTTCCAATTCTTCTCTTGCCTCTTTAAGCTTCATTTTGACAGTATTAATTTCACTCTCAGATGCATTATCATCTACAGTTATCAAAATGTGGAAGGACTTAAGTTCAAACCCTGATCTTTTTTTGAACTCTTTGAAAGCCAAGGCCTTTATCTCTTTCTCAAGCCAATAGGAGTATGCTGCCTGTTTTACATATTTCTGATGTTCAGCTACCAATTCAGAATCAGTATAAAACCCCATATCTTTTCCTGCTAAGATCTTGGCTTTATAGTCTAAATAAATCGGCAGAAAATCCTCTATATCTTCATAAGATGGAGTGGAAGTACTGCCGACTGTGAAATTTTGTATAAGTTCGTCGTAGGTAATTTGCTCGTCTCCAACAATACCTACCACAACGGATTCGGTTTCGTTCTGGGCTAACCCATAAAATGGGAAGCATGATACAACGACCAGGCAGCCTAAAACGGTCTTCAATTTAAACATGGCCCTTAAGGAGTTTCTTATGATGAATAATTGATCTTTAAAATAACATTCCGGCAAAAGTTGCGGTCATAAGGTTTGCAAGGGTACCGGCAAAAACAGCTTTGATACCAAACTTGGCCAATTCTGATTTCCTGCTTGGTGCAATACCACCTATTCCACCTATCTGTATAGCAATAGATGAAAAGTTAGCAAAGCCACACAAAGCAAAGGTTGCCATAGCTATTGTCTTAGGAGTTAAGTTTGCCGCTCCAACTTCTTCGGCAAGCTTCAGATAGGCTACAAACTCATTCAGAACAATTTTAGTGCCTAACAATGAGCCCATATTTACGGCATCAACCCATGGGACCCCGATCAGCCAGGCGATAGGGGCAAAAATCCAACCCAATATCATTTCTATGGTGAGGCTTTCTCCAAGCAGAGAAGTGATTCCTGTTAAGTCACTTCCCCAGCCTAATATACCATTGAACATTGCTAATAATGCTATGAACGCCAATAACATAGCTCCAACATTTAAAGCAAGCTTAAGGCCTACCCCTGCACCGGTTGCAGCGGCATCAATACCATTTGCATCGGTTTGTTCCACATGCATCGAAACATCACCTTTGGTGACAGGTTCTCCGTCTTCCGGATACAATATCTTAGCGATAACAAGTGCGGCGGGAGCAGCCATTAGGCTGGCACCCAGAAGTCGCTCTGCAAAAAGTTGTTGGGCTACTGCAATCTCAAGTCCGTTGGCCTCGGCAAATGGAGTTCCCAGCATAGCCACATAAGCCGCCATTACACCTCCGGCTATGGTAGCCATTCCCCCCGTCATCACGACCATCAATTCAGACTTGGTCATTTTTTCAATGAAGGGTTTGATAACCAGGGGAGCTTCTGTTTGCCCAACAAAGATATTTGATACCACCGATAAGGTTTCGGCCCCGGAGGTTCCCAAAAGCTTCTGCATTCCTTTTGAAACTACTTTCACCACAAATTGTAAGATCCCATAGTGATATAAGATCGCAGTCAGAGAGGCGAAGAAAACAATAGTTGGTAACACCTGAAAGGCGAAAAATACACCAAGGCTTTCAGGGTGCTCTGGGCCTTGCCCTAACCTCCCAAAAATAAAAGAAGCGCCCTCTGTGGTATAATTAAGTACTACAACAAAGAAACTGGCTACTTCCTGAAATAGGAGTACGGGCCATCCTAACGGTCCCCAAACCCCCGCAAGGAAATCAGCTTTTAGAATGAAAATAGCCAGGATGAATTGAAAGCCTATCCCAATTCCTACTAATTTCCAATTTATATTTTTTCTGTTATTGCTAAAAATATATGCAAGACCAAGGATGGCGACCATCCCGATTAAACCGCGTATAATATCCATTAGGTATGCTCTGAGTTTATTTCTTTTTCTGTTTGTTCTTTTGATTCCTTGATCTCAGGATTTAAAAAAGGTCTTATGGGTCTTCCTCGTCTTCGGTCTACCGGGGGGCGAAAACAGTGCCGTGCACGTGGTTCATATGCATCATATTCGCCAACTAAAACCTGGCCTTCTTTTTCAACTACTCGCTGCGAATAATGGGCCATAGTACCGCTTTCTGCACAAATAGCATGTAATTTAGTTACAAATTCTGAAATGGCGAGCAGATAGGGCATAGGGCCGAATGGTCTTCCTTCAAAATCCATATCCAGGCCAGCTACAATCACCCGTTTTCCATCATTGGCAAGAGAATTAGCTACATCAACCACGCGTTCATCAAAGAACTGAGCTTCATCAATACAAACAACTTTGGCATTTGCAGTGAGAAGAACGATCTGATCAGCAGTGTCAACTAATATACTTGGCAGGGCATTTTCATTATGAGAGACCACTTCAGTTTCACTGTATCGTTTGTCAAGGGCAGGTTTTACTACTACAACTTCTTGTCCTGCTATATGAGCGCGCTTGGCTCTGCGAATAAGCTCTTCGGTTTTCCCGCTGAACATACCCCCACAAACAACTTCAATCCATCCAAATTCACGTGGTGCTAAAGAAGGTTCGTTGATCATTTACTATATATGCTTACTGGTTTGGAACCTTAAAATTTTGAGTTGGAATATATCAGAGCATAAGGAGAAAAGGAAAGTATAAAATGATAATCATTGGAATGAATTAATCCTCATTGGATTTTATAGCAACCAAGTGAATTCTTATTTTGTGTTCTCAACATTATGTCGCAATTTCCTCATATGACAGACATCAGAGATCGGAAAAAAGACCATGTAGAACTCACTGTAACCGATGGAACTCAATACAAACAACGTACCGGGTTCGAGAAGTACAGGTTTAATCATAACGCTCTACCTGAAGTTAACTTCCAGGACGTTTCAACAGAAGCTAATTTATTAGGTAGAACTTTTTGCTTCCCATTGTTTATCTCATCAATGACCGGTGGGTATGCTGAAGCCGGACCGGTAAATGCAATTATTGCGGAATTTTGCGAAGCGAAGGATTTGCCTTTTGGAGTTGGCAGCCAGCGAGCCATGCTGGAAGACCAAAGTCTTACTGAAACATTTTCAGTGGTACGAGATAAAGCACCCAATGCATTTATATGTTCTAATATTGGAGGATCCCAACTTATTGGGGGGCTTGGTAATAAAAAGATGAACTTATTAATTGATTCGATACATGCAGATGCTGTGATCGTACATTTGAATCCATTGCAAGAATTGATGCAGCCGGAGGGAGACACGGATTTTAAGGGGATTTTAAAGGGGATCGAGCAATTGGTAAATGACACAGGTTTGCCGGTGATCGTAAAAGAAACCGGTGCAGGAATTTCAGAACATACAGCCCGAAGATTATTAAATGTTGGGGTTGAAGTTATAGATGTGGCCGGAGCCGGGGGAACCAGCTGGGCTAAAGTTGAGAATTTCAGAAGTTCCAATGCATCCTCAAAGCATCAGTTTGATGATTGGGGGATCCCCACTGCTGAATGTCTGACCCAGATCAGTAAACTGGAATGGGAACGAACTTTTGAGATCATAGCTTCCGGTGGCATTCGGTCTGCTTTTGACATTGCTAAATCATTATGTTTAGGAGCACATTTTACGGCTACAGCTCAACCTATTATAAAAGCTGTAATTGAAGATGGTGCCGATGGACTCGAATCAGTGTTTAATGAATGGGAACATAACCTCAAAACGATTTTGTGCTTATTGGGCTGCCAAGGGATCACAGATCTGAATCACTCACACATTCGAGAAATAAACTGATACAATATTAAATTTCATTATATTAAAGCCTTCATCTACAAAGAGAATATTGAGTACTAAAGACCTTCAGAAAAAGTTACTAACCAATATCGAAACCGGTTTACAAGAACTTGAATTGCCGGTTGAGCCCTTAACTTTATACGAGCCTTATCGCTACGCACTTTCTGTAGGTGGCAAGCGTATTCGCCCGATGCTAACTTTGCTTGCCAATGGCTTATGTGGCGGTGAGCCGGAGGAGGCCTTACCCGCTGCCTTGGCTGTTGAAATACTACATAATTTCACCTTGGTACACGACGATATAATGGATAGTGCAGAGACCCGAAGGGGTGAGCCAAGTGTTTTTAACAAATGGGATGAGAATACAGCTATACTTTCCGGGGATGTAATGTTTGCGGATGCATATCGTCGTTTAAACTACTATGGTCATTCAGATAACTTCACTAAAGAAGAATATGTGGCCATTCATGATACTTTTTCCAAAGCCATTATTACAGTTTGTGAAGGACAAGCATTGGATATGGAATTTGTTGATCGTAAAGACGTTAAGCATGTAGAATATGTCCAAATGATAGCAGGTAAAACCGCAGCCTTATTAAGCGGAGCTTTGGAAATGGGGGCAATCTCCGCGCACACAACATCCGAACAAAGAAAAGAACTTTCTGAACTTGGATACGAAATGGGAATTGCATTCCAGATTCAGGATGACCTTTTGGACGCAACTGCCGATCCAAAAAAATTTGGTAAACGCCCGGGTGGAGATATTTTCGAAGGAAAGAAAACATATCTTACCATACTTGCGTTAGAACGGGCAAATAGCAATCAATCGGCTTTTATACAGAATACACTGGATGATACCAGCCCAAATCCGGAAGATGTGGATCGGGTATTATTACTGATGAAAGAACTGGAAGTGCTAAATGATGTGGCAGATGAAATTCAAGAACACTATAAAAAAGCCTTTGATCTGCTAAATAAATTTACAACCTCAGAATATCAACAAGAGCTTGAAAATCTTCTTATCTTCTTACAAAATCGTGACCATTAAATCAGAACATATTTATTCAATGCGAAACATACTTTTAGTTTTAGTTGGTTTTCTTTTCGTTTTTACTGCCTGCCAAAACGATAAACTTATCAAGCGTGGGGATACCATTGATGTAGCCTACCAGAAAGCAATGGCTTTTTATGAAGAGGAAGACTTTAATGAGGCTGCTGATGCATTCGAAACCGTAACCCGATTAGGACGTGGTACAGACTATGGACAGGAAGCTCAGTTTTATTTAGCTGAAAGCTATTATAACGGCCGCCGTTATCTGCTCGCGGCATCAGAGTATGACCGCTTTGTGAGCTTATACCCTCAGGATGTGCGTCGCCAAGACGCTGAATTTAAAGCGGCTATGAGCTATTATCACCAAAGCCCACGTTACAAATTGGATCAGACGCCCACAAGAAATGCTATTGAGCGCTTTAGACTATTCAACAACCGCTTTCCTGATTCTGAGCTGGTAACGGAAGCTGCAGATAAGATCGATGAGCTTAGAAATAAGCTGGCCAGAAAATCCTATGAAGCCGCTCGCTTTTACGCAAAAACAGATCGGTACAGGGCAGCAAATATCTATTTCGATGAGACTATTGATCAATATCCTGAAAGTGAATGGGCTGAGCGAGCCTTAGTAGATCAGATTCAGACTTATATTACTTATGCCGATAACAGTATAACTGCACGTCAGGCAGAGCGTTACACAAGTGCTATCGAGTCTTATGATAAATTCCTTCAGTTATTTCCTGAAAGTGAATATAGAAGTGAAGTAGAATCACTTCATGATGAGGCTCAGCAAAAACTTGCTGATGTAGCTGAAAGTGAAGAAGTAAGCCAGAGCTAATGTCCCAGCGGGTTGGGTTATTTGGGGGTACTTTCGATCCTGTTCATAATGGACACATATCTATTGCAAAGTCTTTTATTGACTCAGGAAAGATAGATGAATTATGGGTACTGCTCACTCCATATCCACCCCATAAGCAGGAGAACAACCCCGCTACCTACGAATTGCGTCTCAAGATGCTAAAGGATGCTTTTAAGGGTATGAGCAACATCAAGATCAGTACTGTTGAAAGTGAGCTTCCAAAGCCATCCTACAGTGTTCAAACCATCAGGCATTTCAAGAAAGAATATCCTGATACAACTTTTTTTTATTGTATGGGCGAAGACAGCCTTGCTAAATTTCACACCTGGAAATTCTATACTGAGATCTTAGAAGAGTGTGAACTGCTGGTAGCTCAACGTCCCGGAGAAACTCATCAGGAAGTCGAAAATTTAATAATAGAGCGCACTCACTTCGTTTCTCATACCCCTCTTGATATTTCTTCTTCGGATATCAAAAAACTGGTTTCTGAAGGTCAGTCCATTCAGGGTCTCGTTCCTCAAGCCGTCGCAATAACAATTGAAAAAGAGCAGTTATATAGCTAACTACTGCCTTTCATAAATTATCGAAAAAGCATGGCGTTTACACGGAAGGATTTTCTTAAGACAACTGCATTAGCTTCTCTTACCGGACTTACAATTAGCAGTGCAGGCTGTACCTCTCAATTAGTTCATAACAGTGATAAGATCAAACCTAAGGCACTGAAGGCAGGGGATACTCTGGGTTTGATAGCTCCAGGAAGCCCAATTTATGAAAAGCATGTATTTGATGAGATGCTTACAAATCTCACGGATCTTGGCTTTGAGCTAAAATTAGGAACGCATGTGAGAAATCGTAATGGCTATTTGGCCGGAACCGATGCGGAACGATTGGAAGATCTTATGAACATGTTTCAGGATACGGAAGTTGATGGTATCATGTGTATACGTGGCGGCTGGGGCTGTAACCGAATACTTCCATCCATCGATTATGATATTATCCGTAACAACCCCAAAGTATTTTGTGGATTCAGTGATATCACTTCTCTCCACATGGCTTTTTACACTAAAAGTGATCTTCAAACCTTTCATGGTCCGGTTGGAAAATCTGTATGGAATGAATTTACTACTGATGCTTTTAGATCGGTTATCTGGAGGGGAGAGGATGCTGAGTTCTCTATTCCTGAAGATGAAGACGACAGTTTTGTGATTACTCCCGGGGTTGCGCAAGGCCGTATGTTAGGGGGAAACCTTTCGGTTCTTGTATCTATGATCGGCTCTGACTATCTGCCTTCATTTCAAGGAGCAATTCTATTTTTGGAAGACATCGGTGAAAGTGTATACAGAATTGACCGGATGCTTACGCAACTTAAGCTTTCAGGTATTTTAGATCAGATATCCGGCTTTGTATTTGGGAAATGCACCGAATGTTCAGCCGGTAACAACAGCCTAAGTCTTGAACAGGTTTTTGATGATCATATCAAGCCACTTAATATCCCGGCTTTTTATGGAGCGATGATCAGTCACGAAGATGACAACATCACTATTCCTTTTGGAATGAAAACCACCATAAATGCAGACGAACTAACTATTCAACTCAATGAATCTGCAGTGGTTTAATTACACTCCACGGAAATACTAAAAGAGGGAATAAATATCTATTTCCAGGGATTCTTAGAAATAGATACATCAACTACTTCCATTCATATGATCTATAATTTGACCATCTTTGGTATGATATTCCCGCATCAAATCAGCAGTTAGGCAGGAGTGGATCGGGAATATTTGGATGGTGTCACCGACTTCAATTTCTTTATAAGTCTGAGGACTGCATTGAATAATGCCATGTTCCTGTGAGAGACTCTTAAGGTAGGTTTCTTTAGAAAGATGCTTCAACACCGGCTCTCCAAAACTTTTGATCTTATCAAATTCCACGTAATCTTTGGAGAAATGTACTGCTCCGCCATGTATTAAAACCTGGTGGCGATCTTCAAATTTTTCTATAACTGGACACTCCATATAAACCGCAATTTCGTTGGGGGTACAAGACCCGATCTCAACCTGCATCCAGTCATAAAAGACGAAATTGCCGGGGCTGATCTGGTCAACTGGACCAAAATCATTTAATACACTGCATGAGGGGGTATCTCCGAAACAAATAGGCAGTTCCGGGGAATATTCTTTTAAAGTCGCAAGTTTGGAGAGAGCCTTCGTTGAAATCTCAATAACCTCATCCTTAGACCTTGCTTTATAGGTATGGCCGGAATGGCAATAAAATCCGGCAGCATAGCAGTGACTTGAATCTTCGATAGCAGTAAGAACTGACTTAATCTTTTCAATATTACTTACCGGGATTCCGCTTCGGCCATAATCAGGATCGATCTCAATATATAATCCGATCTCAGTGGTTAATTTGGCATCCAGCTTTTGCACTATTTCTTCAGAAATGATCAGTATTTTGAGGCTACACTTCGAGGCTAATTTATTATAATAATCCACCGCTAAAATATTAGCAGGGAAAGCGATAGTAATATCTTCCCATCCATCTGCAAGAAAATAATCAGCCATTTTTATGGAAGAAACTGTAATACCATTCACCCCAAATTCACGAAATATTCTACCAATTTCTTTTGATTGATGTGTTTTAAAATGAGGCCTGAACTCAACCGAATTTTTCTGAGCCTTTTTACTCATACGCTTAATGTTTGACCGCAAGACTTCAAGATCAGTAAAAAGGGTAGGGAAGGGATTCATAAACTTTAGCTGTTATTTTAAAATAATCTTCCAATTGAAACTCCAACTCTGGGAAAAAATTCTTCTCCGGAGAAAATAGGAGTGAAAGCTATTTTAACGGTTATATTTTCTTTTCTTGGTATTAAACGATAACCAACGGTTCCGCTAAATGCAGGATATGATGGTAATCCTAAGTTGACGTTATTATCAGAAAACCCGAATACAAAGCCGCCACCTATCTCAAGCTTATGACTTCCTTGCCCAATAAAATAATTTCCCATGACCAACAATTGAAAACTTTGGGAATAAGTATCATCATAATTTGATGGGTCTCTGTTATCTGTATTATCAAATAGAAAAATGGGTGTAATGCCTACTCTTATACCAGCGTTACTTTTGTGGATATAGTCATAGTTTAGAGAAAATGAATATCCATTACCTAACAATTCACCATATATAGAGGATACCGGTAAAGGCCGAGGGGATATTTCAGATGATTCAGGTTCATCAAATATATCCTGTCCATTTACCTTAAAAGGTAAGAATAGTAAGAGCAGAAATATCAAAGAATTAAACCGGAACATACCTCAGTCATTATTTTTGGTATCAAGCCTTTTTCTTAAAGTGGAATTTGTTTCTTCTTCAGTCAAGTCATCCTCAAAATCAAACAAAGCATCTTCCCAGGAGCCATACACTGGATTTGGAAAGACAAACCACATTCGGCCAAATTTATCCGAATTATCCTTTACTAAATCTGCCCTCTCAGCCTGGGTAATATCTTTGGCAGGAAAGAAATCATTGAGGTCATCTCCAAACGACATCAATACCCTGTAGTTATCTTCTATGATCTTTCGGCGTTCAATCTTTGATGAGCTCCACCCTGCTTGTTCTCCATTGCTCATTATGGTATCATGTGTGTCAGAAACCGGGAATCCTTCATCGATCAAATTCCTGCGGGTTGCTTCTTCTACTTCATATCCCCGGTTCGTGATATAAAATATGGCAACACCCCGGTCAGCCGCATAATTTGTAAACTCAACCGCTCCGGGTAATGCGCTCGCATTTGCTTCCCTGCACCAGGCGTTCCAATCCTCAATATTGAATGTTTTCTCTTGTTTGATCATCCTTGCCTGAAATGGTGAGTTATCGAGGGCGGTTTCATCAACGTCTAGAATAACAGCGGGAGGGAGGGATACGTGATTTTCTTCTTCTTGCTGATTCAGGGACGCAGTCCAGAAGGAATCTTCCAGAGATAAAGGGAGCATTCTGGTTGCAGTCTCGTAGGCTTGAATGGCTAAGGCTATATACTCAGCTGAGTTTTGCACCCATAAAGTAGCCTGAGTGGTTTTATTTAATGGGAGTTCTTTACTACTCTCACTAACATTTTGAGTGGTACTGCACCCGATAAATACAAAAATTATGATAAGTAACTGTGGAATTGCTTTGAAAGAAGGCATGATTAAATATTTGGTTTATTTTAACCAAATATATGAAATGAACAGCTAAATATATTTTATATGACAATGTAATTAGCCAATTAATCCTTTATTTTTAGGGTCACCTATGGGCACAGCAAATCTAAAAATAATTGGACGCATTGAGCAGGTTGATCTTCCTGAATGGAATTTTCATGCACTTGAGGCAAAGGTCGATACCGGTGCTTACACATCAAGCCTGCATTGTCATCATATTGAGCCTTTTAAAAAAGATAATGAGGAGTGGGTAAGCTTTTATCTGTTAGATCCTGACCATGATTCCTACAGCGATCAGAAACTGGAGATGCCCATTCATGATCAGCGAGAGGTCAAAAGCTCTAATGGAGAAACCGAGTTAAGGTATTTCGTTCAAACAAGGATAAAGTTCTATGATGATCTGTATTTGATCGAGTTTTCACTGACTGACCGTTCAGCCATGAAGTATCCCTTATTGATAGGCCGGAAATTTTTAAAAAAAGGGCCGTTTGTTGTAGATGTAACCATTTCAAATAACACAAAAAATATAAAGACCAAGGAATCTTAATGAAGATTGGTATTCTTTCAAGAAATTCAACACTGTATTCAACAACACGCTTGGTTGAGGCCGCAGAGGAACGAGGTCATCAAGTGGAAATAATTGATCACCTTAAATGTGATATTGTAATTGAGCAGGATAATCCTAAGATTTACTATAAGAGCAAAAAGATCGATTACCTGGATGCCATAATCCCAAGGGTCGGAGCTTCAGTTACTTTTTATGGCGCTGCTGTTGTTCGTCAGTTTGAAATGATGGAAGTATTCAGTGCTGTTCATTCTCAGGCTTTAGTTCGGTCAAGGGATAAACTTAGGAGCTTACAGCTGTTGGCAAGTTCCGGAGTAGGACTACCAAAAACTGTATTCACCAATTATTCTAAAGAGGTTAAAAAACTTATTGAATCGGTTGGTGGAGCACCATTGATCGTGAAATTGTTGGAGGGAACCCAGGGACACGGAGTTGTATTAGGGCCTACCAAGAAAGCAGCTGAATCTATTATTGAGGCTTTCCATGCGATGAAAGCCCGGGTGATCGTTCAGGAGTTCATCTCTGAATCGAAGGGAGCAGATATCAGAGCTTTTATTGTAGATGGGAAAGTAGTCGGCGCTATGAAGCGACAGGGAAAAGAAGGAGAGTTCAGATCCAATTTGCATCAGGGCGGTTCAGGAACGCTTATTAAATTGACCAAAGCAGAACGAGAGGCGGCCTTAACAGCAGCCAATGCTATGGATCTCCAAATCGCCGGTGTTGATATGCTACAATCAGAACGGGGACCTTTGATATTAGAAGTGAACTCCTCTCCCGGACTGGAAGGAATTGAAAAAACAACGAACAAAGATATTGCCACAATCATTATTAGTTATATTGAAAAGGCCCTTGAGCAACGAAAGGTAAATCCGGCACGAAAGAAAAAGGCTAAGAAAAATGCCTGATTCTATTTCAATTAACAAGCAAAAGATCGGGCTAGGCGAGCAAAGAATCATAAATCTTAATATTGCTCGTCTGCCTACTTACACAAGTATAGATCTGCCTGTATTGGTATATCGTGCGCCCACAGAGGGACCTGTTCTTCTTTTAACAGGAGGACTTCACGGAGATGAGATCAATGGGGTTGAGATCGTTCGAAGAATGATCGAACGAGAATTAGTTGTTCCTGACAGGGGCACAGTGATAGCCCTTCCAATTGTGAACATTTATGGTTTTATACAGAACTCCAGGGGATTACCGGACGGAAAAGATATAAATCGTAGTTTTCCCGGTGCAAAAGGAGGGTCTCTTGCAAAACTGCTTGCCTATACTTTAATGAAAGAAATCATCCCGGAAATTGATTATGGAATTGATTTCCATACCGGTGGAGCAGCACGATCCAATTATCCTCAGATACGGTGTTCCTTTAAGATCAAAAAAGCGAAAGAACTTGCCAAAGCTTTTGGTGCCCCGGTAATGATGCATTCTTCATTGATATCAAAATCATTTAGAAGTGCAGCACATAAGAAAGGGAAGGAGATCCTCGTGTATGAAACAGGTGAATCCCTTAGGTATGATGAGTTTGGTATTGAAGAAGGAATAAACGGAGCAAAACGCCTGATGAAATATTTGGAAATGATAGACGAAGCTCCGGAGCCCAATAAGACTAAAGTCTTTAACAATTCTACCTGGATCAGAACTAAAAATGCAGGGCTTTTTATATCTAAAGCTGAGCTTGGTGAGGAATTAAATAAACGACAAGTGCTGGGCTCGATCAAAGATCCCTATGGAGAACTAAACTCTAGGGTTATAGCTCCGCATGACGGAATGGTGATCGGGCTAAATAACTGTCCTGTAGTAAATAAAGGTGATGCTCTAATGCATTACGCATATAATAAATAAACAAAATAACAGTGGATATAGATCTTTTATTTGCAGTCATAAAGCAATCTGAATGGCGTAAAATCTCTCAGGAAGAAAGTTTAAAACCGGAATCTTTTGAACAAGATGGAGCGGTATATGCTTTTACCGGAGAACACGCTGAAGAAATCATCAATCACTATTTTGATGGGAGTGAGAATCTGCTTTTAATAGTATTGGATCCACTCAGAATTCAAAGTCCGATCAAACGCGTAAAGCAGGATGGATTTGACTTCATTGCCGTTCAGGGACAGGTAACAATGGATGCTATCATTGATAAGATCAAATTAAATGCTGATAAAAAGGGAGCTTTTTCACTAAATGTTAAACATTTCGATTGAACAAGACTCGCACATATTGCTTTTTGATAAACTGCTCATCTAATTCCTCTCGAGCTGAATCTATCTTCAGGAACCGGGAGAAAAATTTAAGATCAAAACTATCGGGTAAATCAGAGTTTATTTATATATCCAAAGAAGATTCTATTTTGGATATAGCAAAAGAAAAATCCGGACAGTTTTCGCACATTATTGCTTGTGGCGGCGATGGAACCGTAAATCGTGTTGCTAATGGTATTATTGGGACTTCGGCCGTTATGGGGGTGATTCCACTAGGAAGCGGTAATGATTTTGCCCAAAGTATCGGACTTAAACTCAATTTTGATGAAGACTTTGAGATCCTTCTCCAAAATAATGTTACCTATGTAGACGGTGTTAAAACAGAATGGGGGTATTTTTTTAATACATATGGAATTGGGGTAGATGGACTAACTAATTACTATGCCTCAAAAAGTCCCTTCAAGAACGGTGGTCTGAAATACTTTTGGGCAGGACTTAGATCACTAAGTATATCAAAGCCATTCCTGGCTGAAATAAAGATGGCTGATACAGGTATAAAGATCTCTAAAAAGGTCTGGATGATTGCGATCGCTAACGGAAAAACAGAAGGAGGTAAGTATACTATTTCACCCAATTCTGTTAATCACGATGGAGAACTGGAACTTGTTCTTGTAAATGATATATCCAGAGTTCGATTACTGACAGAGTTCATAAAGCTTTCCTTCGGATATTCTTTTAAAGAAAACGTGGTTGAAATCTTAAAAACCCAAGTAGGATTTGAAATAGGTACAGAGCGTCCTGTAAAAGCTCATGCAGATGGCGAACAGGTTGGAAGCGGTGCAGATATATTTGGATTTACTTTTCATAAATCAGCAATCCCGGTCGTTGTAAACAGAGAGAAACTCCTGAAGAACGCTTCATATAATCTTCACGGATGAAGGGTATCCTTTAGTAACTTCTTAAATTAATCGGAGGTTACTATGAGAGGTCCGGTAAAAATAATCGATCGCAACAACGATCTAAGATCAACATACCTCATTCGGCTTGAGCTAGGATTTATAATTGCATTATTGATCCTGATTTCAGCGTTTAAAATAAATATTCAGCCTTCAGAAAAGGACAATGATATTATAACTGATCGGCAGGAGGAAGTATTTGTTGAGGAAATAGTTCAGACTAAGCAAGAATTAAAAGCTCCACCGCCTCCCAAACCAATGACCCCGGTTGAAGTACCTAACGATGAGATCATTGAGAATGAAATCATAGAACTTGATTCAGAACTTGATATCGATGAATCGTTTATGGAATTACCGCCGCCACCTCCTCCAAAAGAAGAAGAGCAACATGATGAGGAAGAAATATTTGTAGTAGTAGAGCAAATGCCTGAATTAGTAGGAGGATTAGCTTCATTGAGTCAATATATAACATATCCTGAAATGGCAAGGAGAGCTCAGATCCAAGGGCGTGTTATAGTTCAGTTTATCATTGATAAGGATGGAAATGTACATGATCCTGAAGTGATCAGGGGAATTGGAGGAGGCTGTGACGAAATTGCAGTAGAAGCGGTCAAAAAAGCCAAATTTATCCCAGGCATGCAGCGTGGAAAACCGGTTAATGTGAAGTACAGTATGCCAATTAACTTCACACTGAAGAACCAAAATAGTTAGATCAGTTTATGAATAATTTAATAGATTAAAGCTCTGTACTAACGTTCAGAGCTTTTTTATGAATCAATTTTAATTTTACTGATGGTATCCTGCAACTCATCAAAACCAACAGGCTTTATTAGATAGTCCAAGAAATCAGTTTTCTGAGCTCTTTCATAATTAATAGGATCGGAATTACCCGTGATATAAATAACAGGGAGAGTAATACCTTTTTCTCGAAGCGAGGACATAGCTTGAATTCCATCAATATCATCTTCAAGCATAATATCCATTAAGATAAGATCTGGTTTTTGTGATTGTATTCTTTCAATAGCATCTGAACCTTTAGTAATAATCCCTAAAACCTCATGACCAATTCGTTCGATCATTTTTGACAGTAAAAGTGATAACACTTTATCATCCTCAACAATAATAATTCGCATCTAATAAATGATTTTTTTCTTAAGCTTTTTGGCTTTTTTATAACACTCTATAATAAGAAATTATTAAACCATTATGGCTATCATAGATTATGTTCTTATAATTTATATTATGTAAAGTAATGTTATTTCAAGAATAATAAATTTTCATTGTTCATTTAATTATCTACCCTTTTTTAATCCAGACCTGCTAAAACTTCCTGTACTCTATCAAACTGAGGTATATTATCTGAGTCCTCGAGTATCTCTTTATATGCTACCCTTCCCTGCTTGTCTATTACAAATGCAGACCTTTTAGAAACTCCCTTCATGCCAAAATAATCTTCGTATAAAGTATCGTACTTTTTACTTACTTCCTTGTTGAAGTCGCTAAGAAGCGAAAAATTGAGATTGTTAGTTTCTTTAAATGCTTTAAGGGTAAAAAAACTATCTACGCTGATTGCCAGTACTTTAGCGTTGAGCGAATCATACATTTTCATATTGTCTCGTGTTGAGCATAATTCTTTGGTACAAACTCCACTGAATGCCAACGGAAAGAAAATGAGAACGACGTTACTCTCGCCATAAAATTCTGAAAGTGTTACCTGTTTATTATTCGTATCCGGTAAGCTAAAATCTATTGCGTTTTCCATTTATAATACTGTGATGGTTTTTAATCTTTGTTGCGTTGGCTCTTGATAAATCGAAATAACGCAACAAGAATTCCCACCGATAGTAATATTTCTGTTACCCAGATAAGGTCTTCATTATTACTGCGATTCAAATAGACCCAGTAGCCAATATAAGACGCTGAAATCAAGCTAAGACCTATTATATAGTATCTGCGACCTTTTTGTCTAGCCTGATTAAGTGTGAATACTAAGACAGTTACTGCCAAGGCTCCGCCTTGATATATAGCATTAATAAGGTCTTTGATCACAATTGAATCAATTATAAGCGGAAAAAATAAAAAGCTAACGAAAGGCAGTGCTGTTAAATAAAGAGGAAATCGTGCAAATGCTGGTTTCGATTCTCTAATTAGTACTAACAAACCACTTATATATATAGTGATAGAAATTAACTTCCCCCACTGGAACAGAACTGAAATTGGCTCTACTTGAAATAGATCCAAGAAATAAGGTATAGATATTGTGAGGCCCGCCAGACTAAAGTACAACTCTAATAAGGATCTTCTCTTTAAGAATAATTTAAAAAGCCGGAAAAAAGCCGTACCAAATGAAAACGAGACAACAAGGTCAACCCATTTTTCCGGTTCCATCAGCTCTCAGGGTTTCTGCTTTCTATCTCTCTCTGAACCTGTCGGCTGTTTTGATAAGTAAGCACCAGGTCAGCTATTTCCTTAAGCGTGCTTCGTTCTTTACGAACCATTTGAGAGGTAAAATCATATAGAGATATAGTTTGTCGTCCTTTGCTAATCTCTCTCTCCCAATCAATTAGCTGGATGTTTTTAATAAGATTTAAGAGCGCAACTCTGTGTTTAGATATCTTATAGAGCAACTTCTGGATGTCTTTGGAGAGCTCTTCGTCTTTTTCAAAAGTTTCTTCCGGGTCAATATATGTATTCAGGTTGATGGGACGAACACTTTTGAATGCATCCTCTATAACCTTTCGATAATAAGACTGTTGAGCGTGATCTAGAAACATTAATATTTCTGCGATTGAACGTCCTTCAGGTGGAGCCTGATCATAAGGAACTGAATCGATGACATATTTTAAGGCTTCTGCCTCATGTTCCAAATACGCTACATCATCAATTAAAGAATCAATCTGGCTTTGTTTTACTTCCATTCGTTTTATGAGCTTATGACCAGCTGTTGGACGCCGGGGTTGAATCATTATTTTTTTGTTGCTCAATCATGTCAACCAAAGATAATCCCGTGTTCCAGTCCTGATCCCTGTCTCTGACAGAATGGATATTATTCTCCTCCTGGAAATCCCAGAAAGAACCAAATTGCTGATTTCTATATTTCTTCAGATAGTCTAATCGCTCAGCCACGTCTTCTTTAGGTACAAGCAGCCGCTCCTTGTCATAAATGGCATCTTCTCTTGATTCAAAGACGATGTCATAATCCTTACTCATTACAATGGCCTCTTCAGGGCAAACCTCTTCGCAATAACCACAGTAAATACAACGCAGCATGTTGATCTCAAAAAAGTCTGGGAAGCGTTCTTTCTCATCGTCAGTTTCTTCGGCCTGCATACTAATGGCCAGCGGCGGACAAGCTCTTGCGCACAAACCGCATGCAACACATCTTTCTTTGCCATGATCTTCAACTAAAACCGGGCGCCCACGAAATATTGCAGGTGGATCCCATTTCTCCTCCGGGTATTTCAGGGTAAAAGTAGGCTGAAACATCTGTTTAAAGGAGTACCACATTCCTTTAAGGATCTCAGGAAGATAAAGGTTTTCAAGAAAGTTAAGCTTTCGCTCATTCTTGTAATTATCGCTTAGTGCGTTTACTGTCGGTTTTTCGAGATTCTTAGCCATTCAATTAGAATCGGTTTCAAGTAGTAATTAGCGCTGAAAAATAAACCTTTGTTACCTTAGCATCAAAGTTATTTATAAGCTTTTCTGTTTTATTTTTGACGGAACACCATGGTAATGGGAACTCCCATAAAACCAAAGCGTTGTCTGATCTTATTCTCGATGTATTTACGGTAGTTTGGTGGAAGATCATGCGGACTATTCATGAAAAATTTAAATACAGGCGGATTACTTTTCACTTGAGTAGCATAGGTGATCTTAAGCTGTTGTCCCCTTTTCATCGGTAAGGGTTTTTCACCCAGCATCTGATCTATAAAATCATTGAAATCTGAAGTCGATATTTCTTTTTTTCTTTCCTCAATCACATTCTGAGCCATATCCAGCACATTATGTACACGCTGTTTGTTCATAGCTGATATGGTAAGTATAGGTACATAAGCCAATTGTGGGACTGAGGTATAAATGTAGTCCTCAAATTCCCTTACCGTATTAGTATCCTTTTCAGGAACCAGGTCCCATTTATTCAATACGATCATTAAACCTTTATTGAATTTTTCAGCTTCTCTAAGCACTCGTTTATCCTGTGCATCAAATCCCTGCATGGCATCAACAATCAATATCGCAATATCGCACTCACGGATTGCTTTTTCTGTACGTACTGTACTGTAGAACTCAATGTTTTCTTTAACTTTGGTACGTTTTCTGAGTCCGGCCGTATCCACCAATATATAATCTTGGTCTTTGTAGCTAAGGTTACTGTTCAAAGAGTCGCGGGTTGTACCTGCAATATCAGTTACAATAGCTCTTTTGTCCTGCAGTAACGCATTGAATAAACTGCTTTTCCCTACATTTGGTCGCCCTATAAAAGCTAATTTTGGCAAGTCCGGCTCCGGTTCAGGATCGGTTTCAGGCAGATATTCAGTTACCTTATCAAGAAGGTCGCCGGTACCCATTCCACTTATGGATGAGACCGGAAACAGGTCATCGATCCCTAATTCATAAAACTCAGTGGCATTCATTCTTCGCTCTTCATTATCGGCTTTATTTACCACTAATATAACGGGCTTGTCTTGCTCCCTTAATAAAGAAGCTACAGATTTATCGAGCGTATTTATGCCGGTAACAACATCTACCACAAAAAGGATGACATCAGATTCTTCAATAGCGATATGTACTTGTTCACGAATACCTACGGTCATGACATTCATATCATCCGGAAGATACCCTCCGGTGTCTATCACGCTGAAATCACGCCCATTCCAAAAGGTTTCTCCGTAGTGGCGGTCGCGAGTAACTCCGTACTCATCATGAACGATTGCTTTTCTTTTACCGAGTAAGCGATTAAAAAAGGTTGATTTACCGACGTTAGGACGTCCTACAATTGAAACTACTGGAAGCATTTTAAGCGTTAGATTCTTAGATTATGACAAGTATTAAAGGTACACATAATTCAGCACTTAATTCACCATGCTTCAAAGCTTTTATGAGAATTTCGGATTCTTCGGTGCCCTTTTCCTGGCCATAGCTATGTTCCTGTTTTTTATTCTTTGGATAGCAGGTATTGCAGGCATTGCCCTTCCCTATGATGGAGGACGTAAAAAAGGGAATACATGGCAGATCATATTAGCTGTTCTCATTCCTATATATCCGGTGATATGGCTCATTTTGGATATTTACTTACAGAGACAATACATGAATGATGAAAATGCCTAACCGTCTTCCTAAAAAGGGATAACTGTCTTTACTCTGTAATACATTTCCTGATCTTCTTCTCCAAATAGTTTATTCGCAGGTTGCGCAAATCCAACACTGTGAACAAAATCAACCCCAAACAATGTGATCAGGTTTTTGATCTCCGCCCCGGCTCCCCATCTGCTTATGGTTCCGCTGTCTCCTGAATCCGAAATTCCATCATAGACCACTCCTGCATCAGTAAAGATAGCCAAGCTTGTGCTACCTAGACTTAAGACTCCCAAGATCTCAGTTTGTAGCGAGGGCAAAAATGGGATTCGATATTCAGCACTTCCAAAAACTGTCTTACTCCCTGCAACAAAACTTCGGTATCCCCTCACCCTTTCATTATCTCCAAAAAATTGCAGCGGAACTTCTTCCAGAACATTTATACTGATGTTATCATACCTGGAGAAGCCTGTATAATTTTGAGGCAAGGGATTTCCCCACTGGGCTTGAAGCCGGGTTTGAATGTACAATCGGTTCATTCCTAAAAGCGGGAACATAGTAAAGGCATTTATGTCCGTTGTCAGAAAACCTCGGTCAGAACCTAGTATGTTCTCAGCTCCTGCCAATGTTATTTTAAGTCCGGAACCGTCCAGCGGATGAATCGGATTATCTCGCCATGGCCTTTGCTTTTTTACCTTGAATCCAAGTTTCACATCTGTGATCGCAGATGCTTCAGGAATAGCAATATTACTGAAGTTTGAAAACTTATCTAAGTCTGTTGGTCGGGTTGAGTAATGCCTTAGCCTAAATGAAAATGAGCTATTTTGGTATGAGCCTGAAAACATATCAAGGGGCCATTCTACCTGAATATCCCCTCCTTTATGCTCTTCAATAAGAAACTCATCACCGTAAAATTGTCCGTTCTCAGGAATCCGATACAGATTAAAATATATTGACGGGTACAGCTGATTATTTAGATAGGATATGGCTCCGTAGGACTTCCCTCCAGGATCAGGAAGCGAAACCCAACCGCCTGCAACAAGCGTATGTTTACCCAGTGGCTCTGTCCAGTTGGTAGTGGCGAATATTCCCCAGTCACTACTGTCTTCGTAATAAGGCAGGCCAAAAGAAGTTACATGAGTTAAATTTTTGAAGGATGAGTAGTCATATTTATCAGTGATCAGGGCTGAATTTAATTCGATCTGAGATTCAAGGAATGAAGGTGGTGTTTTTGAACGCCAGCTTGCATAATCATCCGGAGGAGAAACATTGTTAACTTTGAAATCCCGTTCAGTTGGTACAAAATAAAGTTGGTCTCTGTTTCTGGATTCTGAAGCCCCGATCAGTAAATGTTCTGTTCCTGTAGAGTCATGATTAGAGGTCCACCCAAAAACTTCCGCACCTGTAAAAACCTGAGTAAATTGGCTTTCTGTATCTGCATCAAGATCATATATGAAAACATTGGGAACTTCATCCCGAAGTGAAATATAGGCCACTTTATCACCATCAGGACTTATCACCGGCTCTCTGTTGTCTGCATCTCCGTTATTAAGAATCTGCTCACTAACGGTTTCTCTATTAATTAAGACTAGATTTCTGTCTCCATCTTCTTCAAAGCGATGAATTAACCAGCTGTTTCGTTTTTCAATCCATACGGTCCACAACAACTGAATATCGCCGCTGTAATTTGTGATGCGTGTTTCTTTCCCTGTGGCTAGATTCCTGGTAAATAAATTCCCGGTACCGGATTCATTCACGATATAGGAAATTTCATTCTGGCCCGGACCAAAAACCGGAAACTTAGCTCTGCGGCTAAATGTGACCTGTTGCTCATTTTCAGTATCCAGATCATAAATAAAAATGTCATTTAACAGAGATGAATTTTCTCCACGCACCGTTCGTGAATAGATCAACTTTTTGTTGTCAGCAGCCCAAGAAAGGTCTTCATTCATGCCTCCCTCGCCTATTAATGTGGATGACTGGGTAGAATCATTATTAACTATATAAAGACGTTTTACCGGTCTTTTCATGGAAGGATATCCAAGGACAGCTACCAGACTGTCATTAGGACTCACAGATGCATCAAAATAAAAGTTACCGGGAAAATTAAGCGGATCACCATTCAAAGAATCAACCCGCTCCATTTGAGAGGCTACAGTGTTGTAATAAATATTCATATGTTTCCGCCAATCGTTGTAGAAAGAAGAATATCCTCCATTTACGACTTCGTCAAAAGCAGCATTGAAATCATGGTAATCGATCAAACCCAATAATTTTTCTCTATGACTGAGCAGATCAACCAGTGTACTGTCGCCATATTTTTCTGTGAAATACCGAAGTTGAGAATTACCAAGCGCATATCTTAACCGCCCATCTTCCAAAGCCTGACCTGAATAGTAATTCATGTTATCATCAAATATTGCTTTACGTAGCCAGCGATCACCCCGTTGGGAATCCCAGTATTCCGTTTCATACTGAGCAAGGCCTTCCGTCCAAAAGCTGGGAAGTGGATTAGCAAAAGTATATTGAAAAAGTCCCAAAGGTGATTTAACAGCTTCGAAATGAAAAATGTGTGCTAATTCGTGAGCTACCACCTTTCGGAGCCATTTCTCGCTACCGGTCCAGATCTCACTATAATCATTAAGATTTACCCAAATATCAGTATATGACTTAGTGAAAGGGACGGCAAAGCCGTTATTAACTTCATCCTCATCTGAAAGATAGATTCGGATCTTATAATCAAATTCCACCTCAAGATTATGAGATAAAGATTCATAAGTTTCCTCTGCAATGGCAGCAGCCTGGTCTTCGATACCGGAGATCCTATCGGGATACATGATCAGAAAATGTTCGGTCTCAGCGACTTTCCAGTTTAATTCGGGATGATTTCTTCCGTTAGTGGAATTAAATCCCTGACCCAATAAAGCCGGCGAAATAAATAGAAAAAGTACAAATAGCAGAGGCTTTGGCAAGTGATTCAGCATAGATCAGTTTCTAAGTATTATTTTGATGTGGTTACGGGCTGTTATTCCGGAAGTTGCCTTTGTTCTCCTTCACTAAGTTGCTTCTGATCTTCCTCTATAAGCTTCCATTCTTCAATCAGTTTATCATTCATTTCTTTGATAAATCTTGAAGGCTGCGTAAAGTAATCGCCATAGGCCGACTGTGCAAGCACAGGATAACTGAAATACAACATCTCCTCCGCCCTCGTTGCAGCTACATATAGTAAGCGGAGCTCTTCATCAAGCTGTTCTGCATCTTCCACTGAATAGGCAGATGGTATAATTCCATCCAGACACTGAATGATAAATACATGTTTCCACTCCAGTCCTTTTGCCGAATGAATGGTACTCAATATAAGTGGAGCTTCTTCTTTGGTCTTTTGTTCGGTATCAATCGCTGTAGCAGTGATCGGATCAAGAGCCAGTTCCTCCAGCATTTTAGGAAGTGATGTAAAGCTTTCAGATACATTAATAAAAGCCTCTAAATCTTTAAGCCGCTTTGGATAATCATCATATCTATCCTTGCAAAAGTTCCGGTAATACTCTACGATCAATTCAATTACCTTTGAAACGGAATGGTCATTTTCCTTGATCTCCACCAAAAGCTTACTGAGCTGCCTCAGCTGATCTACATATGCTTTGCTCGTAGTATCAGAAAGGTCTAACTGATACGGATTATTAGCCAGCCTTATCCATTCAAAAAGATCCTGAGCGGTCTTGGGACCAATTCCATCCAGCAGCATTAACACACGATTCCATGCAATGGTATCCATGGGATTCACCAAAACCCGAACATGCGCCAATACGTCTTTGATATGAGCAGCTTCGGTGAATTTCTGTCCGCCATACTTCACAAAAGGTATGTTCTTGCGGTTTAACTCTACTTCCAGGTCAAAGGAATCTCGACCGTTGCGAAATAACACAGCCATGTCATTCAGCTCCATCCCCTGCTCCCGAAGCTGCAAAACGACCTGAGTAATGAACCTACTCTGATCATGTTCACTTGAGGATTGAACCAGGGCCGGCAATTCTCCCGCCTTATTATTCGAGAAGAGCTCCTTATCAAACTTAAAATTGGCCTGCTTTAACAAATTGTTAGCTACTTCGAGAATCTCAGGCGTAGAGCGATAATTCTCCTCCAGTTTGATCAACTTTGTACCCTCAAAGCGATGAGGAAAATCCATGATGTTTTGATGATCAGCCCCTCTGAACGAATAAATACTTTGGGCATCATCTCCCACTGCCATCACGTTGCCATGCACACTTGAGAACAATTCGGTGAGTTCAGCCTGCAGCTTGTTAGTGTCCTGAAATTCATCCACCATCAGATAGTTGTTTTTTGAGGCGACCTTGATCCGGATATCTTCATTCCCGGCCAGCAGATCCCGAGTCTTTATCAGAAGGTCATCAAAATCCATGACGAAATTCTTCTCTTTATAATCCTGATACCCTTCCGCAACCTGAAGGATCTTCTCTTCCTGCTCCAGAAACTGAGGATAATCTTCCTGCAATACGATCCGCAGATCAAGGTTTTTATTCTTACACGTACTGATCATATTCAGCAACGTATTTTTATTTGGGAACCTTTTTTTCTTTTTGTGAAGGTTCAGCTGAGTCCTGACAAACTGAATGACCTCTAATGCATCAGCGGTATCAATGATGGTGAAGTTGGATGGGTAACCGATGGCATCCGAATAACGATGAAGCAGCATGCTGCAATAGAAGTGAAACGTTCCGCCTTGAACTTGCTTACATCGCTCATCCAGAATATTACTGGCTAGGTTAAGCATTTCCTTGGCTGCCCGACGGGTGAAGGTCAGCAATAAAATGTTGGAAGGATTGATCCCGCTTTCAACCAAACGTGCAACGCGATGAACGAGAGTGCGTGTCTTCCCGGTTCCGGCTCCGGCAACCACCAAAGCAGGACCTCTTTCATGAAATACGGCATCCAGTTGTTGCTGATTCAAGAGCTCGGTATACGGAATGGAATAATCTTCAGGACGTTTGCGCGGCTCGTCCTTCTGTAGTACAAATTTTTTCATGCTCTAAGATAGCAATCTGTATGTATATGTAAAAATTATGTAGAATTAGTTTAGTGATTGATTGCGTTATAGGTATCAAGTCTGTGTATTTATAGAGTACTAATGGGAGTCTCGCAGAATCGTTTTCTGCGGAACTCAACGTTAAACTTTGCGAATATCTGCGCGCATAAAAGGTCCGGTATATTCGGAGGATTGTTTTAGGAATAGAAATATGAGGAATGGCTTGAGTTTTATCTGCTAAACATGCTACATAAAATATCAGATAAGGTAAGAACCAGAATTAACATGAAAGGTCTGCCCGGTGGCATGGGTGAGTTTACCTTCCGCTAATAAACTCACAATGTTGGCGATCTGTTCGGGCGGAGCGATATTATCGAGGGCTAGATCTTTGGTGAGATAATCCTCCCCATAAACCTCGATGGAGCCTTGAGCCATATCAGTATCAACAAATCCGGGAGCAATAGTGTAAGCCGTAATTCCGTGCTTGCCAAAGCTGCGTGCTATGCTTTTGGTGAAAGCAACCATCCCTCCTTTGCTGGCAGCATAACTTGCATATTCACCCGTATCGCCGCGATATCCTGCCCGGGATGAAATATTGATCAGCCTCCCTTCTACTTCTGCTTTCGTCCAGGTATTTAGTGCCCATTTCGAGATCAAAGCCACAGAACGTAAATTCACCTGCATGGTCTTATCCCAATTAGCCAGCCAGTCTTCATCTGAGATATCAAACTGCGCTTCCTCAAACATCCCCGCGTTGTTGATGAGAACTTCGGGGATTTCGTTTACCTCGAATACTTCTTTGAGCTTTTCTAAGTCTTCTTCTATCGCCAGATCACATTTTATATGCCGATAATTTTTGTTATTTGGGAATTCATGATTTATTGATCGGGAAGTTCCAATCACTCCATGTCCTTCATCCAATAATTTTTGAGCAATGGATCTTCCTATTCCGCGGGAGGTGCCGGTGACTAATATCTGCATGGTTGATTCGTTATATTAAAGAAGTTAGATTAAAATATGAGTCCAACAGTATTCCGTTTTAAAGGATACCGATTCTTTTTCTTTTCAAGAG
The DNA here is from genome assembly GCA_040904925.1 of Gracilimonas sp. Classification (GTDB taxonomy): domain Bacteria; phylum Bacteroidota; class Rhodothermia; order Balneolales; family Balneolaceae; genus Gracilimonas. The sequence continues at coordinate 220,841 of JBBDSP010000006.1, read as the reverse complement.
AAGAAGATAGAATACATATACATGTTATTCATGCTGAAGGTGAAGCAAAAATTTGGATTGAGCCAAATATTGAAATTGAGTCTGCATATGGATTAAACTCTAAACAGGTTAATGAAATTCTCGAACAGGTAAAGGAGCATGAAGATGAAATCAGACAAAGCTGGAACAATCATTTCGGACAATAAGACGGAAGTAACTAATATCTCCTCTCACGGTATTTGGTTGTTCCATGACTCTAAAGAGTACTTCCTTCCTTACAAACAATATCCGTGGTTTAAAAAGGCAACGATCAAAGATGTGATAAATGTGAAATGTCCAACAAAAAATCATCTCTACTGGCCTGATTTAGATGTTGATCTACACCTAGAATCAATAAAGAATCCGGAAAAGTATCCTTTGGTTAGTAAAGAAAACTAAACAGCATAACCATCTAAATCAGAGGGACTTACTTTCTCCAAACCGGTACATTCGAGCAAGCTTCACCGTACATGATCTTTTTAGCTCTGCTCATTAACTCATTGGTGGCCAACATGTAAATGGAATCAGGAACGTGTACTTTTCCACATCCTTTAAGCAGCACAAACTTGTCTTCGTATTGATTCCAATCGTAGGTATCAAGTGCTCGCTGGTAGAGTTGGTGAAGGAACGCTTCCTTTCTTCCTTTGAAAACTTCTTTGGCAAATTTTGATGCTTGTGAGGTAATTACCATCCATGCCCAGGGAGCAATGATGGCATCGGTACTGCAAAAAACGGCCAGGTATTTCCCTTCGAATTGAGACCAGTCAAATTCTTTGATCTGTTCCCGAAAATCCTTCTCCTTCAGCATTAATTCCTGAAATAAAAACTGCTTGATATCCAGTTCTTCAATCGGAGTCGGATCATGGAATTTCTGCAGGTCCAGCGTTACCAGCTTGGTGTTTTGTTGGACTTTATTTACGATTACATCTTCTGACATGGCAATGTTTAATTTTAAATGCTAAATGTTAAATGAGTAACAAACCATTTAACATTTAGCACTCAACATTTAAAATTAAATAGAGAAAGACTCTCCGCAAGAGCAGGTACGCGTGGCATTCGGGTTTTTGAAATGGAATCCTTGCCCATTCAGCCCTTCAGTGTAATCCAATTCGGTTCCGGCCAGATAGAGAAAGCTTCGCATATCGACCAAGACTTTCAGTCCGTCGACATCAAAGATCTTATCGTTCTCCTCCGGTTTGACATCAGAATTGAATTCAAGATCATAGGTCAGTCCTGAACATCCTCCGCTTACCACACCTACGCGTAAAAAGGCATCGTCTGGAACACTTTGTTCTTTACGGATCAAGTTGATGCGTTCACTTGCTCGTTCTGTGATGGAAAGTTCTTCCATTATACTTCTCATTTAGATTTAAACGGAAACAACCTGAATTTCGGGATCGATACGCTTAACCATGCTTTCAATAGCATAAAGCGTTCCGGTTGTAGCCGTCGGACACGTTCCGCAAGCACCTTGGTAGTGAACTTTTAATCGGTTGGATTCAAGACCCAATATTTTAAGTCCACCACCATCTGCTAACAGATAAGGACGAACCTGTTCATCCAGCATACGAGTGATCTCTTTCAGACGGGGATCATCAGAACCCTGCACTTCTTTACTCATGTGGACATCGGTATCGTCTTCTTCATGCGTAACAGCTTCGGCTTCACGGATCGGAGGAGCCAGTTTACGGAGCAATTCCGACCAAACAGCCTTTCCGTCCTGTGTTACGGTGATGTATTTATCCACATAGTAAACGTTGATCACGTTATCTATTGCGAACAGAGCAGATGCCAACTCATCACCTTCAGCCTCAGCCGCATTTTCAAAGGAACGGGTGGTTCCATTGGTCAGCGGTTCGGCCAATACAAAGCGCATGGCATCGGGATTTGGGGTGCGTTCTATTTCTTTAATTTTAGCCATATCAGTTCTCTTTTGTTTTCAAAAAAATTCTTGTACGTATTTAATTCCATTCGCTAAGCGATCAATATCTTCTTCGTTATTATAAAAAGAAATGGAAGCTCTTGCCGTGCCGGGAATATCGTAATGATCCATAATTGGTTGTGCGCAATGGTGTCCGGTTCGCACTGCAATACCTTTTTGATCTAAAATAGTACCGGCATCTGTGGGGTGAATTCCCTCCAGTAAAAACGAAATAACCGACGCTTTGTTTTGCGCTGTCCCAACGATCTTGAGTCCTTTAATTCCACTCAGTTCTTCGGTAGCATATTCGAGTAATTCATGCTCACGGGCTGCGATATTTTCCATTCCGACTTCATTCAGGAAGTTGATGGTTTCAGCAAATCCAACACCTGCTGAGATCGGTGGTGTTCCGGCTTCAAATTTATGCGGAAGGTCGTTCCAGGTGGTTTTTTTAAAGGTCACCTTATCGATCATATCCCCTCCTCCTCTGTAGGGAGGCATATCTTCGAGCAATTCTTTCTTGCCGTAGAGAATTCCGAATCCTGTTGGTCCACACATTTTGTGAGCTGAGAAAGCGTAAAAATCGGCATTCAGTTTTTGAACATCAACTATAGAATGCGGAACGGCCTGTGCTCCATCAATTAATACCGGAATATCTTTGGCGTGAGCCGCTTCGATAATTTCTTCTACCGGATTAATGGTTCCGAGTGCGTTGGAAACGTGAACCACAGCTACCATTTTGGTTCGCTCAGAGAGTAATGCATGAAATTCATCCATCATCAACTCACCAGATTCCGTCATGGGAATAACTTTGATCTTAGCTCCCGTTTCCTTAGCGATCATCTGCCAGGGCACGATGTTGGCGTGATGTTCCATTTCGGAAAGAATGATCTCATCTCCTTCCTTGAAATGCTTACGTCCATAGCTTTGCGCCACTAAATTGATGGAATCGGTAGTCCCAGTGGTGTAGATGATCTCTTCGAGATGGCGCGCATTGATCAACTGTTTCACTTTTTTGCGAGCCAGCTCAAAAGCATCCGTTGCCTCCTGACTCAACGTGTGAATTCCCCGATGAACATTTGAATGCTCATTGGAGTGATACGCATTGATGCGATCGATCACACGCTGTGGCATCTGGCTTGAAGCCCCGTTATCCAGATACACCACAGATTGCCCGTTCACTTTACGCTGAAGCACGGGAAACTGACTGCGGATTTTACCCCAGTCAATGTTGGTTTTGGTCTCTGTTTTCAGGGTTTCTTGCATGATATTTGGATTGTCATTCTGAGCGAAAGCGAAGAAACTTGCTTTTATAGGCAAGATCCTTCGGGGGTACCCTCAGGATGACTATTAGCTACTAATTCCCTACCGCAACAAATTCTTCGTCGCGAGAGGTGAATTTGACTACTTCGTCTAATAATAATTTATGAACCGATTCCACTTCCATATTCTCGATTGATTCGAGTGTGAAAGCGTAAACCAACAGTTCACGTGCTTTCTTCTTGGTCAGGCCGCGACTGTGGAGGTAAAATACCTCATCTTCATTCAGGTGACCAATGGTTGCACCGTGAGAACACAGTACATCATCTGAAAAGATTTCAAGCTGTGGCTTGGTATGAACGGTTCCGTCGTAAGAAAGCAACAGGTTTCTGTTTTCCTGGAAGGAATCGATCTTCTGTGAATCTTCACGAACGAAGATCTTTCCGTTGAAAATAGAATGTGCCTTGTCATTCACCACTACTTTGTGCAGCTGGTGACTTTGCGCGTGCCAATGGCGATGGTCGATCGCAGAATGTGTATCCGCAATTTGCTCGCCGTCGATCAGCACCAATCCGTCTATGGTGAAATTCACTTCTTCATCATTTTGAACAACACGTGGGTCATTGCGGAATAATTTCGCTCCCAGGCAAATGGTGTATGAATGATACTCGGCATATTTATCCAGGTGTGCGATCGGGCGTGAAATATGGCTTGCTTTCTTACTGTCGCGCTGAATTCTGGCATGGTGAATATTGGCACCTTCCATCATTTTGAATTCAGCAACCGGAATATTCAGATATTCATTTTCAGCAAGACCAATATGCTCCTCAACAACCGTTGATTTTGAATATGCTTCTCCAACAAACAACACACGAGGTGTTGCATAAAATGGCTTGCTAGCATCCGTAAATACATTCAGAATGTGAATCGGAGCTTCAACTTTAGTTTCCTTGGGAACATGAATGAATACGCCATCTTTGAAATTGGCATCATTCAGTGCATTGAAAACATCCTGATCTTCATCATAAGTAGTGTATTTTCCAAGATGTTCCTTAACGATCTTGGAATCACCGTTTTCAATAAGGGTTCCAACCGTAACGTTCTCAGGAATTGCTTCTGTTGATGATAGCTCTGCATTAAATTCACCATTCACAAAAACCAATCGGCTTTTAAGTGCTTCCGGTAAATAATGATCACTGATATCTCCCACTGGGTTTGCACCGGCATCTGCCACAGGGACAAGATGGTTACGGCTTATAGATCTCAGATCTGTAAATCTCCAGTCCTCATCCTTTTTAGTCGGGAATGAAAATTCAGAAATATTGCCCGCTCCTTTTGCATTCAATCCGGCAATTACGTCCACATCCGATGTAGTCGCAAAATCACCGTCCAAAAAGTCCAGAATTGTTTCTTTTACTGCTGTACTCATTACTGAGACTCTCCGTTTAGGGAAAATTCTTTTTCTAACCAGTCATAACCCTGGTCTTCAAGCTCAAGAGCAAGACTCTTGTCGCCTGACTTCACGATCTTACCTGCCATCATTACATGCACAAAATCAGGAGTAATATAATTCAGCAACCGCTGATAGTGTGTGATCAGTACAATAGCATTTTCAGGACCGGCAATTTTGTTGATACCGTCTGAAACTACTTTAAGCGCATCGATATCCAGTCCGGAATCCGTTTCATCCATAAAAGCCAGCTTTGGATTTAACACAGCCATCTGGAATACCTCATTTTTCTTCTTTTCACCACCTGAAAATCCGGTATTGATACTTCGCTCGAGGAATTCATCTTTCATGTCGATGATTTCAAGTCGTTCTTTCAGGTAATCATCAAATTCAATCGGATCTAATTCTTCACGATTGTTTTCTCGTGCAATAGTATTAAAAGACTCACGTAGCAACGTTCTGTTGGTGATCCCGGGAACTTCGATCGGGTATTGAAATGCAAGAAACAGTCCAAGGTGAGCGCGTTCATCGGCATCCATTTCCGTGATATCTTCGCCTTCAAAAAGGATTTCCCCTTCAGTGATCTCATATTCCGGGTGACCCGATACAACTTTGGCAAGGGTACTTTTACCGCTGCCATTAGGCCCCATGATCGCATGGATCTCTCCTTTCTTGATATGCAGGTTTACACCTTTTAGAATTTGTTCGTCTTCGCCTTCAACCGAGGCATGTAAGTTTTTGATCTCTAACACGTTTCTGATTTTTTACTTTTTGATTGTCTAATTTCTTCTTGGTTTTACCTTCACACCTACGACGCAGAGCGTGCGTAGCGAGGCGGACATTTAAAATTACTATCCAACACTGCCTTCTAATTTCACGCCAAGCAGAGCATTCGCTTCTGTAGCAAATTCAAGGGGTAGCTCTTTCAATACTTCCTTCACAAATCCATTAATGATCATGGAAATAGCATCCTGTTCACTGATTCCACGCTGCATCAGGTAAAAGATCTGTTCCTCTCCCACACGTGAGGTCGAAGCCTCATGCTCCACACTTGCGGTAGGATTCTGAGAAGAAATATATGGAAATGTGTGAGCTCCGCAAGTCTGACCGATCAACATTGAGTCACAAACGGAGTAGTTACGGGCATTGTCAGCACCTTTGTTAATTTTGACTTCTCCGCGATAGCTGTTGTTTGAATGTCCGGCAGAAATACCTTTTGAGATAATGGTACTCTTAGTGTTTTTACCAATATGGATCATCTTGGTACCGGTATCCGCCTGCTGACGCTTGTTGGTTACAGCAACCGAATAAAATTCACCAATGGAGTTATCACCCTGCAAGATCACACTTGGATATTTTAGCGTAACGGCTGAACCGGTTTCAAGCTGAGTCCAGCTGATTTTGGAATTTTTACCACGGCATGCTCCACGTTTGGTAACAAAGTTGTAGATCCCGCCTTTTCCATCTTCATCACCGGCGTACCAGTTTTGTATGGTGGAATATTTAATCTCAGCATTATCAAGTGCTACCAATTCGACTACAGCAGCATGAAGCTGATGCTCGTCATACATTGGAGCGGTACAGCCTTCAAGATAGCTTACATGAGAATTGTCTTCTGCAATAATGAGGGTTCTTTCAAACTGACCGGAGTTCATGTTATTAATGCGGAAATAGGTAGAAAGCTCCATCGGGCAGATGGTGTCTTTAGGCACATAGCAAAAAGATCCATCTGAAAATACTGCTGAGTTAAGCGCTGCATAAAAGTTATCACGAGCAGGAACAACCGAGCCCATATATTTCTTCACTAATTCGGGATGATTTTTGATCGCTTCTGATATCGAGCAAAAGATCACGCCTGCTTCAGCCAGCTTTTCTTTGAAACTGGTGAAGATAGAAACACTGTCGAAAACAGCATCTACAGCAACACCAGCCAGGGCTTTCTGTTCTTCCAATGGAATACCCAATTTTTCGTAAGTCTCACGAATTTTCGGATCTACATCATCCAGGCTGTCTAATTTTGGCTTATTCTTTGGAGCTGAATAATATTGGAGCGTATCAAATTTTGGCTTCTCATACGTGGCATTGAACCAATCGGGTTCTTCCATTTCAGTCCATGCGCGATAGGCCTTCAAGCGGAATTCCAGCATCCACTCAGGCTCTTCCTTACGAGCCGAAAGTTCCCGGATGATATCTTCATTTATGCCTTTAGGAAAATCTTCGTATTCAATGTCGGTTGAGAAGCCATATTTGTAATCTTCTCCGATCATTGATTCTAACGCTTGGGTCTCACTCATTAGCTGTAGGGTCTTAAAATTTTTCTTCTTAGTTAAGCTCAAGAAACATCTGCGGAATATAAACCGTTCGCTGTTTTGTGAGCCTATTTAGATTGAGTACAAATATACGAAATCTCCCTCTCTTAACTAAACCGAAATGATTGAGAATTTCTATGAGCGTAATCGGGTAGTTTGTTACTTGATGCAATTGGTTGATTGTGATTGAGTACACAAATAAAACAAACGGGCAGAAGGTATTGAGCCGTCAGACCGTGGTGCTGGAGAATACAACCTAACTCGATCTAACGGCTTGCCCGTCCGATCGATGGATATAGCTTGGGAGGCAAAATCATGCTAACGGTCAGACCGTGTTGAGGTAAAAGTATTGTCAAAATTTTCAAAAGCTACTTTAAACATTAAAGGCATCATTTCTTATCTTCAGAAAAAACGACGGACAAAACTCATTCATGCCCAACAAAAAAAGAATTCTTGTTACTTCGGCACTGCCCTATGCCAACGGACCTATTCACCTTGGTCACCTTGCCGGAGCATACCTTACCCCCGACTTTTACGTGCGCTATAAACGAAGAACAGATGCCGATGTAGCTTTTATATGCGGTTCCGATGAGCATGGTGTACCTATTACCATTGCGGCTGAAAAAGAAGGTGTATCACCCCAAGATATTGTAGACCGATATCACGAAATGAATAAGAAGGTTTTTGAAGACTTTGGGATCACCTTTGATTATTACGGACGTACAAGTTCCAAAGTTCACCATAAGACTTCCCAGGAGTTCTTTACAACACTTTATAAAAAGGGATTCTTCAAAAAGAAAACAGAGAAGCAGCTTTATGATCCAAAAGCGGATATGTTTCTCCCGGATCGTTATGTAAAAGGCACTTGTCCCAATTGTGGATATGAAGAAGCTTATGGAGATCAGTGCGAGAAGTGTGGGACATCCCTTTCCCCTACTGAACTTATCGACCCGGTGAGCGCACTTACCGGGGAGAAGCCGGAATTGAAAAAAACCGAACACTGGTATATGCCTCTTGGTGATGTGCAGCCAAAACTTGAAAAATGGATCGACTCCAGAGAAAACTGGAAGCCTAATGTTATGGGTCAGGTTAAAAGCTGGCTTACGGATGGATTGAATGACCGAGCGGCCACCCGGGACTTAAGCTGGGGTGTTCCCGTTCCGCTTAATGAAGCTGAGGGTAAAGTCTTGTATGTATGGTTTGATGCTCCTATCGGTTACGTTTCTGCAACCAAGGAATGGGCGCAGGAACAAGGAAAGCCGGAACTTTGGAAAGATTATTGGCAAAATAAGGATACTGAGCTTTACCATTTTATAGGTAAGGATAACATCGTATTTCACTGTATCATGTTTCCGGTTGTTTTGATGGAGCATGGAGGTTACGTATTACCCAAAAATGTACCTGCTAATGAATTTCTAAATCTGGAAGGCAAAAAGCTATCAACCTCCCGTGGCTGGGCGGTTTGGCTTCATGAATATCTGGATGAATTTGAGCCTGACTTGTTACGCTATGCACTTGGCACTACCCTTCCTGAATCCAAGGATTCTGATTTCTCCTGGAAAGACTTTCAGATGCATGTAAATACAGAGTTAGCTGATGTATTGGGTAATTTTACTAATCGCACGCTTTCCTTTACCGCTAATTATGCAGACGGAAAAGTGCCGGAATTGATCGAGCCCTCTGATCTTGATAAGGAAACTCTGCAAGCAATCGAAGATCAAAAGATGAAGGTGACTCAGGCTTATGAGAATTTTCGATTCAAAGAAGCCATCAATGAAACGATGAATCTGGCCCGGATCGGGAACCGATATTTCACGGAAACCGAACCCTGGAAAACCCGCAAAGATGATCCCGTTAAATGTGGAAATACCTTATACGTAAGTTTACAGATCAGTGCGGCTCTCTCCTGCCTATTCGATCCTATTCTTCCCGCCAAGATGAAACAACTACGTGCTCAATTTGGATTGAGTGATGATTTCAGTTGGGAAGACATTAATGCCGATATTCTCAAAAAAGGAACACCTGTAACTCAGGGTGAGATATTATTTGATAAAATTGAGGATAACATCATCGATAAACAAATTCAAAAGCTACACAATAAAGCAGCTGCTACTGATCCTACCCCGGATGTTCCTGAGTTGAAAGAGAACATTGAATTCGGCGATTTCATGAAACTGGATCTTCGTGCCGGAAAGATCATTTCAGCCGAAAAAATCGAGAAATCTAACAAGCTTCTTAAACTCAAAGTTGATATCGGACTTGAGAAAAGAACTATAGTTTCCGGGATCGCTAAAGATTTTAAAGCTGAAGACCTCCCCGGACAAAAAGTAAGCGTTGTAGCAAATCTTGCTCCTAAAAAGCTGATGGGCGTTGAAAGTCAGGGTATGATACTAATGGCAGAAACCCCAGAAGGCGACCTGAAATTTGTAGAAACATCCGCTGAACCCGGCAGTCCCATTACTTAATGGATAGTCAAAAAATTAACGACTGCGCTATTTCAGATCTTAATACATATCCCCTTGGTTGTACTTCTGAGGACAATGCTACGGTATTCAGGTTATTTGCCCCAAAAGCTGATTCTGTCACCGTGGTTATTTTTGATAACTATGAAGATGAATCCGGTATAGAAATTCCTTTGAATAAAAGCGAGGATGGAGTTTGGGAGACTATAATTCAGGACACCTTTTTTGAAAAGTGGTACGCTTACAAAATATCAGGATCTGAAGGTGATCCTTTTTTTATGCAAACCTCCTACTTCATCGCCGACCCGTGGAGTAAATATGTGACCTCACAAAACCATCACCTTCAATTTCCTAAGACGAAGATCCTCCCTTCTGATACATTTGGCTGGGATGGTGATGAATTTCAAGCCCCGGAAGATCCTCGAGACCTCATTATCTATGAAACCCATATAAAGGATATGGTTGCCCATTCTTCAGCGAAGACCTATGTGCAGGGTATTTATAATGATTTCAGGGAAGCCAAAGTAGGTGGTATTTCTCACCTTAAGAAACTAGGTGTGAATGCCGTAGAGTTTTTACCGTTACAAAAGTTTGCCTATTTCGAACCTCCCTTTGAGGAAGAAACTGAAGAAGGAATCAGGAATTCCTGGAATCCTTATGCCCGAAATTATTGGGGGTATATGACTTCCTTTTTTCTTGCTCCGGAAACTCTTTATGCATCGGATTCAAGTTTGGCCGATGGAGCTGTAATCGGAAAAACAAGAAGGGCAGAAACTGAGCTTAAGAACCTGGTGAAAGAACTTCATAAAGAAGGCATTACCGTTATTATGGATGTCGTATATAACCACGCTTCCCATTATGATCTCAACCCACTTAAGTATACTGCAAAAGACCATTATTTCAGATTAGATGAACTTGGTAACTTCTTGAACGACAGCTGGACAGGAAATGATATAGATACATCATCCACCTTCTCAAGAAGGCTTATTGTAGAGTCTGTTAAACACTGGATAAGTGAATATCACATAGATGGATTTCGTTTTGATCTGGCCGGATTACTGGACTGGGAAACGGTTGATCTGATTAAGGAGGAAGCTAAAAAGATCAACCCCAATGTTGTTTTGATAGCTGAGCCCTGGGGAAGTGATTATAAGCCGGATGGGTTTTCAGATCATGGATGGTCTTCCTGGAATGATCGATTTAGAAATGGCATAAAGGGGCATAATCCTCTTGAAAATAAAGGGCTGATATTTGGTGATATTGGTCTTCACTCCCGTTTTGCCGTTGAGAATTTTATAAGAGGTACTTTAAAAGATGAAGAGTACGGTTTGTTTCATACCTCTGAGCACTCTGTTAATTACCTGGAAAGTCATGATGGTTATACTCTTGGTGATTATATAAGAATAGCATTGAACCCTGATAAGGCAACTAAGGTATTCAGTAACAGATCGAATGCAACTTTACTGACTAGAAAAGAAGAGCGGTTAGCGAAGCTTGGAGCAATGCTCTTATTCGTATCACAAGGGATCACAATGATGCATGCCGGACAGGAATGGGCGCGCTCAAAAGTTGTGATGGATCCCGATGGAATTGACTCTGAAAAAGGAACATTATGCCGGGATACCTATAACAAAGATGACGAAACCAACTGGCTTAATTTTAATGATATTGAACTCAATAAAGCCTTTTTTAAATACTATAAAGGATTAATAAATTTAAGGTTATCGACTCCTGCTTTTAGAAAGGCTCAACCAGATGAAATTAACTTCAAGGTTTACCAAGACCCACTGCATATTACTTTCTCAGTTGATGGAAAAAGTTCGGGTGATATGTATGATTACTTTGTATCATTGAACGCCAATCCCGAAAAGGCTCACGATATTGTTTTGCCTGAAGGATATTGGGAAATGATCGCTAATGCACACGTAGCGGGACAAAATACAATCAAAAGTGTCCAAAATAATCTAAACATTCCGGCCAGTTCCGGAGTTATATTAAGAAAGTTGCGTGTGAGTAAAGCTTAAAATATTTTACGCTATCTAATTAACAAATTATCCTAAGGAGGAAATCACTTGGCTGGAACAACCACTACCGAACGCGGTTCATGGAATTCTAAACTTGGTTTTATACTTGCTGCTGCCGGCTCGGCCGTAGGTCTCGGAAATATTTGGGCATTCCCTACTAAAGTTGCTACCGAAGGTGGTGCTGCTTACCTGCTAGTTTACCTTCTCTGTACCTTTGCAATTGGTTTCCCTGTAATGGCGGCAGAAATTGCAATTGGCCGGAAGTCAGGTAAAAATCCCGTAGGTGCTTTTAAAGCTATAAGTTCAAATAAGTTTTTCCCCCTTGTTGGTTTATGGGGTGTTATTTGCGGGGTAATGATCCTTTCTTTTTATACAGTTATTGCCGGATGGGCTTTCGGATTTGCCTTCGAAGAGATCTTCTACTTCTTTCAATGGGAGAATGCTGCCAACTGGCTTACTGATACCGGCAATGGTCCTAAAAATGCTCTTATTGCAACTGTCTTTATGCTTGGTACTATAAAGATTATTACCGGTGGAGTCAGTGATGGCATTGAACGGGCTACTAAAGCTATGATGCCTTTACTTATCGGTATCATGCTTATCATGGCTATCTATGTTTTATTGCAGCCCGGCAGTTCTGAAGGCGTTAGTGCTTATTTACTACCTGATTTCAGTAAAATTAATGCCAATTTGATCTTTTCAGCAATGGGTCAGGCCTTCTTCTCCCTTTCATTGGGTATGGGCGCTTTGATCACCTACGGTTCTTACCTGAATAAAAAAGAGAACATCCCGCAAGCTGCTGCCTTTGTCACTTTAGCTGATGTTGGTATTGCCTTCCTTGCCGGTTTATTGATTGTTCCCGCCATGTATTTAGCACAGAGCCAGGGAATTAATATTAGCGCAGGAGGTTCTCTTGCTTCAAGTACCGACCTTGTATTCCAGATCTTACCCGCTTTATTTCATACCATAGGCGGTGCTGTAGGAATGACTTTAGGCGTTACTTTCTTCTTACTGCTTAGTATTGCAGCTCTAACCTCTACTATCTCGTTACTCGAAGTTCCCGTTAGTTTTGTGATCGACGAATTTGAAGTGAAACGGAAAAAAGCTGCCTGGACAGTTGGATTGGGAATTTTGGTTGTTTCTATCACAGTTTCTTTCTTCCCTGTTTTAATTGGCTGGTTTGATTATCTGTTCAGCAGTATCGGACTTCCTTTAGGTGGGTTCCTGATATGCTTATTTGTTGGTTATTTCTGGAAAACTGAGAATGCAATCAATGAAATGGAATATGGATTTGCAGGAATAAAACAGACACTCTTTTCGAAAGTCTGGCCTATATTTATCAAATATATTTGCCCCGCAGCCATTCTGTATAATTTGATAAGTAATTTCATTTAAACGTGTTTGTTATCCAAAGAGGCAGGTGCTATTTTTCGAAAAAATTTTAACACAGGAAAACTAACGAATGTCAAAAATATCAACATCGGATTTCAGAAACGGCATGGTGCTGAATATGGATGGTGAATTCTACTCTATTACAGAATTTCAACATGTTAAACCCGGCAAGGGACCTGCTTTTGTTCGAACCAAGCTTAAGGGCATTTTGAATGGTAAGAATATTGATAAAACCTGGAGATCCGGTGAAAATGCTGAGTCTGTACGAATAGAACAGCACGAATATCAATATCTTTATAATGATGGAGAACTTTTTTACCTGATGCATAATGAGACCTATGAACAGGTCCCAGTAAATGCCAGCCAGGTTGAACGGCAGGGATATTTTGTAGAAGGTCAAAACTGTAATGTAATGGTAAATGCGGATGAAGAGTCTATTCTTTACGCAGAACCAAAAGACCAAATTGAAGTAGTTATCGAGCAAACCGATCCGGGTTTGCGCGGTGATACTGCACAAGGCGGAAGTAAGCCTGCTACACTGGAATCAGGTGCCACCGTTAATGTTCCTTTATTTATAAATGAAGGTGAGAAAGTTCGGGTTGATACTCGAACCGGAGAATATATAGAACGAGCTAAATAAACATAATCATGGATTTAAAACTTATAAAAAACATTTTAGAACTGATATCCGAAAGCGATGTCAATGAAGTTTCACTTGAAGAAGGTGACTTTAAAATCAAAGTAAAAAAACAAGGTGAGGTTCAACAGGTTAGTTATACTCAGCCCGCTGCCCCACAACCGATGGCACAACCAACAGCCCCTGCTCAGCCACAGCAAGCTGCTTCCGGTGAAAATACTCAAAGTTCAAAAGAAGATCAGCCTGAAGGCGAAACAGTGACTTCTCCTATTGTTGGAACTTACTATGAGGCTGCATCGCCCGACTCAGACCCTTTCATTAAAGTGGGCGACAAAGTTTCTAAAGGCGATACACTTTGTATTGTAGAAGCCATGAAGATCATGAACGAAATTGAAGCTGAATTCGGAGGAACCGTGCAAAAAATATTGGTTAATGACGCACAACCTGTTGAATTCGAACAACCACTTTTCATTATTAAAAAAGACTAAGCGGTTTTCATGTTTAAAAAAATTCTGATCGCCAACAGAGGTGAAATTGCACTACGAATTATTCGTACATGTCAGGAGATGGGCATAAAAACGGTTGCTGTATATTCAACCGCTGATGCTGACAGCCTGCATGTAAAATTTGCAGATGAAGCCGTCTGTATAGGCCCCCCTGCCGGTAAAGAAAGTTACCTCAAAATACCAAGCATACTGGCAGCAGCTGAAATTACTGATGCAGAAGCTATTCATCCCGGATATGGTTTTCTTTCAGAGAATGCTGAATTTTCCCGAATTTGTGGAGAGCATGATATTAAATTCATAGGCCCTTCCCCGGATTCTATAAACAGAATGGGTGATAAGGCAGTAGCTAAAGCTACTATGATCGCAAACAAAGTTCCTGTTGTTCCTGGAAGTGATGGTGTTGTTGAAAGTTATGAAGAGGCTAAAAAAGTCTGCGATGAGATCGGTTACCCGGTTATCATCAAAGCTTCTGCCGGTGGCGGCGGACGTGGAATGCGTATGGTGATGGAAGCTTCTGAGCTTGAAAAGAATTATAAAATGTGCAGGCAAGAAGCAGAGACATCATTCAATAACCCTGCCGTTTATATAGAACGATTTGTATTGAATCCTCATCACGTTGAGATACAGATAATGGCCGACCAGCATGGAACAGCCGTTCATTATGGTGAAAGAGATTGTTCGCTCCAGCGACGTCACCAAAAAGTGCTTGAGGAATCACCATCTCCCCTTATGACGCCGGAGCTTCGTAAAAGAATGGGTGATGCAGCAGTGAATGCTGCCAAAGCAGTGAACTATGAAGGTGCCGGAACTGTAGAATTTTTGGTTGATGATGACCACAACTTCTATTTCATGGAAATGAATACTCGTATTCAGGTAGAGCATCCTGTTACTGAAGAAGTGACCGGGATTGACCTGATAGAACAGCAGATAAGAGTAGCTGTAGGTGAAAAGATCGAAGAATTTCCTCTCGAATTCACCAATCATGCCATTGAATGTCGTATAAATGCCGAAGATCCGGAGCATAACTTCCGTCCTTCTGCCGGTGAGATCACGGTATTTCATCCGCCGGGCGGACATGGAGTTCGCTTAGATACTCATGCTTATTCCGGATATCGAATTCCACCGCACTATGACTCAATGATCGCCAAGCTGATCGTTAGTGCGCCAACTCGTGAAGATGCCATCAAGAAAATGAAGCGTGCACTAAAAGAGTTTATTATCGAAGGAATCAAAACCAATATCCCTTACCACATTCAATTAATGGATGATGAGAATTTCAAAAAAGGGAAATTTGATACCAAATATTTAGAAAGAGAATTTAAATTTATACCAAAGAATAACTGAAATGAGTATACCGGCAGATCTTAAATACACCCGCGAACACGAATGGATAAAAGATAATGGCGATGGTACAGCAACCATTGGTATTACTGATTTTGCCCAGGGCGAGCTCGGAGACATCGTATTCGTGGAACTTGAACCTGAAGGAACTGAATTTTCCAAAGATGACACTTTTGGGACCGTTGAAGCAGTTAAAACTGTCTCAGATCTTTATGCTCCTGTTGATGGTGAGATCGTAGAGGTAAACGAACAGCTTGAAGATGAGCCTGAGTTAGTGAATGAAGATCCTTATGGTGATGGATGGATGGTTAAAGTAAAGCTGGAAGATGAATCTCAGCTTGAAGACCTTCTTTCTGCCGAAGAATACGAAGGCGTTATCGCCTGATCAGGCTTTTGATACTTTCAACCTGTCAGGTATGACTTAGATTTTAAGTTAACTCTGGCAGGTTTTTTTATTTCATAAACAATTAGTTCTACTCCCAAAACACCTCCCATGCACAGTCGACATTCCGAATGGATACTCATCCTTGATTATGGTTCTCAATTCACCCAGTTAATAGCCCGACGTTTACGAGAGCTAAATGTGTATTGCGAGATCCACCCTTTTAATGTTAATCTTGAAGAGGTTTCGACTCCAACTCCGGGAGGAATCATATTATCCGGGGGACCAATGAGCGTAAATGACAAGGAAGCCCCGGGACTTCAAGCTGAAATAATGGACTGGGACATTCCAATTTTAGGGGTTTGTTACGGACTTCAGCTCCTTGCCCATACAGAGATCCCTGGAAGCGTAGAAAAGGCAGAAAAAAGAGAATACGGCCGTGCCAACCTCCTGATCGATAACTCTGAAGATCTTTTGAAGGATATTCCAAATGAAAGTGTGGTCTGGATGAGTCATGGGGATCATATTCACGAACTGCCAGATTCTTATGAGATCATCGGGCATACAGCAAATGCTGAAGTAGCAGCCGTTCGTCATAAAAAAAACCATATCTATGGCGTACAATTTCATCCAGAGGTAGCACATACCGATCATGGAAAGCAACTGCTTCAAAATTATGCTTATGAAATTTGTGGTCTTAAAGGCGATTGGACCCCTACTTCATTCATTGAAGAACAGATCAGCTCTATTCGTGAGAAAGTTGGGGATGACAAGGTGCTCTGTGGTCTTTCCGGCGGTGTAGATTCCACCGTTGTAGCAACCCTTCTCCATAAAGCCATTGGAGATCAGCTCCAGTGTATATTTGTGGATAATGGTTTGCTTCGTAAAAATGAATTTGAATCTGTAATGGAGTTATATACCAGAGACCTGAATTTACCGGTTAAAGGCGTAGACGCTTCTGATGCTTTTCTGAGTGAACTGGAAGGAGTTTCTGATCCTGAAGAAAAAAGAAAAATCATCGGACGAGTTTTTATTGAAGTCTTTGATAAGGAAATTGGCAGTGATACAGATTTTAAATATTTAGCTCAGGGTACCTTGTATCCTGATGTTATCGAGAGTGTTTCATTTAAAGGTCCTTCAGCAACTATAAAGTCTCATCATAATGTTGGCGGGCTTCCGGAGAAAATGAATCTTGATCTGATCGAACCGGTTCGGGAGCTATTTAAAGATGAAGTCCGTGAAGTAGGACGCACTTTGGGTATCCCTGAACATTTCATTGGCAGACATCCATTTCCGGGTCCTGGAATGGGAATCAGGGTTTTGGGAGAACCAACCAGGGAAAGGCTGAATCTGCTTAGAGAAGCTGATTACATCTTTATTGAAGAGCTAAAGAAGCAAAACTTATACAACGATGTGTGGCAAGCTCTTGCTGTTTTGCTACCTGTACAAAGCGTAGGTGTAATGGGCGATGAACGAACCTATGAATTCACCGTTGCTTTACGAGCAGTTACCAGTGTGGACGGAATGACCGCTGACTGGGCCCATCTACCCTATGAATTTTTAGCACATGTATCTAACCGGATTATCAATGAGATCAAAGGAATAAACCGTGTGGTATACGACATTAGTTCTAAGCCGCCCGCAACTATTGAGTGGGAATAATAATACAGGAAGTTATTACCTCCTACTACGTTCTGTGATATCCCAGACCGGTTTGCCCAAAAATTTTGAAAGTTCCTTAGCATCTTCTCGCAAGGCAGAAAGCTTACCGTGGTCTATTACATTATGACGGTTTCCATCTTTCAGGATCAGATTTAACTCATAACTGTGATAGGAAGAATTATCACTTTTTATGTATTCCGATAAGATCTGAAAGGCATGAATATCACTTAATCTTATGGCACCTTTCGGATTATCACTTCCATACATTTCGGGTTGTTTCCAGCCCTTCCAAAAAAAGCCCACACTTTTATCAAAAACGATTGGACGCATAAAACGGTATCCCATAAAAAGTCCTGCTCCCATAAATATTAGCCCAAAACCAATTACTCCAAGACTTTCCCAACTCACTAATCCTACCCCTTCTGAATTACTTGTTATGAATACAATTGGGAAGATTGCGCCAAACAATACGAATACCCCAAAGAAAAGAACAGCTGAATACGTGGCCTTGAAGGAATATCGGTTATAATCTTCTTTAGCCAAACTATGCGTTTTTATATTGGTTCCGCCACCTTTTGCAGGCGACCATGATACACTTTCGGCCAGCGAATCTCCAAATTCCGATACATCGATAGGTTCCGGTTTGACTGCTAGTTGTGCCAGTTTTGCTTTTATTTTCTTGAACATAAACTCCCCTCAGCCTCATTTTATTTACACCTGAATTAAAAGAAGCAGACTAAATAAATCAATACTTTATTTCGGGTATTGAATAGATTACTGAATATGTTATTTTCCGCCATCGAAAATTAAAATAAAATCTTATATCGTGGAAAAGAGCAAGAAAAAATCACAAGACGAGGGCAAAGAAAAAACATCTTTGTTTAATAAGTTTTTGAATATAATTGAGAAGTCCGGTAATAAACTGCCAGATCCTGCGATGCTATTCTTCATTTTGCTGGTACTGGTTTGGATCCTTTCGGCAATACTATCTCCTATTGACTTCGGAGCTACACATCCGCTTACTGGAGATGAGCTTGAAGTAAAAAACCTATTAACTGGATCTAGCCTTGCAGCCTTTCTCGCTAACATGATCGAAACATTTGTGCTTTTTGCACCGCTGGGAATTGTACTGGTGGCTATGTTAGGAGTTGGAGTAGCAGAGCATTCCGGGTGGATTGATGCCGGGCTTAAGAAGCTGCTCAACTTCACTCCAAAAGCATTTCTAACCCCAATGCTTATACTTATCGCGATTGTGAGCCATACAGCTGCAGATGCCGGTTATGTGCTTGTAATTCCATTAGGCGGTGTGATATTTTATGCAGCAGGAAGGCATCCACTTGCCGGTATTGCTGCAGCTTTTGCGGGGGTTAGCGGTGGATTTTCAGCCAACTTTATCCCTTCAGCCATTGATCCGTTGATCATGAGCTTTACTCTTGAAGCTGCCCGAATTCTCGACCCCGGGATTGCCCTTAATCCATTGAACAACATTTATTTTACGGCCGCTTCCAGTATTCTCATTGTTTTGGTGGGATGGTATATAACGGATAAGATCGTTGAACCCCGTCTTAAAGACGTTAAAGTTGATGGAGATGAAGACGAGATGCCACAGATGGAAAAGGTAACTGACAAAGAAAGCCGTGCATTTTGGTTAGGATTTGCAGCCATGATGCTCGGAGTTATTGGATTATTCGTGTGGGCATGGCCTGAAAGTTCAGCATTACGTGATCCAAATTGGGATAACCCAGATGTAAGTTCGCTATTCTCCTTTCAGGCTCCGCTCATGCAGGCCATCGTTCCTCTCATCTTTATCTTCTTGTTGATTCCGGGTGTTGTTTACGGGTATGCCTCAGGAAAATATAAATCCTCCAAGGATATGATCGACAACATGAAGAAGTCGATGGAAAGCATGGGATATTACATTGTGATGGCCTTTTTCTGTGCCTTATTTATTGATGCCTTTGCTAAATCAAATATTGGTCTTTTGATAGCTCTTGAAGGCGCTAATTTCCTTCAATCCCTTAATCTACCCGGGCAAATAACGATCGTTGGCATAATCATCCTGAGTGCCATGGTTAATTTACTTGTAGGTTCAGCATCTGCAAAATGGGCACTAATAGCTCCAATATTTGTACCTATGCTTATGCAACTTGGCATCTCCCCTGACCTTACACAGGCAGCCTATCGGGTTGGTGATTCTGTTTCAAACATTATCACACCACTACTTCCATACTTCCCGTTAGTGGTTGTATTTTGTCAGCGTTATGTAAAGAATACAGGAATAGGAACGTTGATCTCAATGATGGTGCCTTATTCTCTGATATTCATGGTGGTGTGGACGATATTCTTACTCTTGTACTGGTGGATAGGTATTCCACTCAGCTTTGAGGCTAACTATCTCTACCCTGCTCCCTGATAATTTATCATTGATTAATTAGGATCAGATCGGCTTTAGCTTGATCTGATCCCTTTTTAAAATATTTATATCTGTAAAGAAGCATTCCAGTGCAGAACTTTTTAGTTTAAAAGCAGTTATAAATGATGTAACTAATCCACATATCTTAATGAAAAGAACAGTATTTACTTTTTTAATATTATTGATAACAGCTTCTTCATCGGTTTTTGCTCAATCCATTGATACCGGAATTGAGTTTTATGAAGAAGGAAATTTTGAACGTGCCCTTCAGGTTTTTGATGACATTGATTCCCCGGAAGCAAACCTTTTTGCCGGAAAAAGTCATTTTGCACTAAACAACTATCTGAAAGCGAAACATTATCTACATAAAGTTGACAGCACTGCAGAAGAAATTATGCTTGAGGCTAAATACACCAAAGCTTTAGCTGACTTTCAGTTAAAGAATTTTGTCGCAGCTTTAGATGCATTGTATGAATTGAAGGAAACATCCCGCCAGCTCTCGATACGTTTAGATGCTTATAATTTTTACAGAGACCTTACGTCTTACCTTTCACTTGAACAGCGTTTTCAAGTCTTTCGGGCTTCTGCTTATGACAATGTACGGTTAGACTTGGTTGAATCAGCCATTGGCACCGTAGACCTGGCTTCTGCGAAAGCATTATTTACTGCCTACAAAAATAATACCGTTGATAGTGATACAACTCAATATGCCTCTATTGAATCCATTTTGAGTGATTCAGCCAGATACTGGCAGCGTTACAACCCAAATAATTACGCAAAAGCTCCTTCAGGCATTGCCTACAACATTGGAGTTGCTTTACCTGAATTTGATATTGAAACAGCTGACTTTGAAGTCTCTCAGCATCTCTATTTTGGGATTCAACTGGCCGTAGAGAATTTTAACAGCCAGAATACAGATCAAAAAGCTTTTATAACCTACAAGGATACAGAAACTTCTGCTTCAAATGCCTCTGCTATAGCCAACGATCTGGTTTGGAATCATAACGTGGATGTCATGATAGGGCCACTTTTTTCTGAAGTAGCAACCGAACTTTCAAAATTTGCAGAACAATATGAAACTCCCCTTTTGACTCCTCTTGCGAATTCTGACAGCCTTAACCTGGACCATAATTATACCTTTCAGTTAAATCCTACCTTTGCTATTCAAGGACAGAGAATGGCCCGATATGCCGTTAACACCCTTGGACTTGATACTTTGGCTGTAATTGCGGAACGAGGCTCATTAGGTGAACCGTCAGCTGTGGCATTTTTGGATGAAGCCCGAAAGTTAGGCGGCGAAGTTGTTCGTTATTATGTAGAGGATCTTGCCTCCGACGGTTATGATATAAGTGAATACGTTCAAACTTTTGATCCCGAAGTTGATACCGTTTATAACTATAACATTCAGGCTGTTTATGCTCCATTCACCGGTAATATTGCGCAAACATTGATTAGTTCTCTGCTTACAAATCTTGAAGCTATGCGAAGTGATATGACCATTCTTGGCTCGGAAGAATGGGAAACCGTTGACATTTCATCAACACGGTTAACTGATACTGAAGTCTATTATACTAAAACCTTTGAGTTGGATGAAGATGGAAGCTCTGCCCGTGATGATTTTGAAAGTGCATTCCGCCTGCGATTTGATACGACCCCAAATCGTTTTGCTTTTATAGGCTATGATGCTGCAAATGTTGTTTTACAGACACTTGAGCAGGTTCAAAATCCGGTTTACCTCAAAGAAGGGCTTAAAAAATTCAATAATTATCGCGGAATTATTACGGACGTGAGTTTCAGAGATACACACATAAATCAGGAAGTACAAATAAAGCGAATTTCGACATCAGATAACTGATCTAAAACCTGATTTTTAGCTTGTCTTAGCATCATCGGCTTGTTCTTGCTCGGCTTCAAGTTGGCGTTTTATTCGGTATTGTTCCCTGAGCCATATACGCCATTTTTCACTTTCAACTTGGTGTTCTTGAAACGTTCTGGTAAAAACATGCCCGCCTGCTGGATTAGCAACCATATATAAATAGTCATGATCTTCAGGATATAAGGCCGCTTCAATAGTTGAGAGACTTGGGTTTGTAATAGGCCCCGGAGGTAATCCTCTGTTCAGATAAGTATTAAAAGGGTGATCAATTTGATAATCTTCAAATAGTAGACGTCGGCGTTCACCCAAAGCAAAATTGACAGTCGGATCTGCCTGAAGTCTCATTCCACGATTCAGGCGATTCCAGTATAACCCACTTATTCTCTTTTTTTCTTCTGATAATTTTGCTTCCCATTCAACAATGGATGCAAGAGTAATAATTTCATCAATTGATTGTCCAAGCTCTTGAGCCTTTCTTATATGATCCTCTGAAATGCTCCTTTCAAACTCCCTCAACACCTTATTGATAAAACCTTGTGGAGTCGTAGTCCAGTATATTAGATAGGTATCAGGCGACATCCTTCCAAACAATTGTTCTGTCGTCAGTCCCTTCTCAGCAAGATAGGAGCTGTCTGTAAATACGGCTTCCAGATCATCCCTTTCAAAATAAAAACTTTCAGATACTGACTCAGAAAACCTGGGAATGGTTGAACCCGGTAATATTACTACGGAGGAAGGATCCTGTATTCCTTTTGTCATCCGGGAAAGAAAGTCATTGTAGGAATACGTGCCTTCAAAAACGTAGCGGCCTCTCTGGTACCTCCGCCAACCCAAGATTCCTGCGGCCCAGTTCAATTCCCCCTCTTTTACTTCAATCTCTTTTTCTTCGAGCAAATTGTAAAGGGAATCCAGCCCACTCAATTCATTGAAAATTAATTCAGTTTCCTGATCAAAATATACTGCAGAGTCTGAAGTAAGTCTTATAAGACGTGAACTCAATACGGCAGTAACGACCAGTACAAATATGAGCAGTATTGTTACTAATTCAGATTTTTTAAGGGAGATCAAGTTCTGCAGATTCATACTTAAAGATACTAATCCCTGAACAAAAGAGAATAATCTAAACTTAATTTAAAAATGGGAAGACTTGAGCAAGATTGAAACTTAAGTAATGTAGTAACGTACTTTCTGAACGAAGAGCAAAAGAGCTTTTGGATGCTGCATAAGCACCAAATGCCCTAAAGAAAAAACCCGGACTTTGATCGGTCCGGGTTTCATTTTATGTTCTATAATATTATTCGGTTTCTAAAAAGTTGGGTTGAAACGTATCCAGAAAGAAGATTGTCCCTGTACACCTGCAACAGGTTTTGCAATTTCAAATCGTACCATTCCTAATCCTAACCCAATTCCGACATTATGTGATAATTCTGATATTGATAGATCAAAATTGTTAAAGGGATCCTGGGAAGTATAATTCTGAGTATTAAAATTGGAAGCTCCGGAATCAAGGAACAGCGAAATGGAAGTTGAGCTCAGATCAGGCCAGTTTCCTTTGTGGGAAGATGATTTACCAAATTCGATCTCAAAATTACTGAGCAGCATCTGATTTCCTGTTAAAGACTTATAGCCCAAAGCCCTCATGCTTCCAATACCACCTAGAGCAAAGTTCTTAAAGTCAGGTGCTTCTCCGGTAATACTTCCGGCCATCACTCTCCATTTAAAAAGCGTACTACTGTCCAATCTTAAAAATGATTTAGCCTCTATCTGATACCGGTTATACATGAAATCATTATCAAAACTACCGAGGTCGGCTAATTCAGCTTTCATGGAAATGGAGGTTGACAGAGATGAAAGCTCGGTAATACCTCTTGGGCTTAAAGTAAGCCCTAAATTCAAGCTTTGCTGACTGATCTGATCTGCCTGTGAATCAATAGCGGGATTGATCCTGAAAGAAGAATACTTAGAGATCAGAGAGAAATCTGTATTTACTTCCAGAGAACTAAACTGGTCATAATTATAGGAAGCCCCGATCTCAATGAACCTGATAGGTTTCAATAAGGTATAGAAACCATAACCATCCGCTTTGTAATAATCATGGAAATCAAAACCGGTTGCAAATGATGATAAGCTATTCTCATAGATACCCGACCTCCAGTAATCCTCTGTTGCAGTGGTGTTGTGCAGCTGTCCTCCAAGGAGCATCCACTTCCGATCATTCCCGATGCTTTTTTCAGCTCCTACCGAATATTGTAATTCATTTAATGCTACCGAATAACCGATCAGGCCGTGAAGGTCAACATTATCAATTCCTAAAAAATTGGAGTTATTCCAATCCATTTTTTCTTCCTGATAACCAATAAACAATCCATCTACTCTGTTATGACGGATCATTGTTGTTACGGGAAAGGATGAGTAAACTGCATTTTTAACCCCAAAATTACTCTGTGTATAAAAACTTTGATCTAACCCCTCATACAGATCAATTGAACCATGATATTTAAGATCCAGATTCTGTGCGTTAACGCTGAGTGAAACACTCAGTACAAGAAGAAGTGCATAGCATATTACTCTCATAGTGTTTTATTTGATTAGTGTTATCTCTTAAACCACTATAAAATTTACTTTAAAAAAATATAAAAAGGAAATAACCCTCTTTTAACGGTATACAGAGATCATGAATGAAATATGATCTCTCAACTCCTTCCCTATTAATTCGGCCCCTTTACTTATATCCTCTCTTGGAACATTTGCTGCAAATTTAGAGTCTTTCAGTTTTTTGGTTACTGATTTGACTTTCATATCCTCAAACTTATTGGGACGCATCAGGGAAACAGCGTTCATAAATCCCGAAAGTTCATCACATGCGAAGAGAAATCGTTCGATTTCGGTTTCAGGCTCTTTTCCGGTTCGTTCAGGAGCATGGGCTTTGATAGCCTCAATTATCTTTTCCGAATATCTTTTTTCAGGAAGGATATCATTTACAGCCTTATTAGGATGCTCATCAGGGTACTTCTCCCAATCCAGATCATGTAGCAATCCGGCCGCCCACCACTCTTCTATATCTTTTTCTGATTTATCCAAAGACTTTGCATAAGCCTCCATAGCCTGGGCTACCATTTCACAATGATTGATCAGGCTTTCACTTTCAATGTATTCTCTAAGCAGATTTTCTGATTCTTTTCTAGTCATAACTTATCAAACATATGAGTGTACTTCTTTTGCGATTGCCCTGTTATACTGAAAGGCGAGATCTTTGTAATTGACCAGATCTACAATGGTTCCAATCAGGCAAAGTCCTCCGGTAAAGATGTACAAAATTCCCATACCGATCTGATTCAGTATTAACCGATGAACTCCTGCGATCAAAAAGAATCCCAGAATACAAGTGATCAGGATAGTTTGAGGATCTTTACGCCGTGAGCGATAGACAGAAGTAAATTTTGAAGCTTGTTCATCTGATAAACTTTCCATCAGTTTCCCTACATATAGGGCTTCGTCGCCATCAATTTCCGGTAGATGATCAATTACATTAGCCATGATTGTTGTTTCCTGTATTTAGTGTTGATTTAATATAATTTCTGCGCCATAAATGAATAATCCTGAGACTTAATACAACTATGGACAGAGGGCCGGCAAAATGGGCGTCTAAAGCAGAGTTAAAATCACCTCTGAACGTATAAGCTATTGAGTGCCCTAACCCTTCTCCCGGACAAAAATTTAAACCTGCCAGATCAAACAAACAGAATGAAGTTCCGGCATTCTCAGGATTCATGAATCCCAATAATAATAAACCGGCGGTAAATACCACCCATTCTAAATGCTTATTCAAAATTCTCATGTCTGAAATACGTAAATACTTGTACTTATGTTTCTATCTATTTGGTATTAATTTTCTTGGAAAGGAGTGTGAGATCATGAAAAATAATCTGTTTGATCTGTACACACTGCTTGTTGAAATTTCGGAGCCGATCCTTATCCTCCAAAAATTATCAGATGTATGTTCGAGTTCGATCCTTCCAGTCAGATAATAACCATCCCTGCGTTCATATTTACCGATAACTTCACCGGTAAGCCTGGTTTGTAATCAAAAGAATCCGGGTTTCGGTATTGAATATCAGCACCTATCCCCTGAGAAAAATATTGATCCGGTGTATAATAGGGTATTCCCGAAGTGTATGTTTCCGTAGCATCAGAATAATAGATAAATGTTTATGATTCTTTTTTCTGAGGTATTTTGATATAAAATTGTGTGCCTTTATCTAACTCCGATTCAACCCATATTTCCCCACCGTGTAGTTCAACATATAACTGAACAATGTCTAAACCAAGGCCCGTACCCGACTCACCTCCGGTTCCGGTTCGGGATACTTTAGCAGGATCTTTGAACAGATCTTCCTGTAATTTTTTGGGAATACCAATGCCGGTATCACGAATCTCAAAGACAAGATTTTCTTCTTGCTGGCTGGCTATCACCGTGATCTTTCCTTTTGTTGGAGTAAACTTAAGGGCATTTGAAACCAGATTATTTATTGCGATCTCAATCTTATTCTGATCTATAATCGCTTCTAATTTTTCAGGCTCTACTTTAGCAGTAAGGGAGATTTCTTTGACCAAAGATTTTGCTTTATTCACTGATATAACACGTTCAAGCAGGTCGGAAATATTAGTCTTGGCATACTCCAAAGTTTCAGGCTCTGCTTTTTTGCTTTCCCTGTCTAATACTTCGCTTACCATGTTCAATAAATTACTGCCACTATTCTCGACTACTTTAAGCATCTGCTTTTGCTCTTCAGCACTGATCTTATCACTTTCACGCATCAACTTAACCAAGCCTATTATACCTGTGAGTGGGTTTTTAATATCGTGGCTTACCATTCGAACAAGATCATCTTTCTTTTGGTTAAGACGGCTCAACTGTATTTCACGATGCCTAAGCACATTTATACGATCATTTAGCTGTTTTTGAAGAAACCGGATTTTAAGGTGGGTATTAATTCGGGCAAGAGTTTCTTCTTTTTGAAAGGGCTTGGTGATGTAATCAACTCCGCCGGATTTGAAGCCTTCAATCTTGTCATCTGTATCCGTTAGAGAGCTCAAAAATATGATGGGAGTATCTTGAATTAATTTATCTGATTTGACCTTTTTGATCACTTCAAAGCCATCCATTTCAGGCATCATGATATCAAGTAATATCAGATCGGGTTCATGTTTTTTGGCAAGCTCAACAGCTTCTTTCCCATTTGATGCTTCAATATGTTTATACCCATTCTTGTTTAATACATGGGATAGTAATCGAAGATTGGCAGGGGTGTCATCAACAATTAAAATTAAACTATTAGATAGGTCCACGAGTGATTTCTATTGATGGCAATTAATTACCTTGCATCGAACGTATATTAAATACAAATCTAAGATAATGTTATTTCGATAAATACTAAGCCAAATAAAATTAAAAAAGACATTCTATACAACAGAATGTCTTTAGTTTTATTTATGAAATCCGAAGTAGACCTACCCTTTTAAAACAACTTTAAAAATTAAAGTCGTCCATCATCTCTACGGGTTCTTTAGGCATTGCCAGTGATAATCCAAAATAAACCAGTAAGCTTGCACCCCACCCCATAATAAAGGCCGCTACAAAAATAAATCGGACTACCGTTGCACTGATGCCAAAGTACTTGGCTAAACCGCCACAAACGCCTGCCCATTTTTTATCTGATCTTGATTTCATTAAACGTTTAGAGTGACTGTAGCCATAGGTATCGAAATCCATAGAGGAAGATTTTGATGAGCCTTTTGAACTTGAATCCAGGGCATTATTTAATCTGGAACCGGATGAGAATTTTGTATCCTCAGAACCGGGGATATCAGAATAAGAAGACATCTGTGATTTAGCGGCTTTCTTTTTTGCCTTCTTTATTTTTCGGGCTCGTTTTCTATCCCCTACCAAGAAACCAAAACCAACCAAAGTGATCAAAGCTCCTCCAATTAAGGGAAGCACCGAAGAACCTACCAGTCCTTCAGATAATCCGGATAAAAATCCACCAACCGGTAATCCAACTGATTGAATCAAAAAAGTAAATGCTAAAAATATCATAACCATACCGGAGACAGTTGCAATATTCCATATACTTTTTCCGGTGTCTTTCTCTTCCTCTTTCAGGAATTCCTGCATGGTTGAGTTCAGTTCAAACTCGTCAAATTCCAGAGTTGCGGTTCCTGTTCTTGATGCGGATCGTGCTTTAGTTTTGTCTGCCATAATTTTCCTCCATGATGCCCTACGATTTCTTAATCACAATGTTACGGGAAATTCAAATCTTCTTCAGTAATTATCACATCTAATTTTACGTCAAATTCCTCAACCGGAATCTCATCGAATAAGAACTCATCAAAAACAAAACCGACTTTAAGTGCATTAGCTTTTTGTAAAAACCGATCGTAAAATCCTTTCCCATAGCCAAGTCTGTTCCCGGAGCGATCAGCCGCCGCCATGGGTACAATAATAATATCAAGTTCAGAAACACCAATAAATTCGGGTTCCTTTGGCTCTCTTACCCCCCATTGATTTCTCTCAAGATCTTCCAGTGAATGAATAACAGAATGAGATAAAGTTTCGTCTGTGAAGTTTACAATAGGAACCACTGCTTTTTTATCGTCTTGAAATAACTCCTCGATCAGTTGGTCTGTACATACTTCCCTGCGTTCATTTATCGAAACGTACGAATGCACGACCTCAGCATTTTTATATTCATCCAAACCAAGAAATAAGCGTAGTATTTGATCTGATTTACGCTGCCATTCTTCCAGAGAATAAGCTTCTCTTTTAGATAACACCTGATCTCTCAGATCTTGTTTTCGTTGCCTGGTCGAACTCATAACTCAATGAGATGATGCTTAGTCAGATCAAGTCCGTCTTCTTCAATATTCTTAAGAAGTTTTTTCCAGATATCGAGTCCATATTTATTCATGAAATATATGGGTGAGACGGAACGCTCCTGAGGTCCGCCATCCGGAAACAGATTCACCTTTATCTTCTCGATGCGTTTTATCTGGGTTTCTTCCTGCTGCTTGATGGACCTGTAAACGCGCCCTTTTAGTTTATCCAGTTCATTGGAAAACCCGGCTACTGTTTTACCTACAGTTCCATCTAGGGTCGGGTCAATTTCATTGATCACCTTTAGCGGATTCTCAGCAGCGAATTCAAGCTTGCCCTTCCATTCAGAAAATACTTCTTCAATATCGACGGTATCAGCTTGTTCTACAAATTCAGATTCCAGGTCTTCGAGGCGCTTTTCATATTCGCATACTTTAAAGGGTAGTTTCTCAATGATACGGGCAATACCTGATTCAATAATAGTTGCAGTGTACCTCGGAAAGATCGGAGGCATTTGGAGATCAAACTCACCATACAAAGCTTTCATTTGTCCGTAGTAAGCCAACTCTCCGGGACCGGCTACATACCCCAATGTAGGAAGTAATTTGTCTTGAATAACCGGGCGTAAAAATACGTTTGGGGAAAATTTCTCAGGGTGCTCGTTGATCTCATCCAGCAGTTCGAAAGTTTTCCAGCTAATGGAACCGGCAGTCCAGGTATCTCCATCTCTGTGGATCTTAATTCTCTTACCTTCATCTGACAGGTAGAATAAATTAGAGTCACCATTCATAACCTGACGGTGAAAATCCTTTTCCAGGGCTGCACTTTTTGATTCAATGGCTTCATAAATAGTATCAGCTTTATTGATACTTGTCTGAAGGTCAGAAGCCACCAGTTTCTTGATGGGTGCAAAGTTACTGCCCACAATGAGTACGCCTTCCTCTGCAAACCATTCATTTATCAATCCCGCAAAAGCCTGAGCATGAGTTTTACCTTCACTATAATATTTGTTTAACTGATCCCAGAGAGAAGCAGAAAAATCAGTTTCAAAAAGTTCTTCCTTAACGCTGGCCTTGAATGCTTTAATATCATCAGTAATGAGTTCTTCAGAAACCGGGATACCGCTCTCTTCTTGTTCCAGCTTTATTTTCGTGAAGTCTGTTCTTCCGGTTATACCCGTCCAGGCAATTTCTTCAAAATCATGGTCTTCATCGGCCAGCCAGAATACGGGAACAACAGGGCGATCTAAGATCTCTTCATACTTTCGCGAAAGCAGAATTGCCGTCATTGTTTTATAAATGGTGAATAAGGGCCCACCATATACCCCTAACTGCTGTCCGGTGACCACAACGAGGGCATCTTCATTACCAAATTTTTCTATCTGATCTTTCTGGTCAGTTGCGATATTTAATTCCCGATGATAAGCACTTAGTGCTTCTATAAAATTCTTTTTGTCAGATCCGGAGAGAGCATTCGCTCGGCGTTCAATTTCGGATTCATCGAGAGGATCGAACTCATAGAACGGCTTGAGCTTGTCAAAATTAGTAAGGTATGTGTTAAATAGCGTTGAGTAGGAAAGTTCGCTAAACGAACAGTCAGAAATATCCAAAATTTATCCTTTCATTTTTGAAATGCGGTCTCTGATCTTGGCCGCTTTCTCGTAGTTTTCGGTTTCAATGGCAGTTTTAAGTTCTGCCTCGAGTTTTTCGAGTTGTGATAACTCTTTTTGCCCCGGTGTAGTTTCTTCCCCTTTTAGTGCTTCTTCAAGTGTTTGGTGCTCAGGTTCAGTAGCAATACCGGCCTCTTCCAGTACATCCTTATTTACATAGATAGGAGCATTAAACCTTACAGCCAATGCAATAGCATCACTTGGGCGGGCATCGAGCTCGATTAGCTGATTATCTCGCTCATAAATAATTTGTGCATAAAACGTACCCTCAGAAAGATCATTGATGTAAACTTGTTTTATTTCTGCATCAAAACTAAGTACAATATTTTTGAGCAGATCATGGGTCATTGGTCGCGGGGGCTTGATGTTTTCAAGCTCTAATGCAATTGCCTGGGCTTCAAATGATCCTATTATAATTGGCAACCTTTGATTTCCATCTGCCTGACTCAGTATTAGAGCATAGGCACCACCACTGCTCGGACTTGTTGAAAGGCCCAAAATTTCCATTAATACTTTACTCAAATCTACACCTTTTGTAAGCTTTATAATAAGTTAAACTAAAGGTAACGAATTTTGGCTAAGTCTTAAACCAAGGTGTTTAATAAACTAAGTTTCTTCATTCTGAAAAAGATTATTGAATTTTCTCGGATTTTTGTTCCATAAAAATTCAAATAAAGGCTATATTCTCGCCCAATTTCGTTGACATTGCAAAACATTGAGGCTAACTTTTCAGCCCACTAACCGAGAAGATTTCAAAATATGCTCGATAATTATTTTCCGATTTTAATTCTTGCTGTTGTAGCCGTTGTTTTGGCTTTAGTATTATTAACGCTATCCAAAATTCTCGGACCCTTTCGCCCCAACAAAACAAAACTCAATCCCTATGAAAGTGGCATGGACCCTGTTGGAGAAGCGAGGGACCGATATTCGATCAGTTTCTACTTAGTAGCTATGGAATTTATTGTATTTGATCTGGAGGTTGTTTTCATATATCCCTGGGCAGTAAGGTATCTTGATCTCGGATTTGGAACTTTCATGGCTATGATGCTATTTATTGTAACATTATTTGTAGGCCTTTTATATACGCTCAAAAAAGGCACTCTCGACTGGGATTTAAATCATTTTAAAGCTTAAAAAGATACCATGGGAATAGAATCAGCACTTGGTGAAGGATTTTTTACTACTAAAATTGACTCGCTCACAAACTGGGCGCGTGCAAACGCAGCATGGCCAATGCCAATGGGTCTAGCTTGTTGTGCGATCGAAATGATGGCATTTGCCGGACCCCGATATGATGCAGCACGATTTGGTTCGGAGGTAATGCGTTTCTCACCTCGCCAAAGCGATGTGATGATCGTTGCAGGTTGGTCTACGTATAAAATGTCGCATGCCATCCGCAGGATCTGGGATCAAATGCCTGACCCAAAATGGTGTATCGCAATGGGGGCCTGTGCTTCAACCGGTGGAATGCATCGCTGCTACGGAGTAGTTCAGGGAGTAGATAATTACCTTCCTGTAGATGCATACGTTTCAGGATGCCCTCCCCGACCTGATGCACTCCTTCATGCCTTGATGAAGATCCAAGACAAAATTAAAACCGAGCATTCCGTTTTACTGGATACCTAATTATGAGCTTAGAATTAAATAACACTTTACAAGGCGTGGTAGACGGACTTTCTTCCGATTATTCGGAAGACTTAATCGAAGTCTATCAATCTTGTGATCATACCTACATTCGGGTAGAAGCAAAAAACATAGTTGAAATTTGTAGCTACCTGAAAAAAGAACACCATTTTATTTTCCTCTGTGATATCATCGGAACCGACCGATATACATCAGATGAGCGCTTTGAGGTTATCTATAATATGATGAACCTAAGAACACGCGATCGATTATTTATAAAGATCAGAGTTGAAGAAGAAAATCCAAAAGTTGATACTGTGACTTCTGTTTGGAAATCTGCCGGCTGGATGGAACGTGAAGTCTTCGATATGTTTGGTGTCCGTTTTGAAGGACATCCTGATCACCGAAGAATTTTTATGCCGGAAGACTTTGACTACTTCCCGCTAAGAAAAGAATTTCCGCTGTTGGGTATTCCCGGTTCTATTGAGCTGCCTAACACAACCCCAGATACGGAGTAAGGCATGAGACTCAAAGATATTAACAGTAAAGTAGATCCTAAGTTTTTTAAAGAGCATCAGCGAGGTATATATAAAAGCCTCGAGGATAAGCATACCACGATCGAAGATATTGACAGTGAAGATCCGCTGAATGCAAAGATGATCCTGAATATGGGTCCCCAGCATCCGGCTACGCACGGGGTTTTACGATTAATCCTTCAGCTTCGCGGTGAGCTTATTGAAAAGACCAAGATCGATATTGGTTATTTACACCGTGGCGTTGAGAAAATTGCAGAGAATAAGACGTACCAGGAATTCATGCCCTATACCGATCGCATGGATTACCTCTCTCCTTACAGCAATAACGTGGCCCTTTGTATGGCCGTAGAAAAACTGGCTGAAGTAGAAGTTCCTGAACGTGCTCAATATATCCGTATGATATGTATGGAACTGGCTCGTATCTCTTCTCACCTGCTTTGGCTGGGAACCATGGTGATGGATGCCGGAGCGATCTCATTCTTCATCTGGACCTTCCGCGAACGAGAAAAAATCTATGACATTTTTGATGAAGTAGCCGGTCATCGTTTTACGGTTTCACACTCCAGAATTGGTGGAGTTGCAAATGACTTCACAGATGACGCAGTAGCCCGGATCAAAGAATTTGTTGAGACTTTCCCAAATGAACTCAAAGACTGGCACGGACTTTTAGACCGTAACAGAATATTCATTGACAGAAATAAAGATGTCGGGATCGTTAGAACAGAAGACGCATTGGACATTGGTGCTACCGGACCTGTACTGAGAGCTTCCGGATATGGTGTTGACCAACGAATTATTTCTCCTTATCTGAAATATGATGAAGTAGAATTTGAAGTTCCCACAAGACTGGAGGGTGATAATCTTGCCCGATACTTTGTAAGAATGGAAGAAATGGCTGAAAGCATTAAGATCATTAACCAATGTTTTGATAAGATGCCAAAAGGTCCGATCCGTGCAAATAATGCTAAGCATGCTTACCCATCAAAAGATGAAGTTTACTACTCAATGGAAGGCATGATTCATGATTTCATGATGACGGATACCGGTATTTGCCCTCCGGCAGGAAAGGAAGTATATCACGCTGTAGAATCACCTAAAGGAGAATTAGGCTATTTCATCCAAAGTGATGGAACCGGTCATCCATGGAGATTGAAAGTAAATGCACCCTCATTCAGAAACCTTCAGGTACTGGAGAATATTTTAGATGGTGAAATGGTGGCCGACACTGTAGTTATAATTGGTGGAATTGACCCTGTAATGGGAGAAGCAGATAAATAAGATGGAAGAAACCTACAAATTTACAAAAGAAGACTTAGAAGAAATTGAAGCCATAAAGGCCAAATTTCCGGAAGTAATGCCGGCTACCCTGCCTACACTTTGGGTAGCACAAAGAAGATTTGGTCATGTTGAACCAGCGGTTCAACGATTGGTTGCTGAGACTTTAGAATTACCCGAATCACATGTTCACGGAGTAGCTACCTTCTATACACAGTATTACAAAGAGCGCAAAGGCAAATATGTGCTTGATGTTTGTACAACAACAAGTTGTCAGCTTTGTGGTGGATACAAAATGTTACATTACCTGGAAGACAAGCTTGGCATCAAAGCCGGTGAAACTACTGAAGACGGCATGTTCAGTATTCAATCTGTTGAGTGCCTTGGTGCATGCGGTTATGCTCCAATGATGCAGATCACTAACGATATTTATGTCAACAATCTGACGGAAGAAAAGCTGGATGAGGTTATTGAAAGCCTCAAAGAAGGTAAAGTACCCGAATTTGAATCCGTGGGAATGCCTCTCCTCGAAAATATTAATAACAAGTAATTATGGCTTCTGACTGGAAATCTTTTGAACCGATTCTTATTCCCGACATCCCCAATCTCGAAAAGATCGATGTTTATGAAAAAAATGGAGGATATAAAGCACTTGAGAAAGTTGTTAAAGGTAATGACTGGGATCCCGGGAAAGTTGTTGATGAAATAAAAGCGGCTAACATCAGAGGACGTGGCGGTGCCGGTTTTAATGCCGGGTTGAAATGGTCGTTCATGCCTCCTGCTGATGGTGGCCCTCGTTACCTAGCTTGTAACGGTGATGAATCAGAACCGGGTACCTTTAAAGACCGAAAGATCTTTGAATATAATCCACATTTATTTATTGAAGGTGCTTTGATCGCTGCATATGCCATGGAGGTTACTACTATCTATGTTTATATAAGAGGTGAGTATTACTCTTGGGTAAAGATAATGGAAAAGGCCTTAGCTGATGCACGTTCAAAAGGCTACATCGGTAAAAATCTTTTTGGTACTGATTACAGTGTCGAATTTGAAGTAACCTATGGCGCAGGAGCCTATATTTGTGGTGAAGAAACTTCGATGCTTGAATCTCTTGAGGGAAAGCGTGGTTATCCTCGTGTAAAACCTCCATTCCCTGCCCAAAAAGGACTTTGGGGACGACCAACCACCATCAACAATATTGAAACTTTAGCCAACGTACCCGGTGTAATTAATAATGGTGCAGACTGGTTCACAAATATTGGTGCTGAAACGCATCCTGGTCCTATACTTTACGGAATCTCTGGACATGTAAATCGTCCCGGCGTATATGAGCTTCCATCAGGAGTTCCTGTTATGGATCTGATCAATGAAGTGGCCCAGGGAATTCGTGGCGGAAAAAAACTTAAAGGATTGATCCCCGGTGGATCTTCCACTCCTATTTTAAGAGCCGACCAGCTTGAGGGAGTAAATATGGATGCTGATTCCATGCGTGAGGTAGGGTCCATGATGGGAACAGCCGGAATGATCGTGATGGATGAAGACACAGATATGGTAGATATGCTGTGGAGAATTGCACATTTCTATCACCATGAATCATGTGGACAATGTACTCCTTGCCGTGAAGGTACCGGCTGGCTTGAAAAGATCTTATTGAAGATCAAGAATGGTGAAGGCGAGATCAGAGATCTTGATCTGCTTTTAGATGTAACTACCCAAATGGAAGGCCGAACGATCTGTGCTCTTGCTGATGCAGCCGCATGGCCTGTTCGACATACTATCAACCGTTTCAGAGACGAATTCGAAGCTCGCTGCAAGAAATCAGTTCACGCAGTAGCATGATAGATTCATTATTGATGATTTAAAACTAAGAACTAAAGATTTTGCACACAGATGTGTTAAGTTGGCTGTAAGTTTGCCAAAATCATATCTTGGAAATCATATTAAAGGGCAACTGATACAATGCGGAACTTCAGTTGCTGCAAATTACCGGGCCGCTTGCATTGCTCATAGTAAAGCAGCCTTCACCGCAAAATTGAGCATAGTTATTGAAGAAGCTGATGAAAGTGAATTCTGGATGCAGTTTATAATTGATGAAGACCTCAAACCTAAACAATTGGTTGAGCCTCTTTTAAAAGAAGCGAATGAGTTAACATCAATTTTTATAATCTCCAGAAAAACAGCTCAAGGAAAATGATTGGTTATGATTGAATCATCAATCATCTATCAAAAATCAACAATCCAATATGTCAGAAATATTTATAGACGGACAACGATTCGAATTTGAGGAAGGCGACGACCGTGGCGTTCTTCAGTTCATTTTAGACCAAGGTAAAGAAGTGCCATTCTTCTGCTATCACCCCAGTATGAGCGCTCCGGCTAACTGCAGGCAGTGCTTCGTGAAAGCAGGAACACCAGTCAAGAACCGTGAAACCGGTGAGTTTGAACTGGATGAGAACGGCGAACGCGAAATACGTTGGTTCCCTAAGATGCAAACATCCTGTTCCCTGGGAATGCAGGACGGCATGGTGGTCAAAACACAAGAGTCGGATGAGGAGGTTGCCAGAGCTCAAAAAGATACCATGGAGCTTATTCTTATCAATCACCCGTTAGATTGCCCGATCTGTGATCAGGCCGGTGAATGTCCGCTTCAAATTCAGACCTATAAATATGGACCTGAAGGCAGTCGTTTTGAAGTTAAGAAACAGCACAAGCCTAAGCGTGTTGAACTTGGCCCAAGAGTCACACTTGATGCCGAGCGTTGTATTAACTGTACACGCTGTGTTCGTTTTACGGATGAGATCAGTGAAACTCATCAGCTTACTATTGTTCAGCGAGGTGATAAAAATTACCCAATCGCTGCACCGGGACGTGAATTTGATGATCCCTATTCACTAAACACAGTCGACATTTGTCCGGTTGGAGCTCTTACCTCTACCGACTTCAGATTTAAAGCCCGTGTTTGGGAAATGAACCAAACCCCGAGCATTGATGTCACCAATGGTAAAGGTGCCAACATCGACCTTTGGACTCGTGATAATCTCGTCATGCGTATCACACCAAGATATAATGGCGAAGTAAATGATCACTGGATGTCGGATGTTGGGCGTGAAGCCTATAGAAGATTTAATGAAAACCGCATCTCCCGCCCTGCTATTAAATTAGATGGAGATAACCAGTCCAAAACATCCTGGAATAATGCCATCGAAACTTTTGCTGAGACTTTGGAATCTCACAAGCCGGAAGATGTTTTGGTGGTTGGAAGCGCTCATGCTTCTGTTGAAGAAAATTATGTCTTGATGAAAGTTTTCAACCTTTGGGGTGTCAACAATTTTAAATTTGCTCCACATATCGTGGAAGGCGCAGGCGATGATTTCTTACTTACTGACGATCAGGCTCCAAATACTTCAGGCGTTAGAATGCTCGGATATGAAGAGAGTACAGATCTAAGATCAGAAGTTAAGAATGCAAAAATCGTGATCATGCTTTCTGATGAACTTATCGATCGTAATGAGCTTTCAGCTGAGGACCTCAAAGGAAAATACAGTATCCTGCTTTCTACGAATGAATGTGAGACCTCAAAAGCAGTTGATCTTGTAATACCGGTAACCTGCGTTGCGGAACATGCAGCCAGCTATGTTAATATAGATGGTAGAATTCAACGCTCCTTCCCAGCTAAAGAAACCAAGTATACCAACAGAAGTCTGAATCTTGAGATGTCTCAGGGACGACTTGATAGATACGGCACCAATTTTGATAACTGGGTCACTGAAGACAACAAAGTTGATTGTGCTCCGGCATGGGAAATCATGAGTCAACTCTCAGAACGTATGGGGCTTAATGTTGATTTCGGTGAACCAAGAGAAATCATGGCTGAAATATCATCCTCAAATCCAACATTTGAAAATGTAAGCTACGAGCGTATGGATAACGAGATGGGCATCAACCTAAACCCTTCAAACAAACAAGAGGCTACTGCATAAATGGAGACAGCTGGAATTGATTTATTCGGACTTTTTATTCCAACATGGGTGGCTGTTCTTGCTTTAGGGGCATTTACGTATTTAAACTCTGCCGCTCTTTTAGTGTATGCAGAACGTAGAGTTGCCGGCTTGATACAAAATCGGGTTGGGCCTAATCGTGTAGGTCCTGCCGGATTATTACAGCCCGTAGCGGATGTATTAAAATTACTACTCAAAGAAGATGTAATTCCTACTCATGGATTCAAGGCGCTTCATACTGTTGCTCCTCTTATACCTGTGATAACAGCCCTAATGTCGGTAGCGGTTATCCCTTTTGGAGAAGGCCTTTATGTGACTGACATCAATGGCGGAGTTCTGTATCTCTTAGCCATAGCCTCTCTGGGCGTTTATGGAGTTACTTTAGCAGGCTGGGCTTCTAACAGTAAATATTCCCTTCTTGGGGGATTACGCGCTGCAGCTCAGATGATCAGTTATGAATTACCTATGGGAATGGCTGTTGCTTCTGTAGTAATTGTGGCAGGCTCATTAAGTGTAGTTGATATCGCAGCTTCTCAGGAGCATTTATGGAATGTATTTATCAATCCGATTGGAGCTGTTATTTTTATTATAGCTGCTTTTGCTGAAGCCAACCGAACTCCTTTCGATCTCGTTGAAGCAGAACAGGAACTGGTTGGTGGATTCCACACCGAATACAGTGGTATGAAGTTCGGGATGTTTTTCCTTGCAGAATACATGCATGTGTTCATTGGAAGTATCCTGATCACGACCTTCTTCTTTGGAAGCTATCACCTGCCTTTTGCCGGATACTGGTTACCGGAATTAAGCCCAATGATAAAAGGAGTTCTTGATGTCTCCGTATTCATGGGTAAAGTGATCTTCTGGTGCTTTGTATTTATCTGGGTGCGTTGGACGATCCCACGTTTCAAATACAATCAGGTAATGAAACTTGGCTGGGGTCGATTACTCCCGCTTAGTATCCTTAACTTTATGCTGATCGCTGCCGGAATGTATGCTTACACACACTTATTTTAAGCAACAGTTAATTTAGTTTAGACTTTAAAGCCGGTTATTTACCGGCTTTTTTTATTGATCATTCTGACGGTACTCCTGTTAAATCTTGCTTATTCAGGGAAATGAGTGCGACATGAAACAAAAACCAGCCACTTTATCTGTCCTTGGTTATTCAAACACCGATGCTTCGCTATAGGCAAGGTTCATCGCTCTCGCTCTGAATGACTCAGGAGGTTTTTATACCTCTTGTCTCAATACCAAAACCAATCATTACATCAAGCCAAGTCATTCTGAGGGTACCCCCGAAGAATCTCGCTTATTTTGGAATGATTTTTGGATCTAATTAAACAACTTTCCACTGCATATTTACCATTCAATGCCAACTCTTATGCTTCGCAAAAAGCAAGATCCTTCGCTTTCGCTCTGGATGACTAAAGCCTAAATAGCTGCTAATAAATTAACTGATAACCACCAAAGCATCGCATGAACTGCCTAACCAAAAGATGCGATAACCTCTTGCTCATCGCTTTTCTATTTTCAGACAGGTTCTTGACCTAGTATCACCCCAAATAACCGGAGCTTGTTATGAAAACACTCAAATCATTTTTACTACTTTTTAGTTTACTGCTACTTTCATCATGTACTGTATATGATAATAATGTAGAAGGTGAAGCGGATACCGTCTATTCAAGCACCATCACTATAAGAGCAAATGATTTTGTTCCGGAAGACGAATTTATATCTGTAGCAGAATATGGATGGGACAACCTCGATGAAGAAATGGTAGATTACGGAATGGTTTTAGGCTACCTCCGCTTTGAGGGAACTACCGCATGGCAAGCCCTTCCCTTCTCTGTTCCCTTCCAAAATGATCTTGTTAACCTCCGATACTATTTTGATATCGATAATTTTAGCCTGGTAATTGAGGGAGAAGTAGCAGATAACAATTATGAAAATGAAAACATGTTTGACCGGGATGTACTCAGAGTAGTTGCTATCCCTCCCTCAATAATTGTAAAAGGTAAAGGTATTGATTACAGGAACTATGAGCAGATTAGCGAGTTATATGGAATAGATAATTAGGATATATTTGAAACAAATGTACTTTAGGTGTATCCTATATATATCAACTTAAACAAATAAATATCTGTTATGAATCCTATGATAAAAAAACTTGGTTTACTCTCTGTACTTGTACTCTTTACCTGTTCTATTCAGGCACAATCTATTCCTGAGACCGGTGATGTTGGTATCAGAGCTAACTTTACGGGACAAGCAAGTATCGAAGTGCCTTATATGCTGAATGAAAGTCTATCTCTTGCTCCTTATCTAAGCCTTAACTCCACAGAAGACCAGAATACAAACTTCACATTGGGTGTACGGCCAAGGTATTATCTGAGCTCTTCGAATGCTTTTGCTACTTATGCGGCAGGAACTTTGGGGATCTCTAATACTTCTTTTAGTAATACAAATACATCTGTTACTGACTTCAATCTTGGTGTTGGCTATGGAGCAGAATATTTCTTCTCTGATCACTTTAGCGTAAGTGGAGATGCAAACCTCAACGCTCGCTTTGGTGATAGTGCCAGTAATTTTGCTACAGTTACGCGAATATCAGCTTCTATATACTTTTAAAAGAGCTGACATAACTCGTCTAAAAAAAGCCACCTTAGTGTGGCTTTTTTTGTTGTCAGTCTCCAAACATTAATATATTTTAATATTTATAAAAAAGTCTTTTATTACTATAAAATCATTCTACGTTGGCAACGTGCAAAAATTACTTCTTGATCAAAAAATGATCGGGGTTGAATAGCACTATAACTTGTTGAAATATTTTATTAGCAGCTATGATAGATCGGCAAAAGATCATAAAAATATTTAAAGCCTCCCCTACTCCTACTTCTATTGTTTTGGCAGATGATCCTGAATTTACCTTTGTTCAGGTTAATGATGCCTATTGCAAAATGACCCAAAGAAGTGAAGAAGAACTCATTGGTAATTCATTATTTGAGTCGTTCCCTCCTAACCCTGAGGAAGAAAACCCCACCGGTATTGAACGTGTAATCAGTTCATTTCGAAAAGTCATTAAAACCGGTCAAAAGCACGAGATGAATACAACCCGGTATGATATTGTATTAGATGATGGAAACTATAAAGAACGTTACTTTAAGATTGTTAACACACCTGTGTTTGATGAAGAGGGTAATGTAGAATTCATTGTAAACAGTGCGACAGATGTTACCAAGCAAGCTTTAAATGAAAGGCATCATGATCTGATGCTTAATAATGCTGAAGATAGTTTTGTCCTTATAGACCGTGATAAAAAGATCTTAAGCTTTAATGAGGCCTATGCAGAAAAAGCTGAAGACATTTTCGGGGAATCCCCAAAAGTCGGATTGCCTATTATGAATCTGGCACTTCCGGAAAGAGTTGATAAGGTAAACAAAATACTTGACCGGGTTTTTAGTGGGGAAATTATAAGGGCTGACCTTTCCATGACCAACCA
Source organism: Gracilimonas sp. (assembly GCA_040904925.1). Lineage (GTDB taxonomy): Bacteria > Bacteroidota > Rhodothermia > Balneolales > Balneolaceae > Gracilimonas. The sequence continues at coordinate 179,714 of JBBDSP010000006.1, read as the reverse complement.
AGAAGGGAATGAGCGTTTTTTCTACACTACCTATCGCCCTGCATACAATGAATCTGGAGAGATTTACGGGGCTCTTTTCTCTGTTTATGAAAAAACAGAAGAATACAAAGCAAAAAGGGCTTTAGAAGAGAATGAAGCCCACTATCGAACACTCATAGAAAATGGCAGTGATGTAATCTTTGTGCTTTCTCCAGAAGGAAAACCCACCTACATCTCTCCTTCTATTGAAAACGTACTCGGTTATACCCAGGATGAAGCCTATAAAATGGATCTGATGGAAGTGGTGCATCCGGATGATACAGGCATCATACAAACTGAATTGGCAAAGTGTTTGGAGAAACCCGGCGAACCTATGAAGGTAACTCCGGCCCGGATGATGCATAAAGACGGAGACTACCGTTGGTGCGAGGGAACCATCACAAACATGCTCCACGACCCTTCGATAAACGGTATTGTAGATAATTTCAGGGATATTACAGACAGAGTTAACTATCAAGAGGCTATAGAGGAGACGAAAGAAAAATATCAGTCCCTTATTCAAACTATGGATGGGATTATCTGGGAAGCAGATGCCCAGACATTCATCTTCAACTACGTTAGCCCGCAGAGCAAATATATATTAGGATACGAGCCTGAAGAGTGGATCGGAAAAGAAGGGTTTTGGAAGAATTTAATCCATCCTGATGATCGTGATGAAGCAGTAGATTACTGCCATTATCAAACACAAAAAGGTATTAATCATACTTTTGAGTATCGTATTAAGCATAAATCCGGGCATTATATCTGGCTCAGGGATATTGTAACCGTTGTTTCTGTAGATGGCTCTCCCCGATCTCTAAGAGGATTGATGATAGACATCACCGAGCAAAAAGAGTTAGAACAAAAACTGGAGCAGGCCTATGACATGGCTCAGATCGGTGCATGGGAACTTGATCTCATAAAACAGAAATTAAGCTGGTCCGGATTTGTAAAAGAACTTCACGAAGTAGATCCTGATTTTGAACCGGACCTTGATACCGCTATTGAATTTTATAAGGAAGGCTGGAGCCGGACGGAAATCCAGCATGCAGTTGAAAAAGCTATTGAGGAAGGAACCCCTTATGACGTTGAACTCATCATTATTACTGCAAAAGGGAATGAAAAATGGATCAGGGCTGTGGGCAAGCCGGATATGCAGGATGGAACTTGCGTCAGGTTGTTTGGAAGTACTCAAGATATCACTGAAAGAAAACAAACCGAGCTTCAGCTTAAGAGATCAAATACTTCCCTTGTAGAACGAGTGAAGGAACAGCGCTGTCTTTATGAGATCACAAATCTTGAAGAACAAGAACTGTCCATTACTGAGCTCCTTGAAAAAGCTATTAAGATCATCCCCGGCGGATGGAAAGAGCCGGAATTTACCGGAGTTCAAATAACATGGAATGAAAAACAATTTTCTTCATCCGGATATAAAAAGTCTGATCTCTTTTTACATGAAAATATCAAACGTACCGCTGCCGGTACTATTGAGATAACCGTAGCATATCTAAATGACGAAAAGCCTGAAACCAATCCTTTTCTTAAAGAAGAAAAAGATTTACTGAAAGCCATCATCGAGCAAGTTTCTCTTAAGGTTGAGCAAATTCTCCAAAAAAATGAATTGGATGATCAGCGATATAGAATGCAACAGGTCCTTGACCAGTCTGCTGATATCATCTGTACCACTAAAGATGGTACATTCACTTCTATTAGCGCTGCTTGCGAACGTATCCTGGGGTACTCACAGGAAGAGATGGTTGGAAAATCTTTTATGGATTTTATTCCAAAAGAGGACCGGGATAAGACAGTCGCTATTTCTGAAAGTGTGACCAAAAATGACGTGATGAATTTTGAGAATCACTTCATTCATAAGGACGGTCATATTGTCCCCATCATATGGTCAGCCCGCTGGAATGAAAAAGAAAATCAGATCTATGCTACAGGTCGTGATGCAACCGAAATAAAAGCCATTGAGAAAGAGAAGGAATTTGAACGTCTAAACAAAGAAGCACTAATAAACAGCACGGAAGACCTGGTTTGGAGTATCGATCGGGAACTTAAGCTGATCACTGCAAACGAATCTTTTATTAAAGGAATAAAAGAACAGGTCGGTATAGATATTAAGCCGGGCGACCATGTTATGAAAGGTGTTGATGAAGACCTTCAATACAGAAAAACATGGCAGGAATACTATGAGCGTGCCCTTTCGGGAGAATCATTTCGTGTAGAGACACATGAACCCAGCGATAATCCGGATGAAGTAGATATTTGGTATGAAACGAGCTTGAATCCTATTTATGAGAGTAAAAATATAACCGGGGTTGCCTGTTTTGCTCGTGATATCAGTGGGACTATAAAAGCACAGAAGCAGATCCGTCTCGCTGAAGAAAAGTTCAGAAATGTAGTAGAACACAGTACAAATATGTTCTATCAGCACGACCTAAATGGCTTACTAACCTATGTAAGTCCACAAAGCAAAGAATTTCTTGGATACCCCCCTGAAGAGGCTAAAGTCAAATGGACTCAGTTTATGACCAGTCACCCCATAAATAAGGAAGGTGATAAATTAACACAAAAGGCTATCGAAACCGGAGAAGTTCAAAAACCCTATGAGCTTCAGTTACAAACTGCTGACAACAGGATCATTTGGGTAAAAGTAAACGAAGCCCCATTGATAAAAGACGACCGTGTAGTCGGAATTGTAGGTTCTTTGTCTGAAATAACTGAGCGCAAAAAATATGAAAAGCAACTCAAGCAAAATCTTGAGCGATACAATTATGTAAGTAAAGTTTCCAGAGATGCTATTTATGACTGGGATCTTATCAATGATAAAATCCATTGGGGTGAGGGATTTAGAACATTATTTGGACATAAACCGGGTTTGGATAATTATCCTATCAAGAACTGGGCTAGACTGGTACACTCCGATGATATCGAGGAAATTCAGAGAGATCTTGAATTCACCTTAGAAGATACTTCAATGAACAGCTGGTCCAGTGAATATCGTTTTAAAATGGCTAAGGGAGGCTATGCTTATGTAGTTGAAAAAGCATATATCATTCGTAATAATGATGGCGAAGCTATTCGAATGATCGGTGCATTAAGGGATATTACTGAATCAAAAGAAGTGGACCTTCAAAATGAGATCCATCGCGAAATTGCAGATTATTTCAAAGTACAAGACCGGTTAAAACCTATTTTAAATAGAGTTCTCTCCTATTTAACAAAATATGGCAAGTTTGAAACCGCTGAGATTTGGTTGATGAATGAAGATAAAACACATCAAAATATGATCATCGGCTATGCTGAGCATAAAACCGGAGAAATATTTTATGACCACAGCTCTGACATCAAAAACTTCAAAAATGGTCAGGGATTACCCGGTGCTGTTTGGAAGTCAAAAGAAATTGAGGTCTGGGATAACATAGCCAGTAAAAAAACTTCTGTAAGAAGAGAAGCTGCAAAAAAAGCCGGTCTAAGATCCGCATTTGGAATACCCCTGTTTCATAATAATGAATTTATAGGTGTCCTTTTATTGAGCAGCGAAGTGGAAGCAAGTTTACGACGGGAAGTCTTAACGCTTTTTGAGGGTCTTCAGAATTTTCTTGGAAGTGAGATCAAGCGTAAACAACAGGAAGAAGAATTTCACTTGTTGTTTGAGAGTGCTCCCGAAATTATGGCTATAGCCCATCCTAAAGGTCATTTTGTAAAAGTGAATCCTTCTTTCTGTGAACTATTGGGATATACTGAAGAAGAAATAACCTCACGCCCTTTTGAAGATTTCGTTTATACTGATGACTTGAAAAGAACGAAGGATGAATTCAGTGACACCATTACAGGAGAAAAACATTCCCAAAACTACATAAATCGTTATGTGACAAGAAACGGTGACCTGGTATGGATCTCCTGGTACTCATCTGATGTATTCGGGGAAGATGGTTTTGTTTTTGCATATGGCCGTGATGTAACCGAAACAAAAGAGCTTGAGCAACTTCTCCAACTAACAAACAAGCTTGCAAAGGTGGGAAGCTGGGAGCTTAAAACAAGCGAAGAAAATAAAAATGATCGGGTTTATTGGTCAGGAATGGCTCGGGAAATATTTGAGGTTGAAGATGATTACGATCCAAATCTTTCTGAAGATCTTGATTTTTTCTTACCCGAAAGCAGAGAAATCCTTGAGAATGCTGTTGCCAATGCTATAGGAAGAGATGAATCTTATGACCTGGAACTTCAAATAAAATCAGCTAAAGGTACTCAAAAATGGGTCCGTATTATAGGTTCAGCTGAGTTTGTAAATGGTACATGCCAGCGGATATTCGGGAGTATTCAGGATATCACAGAGAAGAAAAAAGCAGAAATTAATTTAGAAAAAGCATTTGAAGAGAAAAATGAAATCCTGGAAAGTATAAAGGATGCCTTTTTTGCTGTGGATGAGAACTGGACAGTTACCTATTGGAATAAAGAAGCTGAACAGGTTTTAAGTAAACCCCGTGAAGAAATTATTGGTAAAAATCTGTGGGATGAATATGAAGATGCAAAAGACTTAAAATTTTATTCTGAATATCACAAAGCAATTGATGAACAGGTTACCGTAAATTTCGAAGAGTTCTATCCCGCAGTTGATAAATGGCTTGAAGTGACAGGTTATCCCTCAGATAATGGACTGTCTGTATATTTTAAAGATGTAACCACACGAAAAGAAGCGGGATTAAAACTTAAGGAAGCTTATAAAGAAAAAGCAGAGATCCTCGAAAGTATTGATGATGGCTTTTTCACGCTGAATAAAAACTGGACGGTAACTTACTGGAACAAAGCCGCTGAAAGACTACTTCACACGCCAAAACAAAACATAGTAGGCCAAAACCTATGGGATATATTTTCGGATGCGGTTGACCTCCCCTCCTATACCAACTACCACCGCACTATGCATGAAGGTATCAATGTAGATTTTGAGGATTATTACGAATCACTCAACAAGTGGTTTAGTATAAGCTCTTATTCCACCCCGGATGGCATCTCTGTTTTCTTCAAAGATATAACCGAACAAAAAGTTGCACAAAAGAAGCTGGAAGAACTCAATGATGAGCTAAAACAACGAGCAGATGAACTCGCTACTTCTAATGCTGAACTTGAGCAGTTTGCTTATGTGGCATCACACGATTTACAGGAGCCACTCAGAATGGTAACCAGTTTTCTTACCCAGCTGGAGAAAAAATACAAGGACCAACTTGATGAAAAGGCAACCTCTTATATTCACTATGCAGTTGATGGAGCTCAGCGTATGCGCCAGATCATACTGGATCTGTTAAATTACTCTCGGTTGAACCAGGACAAAGCAAATCGGGAGGAATCTGACCTGAACAAACTCTTTGAAGATGCGCGATCCCTTGAACGATCCCATATCAAGGAGAACGAAGCAGAGATCACTGTCGATTCACTTCCTGTGTTAAATGTAAACCCCGGTGCAATACAACAAGTCTTTCAAAATCTGCTCAGTAACGCTATAAAATATCATGCCCCAGGCAGCAAGCCAAAGATCCATGTATCTGCTAAAGAGATTGATTCCCATTGGCGGTTCAGCGTAAAAGACAATGGCATTGGCATCAATAAAGAGTTTCAACAAAACATATTTCAGCTATTTCAGCGATTACACACCCGAGATAATTATTCCGGAACCGGAATCGGCCTGGCTATCAGCAAAAAGATCATAGAAAGGCACGGCGGTAATATTTGGGTCGAATCCGAAGAAGGAAAAGGAAGTACGTTCTTTTTTACTATCCCAAAAAATCAAAAAAGAGATTCAGAGTGATTAACAAATTACATTTCCGAATAGGTAATACAGTTTTGCTTTCGCTCCTTTATCTGTTGAGCACAGCACAAATTGTGAATGCTCAAACTGAAAATGTCAGGATTTCAGACAAACAATATGTATCAAAACAATGGGACAATACCCGAGGATTACCTGTAAATACCGTTTTTAAAGTGATTAAAGATGAGACGGGTTATCTCTGGGCGGCAACGGAAGAAGGACTTGTCCGATTTGATGGAGTGAACTTCAGAAATTACAATCAGGACAATATACCTGAGTTGGTTTCTACAATGTTTTATGATCTGAAAACATCTTCTGACGGAGGAATATGGGCCGCAAATGCAAATATGATTGTTCACGCTAAAAACAATCAAATACAGGTTTATGATGCACGAGCTCAGGTTGAGGGAACGTGGATTACCTCAATCTCTGAAATTCACAATGGCGATGTATGGGCCGGAACAAATGATGGAGATATGTTGGTACTTAAGGATGGTAACATAGAAATACTTTCGGGTTGGGAAGAATACAAAAAAGATGCGGTAATGACCATAGAGACGATTTCCAACGGGGTACTGATTGGAACTCAGAGCGGCCTTTACAAATACATTCGTGCAACCGGTGCAATTGAAGAGATTCCGGATTATACCGGGCTTGAGGTGCGTTCAGTGGCTGAGGCATCAAATGGGAGCCTTTGGGTTGGTACCCGAAGCCGTGGCATATTCCATCATATGGATGGTGAAATTATTGAGTTTAACGAATCCAATGGGTTAGCGAATAATAGGGTAAACGCTCTACAGTTAACTGATGATGGAAGTCTATGGGCCGGTTTTGGCTACGGTGGCGTTCAGATGATTACAAAGGATGAGATCATCTCACTGAGGGAGATCGAATTTGGATTACATGAAGTAAACGATATTTATCTTACAGAAAGTGGAAATGTATGGCTATCCGTAACCGGTTACGGAATCATACAGATGATTCCGGCTGATGTTAAAGTGCTTCGTGAGATAGACGGTCTTTCAAATGATATAACTCTTGCTATCTATCAGGATAAAAACGGGGTGATATGGACGGGAACCGCAGGTGCGGGTATGAACAGGATTGAAAATGGTGAGATCACTAACATCACCCCCGACTACGGACTGGAAAATGGAGTAGTTTTGGGGATATATGGAGTAGATGATTTCATTTATCTTGGTACAGGTTCCGGTTTATACCGCTATAATCCTGAAACCGATTTAGTAGACCGGTTTTTCACCACAGATGACGGGTTGGCAAGTAATATTGTACAGGCTATATATCAGGATTCCCGTGGGCAGGTCTGGGTAACAAGCCGTTCAGGTGGAATTCACAAGCTCCATAACCATCAGGAAATTGAAAGGGTTGATGTCCCGGATAGGTTTCAAAGTGCAGAATTCATCTCCATTTTTGAAGACAGAAACAGGAATATCTGGTTCAGCACAACATCAACCGGAATTTTAAAATTAGACGGGAATGATAATCTCACCGGTTATTCCCTGCACCACGGCCCATCATCCGAAATGGTTTTGAGTATGTATGAAGATCCAGAGGGATCGATCTGGGCAGGTACTAACGAAGGGTTACTGGTATTGAAAGACGGAGATTTTAAACTCTTTAACAGGAGTAACGGGCTGCAGTTCAATGGCATCTTTAGAATGATTGAAGATGATCACGGTTATCTCTGGACAAGTGGTAATTTTGGGATTCAGCGCATAAGTATTAACGACCTATTGGCGCTAAAAAATGATGAATCCGGTAATATGAGGATTCCTGTTCGCTTGTTTGATACATCAGACGGAATGGCCAATCATGAAGCAAATGGCGGCGTATTTCCGGCAGGCTGGAAAATGGAAAGTGGAGAAATCTGGTTTCCTACCATGCAGGGTATAGCCATAATTAACCCCGTTGCTCTCTTAGAATCGGAAGGGAATGTCGAAATTTATATAGAGTCTCTAAGATATGGCGGAAATGAATTTACTGTATCAGATGAAATAGTGATTCCGCCCGGTATTAACAATTTAGAGATTAATTATGGCAGTTTTGATTTTAAAAAACCTCACACTATTAACTACTCTTACAGGATAAGTGCTTTAAGTGATGAATGGCAATCTACAGGGAACAGAACCACTGCCTATCTTACTTCTTTAAATCCCGGAAATTATATATTTGAGATAAAAGCAGAGCAATTTGGAGTAGAATCGGATATTGCATCCATTTCTTTTTCAGTTAAACCATTTTTCTATCAATCCATATGGTTTCGTTCTCTTGTTTTAGTCGGACTTTTCCTTGCCGGTTTCTTTATAAGAGCGTTTTATGCAAAGCACAAAACCGGGATTCTGCTCAAGCGAAAAGTAGATGAAAAAACTCGGCAGCTTTCCGTAAGAAACAATGAGCTTGAGCTTGCTTTGAGAGATATTGAGAAACAAAATAAAGTATTGAAGGAAGTAGCCTGGGTGCAAAGCCATGAGTTAAGGGGACCACTATCGAGACTACTAGGTTTTACAGAAGTATTTAATAACTATGATAGTTACAAAACTATAAAAAAAGATAAAGCCGAAATTGCACATGAGATAGAAAAAGCTGCAAAAGATCTTGATGATATCGTGAGAAGACTAAACCGAGAGATCGAAGAAGCCGAACAATTAAATTCACACAATTAATGATGGTTCCCAAGGTATTAATAGTGGATGATAATGCTGGTGTTCTTTTCTTGCACGAACTGATGGTAGAGGAAAGTGGCCTGTCGGATAATATTAAGACTTTTAACAAGGCAGAAACGGCTCTCAATTACCTGAAGAACAGTTCAAAACAACAGCCGGTTATTGTGTTTTTGGATATTAACATGCCGGTAATGAACGGATGGGATTTTATGGATCATGTGACTAAAGATGACTCATTTCAGCATTTGATTGTAGTTATAGTTACATCATCTGTTAATAAAGCAGATAGAATTAAATCTAAAAGATATTCACAGATTATAGACTTTGTTGAAAAGCCCCTAACTCTCGATGTTTGTGAAAGGTTTAAAAAGATATTGCCAGAACATTTTCGAATGGAAGAATGATAAATATTTACAATTATAAGTCGTGGAGAACTATCTACTCTTGCAGCTTTCTTGATTCACCTCCCATTACTTTCATCATGTACTGATCAGGAATCAAAAGAGGTTACAATGATAACGATGGGCATAAGGTGAGGCCGCATCATTTGTTGCAGTAGAAAAAGGAAGTATGCTTTAATTTATATTAAAAAAATAATCGCCACACAAAAATGAACAATTCAACATTTATTTCAATACGGTATTAGAATGAGATTTATCTGCAAAACATGGAATACATATCGTGAACTTATTCTGCGAAATTGTACCGATGAGTTGGTTGCTGATACCTCCCTGACCTATTGGCAAAACCGGCTTTTTGCAGCATCCGTCACCTACCTGATACCCTTTAGCGTTTTGGCTGTAATACCGGGAGTTTACATGGCCTATATAAATGAACTCCAAGGCATACTGTATGTTGATTTTGTTTCTATTGTATTAATTCTAAGCATAGCTTTCTTACCTGGAATCAATGTATTTACCCGAAAGCTAATCTTTAACGGGGCTCTTTATTTAATTTCTGTTGCCCTCCTCTTATATCTTGGCTTGCACGGCCCCGGTTTACTTTATCTGTTAGCCATTACTATTTTTGTAGTCCTGAGTCTCGATAAAAAATACGGATACTTCACGCTTGCCTTAAATTGTCTGATCTGCATTGCTATTGGGGTGATACTTCATTTTGACTGGATAGGATTTGGGCTCTTTTCTCAATACGCACTTGATTCCTGGATCGCAGTTTCAATGAATCTGATCTTTCTCAGTGGAGTTGCCGTTATTCTTATTCCTATTTTATTTGATGGATTGCAATCTACGATCATACAGGAAAATAATCTTAGAGCTGAAGTTGAAAGTCAGCATAGACAACTCAAGGAATCTATCTCACTCTTAGATTCAAAAAATCAGGAGCTCGAACGGTTTGCCTATACTATTTCTCATGACTTGAAGGAGCCTCTGAGAATGATCAGTAGCTTTATGCAGCTGCTTGAAAAAAAATACGGTGCAAAATTAGATGAGAAAGCCCATCAATATATACATTTTGCGGTAGATGGTGCACAACGTATGAATAACTCCATAATTGAACTCATAGAATATTCCCGGGTTGGAAGGTTGTACAATGAATATAAACCTGTTGATATAAATCAGGTGATCAGTGAAACTATACAATCACTGAAAGCAGATGTAGACAATAGCAATGCTAAGATCACCTACCCCAAAATGCCCACGCTTAATGTTGTTCCTGTAACCTTTAAAATGCTTATCCAAAATCTGCTGACCAATGCTCTTAAATATCAGCCTGACGAACAAGCCCCTGTTATTGAAATCGACATTCAGGAATTGGACTCTCAGTGGCAATTTTCGATCAAAGACAACGGGATAGGTATATCAAAAGAACATCAGGAAGAGATCTTTGAGATATTCAAGAGACTCCACTCCCGTGAGAAGTATCAGGGAACAGGAATGGGATTAGCCATCTCAAAGAAAATTGTAGAACAGCACGGCGGCAAGATCTGGGTGGAATCAGAAGTTGGAAAAGGCTCTGAGTTTTATTTCACAATAGAAAAATAGTAGTTAGTGTTATACCGAGTTCTGATTCGGTTTAAGTTCAATATATATTTTAGGTACAGTTATGGGATTCACCGCAATCAGTAAGTTTGAAGTTCGCAATAATATGGAAGATGAAGTCCGTGAAGCTTTTGCAAACCGTCCGCATTTAGTAGATGATGCTCCCGGTTTTATAAGCCTGCAAGTACTTTCTCCCAAAGAAAATAATGCTGAGTTCTGGCTCATTTCTCATTGGGAATCTGAAGAATATTTCCATGACTGGCACGACAATCACCGCAGCGAAGCCCACAAAGGAATTCCCAAAGGATTAAAATTAGTGAAGAGAAGTTGGGAACTGACCTTTTATGATCTAATAACTACATAGCCTTCTATTATGAATTCAGACCTGAATTTTGAAATTTTACAGTTGGAATCGAACCGAGAAAAACTTGCAGAGGAGATCACTGAGCTTCACTTTAAAAATAATCCTGAATTAGAAAAAAGGTACGGCGACAAAGGCCGGGATTATTGCTATGAAGATGCACTCTATCATCTAAATTACCTGATTGAATCACTGCGGGTTGAAAGCACCGAGATGTTCAACCATTACCTGGAGTGGGCTTACCACATGTTAAAAGCCCGTGATATACCCAAAAAAGACCTGGTACATAATCTGGAATACATGGAGCAAGCTTTTAAGCAAGTATTTAAAAACGCAGACATGAGCCTCTCACTCACATATGTTCAGGCTGGTAAAAAACATTTACAAGATCTGAAGCCGGTTAAGAAATATCATCTTAAGCCCGAAAATCTATTATACAATGAAGCCAAAGAATATCTGGACCTATTGCTGGACAGCAAACGACAACAAGCTGCAGAGCTCATTGATGAATTGGTGAAAAAAGATGTGCCTGTCAAAGATATTTACGAGCACATCTTTCAGGCCACACAATATGAAATTGGCGCCCTGTGGCAGCGTAATGAAATAACGGTGGCTCATGAACATTACTGCACCGCAGCCACACAGTTGATCATGTCACGTTTGTATCCGCTAGTATTTTCTAACCAGAAAAAAGGATCTCGGATGGTAGCATGCTCAGTTTCAAATGAGTTGCACGAAATTGGTATACGAATGATCGCTGATTTCTTTGAAATGGACGGATGGGACACCTATTATATGGGCAGTAACATGCCGGATAACCATCTTATTCAATCCATAAAAGAAAACCGGGCAAACCTACTGGCCATCTCAGTTACCCTTCCCATTCATATAAAAAAGGTAACATCGCTTATTGAACAAATTCGAAATATGCCCGATATGGATCATGTAAAGATCATGGCGGGCGGTTATCCGTTTTCAATTATTCCGGATCTGCAAAGCCGTATTGGCGCAGATGCAACAGCCATGAATGCACGTTTAGCCATTGAAACAGCAAATCAACTCGTAAATTAAAATGACAGAACTGGCTGAACATATCAATAATGGAATCTATCTTATCTGTAATAAAGAGGGAGAGATAATTGATGTATTGTTTGATGATCTCAATCTGGTTCAAATAGGAAACCTGCCTCTGCCCTTTGCTCAAATTGTGTCTAAAGAAAGTTTAGGGAAAACCTCCAGCTTTTGGGAAGACATCCTGAGTCAAGAAATTGTATTCGACTACGAATTGTATATCAAGACCGGCAAAGAACCTATTCCTTTACAATTTACCGCCGCATGGTTCAATGATAAAATTTGGCTGATCGGTGCCATCAGAAATGAAATGCTGGACAAAATGATGAATGAGATGATGCTCATCAATAACGAACAGCAAAATCTTATTCGGCAATCAGAAAAAAAGATCAGTGATCTTAAAAAAGAAGATGCCAGACCTGATATAAATGCATATGATGAAATTTCGCAGGTAAACAATGAATTGGTTAACGCCCAGCGTAAGTTGATCAAACAGAATGAAGAGATCTTAAAACTCAATAAAGATCTAAAGAAAAGTAACCAGGAATTAGAACGTTTTGCGTATGTCCTCTCCCACGACCTGAAAGAGCCGCTCAGAATGGTGCATTCATTCATGAATTTACTTAAAACAAAATACGGCACAAAGCTGGATCAAAAAGCACTGCAATACATACATTATGCTGAAGATGGTGCCGAGCGCATGAATGGTTTGATCACCGACCTCCTTGAATATTCACGCATTGGCCGGCAAAACAATACATTTGAAGAAACTGACACTCGGGAATTGCTTGAAAATGCACTCGAGTTAAATGAGCATCTTATTAAAGAGGCAAATGCCAAAATTGAAATTGAATCTTTGCCCGTTATTAAATGCCAGCGAATTCCAATTCAACAATTATTCAATAATCTCATTGGTAATGCACTTAAATATAGAAAACCAGGGGTACCAGCTGTCGTCAAAATTGAAGCCGAAGAAGAAAAGGATAGTTGGAAGTTTTCAGTAACAGATAACGGTAAGGGAATCCCTAAAAGCATCTATACAGAAATATTTGAGTTATTTCGGCGTGGTGAAACTGGTGAAATTTCCGGTTCAGGGATGGGCCTGGCAATTTCCAAGAAAATTGTAGAACAACATGGCGGCAAGATCTGGGTGGAATCGGATTTAGGAAATGGATCAACTTTCTATTTCACCTTAAAAAAATTAACCGACTAAGTATGCTGGAAAAATTGGGCACATACAAACAACGAGCTTATTTTTTTCTCTTTCTTTCGCTTACAGTGCTGATAGGAAGTTTTACGTACCTTTATTTAGCACGGGTTGAAATTGGAGAGATTCAACAGCAAGTACTTTTTGATGAAGATATAATGACTGTTATTTATGAAGCCAACTCTGATTTACTGCAAGCAGAGGCCGCAGAACGCGGATATGTTACCACCGATGACATATGGTTTTTAAATAACTACCAGTATGCTGATTCATCTTTCAGACAAGAATTGGAAACACTTAAGGCTTTAGCAGAGTCACTAGATGAGCGAGCTTCCATCATCTCAGAATTGGATTCCTTAGGGCATCTGAGACTTGCCCATCTTGATAGTGTTCTACAGGCATATGAGCAAGATGGAGCATTAGCGGCTCGCTCTGCTATTTTAGAAGGTACGGGCAAAATATATATGGACCAATACACCCAATTAAGTACCGAATTAGCCGACTTCACCCAGCACCGAATTGACGAGCGAAAGCAACGACTAAGTCATCTCTATTTTTTAGATCTTGAGATAACCGTTATTTTAGGTATCATCGCTGCCCTCCTGATAATCACCTTCTTTATTTATTTCTATCGAACTCAGCGGAAAATAGAAGTCTATAATGAAAAACTTGAAGTCAGAAACCAGGAATTGCAACAATTTAGCTACATCGCTTCTCACGATTTGAAAGAACCCCTGCGAATGGTGAAGAATTTTGTAAAACTGCTTCAAAAAAAATATAAGGGGCAATTAGATGCTAAAGCAGATCAATACATTCATTTTGCGATAGATGGCGCCCAGAGAATGCAATTATTGATCGATGATTTACTGGATTATTCCCGGGTTGGCCGCTCAAAAACTAAAAAAGAACTTGTTGATTTTAACCGCATTTTAGATGAAGTTCAAATAAATTTAAGTGCATTAATTGTACAGCATAAGGCGGTAATACAAATAGGTTCCCCACTTCCGGAAGTCCCAGCTTTTAAACACGAAATGACAAGGGTTTTTCAAAACTTGATAAGCAACGGCATTAAGTTTCAAAAAATTGGGATTACTCCTGAAATCCATATTTCATGTTCTGAGAAAAAATCACGTTGGCTTTTTATGATATCAGATAATGGTATTGGAATACCCGATGATAAAAAAGTCGAGATATTCGATATATTCAGTCGGATTCATTCAGTAGATGAATATCCTGGAACCGGTATAGGTCTTGCAATATCTAAAAAAATTATTGAACGTCACGGTGGTAAAATCTGGGTTAAATCTCAGGTTGACCAGGGTAGCACTTTTTATTTTACCACTGAAAAGTAAATATTACAAGCAATTAGGATTAATAAAGTTCAGGCAATGAAAAACAAAGAAATTCACATTTTACTGGTTGAAGACAATGAGGGCGATATTGTACTTACTAAAGAGGCGTTGGATGAGGGCAAGATCAAAAATTCGATCTCTGTAGTACGTGATGGCTGGGAAGCCATTCAATACCTGGAAAAGAATGAAGGCTATGGAGATGCTCAAAGTCCGGATTTAGTTCTTCTTGATATCAACCTCCCAAAAATGAATGGACATAAAGTTTTAAAGCACATCAAAAACCATAAAGATCTTAAACATATACCGGTTATCATGCTTACTACTTCTTCTGATGAAGTGGACATCTTAAAATCCTATGAAAATTATTCAAATTGCTATATTACTAAACCCGTTGATATTGGCGATTTTCTCGAGGTTATTGCTTCTATAGAAAGTTTTTGGGTTTCCATTGTTCAACTCCCTCCGGTAAATAAATAATACGATACATTCATGACCGCTATTCAAAAAGATTTGAGAATTTTAGTTATTGAAGATAATCCCGGAGACTTTGTGCTTATCGAGGAATATCTGACGGATGTCCTCAACTCACCGGAAATTACACATTCAACGACCTTTAAAGAAGCGGGTGATGCCCTCAAGAAAAACCTTTTAGATGTAATATTGCTTGATCTCTCTCTCCCTGATATGAGCGGAGAGTCCTTGGTAAAAAATGTAGTTGAAATAGCCGGTGGAATTCCCATTGTAGTGTTAACCGGTTATGAAAATCAGGAGTTTGGATTAAAAACCCTGGGCATGGGAGTAGCAGATTACCTTTTAAAAGACGAAATGAGCCCTTTTGTTCTTGGAAAAGTGATCGCATACAGCATGGAGCGAAACAGGATCAGGCAGTCACTTCAGGCATCTGAAACTAAGTACCGTGATATCTTCAACCTCTCCCCTCAGCCCATGTTCCTGGTGGATGTGGAGAATCGTACTATAGCTGATGTTAATGAAGCTGCCGTTCGGCAATACGGATTCTCTAAACAGGAGTTTACCGGACTGCATCTAAAAAATATCAGGCCCAAAGAAACAATCCCTGATTTTGAAGAAAAGATCACCAAGATTGATAATAATACTTCCGGATTCTTCCACTCAGAACTTAAGCATCAAAGAAAAAATGGAGAAGTCTTTGATGTGGAACTCAGTACCAGTGACATATATATAGAAGACAAGCGCATGCGTATGGCTCTTGCCGAAGATGTAACGCATAAAGTTCAGGCCGAAAACGCCATCTTACAAAAAAGTAAGTTATTGACAGCTAATGCAGAGATAGCAAGTGCCCTGATCAATAACGATGACTGGCTTGAAGTATTAGACCAAACTTTTGACATTATAGGGGATGCTGTAGAGGTTGACCGGGTCTATTATTTTGAGAATCATACCCACCCTAAAACCGAAAAGGATCTCGTCAGTCAAAAGATTGAATGGTCGGCAAATAGAGTCGAACCTCAGATCGATAATCCGGAGCTTCAAAATTTAGTACAGGAAGAATATTCTGAAATTTATTCCGTGCTTAATAAAAACGAGGTTTTTCAGGCTATTACTTCTTCATTTCCGGATTCTAAGTTCAAGCGATCATTGGAATCACAAAACATCCTTTCGATCCTTGCAGTCCCTATTTTTGTTGATAACGATTTCTACGGTTTTATAGGATTTGATGACTGCACTACTGAACGAACCTGGAGTCAGGAAGAAATTCAATATTTACGAACCATAGCCTCTAACCTTTCAAGTGCCATTCAGCTTCGTATCTCAACAGAAGAAAGAGAAATGAGTGAGCGGAGATTTAAGGCACTGGTGCAGGAAGGCTCAGATCTGATCGGGATATTGGATAGGGAATTCAGGTTTAAATACATCAGTCCCTCTATTGGCAAAGATCATAAAGCATATCTTGGAGTAAAAGCCATTGATCTGGTTCATCCCGACGATGCTGAACGGGTTGAAAAAAGCCTTAATGGTATTAAAACACAAAAAAGGGTTTTTATAGAACCTTATCGACTCAAAGATAAAGCCGGAAATTATCATTGGGTTGAAACTATTCTCACCGATCTTCTTGATGAACCCGCTGTAATGGGATTCGTTGCGAACTCCAGAAATGTAAGTGAACATATCAGAAGAGAAGAAAAACTAAAAGAACTTTCGCTGGTAGCATCCAAAACCAACGATTCCGTAATTATTACAGGCCCTGAGGGGAAAATTACCTGGGTTAATGATGCATTTGAGAAATTAACCGGCTATTCCTTTAATGAGGTTAAGGGAGTAAAACCCGGAGACTTCTTGCAAGGGGATGACACCGATCCAACTACTATTGAGCGACTTTCCGAAGCAATGAGAAAGAAAGAATCTGTTGAAGAAACTATTCTCAATTACTCCAAATCCGGGGAAAGCTATTGGCTGGATATGAGGATAGATCCGATTTTTGACGAGGAAGGAAATTGTAAAAACTTCATTGCCATAGAGCGAAATGTAACGGATAAAATAGAAAAAGAGCGTGAGCTAAAGAAAAGCCTTGAACGATATGATATTGTAAGTAAAGCCACCAGTGATACTATTTGGGATTTAGATGTTCAAACCGATCAAATGCTGTATAACAGTAATATTTATAATATGTTTGGATATGATAGACCAGAAGTGAAGAATGTAGGAAGCTGGTGGAGGAAAAAAATACACCCCGAAGACATTCATGTGGTGGATAAAGCTCTTGCAAAAGTCTTGAAAAATGGATCTGAACGCTTCCAAATGGAATATCGCTTTCAAGCAGCTGACGGTTCCTATAAGTATATTTTTGACCGGGCATTTGTTATAAAAGATGAAAAAGGCACCCCTGTTCGTATGATCGGTGCCATGCAAGACGTAACGCACGAAATAGAGGAACAAGAGCAACTAAAATTATTGGAATCTGTTGTTACGAATACCAATGAAAGTGTCGTTATCACTGAAGCTGAGCCATCTGACCTGCCCGGCAGAAAGATCATATTTGTGAATGAAGCCTTTACTGAGCTTACGGGATATGATAAAGAATTTGCGGTCGGAAAAACCCTTAGTTTCTTAAATGGGCCAAAGACCAGCCAGGAAGAGCGAAGGAAATTACGAATCGCTATGGAAAAGTATGAAACTGCTGAAACAAAGTTGCTGAATTACAAGAAAAATGGAGAACAATTCTGGATCAGGATCTCCATGGTTCCGGTGATCGATAATAAAGGAGAGTACACACATTGGGTATCCATTGGCCGAGATATTACCGAAGAAAGAGAATATCAATCCCGAATAAAAGCCTCTCTTGATGAGAAAGAAACCCTGCTTGCTGAAATTCACCACCGGGTAAAAAATAATCTTGCCGTAGTTTCAGGAATGATGCAACTGCAGGCTTTTGACTCTGAAAATAAAGAATTACAGACAAAACTTTTTGACAGCGTAGCTAGAATCAAAACCATGGCTACCGTCCACGAGCTGCTGTACCAGTCAAACAGTTTTTCTCAGCTTGAATTTTCTGATACACTTAAAAAACTTGTCGAGAATATATCCGAAACCTTACAAAAAGATGGTGAGATCGAGCTTGATATAAACTGCGAACACATCAAACTTAATATTAATCAGGCTATTCCGGCAGCTTTAATTGTAAATGAAGTACTTACTAACGCTTATAAGCATGCTTTTTCGGATAAGAAAAAAGGGAAAATAGAATTTAAAGTCGCTGAAAAAGATCAACTTGTTTGTATAGAAATAACAGACAATGGCATTGGTATCCCTAAAAATAAACTATCTGAAGGTGGGTCACTTGGGCTTCACCTGATAACTGCTCTTACAGGCCAAATAAACGGAACCAATGAATATGTAAATTTTGGGGATGGTACAACTTTTAAATTAGAATTTGAACGGTATGACGATAAAAGCGGAACTGGAAGTGCCAAGCTTTCTTGAGGTACAATCTCCTATTCAAGCCAATCTAATTAACGGGAGATAATCTTTGGTGAATAGGGGGAACAAGGCTAAAAAAATTATCCCAAATTACAAGCTATGCTTTTGTTTTTTCGACCGGAATGAACGAACCCCAAAAGGGTGAGTGAGTGAAGCGGAGAAATCTAAAGATGCCCCAATCTAAGCAACAATGATAACTACAGCGTCTTTAGATTTTGTGTAATTCATTTACAAACAGAGGAAGGTGACAACGAAAGAATCTAACTCCCGCTTTGTCTTTTCGACTGAAGTGAGTGAGCCCCTCAGGGCGAATGAACGCAACGGAGCACCGAGCGAAGCGATTCTCAAGAAGTGAAATCTAAGTAGGTATAACTAAAACTCTATTACGTTCACAAGCTCTTTAGATTTCTCAGCTTCGTTTCGTTCGTTTTCACTCACTACACTACGTTCGAAATGACAAACAGGAGTTTGGCAGTTAAAACCAAAGAACTAAAATGTTAATGAATTGTCTAACTTCTTCAAGGATGACAACTTCAGAGACCTTATATCCAACGTACATTAAATTTTAAAAATAGTTCTCTATTTTAAACTGGATAACTTCATAAATATTTAAACCAAAGTATAAGATTTGCATAGATTTTACTGTTCTTTTTGGTTATTTACACTCACTAAGAAAAAGCTATCATAAACAGACCGATTGATGAATCTAAAAGAGAAATTATACTCTTCCTCTCCCTTTGGAATTGCTTATCAAAAGATCATCCTTGACTCAAAGGGAGTTCCGGTCGATTATGAATTTTTAGAGGTCAACGAAACTTTTGAGAAAATCACCGGTTTGAATTCAAGTGAAATTACAGGGAAAAAAGCATCTCTGTTCTCCGGGAAACTTCCATTATTGAAACAAAATTTGCCACTATTTGGTAAAGTTGCCCAAACACAAAAATCACAAATTATTCACCAAGATCAATTCGATTCTGATACATTATTTGATATTCATGTTTGGTCAGATGAAAAAGGACTTTTTGGAACTCTTTATATAGATAACAGTAGTCAAAACAAAACAACCGATACGGAAAGATCTAAAAATGAATTTCTCGACATCTTTGAGGATATCCCTCACAGCATTTTTATAGTAGAACAAACTGATAACAAGAAATTTCGGGTAAAGAATTTCAATAAAACTCAGCTTGAATATCTCAACATGACAAGGGATGAAGTTGAGGGAAAACTTATTGAAGGTATATTTCCTGAGGATTTTGCCAAGCATGCCAACTCTGTATACACCGAATGTCTTAATAAAGGAGAGCAGATCAGTTATGAGGAAGACCTTGAACTCCCCGGCCGTGGCCACAAATATTTCATTACAACCCTCACTCCTGTTAAAAATAAATCGGGAGAATTCACCGAAATTGCCGGTAGCTCCATTGATATAACCAAGCGTAAAGTTGCTGAAATAGCTCTAAAAAAAAGCGAGGCTTTACAAGCTAAACTGATGTCTAACATTGGTGACGTAGTCGTTATCATTGATCGTGAGCTCAATAACAGCTATAAAAGCCCGAATATTGAGCGACTTTTCGGATGGAAACCAGAAGAAGTGATAGGTAAAAGTGCCCTTGCCCTTGTCCATCCTGATGATAGAGCCATGGTTACTCAGTTTATCAATCAACTTTTAAAAAAGCCGAACAGCACAGCAACTCACGAGATCAGATATCAGCATAAAGACGGTAACTATCGGTGGATCAAATTCACAGCCACAAACCTTTTAAAAGATCCTGAGATACAGGGTATTTTAGGTAATTATCATGACATCACTGAAAAGAAAGAGTCGGAAAGTGAGTTAAAAACACAACAAGAATTTAATAACTCATTATTGGATGCTGCAGCTGACGGGGTTGTTGCATGTGATGCCAATGGAGACATGGTTTTATTTAATCAAACAGCCAGAGAATGGCATGGCATTGACCTGATGCGTATCCCAATTAAACAAGGGGCACAAAAATATAACCTCTTCCACTTAGACGGCTTCACCCCTCTTGAACCGTATGAAATTCCACTTGTTAGAGCTTACAACGGAGAGATCGTGCAAAATGCAGGAATGGCTATAAAGGCAAAAGGCCAGCCTATACGATATATAAGGGCAAACGGCGCCCCTGTTCTGGATGACAAGAACAATAAACTTGGTGCAGTAGTTATAATGCGGGATGTGACTGAACAGATAGAGATGGAGCGGCAGCTCAGGGAAAACGAAGAACGTTTATCAGCAACCCTTCATTCTATTGGCGATGGCGTTATTTCTTGTGATGAACAGGGCCGGGTGTTAAGTATAAACAGTGTAGCAGAAACACTTACCGGTTGGACTACAGAAGAAGCCCAAGGCAAAGATATTGACGAGGTTTTCAAGATCATTAGTTCTGAAAACCGAAAAGAGGCCAGTAACCCTGTAAGAAGAGCCCTGAGTGAAGGCACTATTGTAGGGCTTGCAAATCACACCATACTAATATCAAAAAATGGGGATGAATTTCAGATAGCTGATAGTTGTGCTCCAATTCGGGATTCTGAAAACAATATCATTGGGTGTGTCCTGGTATTCAGGGATGTGTCCGATGAGTATGAGCAAAGAGAAGCGCTTAAAAAGAGTGAGGAGCGCTTCAGGGCTCTTGCCAATAACGTGCCCGGCGTTATTTATCTCTGTGAAAATAACGATCGGTATACCATGAATTTTGTCAGTGAACAGGTTGAAACCCTGACCGGCTATTCAAGTGCTGAGTTTCTCAATGATGAAATAAGTTTTACGGATCTGTATCATCCTGATGACAAGAAATGGGTTCTTAAAAAAGTAGAAGAAGCACTTGGGAGTCAAGAACCGTTTCAACTTACTTACAGAATTAAACATCGCTCCGGGGAATGGCGATGGGTTCTGGAACACGGTGTAGGATTATTTAACGAAGAAGGAGAATTAAAATATATAGAAGGCTATTTAACAGATATAACAGCCTCTAAACAATCAGAAGAAATTGCTTTCAAGGCATCCCAACAACTGGCCTTTCATGTTGAAAATTCGCCGCTCGCTGTTATTATTTCTGATGAAGATTTTAGGGTGAAGCAATGGTCAAAAAGTGCTGAAGAATTATTTGGGTGGACAGAAGAAGAAGTACTGAAAAAAGATCCGAATGAATGGATATTTACTTATGAAGAAGACATGGAAGAGGTCACAAATAAAGTAAAAGAATTAACTCAGGGAAAGAAGCCAAGAAATCTCAGCCGAAACAGAAATTATACCAAAGATGGAAGAGTGCTGCACTGTGAGTGGTACAATTCTGCAATGTTAGACCAGGAAGGCGCGATCATCTCAATATTTTCGCTGGTTCATGATATTTCTGATCGGAAGCAAAAAGAGATCGAGCTGCAAGAATCATTAAAAGAGAAAGAGACTCTGCTTGCTGAAATTCATCACCGCGTTAAGAATAACCTTGCGGTAGTTTCAGGAATGATGCAGCTGCAGGCATTTGAATCTGAAGATGAAAGCCTTCAGTCAAAACTTTTTGAAAGTGTGATCCGGATCAAAACCATGGCTTCCGTACATGAACTGCTATATAAATCAAACAGCTTTTCTAAGCTGGATTTTTCTGATACCATTACCCAATTGGTTGAGAATATTTCTGAGACCCTTAGTCCTTCAACGGCAATAGACCTTAACATTGAAAGTGAGCACATCAATCTGAATATCAATAAAGCAATCCCTGCATCACTGATCGTTAACGAAGTAGTTACAAACGTGTACAAGCATGCTTTTTCAAAAAGAGATCGGGGAAGTTTAAGCTTTAACGTGTATGAGAAAGAGGATAACGTTAATATCATAATTCAAGATGATGGAATAGGCATAGATACAAAATCCTTATCCAATTCAACTTCTCTTGGCATTCACCTTATCAAGGAACTAAGTAAGCAAATTGATGCATCTTATGAATACTTGAATACCAACCCAGGAACCAGATTTCAACTTTCCTTTCCGAAAAATATAAACGAAGAAAGTTTGGTCTAATATGGTTACAGCAGCCATTTTGCTACGCAGGCCCGAAATCTATTCCCGATATCTGCGGTCATCCTGAATGAAATGAAGGATCTCGCCTATTGCGGAGCTCATGAATAGGTGTTTAAATCGTTGTTTCCAATACATCGGACAATGGCATTAAAACACCGAGACCTTAACCGCTTAGATCCTTCGGGAGTACCCTAAAGGATTGTAGATATCAGGTAATTCGAGAACAGTTTTGGTTCTTTTGTTTTAACTACCATTTCCTTGCTTGTCATTTCGAACGCAGTGTAGGGAGTGAAAACGAACGAAACGTAGCTGAGCTCAGAGCGAAGCGTCACCCACGAAGTGAAATCTATGGGGGGTCGAAAAGAGCATTATTGCTGTATCAATCCCGGCAGATTTCTCCGCTCCCGTCAATCGCCTTTCAGGCTCATTCCTTCCGGTCAAAATGATAAAACTGGGGTTTAGTTTTCTGTCTTTGACATCTGCCTTAGTTTGTCATCGAATTATCTAACATCTACAAGGATGACGTAATTGATGGAGAGAACGGGGCTTTCAGTGCAGACTACCTCATTCTTCTAAAAGAATGGGAAGCTCTCCAACCTCAAGCAACTCAGCTAATTTAATACCTATATAAGTATTATCTCTCCATCCCATAAATTCGAGGGCATGTGGCCCATAGGCCATTAAAGGAACCGGTGTTCCGGTGTGGTACCCTGAAGTCCAGTAGATCTCAAGTGAATCTCCTTCTGCCTCTTGCTGCTGAAGCGTCATACCACCTGTCTCGTGGTCAGCCGTAAGTACTACCAACGTTTCTCCATCTTCTTGGGCAAACTCTAAAGCAGCTTTAACCGCGTTATCAAAATCTTCAACTTCTCGAAGCAGGTATTCAGAATCATTACTATGTCCGGCCCAGTCGATCTGACTCCCTTCTATCATCAGAAAAAACCCATCATCATTTTGACTAAGAATTTCCAGTGCTTTTTTTGTCATCATTTCTGAGGATGGCTCTCCCTCATTTCTCTCCATTCCATCTTCTGCGAAAAGTCCAAGCACTCTATCTGAAGAAGAATCCATAAGATCCTGATCATTCAATAAAACCTGATATCCGGAATCCTCGAACTGTCCCATCAGATCCAAAGAGTCTGATCTGTGTTCTGCAGAAAACCACTTCACTCCCCCACCTAAAAATACCTCGACACCTGAGTCAGCAAAATCCACTGCTATTTCTTCTTGCATACTTCTTTGCTCGACATGAGCTGCATAACTTGCCGGTGTGGCATGCGTTATAGATGAAGTTGAGACCAAGCCCGTACTAAGTCCTTTTTCTTCAGCCAGTTCCAAAATGGTTTTACAAGGCCTGATGTTGGGATCAACACCAATCGCTCCATTATATGTTTTGAGTCCACATGAAAAAGCCGTTGCCCCGGAAGCAGAATCGGTGATCAGATTATCGGAGGAATGTGTTTTTACAATCCCTGTAACCGGCATAGTCTGCATGTGGAGTAGCCCATCGGGTCCGACTAAGGCATACTGCCCTGCGGTAATCTGAGCCAAGCCTGTTCCATCTCCGATCAGAAAGATAATATTCTTGATCTGGCGGTCTTCTTCAAGAGGAAGCATTTCAGGTACAGAGCTTTGCGATTCCGTTACGGAAATGACTTCTGTATTCTCAGGTTCCTGTTGCTCACAGGCAAATATTGTGAGGGTAATGATCAATAGCAGACTTAGCTTTTTCATGGTAGTTTTTTTCTTTTTAATGTAATTGAAATATTACAGCTACAGATTAACAAAACGTAAAATCCTGAATAAGCTTTATGAAAAAAGTGCTTTAATCAATCCCCATATGCCTTTAGCAGGCTTCAATGATTTTTGATTACGCTTGGTAGCTTTTTTAATTCGTTCTGCGGGTATCACAGGTCCTGTTGATTCCTTCTTTGATTCAACAGACTTGCCTTTTGAGCTTTTTTTAGAGGATTTTGCCACTTTCTTATCACCTGTCAAAACAACTTCAACAGAGTTTAAATTTTGAACTCTGAGATTGGCCTCAGCGATTTCTTTCTCAGATAATTCCTGAGAATTATTTGAACTTTTTTGCTTAGGTGACTTTTTGGCTTCATTTTTTGAATCAGGAGCCTTTTTCTTTTTGTCTGATGATGTAGCCTCTTTTTTCTTAGGAGCTTTTTTCTCTTCTTTGGATTCCTGTTTCTTGGACTCAGGAACCTTTTTCCGCACTCGCTCTTTCGGTTCGGATTTATCAGATTCTGATCTAGATTTTTTATTGGAAGATCCTTTTGAACCGATCTCCAACATCTCAAGCTGATCTCCTACTTTGTCCTGAATGGCACTAAAAGCCCTTCGGTCTTTTTTGTTCACAAAAGTCACTGCTACCCCGGTTTTGTCATATCGCCCGGTCCGGCCGATTCTGTGAACGTAATCATCAACCGCACGCGGAACATCATAATTTACGATCAGGGAAACGTCTGCTACATCAATTCCACGAGCTAATACATCTGTTGCTACAATTACCGGAACTTTACCACTCTTAAATTCATGCAGCGATTTGTTTCTTTCGTCCTGATCACGGTCACCATGAATACTGCCTGCCTTGATGCCTTTCTTAACAAGAAGTCGCTCCAGCTCGTCCACTCCTCTTTTGGTAGCACAAAATATGATGCAGGATTCCCAGGCGAGACCATCTAATACATCTTGTATCAAATTCAGTTTCTCTTTTTGATCAACAAAATATGCCTGTTGCGTAATACTTCCCGATGGTTTTTCGATCTCAATCTCGATCTTATCAGGATCGTTCATGAAATCATTAGCCAGCTTTTTAATTTGATCCGGCATGGTAGCTGAAAACAATAAAGTCTGACGTTCTTTGGGAAGTTTTTTAATGATCTTGGTCACATCTGGCAAAAAGCCCATATCAAGCATCCGGTCTGCTTCATCCAAAATCAGGAACTTTACATGGCTGAAATCTACATCCAGCACTTTGCTTTGGTCTATAAGTCGACCGGGTGTTGCTACTACAATATCAATTCCTGAACGCAGAGCATTCGCTTGTTTCGCAAAGTCTTCTCCACCAATTACGGTAGCTGAGGAAATTCCGGTATGATAACCGAGAGCAAATATTTGTTCGTCGATCTGTTGAGCAAGTTCTCGTGTTGGTGAAAGGATCAGCGCTTGTGTGTGCTCTGATGGATTTTCTAGTATCTGTTGGAGCACCGGTATTACGAACGCACCTGTTTTTCCGGTACCCGTTTGGGCGGCACCGATCAGGTCTTTCTTTTTAAGTATAATTGGTATGGCTTGTTCTTGAATGGGAGTAGGTTCCGTATAGCCAATATCTCGCAAGCCTGCTTTTAGCTCGTCTTTAAAGTCAAAATCGTTAAAGGTCAATGTATTCGTCTGTTATGAAATTTCTTATGATGTCGTAATATACACAGATAAGTGATTATTTATTCCACTTTGCTGTTATTTACCCTATTTTATAAATCTAAATTAAAGATCATCAACAAAATAATAATCACCAAAAATTTACTATGAACTTGAACAACCTAAATTTAGCTGTAATTCTAAGTGCTGTGCTGCTTATTTCAGCTTGCGATCAAAAAACGAGCGGAAATTACGAAGCCGACCTCTCCACTCAAATTGACAGCGTTAGCTACGCCATTGGCTATCAAAATGGTATGCTTCTGGACAATGAAGGCCTTAATGATATTGATATTGAAAACTACCTTGCCGGATTCAATCAGGCATTAAATTCCGAAGAAGGAGTTATGGGTAGAGAAGAGCTTTTTGCTGTGATCAACAGCTACGTTCAGGAGCTCTCCCAGAAAAGAGGTTCGGAAAATGTAGAAAAAGGACAGGCATTTCTTGAAGAAAATAAAGATAAAGAAGGTGTGATGGTTACTGAATCAGGTCTTCAGTATAAAGTTATTGAAGAAGGCGATGGTGAGTCTCCTACTGCCGAGAATATTGTACGTGTTCATTATACAGGACAGCTAATAGATGGTACTATTTTTGACACGAGTAGAAAAGACGTAGCGCAAGAACATGGGCTCTATAATCAGCAAAGAGAGCCTTATGATGGCACTGAATTCCCGCTCAACAGAGTAATTCCGGGCTGGACAGAAGGCGTACAGTTAATGCGGGAAGGTGCAACTTACGAATTCTACATTCCTTCAGAACTTGCTTATGGTGCTCAAGCACCTCAGGGTAGCCCGATCGGACCTAATGAAACACTGATCTTTAAAGTAGAGTTACTCGAAGTAAAACCTGCTGAGTAATTCGAATATTTGTAAGTATTAATACTTCAGCCTCGTCAGTGTAATAACTGGCGAGGTTTTTTATTACCTGAAAAAATTCGGAGATTTTCGATTAATTTAAGTTAACCCCGATTAGAAACATCTAAGTGTTTTTGATTTAACAGATGCAGATATTGAGAAAAGAATAAGGGGAAACAGCTATCAACTGTTTCCCCCTGATACGTTGGCTTTTTGGGGTACAAACTTTTTGGTTCTACACTTATCGGTATTGTAGCTTTTTAACCAGCTAATGTTCCGTACTATATTGTTTTAGTTATCCCTTTCCCCAGAGCTTGTTTCTTAATCCACTTTTTCTTGTTACTGATCTTGTTATTGTTTGTCTTAATATTTCTTCATTTGCAATAATAAGAGTGTTTTGCCGGGCTCTTGTTACAGATGTGTACAAAATTTCTTTTGAAAGTACCGGATTATCCCTTCCGGGAAGAATAATTGCCACTTTTTCGAATTCTGAACCCTGACTTTTATGAATAGTCAAAGCAAACGCAGATTCATAACTTGAAAGTCGTGCCGGAGATACTTTATGGTCTCCCTCAAATATGACACGTTCTTCCCTGCTGTCAAATAAACCGATCTCCCCGTTTTTAATCCTCAAAACACTGTCATTTCTGGTTGCCATAACCGGACGCCCGTGATACCAGTCAGCGTTTCCAAGTAAGCCATTTACTCTCTTTACTTCGGTTTCAATTCTATGGTTGATCTCCTCAACTCCAAATGGAGATCTTCGTATAGCACACAGAATTTTTTTCTGATTGGATGCATCACTTATATCAGATATTTCTCGTTTTGAATATGCCTCATAATGGTCAATGCCATATTGTTGAATAACTTTTGCAATATTATCTGAATTGGCAGGCATCCATTGAATATCCGAATAAGAAGGGTCGTTTAAGATTTTTATACATTCATCAGGATCAGAGTTATTGATAGACTGTGCCAATTTCTGAATTCCGCTATCCTCCTTAAACCGGTAACTCTTGGTCAGGAATACAACACTGTCGTTAATTTCAGGTAATGCATTAGATTCAGGGATAGAAATTCCCTTCGCCTTCTGAACAGCATTCACAACCTCACCGGAGAAGGAATTCTCACCCTGACATATATCACCAAGTATGGACCCTGCTTCTACAGAGGCTAGTTGATCCTTATCACCCAATATCACCAGTTTGGTTTTTGGGCCGATTGCTCTAATCAATCGCACCCACATATTTATATCAAGCATGGATGCTTCGTCAATAATGACCAGATCGTGTGGAAGCTGGTTATCCGAGTTATACCTAAAAGAACTGCCTCTGTAACCGGCTCCTAATAACTTATGTACTGTTAATGCTGTTTCCGGAAGCTGAATGCGATCACTCACGCCCTCTGGCAAGTTCTTGACTCCGTTCTGAATGGATTCAACCAACCTACGTGCTGCCTTTCCTGTTGGGGCAGCCAGAGCAATACTATAGCTTTCCTCATCATGGACCCTCGCATGTGCCGCAATGATATTTAAAACAGTAAATGTTTTACCTGTACCGGGACCTCCGGTTATAACCACAAGGTCTTTCAAAAAACTTAAAATCACTGCTACTTGCTGCCAGTTAACCTCAAATAAGTCTTTTTCCGGAGGAAGGATTTCAATTAAAACCTGGCGAATATCGTCATTGAGTTGATGAGTTCTCCCTGATTTATTTTGAATCCAATTGGCTAATTCCCCCTCGTATTTCCATAATCGATGCAGGTAAAGCCGGCCTTCTTCAAGTACAAGCGGATTCAATACATCCCCATCAGAAACAAAAGAACACTGTTCCAGTGATGCTTTCCACTGATCGAAAATAGCACGGTTTAACTCTACCCCAGTCTCCGGTTCAGTAAATAAATATGAATCCTGTGGAGCTGAATTAAGGTCTAGACACAGGTGTCCGTTGCGGTGTGCAAAAATCAAGGAAGCCGCTGCAAGGAGGACTTCATCAGATACTTTCGGATCCAATTGCATTAAAAAACGAGCAAATTCTGTTTCGAGATCTGTAATAAATTCCTTTTCCCTCCAATCCTGTAAATTTTTCCAGACTCCCATCACTTGCCCCCAACTTTAAAATATTTATCCAGCCTCTTAATGAGGCTAAACTCCGGTTTGTCATAAAAAACCCCGCTCCCCGGCAGTCCTTTGACAGCTCCACGCAAATAGAGATATAGAACTCCGCCAAAATGCTTCTCGTAACTGTAATCTTTCATCTTAGCTGATAAGAACCGGTGCAGTGCTACCGTATAAATATGATACTGAAGATCATACCCGGCATCCTTCATGGCTACGTTTAGAGCCTCACTATTATAATCTTCTGGCGTATTGCCAAGGTAATTAGACTTATAATCCAGAATATAATATTTGCCGTTATGCCTGAAGGTCAGATCTATATATCCCTTCATGAACCCATGCAATTGCTCCTCACTTCCTGATTTAAAATCAGTCCTGATCATCTTCCAGAGTTCATTTGGTTCAATATGTTCTACCGGGAAAAAGAACTCCATCTCCTTTAGTACTTCCCCATCTTTCAGCTCTGAAAGCGTAATATCAGGTACTTTGAGGTTTAGCTTCAATATTTCTTTGATCCACTCGTGAGCCACTCTCTCCCATTTTAAGTCAATGCCATAGTATTCAAGATTCTTGGCGATCAGTTTTTCAAGATCAACGGTATTCTCGAACGAAATATCCTCGAACACCTGATGCAAGAAATTACCGGCATGCGCACCTTTGGGAAATCCAAAGCGATCGTTGGTCAGCGATTCAACTTCCCTGTCGGGTTCATAAATTTCATCTCTTTCTTTTTCGTAACTCCCGGAGTGCTTTTCACCTGCAAGTGATGAATAACTAAGCATTCGCGGGAAATTGAATACATCACTCCTATTGAAAACTGCTGTATCTAATTGATCTAATTTCTTAGGCCCGTTTTTTGAAGATCCAGAGCTAACTACTTCCGGTTTACGAACAAGCAATTTTTCAGATGCTAAAAGCTTCTCCTTTATAGATTCGAAATTATTAATCTCCCCACTTCCATTATCCCCATTCAGCATATATGCAAGCGGTGAGTCTTTAATGGATTTGTAATTTGGAAGCAATACAAAACAGGCTGCAACTGCGCGGGTAAGGGCAACATAAGTCAATCGAACATCTTCAGAACGATTCTGATGTTCCGTCATCCGCTTATGATCCGTTTTGGTTTCATGATCTATATTCTGACTTATATCGATGACGGTAGAGTCTCCATCATAAAACTTAAGGATAGAATTTTTGTCAGGTTTAGCTCTTGATGACCACAAAAACGGACAAAAGACTATGGGATATTCAAGTCCTTTTGAAGCGTGTATAGTTGTGATCTGAATCAGATCCTCATCGCTTTCAAGCCGTAATTCTTCCTCATCGGAACCAGCTTTATCTGAATCATCATTTGCTTTTCCAAAAAACCATTTCAGTAATCCCTTTGGGTTCAGATGTTGCTCCCTGGCTGTTTTAGAGAGCAGTTCTGAAATGTGAGACAGATTTGAAATTCGTCGTTCTGCTTTGGGTTGATTTGATATTCTTTCAGTAACCCCAAACTTTCTCAAAAGTAGATCAAGGGCAGTCTCGATTCCTTTCTCTGTCCAACTTTGCTTTATTTCTGTAAATGATGAAATGATATCTGACCATTTAGCTTCATTATCATTCAGTTCAAGCAGATCGCTTGCATTATATCCCATTAAAGTTGTTGCCAGAGCAGATCTAATTCTGCCTTCATACCCTGGTCGTAAAACTGCACTGAGAATACGATACAATTCTTCCCCTTCTTTTGTCTTAAAAACACTTTTTCGGGATCGAAGCACACTATTGATTCCCTGACTTCTGAGTGCATCCTGAATCTCCTCTCCCTCATATCCTGTCCTAACCAGAATAGCGATATCCTTTTCCTGTACCGGATCTCCCTTCAACTTAAAATCACCTGACAGTAATCGGTTTACTTCTCCGGCTACTATCTCAGAAATGTCAGCTCTCAGGTCATCTTTATTGGTGTATTCTAAATCATTTAACGTTATGAATTGCAAAGGTTTCAATTGATCACCGGAATCATGAACTATATACTCATCATCACTTTTGATAGAATGAGGGAATTCGGCAGATTCAAAGTTTAGATCTTCTAAAAGGAATGAATTTTTAGCATAGGAAAAGACACTGTTCACCCCTTCGATAACTCCTTCATTTGAGCGGAAGTTTGACCTAAGACTGTAAGATTGGCTCTTATCGGCATCAGATTTTGCTTCAAGATACGTGAAGATATCCGCGCCCCTGAACGCATAAATGGCCTGCTTGGGATCTCCGATCATGAACAAACCTGTATCTTGCTCACCGTAATACACCGTTCTGAAGATGTTGTATTGAATAGGATCGGTATCCTGGAATTCATCTACCAACGCCAGCGGATATTTTTCACGGATATTTTTGCTTAAAAAACCTGACCGATCTTCCCTAAGGCCCTTTTCAACGATCTGAAGAAGATCATCGTAACTGACTAAGTTTGATATGGATTTCTGATATTCAAATTGATGACGGATCTCTTCCACAGATTCTTTGATAAAGGCCGGCTTCAGATATTTCAGCTCTTCAAGAAGCTCTACGTATTGTTCTATCAAGCTGTTGAATTCAAAATCCGGAACGGTAAAAGAATTCGTACTGCCTTTCTCTCGCATATAGTTCCCAAACCTGTAAAGACGATCCCAAACTGATATAACGGCACTGTCAGATTCAACAAACTCATTGATCATCTTCCAATCTTTCTGAACGGTATCAGCTGTAAGCTTAAAGCTTTGACCATTAAGGTTTCCACTCCAGTACAACTCTGATATTTCTTTTCCTTCCTTTTTCCAGGCATTCCTGATTGCTCCAAAGGTTGTTTCCAACTCCGAAAATATATCTTCAAAGTCAGATGTTGATATATTTTCAGGAACTACCCTGCTATGTGGATATTTGAGGATGAAGTCGAGCACATTGCGCAAATCGTCCGGACCAAAACCAATCTCGATCAGATAATTCAAGGTTCTTGCATTAGAATTGCTTTCTTCGGTTGATCTTAGAAAAGCCCTCCAATAATCATCCACACAGTCTTGAAGTAATTCCGAGGTATCTTTAAGTATTTCAAAGTTGGGATTTACGTCAAACTGAAGGCTGTATTCACTTAAAAGCCGATTACAAAATCCATGGATCGTAAACACAGAGGATTCATCAAAATTCTCAAGTGCTTTTTTGAGCTTTAAGGCAGCGTCCTTATAGTTTTTATCAAGTAGTTCTTTCAGGAAATCATCTTTTCCAGGTTCTTTGATTTCAATAGCTTTCAGAGATTCCTTCAGACGACCCCTTAATCTGGATTTAAGTTCAGCTGTCGCCGCTTCCGTGAAAGTCATTACCAAGATCTGATCCGGCTCTAAATTCAGCTCCAGAATGGCACGCACATATAAAGAAGTGATGTTATAAGTTTTACCCGTTCCTGCGCTTGCTTCCACCAAGCTGATTCCTGTAAGGGGAGCTTCAAATACTTTAAGAGGCTTACTCATCACCCTCCTTCTCTATTGCCTTCAGAAATGGCACCCAGAATGTCATTGCATTCTCCTTGAAAGCTTTAGTTTGAAGTGGATCTTTACCACGCCAGATCAGCTCACTGTAAAACTCATTTTTCTCGGTTCGGGATCTGTGGTAGCCCGGCTCCCATACTTTCCTGGCCTCATCCAATGCAGAAAGCTCATCATCTCCCTGAAGCAAGGATTCTGCATAAGCTTTTGATGTTTCCGGGAAGAATGCAGATTTAGTCAACATACTATCATCTCTCAAAAACCATTCTATATAGGCATCTAATCCATCAATGGAAATATTCTCGGATCTTAGATCAAAAACCTCAATTCCTTCTTTTTCTTTCGTAATAAAAATACTCTCTGAGATCTTTACCCCCTGTTTTAGAAGCAATAAATGACGAAGCCAATGCTCCACTTCATCTTTTGGCCTACGCCTTCCGACTCGACTCGAAATCAGTACATCTTCATATACATTTGAAATGCGTCCGTAGATCTCAATTCCGTCAATATCGAGTTCAATTTCAACATCCCGGGGCTCGACCTGAGCAAATGGCTCCATCTCCTTAAGCAATGTTTGAACTTCCTGATATTGCTCATCAAACACCTTCCTTCCTTTTAGCTTATCGGGTATACGTGCAGATTTGTGAGCATAATCATAGATCTCTTCTTTAGAGTAACCCTGTATAATATTCCGTAACAGAAAATCACTGAGATTATATGATTCAAGCCCTCCAACATCAAAAGCTTCCCTATCTTCAATTTCAGTTTCATCCAAAATATCAGAAACGTTTAAATAATTTCTTGCCATATACTTGCAAGGATCAGTAAAAAATAAAATAATGTCCTGAACGGCTAACTTTTTTAGCTCTTTAAGGTCATCCTGTATATAAGTATAATCAAGAAATTCGGGGGTTTCCTGATGTACTGAACGAATATTATTAGCGAGTGAAAGATTAGTTGCAGAGAACGAGGCAGGTAATTTTTCCTTCTTGAAATAACGAGGGCTGAATGGATGAAGGCTATGAGTAAACTTCTTTAATTTTTCTTCCTGATACACATCCTCCAACTGTTGTACTAAAATGGATGGCAATCGCTCAGAATCAGATTTCTGATCACGCCCTTTGTAACTGATATGCAGTTTATTTCCGGCTGCAAGCAAGGTCTCTAAAAACAGAAAAGTATCATCCTCTTTCTGGATACGGTCGCCTGGTTTTGGGTCTGCGTAGATCAGATCAAATTCGGGGCGAACTGAACGCCGGGGGAATTCTCCCTCATTCATCCCCAATACTGCTATGAACTTAAATGGAACCGAGCGATAAGGTATATATGAGCTTACCGTTATACCCTGTCCAAATCTGCCTGAGGATGATCGATTTGAGCTGAACTGATCTTTTAACCAGTTTTTAATAAGGCTATAGGGGACCTCATTTGTAACCTGTGAATACTTTAATTGCTCTTTAAGTTTAGCAAGGGTTGAAAAAAGCCCTGAAGAGTTATTATCTCCGACTTTGTCTTGAATAAAATCCCTGATCAGCTTATCAGCGAACTCAAGCCAATCCTCAGGCGTTTTCTCCCGGCCTGATTCATCTGCAGCAGTCATTAGCATATGCAGGAATCTTGAAAAACGGGCCGTTAAGTGCATATCATCAACAGTTATTATTGAGCTGTTCGGCACCAACCCTCTATACAAATCAAGATCAGAGGCCTCCATAGACAATCCGGCCAGGAGCTGATTGATTCCCTTTTTCCAGCTATATAATTCATTGAAATCATCCCCAAGTCCCCGGTAGACATTGTTTTGAATGATCCATTCCTCTAAAACCTCCAACTCACCCTTACTAAATGAAAAAGTATTTTTAATCGGGTTCAGATTCATTATATCAGCGACCATACTTGGCTTAAAAGAAGAGCTAAGCAGATCAAAAATTGATTCCAATGTATGTTCTTCAGGATTTAGCTGATCATAAAGTCTTGAAATTGGCAACGATGTTTTTTCATCTACTCCGGTAAATATAGATTCAAGCAAGGAAGCATATTCTTCTGCATCGGGAATCATAACCAAGATATCCTGTGGACCTGCCTCCTTGTGTTCATTTAAAAAGTGCAGCACAGAATCTTTTAATACTTCCACTTCCCTCCGCTCATTGTGGAAGGAATGAACTTCGATCCCCGGTATAGAAACTATCTCCCCGTCAAGGTCAGACTCCTCTAACACATCAGGAGCATGCTTATTAAAAGACTTAAACAGTTCAATCTGTTCAACAAAAGAAGATCTCCATTTTTTAAAAAGAAGATCAGCAGATTCATCACCAAAATTTTCAGGAACTCTCTTGCTAAAGAAATGAATGTCTTTGAAAGGAGCTAATTTTGAAAGAATCTGCAAAAAAGGTTGGCTGTTATGAGACAAACCAAAAGTAAAGAGCATACCAGGTATTTTATCTAATAATCGGGTATCAGTCCCTTCAATCCAATCAATAAGATTATCGTAAGCTTTTGCACGGGTTGGAATTTGGGATGTCATCTCATTCTTATTCCAGGTAGAATTTAGTACTTTCCAAAGTGCAGCCTGCCATTTTTCGTGAGCATTTTTAGTTACCAAATTCCGTTTTAACCAGGCCTGCATCATCTCCGGGCGATACACCTGATATTGATCAAACACATCCGCTAATTGGCCACAAAACTGGAACTTTAGTGAAGTTGATTTCGCAGCGGTATCCGCGAAAGGAATATCTGACAGAAGCTCAGGTCTTTCTTCAAATAATTGAAACAATGCCCACTGCATGCTGTTAAGATCAGATGGTAAGTTTTTGGGGGTACTTTGTTCACGGATGCGATATAAAGTCCACAAAAATTCAGATGGGAAGATGAACCTGAAATTGCCTGCTATACCCAGACTATCTGCTAAATGGAGAGAAAGCCACTCTTTAACCTCATTATTTTGAACTATTACCCACGCAGGGTTTAGAGGATCTGAATAGTTCGCAGAATAAATTTCAGAAAATTTATGAGCGAGATCTGTTAAAGAAAGAAAGTTATAAATTTTGATCATAGTGCCTTAAGTGTTGGCATATGATAAGAAAAGTAAATTGGTTACAAATAATAAATTTAATCGGAAATAATATCTTTTAAAACGTCTTTCAAGATACCATTGACCAATGCAGAATAAGACATTTCTTTTTTATCAGCCAAATCTCTAACGGTATTAACAAGAGGCTCCTCCAAATAATAACTAGCAGTAACTTTGTTCACCTTGCTGCCACTTTGGGAATCCGTACTTTCATCCTCTTCCTTTCTGTTTTCATCAGATGGAGTAATAAAGTCAAAAGAAGCATGCCTCCGCGTGCTGTATGCCAGCGGATTATGTCCAAGGCTCTTTTTCTTACTCATTGTTTATTTGCCGTTTTTTATTTCTTTAGCTAACGCAAAGTAATCTTGTGCTCCGGCACTGTTGCCATCGTATTCAAATATTGTTTTGTGGTGACTTGGAGCTTCAGCCAGTGCAACGTTATCCCGAATTATGGTCTTAAATACCTTCGGACCAAAGTAGTCTTTGATATGGCCTACCACCTCTTTGTTAAGGTTTTTTCTGCTATCATAAAGTGTACAGATGATACCCCCAACTTCAAGTTGGTTATTCAATCTCTGTTGAACCACTTTAACAAGATCTAACAGTTTTGAGAGTCCGTGCAGCGCCAAATACTCCGATTGCAGAACAATGAAAATATCTTTAACGGCTGTAAAAGCATTTAAAGTCAATAACCCGAGATTAGGCGGGCAATCGATGAGTACGTAATCGTAATCATGATTTTTTTCAAGATCTTTCATCACATTCTTGAGCAACCCTTCCCTTGCAGGCTCACTGGCTAATTCCAACTCTGCACCGGAAAGCTCCAGCGAAGATGGAACAAAATCGAAACCGTTGTGCTCAATAATGAGTTCATCAACGCTGACATTTCCGCGTAAGGCATGATAAATGGTCTTATCGAGACGATGCGAATGTGTGCGTAATGAATAAGTTAAATTTGCTTGTGGATCTAGATCTATCAAAAGAACTTTCTTACCTAACTTGGCTAATCCTGCCCCAAGGTTAATGGTTGTGGTTGTTTTGCCAACGCCGCCCTTTTGATTTGTTAATGCAATTGTCTTCATAATGTCTAAGCCGTAATGAATTTCTTTTACTTAGAGAGAGTAATTATTCTTGTTTTTGTTACAATAATACTAGTTCTATTTATTATCTAATAGAACTTTTTAATTCCTAAAGTTCTAAGAATCATAAAACAAATTATATCATTATTGCTTTATCTCTTATCTTTAATGTAGTAATAATCAATAAGGATAAAATGAGATTTTTCAGCAGAAAGTTAATTAAACCGGAAGACCTAAATGCACACGGTACTCTTTTTGGAGGTACCGTTATTTCCTGGGTAGATGAAGAGGCAGCCATTTATGTGCTCTGTCAGCTTGGAAAGGGAAATATCGTAACAAAATACATGTCTGAAATTAACTTTGTCAATTCTGCAAAACTTGGCGAAGTGATTGAGATTGGAATGGAAACTGTTACATTCGGGCGAACCTCAATAACTGTTAAGTGCGTGGTCAGGAATAAGTTTTCTAAAGAAACCATCATTAGTATTGATAAAATTGTGTTTGTACATGTAGATGAATTTGGGAAGCCCACTCCTCATCACATCAAAGAAGCCGTAAACGATTAATTATTTTATTTTGAGCACCAATAAAAACGAGCTTATTGACTTTTCCGGGATACAAGACATGTTATATGGGGAAGAAAAATTCATCAAGGAATTTTCTGAAGCAGCCATTGAATCATTTGCAGAGTTCAGAGAAAACTACCAAAAGTACCTTTTAATCAGAGAAGAGATCGATTTCAGAAAGGCCGGCCATAAAATTAAACCGGTAGCTCAAATGCTTGGCTTAGAGCAGATCATAGAGGAATACGAGCATGCAAAAACGCTGATCTGGGATGAAAAACCCGATAAAGACCTTAAAGCATCTGCCGATAAGATCAGGGATATTTGCGATAAAGTAATTTCAGAATTAGAAAAGAAAATTAATTAAGAGTAATTATCATGACTGTATTAGTTACAGGCGGAGCAGGGTATATTGGGAGTCACACCGTTTTAGAATTGTTAAATGAAGGTCATGAGGTTATTGTGGTCGACAATTTGTCTAATAGCAGTGAAAAAGCTGTTACAAGAGTAAAGCAAATTACGGGTAAAGAACTAACATTTTATGAGCAGGATCTGCTGGATAAAAAAGCTTTAAACAGCATCTTTGAAGATCACAAAATTGATTCTGTGATTCATTTTGCCGGATACAAAGCGGTTGGAGAATCTGTAGCCAAACCCCTGATGTATTATGAAAATAATCTCGGCAGTACTCTCTATTTGTGCGAGCTTATGAAGAAGCACGGGGTCAAAAATATTGTATTTTCATCATCTGCAACTGTATATGGTGATCCTCATAAAGTCCCCATCACAGAAGATTTTCCCCTTTCAGCGACCAATCCTTATGGGCGGACCAAACTCTTCATCGAATATATTCTTAAAGATCTTTACGTTGCAGATGAGTCATGGAACATCGCTTTACTCAGATACTTCAATCCCGTAGGTGCTCACGAAAGCGGGTTAATCGGGGAAGATCCTAATGACATCCCGAATAACCTCATGCCATATGTTTCTCAGGTTGCTGTAGGAAAGCTAAAAGAACTGTCTGTATTTGGGAATGACTACCCTACCCACGATGGTACCGGTGTTCGGGATTATATTCATGTGGTCGATCTTGCCGTAGGTCATTTAAAAGCTCTTGAAAAACTAGAGACCAAACCCGGCCTGGTGGTTTACAATCTTGGAACAGGAAATGGATCCAGCGTATTAGACATGATCAACGCTTTTGAAAAAGCTTCCGGAAAAAAAGTGCCCTATAAAATAGCTCCACGCCGCCCCGGAGATATAGCCGCCTGCTATGCAGATCCTTCTAAAGCTGAAAAAGAACTTGGATGGACAGCAAAACGTGGTATCGAGGAAATGTGTGAAGATACCTGGCGCTGGCAGTCACAAAATCCAAATGGGTATAAGAGTTAAAATAAGGGAATCATGATCAGTTGATAACACAACTTTAGATATTCTTTTCCTAAAGTGATTCTCATAAAAAAACCTCATTCATAAAAATGAACAAGGCTTAAGTACCAAAGGTGGGACTCGAACCCACACTCCCGGAGGAACGCGATTTTGAGTCGCGCGCGTCTACCAATTCCGCCACTTTGGCTTTATCGAAGGCTTCAAAGATAAGGTTAGTAACGGTTAAAAAACAAAAGCCTTTCGCTCTATTTTTAATCTTTATTTGGCAGCTCTTTTCTCTCATCTCCTTAAATCCTGGAACATTTCTCGAACCCTTTAATTAAAGAGTTCTAATAAAAATGTAACAAACAGTCACCAACAACACTCTTGTAATAAAAACAAGGAGCCATCATGGTTAAATATTTAGTTTTCTGTGTATTCGTAGCTTCGGGCTATATCGTTTACTCCAACTTCCCCGTAAACCACGGTCCGGGTGTAACTGCTAAAGAAGAACCCAAAATTGAGAGGCTGACATGGCAGGAGCCTTTTACTTTTAAAGGAGCCACCTTCACGCCAAAAAAGGTAATCAAAAGTGAGGTTCGTGTTATCAAAAGGAAACGATA
Organism: Gracilimonas sp.; assembly: GCA_040904925.1. Lineage (GTDB taxonomy): Bacteria > Bacteroidota > Rhodothermia > Balneolales > Balneolaceae > Gracilimonas. Next base: position 140,614 of record JBBDSP010000006.1, on the reverse strand, counting down.
TTTCTTTGACTCATTTTCCAAGTATTCTCCTGTTGATGCTGTTGTAGGCTGGAATGAACTTTCTGACAGTCGTAATCTTGACTATACATTTTTCACATTAGGAGACCGAAGTTTTGATCTGAACCTGACCCGCCCACCCCTGCCTGTACCAAAAATTTATGGAGAAACAGATCTGTGGCACTTGATACCATCTACATCAGAGATCGAAAACCAAATTAAGTCACTGCGAGATGGTCAGATCATAAAGGTTGAAGGATTATTGGTTGATATTTCCAATGAAATGGATTTTAATCATATTACAAATACGGCCTTATCACAGTCCAGTAAACCGGAAGGATTTATTATTTGGGTAGAGGAATTTCATATCCGCTAACTAAATCTAAGTTCCTGTTGATTGTATTATCTGCAAAAATTATTTTAGCTTAGTTGTTGAGGAAAAAACCTCATCATTTAAACGTTAATATAATTCGGGTATTTATGTCAGATAAACAAAAGGGTACGGTAAAGTGGTTTCATAACACCAAAGGATATGGTTTCATCAGTACAGATGAAGGAGAAGACGCATTCGTCCATTATTCCGAAATACAGGCTGATGGATTTAAGAAATTGAGACGAGGCGAAGAAGTTGAGTTTTTACTGGATCAGGGGGATAAAGGACTGCATGCCAAAGAAGTTGTCTCTCTCAATCCTATTGAAGACGAAGCGGAATAACATAAATGACCTGGATAAAAGATGCTTATTTAGATGTAATCATTTTGCTCTTCATTGTAGTGTTTGCATTTTACGCAAATACGGTGCTTGAAGTCGTTCTGTGGGTTTATACTTCCCTCCTGTTTATAAGTAAAATACTTGCTTTTTTTATGCCGTCTCTGCAGCGTAAGGCAAATAATACAACCGCTCCTCAAATATTTTATCATATAGTTTATGGACTTACCGTGGGTATATTAGTTTACAGCAATAATTATTATTTAGCCGGTGCATGGCTTGCCATTTGGATTGTTTCTGTAATCAGTTTAAACTCTTCCAAGAAGAAACCCACATAACCTGACAGTATTTTATCATTGAAGTCTTATCCATTATCCGGCTTTTTGGCACCTATAATTTTTATACTTCTATTGCTTCCGCAAAAAATTGAAGCTCAATCTATTCCAGTTGATAAAGACCACCGATGGTCTATATGGGGTGGCTACTCAGGGGATTCCATGAGATTTTTAGGGAAGACTGAAAACTCACAGACTCAGATATTCGCCTTCGGTTACCAACGCAGCATCCGATCCTATTCTCCACAAAAAACACTTTGGTACACCGCAGACATCATTCCATATATTCATTTTGATTACCCAAAAAGAGACGAAAACAACCGAAGAGTTTCTCGCTCAGGTTTTGGATTTTCTCCGGCCGGATTTGCTTTAACAAACTCAATTTCTAACCTGATCGCCCCCTTTCTTCAAACTACTGGGGGTATTATTTATATGGAGGATAATTTCCCTACTGACAAAGCAAGAACCCTGAACTTTACTTTTGATATCACAGTGGGAAACAGTTTTTCATTAAACAGATTTGCCATAGTATCTTTTGGATATAAATTTCATCACATTTCTAATGCACAAACAGGAGTTGAAAATCCCGGGCTGGATTCTAACTTCTTATTTTTAACACTTTCAATAAATCAATGAGTTTAAAAGCATCTATTACCACCAGTAAAGGCACGATCAATATTCAATTATTTGAAGAGAGAGTGCCAAAAACTGTTGCCAATTTTGTAAACCTTGCGACACGGGGCTATTTCGATAACTTGAATTTTCATAGAGTTATAAATGATTTCATGGTCCAGGGCGGATGCCCAACCGGTGATGGCCGTGGAGGCCCCGGTTATAGTTTTGAAGATGAATTCCATGATGAATTGATTCATAACGAACCGGGTAAACTCTCTATGGCTAATGCCGGTCCGAATACCAACGGGAGTCAGTTTTTCATTACACATATCGCTACGCCCTGGTTAGATGGAAAGCATGCCGTATTTGGTGAGGTTATTTCAGACGATGATCAGGATATAGTCAACAATATCTCCCAGGGTAATAAAATTGAATCGGTAGATATTGAAGGTAAATATGAAGATCTGCTTCAAAAAGTTGAGGAAGTTCAAAACTGGAATAAAAAGCTGGATGAAGAATTTGATCACCTGAAGCCTGCGGTGGTTTAAAATTAGAGCAGCCTCTTTTTTTGAGGATTACCTTAACTTTTTTTCAGAAAGATCGTAGAGAGTCACCGAATTAAAACCCTACAAGTTTTGAGTATCTATGATCAAGCGAATTTTACCACTCATACTTTTTTTAGCAGGAAGTCTTCTTCTGCCTCAGCATATTTTAGCACAGGATTCTTCAGGTGAAGACCTTAAATATCGAAAGTGGAGGGTTACCCTCTTCCCTCCTTTAAGCACTAACGGACTTGAAGCTCCTGAGTACACCGCCAAGTATTCCATCAACATTCTTGCAGGATACCATGGTGGTTTAGATGGTGCCGAGATCGGTGGACTTGTCAATTATACCAAGTACTACTCACACGGACTTCAAATCGCAGGTCTTGGAAATATAAGTGGCGGACATATATACGGAGTAAATATTGCCGGCCTTGGTAATATTGCTAAAGAAGATATGAGTGGCATCCAGATAGCCGGATTAACAAATCTTGCGGGTAAAGATCTGAAAGGAATTCAAATAGTTGGCGGATTAAATATTGCTGGAAATAACTCCAGCGGACTACAGTTTTCAGGACTTGGAAATATAGCCCAGGGTGACATTGAAGGGTTACAGGGTTCGGGAATTGTCAATGCAGCCTGGGGAGACATTTCCGGTTTGCAAGCGGCCGGTATTGCAAACATCGCTAAAGAGGATGTGGAAGGGCTTCAGGCGGCCGGTATCTTAAATTTTGCCGGTTCTGATATTTCAGGGCTTCAGGCATCCGGTGCTGCAAATATTGCGCTTGGAGATATTGAAGGTTTGATGGCATCCGGTGGGGTTAATGTTGCTCGTAAGAATGCGAGTGGATTACTATTTGCCGGAGGACTTAACATTGCCAATGATCTTGAGGGAGTTTCTATTTCAGGAGGCGCAAACATTGCAAGATATCTTAACGGACTTCAGTTTGCCGGAATTCTTAATGCTTCAGAAACTGCAACCGGACTCCAAATTGGCCTTATAAACGTTGCTAAAGAATTTGAGGGAGTACCCATCGGATTGATCAGTTATTATGGAAACGGACGTAAAAATATAGACGTCAGGTTTTCTGACGGGGGGTTCACCGATGTTGGACTCACGCTTGGAACACATCGCGTTTATAATTCCGCAATATTCGGGTATAACACTTTATTAAACCGGGATGTTTATCGGGTAGGACTGGCCGTGGGACTTGAAAAGAATATCCAGGATTCCTTCCGAAACTGGAAGAATGAGACTATGTACGTAAATCAGGAATTTGCAGTCACCCATCAATTTGAGGACAAATGGTCAAGGGATCTCAATCTCATTTATTCCTACAAATTCTTATTGGGTAAGCGTTTTGCTGATGGGTTCTCTGTTTATGGTGGCCCATCATTGAATGCCCAGATAACACGTGTAAATGGCGCTGAAGATTATACCTGGTACAGTATGTGGTCACCGGAGCGCAAAGGCCGTGAATATCGCTTTTGGGTTGGTTTTACGGCCGGTATTCGTCTCTTTAAACAAAAAGCACCTGAACGTTTCAGAGATGAATATAATAATTGGGATATTGACTGGTAAATACTTGGTATAAAGTTATACTGATTCTAATACCTTTCTTCCGGACACGCTGAAGGTACTCCGAAGGATCCCAATTCGAATTGCATTCCATAACCTATTATGTAATCATAGTAAGTACGGTTTTGACATTCTTCCCCTTCTGAACGAATCAGCTTCACAAAAGGTATTAAAAGCCATTAACCCTATACTCAGACCTCACCTAAATCCTCTCCTTCACAAGGAGAGGACTTTTTTTGATATTGATAAAAGTGTAGATGATTAGTTATAGCTTAGAGTTTTATCAACGCGTCTTTCTCCTTGGTGAAGGAGAAAACAAAAGAGATCGGTGTATAAGGCTGGGAGATATGATATGCTGCTGCAGGAGTATTGCCCTCTAATTATCTAACATTACAAGGATGACTTTTTGGTTAAATTAGTTTTCTCGCTCTTCACCTGTTCAAAAAAATATTACCCAATCTAAACTAAAACTGAATTCGTACTGTTAATTGCATTGTGTACTTTAAAAGTTCAATCAATTATACAACTATGAAATATGTAGTTTTAGCCGGTGTATTTACCTTGGCAGGGTTATTGATATTTACTTTTCTGAATAATGAACCTGCTTCTGAACACACTCATAAAGAAATTGAATCACCAGTTCTTAATACCGCCGCTCAGGATACCTTGCCTGATGAAAAATATCCTCACCAAAAAACAGAAGCCGAATGGAAACAGATTCTGAGCTCTAAAGAGTATCGCATTCTACGAGAGCGGGGAACTGAAATTCCTTGGATAAATGAATACAATAGTAATAAAAGAGACGGAATATACGTATGCGGCGCTTGTGGACAGAAGCTTTACAGCTCTGAACATAAATATGAAAGCGGTTCAGGCTGGCCCAGCTTCTGGAAACCCTTAGCCGATTCACTAGTGGGTGAACGTGAGGATAATAGTTTATGGATGACAAGGACAGAGATCGTCTGTTCTAACTGCGGAAGTCATTTAGGGCACGTTTTTGATGATGGCCCCCAACCCACCGGTCTGAGATACTGCATGAACTCAGCTGCCATGGATTTTATTGAGAAGGAAGATGTGGCTTCTTATGAAAATTCCCGCGATATGTAGGTTGTTAATCACCGTAACTATTTAGATAATGAGGCGTCTACAACAGACGCCTTTTTTATTACCTGTAACTAACCTCCATCATGAGTACAAAAGCAACTATACTTCAAAAAGCTTCCTTCAACCCAAAGATCAAAACCTATTTTCTTTGGTTCGGTTCATTGATCTGTTTAATAACAGTAGTATTGATCCCATTAATACCGATCTGGCTGATCCTAGGCTCATTCTATCTGAACCGCTATTTTGAACGACTGGAATGTGAACTTACCACCAGATCTTTACGATTTAAAAAAGGCTATATCTTTCATACAGAGAGAACCATTCCGCTGGATAAAATTCAGGATCTTACTTTTAAAGAAGGTCCGCTGCTAAAGTATTTTGGATTGAGTATTCTCAAGATAGAGACAGCCGGAAATACGGGGCAAGGGACTTCAGACCTTTCACTTATCGGTATTATTGATGCCTTTGAATTCAGAAACTTAGTTTTTGAACAACGGGATAAAGTGACTGATAATACCGGAACAACTCCCAGCCAACAGGCAGATTCTGCTACCGAAATACTCAAAGAGATCCGAGATTCTCTGAAGCGAATAGAACAGAAAATATCTGAGTAAAACGATTTTTACGTAAAAAGAATTAGCTCTGACAAATAGGATCCACTGAATTAGATGAAGATAACAGTTATTGGTGCCGGACTTGGTGGGCTATCAGTTGCTTGCTTACTGGCAGCAAAGGGACATAAGGTTTCGGTATTTGAGAAAAATAGTTCTGTTGGCGGTAAGATGAACCAAATTGAAGCGAAGGGTTTTCGCTTTGATACCGGCCCAAGTCTATTGACGATGCCTTTCATTCTCGAAAAATTATTCTCTGAATGTGGATATGATCTTTCAGACTATCTTGACCTTGCTCCCCTCGATCCTATCTGTAAATACTTTTATCCCGACGGCACAGTGTTTAATAATTATAAAGATCACTTGGCAACTGTAGAGGAGATCAGATCTTTTGCTTCTGAAGATGCTAATGCATATTCAGAATTCCTGAAATATTCGGAGAGCCTTTATAATAAAACGGCTGATGCATTTATCTTCAATCCTCTTTATGAATTTAAAGACCTGAAAGAATTAGATATCCTTAGTTTTTTCGGAATTGATGCTTTTACGACCGTAAGCAAGCGAGTTGACAGTAAATTCAGCTCCTCGTATTTGCGAAAATTTTTTAAGCGATTTACTACCTATAACGGCTCCTCTCCTTTTCTTGCCCCTGCCACTTTAAATGTGATCCCTCATGTTGAATTGAATCAGGGTGGTTATTATGTGAGAGGTGGATTATATAAAGTAGCGGAAGCATTTCAGGAACTCGCTCTTGCGCTGGGAGTTAAGTTTCACTTCAATTCAAATATCAAATCCATCCAAACAGAGAAGGGACAAGCAGTTGGTATCATCCTTGAAGATAGTTCATTAATTGAATCTGATCTCGTCATATCCAACAGTGATGCTACTGAAACTATCACACATTTGCTGCCGGACTCTTCCATTTCACCCCGAAGAAAAGAAAAAGCGAAGCAAATTGAACCTTCTTGTTCAGGCTTCGTCATGATGCTGGGTATCAACAAAATTTATCCTGAGCTGGAACACCACAACATCTTTTTTTCTGAAGATTATGAAAAAGAGTTTAATCAGATCTTTCAGGAAAAAGTGATGCCGGATGACCCAACCATATATATTGCAAATACCTCTCACTCCGATCCTGAGCACGCTCCTAATAACTCTTCAAACCTTTTTGTCTTGATCAATGCACCTTATTTAACCGATCAATACAATTGGGAAGACGAAGCAGAAAAATATGGAGATAAAGTCATTCGGATGCTTGAAGAAAGAGGTTTAGAGAGGGTTTCAGAGCATATTGTATTCAAAGAAAAGATCACACCATCCAATTTTTATGAAAAATACCGATCCAACAAAGGCAGCATCTACGGTACTTCTTCAAACGATAAGTTTTCTGCTTTTTTAAGACCCCGCAATAAATCAAAAGAAGTTAAAGGACTGTATTTTGTAGGTGGGTCTACACATCCCGGAGGAGGAATTCCGCTTGTTGTTCAGTCAGCTTTTAATGCTGTTGAATTGATCGAAAGGCACGAGAATTAATATTCTCACTTAGCTTTGGATTTTACCTTCTCACCGGTATTTTCACTTTCTTCATCCAGATCAAGATTGATAACCTCAACGTTGTGAATTTTCCCCCGGTCGATCTCAAAACGGATGATGGTTCTGTGGGTTTGAAATCCCTGTCTTCCGGCAGCTCCGGGGTTTAAATAGAGCATTTTTTCCAGATCCTGATCCCGGGATATTCTCAGTATATGAGAGTGGCCACAAATAAATACATCAGGTGGATTTTTCTCTAACTCTTCACGAATGGGGATACAATACCTGCCAGGGATGCCGCCAATATGTGTCATCCAGACATTAAGGCCCTCTCTCTCAAAGCGTTGATGAAGCGGATACTCCTTACGCACATCCTGTCCGTCAATATTTCCATAAACACCAACAACCGGAGCGATTTCCTGCAGAGAATCAGCTACCTCTATTGTTCCAAAATCTCCTGCATGCCAAATTTCGTCACAGTCCTTGAAATACTCTGAAACCTGAGGATCCAGATAATTATGTGTGTCTGAAATAAGCCCTATCTTGATCATACTTTTTGTATCATCCTAAATCCAACATTAAGAACAAGTAAATACATTCGTGACTCTTGTTCTACTTTTTTAATAAACATTCACAAAATCTTATTCATTCGTTGAAAGGCTTTAGCATCATTATTGTTACATGGAATGCCCTTGAGCATCTCAAAAGATTCCTTCCTTCCGTAACTAAAACTGACTATCCGGATTTCGAAATAATCATTGCCGATAATGCCTCTGATGATGGATCCAAAGAATGGATCAGGTCAACGTATCCTGAAATTAAAATTGCGTCCTTTGATAGAAACTACGGCTATTGCGGTGGAAATAACAGAGCTGTACCCTTCGCTGAAAAAGAAATTTTACTTTTCCTTAACAATGATGTTGAAGTAGATAAAAACTGGCTCCACGGACTTAACAGAGCATTTACCAAAACTAATATCGATGCTGCACAACCCAAGATCAAAAGCTTTGAGCAACCAGAATATTTTGAATATGCAGGAGCTGCCGGTGGATATATGGACAAGTTTGGGTATCCATTTTGCCGTGGGCGCATATTTGAGGAAGTTGAGAAAGATGAAACTCAATACGACCAAAGCTCAGACATATTTTGGGCTTCAGGAGCTGCATTAGCTATATATAAAGACCTGTTCGTAGAATCGGGTGGTTTCGATGAGGATTTTGAATTCCACATGGAGGAAATTGATCTGTGCTGGAGGCTTCAAAATCAGGGACATAGAATCGGGTATGTACCGGAAAGTGTGGTTTATCATCTTGGCGGCGGTTCCCTTCCGATGGGTTCACCCCGAAAAGTTTATTACAACTTCCGAAACAGCCTGTTTATGCTTTGGAAAAACTACTCCTCTGCCAACCTGAGAAAAAGATTTCTGTTACGACTTATATTGGATGTTGTCGCAGCATGGAAGGCATTATTTTCCGGTAAACCTAAAGAGTGGCTAGCCGTGGCTAAAGCTCACTTACATTTTTTCAAGGGTGTGGGTAAAGTCAGCCGAAAAAGAAAGAAACTTCAGTCACAGAGAACCAATACAGATGATCCCAATACGATGCTCAATATCAGTCTTATATGGCAGCATTTTGGGAAAGGAGTAATTAGATTCAGGGATTTGAAGAACTAACCTTATATCATTCCGTTTTTTTTATCATTCGACTCAGATTGCATAAAAACCCAAACGAGACTGCGATGGGAGCCGGGTGATGGAGGCAGGGTTTACTTGGTTGCCCGTATTCAGGCATTCCATCACCCCGTTTCTCTCCTGTTGACCTTATTGCCCAAATTTCGGGGAAACGAAATGATGGATGTTTTATATTACGAAGCCTTCTTATTCTTTTTGAAGGTATTGATCACTCCCCCATCCAAAACGGCTTCTCGTTGGCGATTACTCAGGGTATGTTTCACTTCGTATTCTTTACCTTTTGTTATGTTGATCACTTTTGCAGAGTTGTGGTTTTCGATACTGTCACGGATATTTTCAAACTTCAGGGTATCTCCCTGGTCAATATCGTCGTAGTCATCCGGAGATGTAAATTCAAATGGAGGTATTCCAAAATTTACCAGGTTTTGCCAGCCAATACGCGCATAACTCTTGGCAATTACTGCCCTTTGTCCGAGATATCTTGGAGCAATAGCCGCATGCTCACGACTTGAACCCTGAGCATAATTCTCACCGGCCACCACTACATGTCCTCCATGTTCTTCCTTGGATTTTAAAGCTCTGTCGTAAAAGTTCTTATCAACAACATCGAGGGTAAATTTACTAATCTCAGGAATGTTACTCCTGAAAGGGAGCACCTCTGCTCCGGCTCGTAAAATTTCATCAGTAGAAATATCGTCGCCCATCTTCAATAAAACCGGCACTTCAAAATCCTCCAGCTCATCAAAATCCGGCATACTTGAAATATTAGGGCCTTTCTTAATTTCACCACGTTCCCCTTTTGGCTTTGGCGGAGTGAGCATATCTGTATTTACAATAACCTTCTTGAGAGGGCTGTATTTCGGGTATTTCATATTATACAGTTCCTCAAGGTCTCTTGGATCAGTGATCTTACCTGTCAAAGCAGATGCTGCTGCAGTCTCAGGACTAACCAGAAATACAGAATCTTCAGGTGTACCCGATCGGTCAGGAAAGTTCCGTGGCACCGTACGAAGACTATTCTGACCCGATGCCGGAGCCTGCCCCATTCCAATACACCCATTGCACCCTGCCTGATGAATACGAGCCCCTGATTGCACCAGATTATACATCACATCATTTTTCACTATATTCTCGATGATCTGCCGTGAGGTAGGATTTATATCAAATGAAACATTATCGTTTACCGTTTTTTCCTTCACGATCTCGGATGTGATCCAAAAATCACGATATCCGGGGTTTGCTGAAGATCCGATATAAGACTGATAGATATCCTTGCCTTCCACTTCACGAACCGGTACTACATTACCCGGACTGCTTGGTAAGGCGATTAGTGGAACAATATCGTCAAGGATCAGTTCTTCATATTTGTCATATTCAGCACCTTCGTCTGCCAGCAGTTCAACATATTCATCACCACGATTCTGGGATTCCATAAACCGATGGATCTCACCATCAGCCGGAAATACAGTGGTTGTTGCACCCATCTCGGTTCCCATATTTGCAATAACATGGCGATCCATGGTGTCCAGGTTTTTTAAACCTTCACCAAAATACTCAATCACGTAGCCTGAAGCACCATCTACATCATAACGTCGAAGCATCTCAAGGACAACATCCTTGGCACTAACCCAATCCGGGAGTTCACCCTTCAGTTCAACACCCAGTACTTTTGGCATTTTTATGAAAAGAGGTTCACCTGCAATCGCAAAGGCTACGTCTAAACCACCAGAACCTATCGCCAGCATTCCCATGCAACCCGAGGCAGGTGTATGGCTATCTGAACCTGCTAATGTTTTTCCGGGAATGGCAAAACGTTCCGTTTCAATAGGATGGCTTACTCCATTTCCGGGACGGCTGAACCACATACCAAAACGTTCTGCAGCAGATTTAAGAAAAACATGGTCATCAGGATTTTTAAAGTCAGTTTGTATCAAATTGTGATCCACGTACTGGCAGGAAACTTCTGTTTTAGCCTCATCCAGCTCCATTGCTTCCAGTTCCAACATCACCATAGTACCGGTTGCATCTTGGGTAAGCGTCTGATCAATTTTGATCCCGATCTCCTCACTTGGTTTCATCTCTCCTTCAACCAAATGGCTCTTGATTAATTTCTGCGTGACGTTCAATGGTTTGCTCATAATGTAAAGGTCTTGTTCGTTGTTTAATTAATTTCTACTATCACAACCTGATAAAAGACCAAAAGGTTCAGCATTCATGGATTTTGATATTCAGTACTATTTTGATAAATCATTGCCACACATAAAGAAGTGGTGGTTCTCATTAATCTGTATCCCTTTTTGCTGGATTCTGGCTGATCAATACTGGATGGCCCTGAAATATGAGATCTCATTTTCGTGGATGTATTCCTATCCATTTTTACTCACCCCTTTCTTCTTTTTGATCGATAACTTTTTACTGATCATACATGAGGCCGGGCACACCCTTTTTGGAGTTTTTGGATCACGCTTCCAGAGTATTTTAGGTGGAACCTTGTTTGAGATTATCCTACCATCATTGATCGTTTTATATGGATGGTGGAACCACAGCCGAATTGTAGCCCAACTCGGACTGATACTCACGGCCTTTGCCTGGATCGAATCAGCAGCCTATGCCGCCGATGCCGTTGCCCGGAGAATGCCTCTGATCGGTAACCTTCCTAAATCTTCCCATGATTTTTATAATCTCTTCTCCATGAAAGGTGTTTTGAATAACCACATGACCTATGCTTGGGGAATGTACTGGATCGGTATTTTTCTGTTGATCCTATTCTTTTTGTACCCACTCATGGAACGGAAGAAATATGAAGAGGCAGATATCGAGCTGGATTTGTAGAATATTCAAAAATGCTGCTTTTCTTGATAATTTTTATCACTTCACACACTAACATTCAATCCTTCATTTATTATCTTCGCATCAGATAAATCAAATTTGTGAGATATGATCCCAAAGGAAATTCTTAAAAAGATCCGGAAGCTTGAAATTCAGACCAAAGGTATAGTGAATACCTTATTTGGGGGTGAATATCAGTCTGCCTTCAAGGGGCGCGGAATGGAGTTCACTGAAGTAAGAGCCTATAATTATGGCGATGATATCCGTCAGATCGACTGGAATGTAACAGCAAGAACCGGTGATCCCTTTATTAAGATATTTGAAGAGGAGCGCGAGCAAACCCTAATGCTATGCATCGATATTTCACAAAGCGGAACCTTTGGAAGTCAAAGTCAGAGTAAAATGGATCTGGCTATTGAGCTTTGTGCAGTACTTGCCTTCAGCGCTATCAAAAATAGTGATAAAGTGGGTTTGGTTTTGTTTAGTGATCATATTGAAAAAGTAGTTCCTCCAAAAAAAGGAAGAACACATGTACTGCGATTGATCAGAGAATTGTATACCACTAAACCAACTGGGACAGGTACAGATATAGCAGACGCTCTTTCCTATATAAACCGCTTACTTGACCGGCGAGCGATCGTTGTTCTTGCTTCAGATTTTCAGGATGATAATTTCGAGAAACAGCTCAGAATCACTAATCAAAAGCATGATCTGGTAAATTTAATTATCAATGATGAACTTGAAGATGAGCTGCCTGACATCGGGTTAGTTACACTGAGAGATGCAGAGACTGGAGCCGAGAAAATTGTGGATACATCAAGTTCAAAGGTTAGAAAAGCTTACAAGATCAAACGCATGGAGCAGAAAGCATATATCCATGAAATGATGCTTAAAATGAAGATCGATGCTGTTGAGGTTCAAACAAATGAATCTTATGTACAGCCGTTAATGAACTTCTTTAAACGACGCGGAAGCAGATACTGATAATTTAGTTTAGCGAAGCGGTGATCACAGACCCTGAGTTATTTTCCATCTGACTAAGCTGTTGCTCTAACTTCTCCACATGCTTCATGAAATCTTTCTTTTCCTCTTCTCCAATTGCTTTAGATGGAGGTAATTTCACCGTCAAAGGATTGACAGGTTGTCCATTTTTATAAATTCTGTAATCAAGATGTACTCCCGTTACACGTCCCGTTTTTCCTACATATCCGATAACCTGACCTTGTTTAACTCTAACACCTCTTCGAATTCCACTCGCAAAACCATTCAAGTGAAGGTAGGCTGTAGTATAGGTTCCATTATGTCGAATTTTAACAATGTTACCACTTGCACCGCGATACTGAGATTCGATCACTTCTCCATCCCCCACTGATAGAACAGGAGTTCCCAGTGGTGCAGCGTAATCAACGCCGTAATGTGGTACTCTTCGTTTTGTAACAGGGTGAAATCTACTATGCGAGAAGCCCGAACTGATCCTCTGAGAAAACTTAAAAGGCGCTTTCAATAATGCTTTTTGAACCCCATTGCCTTCACTGTCATAATATCCGGCACGATCTTCAGTTTCATAATAAAAAGCGTCAAACTCTTCATTCTTATTTTCAAATTCAGCAGCAAGTATCTTTCCAATACCAAAAGGTTTACCATCTACAAAACGCTCTTCATAGATCACTTTAAAATTATCTCCGGGATATAAACGGAAAAAATCTACTTGCCACGCAAAGATCTCACTCAAACTATTAGCAAGTAAAGTATTGGTATTTTGCTCGAGAAGAGTTTCATATAATGATGAATTAATAACACCGCTTGCCTCAGCAATCCGGGTTTCGACTTCCTTCTGGCCTGTTGTTACTTTAATTTCATCTTTCCAATCAAATACAACATATTCAAGAGCATTGCTGTGCAGTACCAAACGGTGAGGCTCATCTGCTCCTTTTTCTTTATAGACGATATAGCGTTGACCCGGCTTAATTTTGTTACTTTGAAAAACTCCTGACGCATTTTTGTTGATCTCAAAAATAACCTGCGGAGAAATATTCATGCCATCAAGGATCACATACAAACTCTCATTTCGTTTTACCCGTCCTTCCTCAACTTCGCTGTTAATCACATTGAAACCGTATGGATCAAGCTGTACATCTTCCTTTATTTCAACAACATTTTCGGAAGAAATTTTAAATTCGGGAGTTGTTTCATTTCCTGTGAAATTTAATATCAACATCGAAGAGATAATTGAGACAAACACAATTATCCCTATTCCCCATTTAGAACGTATTACTGTCATTTAATAAACTGTAGATTTTTGTTTTCAAAATAATAAGAATTAATAGGCTACTTTCATAAAATCAGTTAGCACTCAGATTTGCAAAATATTTACATCTCAATGTTATATTTTCAGCCTCTGATATGAACCAAAGATATTGACATAAAATTAAATGAAAATCATCCTGTTAAAGCCCGGTGCTTTACGCCTGTTTATACTGTTGACCTTATTCTTTTCCTCAGGTAATGCTTTTGCACAAAATGTGCAGGCCAGAGTAAATACTGACTCACTAAGCATTGGTGATACATTTAAATACTCTCTCACTATTCAACTCGATAAAGAATACCAAAGAGTTGAATTTCCTGACACGAATTCTTTTCCATCTTCCGTCGACCTCATTGACAGACAGCAATTTAAGCTATCCGAATTCAGTGACAGCCTGATCTATGATCTGCAGTATTTTGGAAATGAAGACCTGCGAATCCCCTCAATGCCGATTACTTTTTATTCAGCTCAGGATACTTCAGTAGTTTCTACAGAACCCATATTTCTATACTTCAAAACGGTAGTTGCTGAGGGTGATACCACATTAAAACCCATGAAACCAAACTTCGGATTTCCCCGCCTCTGGTGGCCATGGATATTAGCTGCTTTTCTTATAGCAGCCTTTCTTATCTGGTGGTATAGATTCAGAGAACAACAAGAAAAAGAAGAACCGGAACCCGAACCTGAGATCAAGCCTTTTTACAACCCCATCAAAGAACTTGAGATCGAATTGAAGAATATCAAAGAAGAGTCCAGCATCGCTGAAACAAAAGATTTCAAAGCTTTCTACAGTAGTATTGGTGATGCAATAAGGCTGTATTATGAAGAGCTTTATAAGATCCCCGCTTTGGAATCTACCACTTCTGAGATGCTTCGTTATGTAGAGGCTTATGGAGTTGATGACACCATGGCCGAAAAAACCAGACTGGTACTGCAACGAGCCGATCTGGTAAAATTCGCCAAATTCACCCCTACTCTTGATGACGCCTGGAAAACTTACGACCATGCTGTTGAATTCCTGGAACGAGCAAAATTAGCTGATTCAGCCCGGATCTCAAGACTTAAAGCTAAATATGATGCGCAATTTAAACCGGAACCCTCTAACTCAAATGGAAGGGAGCAATAATGGAATACGCAAATCCGGAATGGTTCTGGGCTTTATTGATACTTCCGTTTATGATCGGCCTGTACCTTTATAGGTACTTTAAGAGGCGACGAGCTACCCTAACCTTTTCTTCTCTCGAATTACTGGAAGATCTGCCGGGGAACTGGAAATCACATCTTCATTGGGTACAGGCCGGTCTTTTATGGGGAGGTATAGCTTTACTAATCATAGCATTGGCAAGACCTCAGGAACGCTTAACAACGGTAGAGCGCAATGCTGAAGGTATCGATATTGTGATGGTACTCGATATGTCTACATCTATGCGGGCTGAAGACCTAAAGCCAAACCGTTTTGAAGCAGCTCGTGAAGTTGCTAAAGCCTTCGTTGATAAAAGAGATTCCGATCGAATCGGGCTTGTTACTTTCGCTATGCAAAGTTTCACCGTTGTGCCCCCTACTTTAGATTACCGACTCCTTAAAGATCTTATCGATGAACTTGAAATGGGCGTTATTGAAGACGGTACAGCCATTGGCATGGGAATATCAACTGCCATAAATCGTCTGAAAGAGAGTGACACCGAAAGTAAAGTCATCATTTTACTTACTGATGGGCAAAATAATGCCGGCGAGATCGATCCTGTTACAGCTGCAGATCTTGCGCTTACCTATGACATAAAAATATATACCATTGGAGCAGGGACACGCGGAACAGCCCCCTACCCTATTCAAGACCCCATATTTGGCCGTCGATATCAGAATATAGAGGTCAACATTGACGAAGAAATGCTATCAAGTGTAGCCGAATTAACCGGGGGAAGGTACTTCAGAGCAACAGATACTGAAGAGCTTGAAGGCATCTATGACGAAATTGATGCGCTCGAAACAACCGAAGTGGAAGAGTTGATCTACACTGACTACGAAGATCTTTACATGGTTTATCTGGCCTGGTCTTTCGGACTTCTGTTTTTGAGTTTCACTCTCAGTAAAACCATCCTCAACGGTATAGAAGTTTCGTGAACGGTTCATATCGAAATTTGTTTACCACTATCCAGTCACACACCAAATTTCTTTGCTAATCGGCACTATTACAGCGTATCTTTCGATGCATTATAAGTTCCACAAAAGCTATTCATGAGCACTTCTTTTATAAAAGAACAACTCCATAAAAACGGCCTTTTCAACGAGGTCTATGATCAGGTACTTTCAAAAAAGAAGCTGAATCTTAAAAAAAGCATCGGTGCTTTAAATAGCTTTCTGCTTGCAGAGCTTGGTTCAAAAAAGGATCAGGTACTCGTTATTTCTGAATCCGACGAGGGAGCACGATTTCTGAAAGCTGATCTTGATGCGATCTCTGCTGATAAAAAGATCATCCTCTTCCCCTCCTCAAATAACAAACCATATGACCGTCAGCAACTTAAAGATACCGGCTTATTGGTTCAGCGGTCAGAGGCACTGCAGGAGATAGCAGATCATAACAAAGCAATTGTTGTAACATCGATAGAAGCCATTGGAGAAAAAATTGCTCCTCCATCTGCGCTGAATGAAGTCAGCCTGATCCTAAAAAAGGGTGATGAGATCGACCTCCATAAGTTTAAAGAACAGTTGGCAGATCAGGGATATAACCCGGTAAGGTTTGTTGATGAACCCGGGGAGTTTGCCGTTCGTGGGGGTATTCTTGATGTCTTTCCCTATTCAGGAGAATATCCTCTGAGGTTTGAATTTTTCGGGGATGAATTGGATACCATACGGGAATTCGATGCAGATTCACAGCGTTCTGTTTCATTTTTAAATGAAGCGCGCATCATCCCTGATCTTACCAATCTCCCGGATACAGAAAAATCGAGCTTCCTCTCCTACTTTGATCACAATGCACTTCTAGTAACATCGAGCAGAGACCTGATCATATCAAAGATCGCTGAACAATTTGAGAGGGCAGAAACGGCCTATGAAGATCATGGAGACAACGAAGATCTCGATCTTCCAGAAGAACTATACATATCTGAAAAACTTTTTGATAATGAGCTTGCCGGTTTTAACCACCAGATCTTTGTGGCAAATGTAGGAGCCTCAGAGAAAGACGAAGACACACTTACTCTTGCAACTAAACCCCAGCCGGATTTCCACGGGAATTTCAAACTTCTAAGGGAGCAGATCGAAAAAAACTCAAAGCAAAACCTGACAACAGTAATTCTTTGTGATAACGACGGTCAGCGTGATCGTTTCGAAGAATTACTCGGTGATGCGAGCGATAATTTCAATTATTTATTAACCGTAGAGTCTTTGCATGAAGGCTTTGTGTACGAACCCGCCGGTTTAGCTGTTTATACCGATCACCAGATCTTCAACCGCTACCATCGTCCCAAAACTAAGAGAAGGAAATTTCATGGAGGAATTTCATTTAAAGAACTGAAAGACCTGAATCGTGGGGACTTTGTTGTTCATGTTGATTACGGTATCGGAAAGTTCATGGGCTTCAAAAAGATCAACGTAAAAAACTCAGAACAGGAAGTCGTTGTTCTTCAGTACAAAGATGATTCTACCCTTTATGTTAATGTCACCAGCCTTCATAAACTTCAAAAATATTCAGGAAAGGAAGGCACTGCTCCTCGTATCACAAAACTCGGTTCCGGTGCCTGGGCACGAAAGAAAGAGCAGACGAAAAAGAAAGTTAAAGACATTGCCAGGGAACTGATCTTACTCTACGCCAAAAGAAAAGCCCAAAAAGCCTACAGTTTTTCAGAGGATAATGAATGGCAAACCGAACTGGAGGCAAACTTTGAGTTTGAAGAAACTCCCGATCAGTATGATGCCATTGAAGCTGTAAAAAAAGATATGGAAAGTGAACACCCCATGGACCGGCTTATTTGCGGGGATGTTGGTTTCGGTAAAACGGAAGTTGCGGTGCGAGCCGCATTCAAAGCCGTGCTTGACCATAAACAAGTTGCTTTATTGGTTCCTACCACCATCTTGGCGGAACAACATGCTAAGACCTTCATGAAGCGCATGGAAAAATTTCCTGTTCGCGTGGAGGCTCTATCTCGCTTTCGTACCGCTAAAGAGCAGAAAGAAGTCATTAAAAAACTAGCTAATGGAGAAGTAGATGTGGTGATCGGAACTCACCGGCTTCTTTCCAAGGATGTAAAATTCAAAGACCTTGGACTTATCATTGTTGATGAGGAGCAGCGCTTCGGGGTATCAGCAAAAGAAAAACTCAAAAACTTTCGCGCTTCCGTTGATGTACTCACTTTGACTGCGACCCCCATCCCGAGAACACTTCAGTTTTCGTTGATGGGCGCCAGAGACCTGAGTATCATAAATACACCTCCTCCCAACCGACAGCCTGTATACACCGAAATTCACAGCTTTGACGAGGAATTGATCCGGGACGCCATCCTCCAGGAAATATCACGGGGAGGCCAGATCTTTTTCATCCACAATCGAGTGAAGAATATTGAAGAGGTAGCTGAAATGATCCGCAGGTTGGTTCCGGAGATAAGAGTTCGCTTTGGGCATGGACAGATGTCGGGCTCCCAGCTTGAAAAGATCATCGGTGATTTCTATCAGCATAAATTCGATGTGCTGGTTTCAACCAATATTGTGGAGAACGGAATTGATATTGCCAACGCTAATACCATCATCATAAATCACGCCAATCACTTTGGGCTGGCTGAATTGCACCAGCTACGTGGACGAGTGGGAAGATCAAACCGAAAAGCATTTTGTTACCTCATCACGAATCCCATCCGAACCTTAAGTCCTGAGGCCCGAAAAAGACTGCTTGCCCTGGAAGAGTTTTCTGATTTGGGTTCCGGATTTAGTATTGCCATGCGTGATCTCGATATTCGCGGAGCCGGTGATATTTTAGGTGCCGAGCAAAGTGGATTTATCAATGATATCGGCTTCGATCTGTACACCAAAATCCTTAATGATGCTGTAAACGAGCTTAAGCAATCTGAGTTCAGCGATCTGTTTGAGAATGTCGAAATTGAGGTAGAACTTCCTGAAACAGTTGTAGAATTTGATGAGACAGCCCTTCTTCCCCAAAATTATGTTTCGGATAGTGTAGAACGCCTGAACCTATACCGAAAACTTTCACAAGCCTCAAAACCCGAAGATATTGATGACTGGAAAGAAGAAATCGAAGACAGATTTGGCCCGGTACCCGATGAAGCTAAATATCTTATCCTAGCGAGTAAGATCAAATTATTTGCCTCGCGAAACTTCTTTACTAAAGTGACCATCAGGGCTGACAGAATGTGGCTGGTATGTCCAAAACAAGAATCTGATATGGGAAAAAGATTCTATGATTCCGGTAAATTTCAGGAGATCCTTGAAAAGATCGAAACAAACAAAAAGGATAAATTTCAGGTAATTCAAAAAAAAGACACTGTTCGTTTTGTTATTGATGAAATTCCAGACAAAGAGGCAGCTTTCGAATTTTTAAAAGGACTTGTACTGAGTGAAATCCATGCCTGATCTTAGCAGATATATTGAATTGATTAAGTCCGGTGAGGTAGTTGCATTCCCTACCGAAACCGTATATGGATTAGGGGCTGATGCCCGGAATCCCTCTGCCATAAAAAAAGTATTTGAAACCAAAGGAAGACCGGCTGATAACCCTCTTATTGTTCATGTATCAAATATCGATCAGGTCAATGACTTTGTAGCTGTCACTCCTGATCCAGCCAAAAAGCTTATTGATGAATTCTGGCCTGGGCCGTTGACCATCATATTTAAAAAGAAACCGGAGGTATTGGATCTAATCACAGCCGGATTAGATACGGTGGCCATCAGAATGCCCGATCACTCTATTGCCTTGGAATTAATCTATGCAACCGGTCCCCTTGTTGCTCCAAGCGCTAACAAGTCTGGCCGGCCAAGCCCTACTAAAGCTGACCATGTAATGAGTGATTTTGGTAATGATTTTCCTGTGATTGTCGGTGGCAACACGGAAGTCGGTTTAGAGTCTACCGTGATCGATCTTAGTTCAGAATTCCCTACAATTCTACGTCCCGGAAAGATCGGAACAAAAGAAATTGAATCAGTTTTGGGTACGACCGTTCGAGATTCAACTTCAGGATCAGAAGTTGAATCTCCAAAGAGTCCGGGGCAGAAATATTCTCATTACAAGCCAATAGCGTCTGTTGTTTACGGTAATATTGAGGGAATAAAAGAAGACACTTTGTATCTACTCCAATCAAAATCGAATAAGAATTCCAGAAATATTGTTTGTTACAATGGGGACCTGCAATTACTCTCAAAAGAACTGTATGATAGATTCAGACAAGCAGACCACATTGGTTATCGGAATATTCATATCGAACCTATTGAACCATACACCAAAGAATATCCCTCCTATTACGAAGCCCTAAAAAACAGAATTTCAAGGGCTTTGGGTTAGAGAGAACGCTTCCTGTTAAATTTTAGTTAATCCGGAGTAGTCATAAGACTATAATTACGTGTATTAGCTGTAGGCAGTATGGAAAACATTACCGATCATCAGTTTCAGAAATGGTGTGAAGATATAAGAGACGGTTCCAAAGACAGTTATTCTGACTTTTTCCGTTCATGTTATGAGCACTTTGTTGGTTTTGCATATCGGTATGTTAAATCTAAACCTCAAGCATGTGACATAGTTCAGGATGCATTTATAAAGATCTGGAAAAACCGTGATAGTTTAGATCCTTCAAAATCATTGAAGTCTTTTACTTTCACAATCATCCGTAATCTTAGCCTGAATCATGTACGAGATTACAAGAACAGGTTCGAATCTTTAGAGAACTCGGATCATTCATCCAATGCCCTGATTATTCATCAAGATCAAGAAAATGATTCTTACATTGAGGAGACCGTAAATACTATTGAATTACTTATAAAAAAGCTTCCGGAACGACAGCGAGAAGCTTTTGAACTGAGTAGAGTTGATGGTCTCCGACATGAAGAAATAGCTGAAGTAATGGATATTTCAGCAAGAACAGTTAACAATCATATTGTTTCGGCTTTAAAATATTTGCGGGAAGAATATGAGGTATATAACCACGTGATATAGAAATAACCTTATGAATATACATGATCACGGAAAATCGGAAGATGAACACAATCCTCATTCCGACGAACTTGAAAACAAAATTGAGCACTATCGAAAAGCAGAAAAAGATAAAATATCTATTTCTGATTCTGAAGTAGAACATGCTCTCGATAATATTCTTCAAGAAATAGAAACAACTGAAGAGAAGAATAAAAATTCATCTGGAAAAAACTGGAAACTTTATTCAATCGCGGCATCTATTGCATTTTTATTGACAGTCGTCTTTCTATCAATTCCTAAAAGCATTCAGGTCTCTAATGGTGAGATCACCTCAATTACTCTTCCCGACGGTTCAGATGTCACCCTAAATAGCGGTTCTGAGCTTAAGTACTCGAGACTTTTTAATTTTACCGGCCGTAATGTAGAGCTTTATGGTGAAGGCTATTTTCAAGTTGATAGCCAGCCGGGTAATCCTTTCACGGTTACTACTCAAAATTCACAAGTTACCGTTTTGGGAACAGAATTTAACTTAACAGACTGGAATCAACAGAATGGTATTAAATCCAAAGTAACGGTTACCGAAGGCAAGGTTGAGTACCTCAATATATCAGATGAAAGATTTTTCATACTCGAGGAGAATGATGAAGCAGTGATCGATCAGAACTTTGAACTGACTCAGCTTAAAGCTGATCTAAAAAACTCAGTGGCCTGGTTATCAAATAATATTTCTTTTCAAAAAGAGCCCTTAACCCATGCATTCGAAAAATTGGAACGTCGGTTTGATATCACTATTGAATACCAAAGCGTAGTCCCAGAAGAAGGCAATAGTATTTCAGCTTTTTATAATAAGCCTGATGATGCTGAATCTATCATTCAGGATATCTGCACAATCAAAGGGTTAAGCTATCAGAAAACTCATAATGGGTTCAAGATCTCAACAAATTAATATGAGGGTTTTATTATTCATATTATGTTTGTTGACGATCAATAATACGGCTATTGCCCAATCAGAGAAAGATTCTTCTAATTCCTATTCCCTTACCTTAAGAAGCGTAAGCGTTGAAGAAGCGCTCATCGAGCTTTCAAATATATCCAATATCGATATTGCCTACGATTCAAAATTGGATCTGGGTAAATTGATTTACATCAGTGAAAGAGATAAACCCGTTGAAGATATCTTAAAGAAGATCTTATCCTTTTCTGATCTTGATTATATTATTCTCTCTACCGGTACGTATGTCATAACAAGCTCGCCTTCCAAAAAGCCTGAGTATAGTTCCTTTTCAGGTTATGTAAGAGACTCAGAGACCGGAGAGCCTCTTCCAAATGCCACAGTACTTATTGCTGATGCCTCTGGGGCCACCGCTACAAACCGGAATGGTTATTTCAATATATCATCACTTATATCCGGAGAATATGAGGTTCAGGCTAGTTTTGTGGGGTATGAGTCAAAACGACGTAAAGTTACAATAGGGCCTGAATCAAATTCATTTACCATTATCGAGCTTGCGCCTAAAAGCTATATGATGGAACCGTTGGTTGTTAGCAGTAACACTCCTGATCTAAGAATAAACCCTGCAGCTTCTGGAACTTCCTTTAACTCTATAACCGAAAATTATGTAGGTGCCGACAGAAATGTTATTCAATCTTTAAGAGCTTTTTCAGGTGTCACATTTTCAGAAGGTCAGCAGAGTTTCAATATTCAGGGAAGTGATTCAAGAGACCATCTTGTAAAGCTGGATAACGTACCTATTTATAACTCTACCATTGCCGGGAATACTTTTGGGATATTCAGCCCCTATTCCATCGACCGGATCGAGATCATGAAATCCGGATTTGAGGCTGACAAAGGAAGTGCTCTTTCCGGATTTATAGATTTTAAACATGATCTTGAAGATCGCTCTGAGTCCTCGGCAATTTTACAGGCAGACCCCTATGCGGTGAATGCCAGAATTGAAGCACCTTTTTTGGATGGCAGTGCCTGGAATTCTATGATAGGAGCCCGTATTAATATCTGGGATGCTTATCAGGCTCCTGCCCTATCCGGCACTTTCGATCAGTGGAACAGGTTAGATCCCTTGCTGCAAAATTTCATCATGGGTGATGAGTCAGACATAGCACACTATGATCCTTCCATTCAAAATTCTGATGTTGCCTTTTATGATCTGCATTTTGCGATGGAAAGATCTTCTGATCCATATTCAAATTTTCTGATCTCAGGCTACTATGGGAAAAGCCTTGTTGATACAAAACTGCTTTCAGAAAGAATCACCATCAATTCCCAACAGCCTCATTTCTTTTTCTCTGAAGACAAAGCAACTCAGAGTAATTCCATGCTCAACATAGAGCAAAGCGGAATACTTACTGCTAGAACCGACTATTGGCTTAAGGCATATTACACTTACTCAAAATTCGAGAATAATTATCGTATGATCGGAGATGATGACCTTGCCCAAAATGGAGCAAATGCAATAGATGCCTATGAGTATTTCTCTGACCTGGATTTTATGCCCGGTGTAAATGAGAATGAAAACACGATCAAAGAAATTAGTTTAAGTGCCGGATTAAAATATAATCTAAATTCTAAGAGTGAACTCGAGATTGGATTGGATCCCAGATTTATAACTTACAATTTTAAGCTGAGTGATCTTTTTTATTTTCCCACTGCAACATCCGGTGAATCATTTATATTTAGTTCTTTTTCCCAATTTTCTCATTCACCGAACAATCAAACCAAACTAACCTTCGGAACCCGGGGAACGTATTTACCAAATGGAAATTCATTCCATTTAGAACCACGATTTTCAGCAGAATATAATTCGGATGAAACTGCTTCCGGATACCATTCCATCAAATTATCAACCGGAATTTACAATCAATTTATAAACCGATTTGACCTGTCCAGTTTTGGACCTACTGCCTTAATTCCATCCTATAAATTTTGGCTGCCTAACGATCGTACTACTGAAGTTCCAAGATCCTATCACACGTCTTTCAGTTGGTCGGTAACACCCTCCGACAAGTTCTTGCTTAGCTTTGAGTCTTA
Organism: Gracilimonas sp.; assembly: GCA_040904925.1. GTDB lineage: Bacteria > Bacteroidota > Rhodothermia > Balneolales > Balneolaceae > Gracilimonas. Next base: position 116,591 of record JBBDSP010000006.1, on the reverse strand, counting down.
TTATAAAAGGAAAGCAGTTAACTGGAGGTTAAATTATCACGAACTACTTCAGCCCCAAACATCATCTGGAGTCAGACTGGCAGACCAAAATTCATATCTATCTCGATCATCTGGTTTTTCTTACGGTGGGGCTATTACAACTGAAGTGAGGTTCACAGAGCCAAGATTAACTTTGAATGTAATGCATCAGGTAAACGTGTCGAAAGAAAAAATTGAAGACAGGTTTAATGGCGAAATGGTCCACACGGAATGGAGCGAGCCCTATGCACTATCCACTTTCATCAATTGGTATCCCTTTGAGAATTTCAACGCACTCTTTAACATTAAGTGGGTTCCTGTGAAATATTGGGGGTTCAACAAAGCCTATTATAATTATTTAGGCATACATGGAGAGACTAATTTTGGAGAGTTCGACCTTACTTCACCTGAAACCTCAACCCTGCCCTACCACCTTCAACTCGATCTTGGATTTAATTATTCTTTCAAATTTAGTGATCAGATAAAATTTGAGACTAGACTGGATCTGGTAAATATAATGAACCGTAAAAACCCTGTTTACTATACATTAACTCCACATAGTGGAACCGGTAACCAAATAAATTATCAGCGCGATCAGCGGACTTTACCCGGTTTTAGCCCTTCTTTATCTGTAGAAATATCTTTTTAGAATTTTTTTCAGAAAAGAATAGTCATACCTCAATATCAATGTGTATTAGGAATGTAGTTTAATCTTAATCACAAATATTGAAAGAATGAATTTATCATACTATTCATCACAAATGAAATTATTCCTTTCTCTTCTACTTATCTCAACTGTGACATTTATCGGTTGCGGTAATGACTCAAATGACGACGGTGGAACGAGTGGGATGACAGAATTGAACATAGTTGAAACAGCGCAAGAGAATGACGATTTCTCTATTCTGGTTCAGGCTATTGTAGATGCCGGACTAACGGCAGCACTTGAAGCAGATGGTCCTTTTACCGTATTTGCTCCAACTAACGATGCTTTCAACGACCTTCCTGAAGGTACTTTAGAAAGCTTAACCGATGACCAACTTGCTGAAATACTGCAATTTCATGTAGTAGAAGGTGCAGTTGCTTCCGGAGATCTTAATGCTTCTCAGGATGTAGCCTCCCTATTAGGTGAAGAGCTACTTGTGGAAGCTGAAGGCGGTGTTTTGGTTAACGGATACTCCAATGTAGTTACTGCCGATGTTGAAGCCTCTAACGGTATTATTCATGCCATAGATGCTGTCCTTCTTCCCGAAGGAATCAGAGACGCTAACATAATCGATCAAGCTAACGAATTGGGAACATTTACCAGTTTAGTTGGTGCAGTTGATCAAGTTGGTCTTACTTCAACTTTAAAGTACAAAGGAGATTTCACCGTATTTGCTCCAACCGATAACGCTTTTGCTAACCTTCCGGATGGATTACTTGCTTCCCTTTCAGCAGATCAGATCACAGAGATCCTAACTTACCATGTCCTTTCAGGTGAAGTTTTTTCTGGTGACCTGAGTCCGGAGCAAGCTGTTGAGTCACTTTCTGGTGGTGAGGTCTTTGTAACGGTTGATAATGGTGAGGTTTCTGTGAACGGATCTTCAAATGTAGTGACAGCAGATGTTGATGTTTCCAATGGTGTAATTCACGCAATTGATCAGGTAATTCTTCCTGATGCTTACGGAACTGTAGTTGACGCTGCTTCTAAGCGCTATGATTTCGAAACACTTGTAAGCGCAGTTGTGGATGCAGGTCTAGCTGAAGCTCTTTCAAATAGCGAAGGTACATTTACTGTATTCGCTCCAACGGATGATGCTTTCGCTGACCTTCCGGATGGATTACTTGCAAGTTTAACTACTGACCAACTGGCTGAGATCTTGCAATATCATGTATTGCCGATCGAAGTAGGTTCAGAAGATCTTGAAGCAGCACAAACCGCAGCTTCTTTAACAGAAGAAAGCGTATATGTAACCGTGGATAATGGTGAAGTAACTGTAAACGGATCAGCTATGGTTGCAGCAGCAGACATCTTTACAAACAACGGAGTAGTTCATGCTATCGATGCCGTGATCTTGCCAAACGAGTTCCAGAATGTAGTTGAGATCGCTTCCAAAAATTATGACCTGTCTACATTGGTAAGTTTAGTTGTGGATGCAGAATTGGTAGCTACTTTAGAAGGTGACGGACCATTTACCGTGTTTGCGCCAACAAATGCTGCTTTTGCTGAAATTAGCAGTACCCTGGAAGGACTAAGCGCTGCTCAAGTTGAAGAAGTATTACTTTATCACGTAGCAGCTACTGAAGCTCTTGCCGGAGATCTTACTGATGGTATGACTGTTGAAACTGTTCAAGGTGAAGACATCACAGTTAATATTGATGGAGAAGGGAATGTAACCTTAAATGGATCAGTCAACGTTACTACTGTTGATCTTCAAGGAACCAATGGTGTAATACATATCATTGATGGTGTACTTTTACCACCAAGTTATACGAACTAAGTTTTTCTTAGTCTAAAATGACAAAAGCCTGTTCAGTTTCCTGAACAGGCTTTTTTTATGTCTGGTAGCTTAAGCTCTGAACTATTCTTCAAAAACTGAAAATGTCTGATCAGGGCGCATAGCTAACACAGTTTCTACCATGATATCAATGAGGTTATTTACATCCTTCATAGAAACGATCTCAACCGGCGAATGCATATATCGGAGCGGTGTAGAAAGTAAAGCACTCGGAATCCCGGTCTGCTGATAAAAGATACTGTCGGTATCTGTTCCCGTTCTCACACTGGTAGCTTCGTGCTGAATATCGACCTTATTCTTCTTGCACACCTCTTCAACAAATTCTACCACTTTTGGATGGTTAGCGCCTCCATGCTGTACGGTGGGACCTTTACCCAACTCAATCGTCCCATGCTCTTTCTGATCAATTCCGGGTGTATCTGTGGAGTGTGTTACATCTGTTACCAGTGCAACATCCGGCATGAACCGATAACTCATCATGCGGGCTCCAAATCCACCCACCTCCTCTTGAATTGAATTCAAAGCGATCACATTAACCTTCAGATCTTTTTTATTCTTGCTCAGCTTTCTCATAGCCTCAGCAATAACATATCCACCAATTCGATTGTCGAGTGCACGGGCTGAAAGCAGATCATCATTCAAAAATTCGGTATCTGTGGCATATGTAATGGGATCACCGACTTGTACCAACTCGAGGGCTTCCTCTTTTGATGAAACACCAATATCCACATAAATATCTTTCCACGCCGGTTGCTTACCTCCGCCATTCTTATTGTCCTGTAGGTGAATAGCTGTGTTGCCTGTAATTCCAACTACCCGGCCCCGCTTATTATGAATGAATACTTTCTTGGCTCTTGCTATAGTAGAATCACTTCCACCCAATTTATTTATATATACAAATCCCTGGTCGGTAATGTGCTGCACCACCATTCCAATCTCATCGCAGTGAGCTTCCAGCATTACCGTTGCCACGTCTCCGCTCATGTTGATCTTGGCGGCACAAGAACCATATGCATCCGTCACCACTTCATCGGTAAATTGATCTACATACTCTTTCCACACTTTAACACCGGCTTTTTCATATCCAGTAGGACTTGGAGTTACCAATAATTCTTCTAAAAAATCTCTTTCGTTTTTCTTGGCCATCGTAATTTTACTTGGTTTGAATTTGATCGGCAGGAATATAACAAATATAGCTCCCAGAGTAAGTTTTTAGATTTGTCATTTGCCAATTTCCCCCGCATCTTCAGCTAAAAATCTCATACCTATGTTTAGACCAAAATATGACCCTGATTTTTTCTATCACTGGACAAACATTCCCGTCCGTTTCAGAGATCTTGATCCTCTCAATCATGTAAATAATGCACTTTTCAATACCTATCTCGAAGAAGCCCGTATAAGCTTTTTAGGTCAAGTAGGCCAAATGGAAACCGAATTCACAGGCGGCAAAACATTTGTACTGGTAAAATGTACTATCGAGTACCTGAAACAGATCACATTTCCCTCCACCGTACTAATTGGAACAGGAGTTGGGGAAGTTGGTAACTCCAGCATTACAGCCCTTCAGGGTATTTACGATAGTGATTCAAAAAAGCTACTCGGTGTTGCAGAATCAACCGGCGTTTGGTTTGATATAAAAAAGCAACGCCCTACCCGATTACCTGATATTGAAAACCTTGATGAAATGATGATTCAGCTATAACCATTTTAGCGTATAATTTTAGATATCTTCCAACCCCATTAAAATTCACGACATTTTATTTAAGTAATGGATAAAAGCACTCGATATAAGATCTTCAATGATCCCATCCACGGATTTATTACCGTTCCAAAAGGGCCGATCCTGAAACTTATCGACCATCCCTATGTACAAAGATTGCGAAGGATTCGTCAGCTTGGGTTGGGTTATCTGGTATTTCCTGCTGCAGAGCATTCGCGTTTTTCACACGCTCTTGGAGCCTTGGAGCTTGGACAAAGAGTATTGAATAATTTGCGTGAGAAAGATACAACTATAAGTCAACCTGAATATGACGGCACCTTAATGGCTATACTATTGCATGATGTTGGCCATGGCCCGCTTTCTCATACTCTAGAACATTCTCTCATCAAAGATTTTAATCATGAGATGATGAGTTTGGCTATAATGAAAGAGCTGAACAAGGAATTTGACGGAGCCCTTGATACGGCTATCTCTATCTTTACCAATCAGTACAAAAAGAAATTTCTACATCAGCTGATCTCATCCCAACTGGATCTGGATCGCTTGGATTATTTACGGCGGGACAGTTTCTTTACGGGTGTTTCAGAAGGAACAGTAGGCATCAACCGGATACTAAAAACAATGCGAGTGTTCAAAGGAAACATCGTCATTGAAAAGAAAGGGATCTATGCTGTAGAAAACTACATCATTGCCCGGCGATTGATGTATATGCAGGTCTACCAGCATAAAACTGTTTTGAGTGCAGACTTCTTACTTCGCGGGATCTTCAAAAGAGTAAGGACGCTTCTTGATGAAGGTAAAGAAATTGAATTTGCCTCCCCTGCCCTTAAATACTTTTTAGTGGATCAACCTTCAGCCAAGAAGATGGTTTCAAAAGAGATGATAAGCAGGTATTCAGAAATGGACGATCATGATGTATACCTTTCCATAAAACTTTGGGCAAAATGTGAAGACAAGATTCTGGCTGACCTTAGCAGAAGGTTCCTTAGCAGAGACCTTTTCAGGACTACATTCGTCGAAAAGAAATTAAACCGAGCTCAAAAAGCTGAGATCCGAGACAAGACACAGAAATCACTGAAAAAGCTTCGCTTACCAAACGATGAGTCCGTTTTAGATTATTACCTTGGTTTTGAACAAAGTTATTCTGAAGCCTATAAATATAAAAATGAAAGTATATGGATTCTCGAAGATGAAAAAGCGATCGAGTTCTCTAAAGCAGCAGAAACAAAAAATATAATAGCATTAACTGAGCCGGTTGTTAAGCACTATTTTGTGCACCTGAAGGATATCAATCTATAAGAGCAAACCCCTTTGCCGGATTATTATTTGAAGGACTATCATGGAAAGCAATAAATTTTGACAGCTTATCAAAAAGATCTTTCTCTTTAAAGGGCTTAAGAAGGTACTCAGAAAAACCTTTTTTGATCAGTTCAGACTGAGACTCATCATGTTCTCCTGAAGTAAATGCAATTATAGGAATTACACCCTCTTCTTTGTTCAGCTTTCGTATCCTTTTCATGGCTTCAATACCATCCATGATAGGCATGCAGATGTCCATTAAAACAACATCCGGTTTTTCCCGGTTATAATGATCAAGCGCTTCCTGACCATTTTCTGCTTCCATGATCTCAAAATTATTCTTTTCAAGAAAAATTCTTGCAAGACTCCTGTTAATGGGCATATCATCTACAATAAGGGCTTTAAATTCCCTACTATCTTCTAATACAATAGTCTGTTCCAACGCCTGTTCCATTATAATTCTGAAAGATGATTTGATTTATGTCAATCTTTAAACCTTTCCTAAATTATTAAATGCCCCAGTGTTTTACAGGTTAATGTTTACTAATTAATAGTTGTAAAATTAGATCATTTGATACGCTTATAAACCACAAATGAAAGCTCATCATGGTCTTCTCTTGAGTCCTCTTTCCATGCTTCACCTATCCCATCCCGATATTCCGGGAAAAAAGTATCTCCTTCATACTCATTATGAATTTCAGTAATGATGAGCTTATCAGCAATATCAATAGTTTCACGGTATAGTACTCCCCCGCCAATTATAAAAACTTCCTCTTCATCAACTTCAGATAGCGCATCTTCAAGAGAAGAATAAGTGTCAACATTGTCATAATTTTGTGTTGTAGACAACACTATGTTCTTACGTCCGGGTAGCGGAATTTCATTCAATTCTTCAAAAACGCCCCTACCCATTATAATGGTTTTACCCAGTGTGGTGCGTTTGAAATGTTTAAGATCTTCCGGATATCTCCAGGGTAATCCGCCGTCTTTACCAATCACTAAATTTGAATCATGTGCCGCTATAAGCGTAATGATCATACCGCAACCTCGAATTTAATAACCGGGTCTGGGTCATAATTTTCCAGGGTAAAGTCCTCAAAAGTGAGTTCATCAACAGGCTTGTTGTTGATTTTCAGTGTTGGAAGTGGTTTTGGTTTTCTTTGAAGCTGCTCTTTCAATCCGTCAACGTGATTTACATAAATGTGAGCATCTACTATAGTGTGAGCAAACGTACCGGGTTTCAAACCAACCTCCTGTGCTATAGCCATGGTAAGAGCGGAATAGCAGGCAAGATTGAATGGAATTCCCAGAGCAATATCTCCTGAACGCTGCGTAAGATGACAGTTTAATTTTCCATCGGCCACATTAAAGATATACATAATATGGCATGGAGGAAGTCCCATCTGGTCAAGTAAACCCGGATGCCATGCACTGACCACAATTCTGCGACTGTTAGGATTGGTCTTCAACATATCAATGGCACGCTGTACCTGGTCAAATTCTTTGTGTACCCAAACATCTTTTGAGATGGCCGAGCCATTTCCTTCAAAACGTACAGCTTCCTTTTCGAAATAAGGGAATCGCCGCCAAAGTACCGGATAAATGGGTCCAACATGACCGTCATCATCAGCCCAGGCATCCCAGATATGACAATCATTTTCATCTCGTAACCAGCGAATATGGTCTTCTCCCCTGAGATACCAGAGCATCTCTAAAATTACAGATCTAAAAAAGACCTTTTTGGTAGTTAATAGTGGAAAGCCTTTTGAGAGATCCACTTTATAGAATTCCGAAAAATTTGAAATGGTGTCCGTACCTGTCCGGTTTTCTTTTCTGACACCATTTTCGAGTACACTTTTTACGAGGTCGTGATATTGTTTCATAAGAACGTATTTGAGCTTTAAAGAAGTGTTCCGCTTAAAAGTAAGATTGCTATACTAAAATAAATAATGATTCCGCTTACATCTACTATAGTTGCTACAAAAGGTGCAGATGATACCGCCGGGTCAATGTCGAATTTTGATAATACAAATGGAAGCATGGCTCCTGTAAAATTCCCAAACAAAACGATTGCAAACAAACTTAAGCCAATAACTGCTGCTGTTAAAATAACAGTGCTGCTTAGCGCCTGTCCCCCAATAAGATCCCATGCGATCAATGTGAAGAACCCTAACAAACCAATCAGACCGCCTAACATTAGACCTGAGGTAAATTCTCTGGTAAATACTTTTTTCCAATCTTCAAGCTTTATGTCGTCAGTAGCCAATGCACGTATAATCAAAGTAGCTGCCTGAGATCCGGAGTTACCACCACTTGAGATTATCAAAGGTACAAAAAAGGAAAGAGCAACAACTTTTTGAAGGATCTCCTCATATCCACCCATTGCAATTGCAGTTAAGACCTGGCCAACAAAAAGAATAACAAGCCACCATAACCTTTTCTTAACAATATCGAATATAGAAGTCTGAGAATAATAATCATCCAAAGCATCCATACCGGCCATTTTCTGCATATCCTCAGTAGTCTCTTCTTCAGCTACATCAATAATATCATCGGCTGTAACAATACCAACCAGAACGCCATCAGAATCAACTACAGGAAGTGCAACACGATCATATTTAGCCAGCATTTTAACCGCTTCCTCCTGATCATCAAATACAGAAAGAGCTTCAAAAGAACGATCCATCAGCGTTTCAATCTGCTCCTGCTGATCAGCAAGGATCAAATGTGTGATACGCAGATCATCGATCAGGCGCTCTTTATCATCAACAATATAGATCACATTAATAGTTTCTGCAGTTTTGCCATACTCCCTGATATGTTTCATACTGCGCTTAATGGTCCAGTCTGACTTCACCTTCACATAACGTGGTGTCATCAAACGGCCTACACTTTCTTCCGGATAGCCCAGTAACTTCTTAAGCTGCTTCTGGTCTTCCCGGTTGATGGAATTCATCACCCTTTGCGTTAGGTGTCCGGGAAGTTCCTCAAGAATAGAAACCTGTTCATCGGGTTCCAGATTACCCATCACATCGCTAAGCTGCTGCTTATTGAAAAGCTCTAAGAGTTCTACTCCTTTTGAAGTTGGCAGCTCAGCAAATACATCCGCAGCAATAGGCTTTTTGAGTAAGCGGAATACAACAATAGCTATTTCTCCGGGCAGCTCAAGCAAAAGATCAGCAATATCAGCGGAAGGAACATCATTCAAAACCTCTTTGAGCGCAACCCAATCCTTGGCTTCGATAAGCTCTTCAAATTCAGGTTTTATGAGTTGAACAAACATGTTTTCTTTCTAATGATGTTACCTTTTGATGGGGCTAAGAATCGGGGTAAATACTGCAAAAAACAAGTTTAAGACTCCAGCTTTAAAAGAAATTAAAGGACCTAAAGCTTTTTAGTCTTCTTTTCTTTTCAAGCTCTTCAGGGCTTGTTTAGCTGCCTTTTGTTCCGCCTTCTTTTTACTCTTTCCTTTGCCCTGCCCTAATTCTTTTTCATCCACCAAAACCTTAACGGTGAAGGTACGATTATGGCCGGGTCCACTTTCACTGACCAACTCGTAATAAGGAATAGACATTTTGTGAGCCTGAGCCAGCTCAAGAAGAGCACTTTTATAATTATCTATGGTATTAATAAGTTCGTCTAAAACCAGATATTTCTCAATAACCTTGTCTACAAACTGATAGGCTTGTTTGTATCCTTTGGTTATATAAATAGCAGCTATAACAGATTCAAAAGCATCAGCAAGAATACTTTTTGATATCCTACCTGCTCCATTTCTCTCACCTAATTCCATGAGTTCTTCAAAACCCAATTTAGTTGAAAAGTCAGTAAGTGTATCACCTCTTACTAATTTTGCCCTTACCTTGGTCAAAAACCCTTCGTCTTTCTCCGGGAAATTGTTGAACAGGATCTCAGCTGCTATAAGGTCAAGTACGGCATCTCCCAGAAATTCGAGCCTTTCATACGAATCATAAGTTTCATATTTCTCTTGCGAGAGGGTTGAACGGTGGCGTAAAGCTTTTAGAAATAAAGAAGGATCGTCGATTTCAAAACCAACGATCCTTTCAATTTTTTCAATTCTGCTTCTAAGTTCCTGGCTGAGATCTTCCTGCTTTTTTTTGCTAAAAAGTGATCTGAACCATCGCGGCATATACCTTAATCCTTGTATTTTTTAAATACCAGGGTAGAATTATGACCACCAAAACCAAATGCGTTATTAAGCGCATACTTCACATCTCGAACTACAGCTTCGTTAGCTGTATAATTAAGATCACATTCAGGATCCTGGTTCTCGATATTAACTGTTGGCGGTACCATGCCATGATAAATTGATAACAGGGTTGCAATAGACTCAATAGAACCCGCTGCACCTAAAGTATGACCATGCATACTCTTGGTTGAATTCAGGTTGATCGTTTTTGAATGTTCTCCAAAAACTTTTTTGATCGTATTGGTCTCAGCAATATCACCTAATGGAGTCGAAGTCCCGTGCATATTGATATGATCAACATCCTCAGGCTTGATCTCTGCGGCTTTCATAGCTCTTGTCATAGCTAAGGTTACGCCATTACCTTCTGGATCAGGAGCTGTGATATGATAGGCATCAGCAGAAAATCCATACCCTTTGATCTCACCATAAATACGAGCACCACGGTCTAGAGCTGAATCCAAAGATTCCAGAATAAAAATTCCTGCTCCTTCTCCAAGAACAAAACCATCTCGGTCTTTATCGAACGGACGGGATGCTGTTTCAGGCGAATCGTTACGAGTTGACATTGCTTTCATGCTATTAAATCCTGAAATACCGATACGTGTAATTGGCGCTTCAGTACCTCCGGCAACAGCATAATCTGATTGTCCGTATCGGATAGAATCATAAGCAAGCCCGATATTATGAGATCCTGTTGCACAAGCAGAAACTGCGCAAAAATTAGGTCCTCTAAACCCGTACTTGATAGAGATCTGGCCGGATACAATATCTGGAATAAGCATTGGAATAAAGAATGGGGATACTCCACGAGGTCCATGCTCATGAAATGAGATGGACTGCTCGTAGAATGTTTCCATTCCACCAATACCGGTTCCTACTAGTACAGCAACTTCATCTTTATCAATTTTATCCAGATCAAGTTTACTGTCTTCGATAGCCTCACCCGAAGCGATAAGAGCATATTGTGCTACTTTATCTAGTCTTCTGGCTTCTTTGCGATCGAAGTAATCAGTAGGTTCGTAATCCTCAATCTGAGCAGCAAATTTTGTGGGGAAGTCGGTCGTATCAAAATGTTCGATGGTACGAACACCACTTTTTCCTGAAACTAATCCGTTCCAGAAATCAGGTGCACTTTTCCCAATAGGGGTAAAAGCCCCTATACCCGTTACTACAACTCTCCGAGTGCTCATAGGTGATTTTTTGTAAGTATTAAATTAGGATAATTTTCCTGAGAGATAAGTAACTGCATCTCCTACAGTCGCAATGTTCTCTGCATCTTCATCAGGAATGCTAAGATCGAATTCTTTTTCGAATTCCATGATCAATTCAACGGTATCTAATGAATCAGCACCAAGGTCGTTGGTGAAGTTAGCATCAGCTGCTACTTCTGATTCATCTACACCAAGTTTGTCTACAATGATAGCTTTTACTTTTGATTCTACGTCTTTTGACATTTTGTGTCCTTTTCAGTGATTAGTTGGTAATTATAATTTTGATAAAATAAGTGATTTGAACATAAAAATTCAGGCTAGCTTCTGCAATATATTGAATTACATTGCCATGCCGCCATCTACCCGGATCACTTCTCCGGTAATGTACGAACTCATATCGGATGACAGAAACACTACAGCATCAGCCACTTCATCAGCTTCACCTGCTCTACCCAATGGAGTTTCAGCCTTAATTCCTTCTAAAACTTTCTCATCAAGTTCTCCGGTCATGTCGGTGAGAATATATCCCGGAGCAATAACATTTGCGCGAATATTTCTGGATGCAAGCTCTTTAGCATATGATTTGGTAAATCCTATGATGCCTGCCTTAGAGGCAGCGTAATTACTCTGTCCTGCATTTCCGGAAATACCTACTACTGAACTTATATTAATAATAGAGCCTCCGCGGTTTCTCATCATCGGTTTTGCAGCGGCTTTGGAATAATTGAAAACACTTTTCAGGTTTGTAGTGATCACATCATCCCACTGCTCTTCACTCATGCGAAGTATGAGATTATCTTTTGTTATGCCTGCGTTGTTTACAATAACATCCAGCTTGCCCCAGTCTTCAACAATTTCATTAATAACTTCTTCGGCTCGCTCTAAATTGACAGCATCAGCCTGTATAGCCTTACTCTTTCGGCCTCTTCCTTCAATTTCAGCTTTTACTTCCTCTGCTGCTTCAGATGAGCGAGCATAAGTAATGGCAACATCAGCACCGAATTCGGCAAGCTTGAGTGCAATAGCCTTTCCAATTCCACGGCTGCCGCCAGTTACTAAACAGGTTTTTCCTTCTAATGATAAACTCATAGTTCTCTACTTATTGGTGTCCTGAAATTTCTACGCCCTTCAATGTCCGTTTTACCAACCCTTGTAGCACTTTGCCCGGTCCAACCTCGACAAATAAATCTGCTCCATTTGTACTCATATTATTCAAGGTCTGAGTCCAGCGTACAGGATTCAACAACTGATTTAGTAAATTTAATCTGATGTCTTCAGTGTCAGTTGTCGGTTCAGCTGTATAATTACTGTAAATTGGGCAATTCGGTTCTTTAATATCTAACTGTTGCAACTGATCTTTCAAGCCATCATAAGCAGGCTGCATTAATGAGGAATGAAATGCTCCGCTTACAGGGAGTAACATAGCCATTCGTGCCCCATTTTCCTTAGCCAACTCTACCGCTTTTTCAACAGCTTCTTTATATCCTGAGATAACCAGCTGACCCGGACAATTATAATTTGCAGCTACTACTACTTTACCAGATTCTTCGGAAGCCTGAGCACAAACTTTTTCAACGGCTTCATCATCCAAACCGATAACGGCCGCCATTGTTCCGGGATTCTCTGTTCCCGCTTGTTGCATCAGTTCGCCTCTTCGGCGAACGATCTTAAGAGCGTCTTCAAAAGAAACAGCTCCGCAAGCAACTAAGGCTGAGAATTCTCCCAGACTGTGTCCTGCAACCATATCAGGGGTTGCATCCAAAGTCTTATAAAGGGCTACGGAATGAAGAAAAATAGCCGGTTGCGTAAATTCTGTTTGCTTTAATTTTTCTTCAGGACCTTCAAACATGATCGCTTTCAGATCAATACCAAGAATTTTATTGGCTTTGTCAAAATATTCAGCAGCACTTGGATTTGAGTCATAAAGCTCCTTCCCCATTCCAACAAATTGTGATCCCTGTCCGGGAAATAAATAAGCAGTACTCATATTATTTCATCCCCCATTTTAAATAGATAGCGCCCCAGGTAAATCCACCACCAAAGGCAGCTAACACAATATTGTCACCGTGGTTCAACCGACCTTTCCAATCATACAAGCAAAGCGGAATGGTGGCCGCGGTGGTATTCCCATATTTATTGATATTGATCATCACTTTTTCATTCGAAAGTCCCATCCGCCGGGCTGTTGCATCAATAATTCTCATATTTGCCTGATGTGGAACCAGCCATGCTACATCTTCAGGCTCAAGATCATTACGCTTCATTATCTCAAGAGAAACATCGGCCATACCCATTGTAGCTTTTTTGAATACCGCCCGGCCGTCTTGTTGTAAATAATGCAGCTTATTTTTTACGGTTTCCTCAGAAGCGGGATTTTGACTTCCACCGGCAGGCTGATATAAACTACATTCTTTATCACCTTCTACATAATGTTTTTGGTCAATAATACCGGTTCCATCATCTGATTCTTCGAGTAAAACGGCTCCAGCTCCATCCCCAAATAAAATACAAGTAGTACGGTCACTGTAATCAAGTATCGAACTCATTTTATCCGTTCCGATCACCATCACTTTCTTTGCGCGACCGGACTCAATGTACATCGCACCTGTACTTAAAGCGTATAAGAAGCCGGAACAGGCTGCGGAAAGATCGAAAGCAAAAGCATTTTTGGCACCTATATTCTTCTGAACCAGACAAGCTGTAGCAGGAAATAAATAATCAGGCGTTACAGTAGCTAATATAATCAGATCAATCTCTTCAGCTGAAATGCCACGCTGCTCCAGTACTTCTTTTGCAGCTTCGGTACCCATAAATGCAGTAGCTTTATCAGGGTCCTTTAAAATTCTGCGTTCTTCAATTCCTGTTCTGGTTCGGATCCATTCGTCGTTGGTTTCTACCAGTTTCTCAAGATCTTTGTTAGTCATACGATCTTCAGGCAGGTAATGTCCTACTGCTGTAATTTTTGCTCTTTTTACTTCCATGAAGAAATTTAGCTCAATTTAGAGATGCTACTATTTTACCGTTAACGTCATTTTCGACGGTCTTAACGGCACTTTTTATCATATTTTTAATGGCTAAAGGGGAGCTTCCGCCGTGTCCTACAATACTAACACCATTCACACCTAAGAAAGGGATACCACCAACATTTTCATAGTTAAAAGGTGATAAAGCGGTGTGAAGAACTTTTTGGATATTCTGAATTTCTTTTTCTGAGAGGTTCATATCCTGAACCGCTGAACCAATCATTTTCTGAAGGATATCAGGGATAGATTCCCCAAACTTCAGTACAATGTTACCAACCAGACCATCACATATATAAACATCCGCTTTTCCTGAAAGAATATCTTTCCCTTCTACATTCCCGATAAAGTTATCTTCTTGTTTAAGGGTATTATAGATCTCTTTTAGGATTTCAGTCCCTTTCCCCTCTTCTTCGCCCACGTTGAGTAATCCAACTTTTGGGGAATCAATTTTAAGGATCTGCTCACAGTAAATTTCTGCCATTTTGGAAAACTGAAGTGCCGTTTCCGGCTTGATGTCCAAGTTTGCCCCGGCATCTACTAATAATCTAAATCCTTTAAGTGTAGGATAATAAGATGCGATTGTGGGCCTTAACACGCCTTTAAGCTTACCTAAAATAAACATTGATGCTGCCAGCAAAGCACCCGTGTTACCGGCACTTACAAACGCATCACATTTACCGGCTTTATGTAAGCCAATACCAACTACAATAGAAGATTGTTGCTTTGTCTTTACAGCTTGGGCCGGAGATTCTTCCATACCAATTACCTGTGGAGCATCATGAATCAAAACCCGCTTTTCATCATAAGAATGATCTGCGAGTTCTTTTTTAATGAGATCTTCAGGACCAACCAGAAGCACAGTTAAGTCACTGTTTTCTTTTATAGCCTGAAGAGCTCCTTCAACTGGATTTTTGGGGTAGAAATCTCCACCGGCTGCATCAACTGCAACAATCATATTACAAATGTTTAGTTAGCTGCTTTCATTACCTGACGGCCGCGATAGTATCCACACTCAGCACAAGCATGGTGATAGCGGTGCAAAGCTCCACAATTTGAGCATTTTGCTAACGTAACATCAGAAATTGCATGATGAGCACGGCGCTTATTTTTACGCGCATTCGAGGTTCGTCTTTTTGGATGTGCCATTAAATATACCTTATCGTTATTCTTTTAAATCTTTCAATTTTTCCCACCTTGGATCGATCCGGTCTTCATCATCTTCAGGAATATCACCGAATTGTTCATTCAGTACCTCCTTCGGATTTCCGTCCTCATCAAGAAAGCGGGGGTGTAATTTTTTTGTTGGGAGATTCAGCAAAATGGTATCTCGTACATCCTGCTCTAAATCTATTTGTTGTGATGCATGATCGTAATTTCTTACTGCTCCATTTTCATCTGCTGATTCTTCTACTTCTTCTGCCTTAAAAAGAACTTCATAATCTTGTACAACCTCATGGTCAAATGCATCGAGTGAACGATCACAGATCAATTCTAAAGTTGCATCAACGGTAAACTGAGTTCGTACAAAATGAAGTGTGCGGTAAAATTCGATATGAACCGTACCACCCTTAAAAGTGAGTCCCTCAAGGTCAAGCTCATCCGAGTCTAACTCAATGGTTTTCTCACTTAATTCTTCAGGTATTTCAAAGATCTTAAACTTTAGCATAGAACATCTCCTCAATAGCTACCTAAAATAAGCATTATACTTGTGTGGTTCAATCAATTAAATAACCCGAACATACGTTGTTCAATCAGGTTAATAACTTTTCCGAGATCTTCCTGATCGTTCACGAAATCGAGGTCGTCGGTATCAATAATGAGTTTTTCATGGGGATATCGGTCGATCCAATCCTCATATAATTTGTTTAATCGTTCTAAATACTCAATACGAATGGTGTTCTCATAGTCTCTCCCCCGCTGCTGAATCTGCTTGACGAGCGTCGGAACCTGTGCTCTTAAATAGATAAGCAAATCAGGTGGCTGCAGGTAATAACCCATCTCTTTAAACAGGGCTTCATAGTTTGCAAAATCACGGTCACTCATCAAATTCATCTGATGCAGGTTCTTGGCAAATATCTCTACATCTTCATAAATAGTTCTGTCCTGGATCAGGCTTACGTCATCATTGAGCATTTCTTTCTGGTGTCGAAAACGGCTTGACAGAAAATAGATCTGAAGATTGAAACTCCAGCGACGCATATCTTCGTAAAAATCCTGTAAATAGGGATTGTCATCAACCGACTCATAAAACGCCTCCCAATTAAAGTGCTTGGCAAGCAAACCCGTCAGTGATGATTTTCCGGCACCAATGTTCCCTGCTACCGCAATATATTTTGAAGCTTTTTTTTCTTCTTCCATAAATGAACTTAATTATTTGCCAAGTAATCGATACATGGCTTTTTTGTAATCTTCTACCCCGGGTTGATTGAATGGATTCACCCCAAGACTGTAAACAAATATTCCTGTTAGTAATTCAAAAAAGTAGATGAGTGCTCCTATATTCTCTGCATTAAGGGCAGAAATTGTAACCCTTACTATAGGGACATCCCCTTCGCTATGAGCTTCGGTTGTTCCCTCACGAGCATTCTTATTGATCTCATGAAATGTTTTCCCAGCCAGGTAGTTCAGTTGATCGTCATCGCCTTTCAGTTCATTCACTGCCAGTTTTGAAAAAGGTTTCTCTACAATGATAAAAGTTTCCATAAGGCTTCGCTGACCCTGTTGTATAAACTGCCCCAAACTGTGAAGGTCTGTAGAAAAAGTAGCAACCGTCGGAAATATTCCTTGCCCCTCCTTCCCTTCGCTCTCACCAAGCAACTGTTGGATCCAGCCACCCATAGAGGTCAACTCAGGCTCAAAAGTGGCAAATACATCAATGGTCTTGCCAGATTCATGGATCGCGTTTCTCAGTGCGGCATATTCCAAAATATCCTCTGCATTTCCCTCGTATTCATTATATGCGGAAACGGCACCGTAAAAAAGAGTCCTGACATCAATTCCGGCTACCGCAATAGGCAATAGACCTACAGGCGTTAGTACGGAGTACCTTCCCCCTACATCATCAGGTACAATAAATTTTCGATATCCTTTTTCTTTGACAACTTTATTAAGAACTCCCCCCTCTCTACCCGTTGTACAAATAATATGCTCAGAGGAACCATCACCATACATATTTTCCAAAAGCTCTCGCAGCATTCTAAAAGAAAGGGCGGTTTCCAGGGTTGAACCTGATTTGGAGATCACATTCATGTAAATATTTTTCGGCGATCCATCAGTTTTTGGTGCCTTAAGATATTTTAGCAACTCTTCCAAGTACTTACCTCCCAGATGATGGCCTGCATAAATTATTTCAGGTCCTTTATTTCCGAAATGTGGCGAAAGAGAGTCGATCACAGCTTTTGCGCCCAGATAAGATCCCCCAATTCCACATACTATAAAGACATCCGCTTTAGAACGAATTTCCTGCCCTAAAGAACTGATTCGTTCCAGAATAGCGTCATTAGGATCTGACAAAATATCACGCCACCCCAGCCATTCGGCACCCGGACCGTTTTTGTTTTTTAGCTGTCCAAAAGCAGTATCTGCTTTTTTTCGTGCTATCAGATATGCATCGTCCTCAATAAACTTTCTTGCGAGACTTATGTCACATTTTATCATTGCTACCTAAGTACTTTTGCTAAATCGATTAATGTATGATCAATTTCTTTTTTCTTAGAAATTGCCACACGCATCGGTGTGATTTTCAATGCGTTATTCACCACACCTACCATAACTTCACTGTGGCCTTCTTTTAAAATCTTAACGGCAGCGGCACCTAAACGGCTTGCAAGTACTCGGTCCCTTGCTGTTGGGGCACCGCCTCGCTGAATGTGTCCAAGAATACAGACTCGCATGTCATACTGTGCAAAATCATCTTTGATCTTATCTGCCAACTTAATAGCGCCTCCGGTCTCATCGCCTTCTGCTACAACCACTAAACTGCTTCTTCGTTGTTGCTGAAGCATTTCATGAAGTTGCCTTTTAACTTCGTCAATATTGGTCAGTTCTTCAGGCAGTAAAGCAATCTCTGCTCCACTGGCAATGCTCGTTTCCAATGCTATAAATCCTGTATCCCGGCCCATCACTTCAACCAGAAACATCCTTTCGTGCGCGTCAGCTGTGTCTCTGATCTTATCTATGGCTGCCAAAGCCGTATTTAAAGCTGTGTCATATCCAATGGTTTCATCGGTCCCGATTATGTCATTATCAATAGTGGCAGGTACACCAACAACATTTATATCGTGCTCTTTACTAAGTTTATTAGCTCCGGTGAAAGTACCGTCACCACCAATTACAACCAGCGCATCAATGCTATATTTTTTTAAATTTTCTGCTGCTTTAGTTCTTCCTTCTTCTGTTCGAAATTCCTCTGAGCGGGCAGACTTTAACATGGTACCTCCTCGCTGAATTATATTTGAGACCGAATGAGTATTCAGCTCTATAAATTCATCGTGGATCAAGCCATAGTATCCGTGCATTATACCATACACTGAGACACCCTGCAGTTCCGAAGCGCGAACCACGGCTCGAATGGCCGCGTTCATACCGGGAGAATCCCCCCCGCTCGTTAAAACTCCAATGGTTTTAACATTAACAATATCTGTTGACATAAAATTATAATGAGTGTGAGTGAGTTATTGAGAGTAAATAATTGTTCCGTATTATCAGTAAATTATTACACGGCCAAGTTTAAGAAAATTTCAACACAATTGATGACCGATAACCAAGAGTTAGAACATATAAATTCTGAAACCGTTACCAGAAAAACACTTAAAGAAATTACAGCACCTGTTTCAGAAAATTTATCTGAGTTCAGGAGTTTTTTTAAAGACACCATTCGCTCCGATGTATTTTTGTTAGACCAGATCATCAATTACCTCCTGCGCCAAAAAGGAAAGGAATTACGTCCTACCCTCGTCTTTATGACGGCTAACTTATTCGGAGACATTAATAAGAAAAGTTATATCGCAGCTACTATGATCGAACTGCTGCATACTGCCACCCTTATTCATGATGATGTGGTTGATGAAGCTGACAGTCGTCGTGGATTTGTAAGCATCAATAAAATATGGAAGAATAAAGCCGGTGTACTTTTGGGTGACTATTTATTGTCTAAAGGATTACTGATCGCTTTGGAAAACAAAGAACATCAACTTCTTGAGGTCCAGTCCCGTGCAGTACAAAAAATGAGTGAAGGTGAATTGCGCCAGCTCAAAACTGCAGGACTTTTTAATATGACCGAGGAACGATACTTCCAGATCATCTCCGAAAAAACTGCCAGCCTGATCTCAACTTGTTGTGAGTGTGGCGCAATATCAGTCACCGATGATGAAGAAATTCATTCTTTAATGAGAGAGATAGGGATGTGTATCGGTATTGCTTTTCAGATAAGAGATGACCTTTTTGATTATGGAATGGATGACATCGGCAAGCCAACACGAAATGATATTCAGGAGCGGAAGGTTACTCTGCCATTGATAAAAGCTTTTGAGCACGCCCCAAAGCGGAAGTCCGCTCACATTCGCGCATTAATGAAGAAGCGAAAAAAATCAAACTCTAATATTAATGAAATCGTTGACTTTGTCCATCAAAATGATGGAATGAAATACGCAAAAGAAACAATGTATGAGTATGCCAACAAAGCGATCGAAAGTCTTAAATCAGTACCCGACTCCCCTGCCAAGCAAGATTTTTCTGATCTCATTCATTTTGTTATCACCCGGAAGAAGTAGTCTATGAATTTTGAGCAGCATATTTTCATATCAGATGTTCATCTCGGTGCTTTCTCAACCGAAACCAATGGTAAGATAGAAGAAGACCTCATAACTCTGATTGAACATTGTAAGGAAAGGCAGATCGAGATCCATATTCTTGGAGATCTCTTTGACTATTGGATGGAATATCCGGAGAAAGGTTATGTTCCTGATCTTGGTAAAAACGTACTCGATGCTTTTGAAGACTATAACAATACCGTAACTCCGGCTTTATATATAACCGGAAATCATGATAACTGGACATTTGGTCATTTTAAAGAACGCGGTTTTGATCTCGAATCTAATTTCAGACTTAAAGAAATTAATGATAAAAGGTTTTTACTGATGCATGGTGATGGTGTGGCAGCAGCAAAGATCGACTTTCCGCGGGCTGCATTTCATAAATTATTGCGTAACAGAACCTTCGTAAACACCTATCAAAAGATCCTGCCCCCGGAAAAAGGTCTGGCAACCATGAAAGCATTTTCTTCGGTAACAAGAAAAAGAAATAATCACAATCCGGAACCGCTGAACAGGCAGGCTAAAAAGATCTTTAGTAAACATAACTTGGATTACATAATAAGCGGACACGATCATGTGCCCCGGGTAGAAACATTTTCACCCGGAAGCTATATAAACCTTGGTACGTTTTTTAATCACAGAACCATGGCCTCATATAACATTAAGGGGCTGAGCCTCGTTAAATGGAAAGCGTCATCAAAAAATTTTTTACCTTTCGAAGGAATTAACTAAAAAGTATGAGCGACGAAAATAAAGAACCGATAGATCATAAACGGTATTTTAATGATCC
Organism: Gracilimonas sp.; assembly: GCA_040904925.1. Classification (GTDB taxonomy): domain Bacteria; phylum Bacteroidota; class Rhodothermia; order Balneolales; family Balneolaceae; genus Gracilimonas. The sequence goes on along the minus strand of JBBDSP010000006.1, from coordinate 96,006 downwards.
GGAATACCGAAAAAAGGTACTCCAGGAGCGCAAAGAAAAGAATAACTCATCCGATACATCATCTTCTGGAAAGAGGAACCCTTACTTTAATACCATTTTAAAGTGGTCCGGAATTGTTGCAGGTACCCTCTTCTTAATAGTTGGAGGATACGTTATTTATTTATTTATGGGCCTCCCCTCAGCCGATGAATTTGAAAACCCCGAAACTGCTATAGCTTCTGAAGTAAGAAGCCGGGATGGAGAAACGCTCGACAAATACTTTACCGAAAACAGAAAATGGGTCCGTTATGAAGATATCTCCCCTCATGCAATTGATGCCTTAGTTGCCACTGAAGATCACCGATTTTATAATCATTGGGGTATGGATATGTTCAGAACACTGGCTATTCCCTATCACATCATAAATGGAAGATGGCAGGGAGCTTCAACAATCAGTCAACAGCTGGCACGTAACTTATATAAGAAGATAGGGCAAGAATTTTCTGTCTCTCGAAAGTTTCGGGAAATGATCACCGCTGTTCAGCTTGAAAAAAGATATACAAAGCGTGAAATTGCAGAGATGTATCTTAATACAGTTGAATTCCCTAACTCTACTTTTGGAATTGAAGCCGCAGCCCAGACTCATTTTGGCAAACCCGCTAAAGAGCTTACCATTCCGGAAGCATCGGTAATGATAGGTTCATTGAAAGCTATATATGCCTATAATCCCCGAATTTTCCCAGAACGCTCAAAAGGACGTCGTGACATTGTTTTGTCTCAAATGTTCAAACGAAATTTTCTTACCCAAAGCGAATATGAGGCCATGGTTGAACAGCCGATTGAGCTTGATTACCACCCTCCTTTCAAAACAGGAAGACAAAGCCGCTATTTTGGTGAGTATGTCCGGCAGCAGGTAAACCCATGGCTGGAAGAAAACGGCTATGATCTGTATTCAGACGGCTTGGTAATTTACACCACCATTGATTCCAAACTTCAAAAACATGCCGAACGAGCAGTAGAGACCAAACTCGATTCTCTTCAGAAAATATTTGAAGCAGAATGGTCTACCCCGGGAAGCGATGAATATATGGACAAACTTTGGGAAGAATATCCTCTGTTTCTTCGAAGTTTTATGCGGGAAACCGACCGGTATAAAAGTGGGTTCTCCAAATATGATACCAAGATAGAGCAAGTCGTCTTCGATTCATTATTTGCAGATACAGCTTATGTTGATTCCGTTAAAAGAGCACGAACAAGATTGCAAGCAGGTTTTGTTGCCATAGAGCCTGCAAATGGAAACATACTGGCCTGGGTAGGGGGTACAGATTATGGAAATGTGCAATTTGATCATGTCTATCAATCAAAGCGGCAAGCAGGTTCCACATTCAAGCCATTTGTATATTCGGTAGCAATAGATAATGGCTACAAACCATATCACAAGTTTTCTAAGTTTCCGATTACATTTTATGATCGAAATGGAGATATCTGGGCACCAAAAGATGAAACAGTCGCAGCCGGGCCGGTTGATGTTTCATTGAGAGAGGCACTTGCCCGAAGTATGAATAATGTAACCGTAAGATTACTCCCTGAGATTGCCGGAGCTCCCGGAACCAACAAACTCTGGGAATTAGATCCTGCGGCTCGGAAGATCAAAGATATGGCATCTAATTTGGGGATCGATATGAGTTTAACTCCCGCCTACCCCTCAATAGCCCTTGGAACTGCAAATGTTTCTCTGCTTGAATTAACAAGTGCATATACTACTTTTGCTAATAAAGGAGTGCATATCGAGCCTTTAGCTATCACCCGAATTGAGGATAAAGAAGGAAATATCTTACAGGAATTTCATCCGGAATATACCTCGGAAGTTATCAGCCCTGAAACTGCATATATCATAACCGATATGTTACGGGGAGTTATTCGCGGTGGGAAAGATTTTTACGGAACCGGGGTACGACTCCGAAATGTATATGGAGTTCGCCAGGACGTTGCCGGTAAAACAGGAACCACCAACAACGCCGCAGATAACTGGTTTGTGGCAATGATGCCTCACGTTGTAATGGGAGCCTGGGTTGGAGGCGAGGACCGAAGGGTTCGCTTTAATCAGGACCTGAACTATAGTATTGGTCAGGGTGCCCGTTCTGCTCTTCCTATTGTTGGACAGTTCATAAATAATGTTACTTCTGATGAAGACGCTTATTGGAAGTATGATGCTTTTGATCCTCCTCCAGGTTTTGTGATGCCTGAGGATCCCAACGAAACAAGAAACGAACTTATCAAAGATCAGAATAAAGGTAGGATCGGTTGGTGATCTGATCAGAATTTAATCCAGCCAGTGCATCAGCTTTAAGAGGAATTGAAGGTTTTGTGGAGCAAGATCCGGGTTATTTAAGCCTACTTTAAATTCTCCCTGGGGAGTTTGAATGGTTTGAGCCGTGAACATAGCTGCTTCGCCGAAAACAGCCAGTTTACCATTGCCATACTCCATGATCGCGCCCTGAGTATAATTACCGATATCTACCGTCTCTGTATTTTCCTCAAACTGCCAGGCCACTTCAGGTTCAAGACTAAAATCGCCTTCCGCAAAAACAAGTACAGGAATCGCCTGATCCGGATAAGTGAAAGCCGAACCTGTGAAAGTAGTTACTGAAGTTATGTCCTCCCCTGAGATAGGACTTTCCAGTAATCGTCCATTTTCTAAAGTAAACAGGTCGGGCTTATTCTGTTCCTTTTCAAGCGTTGCAAAACCATTCCTGAACCTGAACCCAAAAGATGATCCAAGGTCTGAAGCTGCCCCGGCAAATGGCATATGATCTGCTATCAGGAACAGTGCTCCACCTTTTTCTACCCACTGATTCAGACTCTGTATTTCATCTTCAGAAAAAGCGGATGGATTTGGAAGCACCCAGTTTTCAATATTACTTTCGTGTAACGGGTTTGCTATTACTAAAACATTACAAGTATTAAGCTGACCTGTTAGGGTAAGAGGATAATTAAAATCTTTGACTACATATCCATCATGCCTCATTACTCGTGCAAAAGGTGAAAATCCTCCATTCAATTTATGGAAATTATTATGGGCAGAATCGATGCATAAAACCGGCCCTTCTCCTTTTTTAAATTCAGGGTTTTCAATATTGATCGTAAATGTGGTGTCAGGACTCTGCTGAGCGAAAAGAAGTATTGGAAAGACAAGAAAGAAAAGTAGAAAGAGTGTTCTCATAGATCAATATTATTGAAGATTGTTTGTGAATATAGACTCTTCCGGAAACAAAAAAAGCCGATGTTTCCATCGGCTTTTAAATACTAAATTTGAAAATCACATCAGACTTCTTCTACAGATTCTGCCAATAATGTGAGCTTATTGTTATTTACTTCAACGAATCCACCTGAAATTGCATAAGTAACTTCACCGCCGGATTTACGTACCAAAACGGTGCCTTTTTCCAGGGTCGAAACTATGGGGGCGTGATTCGCTTTTACTTCGAAACTCCCTTGGGTTCCGGGCAACTTGACCCCGTTAACTTCTCCCTCAAAGAGAGAACCGTTAGGAGTGAGTATCTGTGCATTGAATGTGCTCATGATCAGTTTTTATAAGTTGATTAAGCAGCTTCTTCTTCAGCTTCGGCAAGCAGTTTCTCACCTTTAGCGATCGCTTCGTCAATGTTTCCTACCATATAGAATGCATTTTCAGGAAGGTGGTCTAACTCGCCTTCAAGAATCATCTTGAACCCGCGAATGGTTTCATCCACTTTCACATAAACTCCGGGTTGACCGGTAAACTGCTCGGCCACATGGAAGTTCTGTGATAGGAAACGCTGAACACGGCGTGCACGGCTTACAACCAATTTATCTTCATCAGAAAGCTCATCCATACCTAAGATGGCAATAATATCCTGAAGATCTTTGTAGTTCTGAAGCAGACGTGTTACGCGGTTTGCTACATCGTAATGCTCTTGTCCAACTACTTTAGGATCCAAAATAGTTGAAGAAGAATCCAATGGATCAACCGCAGGATAGATACCGATCTGTGTCAATGCACGAGAAAGTACGGTTGTTGCATCAAGGTGAGTAAAAGTGGTTGCCGGAGCAGGATCAGTCAAGTCATCAGCAGGTACATAAACTGCCTGGACCGAAGTAATAGATCCGTCTTTGGTAGAAGTAATACGCTCCTGAAGGTCACCCATTTCCGTAGCCAGAGTTGGCTGGTAACCTACCGCAGAAGGCATACGACCCAGAAGTGCTGATACCTCAGAACCGGCCTGAGTGAATCGGAAAATATTATCAATAAAGAGTAGAATATCACGGGATACTTCATCGCGGAAATACTCAGCAACGGTCAATCCGGAAAGTGCTACACGTGCACGGGCTCCCGGAGGCTCATTCATCTGGCCGAATACAAGAGTTGCCTGAGATTCTTTTAATTTCGTTTTGTCAACTTTGGAAAGATCCCACTCTCCTTTTTCCATAGATTCTTTGAACTCATCACCATAGTTGATAATGCCTGATTCAAGGAACTCACGAAGAAGGTCATTTCCTTCACGGGTACGCTCACCAACACCGGCAAATACGGAAAGTCCACCGTGCTCTTTTGCAATGTTGTTGATCAATTCCTGGATCAATACGGTTTTACCTACACCGGCACCACCGAACAATCCGATCTTACCACCTTTAGCATATGGGCAAAGCAAGTCAACTACTTTGATACCGGTTTCCAACATCTCAGTTGAAGTTGCCAATTGATCAAAAGCAGGAGCATCGCGGTGAATCGGATAAGAGTTTTTTCCTTCCGGAGCATCGATACCATCAATGGAGGCACCTACTACATTAAAAAGTCGGCCTCTGATATCTTCACCAACCGGCATTGAAATAGCTTTACCGGTATCGCTTACATCCATACCGCGAACAAGTCCGTCGGTTGAATCCATCGCGATAGTACGCACACGATCTTCACCAAGGTGTTGTGCAACCTCAAGCGTTAGAGTTGAACCGTCTGTCATCTCAATTTCAAGAGCATTGAGAACAGCGGGAGTTTTACTGTCTGAAAAATCAACGTCAACTACAGGTCCAATTACCTGGGCTATCTTTCCTTTATTCATGTGCTAAATCGCGATTTTGTTAGTTTTTGCTTAGATAATTAGCAGCTTTTTTAATGCACTACTGCAAAGGCTGTCAAAGATAGGGAGATAGATAAAGAGAGGCAACGAAAAACTCTACAAATATTTTGGCTGATTATCAGCTATCCACTCAAAATCGATCTCGATCTGACCGATATGCGGTCTGATCTATGGATTAAGGTTCGTGGATTGAAGCAAGCAAACGGTCAGACGGCTGCAAGCCGGCAGACCGTAAATTACAGAAATAAAAGATTCCTCTCTTACCTTCTTTAGGTACTTATAAAAAACCTACAAAACCCCATACTTCCATTAGCAACTCCCGCGTTAAACTTTTATCTTTGTAAGCTATTAAAGTCACGTTCAGAATCGTGCTTTGTTTTATTGCATCATCCACGACAAAAGGTGACAACAATCACCTTTTTTTGTTGCCGGTAACCTCAATTTTAAAACTCGTACTCCTTTGGAAACTGAAATATCAGAACGCTCGGTAAGTGTAGACATTCTTATAGAATTTGATGAAAAGCAGGTGCTTGATTATGCCCACGCTAATGAGTTAGAACCTCGGGAACGTGCTCAGGTTAGAGAATACGTCCAGAATATATTACGTAAGCGAAGTTATCTCGATTTCCTGATCGATGAATTTTCAAGCGTTTCTGTAGCTGAAATGAAACCGGGGCTCAAAAACATCCTGCGCCTCGCTATTTATGATATGCTATTCATGGACAGTACTCCAGATTATGCTGCCATTAATGAAGCGGTGGAAATTGCCAAGATGAAATTAGGTTCTAAAACCGGGGATCTGGTCAATGCTATCATGCGCAACCTGCAGCGTGATCGTGAAAAACTCCCCAAACCGGGATTCAAAGATCGTAACAAACTGGTAGCTACTACCTTCTCTCACCCTGAGTGGATGGTTGCCCGATGGAGAGAACGCTTTGGTGAACGTGAAGCATTCCAGCTGATGCAGGCTAACAATTCCCGACCGCATTATTACGTTCGGGTTAACAGTTTACGTACCAAGCCGGAGAATTTTGAGCTCCGCATGGAAAAAATGGATATAGAATTTGAAGCAAGCGACTGGCTGCCCTACTATTATAAAGTACCGACTGTTCAGCCTTTTATCGAAAAGGGATTGCTTTCAAAAGGAATTTGCCTGGTACAGGATATTGCAGCTGGATTTGCTCCGACTATTCTGGACCCTCAGCCCGGTGAAAAAGTGTTTGATCTTTGTGCAGCTCCGGGTACCAAATCAATTATGATGGCCGACCTAATGCAGGGTGAAGGTGAGATTCTTTCCGTCGATATTTCAAATGACCGACTTCAGATGCTTGCCGAAAGTGCATTGAGTTATGGAGCCGAGAATATCAAGATTCGCGGAGGAGATGTACTTGAAGTCTCCCTTGGGTTAGCTGATGCTGTTCTTTTGGATGCTCCCTGTACCGGAACCGGAGTTCTCAGTAAACGTGCCGACCTGAGATGGAGACGCGACGAAGAGGGTTTAAAAAATGCAGCCGAACTTCAGGAGCAACTCCTTGAAGAAGCCTCAAACATGGTTAAGCGTGGCGGTCGATTGGTTTACAGCACCTGCTCATTAGAACCTGAAGAAAATATGGAGCAGATCGAGAAGTTCCTGGCCAAAATGGATAATTTTGAGCTGGAGCCACTGGATGATTATCTCCCTGAAGAAGTATTGGCAGAAGACAAACTCTCCTACCAAACCTTCCCGCACAAACACGGCTGCGACGGTCACTTCGGTGTACTCCTAAAACGAGTGAAATAATTTTTGGGAATTCAGAATTCAGAATTCTGAATTCTGAATTCTTATTCCAGCTGCATTTTTTAAACTTTGTTACCTGAATAAGATCTATGAGTTCTGATAAGAAAACCAAAGAAATTCCTGCACAATACGACGCATCCCAAGTTGAAGATAAATGGTATCAGCACTGGATGGAGAATAATTATTTCCATTCAGAGCCGGATGACAGAGAATCATTTACCGTCGTCATCCCCCCTCCCAATGTTACCGGTGTTCTGCACATGGGACACATGCTCAACAATACCATTCAGGATGTGTTGGTAAGAAGAGCACGAATGCAAGGGTATAACGCCTGCTGGGTGCCGGGAACAGATCATGCTTCTATTGCTACAGAAGCCAAAGTAGTAAAACGCCTTCGCGAAAAAGGAATTAAGAAAGGAGATCTGGAACGGGATGAATTCTTAGAACACGCATGGGATTGGACCCACGAGCACGGCGGTATCATCCTGGAACAACTCAAGAAACTGGGTGCCAGCTGTGACTGGGATCGCACCAACTTCACCATGAATCCAGAATATTCCGAAAGTGTGATCGATGTTTTTATTGACTTGTATCAGAAAGGCAAGATCTATCGCGGTGCCCGGATGATCAACTGGGATCCTGTGGCAAAAACTGCCCTTAGCGATGAAGAAGTAATTCACAAGGAAGTGAACTCCAGGCTGTATCACATTAAGTACAAGATCTTGGGTGAAGATGATTTTGTGACCATCGCTACTACCCGACCTGAAACTTTACTGGGTGATACCGCAGTCTGCGTTAATCCGGATGATGACAGGTATACGCATCTGAAAGGAAAGAAAGTGATCGTGCCGCTGGTTAACCGCGAAGTTCCGATCATCGAAGATGAGTATGTGGATATGGAATTTGGAACGGGTTGTTTGAAGATCACCCCTGCTCACGATGAGAATGACTATAATATCGGCCAAAAGCATGACCTCCCAACCATCAATATGCTGAATGAAGATGGTACAGTGAGTGAAGAAGGCGAGCTGTATATCGGCATGGATCGTTTTAAAGTACGCAAGCAAATTGCCAAAGATCTGGAAGAAGCCGACCTGCTGCTAAAAACAGAAGATTATAAGAACAAGATTGGTTATTCCGAGCGTACCGATGCAGTAATTGAGCCACGTCTTTCTTTACAATGGTGGGTTTCCATGAAAGAACTAGCTCAGCCCGCCCTCGAAAACGTAATGGATGACACCGTTGAATTTCATCCCGCCAAATTCAAAAACACGTATCGACATTGGATGGAAAACGTGCGCGACTGGTGTATTTCGCGTCAGCTTTGGTGGGGGCACCGAATTCCGGCCTGGTATAACGAAGATGATGAATTCGTTGTAGCTAAAACCGAAGCAGATGCGGAAGAAAAATTCAAAGACCAGGGTTTGAAATTTACGAATTTAAAGCAGGATGAAGACGTATTAGATACCTGGTTCTCATCATGGCTGTGGCCAATTTCGGTGTTTGATCCCAAGTTTATCAAAACCGAAAAAGCCAATAAAGAATTAGATTACTACTACCCTACCAAAGACCTGGTTACTGCTCCCGAGATCATGTTCTTTTGGGTGGCACGGATGATCATTGCCGGATATGAGTATATGGATGAGAAGCCATTCGACAATGTGTATTACACCGGGATCGTACGAGATAAAAAAGGCCGGAAAATGAGCAAGAGCCTCGGGAATTCTCCTGATCCTCTGGAGCTCATAAAGAAATACGGAGCTGATGGAATCCGAATGGGAATGCTCTTTGCAACCCCCGCCGGAAACGACCTGCCTTTTGAAGAAAAACTTTGTGAACAGGGACGAAATTTCAGCAATAAAATCTGGAATGCCTTCCGCTTCCTTACCATGAACATGGAAGAAGACGTGGATTATGAACCAACTTCTGAAATAAATAGAGACGATCTCTCCGACCGATGGATGGCTGCCAGAATTCAGCAGACCATTGAAGGTGTAAATAAAGATTTTGATAACTACAAGCTGAACGATGCACTCAAAAAAGTGTACTCGCTGATCTGGGATGATTTCTGTGACTGGTATATAGAGCTTGCAAAACCGGAGGAATACGGGCAAAATATCCCCAAAGAGAAACTGAATACAGCCCTTGGATTTTTTGAGCATCTGATGAAGCTCCTACATCCTTTCATGCCGTTCATTAGTGAGGAGATCTGGCAACATATTCAGGATCGCTCGACGGAAGAAGCACTTTTAGTTTCTGAATGGCCAAAGGTGGATGATTCTAAATTGAGTAAAGACGACATCAAACTATTCAGTACACTTCAAGAAATGGTTTCTTCCCTTCGTAATATTCGATCAGAAGTAAATGTGTCTCCTAAAGAAGAATTGGATGTCCTAATAAATACGAAAGAAGATTCGACCACAAAAGCTATTCTCGAAAACAGGATGGTGCTTGAGAAATTGGAGAGTATCAAATCACTAACGGTTTCTACCGATATTGAAAAGCCAAAGGTGTATTCCTCTTCTATGGTTGATGGAAATGAGATTTACGTGCCACTGGAAGGACTCGTTGATTTTGAAAAAGAACGCGAGCGCATTCAAAAAGAAATTGATAGGTTGGAAGGATTTTTAAAAGGCATAAACGGAAAGCTTTCGAATGACGGATTTGTAAATAATGCCCCGGCCGAGGTAGTTGAGCTTGAGAAGAAAAAGAGAGCAGATACTGAAGAAAGCCTCGCCAAACTGCGTGAGCAGTTGAAAGATTTTGAAAAGTAACCACAGAGTTCACTGAGGAACACAGAGTTGTGTGAGTTTTAAATATACAGAGAACTCTGTACCCTCCGTGGTTAAATAATATTATGAAAGAATTTTCACTTCCATCTGAAGAACCAAAAGGCAGGCCGGATTTTCTTGCCACGCTGAATGAACAGCAACGCAAAGCCGTGACCCACACCGATGGTCCCCTGCTTATTGTAGCCGGAGCAGGTTCAGGTAAAACACGCGTTCTTACCTATCGTATCGCTTATCTGCTTCAACAGTACAAAGCTGCACCGGAGCAAATTCTCGCCCTGACCTTCACCAATAAAGCAGCGAGGGAGATGAAAGACCGGATCCAGAATCTGATCGGTGATAAGGGAAAGAAATTATGGATGGGAACCTTTCACTCCATTTTTTCAAAGATCTTAAGGTTTGAGGCCGATAAGATCGGGTACGGAGCTGATTTCACGATCTATGATTCCAATGATTCCCAGACAGTTGTTAAGCAGATCCTTCAGGAATTGAATTTTGATCCCAAAGAGATCAAGCCAAAAACTATTCACAACAAGATCAGTGATTCCAAGAATCAGCTTATTGCAGCCGATACCTATCAGGAGAAATTTGTAAGCAGTACGCTCGATGACATCACCGCGCGGGTTTATACCATCTACAACAAGCGGTTGAAGCAAAGTAACGCCATGGATTTTGATGATCTGCTGGTGAAGCCCATTGAGTTGTTTGAACAACACCCCGACTTGCTTGAGAAGTACCAAGATCGTTTCAAGTATATTCTTATTGATGAGTATCAGGATACCAATCACGCCCAGTACAAAGTGACCAAAATGCTGGCTGCCAAATACGAGAATATTTGTGTGGTAGGTGATGATGCCCAAAGCATCTATTCCTTCCGGGGAGCCGACATTTCCAACATCCTGAATTTCAAAGAAGATTACGAAAATGCTACGCAGGTCCCGTTAGAACAGAATTATAGATCAACTAAAGCCATTCTGCAATGTGCCGATTCCATCATCAAACGAAACACCAAACAGCTTGATAAGACCCTTTGGACCGAACAGGATTATGGCGAGCGGATCACCGTTCTCGAAAACTTTGACGAGCGGGATGAGGCCAACCGGGTTGCAAGTCATATTCAAAGCTTGAAGATGAAGCAGGGTTATCAGAACAATCACTTTGCTATTCTGTATCGCACCAATTATCAGTCACGAGTGTTTGAGGAGGCACTGCGCCGTAAAGATCTTACCTATCAGTTGGTGGGCGGACTCTCCTTCTATCAGCGTAAGGAAATTAAGGATGTGCTTGCTTACCTAACGCTGCTTGTAAATCCGCATGATGAGACAAATCTGCTGCGGATCATAAATGAGCCAAGTCGTGGTATTGGTAATAAATCGATTCAGGACATATTAAAGCAGGCAAGAGATGAAGGCCGGTCCATGTGGAGCATCATTCAACACGTAGAAGACCTGGATGTATATAAGCCGGCAAAAGCCCGCGTTCGTGAATTTGTGAATATGATCGACCGGCTCCGTCAGGATCTGGAGAACGGAGAATCGCTGGTGAATGTCACCAAATCTATGCTGGAACAATCCGGCTACATGAGAGCATTGGTTGAGGAAAATTCTCATGAATCGATGATGAGACGTGACAACGTAATAGAATTGCAAAATGCCATTTCTTATTATTCTAAAGGAAAGTCAAAACCATCTCTAAGTGCGTTTCTTCAGGAGATCAGCCTAATCACTGATGCTGACAAGTTCGATGAAGATAAGCCTGCCATCACCCTAATGACCGTGCATGCATCTAAAGGATTGGAGTTTCCTTGTGTGTTTATCGTAGGGCTGGAAGAGAATCTTTTCCCTATGGGTGCCCGCGATAATTTTGATGTAGATATCGAAGAAGAGCGCAGATTGTTTTATGTGGCAATTACACGGGCCGAGCAGCGTTTGTATTTCAGTCACTGCCGCAGCCGATTTAAATTCGGTGAAGAAACAAGGCAGGCACGATCCCGCTTTTTAGATGAAGTGGATTCCGGTGTTGTACAAACCGAGACCGGAGCCACTATCACACAAAAGAAAGATCGGTTCGAAAATAGGTCATCCGGTAATTCTGACTATGAGATAGATTACGATTGGAAGCAATCACACAAGAAAACATATAAATCACCTTCGGCTACTATTCAGTATGATTATGAAGATGGTGAAGATCCATTTCAAGTAGGTACGAAAGTCATCCACACCAAATTTGGTCCGGGAAAGATCATCTCACGAAGTGGATTAGGAACAGATGCTAAAGTTGTTGTATTTTTCAAGAACAGAGGGCAGAAAAAGCTCATGTTGCGGGCGGCACCGCTACAGATAGTAGATTAGTTAATAAGTGGAAAGAAATTTTTGATGCGGCAGATATTATTAATACTGCTTTTTTTATGGGTATGTGCTGCTGAAAGCATGGCACAACCCGTCATCACTCCCCGAAATATGGCTTTGGGAGGCGGAGGAAGTACCTATATCACCGATTACAACGCCAACTTCTACAATCCCGCTAACCTGATGATACAAGATCGTGCCGGAAGATTTTCGATCGGTGTGGGAATAACAGGATTGTATTTGGATGGAGCCCAAAACTTCAACTCCCCCTCTGATCAATTTCAAAATGTGAAAAATCATATTGATCTCTATACTCCGGGTTCGAATTCTATTTCAACAACCGACAAGATTGAGATCATCGATTCAAACTATCCGGGGCGTACAACCCTTTCAGATAATAGATCCTGGTATGATGCTACCCTTTTAGGAATGAAATGGCTCAGGGACAACCGAGCTTTTTCAATTGCAATTCGAACAAGGACCTCCTCCAGCTTCAGGGTTGGTCAAGGTTGGTACACTGATTCCTTTAAGCAATCTTCTAATAACGAGAATGTGCTTGACCGCTCCCTTATTCACCGTTATCAAAGTTTACATGAGATCTCATTTGGCTATGCTGAAACCTTTCAATTTTTAACCGGACTCACCTCAAAGCTGGATAATTTCATAATCGGTATCGCTCCGAAGCTTGTGATTGGCACGGGATATCAAAATGCAGAGTGGAATAATACCTATACAGAAACCGGTGAGACTAATGCGGTACAACGCATTCAAAATCTCAATTATAATGGTTCAGGTCAATTTGGTGCTTCCACCCTGGCTTATTTGAACGGAACTCCCATCGATCAGGCCAATGCACAATCGTTTAGTCCAACCTCTTTTGATGTAAATGGAATTGGAGCCGGACTGGATATTGGAGTTACGTATTTGATCACTCTTGGAAGTGACCTTTCAGCCATCCGTCGAGACCGGCAGCCAACGCAACGTTCACTTCGTCTCTCCTTTTCCATGACTGATATTGGATTTATCTCCTACAATGATAACGAAGTTTCACTCTCAACTCCCTCTGATACCTCTCTTGTGAACAACCTCCCTGGCATAGAAGCTTCCGAAGCATTTATTGGAGCAAGGGGCCAATACATAAGTTTTATTGAGCAATTTGGCGAAGATAATCCCTTCGATGGAACAGCAACCGATCAAAGTTCTTTTGCAACCCTGATGCCTATGGCTTTGCATGGCGGTGCTTTGCTTGAGCTCAACAGGGTCAAACTTATGGGTGATGTAAGTGTTGGGCTTACCAACAATGCATTTAACTCTACCAAACTGATCTCCTCTTTTGGAATCGAGATCAAGCCTTTTACTTTTCTGCCATTAAGGGGCGGTATTCAATTTGAGGCACAACGGCCTGAATTTTTAAGTGTTGGAACAGCTATTGAAACCAACAAATGGACCCTTTCCTTTGCCGGAACCTTCACCCCCGCATCTTTGGTTGAATATCCAAAGATAACAGGCGCAGCAGTAGCCGCTCTCCAATTTCACTTTTAAAGCCTGACACTTTGCCCTACTTTACTGACAGGCAGCGGGTGATTATGACGGTTTGTATAAGTTGATTAAAGTGGCTCCGTATTTGCCTTTTAGTAATAAAACAGAAAAAATTTTGCAGATATTTATTTTATGAGACAACGTTTTGATTTATTTCAGGATCTGGATCAGTCGGATGACAACTTCGATGACTTTGAACAGGCTATACCGTTAATGTCTGAAGAGGAAGAAAAAAAGCTTACTGAAGCTGAGATCCCAGACAGCCTCCCCATTCTCCCCTTAAAAAATACAGTGCTATTTCCCGGTGTGGTAGTTCCGATAACTGTAGGAAGAGACCGTTCACTCGCTCTTGTTAAGGAAGCCTATGAAGGCGATAAGATAATAGGGGTAGTCACACAAAAGAATGAAGATATTGAAGAGCCCGAATATAAAGATCTGCATACGATCGGAACCGTTGCACAGATTCTCAAGCTTATAAAGATGCCGGATGGCAGTAAGAGCATTGTTATTCAGGGCAAATCCAATTTCAAGGTAAAAGACTTCACGCAAAGTGATCCCTATTTCAGGGCCGATGTAGAATCCTATAAAAAGGAAATGGACATCGAAGGTCTTGAGCTTGATGCCTCTATCCGAAACATCAAGGAGACGGCTAGCAAGATCATCAATATGTCTCCGAATATTCCTTCCGAGGCATCAATTGCGGTGAATAACATCAACAGTCCAAACTTTCTGTTGAATTTTATTTCCTCGAACCTGAATGTTTCTGTTAATGACAAGCAGTCACTGCTGGAGATCCGCAAGTTCTCTGATAACCTTGATAAGGTGATGGAATTTCTTGAAAAAGAAGTTCAGGTGCTGGATATGAGCGAAAAGATCCGCACTAAAGTAAAGTCGGATATTGATGATCAGCAGCGCGAGTTTTACCTGCGGCAGCAAATGAAGGCCATTCAGGAAGAACTCGGTGAAGATGCCGAACAGCAGGATATCGAAAAACTTCGCGATAAACTGGCCAAGAAAAAACTTCCCGATGAAGCCAAAGAAACAGCTGAAAAAGAACTTCAGCGGTTGGAGATGACGCCTAATGCCTCACCAAACTATGGCATCATTTACAGTTATGTGGAATGGATCCTGGATCTGCCCTGGGAAGAATTTTCCGAAGACAAACTGGATCTGAAATTTGCCAGGGAAGTCTTGGATGAAGATCACTACGGACTGGAAAAAGTTAAAAAACGAATTGTTGAATATCTGGCCGTACTGAAGCTCAAAAAAGATATGAAGGCACCAATCCTTTGTTTCTACGGACCTCCCGGCGTTGGTAAAACTTCACTTGGGAAATCTATTGCCCGCGCCTTGAATCGTGAATTTGAGCGATTCAGTTTAGGCGGAATTCGGGATGAGGCAGAAGTTCGCGGTCACCGCAGAACTTATATAGGTGCCCTTCCGGGACGGATAATCCGATCCATGAAAAAAGCAGGGAAAGGAAATCCCGTGATCATGCTGGATGAGATCGACAAAGTAGGGGCTGACTATCGCGGCGATCCCACCTCTGCCCTCCTTGAGGTACTAGATCCGGAGCAGAACAACACATTTACTGATAATTACCTCGAGCTTGAGTATGATCTTTCTAAAGTCATGTTTATAGCCACGGCAAACTCACTGGATACGATTCCTGCTCCGCTTAAAGACCGGATGGAGATCATCAATATCAGCGGATATACGCTGGAAGAGAAAACGCAGATCGCTAAAAAATACCTGATCCCAAAGCAGGTGGAAGAAAACGGGCTGAAAGAAGAACAGATCTCTTTTACAGATGCTGCGATTGAACGCATCATTGATCAGTATACCCGCGAATCCGGCGTTCGTAATTTAGAACGGCAGGTAGCCGGTGTATGTCGCGGTGTTGCGGCTAAGGTCGCATCCGACGAGATCGAGAAATTTGATGTGGACGTTGATGATATCGAAGAATACTTAGGCAAGCGCAAGTTCTTCAGTGATGCTGCCGAGCGAACCACGGTTCCCGGTGTAGCTACGGGTCTTGCGTGGACTCCATATGGCGGAGACATCCTCTTTATTGAGGCTAGCGTTTCCAAAGGCTCCGGAAAACTTAATATTACCGGGCAGCTGGGCGATGTTATGAAAGAATCGGCCATGCTTGCGGTTTCTTACCTGAAAGCTCATTCCGATAAAATTGGCATTCCGGAAGAAGCCTTTAAATACTGGGATCTTCACGTACACGTTCCTGCAGGTGCTGTTCCCAAAGACGGTCCTTCTGCCGGTGTTTCGCTGATGTCGGCCATTGCCTCGATTTTTACTCAACGCAAAGTGAAAGGCACTCTTGCCATGACCGGTGAGATCACTCTTCGCGGACTCGTTCTGCCTGTCGGCGGAATTAAAGAAAAAGTACTTGCCGCCAAGCGTGCAGGAATTAAGAAAGTACTGCTTCCACAAAAAAATGAGAAAGATGTAGCCGAGATCGAAGAAGAAGTTCTTGGTGATCTGGAAGTAGAATATCTTGATCGAATGGATCCCCTGCTGGATATCGTGCTTGACGATAAACCTGAGATAGATCCTAAGAAATTCTTTGAGGTCAGTGAAGCACATAAAACTGCGGTCTCCGGTAAAAACGGAAATCTCCCTAACGATTTGGAAGTAGTTTCACGCGATAAGGATTAAAATCTACTTCTGTTTGGTTAACAGAGATATATAATTGAATGAAGGGCGGACAATTTGTCCGCCCTTTTTTATATCTGCATACCTGCGAATTTAAGTTTAAAAATATCATTATCAACAATATCAGAGTTGATCGATCAGTCGAGTGCTTTTCCATTTCTCCCAATAAGTACAATTCTATCAGTAATCTATTCGAATAATGAATAATTTCTAATTCTGATATCACTTATTGTTCTCTATAATCTGCTAAAATAATCATTATACAGGCTTATGGGACAGCAACAATTACTTTTGGTAATATTAGTAACTATACTGGTGGGAATCGCAACTGTGGTAGCCATTGCAGTATTTGGAGATGCATCTAACCAAATGAACAACGATGCCGTTCGTCAGGATATGGTAGCTATCTCTGCAAACATTCAAGCTTATCTGCTAAAACCTGAAAGTTTAGGTGGAGGCGGGAGCAGTTTTGCTGACTTCAACTTCCAGAAGATCACCTTCCCGGCAGAAGAAATGACAGCAGATGGAATGCATGCGAGAAACGCCAACGGAGTGTATCACATTTATAATGTTACAGAAACCGAAGTTGGCATATGGGGGGAACCCATGATGGAAGTTGGAGCTCCGGTTGACATTACCAGCCTTGTATCAGATTCTGATTATTATGACATGGTTGTTTCCAAGGACTCAATAGTTTGGAATAATACACCGGATTAAAAAAACGATCGCACAAAGCGCCTGATTTTGGGTTGAAGCCGCTACATTTTTTTCGTTGGCGAGATAATTCAGAAAACCTACCATCTCCTGTTCGGCCATATCCTTGGGATGTTTGAGCTTATGAAAATAGGCAAAACGCTTCACCCAATTGGTATAAGCCTGCTCGGTTCGGTAGCTGTATCCCAGCCTTATGATTTCAGTTCTAAGCGCCGTAAGAAGTTTCGATTTTTCCATCGTTTCTTCTTAATAAGAGCGACCTCAGCGGCATTCCTTACAAATTTATTTGACCATATTATGCGGACTTCACGATTTTGAAATCCCTGAAGGTATCAATAATCCCCAAAAACGAAACCAGCAATTCAATCACCTTAATTCACTAGTTGAACAGAAAACTTCTGACTATACATTTAATATTAAATCAGTCGACAGATTTAGTAAGCATAAAGTTAAAGTTGCCTATCTCAAATCAGCATATTTAGCTGCATTTGTAGCACTAGGTTATGGATACATACTTCGAGAAGAGTTAAATGTCGTGAGAAAACAAATTCAGAATCCAGAAAAGAATCTTGTTGCACCAATTTTTTTGAAGGGAAATAAAAAGCACTCCAAGGGGCAAAATATTTTAAATGTGAGTGATCCAATAAATTCAATATTGGTGCATATTGATAGGATGGTTGTATTGCTTCCACCAGTTGAGAATGCTGAAAATTGCTACGATGATATTGTTGACTTTGTTGAAAATAAAAGTATAAACAGTACTCTTACAGGAATTAAACTAGGTTGGCCTTCAAAGTTAGAATATGAATATGACAGATATTTAATCAAGAAATAGTATGGCTAACCCGCGTATTAACGCGGTCAGGCCTCGCCATCCCCTTGCTCCCCTTCTATTTATTAGTTAATCTTTCGTCTTTAAAAGTATAATGCAACATTCCGGCGCCTGCCGGTTATACGCAAGGCCGTTATGCGGATTAAGATAAAATTCAGCAACAAGATTAGAGGGTAACATGACACAATATATCGACGGATTTGTACTTCCGGTTCCACGAATTCACCTGAACGAATACAAGAGTGTGGCTGAAAAAGTAGCTGAAATCTGGAAAGAATATGGTGCACTTGCTTACTTTGAGTATGTCGGAAAAGATTTGAAATTGGAAGGCACACGCTCTTTTATAGAAGTAGTAGAGTTAAAAGAAGATGAAGTAATTGTATTTGGTTGGGTTTTATTTCCTTCAAAGGAGGCTCGTGATTTAGCAAACAAACAAGTTCCCAACGACCCAAGGATGGCAGAATTAGTCGCCCCGTTAACCGATCCTAAAAGATTGATTTTTGATGCTGAACGGATGGTGTATGGAGGCTTCAAGTCGTTCGTTCAATCATCTAATTCATCCAAGAGTGCCGTATAACCAGCGCGTCAATGCGGACACAGGTAGAGTTTGCTTGTAAGATTGTGAGTAAAAAATTAATTCAGTTCAAAAAAACGAACATCTGCGTCGCTTAAATGCCAAACCGTTAGCCGCCTATCCTAATAGATAATTAATACAAAAAATTGTTCTGAATTTAGTACATTAAATAGAACAATAACTAAAGATTCTATCCTATGTCTCATATTCAACTTGACCAAGATATTCGATCACTTTCCGATTTTCGAGCTAATGCTGCATCTTATATTGAGCGGGTTAAATCAAAACACCGACCACTTATTCTTACACAACATGGAAAAAGTTCAGCAGTATTGATTGATGTAGAAGATTATCAAAAAATGCTTGATAAAATTGAGTTATTGGAAGAACTATCTGCAGCTCGAAAGGAATTGGATAATGGAGAAGGTAAACCCCATGCTGAATTCATTAACGAATTGAGAACTGAATATTCATCATGAGAATTGTATAGTCGCCTACAGCAAGAAGCAAAACCAAAGAAATTCTCGAGTATATCTCTAAAAATAATCCAGAGGCTGCGTTAGCTCTTATTGATCTAATCGAAGAGAAGGTTGAAAACTTAAGTCAAAATCCAGAGTCAGGAAGAGTTTTCCCACCAACAAATAATGACAAAATTCGGGAAATAGTTGTCCATGAAAGTTATGGAGTAGTATATGAGATTAATCCCGATATAATTGAAGTTTTAACAGTACGTCATTTCCGACAAGATTTTTCCGCTTCTAACCTATAGTTTCTTCGGCGGATAATAATGCGTTTTAAATCGGACGTGGCACAATCAAACTTGTTTGTAAGAAATTAATTTAGCTGCTTCTATTAACTTTATAATCCCTGCGCTTGTTATGCGCAGGGGCGTTTGTAGTTTAGTAATTCGTTAACTCTCCTTCTTCTTCATCTTACCCATCAAACGCTTACGGAAAAACCATACCAGTCCTAATGCCAGCGCCCATTGTAATACTACGGTAGCTATTGAAAATGGACTCAAAGGGTTGAACCAGGTATCAGGTGCATAGCTTGTAATACTTAAGTAGAACCACCATCCGAGTAGCGTCACAACTTCGATAGGTACCACATATTTGATGATGATCTCCCACCACTTACCTAATGTTGCAGACCGTTCTTCGGTATTTACAAGTTCTTCTCTGAATTTCTCCGTTCCGTACTTAATAACGGCATAAGATATAAGAGCACCTGAAACCATCAGACCTACTCCCCATACAAAATCCTGATTGGCGAAAAACGTGAGGTTTACGGCAGAAGGAATTCCAAATCCAAAACCGGCTCCACAAATAATCATTGTTGCTCTTTTGCGAACGGCTCCCATATCAACAAAAACTTTCACCGCAAGCTCTATCATCGAGATCAATGAACTAAAGGCAGCAAAGGTCAATCCTAAGAAGAATAAAATGGCAAAGATTCCACCTCCACCCATGGTTGCAAACAACTGTGGCATCCAAATAAAGGTCAATCCGGTTGAGGCGGGTCCTGAGGTCTGCATTACTTCGAGGATCTCGCTGCTTCCCATTTCCGGACTTAATGTACCAAACACTGTTGAGAAAATAATAATAGCCGCTACCAGCGATATAATATTATTACCAATTCCTGTCTGAAATGCCGTTACCGTTACATCATCCGTTTTACGCATATACGCTGCGTAGGTAAGTATCAAACCCCAGGCAGCACCGGTATCCCAGGCATTTTGAGTTAATGCTTCCAACCAGATACGCGGCTCACTCAGCGTTGACCAGTCCGGGGTGAACAAATATTCGAGTCCAAGTCCACTGCCTTCCAAAGAAAGCGCTTTAAAAAGTGAAATGACCAATACTAAAAGCAAAGATGGGATCAGTATTTTATTGACTTTTTCAATGGAGGATATTCCCTTAATAACAATGAATCCACCTAAACCCATCACAAAGGCATGACCGACAAGAGGCCAATTTGATCCTTGAAAGCCTTCCCAAATTGCATTTGCCTGCTGAAGATCACCCGGCAATGCTGTTGTAATACTTGTGATCAAATAATACAAACACCAGCTGGCTACCACACTGTAATAGAACATTATGGCGGTAGCTACAAATCCTACAAACCCACCAAGCCAGCCTCTTTTTTCACCGATCAGAGCTACAAAAGAGCCTACTACGCCCTTTCGTCCATTTCGCCCCATCCCATATTCTGCGATAATAAGCGGAATAGACCAAAGTAAGAGAAAGCATATCCATGCGAATAAAAAAGCTCCTGCTCCATCTTCCCCTCCATTCTGTGCTGCAATTCTCGGAAAGCGCCATATGTTACCCGTACCTACTGCAATACCAAGAACACTTAGAATAAGTCCCAGTTTAGAAGAAAATCGTTCATTTGTATCAACTGACATATAAATAAGTTTTGAGAAATACATACTTACTTAACTTCCGCGTTTTAGCTGCGAGAAGTTTAAATTCTTATGTATCTTAGATTTTGATTAATATTTGGCTCTGCTTATCATTGCGAGCCAATCATAAAATGTATTCGACCAATTTCCAAAAACTTTTTTGAGCAGATAATATATTTTACATGTTTTCAGATCACAAAACTACCAATAAGTACCTCGCCCTTTTAGCCTTTAGTGTTTCGCTAATTATTTACACCCTCACCCTTGCCCCTACTGCAAGTTTTTGGGACTCAGGTGAATTTATAGCCGTAGCTCATGGGCTGCAGGTTAACCATCCTCCGGGTGCTCCATTCTATTCTCTAGTCGGCAGACTTTTCTCCATGTTCATGCCCGCAGGGTACGTTGCAGTAAGCATTAATTTTATCAGTGCGTTAACTTCAGCTCTTACGGTGATGTTTCTGTATCTGATCGTAGTTCGTTTGGTTAGAGAATGGAAGGGCCATCCTTCTCAGATGGATGTTATGGACAAGATCGGCATGTATGGAGGCGCATTTGTCGGTGCCCTGACTTTTGCCGTAACCGACACTTTTTGGTTCAGCGCTGTTGAGGCCGAAGTCTATGCGATGTCTATGTTCTTTACCGCAATTGTAGTTTGGCTGGCTTTAAAGTGGGCTGAAAATCATGATCAGGAGTACAATGAACGCTGGCTTGTTCTTATTGCCTACATGTTCGGGATCGCTATCGGTGTACACTTGTTGAATGTTTTAGCCTTATTTTTTGTAGCACTTATCATCTATTTCAAAGTCCGTGAATTTGAGTGGAAATCTTTTCTGTTGATGGGTGCGCTTGCCGTAGTTTCATTCCTGATCATCTACCCATTTACCATTCAGATCATTCCATCCATTGCAAATGGCGTTGATGAGGCTACCTATGACCTGATCGGTCCTCTGTTATTCATTTTTGCCTTCATGGCATTCATTGCCTGGGCTATTTATTACACGCATACCAGGAAAAAGAGAATGGCCAATATTATCATGCTTTGTTATGGGATGATATTGATCGGATTCTCATCATACTCGGTCATTATGATCCGTTCTTTAGCTGATCCTCCCATTGATGAAAATGACCCGGAAACTGTTGAAGCTTTTATCAGTTACTTAAAGCGAGAGCAATATGGAGCCACTCCTATTTTAAAGGGAAACAATTTTGATAATAGTTCAGAGCAAATAGATCGCAACAGCGAAAAACTGTTTCCAAGAAGATATTCTCCGTCTCCAAACCATCTTGATTTTTATGCACAGTATGAGTCAGACTGGTCTTATTTCTGGAGTTATCAGGTCAATCACATGTATCTCCGATACTTCAACTGGAACTTTATTGGACGTGAAGCGGATATTCAAGATGCCGGATGGAGGTCAGGATTCGAGGAACCGGCCTATCCTGATAATAAAGCTAATAACGCCTATTTCTTCATTCCATTTATTCTTGGTCTATTTGGGATGATCTATCATTTTAATTCGGATTGGCAGCGTGCGCTTGCTGTCCTTGCACTCTTTATAGTCACGGGCTTGGCTATTATCGTCTTCCTGAATCAAACCCCATATCAACCCAGGGAGCGGGATTATGCTTATGTGGGCTCTTTCTTTGCCTTTTCAATTTGGATCGGTCTTGGGGTGACCGGCTTAGTGGAATTAATAAAAGGCTTTGCAAACAATAAAGTACTGGGCTATGCCGCTGTAGCATTTTGTTTACTTGCTTCGCCGGTATGGATGGGTTCCCAGAACTGGGACGATCATGACCGAAGTAACCGATATGTAGCGCCTGACTATGCTCGTAACTTGCTTGAGTCAACAGCACCAAACTCCATACTGTTTACCAACGGCGATAATGACACCTTCCCATTATGGTATCTGCAGGAAGTTGAAGGCGTGAGAACTGATGTCCGGATCGTATGTCTGAGTCTCTTGAACACGGACTGGTATATCAAACAGCTGCGTGACCAATGGTCTCATGAGTCTGCTCCGCTACCCATCTCACTTTCCGATGAAGAAATTGAACGGGTAACATCAGGTATTAGTCAATGGCAACCTCAGTCCATTGAAATCCCGGTTGATAAAGAAATGTTAAGGGACGCATTTTCTGATGACAACACCTATAAAGAATCAATCGGTGTTGTTCCTGATACGTCTCTACAGATCTTACAGAAAGGTATTGACTTTGAAATGCCGGTCGATTCACTGGATGACATGGTAAGCTGGCAGTTGAATGGTCGCATGTATGGTGAAGATCAGCAAGGTAACCGTATCTATTATCTGCAGACGCAGGATCACCTTATTCTCGATATTTTGCAGTCCAACAACTGGCTTCGTCCGGTATATTTTGCTAACACGGTGTCCGGTCAAAGTCAGCTTAACTTGCAAGACTATTTCCGCACCGAAGGTAAAGCTTACAGAGTAGTACCTAAGAATTTCGGTGGCGGACAAGACGGTTATATCGATACTCAGATATTCACCGACCGTCTGGAGAATTTTCAGTTCCGGGAATGGAATGATCCGGATCTTTATCTGGATGAAAATATTCGCAGAATGCTCAGTAACTATCGTTTCAATTTCATGGGACTCGCAATGAAATTCTATGAACAAGGTGAAGCAGACAGTGCCGCTTACTGGCTGAAATGGGGTGAAGAAAAAGTCCCATTCCGTGCTGACGAGAACAATGAAACTCTCAAGCTTCTGTATTCAGTCCGCTATGCACAAATTGGCTCCCACGAAGATGCAGCAAGACTTGCAAGCTCAGCTGAAGAAGATCAAATAGCAGAATTAAACAGAAATCTTGACCAGTTCGCAACAATCGAATCTAATTTTAATCGATTAAATAATGAATTTGAAGCAGCTCGAAGCGAAGGAAATATTAGCCTTCAGCGGGAGATCAGGCCGCAACTAAATCAGCTTAACTCTGATGCTCAGGAATACGTAACTCAGATAAGAACCATCCGTCAATCCCTTGCGCTTATACAGTATGTATATTTTCAAGGTGATGACCCGGGTAAAGGAACAGAGCTTGCAGAGCGCGTTAATGAGCAGATGGGAGACACATTCCCTCAGTTACCTCTTACACGAGAGGAAAATGAGGAGGAAATTAGCAGATACGGTCTCAATTAAGTCTATTATTTAATGTTATAGATTGGTGCCGTATATTTCAATACACAAAAGAACCAGCTATGATTCACCAATTTACTAAAGAAAATATTGATGCCATCGGTAAAGTGCTCGGTTCCGAGCCAAAACCACTGGGCAATGATGTATTCCGTTTTGAAGTTAAAAACGAAGATGAACCACGCAAACTGGCCCTTGAGATTCATCTGGGCCTGGATGTGAACGGTGAAGAGATGAATATGGTCTCGGTTTACGCTTACAACACTTTTCTACAACTCCATAACTGTACCGCCTTTGTAGCAAGTGAGATGCTGCAGCAAGTCACCTTTTTTGGGAGATCAGGAGATAAAACATCCGGGCTGATCGTTGAAAAAACAGCCGGTTGCAGCTTGTATGCTAATGTTGACCATGCCATCCTGAATGGAGATTTTACTCAACTTCCTGAAGACCTGATGATGTGCGGTATTGCCCTCTCCCTCACCGAGTCTATGGATGACGATTTTTCATTTTAACTGAATCCGACCTTGAATCCTGAACCTTCCATCCTTCAGATCTTTAATGAAAGTGATGAGAATGTTCCGCTCCAACAGTCTGAAGGTTCTTCCATTTTAGATCTGATATCGGAACAAGAAGAAGCTATTTTTGAAATGGTTGAGCTGGTATATGTTGATGAGCAGGAAATAATCCGCATTAATAAAGAACACCTTGACCGGGATTATATCACCGATATCATTTCGTTCCGATATGATGACGGACAAGAGAACAGCAACAACACTGCTATAGAAGGAACTCTTTTTTGCTGTGCTCCTCGGATCATTGAGCAGGCAGCAGAGTTCAAGCAGGCAAAAGAAGAGGAATTCCGTCGGATCTTTATTCATGGCTTACTTCATCTAATCGGTTACGAAGATGATTCAGAAGCAAAGAAAAAGGAAATGACTGACCTCGAAAACAAATATTTGAAGCTGGCCAAACCCAACAAATAAGCTGATGCTTCGTACATCCCCGTAAAAATTGCATGAGCAACGATCAGAATTCAAATATCATTAAAGAGCAAACCAAGCAGTACGGGCGAAAGCTTTGGGATTTGATCCAAACGCAGGTTGATAAGCATTCTAAAAAGGAAATTGCTCCTGTTCAGAAATACGTACCGCCCCGCAAGACAACGGGGCATCCATGGTTAATGACCTTTCTACTCTCCATCCCTTACCTCCTCTTAATCGTATTTATTGTTTCTTTTTTTTGGGATTTTCCCGAAATGAATGCCACCATTTTCGGGCAGTATTTTTCTTTTGAAGGTTTACTCAGAATAGTCAGTGTTAGCGGCCTGATCGGATTTCTCACTAACTGGCTGGCCATCACCATGCTGTTTCGTCCCACTCATAAACGACCTTTGTTGGGGCAAGGACTTATTCCTGCCCAAAAAGACAGGATAGCTTACCGCTTAGCCCTGGCTGTTTCCGAAGACCTCATCAATCCCCAGATCATTAAGCGTAAAATTCAGGAATCCCAGGCTATTGCCAAATACCGGGAGAAAGCTACCGTTTATGTGAAGAACATCATTGATGATCCTGAGTTCAGAGACGACCTGAAAATACTTGTTGTCAGTTATGTAGATGAAATGATAGCCGATCCCGAAGTACGTTCATCCATAGCAAAAAAATTGATCGAACAAATTGATGAGGTCATTGAAGAAAACTCCTTCGAAAAAGTAGCCCTTAAAGCATACAGCTTCTTAAAAGGCCGGGAAATGCAGAGTTTAGTGGAAGGTGCCCTTGTGAGACTTCCAACCGGTATAGAAAATGGTCTCAATAGAATGGATACATTTTTAGATGAGCTTCCCAACAAACTGGATGAACACGGCTCCGTGATCGAAGAAATGGTGACCGGGCTCTTATATAAACTCATCAACCAGTTAGATGTTCAGGCTTTGGTCGAGGACAATTTGCGCCAATATGATGAGAAAAAGCTCGAGAACCTGATCAAAAATGCCAGCAACGATCAACTGCAATACATACAATACCTGGGAGCTGTTCTGGGTACTTTCGGTGGTTTCATTATCTGGGAACCAATTGCAAGTAGTATTGTTTTGGCTTTTATTATCAGCTTTACGCTTATTGCAGATACCCTTATCCTTACATTTAAAAACCGGCAACTTACTGATTCAACGCCATCAGAATAACTAAATAATTACTGATTTAATGAAATACTCTTCCAAGCTCTTCACCCTGATCTTAATTTCTATCTTTACGATCAGCTGTTCCGGAACCAAAACAACTACAGAAACTGAATCTACTGAACCGGCAACTGAGGAAACCGCAACTTCAGAAATGGAGGAAGTCACTGCTACCGAAACCTGGCACCTCACCCCTACAAATGCTTCTCCGTATTATGGAACCGGTGTCGAAAAAGCGTATACGGATTTACTTGCTGACAGATCTCCAAAAGAAAAGGTAATCGTCGCTATCATTGATTCCGGTACAGATATTGAGCATGAAGACCTTCAGGGAAAGATCTGGGCAAATGAAGATGAAATTCCCGGAAACCGTGTGGATGATGATGGGAACGGATATATTGATGATGTTAACGGATGGAATTTTATCGGCGGGCCTGATGGAAGTCACGTTAATAAAGATACTTACGAAGTTACCCGTCTATATGCTAAGCTAAAAAATAAATATGTTGATATATCCGAAGATTCTGTTTCGACAGAGAATAAAGACGAATATGATTATTACCTCGAGATCAAAGAAGCCTTTGAACGACGCGTGCAACAAAACCAACAGGAATTAACGCAGGTTGAACAAACAAGTCAGGCTATTCAATTTGCAAAACAAACGTTGGCTGTATCAAGTATTGATTCAGTAGATGCTGAAATGCTTGAAATCACCTCCGAAGATACTCAGCAAATGCAGCAGGCCAAACAGATCATGACCTACTTACTGAATAACGGAGCCACTGAATCGGAGCTGAACGAACTTGAAGAATATTACGAACATGTGAAAGGTCTGGCGGAATATGGATTGAATCCTGATTTCAACCCAAGAGCGATTGTAGGTGATAATTATGAGGATCTTGAAAACCGAATTTACGGTAATAATGATGTCATCGGCCCTACAAGCGATCATGGAACTCATGTTGCCGGCATCGTTGGCGCGGTCCGCAATAATGATCTTGGAGCGCAGGGAATTGCTGATCATATTGAACTTATGATACTGCGTACCGTGCCTGATGGGGATGAGCGCGACAAAGATGTAGCCAATTCCATCCGGTATGCTGCTGAAAACGGCGCCAGAGTGATTAATATGAGCTTTGGGAAAGGATATTCACCCCAGAAAGAATATGTAGATGCCGCCATGAAATTTGCAGACAGTCTCGGAGTTTTACTGGTTTCAGGTTCAGGAAATGGAAGCGATAATGTGGATAGTACTTCTTCCTACCCTACCCGATTTTATGAAGACGGAGGTCAGGCCGAAAACTATCTCAGCGTAGGCGCTTCATCGTGGGAATCAGACTCAACGTTAGTGGCAGGATTTTCAAACTATGGAAATTCAACGGTTGATATTTTTGCTCCCGGCGTGGATGTATACTCAACTTATCCCGACAATGAGTATAAAATGAACAGCGGAACCAGTATGGCTTCTCCCGTTGTGGCAGGTGTAGCTGCACTGATTATGTCATATTACCCAGAGCTTTCCACCACAGAAGTGAAAGAGATCATCCTTGAAACCGTTACAAAAGTTGATCAGGTTGTTTATAAGCCGGGTACCACAGAACCTATTCATTTCTCTGAGCTATCTATTACCGGCGGCATCATCAACACGTATGAGGCTTTAAAATTGGCTGAAGAACGATCAAACTAAAACAGGTTTACCATCAATAAAACAGAATACGATGCAGTTGTTGTAGGTTCCGGTCCCAATGGACTAAGCACAGCTGTACGTCTTGCTCAGGAAGGATTGAAGGTAGTTGTGCTGGAAGCTAAAGCAACGATCGGTGGTGGTACCCGAACAAGGGAGCTTACTGAACCCGGTTTTTTACATGATGTCTGCTCGGCTGTTCATCCCACTGCTGTAAGCTCTCCTTTCCTTCGAACACTGGAGCTGGAAAAATTCGGGCTTCAATTCATCCACCCTGAGATACCTTATGTTCATCCTTTAGATAATGGAGAAGCTGTTGCCGGCTACCGCTCTTTGGATAAAACAATTTCAGAACTGGGTGGAGATGGTAAAGCCTATCAAAGAATATTTGAAGAGTTTACAGATCACTGGGATTATTTAACGAAAGACATTTTTGGAACTCTACGCTTACCAAAGCATCCGTTACTGATGGCCAGGTTTGGATGGTATGGTCTTTTTTCTGCGAAACTATTAACAAACTCTCTATTCAAAAATCCTAAGACAAAAGCGTTATTTGCAGGATGTGCAGCTCATAGTATTATTCCTCTTTCAAAAGCCTTTACGGCTTCATTTGGATTGGTTTTAGGCAGTTCTGCTCACGCCGTTGGATGGCCGGTAGCCAAAGGTGGTTCGGCTTCCATTACTACTGCCCTTGCTGAGCTTTTTAAAACATTGGGTGGAGAGATCGTTACTGATCACGAAGTCAGATCCCTGAATGATATTCCGTCTTCAAAAACCGTTTTATTTGACCTCACTCCCAATCAGATCGTGAAAATTGCAGGGGAAAAACTTCCTAAAAAATACAAACAGGATCTTCGAAACTACAAATACGGTCCAGGAACTTTTAAGATAGACTGGGCACTCTCAGAACCCGTTCCCTGGCAAAACGAGCTTTGTAAAAAAGCCGGGACCTTGCATTTGGGTGGCACATTCAAAGAAATAGAATTAAGTGAGCAAGCCGTCTGGAAAGGCGAGCATTCCGAAAAACCTTATGTACTTGTTTCGCAGCCAAGTCTATTTGATGATACACGGGCTCCCGATGGTAAGCATACCCTTTGGGCTTACTGCCATGTTCCAAATGGATCAGAAAAAGATATGACGGAGATCATAGAAAATCAGATCGAACGATTTGCTCCCGGCTTCAGAGATACCATCATCAGTAAACACACGATGAACTCTAATGAAATGGAAAGCTATAATGCCAACTACATTGGAGGAGACATAAATGGTGGCGCCCAACTTGCTAAACAGCTTTTTGGAAGACCGGTACTTAAATGGGATCCGTACAAAATACCCGCTGAAGGATTCTATATATGCTCCTCCTCAACCCCGCCCGGCGGAGGTGTTCACGGGATGAGCGGATATCATGCAGCTCAATCTGTTTTGAAAAATGAATTCGGTTTCACTTCATAATTAAAGTCGCAGAGGCTTATCTTCAGGCATGCTAAAAGCACTGCATACCACTATTCAAAATCTGAGACCTGATTCGCCAAAGATAAGGCAGAAATCACCAAGGTGGACCTTATTCAGTATGTCCATCGCCCTGCTGATCTCTATCCCGATATTGACCGTCATCTTTTCCATTTTTACACCCGCAGGTGAAGTCTGGAGTCACCTCGCTTCCACCGTGCTCGATGATTACGTATTCAACTCTTTAATGCTGATCACAGGTGTTTCTTTTGGGGTGATCGTTTTGGGCGTCTCATCTGCATGGCTCATCACCATGACCAATTTCCCTGGTCGCAAAATTTTCGAGTGGGCCTCCATCCTTCCTTTTGCCATTCCTGCTTATTTAATGGCTTATATCTACACCGATTTCCTCGATATTGCAGGTCCCTTACAGACAACTATACGCAATTTATTTGGGCTGAGCCTGGGCGATTATTGGTTCCCAAACATTCGCTCCATTGAGGGCGCCGTCATAATCATGTCGCTCGCATTTTATCCATATGTGTACATGCTGGCACGTTCTTCATTCTTAGAGCAATCAACAAGTTTACTGGAAGCCAGCCGGATCATGGGTTATTCAACCTGGCAGAGTTTCTTTAAAGTGGCACTCCCTGTAGCCCGACCCGGAATTGCAGCCGGACTTGCCCTTGCTCTCATGGAAACCCTCAATGATTTCGGTACCGTTGAATATTTTGGAGTTCAGACTTTTACCACTGGGATCTACCGAACCTGGTTTGGGTTGGGAGAACGTCCGGCAGCAGCTCAATTAGCAGCATTCCTGTTGGCATTCATCGTCGTTTTATTAGTACTTGAGCGATGGTCTAGAAATAGGATCAGTAATGAGAAAGCTAATTCTTCTCGTTTTAAACGATTGAACCGGTTTTATCTAAAAGGCTTCAAAGCCGGAGCTGCTTTTACCGTTTGTTTTATTCCTGTGTTGGTTGGATTCATTTTGCCCGTAATTCTGCTTTTAGAGATGTTCTTTTCTAACCTCGATCATCTGAATTTCAAATTCATAGAACTGTCCTTCAATTCATTTACAGTTTCTGCCCTTACAGGATTCTTAGCCGTTTTCCTGGCTTTGATCATGGCTTACTCAGCCAGACTGAATCCCACAAGATCTGTTAAATTTTTCAATCGGGTAAGCTCCCTTGGATATGCCATTCCCGGCTCTGTGATAGCAGTTGGAGTCCTGATTCCCTTTGGCCTTTTTGATAATACCATAGACTCTTTCTTCCGTGAAAATTTAGGTTTCTCATCCGGATTGCTGCTTAGCGGGACTATATTTGCCATGGTCTTTGCCTACCTGGTGCGGTTTCTCTCAGTCTCTTTTGGGGGAGTTGAAGCCAGCATGGAGAAGATCACCCCAAATATGGATGAAGCAGCACGAGGAATGGGATACCGTTTCTCAAAAGTGCTCAGGAGCATTCACATCCCAATGATGTCAGGTGGTTTATTGACAGCCGGCTTGCTGGTATTTGTGGATGTAATGAAAGAACTTCCGGCCACGCTGATCGTCCGTCCCTTTAACTTTGATACCTTAGCCGTTCAGGTTTACCGATATGCATCTGATGAGCGACTTGCTGAATCTGCAGGAGCAGCATTGATGATTGTTTTGGTAGGGATTATTCCTGTGATCATCATTAGCAGAACCATTGCCAAATCAAGAAAATCCGAAACTCAGTAAAAAAACTCCGATGCAAAGCATACGGAGTTTTTGATATCGTCAATCAATAAAAGATAACAAGGGACATCGAATTCAACATTCGCTGCCCCCTGTTTGAGATTCTATCTATTGCCAGCCGGCACGATCCATAATCTGAATGGCTTCCGGATTATTTCTGCCTAAGGCTGAAACATTGACCGCATCACTCTTGAATTCTCCAAAGCTTTGCAGAACTTCAGCGATCTCAGCTTCATCATTCACAGGATACTCATTGTTTCCACTGATGAAATATTTCTGTGCTTCAGGAGTCGTAAGATATTCTAAGAAGCGAACGGCGTTGTCTTTGTTTGGGGAATTCTTGAGAATCCCGGCACCACTTACATTTA
This sequence comes from Gracilimonas sp., assembly GCA_040904925.1. GTDB lineage: Bacteria > Bacteroidota > Rhodothermia > Balneolales > Balneolaceae > Gracilimonas. The sequence continues at coordinate 64,711 of JBBDSP010000006.1, read as the reverse complement.
TATGTGCGCCTCTACCATCTTCACCCTGATTTGGGAAAACAAATTCTACTTTTGAAGCCGCTTCAAGATCCGCTTCATCATCACCGGTCATCATAACAGCAAGATAGTAGTGATTTGAAATTGCAACATCACATGCACCTACTGCAACTGCACGAATTTGATCACGATCGCCTCCCTGAGGGTCTCGGGCAAAATTAGCCACCAAGCCTTCCGCCCACTCTTCAGTAGCTACAGCACCAATGGTTTCGATCATAGACGCGACCAAAGACTGATTGTAAATGTTGTTGGAAGAGCGCACACAAACACGGTCTTCAAAACGCGGGTCTGCAAGGTCTTCGTAAGTCAGATCTTCATAATTTTCAACCGCTTCAGGGTTTACAACAATACCTCTTACACGTTTGGAAAGTCCAACCCAAAGTCCGTCAGGATGACGAAATTCAGAAGGAACTTTATCCTCTAAAGATTCAGACTCAAAAGGCTGAAGAATGTCAGCTTCTTCTGCCCTCCAAAGCCGACCTGCATCTACAGTAATAAGAATATCTGCAGGAGAATTGACTCCCTCACTCCGAACTCTTTCGATTAGCTCATCGGAGCCACCTTCAATTAAATTTACTTCAATTCCTGTTTCTTCTGTAAACTCTGCATATAATTCCTGATCGGTATCATAATGACGAGCAGAATATACATTTACTTCTTCCTGACTGGTGCATGATGCAAAAACCATTGCCAGTGTTACCAATGAAAACAATATCGATTTCATAAAATAGATTATTTGTGGATGTTATAATTTCAACTGTCCCAAAACTAAAGCTTTATTTAGATAGATTCTAAATAAAATTTGAGAGATTTGTAAAATGTTGGTTTATTGGATTAAGCAGGATGAGAAAACGAACCTAAATTCCTGACCAGTTCTTAATGATCAGCTTTTGTGTGATTTTCAGGATCTAACCAGCGTAACGTTTCCCACTGGTACATCCCGGAATTGTGCCCGTCTCCCCAGGTTATCTTGATGGCATGATTTCCAACTTGTTCAATATTACGAATCTCAATTCTAGAAGGATTTTCTTCAAAAAAAGCCTCCGGTTCAAAATCCCCCATGCTTCCATGTCCGCCCCGGCAGGTGACACAAGGGCAATTCACCCTCAATCCATACAAAGGAAAAACGGAAGTGTGACCATCTTCCCAAGAAATTTCCAGAACCTGATCTTTATTGCTAACTTCAATGCCCGTTGGCGTGGTCGATTCGTCCATCAAAAACTATTTATAAGATTAAACTGTCTAACCAAAATTAATCAATGCTTTGGATAATTGTTTCCGCATTTATTGTTGCCGCACTCAGTATTTATTTAGGATACAAACCTCTTTTATATATTGACCAGGTTACCCCGCGACGGTTATCTCTTACCCTGCTCGGTGTTGTATTTTTATTTCTGATACTTCAGTGGATGCATCGGATCGGGTATTTCCCGGAAGCTATTGCCGGAGCCATGATGGCAAATGTGTATGCTTCTTTATTTGGTTTTTTTATGGGAGCGGCTACACAACAATTTCAACAAAAACGCGATTGTGGAGAGATCATCTATGTAAACCGATCTTTCTGGACGGATATTTTTCCAAACATCGTAGCTCTTGGAATTATATTGTTCGGTATTCAGCGTACAGCCATTTTATCTGATCTCCCCCTCACTCCCATCCGCGTTACTTCCGGGTTATCCATTATTGCTGTTGGTGCCTATAGTTTTACCATTCGATTAGTTCCAGAGATCCGGGAAAAAGGATTGATCTTATTAGACCGAAAAATAAACTGGGACAATTTTTTCACCTATTCCTGGTATTCTGAAGGAGTGATCGAAATTGAGTATAAATTGAATGACTCGATCCGAAGTTTTAAGACCATAATCCCGGATGAAGATGAACTTTTTGTAGAGAAAATGCTCTCGAAAAAAATTACCGAAAAACTCGAAAAAGACGAATTTGATGAATACGAAGAGCTCGATTAAAAAATGATAAAGTGGTCTTATTCGACTTGATTGATCATTCTAAACAATGCACCAATTCAAAATTTCCAATTTCTAAATTAAAACTTCCTTTATGGCCTCATTTGATATCGTAAATAAAGTAGACGCACAAGAAGTTGACAATGCCATCAACAATACTCTGAAAGAAATCAATACCCGGTACGACTTCCGCGGACTTCACACCGAAGTAGAATTCCACAAAAAAGAAAACCGCATCCATTTGGTTGCCGCTGAAAGCATGAAAATGGAAGCTGTCAAAGACATGCTGATCAAAAACTTCATTAAACGCGGAATCAGTACGAAAGTGCTGGATTTTAAAGAGCCTGAAGGTTCATCCCAGGGACATTTAAAAATGGATGTGATACTTAAGGAAGGCATTGACCGGGAAACCGCAAAGAAGATAGTGAAGGAGATCAAGAACCTGAAAGTAAAAGTACAGCCTCAAATTCAGGACGACCAGGTACGCGTTGACGGTAAGAAGATCGATGATCTACAGTCGGTCATCCAACACCTGAAATCAAAAGATATGGGAGTGCCACTGCAGTTTGTGAATATGAAGTAAAGGAATTGGAAATTTTGAATGTTGAATTTTGAGTTGGTTTTAATTCAAAATTCAACATTTCTCATTTAAAATTACGGTCCCATTCCACCATAATGCAGCGGTTTTTGATGTAGGGTAATTCGTTTTCTTTAGCGATCTTTTCTGCTTCTGGGGATGAAACATCAAGCTGAGTCCATACGACCGGATCTTGACCTGTTTTCTTTTTCCATTTTGCAGCATCCTGAATGGCATCTGCTGAAAACTCTGAATTTCGAAAAATATTAACGATGTCAATACGCACATCGGATGGTATATCAGTCAGCTTAGCATAGCTTTTTTCTCCGTAGATCTCCTCTGCCTCGGGATTTACGGGGATCACACGATACCCTCTCTCCTGCAGAAACTTAGCAGTATAATTACTTGTACGATACTCATTGGGCGAACAGCCGATCATAGCTACGGTTTTTGCCTCTTTGAGTACTTGATGAATGTCTTTGTTATCGCTGATCATGTTAATAGGTGTTTACAATCCTCAAAAGTGTTAAATATTCTGTATCTTTAGCGCACAATATATTCACAATTAAAACAATATTTATTTTGTCTAAAGTAAAAGACGGTGACACCGTAAAAGTCCACTACACTGGAAAATTAGAAGACGGATCAGTTTTTGACACTTCTGCTGAAAGAGATCCATTGGAAGTAACACTGGGAGAAGGAAAATTGATTCCCGGTTTTGAAAAAGCTGTAGTTGGTTTAGCAGTTGGAGATTCTACTACTGCTAAAATTGAGTCTGCTGAAGCCTATGGCGATCGCAGAGAAGATCTTGAACTGTCTATTGAACGAGAACAACTTCCTGAAGACATTCAGCCTGAAGTTGGAATGCAGTTGCAACTTAATCAGCCAAACGGACAACCTGTTCCGGTTCAGATCACAAAAGTAGAAGATGAGAACATCACTATTGATGCTAACCATCCTCTTGCAGGCAAAGACCTGACTTTTGATATCGAATTGGTTGAGATCGTAAACTGATCATAGACTTCTATCGAAATTAACAATGGAGTTCTTCGCAAGAGGAACTCCATTTTTTATGTTTTACATTTCTACTCTATCCAAGGGTGTCAACGAATTACATAACATCTAAGGGGATGACAACTTCAGTAACCTTTTAAGTTCATCACGTATGGCTGATTTTACCCAACAAAGCACGATCTCTATTACCTGTCCAAAGCGCATTACCCCTCTTCTTCGGCAAGAAGTGTCGGACCTTGGATTTCCCATCGTCAAAGAACGTCTGGCGGGAATTGAAACCAAAGGTTCTTTGAATGACTGTATGAACCTGAACCTGAGCCTCAGGACGGCGCATCGTGTTCATTTTATGCTGAAAGATTGCCGACCCAAGAATGGTGAAGAGCTTTACAATGAACTCATTAAAATTCCCTGGGAAGATTACATTGATAAACATGGCTACGTAAGCGTGACCTCTTTTATCAAAACACGAACAGTTACAAACACTCAATTTGCCAATCTAAAAGCCAAAGATGCTATCGTTGACCGTATTCGCCAAAAAACAGGCGTCAGACCTGATTCCGGGCCGAATCTAAATAAAACAGTTGTATTCATCTTCTGGAAAAATGACCGTGCACAGATCTATTTAGATACCTCCGGTGAATCTATTTCAAGGCGGGGATACCGAACTGAAACCAGCGTGGCTCCCATGCAGGAAACCCTGGCTGCTGCTTTGATCTTGGCTAGTAAATGGAAACCCGGACAGCATTTTATCAATCCTATGTGTGGTAGCGGTACTATTGCCATTGAAGCTGCCTTGCAGGCTCTAAATAAGGCACCCGGCTTACTCAGACCTAATTATGGGATCAAGCACATTCTTGGTTTTGATGAAGAGCGCTGGAACGATCTGCGTTCGGATCTGAAAAATAGATCAGAGAAAGATTTTGAAGGCCGTATTATTGCTACTGATCATGACATACGTGCGGTCAATGCCACCCGAAAAAATGCCCGAACTGCCGGACTGGATCATCTCATTGAAGTCAAAAAATGTGATTTCAGCGAAACCGAAATTCCTTCTGATAAAACCGGGGTAATCATGCTCAACCCTCCTTATGGAGACCGGATCGGAAACGAGAAGGATCTTGAGCCTACTTATGAAGGGATTGGAGATTTCTTCAAACAAGAAGCAACCGGATATTGGGGATATGTATTTACCGGTAATTTTGATCTGGCCAAGAAGATCGGACTCAGAACCAATCAGCGCATAGAATTCTATAATTCTACCATTGATGCCCGATTACTGGAATATGAGCTTTACTAAGGGGTATTGCAATCATTCTTCGCTTCTATCCACTTGCTCATATACTTGGTGCTTGCAGCTGTATGATGCTGTAGAATTTCACCTATAAAATTCTGTCGGCGATGTTTGTTGAGGTTTCCCCGTATTTCTTCAATCTCTTTAATGAGCATACCTCCCAACTCTTCTTTATTGTATAGCTTATTGATTATGGAAATTCCGGCTTCCTGAGCTTCACTCCATTTCCTCTCTTCTTTATACAATTCCACAGCCCGCAATGCGAATTCTTCGGGGTCATCTGTAACAGAGCCCGGCCAGGGTAAGTCTTCATGCATGGCTTCTGCACCGATCGAGGTAGTCACACTTGGAGTGCCACATTGCATGGCTTCAATAAGTTTACCTTTAAGTCCTGCCCCGAATCTAATTGGTGCAAGCAACACACGGGCTTTTCCCACTACTTCTTTGGCATCCTCTGCCCTACCCTTTACTAAAAACCCCTCTTCAGGATTATGTAACTGTTCAACTTTTTGGGATGGATAGGCTCCATAAATATGCAATTCAGCCTGAGACAATTGCTTTCGAATTAACGACCATATTTCTTCTTTCAAATACAGCACTGCATTCCAGTTTGGCTTATGAAGGAAGTTTCCTATAGATGTAAAGTGATCACGTTTACCAAATGAATGCCAATTGTTTACATCATTTTTATTAATACCATCCAAAAGAAAAGGCAGATATAAAAGTAAGCTTTCATCAACTTTGAAAATCTCTTTCAACAACTTCATTTCGAAGGTTGAAATGACCAGGGAAAGGTCACACCGAAGAATGCTGGCGATCTCTCTTTTGGCAAGTTCATTGAACAGGTCTGATTCCTGAAAATCCCTATCCTCTTTGAAAGCCTGATGCCTCGCTCCCCTTAAACAATGAAGATCTTCAGTATCTAAAATCCGCATTGCCTTTGGACAATATTCCGCCACTCTCCATCCAAATTGCTCCTCTGTCATAAAGCGATCAAAAAGCACCATCTCAGGGTTCAGATCTTGTACAAATGTATTAAAAGATGAATCATTTATTCTGATATGAACGGCCTCAACCCCTGCATCCTCAAGATTCGCTGAAAAAGGACTTTCTGAAGCAGCTGAAGCATATGTGATATCCCAATTTTGAGATTTAAAAACTTCTATAAGCTGCATCATTCGAGAGCCTGCAGCTGAGGAGTTTGGTTCAGGCCATACCTTCCCAATAATTAATACCTGTAAAGCCATAAGATGATATTAGATTTGTTTGGCCTAATATCGTAATAACACAGGATAATTATTTACCGAATGGAATGGCTATACCAAGCCAGGGGACTCCTATAAACTCGCCACCAGTATCGGTTGGGCGGAGCAGTCCAAAATCTAACGCAAAGTTTTCAGGCGCCCAGCGTAAGGCTACTGACAACAAGCCCAAAGTTTCTCCACCTGCAGTAACAAAATAGTTCTCGCTAATGAAGTACATATTCTTCTTAAACCTGTACATGCCATTTACATTGATAAGCGGAATATCGGCCCAGGTTCCGTCGGCATATCCATAACCCAGCCCTAAGGATAAGTTGCTATCTCTGTTACCAACGGTGGCGATACCATAGGCAAGACCTACCCCTGCATTTTCTTCACCTAAAACCCCTCCAAACAATCCGCCGGCAGCAATATGGAAAGACTCAGTTGATATAGGAATTGATAATTTTGGCATGATCCAAAAGGGCACCGAACCTGTACCAAATAGAAATGTGGGTATCAAGCCTGCACCAAGTGAAATATTATCAGTGACCCCATAATTGACGTTATTGAAAAAAATCCATGTATTTTGATAATAGCCTTCCCCTTTCCGAAGACCGATAGCACTGGTGCTGAATAAATAGCGCGTGCTGTGTGGATTCTCATGCCAGTATTCCCCTTCCCTGATACGCTTCGGATCAATTTTCTCCATTGACTTAATATTAGATCGTTGTAAGGTGATCTCTCCGACACTTTCAGTTCTGATCACCACCTCTGTATCATTCTCAGACACCAATGTTCCGATGTAAGTATTGCCATCATTTGTAACTATTCTGTAAACATCGGATTGCACTGCATTGTCCTGAGCGTGGACAGAAGTGGCTAAAAAAAAGCTGCTTAAAATGACCAAAAATAATATCCCATTGATTTTCATATCTCCCCGCAATTTATGTTTTAAAACATCTTACTAACCGACCTGAACTGCAATAAATCTACTGCCCGAAAACAAAATTTCCGAATTATATTTTTTCAGAAAAAGACAGAAAACATATTAGAAAATCTCTTATTCATTACAGTGATTAAAAACCGTGTCACCTTTAACAAATTCCACTTCTTTGTCAGTATTCGGCACAGAAATAAACTTATAAGGACGGGTTAATGCCTGAGTAGTAAAACAACCATCACCGGGGTGTGCTTCTGAATAAAAGACCACATACTGATCAGCGTTTTCGTGAACCCTAAATTCGTCAAACCCAAACCCACCGGTTGGCTTCGTTTCAAGCATCACTAAAATCACGAAACGTTCCTCAAAGTTTACTATCGGCCGCTCAGGAATGGGACTCATCCCCTCATGCACTTTTTCCCATTCCATTTTAAAGACCTGTTCTGAAGTAACTGTCTTTGTAATCTTTCCTTCCACGGGATAATTTGAGCTGTGATCAGACTTTAATTCTTCCACACTATTCATTATTGCTCCTCCAAAATCCGGTATTTGAGAACAAGCTGTCCCTAAAGAAAAAATCGTTACTAAGAATAAGACTGAAAATTTCATATGACTCTATTTTGTTGTTACTCATAAATTAAACTTATAAAAAGTTAGAATATTCTCTCTGTTATTACCCAAATTAATTTATTTCTTTCTGATTATCGTTACACCGTCGCTTACAGCAAGTAAAACCTGCTCCACTCTGTCATCATCAGCAACCTGTTTATTAAATCGATGCAAAGCCTCTGCTTTTTGATCTTCGGGTTCTAAGACGGTTCCATTCCACAAAGCATTATCGATCACCATTAATCCGCCTTCTTTTAGCTTATTCACATATTGCTCAAAATAAAATGGGTAGCTGATCTTGTCGCCATCCAGATATACCAGATCGAAATATTCATCCAGTTCCCCAACTATTTCTCGGGCATTACCTTTGATAAGACTGATCTTACCATTGCTGTCAAATTCATCAAAATGTTGCTCAGCAAGTTCCTGATACCTGATATTCATTTCGATAGTTGTGATCTCACCATCTTCGGGAAGAGCCTCTGCCATCATTAGTGCAGAATAACCTGTAAACGTCCCGATCTCCAAAACACGTTTAGCACCGCTGACCTTAATAAGCAGTCTCAGTAACTGACCCACTAAATTTCCGCTTAGCATGTCGATGTAATCCAACTTAGCAGCTGAGGAGGCTACCAGCTCTTGGACTTGATGAGACTCTTCTGTAGTCATTGCCAGCGCATACTGCTCAATCTCTTCGGCTGTTATTTGAACGATTGGTTTATGTCTGTGCTTCTTCATGTTTGAAAGATAAGGTACAACCCCCTATTATCACCAAAAAAAGAATGCTTTGAATATCATACCCGCAGACGAATCCCGATTCTTCATCTGGTTTTTCGATAAATACACCAAATGGTCATTAAAACGCAGATTTAAACAAGTTTGGGTGAAACAGAATTATTTTCCTGAACCAAATGCCAAGACGGTGTATTTCCTGAATCATAATTCCTGGTGGGATGGCCTTATTCCGCTCTATCTCAATGAGAATTTTTTCCACCAGAATGCCCGTGCTATCATGGAAGACAAGCAAATGAGACAATACACTTTCTTCAGTAAGATCGGGGCATTTTCTATTAATCTTGACGATCCTAAAGCGTCTATATCATCACTTCGTTATGCCGTCAAATCCATGGAGCGGGATCATGCCAGCCTTTTTATTTATCCTGAAGGAAAGATCACACCGGTCTCAGAATCAAAGCCGGAATTCAAAAAAGGATTGGCATGGCTGTATTCTCAAACCGACGAAATTGATTATGTTCCTGTTGCGATTTACTCTCATACACTCAGAAGCAGCAAACCGGAACTTTATTTATCAATAGGAAATTCAGTTGATCATAGTAAACAACTGGACAGAAATAAATTAACGGAATTATTTCAGAAAGATTTACATCGGATTTTAGTGCAAACAAGGGAAGTCGCAGGGTTTTCTGATGAGGGCTTCAAATACCAGTTTTAGCCTAAATTATTTAGGTTGCCACGTCCACGGATACATCAGCTTGGATTTTTGCACCCAGTGTGGCTTCTCATCTATATACCTAAGCCTCATATGCACCAATGGCCAGAATAGTTTTCTATATATGTTTTGAGGCAGTATATATTCTGAAATACCATGCACTGCATAAACTTGACCGTTATAGTTAATTATAAAATCACTTCTAAATCTTTGATAGAAAGGACCATCGTCAATCTTATCTTTACATTGAATATTTACAGATACTTGACTTGATTCTAACTCTATTTTACGAGCTGAATTCAGTCCGAACCAATTTTTGGTATTATAGCTCCATTCAGCATCAGTTATAGACTCATGAACAGTTTGGTTGTCGGCATCTATCAGCCAAGCTTCCAGCTGTTGGGAATCGTGCTTATCCATCAGATAGTAGATCAGCGTAAATTCATCGAAGTGGCACCGCCCCCAATACCAATCCTTAAAGCTATCCTTCATGGGTTCGTATCCCGTATTATGATCGTGATACCCCCGCCCTTCCAGCAGTAGGCCTTCCTTTCCATTTAAACCATTCACTTCGAGTTCAGCCTCGAATTCCATTACAGGTAAAACCAGATTCCACATGTGGTCATCCTTACTTTTTGATTCAATGAGCGAGGATGGTGTTAATCCCCCTTGCCCTCTTATTTCACCCTTGATGCCATAACCGGAAGCCAATTTCTGATCGACCTTCATTTCAAAGCATAACATATTCTCCCGGATGTCATATTGAAATGAATGGTTCTCAATGGTTAGCTTTAATTCCTCATTATCCCAAGCAAACTCCTTTTCATCAAATTCCAGGAAACTATAGTAGATGGTCTTGTTGTTGCTATAAATGGATATGCTGATGGCGGGATGCGGTGCTTTGCTTAAGCCATCGCGCTCCAATTTTGCTATTTTTTTCGTAGAGAATGGATTATCGTGATAAAAAATGATCACAAACCCATATTTTCCATCGGTACTTAAGCCATCGAAATACCACCATTCGTAGCCGTTTGGCGGTTTATTGAAATCAGGTGAAACCCGGTCTAAATCTGTAGATATATTCATAATCAAATAACGTAATACTAATGCTGAACGGCAACGTTCGGTATATCAATTTTTAGTTAATGGACATACTTTTATACGTTGCTGCATTTTACTTGTCGTTCACAATTTTTGTATTTTTACGTAATTGGTTTGAATTTCGTTCTTTGGATGAATTACCCTCCTCAAACCCTGAAGCTAAAAATGCTCCCTTAGCCAGTATTTGTATTCCGGCCCGTAATGAGGAAGCTGTAATTGACCGGTGCGTTACTTCGGCTCTCAAACAGGATTACCCAAATTTTGAAGTTCTCGTTTTAAATGACAACTCAACCGATGGAACCACTAAGATCTTAGATAAACTTTCTGGAATCATCAATAATTTACATCATCTTAAAGGAGAAGATAAACCCTGTGATTGGCTTGGAAAACCTTGGGCTTGCCACCAATTAAGCGCTCATGCAAAAGGAAAACACCTCATATTCATTGATGCAGATGTTTGGTTAGATGAAAGCGCTATAACTAAGGCAGTCAATGCTTTGAAGAATTCAGACCCCATCACTGTTTGGCCTAAACAACAAGTAGTAACCTTTTGGGAAAAGCTAATCATTCCAATGATCTACTATGGGTTATATAGCTTATTGCCGGCTAAATATGTAGAACAGAACCCAAAGTGGCTCCCCAAAGATTTGCGAGATAAAATGGCCCCGAAATTTGCAGCGGCATGCGGACAATTCATTGCCTTTAACAGAAATACCTATGATGAGATCGGAGGACACACTTCAGTTAAACAGGAAATTGTGGAAGACGTTGAACTTTCTAAAACCATAAAACGAAATGGTAATTCCATTATCATGTATGATGGAGTTGGAACAGTAAATTGCCGTATGTATAGGTCTCATAAAGAAATTTTTGAAGGACTTCGGAAAAACTTCTTTGTTGGTTTTGGCCGGAACACTCCCCTTTTCCTGTTCATGGCAGCACTTCAGTTGATCGTTTATGTGCTACCGTTTTATGCCCTTTTTACAGGGACTGAAGCGCAGCAGATGTTCTCATTAATTCTCATTGGTATCATATTTTTACAGCGATGGATGCTGGATTATAAATTCAAATGGAATCCGCTGATCAGTATCCTTCAGCCCTTGACCATCTTGTGGTTCGAAATATTGGCTATACGCTGCCTATGGGACCATTTCACCGGCAAAAAGGCTCAGTGGAAAGGCCGGGAAGTTTAATTTCAAATTCACCTTTCCTTCACCAATAATTGTTTTCTTTTTTGAAGATTCATGGACATATTCAAGCTATATGAAAGCATTGATCCGGAAATATCTGAAATATCTGAGTGTGGAACGTAATGCTTCAAAACACACTATTATTTCTTATGAGAATGACCTGAATTCATTCCTCAATTTCACTGCTGGAGTTGAAAATCTGGATCCCGAAGATGTTTCCGTTACCTCTATCACCCGTTTAAGTATCCGCCTTTGGCTGGGAGATCTTTCTGAACAAGGATTGGCCAAAACATCTATTGCCCGCAAAGTGGCCGCAATTCGTTCATTTTTTAAATATTGTTTTAAACGCGGTCATATAGACAAGAATCCGGCCCACCTTTTAGTTGTACCAAAAAAAGAGCAAACCTTACCAAAAACTGCCACTGTCGAAGATATTGAGCGAATGATGGATGCTGTCAGTATGGAAACAGTAGAAGGGATACAAAACCGGGCTATCCTTGAGCTTTTTTATGGAACCGGCATGCGTTTAAGTGAATTAACAGGATTGAACCTTACAGATATCGATCTCAAACAAAATCAGGTTACGGTAAAAGGAAAAGGCAATAAACAGCGTATTATCCCATTAGGTAAAACAGTATTGGGAGTCTTAAAAGATTTTATCTCAAAAAGAGAGGAGCTTTTTGGTGAACGAACCGATGCTGATGCAAGGAAAGCACTTTTTATTGCAGCAAGCGGTCAGCGAATATATGACAGGGCTGTACGTTACATGGTTGAGAAATACCTAAAGAAAACAAGTGAGGTCACACAAAAAAGTCCGCATGTGTTGCGCCACAGTTTTGCAACACATATGTTAGATAATGGAGCAGATATACGCATTATTAAAGAATTCTTGGGCCATGCTAACCTTGCGGCAACACAGGTTTATACTCATACAAGCATCGAGAGATTAAAAAATGTGTATGAACAAGCCCACCCAAGGGCAAAAACATAATTAATAACAAACACCACAATTAAGGAGTAAGTAATATGAAAACCACATTCACAGCACGCCATTTTGAAGCAAGTGCAGATCTTCAGGAATACTGCAGAGACAGTGTCGAAAAACTTGAGCAGTTTTATGACCGAATTGTAATGTGTGATATTATTTTAGAGCCAACACCATCTGATGAAAATCCCAACCAGGCAGAATTAATTGTAAAGGTGCCCCGTAAACTCCTTACCGTAAAAGAATCCGGCAAATCTTACGAACAGGCCATTCATAACGCTATAGAGATCATTAGCAGGCAACTGAAGCGGTACAAAGAAAAAATGCACGCAACTCAATAACATTTTCTTATGCCATTTAAACCCCAAGATCCAATCCCGCGTAAAGACAAGATCTCTGTCGCATATCTGGTAGAGAGATTGCGTGAACGCGTACATATTAAAATTGAATCATGTGCCTCTGAAGATTGCAGTACAGACTGTTTTATAACAGAAGCGGATCTGCACCGGCCGGGATTGGCTCTTGCAGGATATATCGATTTATTTACTTACCAACGTATACAGATCATAGGAAATACAGAGACTCAGTTTTTGGGTCATATGGGTAAAGACAAGCAGCTGGAAGCTTTCAGGAATATCACTCAGTTTGAAATTCCGGTTATCTTTTTAACCGACGGCAATAAACTTCCGAAATATTTGCTTCAGGTTGCCAAAGACGCCGGCGTTCCTGTGTACTCTACCCCTCTTGAGACCACCCGGTTCATGTATATCCTTCGGGATTTTATGGAAGACCAGTTTGCCCTTCAAACCATGGTGCACGGCTCTATGGTAGATGTGTACGGTATCGGAATTTTAGTAGCAGGTAAATCAGGCATTGGAAAAAGTGAGGTTGCTCTCGATCTGGTAGAACGTGGTCACCGCCTCGTGGCAGATGATGTCGTTATGCTGACTAAAAAGAATAATGTACTGATGTCTTCTGCTACCGAAATGAGCAAACATTTCATGGAAATACGCGGACTTGGCATCGTTGATGTAATGTCTATGTTTGGTATCAGGGCTATCCGATATCAAAAAAGATTGGAAATAGTACTTGAACTCACCCTTTGGGATGAAACCCGCGAAGTTGAAAGAACAGGTCTTAACAATGATTCAGTGAGTGTTTTGGGCTTAGATATTCCCTTGATACACCTCCCTATCACCCCTGGGAAGAATATTACTGTAATAGCTGAGGTCATTGCTATGAACTATTTGCTTAAGCATTATGGATATGATCCCGCAAAAGCATTTCAGCAGCGAATTAAATCCAGCATCTTAGATAAAGCGAATGGCGGTCAGAGTCCTCCCAAGCGAGCTATCGAATATTTCGAAGGTGATATAGAATAAATTGTAACATTAGAGTTTTTGATTACTCTTTGAATGTGATACTCAGCTTACTATCTTTGGAAAGTTTTGCAATAAGGTTAGTGTATGTCTCTAAAAAATCATTACTACTACGACGAAGCAAATTGTGAATTTGTCCCCATTAAGTACAATCGTATTGAACAGGTTGTTTATAACTTATCAATATGGATCCTCTCGGGGGTTGTACTTACCGGTATAGGAATAATTCTACTTGCCAGTTATGTTGGCACCCCGGCAGAACTTGCTTTAAAAGCCGAAAATGATGCACTCTTCGAACAGCTTCAAACTACAAAGACTGCTCTTGTAAATCTTGACTCCCAGATCACTGAGATCTCAGAAAAAGACAATGAAGTGTACCGCTCCGTTTTAGGGATGGAGAAGATCTCTTACGAAGAACGTCAGGCCGGAGTCGGTGGTACTGACCCTTACAACGAGTTTGATGTGTACTCTGAATCCACTTCAGAGCTTTTAAAATGGACAGCATCAAAAGTTGATAACCTGGAACGTCGCATCGGGATTCAGCAACTGAGTTTTGAGGATATTAAAAGCCAATACAATAACAACAAAGAGAAGATGAGCCATATTCCGGCTATTAAGCCTACATCCGGCATTCTTTTGAGTGGTTTTGGTATGCGAAACCATCCAATTCTAAAATATCCGCGCCCTCATAATGGTCTTGATTTCAGGGCTGATGTTGGTGATCCTGTTTTAAGTACAGGAAATGGAGTCATCAAATACGCCGGGCCGCAAAGTACGCTTGGGAAGATCGTGATCGTTGATCATGGCTTTGGCTTCGAAACACTTTATGCTCACCTTTCAGGTTATGCAAAAGGTATTAAAACAGGTGTTCGAGTTGAACGCGGACAACAAATAGCAATGGCCGGGGATTCGGGTCTCTCTGAAGGGCCTCACCTACATTATGAAGTGCATTACCAAAACCGTCCGGTAGACCCAATCTATTACTTATTTGCAGACACCTCTCCAGAGGAATATGCAATGTTCAAAGAAATTTCAGAGACCAATAAAAATTCTCTGGACTGATAATTAAAGATATTCAAAAAGCCCTGCATATTACTTTTATATGCAGGGCTTTTTTTATAGCATTACACTTTTCTTTTCATTTTCTTAAACTAACTCTTTATAGAAATTACAAGTTTATGAAATTCATCACTACTACCCTTATTTTATCTTTTGCGCTTCTTTCTAATACAGCTTTTGCTCAATCGGTGCTTTCTGAAGAGCACCATAAAAATACACAGCAACTGATTGAAAATGCTATGTCCAGTGATCTTGCATGGGAACGCCTGACTTACATGGCAGACACTTTTGGTCCACGGTTCAGTGGATCGGAGAATCTCGAAAATAGCCTTGACTGGATTATAGAATTAATGGAGGAGGATGGTTTTGACCGGGTTTGGGCACAGCCGGTGATGGTGCCCCATTGGGTGCGTGGAGAAGAATCCGCTACCTTAATTTCACCCCACAAGAAAGATATGCCAATGCTGAGTTTAGGTGGAACTATTGCAACACCTGAAGGCGGAATTGAAGCAGAAGTAGTAGTGGTCAAAGATTTTGAGGACCTCGATCAAATTAAAGATAAGGTTGAAGGTAAGATCGTGCTCTTCAATGCAGAATTCACCTCATATGGAAGAACCGTTCAATATCGTATGAATGGAGCGGTTGAAGCTGCTAAGCATGGTGCGGTGGCAAGTATCATTCGCTCTGTGACTCCCTATTCCATGCAAACGCCTCACACCGGAACAATGTATTATGATGAAGATGTAAAGAAAATTCCCCACGCTGCCATTACCGTTGAAGATGCCATGCTGATACAACGGCTGTATGATCGTGGAGAAACGATCAGAGTCCATCTTGAAATTAATGCCGAGACTTTTCCGGATACAGAGTCCAGGAATGTGATCGCTGAAATTGAGGGAACCGAATTCCCGGAAGAGATCATTGTACTTGGCGGACATATTGATTCCTGGGATATTGGACAGGGTGTCATGGATGACGGCGGCGGAAGTATTGCAGCATGGGAAGCAGTCCGACTGATGAATGAATTGGGCATCAATCCAAAGAGAACAATTCGAGTTGTTTTGTGGACCAACGAAGAGAACGGTCTTCGCGGAGCTAACGAATATCACCGATGGATTAAAGAAGAAGAAATGTCTTTGGATAACCATGTACTGGCAATGGAATCTGATGCAGGCGTTTTTGATCCGGTCGGTTTTGGTTTTTCAGGAAGTGACCGAGCGTATGAGATTCTTTCTGAAATTGGTGAAACTTTAACATCTATTGAATCCGGAGAAGTAACAAAAGGCGGTGGGGGAGCTGATATTGGTCCCCTAATGCAAGATGGGGTCCCGGGCATGGGATTGGTGGTCGATGGCAGTCGCTACTTTTGGTATCATCACACCGCCTCCGATACCATGGATAAGTTAGACAAAGAAGACTTCAACGAGTGTGTTGCTACGATGGCTGTATTTGCATATGCAGTTGCAGATATTAAAGAACGCCTGCCCCGATAAATTATACAGCCGAGTTAAAGAAGTTTCTATTTTTTAAGGAAAGTTCTTTCCAACTGTTCTCCGGCTTTGATGGATTTCTTTAACCAGTAATAGGTTAGTTCTTCAATCTCAGCCTCCTTGAGGCTCCAGTCAATGCCTGAGTCCCGCAGGCGTCGAGTAGTGTTATAGAGACAAATTGCTGCACTCACAGAAATATTAAAGCTTTCACTGAAGCCCGCCATGGGAATTTTCACAAAGCCATCCGCTAATTCTTTTGCGGTGTCGGTAATACCACCTATTTCAGATCCAAAGACCAAGGCTGTTTTTTCTGTGATCGGCAGATTGTTGAGATTTAGATCATTCTCATGAGGAGATGTCGCAATAACCTTATACCCTTGTTCTTTCAGTGTTTTGAAACACAATTCAGTATTATTTATACCAGGTTGTTTATACCTGTGAAGTGTAAGCCACTGATCCGCCCCAATGGTAACCTGACTTGAAGCGTCAAACTCGTTTTTATTTTCAATGATGTGAACATCCTGTATGCCAAAACCATCACAACTTCTAAGCACTGCACTGGCATTATGGGATTGATAAATATCCTCTACAACAACTGTAATATGACGGGTTCGCCTGCGGGCTACTTCAACGATATTTTCCCATCGCTCCTCGGTGGCAAATTCCCGAAGGTAGTTCGTTAAAGCTTGTATTTCCGATCTGTCCATACTTTCGCACACAAAAAAGTCCTGCAAATAAACTACCTGCAGGACTCATATCTGTAATTTAGTTTTCTTTATTCACACCGAAACGCAAAACCCTTTTTACGGATAGTTTCGATGTAATCTACATCGGTATGCTCGCGAATTTTTTTTCTAAGATAACTGATATAAACGTTAATGTAATTGGTCTGTGTATCAAAGTGAATATCCCATACCTTTTCAGCAAGCTCTTCTTGTGTGATCACCCGGTTTCGGTTCTTCATAAAATAAACCAACAAATTGAATTCATTGTTGGTAAGCTGAACCTTCTCGTTATTGATAGAAAACTCGCGCTTAACCAGATTTACCTTCAATTCTTTACACGTCAGTTGCTGATCTCCACCGGATTCTGTTCTTCGTTTGATCGCCGTCATCCGGGCTATCAATTCTTCAGTATTGAAAGGCTTGGTTAGGTAATCATCGGCACCCACTTTAAGCATCTTCACTTTTACATCCGTTTCCTGCTCCCCTGAAAGTATGAGTACCGGAGTTTCAATATTTTTAGCTCTCAGACTTTTGCATACATCATATCCATTGCCATCAGGAAGTCCAAGATCCAGGATGATCATGTCATATTCGTTATTAATGGCATTACTCTCACCATCAGTAGCATTATCTGCAGTGGAGACAGAGTTTCCGTTGTGCTCTAACACAGCCTTTACCAAGGTACGAACAGACGGGTCATCTTCAATTACAAGTATATTCATTTCCTTCCAGGTGTAGATTTTTAATGATATAAAACGGGTGTATTAATAATTCTTGAATTGCTTTTCTATCACTAAGTTAAAATAACTTAACAAACATTAGAAACAAAAGTATAACAAAAAAATTCAGCATTCAACGTATCCGGAACTCAGCAACCAGTTATAAGCTTCGTCAATGTATGTGACCTCGAGTGGGTGCGCTGCATCCAGCAACTTAAATGAGGCATTAAAACCCTCCTTCCTTAAAATCTCAATACATTTTTCTTGCGGCTGCGGATAAACACTTGTATCCCTTTTTCCATGCAGGGCTAAGATATTTATATGATTTGCCTGATCCAGTTTACCTTCAAAAGCCTCCGTTTTAATTCTTCCGCCTATCACGATCAGGTCGTTAACATGTTTCCAGCGGGATAAGGCAAAATAACCTCCCAAGTACCCGCCCATCGAGTATCCGAATACACACAGACGGTTGATATCTATTACATCGATCAGACCATCAATAATTTCCTGTACAAACTCAGAGGCTACCTCCATAGATTTAATAAACTGCCCCTGATTTCCATCGTATAAATACCACGCCCTTCCCCACTTCGAAACGTTGACTTTTCGTGATTCATTAAAGATCGGATAAGGTCCCTGAATAAATAAGTGGTACGCACAGATATCTAAAAGCTTCTCGGTCTTCTTTTCAAAATATTCAATGTTCTGATTATAGCCGTGAAGATAAACGATCAAAGGCTTCTCACCCTTTTCTCCGGTTTCAATAAGCTTATAAGGCACTTCAACTTTAAAGGATGTTTTCCCGGAAATCAGAACGTCTCGCATAAATAGTTTTATTGGTAATTAAAATTCGCCCCACAAATATACAGAATGGAATTCTGAATGCTATATCAATTTCACATTAGTTTAACACTAGCGTAACTGTTTGCTAATCCCAATTCAGGAGATTGATGTATGATCAAAATACTTACATATCTCACTTTTATTCTGCTTCTGTTTTGCACCTCAAATCCTTTACTTTTTGCACAGGATACGAAACAAGAAGTAGAAACGTCCATTCACAAAAACGATATGCCTGCGGAGGCTTTATCTATTCTAAATGAATTTTGGAATAAAGAAAAAAAAGCCGATTTTTACCGCGAATTTGACGGCCAATCAGTTAGTTATGAGGCAAAGTTTAAACTGAATAACTATCTGCACAGCATCGAGTTTGACGAGAACGGAACACTGCTCGATATTGAGCTTCTTATCAATTTCGATGAAATTCCCGAAAATACCGGTAAAGCCATCAAAGCATATTTAAATGATCAGTACACCAAATTCAGGATAACCCGCATTCAGCGCCAGTATACAAGCGATGGCGACGATCTCTCTGAGCTCTTTCTAGGGGAAGAATTTGTAGATCTCAATATTCGCTATGAACTGGAAGTTGAAGCTCAGAATAAAGAAGAGCTGGGAGCTTTTGAATTTTTGTTTAACGAAAATGGACAACTTATCCGGAAACGTGAAATTGTGAGACGTTCGCTGGATAACATCTGGTAATACATGAAGTCTTTAAAAATTGGAATGCTGTTTTTGATAACAGGAATGTTAACGAATTCAGCTTTTGGGCAAAACACAGATTGGATCTGGCGTCCAGTAGTGTCATATTCCTGGAAATCTTCGGATCAGTTGAGCTATAGTACTAAATTGGAAATGTTTAATTCCGTGACCGACTTTGATAATCAGGAAGCCATTCAGTATATCGAGCCTCAATTTTCATTTTCTTATTCGCTATCCCCTCGCGTAAAACTTGGTGGCGGATTTTACTCCCGGTGGGTTGACCCTCTTTATTCCGGTTATGCTTATGAACAACGGCTGCTTCAACAAATTGGATTTGTAACTTATCTTGGAGATAGACGAATTGCTCATCGGGCTCGTATTGAACAACGATTCAGGAATACTAATTATCTAAACCGTTTTCGATATCAACTTAGCTATGATTTCCCACTTCAGGGTGATCGACTTGACCCGGGCGAGAACTATATCCTTATGTACAACGACGCTATGGTTGCTTTCAATAAAAGTACTTTTTCCGGAGAAAATCGAGCTGGAGTTGGACTGGGCTGGTATTTTAATAGCAAAAGAAAATTTGAACTCGGATTCAGTTACCGCACAAAAAACATTTTTACCGACCGGGATCTGGGACATGTACTGCTGCTCAATACCTTATTTTATTTCAACCGGTAAACTTCTATCTTGATTTAAATCCTACCAAAAAAGCTAATTTCATCATGTTAGAACGTTTTTTCAAGACTAATCAAGAAAAAACTACTCTCCTAATTCGAATAATGGTCGGGGCTGTTTTTCTTTCCGAAGGCATTCAAAAATATCTTTATCCAGAAATTCGCGGGGCGGGCAGATTTGAGAGTATCGGTCTTCCCATGCATGAGTTTCTTGGGTATTTTGTAGGAGGTTTTGAAATTATTTGCGGAGTATTAATCCTCATAGGCTTAGCCACCCGCTTTAGTTCAATTCCTTTAATCGCCATAATGTTGGTGGCCATTTCCTCCACTAAAATTCCAATGCTATTTGAAGAAGGGTTCTGGTACATGGCACATGCAGCCCGAACCGATTTTTCTATGCTCATTGGAAGTATTTTTCTACTGATAAAAGGCGGAGGATATTGGTCGATGGACCTTAAATACTGGGGTAAAGAGAACGGAAAGTCTTCTGACATGTCCGCATCAAAAAGTTCAGCTTCATGAAAGATGAACTAAGTCGCTCCGTAAAGACTCCTGGTGCAGTACTTATGGGACTCGGTTCTATTTTGGGTACCGGCCTTTTTGTAAGTATTGCCCTTGCCACTCAAATTGCCGGAAACGGAATTATTATTTCTATTGTAATTGCCGGGATTCTTGCCACTTTTAACGGTCTTAGCAGTGCCCAACTTGCTGCAAACTACCCTGTAAGTGGTGGAACTTATGAATACGGTAACATTGTACTTGGTTCCTACTGGGGATTTTCAGCCGGCTGGATGTTCCTTACAGCAAAATCAGCTTCAGCCGCTACTGCTGTTTTGGGGTGTGCCGGTTACTTATTCTATTTGTTTGGAATCGAAAGCCCGGATTGGGTATTTGTAGGCTCCTCTTTCTTCATCTTGCTTGTAATTACGGCTTTGGTTTCCGGGGGAATTGAACGTAGCAACAATGTGAATAAATTCATTGTCTCACTAACCATTTTTGGACTTTTTAGCTTAGTCATTATGTCTAGCTGGACTAAAGGTCTCCCACTTCAACCTGTTACAGATTCCTTTACCGATGTATCTTCCAAATCCATTTTATATGGAGCAGCATTAATGTTTGTAGCATACACGGGATACGGACGAATTGCCACCCTTGGAGAAGAAGTTTCTGAGCCTCGTAAAACCATTCCAAAAGCCATTATCGCAGCTATGGCATTTATCATTGTTCTGTACCTCGCAGTTTCGCTAACGGCCATTCATATTATGGGAGCAGAAGATTTCGGGAACACGCTTAACGGAGAAGCGGCCCCTTTGATGGTCGTTGCACAAGCTTTGTCCGTTCCGGGATTGGGAACATTGATCTCAGTGGCGGCCATTACTGCCATGTTAGGTGTTTTACTGAATCTTATTTTGGGTCTTTCCAGAGTAATGCTGGGAATGAGCCGGCGTAAAGATCTGCCAACCTTCCTGTCTAAAGTAGATCAGCAAAGTAAAAGCCCTGTTGCCTCGGTTTGGGTTACAGGTGCTATCATTGGAGGGCTGGTTTTAACCGGGAGCATCAGTTTTACATGGACGTTCAGCGCCTTTACCGTGTTGATCTATTATGCTATTACTAACCTATCTGCTTTTATGATGGATCGGGAAAAGCAGCTCTATCCCCGATGGATTCCTGCTTGCGGTTTTCTGGGATGCCTTTTCCTCGCCTTCTGGATTGAACCAAAAATCTGGATATCCGGACTTATATTACTTGGTATAGGATTGATATGGCATACAGTGGCTAAAAAAATATCGGGCCAAGATCACTAAAAAGGCCAACGGTCTATAACCACTTCCACTGCCGAACGTTTCTTAATCACTGAGCTTACAGCGAGGATCAGCACAGCTATGTGAATAAAAGAACCCATGGTTTCAAAAAAACCGGCTGTAAAACCAAAAGTGAAATAATTGATCAACGTTTTGACCAACCAATACAGCACTTCAAAAAACAACACGGTGGAAAAGAAGTTCATCACCCCGATCACATATGGATTCTTATCCTCATGCATTCTCTCAAAAACATCTATACGCTGATATTGGCTACTTAGGTCCCGATTGATCTCATTTTCGAATTCCTTACGGTCCAACTCCTGCTCTATTTCATTTTTCTTCTTCATAAAAGTACTCGATCATATTCCCATCGGGGTCTGAAACGAATAGGAAACGTCCTTTTTTACGATTTGCGGGGCCACTCATAATAGTCACTTCCTTTTCTCGGAAATACTTGGCCAGCTCATCCACTTGCTTGGGATCGTCCACATAAAACCCAAAGTGATCAACACGAAAATCTCTTGATGTAGGATCATAACTTGTCTCTGCTTCCACAATTACCAGCGTATCTTCTTCCCCGATCTTATATACCGCCATACTCTGGCCCATTGTTTTTACCAATTCAAGGCCCAATATATCACCATAAAACTCTTTGGAAGCATCAATGCGGTTAACTCTTATGGTGATGTGATTTATTCCGGATGGTTTAAAATTCATATTCGTATTCAGATAGTTTTAAATTATTTTAAGCACTCAAACATACAACCCCATTATGAAATTCCAAAGTATCACATATAAAGTCTGCCATAAATCTAATTCGATTGTATTTTGCCGGCGGTAATCTGATATTTGTCCTTCTTCATAAAAATAACCCCACATTTTGTCCATACTTTATATTGTTGCAACGCCTATCGGTAACCTTCAGGACCTCTCCCCTCGTGCAGTGGAAATCCTTGGATCTGTAGATTATATCGCCTGCGAGGATACTCGCACTTCCGGAAATCTGTTACAACATTTCGGAATCAGCAAGCCAACCTTTTCATTTCATCAGCATAATGAACACCGTAAAGTTGGTCACCTTACAAACATTCTAGATGCTCATCAGGATGTGGCCCTTATCAGCGATGCGGGTATGCCGGGCATTTCAGATCCTGGATTTTTAGCTATCCGGGCAGCCAAACAAGGCGGACATACCGTTACCGTAATTCCGGGTCCCGATGCTGCTACCACTGCACTTGTCTCAAGCGGATTGCCATGTGACCGCTATGTGTTCGAAGGATTTCTCCCTCACAAAAAAGGGCGACAAAAAAGATTGGGCGAACTCGCTGAAGAAGAACGGACCATCATCATCTACGAAAGTCCGAACCGTATCTTGAAGTTGCTGGGTGAAATAGAAGAACATTTTGAACCGGATCGCCTGGCGGCTGTTGCTCGGGAGCTCACGAAAAAATTTGAAGAAGTGGTCAGGGGCACAATAAGTGAATTGAAAAAAGAGTTTGAAGAGCGCGATTCCATAAAAGGTGAGATCGTAGTTATTATTTCAGGAAAAGGATATACAGAATGAAATATTGGATAGAAAATAAATGGGTGGTATCAGTCAGCGCAGGTGTTTTATTGGGAATGAGTTTTCCTCCCTTAAATCTCTCATTCCTGAGCATTCCGGCATTTATATTGTTATTCCATCTTTCCCAAAAATGTGATTCCTACAAACAGCTGGCTTATTATAGTTATGCAGGATTTGTAGTCTGGAATCTGCTCGGTACGTACTGGCTTATGATGGCCAGCCTTGCTGCAGGGGTAGCTGCAATCCTTGCCAACAGTGTGTTGATGACCATTCCTCTCTGCCTGGGTAAATACTTTTCAGACAAAAGCCGATCTCCGATATTAATCGCACTGCTACAGACTTCGGCCTGGGTGGGCTACGAATTTCTTCATCACCACTGGGATCTCTCATGGACCTGGCTCGCACTCGGAAATGCCTGGGCCAACTGGATCAGCATTATTCAATACATCTCCGTAACCGGATTTCTGGGTATTTCTTTTTGGGTGATACTCTGTGCAGCCCTCACCTATCAGTTTATAATTCATAAAGAAAAGCAGATCATGTATGCTGCTATAGGTGTATTTATCTTTTTCCCGGCCTGGTCTTTTATACTGTATAGCAGTGGTGAAGTCAGCTCGAATTCGCAGGAAGCTGTTGAAGTTGCTGTCATACAACCAAACCATGATTCTTATCAGGACTATGCCGGAATGAGTGGGTTAACTGAAGTGGTTGACAGCTTATTTTCATTGACCTCAAGAACCATCACCCGAAATACCGACCTCATTATCTGGCCGGAAAATGCAGTAGATGGAGCCATTTTTTCTACCTCATCTACTGCTCAGCGAGTTGCTGACTCTGCTAAAGCCTGGGATACGAATTTCATTTTGGGAACCGGACTTTATAAAACCTATGATAAGGACACCAGTATCTTATACCGAGGAATTTATCCTTATCGTCCCTACGAAGGACTGCCGTACAACTATTTTAACGCCGCACTTTATATAGACGAAGACGGCGAAGTGTCTGATTATGAGAAAGGTAATTTAGTGCCGGTAGTGGAGCGTATTCCCTTTGTAAATACGCTTGCTGCTATCGATATATTTGACTGGGTTGATTGGGGAAAGATCGCAGGATTTGGTAAAGGCTCTGAGACCAATATGATCTCGACCAATAATTTTACCACGCCCGGATTGATCTGTTATGATTCGGTCTATCCCACATGGATCCGAAAGTTCGTACAGCAAGATGCCTCATTTCTTACCATTATCACTAACGATGGCTGGTGGGGTAATACCAGCGGACATCATCAACATTTTGCCTATGCCCGCCTTCGTGCAATTGAGTTTGATCGCTGGATTGCAAGAAGTGCAAATAACGGCCTTTCCGGAATTATTGCTCCCAATGGAGAGATCGTTCAAAAAACAGACTATTGGGTTCGAGCCGGCTTTACGGGGCAAGTCTACAACCGGAGTACCCAAACATTTTATACCCGCTTTGGAAACTGGCTGCCGGCCTTTTGTTTGATCTTAACCGGGATATTTCTGGGATATTTCAAATTCAAAAAAGAGTACTAAAGCCTTTTTACTTTTTAACCTGAAATTAGCTCTCTAAAAATTATCTTCCTTTTAGATGTTAGTTAATTCGATGATAAATAGAGGCAGTTGTCAAAGTATCTCTCAGCTTTGTCATTTCGACCGGAAAGAGCAAACCCCATAAGGGTGAGCGAGTGTAGCGGAGAAATCTGCGGGGTTGAATACAAAAATAAAAGGCCCTTCTGACCTCTTTAGATTTCTCAACTTCGTTTCGTTCGTTTTCACTCACTACACT
Source organism: Gracilimonas sp. (assembly GCA_040904925.1). Taxonomy (GTDB): domain Bacteria; phylum Bacteroidota; class Rhodothermia; order Balneolales; family Balneolaceae; genus Gracilimonas. Next base: position 39,541 of record JBBDSP010000006.1, on the reverse strand, counting down.
ACGTTCGAAATGACAAACAAGGAAATGGTAGCTAAAACCAAAGAACCAAAAGTGTGAACACACTACCTGATATCTACAAGGGCTACAACCTGTGACTAATTTTATCTCGACTGAATGGCAATTCTGAAATTGAATCGGATATCGTGATTGGTCCGGGGTGGGAAAGCTGAAGACTTCGGTTCTACTTTCGTGAAGGTATACTCAAAATTCGAAGTCACCGTTTGCGAGAACCGATAGCCAAATACAACCGAAGCATTGATACGATTCTGTCCCGTAATAAACGGATCCGTGAAATCATATTGGCTAACATCTGTAACAGGATCAACAACACTTAGTGCCTGCTCTATATCCTGGTTCAGATAAAACTTCTGCTCCGTATCATCCGCATAACCACCATTGATAGTCACGTCAATATTATTCTTTATTCTTGGGAAAAATGGTAATGTTATACCTCTGAATGTGTAGTTAATGGAGGCTGTTAATCCCTTGGAAAGGCGTTCTGTGACTGTTCTACTGGAGAGTGCCAAACTATTGGTTTTACTTCTGTCATAGCCAATTTGTGTTCGCAGGTCAGATTCCCAGGTGATATTAAGCTGCATCAGTGGAGAGAATCGTTGTTCCACATTTATGGAAGTAGGTTCATATTCACCTTTCACATCAATGACGCTAAAAGCCCCTATTCCCTGCCCGGGTTGTTCTCCGGTTATGGTATTCAAATTCCATCCCATACGATAGTTTCCAGTATAGCTGTGGGTGATAGTAGCTCTTCTCATGCTATTTCCTATAAATGGTATCATGTCTTCAACACCGGTCCATGTTAGTCTCCAGTTGGGTTTAGGAATCGGGGTGTAACCTTTCTCCCCGATCACTCCGGTTCCGCCGCCCATATAGGATCTTCTGAAATCTTCCTCTAATGTATTTCTGTTCAGCACGGTTCTTCCATCTCCATTTCCTGTTTCATCACTGATCACATTAGTTCCATCAAGATCATCAAATGCTGTTTCAAGCTGTCGCTCAAAAAGATCTCTATACCCTTGCCCAAAAGCCCAAACCGAAGAACTTATATTTCCACTTGCAGATATTGTTGATCCAAAATCACCATCAGGACTCAATGATATATTATCAGTTCTTCGCTCATCCCACTTGGTATTCCAACTCAGATCGAGCGTTAAACTGTTTGTTAAATTTAGCTTGGTTCCCATTGTGATGTTGTCGGAGTAGTTATTGTTTTTTGGAATCGTGATCGTTCTTCCTTCGGTTCCCTGCTGTATCAACTGAGATCTTGGGAGATCATCCTGAAACCCAACCCTATAACCGAATGGTGGAGAGTAATGATTGTCTCCCGGTCCTCCAAAAGCATAATAAATCTGCGATTCCCCACTATACCCTGCCTGACTTGCCGTTTTGGTATCATTATAGGTGATATCAATGCTTTGCATGCTGAAAAGAGCCAGTATGAACTTCCTTCCCACAAACTGTATATCCTTAAACAAATCAGGGGTTTCCCGCGCTTCATCGTTTGAACTATTTTGATTCCTTTCTCTGGAAGCCTCCGTATTGGTTTCTTCCATTTTTTCAAAAAACGGAATCTTATCGATTAGATCCCCAACCCCAAACTTCACATTGTGGTCAAGTCGAAAACTGTTTGAAACTCCTGCTCCAAGATTTGAACCTCGTGGACTGTTTGTCCACCCATAGCCGCCGCTGTATGATGCAGAGTAACTAAACCAATTAAGGGCATCAATCTTGTTAAAATTCGGTCTCCAGCTGGTTGTGTAAGTCTCTTCATAATTAGATCTCCGCGCCGAAAGCGTATCGGTAACGATCTTATTTAATACCTCAAAAGTTGGTAATAATTGATAGGAAGAACTATCCGCTTCAAGTCCGGTAGCATTAATATTTCTCCGTCCCGCATTCGAAAGATCGTAGTTTGTATTGGTTCTGAAAGAGATGGGGATATTGGGTGTGAGGTTATAAGAAAACCCAAAAGTCGATCTTTGATTAAATGTCTGACTTTGCTGTAAGGGTTGAATAACTTCCAGTCCCTCCCCGTTAAACTGTGCACGTCTTCTTTTCTCGGTGTATGACCTGTTTAAATTAGCTGAAGCATTAATAGATGAAGGCATATAGCCCAGGCGAAGCCCTGATAAAGCGCCGGCAACGGGTACTTCTTCCAGAAAACCAAATGGCCGAAACAGCTTCACATTATTAAAAGAAAGATTGTATTGAATAGAGGATGTATAATTCCAGTCATTCTGAAACTGTATCTCCGGATTTTTAGATTTCCCTTCATTGTACACATACGAAAGACGGGTTTTATCGATCGTATACTGTGCAAGCTTGCTTTGAGAGTTTTGTTTAGAAATACTAGACATATTGATCGAAAAGTTATCCCTTACCGTCTCGATCTCGTTGATACGCTGGTTGATCCGAGCTTCTTGTTCACTTTCAGAAAGCTGATCGTTATTGTTGGTGGCGTTTATAAAATCATCAAGTCTTATATCACCTTGATTTGGTAAAAATTTGGGAGTTGAGACATTCTTTCTAGTTGAAACCGTCACCGGAAAACTCCAGCCATAGCGATCTGGAATAAGCTTATGCAGGTTTACGGTAGAACTCAGATCATATCCAATATCATCAGCAACACTTCGATTTCCAAGCCGGGAATCCAATCCTCCAAAACCGGTTGTCGTTCTTGTGAAATTGGTATTCACTGTAGCCAGATCGGCAAGTTTAAAGCTGGCTTTTGCATTGGCTTTCCAACCCTTTTCATTATCAAAACCTGATACTCGAAGTTCATTCAACCAAAACTCCCCATCCAAACTTGGCACGCCGGGGGAATTTACATCCGAAGGGTCGTAGGGGTTTAAAATACCCATCCCAAGTTCGGATACTCGTCCTAAAGAAGGATTTCCCCTGATCGCCACCACGGCACCTTCTACTGCATCATCATCTTCAGGTGACAATTCTAGCTCAAATTTTTGAGACAGATCCACCCCTTCCTGCTGATCCCTGAGTTGTTTTAATTCGTTGAAAGCTGATAAAATCACATTCATACTGTTTTCATCATATCGCCATACTTCTTCTGCATCACCAAGCAGGTCACCACTTCCATCTGTAGAATAGGGTGAATATGGATAATTTGGATCAGAGGGTGAAATTGGTTGTCGGTATTCGTAATAATTGGCGTTCAAGTCTGTTCCCATTCTGATGATCAGTTCTACATCATTCCTTCCATTCCCCTCCCTGGTTTGATCCCAATACCCTTCACCATGCACAAACATTCGCATATTGGAATAATTAAGAAGATTCAGGCCTCCTGGATATACCTTCTTCACCATCTGAATCTCTCCGGGGCCAAGGTCTTCCACCCCAAGTGCAATAGATTGTTCATTGGCTAGAGACTGTACCTGAGCTCCACGATTCAGCGCCCTTATAGAACCATCAGGCTGCCTGTAGGGAACCGGAGCTCGGTTTGCATTTTCCTCAATATTGATCGTTGAGACCCTGAATTCACCCGAAGCATTTTGAGTTTCGTCTATATCATCCACTTTTCGCCACTGGCTGCCAATGAACTCAAAAGTAGCAAAGCGCATTGTGAACGGCTTTTCATATCCCGACATCCACATTCTAATATGGCTAATATTTTGAAAGCCTTCTATATCCCCAACCTTGCGTTCAAACTCAGCTAATGGAATACGTACCAAATGCCAGCGATCTTGTTGTCGCTCACCTGGTACCTTATCTACGATATACGTTCCTTCACTGCCTATCTCAAGATTATTGAAGTCGGCCGGATTCAGATCAATTTCATACTGATAGTAATTATTGTTAGTCTCAACATTAGAGCGGCTAACCAAACCTTCTGTATCAGGGCGTGGGGTAATGGCTCTTTTATCCCCGCCAGCAGTCGGGGTATTTCCCTCATGATATCCCAACACCCGATGAAACCGCTCATGAAGAGGAAGAACCTGGACTCTTGACTCTCCATAGAATACATAATCATCATTGGAAGGATCTGCCTGAATAGCCTGAAATTCAGGACTATTTTCACCATAAGCTTGCCTCATGGAATCTATAAAACCACTGAAGAGAGCTGTTTCTACCTTTTGGGCATCAAAACCGTTTGCACTTGGAATCCCGTCAAATCCCACATCTTCGAGTTCACGGTCTTCATTCGAAAATTGCCCCTGAGGCGCTGTCGGATTTGCTGGTACAAAGGACCTGACATTTTCTCCAAAACTGTCCAATTCAAGATTTGAGGGATTATTAGCTAAACCATCTTCTGAATTCAAGTCAAAGTTAGGAACTACATCTTCTGAGATAGTTCCGATATCAATAAAGATTTTACCATCATAGGCTTCGATATCTGCGGCTGAGGGATCTTGTCCATCAGGCAGAACCGGCTGGACCCAGAATTCGATGAACTCCACATTATTTTGGGTAAGATCTTCCTGCCCGGATGGTATAACTGCTGTCATTCCACCCCACTGATCTTCCGGAGAGTTCTCGAGCCTGTTTTTCAGATCTGTATTGTAATTATAAGGACCACGTTCACCGGGATTATAAAATAGATCCAATGTATTGATCACGTCTTCCTGAGCATTATTGGTTTCTCTTCCCGGAAAAACTTCCTGAGTCAATATAGTTTTTGACTCAGGGGTCTCTTCCACCCCTCCTAAAATACTGCTAATATTTCGGGGTACAGTGTACCATGAAAATTGACTCCTGAGGTCAGACCGTGCAATTTTTGATTCCAGGGAATTAATAGGACTAAAATTGGGATCGTTGAAATAAGCCTCGTCAGGGCCATACCCCGGAATTGCGGCAGGGGCAGCAGCTAAGTTCCAACGGGTTGGGCTCATAAAAGAAATGCTTTGCTTGGTACCTTCAAAATCGTCAATAAATACAAGGCCGTTCTCTTCATCAGTAAATAGTTTTCCGTTATCAATAGCATCCCTAGCCGCATTTGTCTGTGCTACACCCGGCCTTAGTTGTGCAAACTCACCACTGATATCGATGTTCGATTCCTCCTTGGTTTGCAGTAATGGAATCTGATCAATAAACCGGGTTAACCATGGGGTATCAAATCTTGCCCTTGCATCCATCCCAAGAATAGTGTTATTGATCGACTCATTACCAACAGTGATTTTATCAGATAATGGCTGTTCTTTAAGTTTAAAGTATGTTCCCCCAATTCTGATATCTTCACTAAATTCATATTCAGCACGTAACCCAGTAAAATTTTTCTGCCCTATGGCATTAAGCTGATTGTTTTCATATTCAACACGAATATCTTGTCCGGATGCCAGAAACCGGTCATTAAGAATTGTTATTGTGCCAAATGAGTAGTCAACTTCATAATCTACTCCTTCTGTTAACTCAGTACTGTTGGCAAAAACTTTTACTGAACCTTCAACCAGACTGATACCCAAGGAGAAATTCCCGGAGACACCTCCCTGGGAAACCCCTTCTATTCTATAGAAATTATTTTTATTGGATTGATCAGCATTACTCTGTCGCTCTGTATAAAGTTCATCGTATGTAACAGAAGCAATTAATGAATCTGAGGCCCCTGTTTGTTCAAGAAGCGTTCTGATCCTCCCTCCAAAAGGTTCCAGATATGGAAATAAAACGGTTCCATTACTCGGATTAAGGATAATGCCTGAAAAATCGATCTGGTTATCCGGGTTTTCTCCTCCTTCTGAGTCTGTACGATCCAGACCAAGATCCTGTAATAACGGTTGGGTTCTCCCCGGAAGATTGGTTTCATCTACATTTCCGGTGGTATATTTAATATCAACCGTCAAGCCATCCTGAGTTACGTTTGAAACTCCAAGAGAATAAACGTTGCGCATTGTTAAAGCCCATGATTTCAGATCAGGAGTTGGGTTGTTGGACCTGATCAATTTTAGATAGGTCAGCCCCGAAGACTGCGGAGAAATATCACCAATCTCTATATTATTTTCGCCTTCACCGGGTACTCCCTGGCGAACAAATGATACTGCTAGATAGGCACCAGAACTTAATCCCCGGTTCAAAGTTATGTAACCAAGTGTTTTATTTATGGTGTAGTCGGCACCTTCTTGTAGGGGACGAAAGTATCCATTATAGAAATCATTCCCTGACACATTAAATGATTCTGCGGATGCACTCGTATTACCTCGGTTCGCCTCCAGTAAGGCATCATCGATGTTGTCGTTCGCTGGATTGGGCAAACCATAACTTCCATCAACATTTTCAACTACTCCCAGGTCCACAAAGGCCCCTGCCCTAACAGCCTCCGGATCTGTAGTATTGATCTGTGGCTCTGATACCCAAACTTTTAGATCTGATATCTGATATGCCTGTCCCAATTGCTGAGGATCAGCTACATTATTTTCAAACTCTTGCCTGTTATAAAAATCAATAAAGAAGTGGCGGTTATCCTGATACTGAGATGGACGAATAGAAAATTGTGTCTCCTGAGAACCGCCGGTTATAGACTGAGTTTCACTCTCTCCTTTTTGCTGGGATAAAACGGAAGTAAATTTAAGAGATCCAAGTTCTGTCACCGATTTGATCCCAAAAAGAGAAGCGCCACCACGGATCAATGAGTTCCCCGTTTCCATTGAAACATTACCCATTTCAATACTCTTAATGATCTCGTCTTCATATCCTTCATAAACGATGCTCAGTCTGTTCTGAAAATCAAATGCACGCTCGGTATCCCAATCAGTGGCAATTGTAAGTTTATCACCGATGGTACCCTGAATATTTAACTGAAGATTTTGGTTGAAGGTAGGGTCGATGCGCCGCTGCAAATCCGGTTCAATAGTTGGGTCATCAATATTTTGTATAGCTACTCCTACATTCATATTTGCAGAGCCATTTACACGTAGATTAACTTCCGGCTTTCCAAATATAGTCGTAAATACAGATGACTGGCCTCCGGGTATCTGTAAGCTAAAGTCAAGTAATCCCCTGCCTTCCTGCTCTTGTTGCTTACTTTCCTGAATAAGATCATACCTGATCTCTCTTTTCTGCTGTTCTTTTTTAACACGTGCAAATGTTTCAAAATCGTAACGGGTAGGAAGTGAGATGTCGATTCCTTCTATTTTTCGCTCGCCTCGGTAGGTATCTGAAGAATCCCAGCTTGTAGAAAATATCTCTTTTGAAGAGCGAATGTAATAAAGCTTCCCCGGAGATGTTCCTTTATAAAGTCCTTTTGCTGACTGAGGTGTACGGAAGATAAACTTCACTCCTTCAAGAGTGCTGTCCGCCTCAGATATATTAATTGCTACATCCGTGGTATCTTGAGCAGAGGCTATACCAATCATGAGCAATCCATTCATCAAACAAGCGAATGGCAGATAATAAACTAACTTTAAAAAAGAATGCACCGGTATAATTAGGGTCTCAGTTATTACGTATTATCTGTAGCTTTATGCGATAGGCTGCTCTGGTTTTTCTTTTTTAATTTGCAAGTGATTGGTTGCGCTCGATAATACTATATATTTAAATATGTTAAAAATTAAATACAAGAAAGAGTTTTTCACTCGTTATTTAAAATCCCTATCATTTATTGCTCAGAAAAAACAATTAAGTATCTACGGTCAGTGTTCAAACTAATAAACAAATTACAGTTAGATCTGCTAAAGAGGCACCTATATCCTTTCCTGTTTTGCTTTTTTACGCTGATGTTTTTGTTGCTGATGCAGTTTCTTATTCTCCACATCGATAATCTGATCGGCAAGGATATTCCCATTCAGGTTATTATTGAACTGATACTTACAAATTTAGCCTATATGGTAGTTTTAGCAGCGCCAATGGCCGTATTGGTTGCTACATTGATGGCTTATGGCAAGTTTGCCGAGCTCAATGAACTCACTGCGCTTCGTTCATCCGGCATAAACCCCATGAAAATTATCAGGCCGGTGCTGGTTACCTCGATTATTCTATGCGTTGCCTTAGCTTGGTTTTCAAACAATATACTCCCGGAAGCTAACCAAAAAGCACGATCCTTATTTATTGATATAAGGGTGAAGAAGCCGGGATTTGAATTAAAACCGAATATCTTCTACGACGGTATCGAAGGTTATACTTTCCTGGTTGAACATATTGACGGTGAAACTGACAGTTTATATAGCATAACCTTATTCCAAAAACCTGAAAACAATCGGGATCGTGCTTATATAATGGCCGAAAAAGGATTGTTAGTGAGTAAGGGAAGTCAAGCCTTAAATTTACACCTCATAAACGGGTATAGCCTGGAATTTGCTCAACCTTCAAGAGGTACTAACGAAGTCATAGAACGAAATACATTCAACAAACATATCATGACTCTGGATTTGTCTGATCTATCATTCATGAGGTCAGACCCCGATGACCGAAATCGTAGTGACCGTACTATGAGTTCAAAAGCAATGCTGGCTGTAGTGGATTCACTTTATAATGAAATTAACAGCCAAGTAGCTATGGCGGGTAGTGATTCCAGTTTAGTCCTTGGAAAAGAAAACAAAGATCAGGGGTCATTTTTCGTAAAGCACCGATTTCAAAACGAAAGTCAAAGTGTACATCCCCCAATTACAAGTCCTAATATTGTAGTAAATAGTTTTGAGAATGCAAATACGCAGCAATCCCTTATGGCAGAATCTGCCCGGCAACTTACGGAGTATAAGAACCAGTTTGACTCCATCCATTCCAATATTGAATGGCGTGAACGTAGGATTGCCCGTTACTTGGTAGAAGTACATAAAAAACTATCTATACCCTTCGCCTGTGTCGTCTTCATATTATTTGGAGCACCGGTTGGAATAATGACAAAAAGAGGCAATTTTGGTTTTGCTGCCCTGATCAGCACGGTTGTATTAACATTCTACTGGGTGGCACTAATTCAAGGTGAAAAGCTGGCAGATCGTATGATTGTTTCTCCCTTAGTGGGAATGTGGACCTTTAATGTCATTCTTTCCATAGCAGGGATATACCTCATTTTTCACTTAGCTACCGGTTTCAGCATAAAAAATTTATTCAGAAAAAGTGATCAATAACTTCGATAAATACATCTTTATCCGGCTTACTTCCATAACAGTAGTTGTACTACTTATGTTGATCTTCATCTTTATTATGATCGATTTCTCAGAGAACAGTGATAACTTTGCTGATAATGGGGCAGAAATGGCTGAGATCATCAATAATTACTACCTGAATTTTATACCCGAAATGGTTCGGCTGGTATCCCCCGTTGCGGTATTTGTAGCCTGTTTGTTTTTAACGGGGCAACTTTCAGATCGATTAGAGATCACTGCTCTGAAAGCTGCAGGAGTTAGTCTCTACAGGCTCATCGTTCCCTATATGGTATTCTCCATACTCTGTGCGCTGAGTATAAGTCTTTTAGATGCCTTTGTTATTCCTAAATCCAATGCCGAGCGAATTGCCTTTGAAGAGCGCTATTTACAGAACAAAACCGAGCGTATTGACCAAAGTGATATCTATCGCCAGCCATCTCCGAATACAAAATTACAAGTCAACTATTTCGACAAAAAACAGCAGATCGCTTACCGGGTTCGTTTAATTGATTTTAACGATGAACAAGGGATCATCCGAACTACAACAGCCAATAGAATGGTCTGGATACCAAAGACTGAGAAATGGAGACTTGAAAACATAACGGAATTAATATTTACAGAAAATGGATATAAGGAAAACAGTATTTCTGAAAAAGACACCGTTCTAAACACTTTCCCAAGGGATCTTGCCAGAACCACATCGGATATTTATCAGCTCACCTATCCTGAAGCTATCGACTACATTGCATCTATTAAACGAAGCGGGGCTGGAGGAATTGAAATACCTCAGGTACAATTTTTTGGTCGGCTGGCGTACCCGTTTTCTATCATCGTAGTAAATATAGTCGGCTTTGCTTTTGCAAGTGTAAGAAGGCGTGGCGGAAAAGGAGCGTATCTGGCTGCCGGACTTACAATTAGCTTCCTTTACCTTGCCTTTATGAAGATCATTGAGCCATTTGGGTATTATGGAGCATTATCACCGGAAGTGGCCGCCACCCTTCCCCATATTTTCTTTTTTATAGTAGGAATCGGGTTACTGATTGAGGCCAAGAAATAATTCAGGCTTCCGGTTGTGGCCCTCGATACATATGCATATCCACCTTATCTTTGGAAGAAATAGCTCCGTGTTCCTTTTCATAGCGGGTTACATTGTCATTAAGGGCATTTGCAAGTCTTTTGGCGTGATCCGGAGTCAGGATCATTCTTTTCACCACTTTTGCCTTTGGCACTCCCGGCATCACGGCAATAAAATCCAATATAAACTCTGAAGGAGAATGCGTGATCATTACCAGATTTGAGTAAGTACCGGTTGCTTCCTCTTCTTTAAGTTCAATTTCCATTTGCCCGGGATTCATTGTCTGATCTTTTTTTGCCATAATTCGCTTTTTTCGCAGTTAAATTTAATCCAGGAAACCCTGTTCTTTCATCCATTCATCATTATATACTTTATGGATATACCGTGTTCCGCTGTCCGGCATTATGATAACCATTATATCATCCTTTCCTAAAGGATTTTCACCAATATAGTTCAGAGCTCCTTTCAAGGCAGCGCCACAAGACCAACCTACCAAAAGCCCTTCTTCACGAGCTAGTCTTCGGGTGATCAAAGCAGAATCCTTGTCATTCACTTGTACTACATCATCAACGTAGTCAAAGTCAATAGTCCCGGGAATGATATCTTCCCCTATTCCCTCTGTCATGTATGGCTTAATCTCATTCTTATCAAACTCACCGGTTTCAAAATATTTTTTATAAACCGAGCCATAACTGTCAATCCCGATCACTTTGATATCAGGGTTCTGTTCTTTCAGATATTTACCGACTCCGGAAATAGTTCCGCCGGTTCCCATACCTGCTACATAATGTGTGACTTTGCCCTCAGTTTGCTCCCAGATCTCCGGGCCCGTTGTTTCATAATGAGCAATAAGATTGCTTTTATTGTCATATTGATTGGGATAGTAAGAATTCTCAATTTCCTCACTTAAACGCTTGGCAACCGAGTAATAACTGTCAGGGTGATCGGCTTCTACATTGGTCGGACAAACGATCACTTCGGCTCCCAAAGCCTTCAGCAAATCAACTTTAGTTTTGCTCTGTTTATCAGTAGTCGTAAAAATACACTTGTATCCTCTGTTTACTGCCACTAACGCCAGTCCCATTCCGGTATTTCCTGACGTTCCTTCTATTATAGTACCGCCGGGCTTTAGTAATCCTTTTTCTTCAGCATCATCGATCATCTTGATCGCAATTCTGTCTTTGATGCTGTGCCCGGGATTAAAATACTCTACCTTAGCCAACAAAGCACCTTCAGAATTGCCATTAACGTGATTTAGTTTAATAAGTGGTGTATTCCCCACCGTCTGAAGTATGGAACTGTGATACATGAATTTCTTTATGTTGATGATTGCTTTTTTGAACCGTTCAAAACTAAGAAATAATTTAACGATAGGCTTAGGAATATTTTAAATATTCTTTGCTCTTAACATCTTCTATTGTTAAAACAGTTTGTAATCTCGCTGTAATATCTCGTATTTTCTCAGAAACATTTTTATCCAATCTCAGATATGTTCATACATCAGGAAAAACCTAAAGACTTTGACTGCGGCTACAATCTCGATCTTATGATCGCCGCCCTTCCCCGAATTGAAGACACCCAGGAACGTGTTTCTTATGCCAAAAGAGTAGTGGGACTTATAAAACAAAGTCACCCAACCTGGGTAGATAAAGACGGCAAAAGCGAACCTGCCTGGGAGCATTTCTTTAAACTGGCGGAATATGATCCGGATGAGTATGGTATTCATAACCCATACGCCACCGGTGATAATGACGACGCTGAATAACCTGTCAGCCATCCCTTTTCTTTTTTAAAAATTTAGCAGCTAATAATAGTTTAACATTGCTGTAATATTCCGTACTTTCATTTTAGATTGAAAACTAAAATATTACTGATATGGATTCAGTGAATCCGAGTTTACAAAATGAGGTAAAAGAGTGTTTTAAGGAGCAGATCTCTGAATTGGCTTTAAATGAAGCTATTGATCTTATCTCTTCTGACTCTAAAGAAAAGTTTAAATACCTATCTTTTTCCATTCAAATCCCCACTGTTGATGCTCTTGCCGTACTTGAGCAAAACAAAAACAAGAATGGTTTTCAATATTATTGGGAAAAACCCAGTGATGACTTTTCCATAGCCGCCGCGGGATCTCTTCACAGGATTCAAACTACAGGAGATAATCGTTTCAGGGAAGCATCGTGTAAAGGTAAAGATCTGCTCTCAAAAGTGTACCATATTTCCACTTTAAAACATCCGCTTGCTTCGGTACATCTGTTAGGTGGTTTTTCATTTTTTGATCACAACGTAGGAAAAGAGTGGAGAAATTTTGGCGCAGGGTCGTTTACCCTCCCCGAATGGGTTTTAGTCAAGAACGGCAAATTCAATGTTCTTACTATTAGCAAGAAAATTACTTCCTCAGTCTCAAAAGCTGATATTTATTCTGATTTCCTAAACACTCTTGACCATCTTGATTCTATATGCGATGCAGGTTCTTACACAGTCATCCCAAAAACATCATATCAATCTACTGTTGATATTCCCGGTGTTGATTCTGAAGCATATAATCAATGGACCAATTCTGTTGAAAGTGCAACAGACCTCATCAAAGCTAAAGAGTTTAAAAAGATCGTTTTAGCCAGGGAGCTGAAGGTAAAGCTGCAAACTCCTGTTTCTGATACCCGAATTTTAAATCACCTTCGCAACCAATATCCGGATTGCTATTCCTTTTTGATCAGTCAAGATGGAGAATCCAGCTTTATCGGGAGTACTCCGGAACGACTTGCTTCTTTCAGAGAACGTGAGGTTTTGACAGAAGGTTTGGCCGGAAGTATTTCCCGTGGAAAAACAGCCTCGGAAGATGCCGTATTAGAACACGAATTACTCCACAGTCAAAAAGATCTTAATGAACATGCATTTGTATTAGATGCAATTGAAGAAAATCTTCAGCGATATTCGGATATTTTTGAACACCCGGTTTCTCCCAGTATTAAAAAATTATCAAACGTGCAGCATCTTTACACTCCGGTTCATGCTAAGATAAAGGAAGGTGTCTCCCGAACTGAGGTGTTATCAAAACTACACCCTACCCCTGCTGTTGGCGGATACCCACGCGAATCAGCAATGCCATATATCAACAAACTCGAACACTTTGACCGGGGATGGTACGCTGCTCCTGTCGGCTGGATAAATGCCCACGGCGAAGGGGAATTTGTTGTTGCCATCCGCAGCGGATTAATTAATACTAATGAAGTGCGATTTTTTGCAGGATGTGGTATTGTTGAGGACTCAAAACCTCAAAAAGAATGGGACGAAACAAATTTGAAATTCATCCCAATGTTAACCGCCTTAGAACATGCAAGAAAATGAACCTCAGAACGTAGCTTTTTACTGGAGCACACTTTTTGTACGCTCCTTGTTTGAAGAAGGCGTTCAACATGTAGTTATTTCTCCGGGATCACGTTCCACCTCACTGACTTTGGCTTTTTCAGCTCATTCGGGATTCACAAAGCATATTGGTATTGATGAACGTTCAGCCGCATTCATGGCACTTGGTTTGGCAAAAGCTACCGGAAAACCGGCAGCTTTGGTTTGCACCTCAGGTACGGCACTGGCTAACTACTTTCCGGCAGTTATTGAAGCTTCACAATCAGGCACACCACTCATTATTTTAAGTGCAGATCGTCCTGCCCATTATCGAGGACTTGGAGCCTCACAAACCATCGATCAGTTAAAGATCTTTGGTAATTATACGGTTTTCTTTCACGATACAGGTGAGCCTGATACACACGACAGAAGTCAAAAAAGACTTAAGCTTGCTGCTGCGCAGGCGGTACAGCAAGCAGTAGAAAAAAACGGAGTAGCTCATCTGAATTTTCCCTTTTCGAAACCATTTGAACCGGATATCAAGTTCCTGAAACAAGTGGAGTTTGAAAATGAAAAGCGCTCGCGGAAGTTATCTCCCAAATACGCAAAGGAACCCGGTGTTATTAAAATGGGTGAAATTTTTTGGTCGGATATAATCTCAGCTGAAAAACCATTGATCATTGTCGGGCCCACTTCTCCTGCTGATCATTTAGATTTTATTACCCCGCTTGCCAGAGCTTTAGAAGCACCTATAATTGCCGAACCGGGATCAAAGATTCCAACTTCCCGACATACTATTCAGGGTTTTGAGGGTTTTCTTAAACTTCCTAAAAACCAGGATGAATTAGAAGCTGATCTTATTTTGAGATTTGGTCATCAGCCGGTCAGCAAAGCTGTGAATCAATATTTGGATCGCTCTTCTGAGGTAATGCAAATAAGTTTTATGAATCCGAACCTATGGATCGACGGCAGTCTTAGCTCTCACAAACAAATAAGGCTTGATGCTCCACTTAACATTCCCGAAATAACCGGTTCAGCTGATAAGGGCTGGCTCAAGAAGTGGAAAAAAACGGAAAAGGATTTCAAGGTATTCAGAGAGGATCACCTGCACCCTTCTACTCCAATTACTGATGGGTACGTTTTTTCAAAGATCACAGAAACACAACCTAAAAAATCTTTTGTAATGCTTTCCAACTCATTTCCGGTTCGTGATATGTCTCTTTTTGGAGAGTTTGACGGCAAGGAAATGTATGTAAATCGTGGAGCCGCCGGCATTGATGGGGTAATATCAACGGCTGTAGGACTGAGTGTTTCCTGTGATAAGCCGGGAATATTGATGATAGGTGACATTGCTTTTTTACATGATACCAATGGTCTTTTATTAGCCAAGGAAGTCAATCAACCATTGGTAATTGTAGTGTTGAATAATGGTGGTGGTACCATTTTCAGAATGTTACCGGTTCACAAGATCAAGGACAAATATACCGGCTATTTTGAAACACCCCAGAAAGCTAAAATAGCTGCCCTATGCCGTGCACATAATATTGACCATACTTTAGTTTCAAGACCGGAACAAATTATTTCTACCTTTGATACACTCATTGAGAAAAAAGGGGTGCATGTTATGGAATGTATAACCGGTGCTGATGAATCGATGGAACAACGTCACGCGCTTTGGGATTTTAAATTGAACTCACTCTCATGAACATTCGCGTTCGCGGAATTTCTTATCATTATGAAGTTCATCAGCAAAAAGAAAAGTTACCTTACCTCGTTTTACTTCATGGATTTATGGGAAGTGGAAAAAACTTTGAGCACCTGCTCTCCGGCTTGAAAGAATTCTGTAATCCCACCACTATCGATCTTTTGGGACACGGTGAAACTGAGGGGGCTGAACTTCACTACCGTTTTTCTGCTAAAGAGCAGATCGCTGATCTGACCAAATTGATAAGTGAGCAATTTCAACTGCCTCTTTTTCTTTATGGATATAGCATGGGAGGCCGCTTAGCCCTACAGCTGGCATTACACCGACAAGACCTTTGTTCAGGACTTATACTCGAAAGCAGTACATTTGGGATCGAAGGTGAAGCGGAACGGCAGGCTCGGCAGGCTTTGGATGCCCGCAGGTCGGATGCAATCCTCGGCAATTTTAAGGGATTCCTGAACGACTGGAAGAAAATGCCTCTTTTTGAGTCCTCAACAGCAAATGAAGAATTACTTGCTTCAGCTGAAGCCATACAAGAGCAGCAGAATCCATTTTGGCTGGCAAACAGTCTTCAAGGATTTGGAACCGGTACCATGCCGTGTGTGAGGGATCGATTGTCAGAGATCGTTATCCCCGTTCAGCTAACTGTCGGAGAAAAAGATTCCAAATTCCTACACCTTAACCGGCAGATGGAAAAAGAATTGCCGGATGCTCAACTTCACACTGTTAAAAACGCCGGTCATCGCGTACATTTGGAACAGCCCGAGATCCTGATCTCTCATCTAAAATCTTTCATTCAAAAACTTAGTTAATCATGAACTGGGAAACGGTTAAAGACTACGAAGATATCACCTATAAAAAGTCTAATGGTGTAGCGCGAATTGCATTTAACCGGCCGAAGATCCGAAATGCATTTAGACCTAAAACTGTCTTTGAATTGTACGAAGCCCTGAGTGATGCAAAAGAAGACAACGATATTGGAGTGGTACTTCTAAGTGGTGAAGGTCCTTCTCCTAAAGATGGGAAATGGGCATTTTGTTCAGGTGGGGATCAAAATGTACGTTCCAAAACCGGTTACAAAGCTGATGACGGTATTGCCCGGTTAAATATTCTGGAGGTGCAGCGACTTATCCGGTTCATGCCAAAAGTAGTTATCGCTGTTGTGCCCGGTTGGGCTGTTGGTGGAGGACACAGTTTGCATGTGGTTTGTGACCTCACCCTTGCCAGTAAAGAACATGCCATTTTTAAACAAACCGATACCGATGTGGCCAGCTTTGACGGTGGATTCGGATCTGCGCTCCTCGCCCGGCAGGTTGGTCAAAAACGAGCTCGTGAGATCTTCTTCCTGGGAGCTAATTACTCTGCCCGGGAAGCCTTTGAAATGGGAATGGTCAATAAGGTAGTTCCACATAATGAATTAGAAAATGTAGCCTATGAATGGGCACAGGAGATCTTAACAAAAAGTCCTACCGCTACCAAAATGGCTAAGTTTGCACTGAACGCCATTGATGATGGTATGGTTGGCCAACAGATATTTGCCGGAGAGGCTACCAGGTTGGCTTATATGACCGACGAAGCCGAAGAAGGTCGGAATGCCTTCCTTGAAAAGCGCAAGCCCAACTGGGATAAATTTGACCGGTCTCCTTCTTAATTCGTTATTCGTTATTCGTTATTCGTTAAAAGGTACTTTCTTTTTCAAACGATACTAGAACCATGTAAAAGGAGCATTTCTAATGGAAATCCAACACAAATCTACTGAAACTAAAGGTGAGTTTTTTATTGAAAAGGATGGCAAGCGGGTTGCTGAAATGACCTACTCCAAGGCAGGAGAAAGCATGATCATCATCGACCATACTGAGGTTTCGGATGAGGGGCGGGGCAAGGGCTTCGGCAAGCAATTAGTACAGAAAGGTGTGGAGTTTGCCAGGAAAAATAATCTTAAGATCATGCCTCTTTGCCCTTTTGCAAAAGCCATCATGCAAAAAACACCTGAGTTTCAGGATGTATTGTAAGCCTTATCTACAAAAAAAGCCTCATTCAAATTGAACAAGGCTTTCATGATTATTCCTATTGGCTGATCACATAGAATCAAATCCGCCCGATGACATTATTGCTCCCATAAATACGAAAGCGAAAATGAGATAAAGCACAAAGAATGCTGCAAATATAATTAGTGTGGCTTTTGCCCAGTTCTTTTTATTTGGATTGGTGCTGTCACTGAATGACCATACCAACAGCATAATAAATCCTACCATTGGTATAAAAGAAATGAGTACCGAAATAACCCAGTCTTTTAAACTCATTACCGGTGCAGTTTCCCCTTGTACATGTTCCATTTGTATCTCCGTTTTGTTAGAAGTGAAGGGAGAATATGTGCAAACAGAAAGATTCTTACAAATCTATGACCAACGGAGTTTTGCTATTTGATCTGAATGGTCATGCTGTATGTTTCTGATGAGATCTGAAAATGAGCATTCCCCCATGATGCCGGGCCAAATCTGCCACGGGCATCATTCGAAAATCCATAGGCTTCTTTGGGAATTCCCAGCAAATTGGAATCCAATTCACCGTTCGTGTTTTTATCATGGTAAACTGCTATTGCATAGTTTCCAAAGGGTAATTCTTCTTCGTTCCAGATCAAAGACTTCCCTTTAACAGGAAGTACTACGGCATGAAGCGGCTCCTCTTTCCTTTTGTAAGCCTCTTCCGAATCAAAAACAGCAATACGGATCTCTCCCCTCTCCTCTTCGATTCCTTCTATCACAAGTTTAAAAGCAGAGCGCTCATTTTCTGGATAGGAAATCTCCTGAGCTAATAGTGGTAAAGCCACAATTAAAAAGACAAACGTGCTAATAAAGCTCTTCATAAATTAATTTGATAATTACATTCTTTGGTAAAGAAACAACAAGTTATGAAACCTTTATTTCTCAAAATAGTTTCGCTCCGTTTTTTACGGGTTTTTCTGGAACGGCCAGAACCACTCTTTCTTGTTCATCGGGAAATCCGGTTACCAAACATTCTGACATAAAAGGGCCGATCTGCTTTGGAGGAAAATTAACTACAGCTATAACCTGCTTGCCAAGCAATTCATCCGGTTCATATAGTTCAGTAATCTGAGCCGATGACCTTTTCACTCCAATTTTTTCTCCAAAATCTACGGTAAGTTTGTAGGCTGGTTTGCGAGCTTCAGGGAATTCCTTCACTTCAGTAATAGTCCCTGCTCTCAGTTCAACTTGCTCAAATTCATTCCAGGTAATTTCTTTCATTTTTCCTTTTAAAGTAAAAAACCCTGCTTCCTTTCGAAAACAGGGTTTGTAAATAAATAATTGGTAGTTCTTACTTGATGAACAACATCTCACGATAAACCGGCAGAGGCCAATAATCATCGGCTACATATCGTTCGAGGAAGTCAATGGAGTCACGGATGTCCTTCATCACAGGAAGCACTTCAGATTCAACCTTAACGGCATGTTCGGAAGTATCCTTGTACTTCATTTTAGCCTGAACATCAGCTAATGTATCCAGTGCCGCTCCCAGCTTGTTCAGCTCGTTATTCACTTTGGTAAGCATAGTTTTGGATCCGGAATTTTCAAGTCCAAGTCCATCAGCTTTTTCAACTGCTCTTGCCAGCTCACCGATATATCGCACCGTAGCGGGATAGATCATGGTCTTGGCAATAGACTCAATGGTATCTACTTCAATTGTTCGGGTGGTGATGTATTGCTCAGTCCAGATCTCTTTTCGGGAATGAACTTCTTTTTCATTTAACACCTTATACTTCTTGAACAGCTTTACATTCTCTTTTTTGGTGAGATATGGAATAGCTTCCGGAGTTGTTTTCAAATTCAGCAATCCACGTTTTTTGGCCTCTTTTTGCCAGTCATCGGAATAACCATCTCCATTAAAAATTACAGGCTTACATTCCTTCAGACGGCTTCGGAGTACACTTGCCAGTGCTTTTTCGATCGACTCTCCTTTCTTGGCCTTTTTGAGGTCGGCCGTCATATCTTCGATGGCTTCTGCTATAACCGTATTCAGCACTACGATCGGGAATGACGGAGACTGACTTGAACCCAGCGCTCGGAATTCAAACTTGTTTCCGGTGAAAGCAAACGGTGAAGTTCGATTACGGTCTCCGGCATGCTTAGGCAGGTCAGGTAAAACAGGAGTTCCCAATCCAAGTAAACCACCCTGTTTAGAACTTTTCGCACCGCCGTTAATTAGCTGTTCAACAATATCCATAAGCTGATCACCTATAAAGGAAGAAATAATAGCAGGAGGTGCTTCATTGGCTCCCAAGCGATGATCGTTTCCGGCATGAGCTACTGAAATTCTCAGCAGATCCTGATGGCGATAAACCCCCAGCATCACAGCCGTAAAAAAGAATAAGAACTTCATGTTCTCGTGCGGGCTTTCACCCGGCTCCAATAAGTTATCTCCCTCTGCTGTAGAAAGAGACCAGTTCAGGTGCTTTCCGCTTCCGTTCAATCCGTCAAAAGGTTTTTCATGCATTAAACATTCAAGACCATATTTCTTTGCCACTTTTTTGAGGATCATCATAGTTAATTGCTGATGATCGGCAGCAACATTAGCCAATTCGAATATTGGAGCTAATTCATACTGACTTGGCGCCACTTCGTTGTGACGAGTTTTAACAGGAATGCCAAGCTTGTACAATTCTTTTTCAGCGTCCAGCATAAATGAAAGAACACGCTCTGGAATAGAGCCAAAATAATGATCATCGAGTTCTTGTCCACGGGGAGGCTTTGCACCAACCAGGGTCCTTCCTGAAGTAAGAATATCAGGACGGCGATAAACAAATTCCTGATCGATCAGAAAATACTCTTGCTCACATCCAACAGTAGAACCAACTCTTTTTGATTCCACTCCAAATAATTTCAAAGCCTCTTTTGATGCTTTATTCAATGCATCGTTTGAACGCAGCAATGGTGTTTTATGATCGAGCGCCTCTCCTTTCCAGGAAGCAAAAGCAGTAGGAATACAGAGATACGTTCCTTTTTGATTTTCCACAAGAAAGGCCGGAGATGTTGGATCCCAGGCCGTATAACCGCGAGCTTCAAATGTGGGCCTTAATCCTCCACTTGGAAAGCTCGAGGCATCAGGCTCACCCTGTATAAGATCTTTTCCAGAAAAAACTGCCATTGCTCCACCACCCTGATTTGGAGTGATAAAACTGTCATGCTTTTCAGCTGTAGAACCGGTCAGCGGCTGAAACCAATGTGTGTAATGTGTAGCTCCTTTTTCGGTAGCCCAGTCTTTCATAGCCAGAGCCACGGCATCTGCAACATCAATGTTTAGTGTTTGTCCTTCATCTATCGTTCTTTGTAGATCTTTCCACGCTGACTTCGGTAGTCGCTCTTCCAGTTTATCAAGGGTCAGAGTATTCTGACCGAAGATCTCCGGAATATCCATTGTAGAATTTTCATTCTTACCCGGACGGAAGTTCCGTGCAGCAGCTAAATTATCATATCGTTGAATCGCCTTGGCCATGATTTTTTAAGAAAGTTTAGTTATTAATTAAAAATGACAGCCAAATATAAAGTTATTTTATTGTTTTACTCAATTTATTTAGATAATTAATTTTTAACAATTAATTAAAATAGGAAGTACAATCTCTATCCTTAATTATTTTTATCAAAACCGCTTCCAATACTACTTTTGCTTAATTTATTTTTTTGTTAAACAAGCATCACTTCACTTTTTAAGCCATATACAAAAGCAGTATCTTCGGCATAGAAGTTATCCACACATATTCACCAAAATTAATTTTCGTTGAGTACATCAAAACTGAGTCTTTGGATCGAAGCCGCCCGCCCTCAAACACTTGCCGCCGCCATCGTGCCCGTTATGGTTGGTGCCTCCCTTGCTTTCGAATCAGAAATATTGAACTGGACGAATACCACAGTTGCACTAGTTTGTGCCATGCTGATTCAGATCGGTACCAATTTCGCCAACGATTATTTTGATTTCGTTAAAGGATCAGACACTGATGAGCGCATAGGATTCAGGCGTGCGACTGCAGCGGGACTCATCACTCCCCAACAAATGCTGAATGCTACTATCCTAACCATGGCATTAGCTTTCTTTCTGGGTTTATACCTGGTTTGGTCAGCCGGCTGGATCATCCTCGTTATTGGACTGCTTTCCCTTCTTTTTGGAATTTTATACACAGGAGGGCCTTTTCCGCTCGGCTACAATGGTTTGGGTGATGTATTTGTGTTCCTTTTTTTTGGAATTGTAGCCGTTATGACTACTTATTATATAAATGCTTTGGAATGGTCTGAAGGTTCTTTCTGGGCATCACTGGCAGTAGGTGCATTATGTGTGAATATTTTGGTAGTCAATAATTTACGGGATGTAGAACAGGATAAAATATCCGGCAAAAAGACCCTCGGGGTATTATTTGGAGAAAGAGTATTAAAAATAGAATACACTTTTATGGTGTTTTTAGCCTATGTCATTCCCCCTCATTTTTCCGTACAGATGGATTATGGAGCTTGGATCTTCCTCCCTTTACTTGTCCTGCCGCTTGCCATCTATTATGTTTACAAGATCTGGACTGAGGAAGATAAAGCACAACTTAATCCCCTGCTCGAAAGAACGGCCCAATTTATGGTTATTTTTGGATTACTGTTCTCCATTGGTATTATATTGAACTGATGCTGAAAATCTACTCATATCGTGTTCCATTTACTTCCCCTTTTCGGGTAGCCGGGAATGAGTTTAGTCATCGGGAAGGCATCATCTTAGTTTATCAGGATAAAATTTCGGGGACTGAAGCTTATGGTGAAATAGCTCCACTTCCGGGATTTTCAGAAGAAAGCCTTGAGCAGGTTAAAGAGGTACTGCTTCTGAATCGGAACCATCTTCAAAAAGCCATAGAGTCGGGAGAAGCTAATGACACTCTTAGTGTTTTAGATCAGATCCATCAATGTCCATCGCTTAGTTTTGGACTAGATACGCTTCTATATGATCTCGCCGCAAAGCGATCGGGAAAACCCTTGGTGCAATATATTTTTCCTGGATTCCACTCATCCATTACAAACAATGGAACCCTGCCGATCAAAAAAAAATCCGCCACACTTTATGAAGCTGACCAACTATATGAAAAAGGATTTCGAACTCTTAAGATCAAAGTCGGACAGGATTTCAAAAAAGAACAGATCATTCTAAAAGCACTTCGGCTAAAATATCCAAACTTAAAAATACGGATCGATGCAAATCAGGCGTGGTCTGTGGATGAAGCCATAAACAATTTATCAGCACTGGAAGACCTTAATATTGAGTACTGTGAACAACCTGTTTCAAAAGATCGTATTCAGGATCTAAAAAAAGTTACAGCTTCATCTAAAATACCTATTGCAGCCGATGAATCTGCAAGGAACAAAATCGAAATTTCGAGGTTATTAGAAGATCGTGCTACCAACCTTGTCATTTTAAAACCAATGCTGATGGGTACATTCAATGAAATTTTCGTAACAAATGAGCTTGCCGGTACTCATAATATTGAGACCGTTTTTACTACATCATTGGAAACAGCGATCGGTCGAGCTGCCACTGCCGCAATTTCAGCCGGTTTGATATATGCAGATCATGCTCAGGGCTTGGCAACGGGTACTTTTCTGGAACAAGATATTGCTTCGGATGACTGGATAGATCAACCTGAGATCAAGTTTCCTGATAAAATTGGTTTGGGAATTTCATTACATTACGAAGGACTAAAGGAGTTATAATCGAGTATATGTTCAAATCACGGTTACATAGGTTTGAGTTCAAAAAAGGCGATGCGCCACACGTATTCTTGTCTTCTCAGCAAGGTATGTATACCTATAGTGACCTGGATCGTTTTACCTCTTTCTTCAAGGATATGGTGGAAAATAAAGCCGACTCCCTGAAATGGCCGTTAGCTTTTCTTGCTGAATCTAGTGATGTACTCATCTTTTGTATCGCAGCCTGCTGGAAACTCGGGATCCCATTTATTCCCATCAATCCAAAGGTCAGCAATGAAGAACTGAAAAAATATCTTAATGCCCTAAAGCCGGTACTCATCTTTTGTGACAGCAAAAACCGAAGCCGACTCGGCGATGACAACGTCATAAAAATGGATGAAAATTTCTTTCTCAATTCGTTCACGCATGACACCCGCAATATGGAATTACCGGATTCGGACTCCATAGATAAAGAGCAGATATTTGGTTATTTCTTCACCTCAGGAACCACTAGCAAGCCCAAGATCGTCCCGCTTAAAAGACGGCAGATGTTGAGTGCAGCGGAAGCCTCTGCCAATAATTTCAAACCTGACCCCAATCACTTTTGGCTGCTTTGCCTTCCTCTGAATCACATTGGGGGTATCTCGATTATATTACGATCTGTTATTTATGAATCTGCTATTTATCGGCTGGGAGAATTCCACGAAGAGATGGTCAAAGAATTTCTGGGAGAGAATCAGCGCTTTCAGGCAGCTTCTTTGGTTCCAACCATGTTAAAGCGATTGCTCGATGATTCCCTCTTTAAAACCCATCGGGAATTCAAATCAATCTTACTGGGTGGCGGTCCTATTTCTGAAGAACTTTTACGAAAGTCAGCTGAGCGGGGCATTCCTATCGTATCCAGTTATGGAATGACAGAAACCTGTGCACAGATCATCGCCAATCCCCTGCTTGCCCCTTCCGGTATGTATACTCCGCTTAAAAGTGTAGGGAAACCCTTCCCGCCAAATCAAATGCAGATCCGGGATGAAAATGAAAAGGTTTTGGGTAAAAACCAGTCCGGTTCATTGTGGCTAAAAGGGCCACAGGTCTTTGACGGTTATTATAATGAAGATGAAAACAGACAACGCTTTGATAAAGACGGCTGGTTCAACACCGGTGATTTCGGGCATTTAAATGGATTCGGGCATTTGTTCATTGAATCACGGCGAACTGACCTTATCATCACAGGCGGGGAGAATGTGAATCCCAATGAAGTGGAAGAAGCCATGCAGAAGCTGCCCACCATAAAAGAGGCCGTAGTTATCGGCCTTCCGGATGAGGAATGGGGGCAAAAAATTACCGCCATAGTCATACTCAAAAATGGCAAAACACCTGAAATTGAAGAGATACGGGAACAGCTCAAAGATTCCCTTACTGATTTCAAGATTCCAAAGGCTCTAAAGATCGTCAAAGACTTCCCAAAAACCGATACCGGTAAAGTGAAACGCTGGGAATTGGTTAAGAAATTTGGATGATTGTTATTGGTTATTCGTTGATTCGTTATTCGGTATTCGAAAATCAAAAATCGTTAATCGCAGATGTTGAAATGCGATGGATCGATGGACCGATTTGCGATGGACGATTTGTCTTCCCCTCCTCTTCTTACTCTTTCTTTTTGAACCATGATTCATGGGATTTATAGGATTAACATGATCTTTTGTTCATTCAGTTGAAACACAAATTAAACGGACTACACAGTTTATTTTAGAGACGATCCCGTAGGGATTACAATTCCCACACAGAAAAACATCCGCCCGGAAGGTGATCGTGAAAAATTGGTTTTCGGAGGTTGGGCAAACGTGCCTTTACATGTTTTGTTGGAGGCGGAGCCTCTTCTGGGCATCACGGAGCAGAACACCGTGACGAGACTAAACCACTCTGCACTGAAAGTGCAGAGGTTTGGGTGGGGACTGAAAGTCCCGGTCCTCATTCCAAGATGAAATCTGAGTTATCTTCATCCTCTTTGTTTCTATGGTGCTCTAGGTACTGTTGAACCATCTCATCAGTAATATTTCCTGTGCTCCAGGCTCCATAGCCCGTCGCCCAAAAATGCTTGCCCCAATATCTTTTTTGCAGGCTGGAATATTCCTTTTATAAAATTCGCGAGCTTCGCCCCTTCATTCGTTTTACTAAATGGCTTATCGACACCCGAGGGGGATATTCAATATGAATGTGAATATGATCTTTACTTACTACTCCTTTCAAAATTTGGACTTCTTCCCCTTCACACACTTGAATGATTAATTCCCGACATCGCTTCTTGATATCCCCTTCCAATACATGATATCTGTACTTGGTTACCCACACTATGTGACCCCTCAGACGACTTACCGTATGGCTGCCCCTTCGCATTCCTTTTTCCATAAACCCATAATACCATCTTTTAGATTTTTTCGGAAAAGTGCTGCACTGAAAGTGCAGGGTTTTAAACCCCGGGCTGGGACCAATAAAAAACCTGCTCCATCGGAGCACAATGTTTGTAAAAACAATGACCCCAAAACTACGCCGCGCCATAGGTGCGGTATGTTATGGAGTAAAGTTAGGACGCCGAAGCCAACTCAATATAACGTCCCTAAGGGACGTGGCCTGGAGCTGGCACTCTTTTACAAACATACTGTCCCTACCGGGACAGGGTTAGGGTTCCGTCAAACCGGTGGTGAAACTCAAAACTATATTTGCACTACGGTGTCTCCGCCTCAAGCTTTAATTACATAAAACTCAATCCTTCTTTAAACATAGCTCTCTGAAAAAGGCAGAATATTTAGTCCACATCGATCCTGAATTTCTTAATCGTCAGATCGTTACCAAAAGATGAATAATAATATCCCTCTTTGTCACGGACAGTCAGGCCGCCCAGTTCTTCCACAAATTCTGAGTCATCAAAGGTGTAGATCAGTTCGTGATCAGCGTTATAGACATCGATAAACCGTTCGTAGATCGGGTCGGCTGTTTCGCCGGTTGAGGCACGGCGGGCATAGGCATGAGGATCGTCAATATTGATGGGATACCGAACCTGAACCATGTAATTTCCATTATCCAGAAAAACGGGTGAGCTGATGTTTCCTAGTCCATACAGGCTAACGCTTCCTCCCTCGGCATAGATCCCGGGACCCACCGTTCCGTCGAATTCCCGGCGGACTTCCAGTTTAAGATTCCCCTCATAATCATAGATCTGATGGGCATATCGGGTGTTAAAAGAATAAATAAAATCTTCATCCCGCATTTCAATACCTCCGCGCATGGTCGCCCGGGTATATTGGTCATCTTCGGTTTCAATGATATTAATATTTTCTCTGATCCTCAGGCTGTCAGTGAGATCCATAGCATATACTAAAGCTCCAACCGTTCCAAAGTTAGCCCCGCTCATCAGGATCAACCCATCTTCCCGGATATCCACCAAACTTGCAAAACGAATATCCTTGGGCAGATCATAGCTCTTGATGAAATTCCCGTCCTTATCAAATTCATCCAAACGCGATCCCTGAATATTGGCGATGTACAGCTTGTCATTATAAAGACTCATCCCAAATGGGTTTTCGAAATCACCGGGACCTTTCCCTTCCTGTCCGGTCGCCCAACGCAGATTTCCTTCCGGATCCAATGAGATCAGTTTATTCAATCTCCGGTCGATAAAATAGAAGTTCCCTTCCTCATCAATTTGCAGATACCCAATACTGCCGATCACAAGCTCTTCCATTTCAGACAGATCTATGGTTTCCAGCAGCTCAAATTCCACCGGTGGGGCTTCATCCTGTAACATTCCCCGTGCCGGATTTTGAATAATTCCATCTCTCTTCTCAACAGTTGATGCGCTTTCATTATTACTGCATGCAATACTCCCGGTTATCACCACTACGAATAATAGGAACAGTACAAAATTAAAACCCCGGTTACCTGAATACTTCATTTTTAGCTATCTATTTTAATTATTGATCTTATTTTTTGAATAGGACGAGGATCACTATGAAATTGTTTTAATTTCAAATATAAACCTTCTTTTTCGACATCATTTCGTTCAAAGCACAGTTCGAAATTCAACCAATCCTATTCTTCAATATTCCTTTCATTGGTTAGTGATTCTGATTAAAACTCATATGACTCTGTCTTGTTAACCGCAAAGAACGCTAAGTATCCGCAAAGCGCGCAGAGAATCAAGTCTCAATGAACTCTGCAGTCCATATTCATTCCACATCAACTCGTCAACTATCAACTTTCAACCCTCACCCCATCACTTTTAACCCTCAAACCAGTCATAACTAAAAGCAAGATCGTACTCACCGATAACCCCCAAATAACTACAATAGCCAGGTTTTCCCAGAACTCGTTGTTGCCAAAGATCATCATGGGGATCAGTCCGGTGATGGTAGTTACGGTGGTGATCAAAATGGCCCGGATGCGTTTTTTATAGACATGCATCCAGCAGCGCAGGCCAAATATTCCTTTCCCGTTTTCAAGCTGTTTCTGGTGATAGATCAAGATGGCGTTATTCACCACAACCCCGATACAAAGCAGTGAGCCGGCGATGGCTCCGCGGTCAAAGGCAAGGTCGTTAGCCAGGGTTCCAAGCATGATCCCGATCAAACTGTACGGAACTGCCAATATCACAAAAATGGGATATTTGATACTTTCCAGCAGTGCCGAAACGATCATCCAAACGCTGAGTAAACTTAAAATAGCCACAAAGAAAAAGTTTCTGGAGCTGTCATTGTTTCCAAATCCCAAAAAACCGCGTCCAAATTCGATCTTGGCTCCGACGGGAACAGGAGTATTTTCCACAACCTCCTCAATAAAATCCCGTCCCATCCGGTAGTTCCCAAGATAATCGACACTTACCACCCGCTCATAGGACTGATTGGTCCTGCGGATCTCATTCAGCCCGCCTTCCTGTACAATTTCACCGATGGCGGAGATGTTGAAATTCACGTCCCCAAAAGTACGGGTTCTGTTCATCATGTCTTCTTCAAAGGCTTTCTCCCGCTCGCTTCGCCCGATCAGGTACATTTCCTGTCCGCCAAATTCTCCCCGACCCACCGTATTTTCCGGGTTGATATCTAACAATAATGTTGAGATCACTTCCCTGCGATCCAGGTCTTTGGCCAGTATCTCCTCCTCATTCAACTGCAGTTTATACTGCCGGAAATCATCTCTTCGGGAATAATAGGATGAGTTGATATCCACCTCCTGCACGCGGCGACTCGTTTTCAATCTCCGCTCCAGGTCTTTGGCTAAATTCAGCAGTTCGTCGTAAGAAAAGCCTGATAGCTGTATGGAATGATTTGAGTAGCTCCCACCAAATCCGGTACTGATTCCCTGAATATTTAAACCGGAAACCGAGGTAGCTACATTTCCGGTCCGCGCCCCCAAATACATCGCTTCTCCATAGAAATAATAGGGATCGGGTTGTATGAGGTATTCCGGATCTATCACAAATCGAATCCGCGCCCCGAAATATTCAGACAGATTGGCCTCATAATATTTGAATGCATGCTCATAGGGCTTCGCGATCGTCTCATAATTCTTGACGATCTTGTCAATCTCTGAAAGCGGCGTGCCCTGCGGTGATCGGATATATACATTCACACTTTCTTCGTTATTGCGGCTCCACGGACTACCGAAATAGGTTTCGTCTGAAAATCTCTTGGAAAGTCCGCCGATCCATCCGTCAATGGCATCCCGGTTGTCAAAATAGATCTGGGTGAATTCAGGCAATGTGGTTCCGTCTTCCACATCCCAGTCCGGCTCTTCAATGGCAAACAGCGGAATCCCAATCAATCCAACCAATACAACCGGAAGTACCCATCGGAGTTTAGATTTGATTAGGAAACTTCGCATCAGCAGACGATTGACCAGCTTTTTAGCTCTCCCCTGCTTTTTCTTTCCGGAGCCTGCCGGTGTCAGCCATACGAGCGCGTAGGGAATCCATGTAAAAGCGATCAGCACAGAACATATCAGCGTTACAGTAAGTGCCACGGCCAGCGGAACCAGGAAAATACGGAGTTCATCGAGGGCGAAAAGCAGAGGTACAAAAATCCCCACGGTAGTGAAGGTACTCCCCAAAACCGGAACCACTGAATTCCCGATTTCCTTGGTAATGTGTGAAATTCGCTTTGACCTTTCTGTAGGAAGTCCGGGATTCAGGTGCTCAAATACCACCACGGCATTATCGATCAGCATCCCCAGCGCCACGGTAATTCCGGCCAGCGTAATGATATTCAGGCTGTATCCCAGCAAATACAACACGATCAAACTCAGCAGCACAGAAAATACCACGCTCCCAATAATAACCACGGGTGCCCTTATCTTCCTGATGAACAGGATCACCACTAAAAACACCAGAATACCACTTAAAATGGCCTGAAGCTGAAGGTCATCGAATTGCTGACGAAGTTCTTCGGTGGAATCAACGGTTAGCATCAGAGACAAACCTTCGGGAAGCTGAGTTTCGATCTCCTCCATGGCTGACAGTACATTTTCGGCGAGCGTGAAAGCATCGGCTCCGGACTCCTTCACAAACTCGATGGTAAGTGCCGGGTCGCCATTGATTCGTTTTATGGTTTTGGCGGGATAGTCCTGAATAGATATCTTCGCAAAATCATCCAGCAGCAGTTGCTTTTTGGAGTTTGGGAGCTCGACCTTCAGTCCGGCTATATCCGCAATGCTGTTGAATTTTGGAGGGATTATAAGACTGTATCTGGAGATCCCCTCTTCCACAAATCCCGCAGAACGCCAGCTCAGTTGTTCACGAACCTGTATTAAAATCTGCCGGGGGGAAAGGTTGTATTTCTCCACCTGCTCGATATCAAATTCGATCATCAGGGCCGGATCTTGCACACCGCGAATGGCCACCTCAGCAAGTCCATCTATGGCAAGCAGCTTTGGGCGGATATTAGTCCTGGAATACTCCAGTAACTGCCGGGGAGCCCGATCCCCATTCAGTGTATAAACAATAAAGGTTTGTTGATCTTCCAGTTCAGATGGAACCTGCCGATTTATGGTGGGCGGCGAAATGCTTTCCGGGAGATTTTCGTCAAGTGAAAATAAATACTCCCGCAACTCCAGCACCCTGTAATCGACCGGAGCATCTTTCCTGAAAGTGATGGTGACCGTGGATCGGCCTTCCTGCGTGATGGAGCGGATGTCAGTAACATCCCGCAGCCGATTCGCTTCCCGCTCTACTTTCCGGGTGATTTCCTGCTCCATGATCTCCGGAGTGGTACTTCCCCAGCTATAATTTACCGTAACGGAAGGCAGGTTCAGCTCCGGCGTACTCTCAATGGGCAAAACACGCCATACCGCCACCCCTATCACACAAACGATGATGTAGAAAAAGGAAATTAAGTATTTACGGTTTAATAGCTCGCGCACCAAGATTTATATTTCATTGTTAATAAGCAGAAATATTAAATGTTAAATGTTGAATTTTAAATGGTTTCGGATCATTTAAAATTCAACATTTAACATTACTAATTAACTAATAGAGGAACCACTTTCTGCTGATGGCTTATACTAAAATGCTGGTCAACGGCAAGGGTATCGCCGGGTTCGATTTCGGGATGTTCGATGAGGACCCAATTGGAATTAATGGCAACCGGATCAACATAGATCCATTCCACCTCTTCATTGTTCAGCAGCCTGAAAACTAGTGTTCTTCCATCACGTTCTAAAAGAGCTTCGCGCGGCATGCGTACTTTAGCTTCCTGACTGCGTACGAAAACGCGGCCATCTACGGTCATACCGGTTTTCAGGTCATAATCGTTGTTCTCCACTTCCACCAATACCTGACCGGTTTTGGTATCGGGATTGACCTCCGGGGAAATGGCAATGATCTCACCTTCGTACTGTGTGCCGCCCGGGCCGGACAGTTCAACCGTCATTCCTTCATCAAGGTTATCGATCTCGGATTCCAGTACATCAAACCGAATGCGGACGGTGGCGGCATCGATCAGAGAACCCAGGTCGGCTCCGCCTGAAACATAGGCACCTCGGGAGACTACTTCTTTGGCTGAAATTCTACCCGTGAATGGGGCCTTCAGGGTAGCATAGCTCACATTTAATTTTGCACGCTCCCAAGCCAATTCCGCTTCGGCCAAGCCGGTGGTGATACGCAATAAACTTTGGTCCTGATTTTCATTTCCGTTTGCATTTCGCAATCGCGATTCAATATCAAATTCATTCTTCGCCCGCTGATATTCGTTATACGCACTGCGCTCCTGATTCACCCATTCCTCATCGTCCAGCTTCAGCAGGATATCTCCCACTTGCACTAATCGCCCTTCAACAATGTTATGCTCTTCCACAAATCCGCCAATTCTTGGAGTGATCTGAATTCTTTGCAGCGGCTGAACCACCCCCCGACTCTCGATAAAGAACTGAAGCGGTTCATCATCCACCACATCAAAAACCACCTCAGGGCGAATTTCAACACTGTCCGTATCTGGTGCATCCGGCGTCTCCTCTTCACTTTTGCAGCCAGTAAACAGTGTTACAGTAATCAGTAAACAGAAAAACAATGAAGTAATTTTAAATCGTCTCATAGTTGGTACTCTTTTTAAAATATTGTGGATTTACCGCAAAGAGCGCGAAGGGTTCGCTAAGATTAAAATCCTTAACTCTTCTGCAGTTAAATAATTCATAATTCCTGTCATTCAACATTCCATTTAAAATTTCGCATTTATCATTTAGAATTACTCTTATTCGTCCATTTAAAAACCAGCGGAATTAAATACAAGGTTAAAAAGGTACTGGTGATCATCCCTCCCATGAGTGCAATGGCCAGTGATTGTCGGAGAATGTATCCATCTCCAAACGGAACCAGCATGGGGATTAGTGCCAGAATGGTGGTTATACTCGTCATCACCACGGGACGGAAACGATTGATCCCTGCCTGCTTGATTGCCTCGTCCAGATTTCCGGTTTCGTCAAAATACCGTCGCATGAAATCCACTTTCAGGATGGAATCGTTGACCGCAATCCCCGTCAGGATCAGGATCCCCATAAAGGAGAGTGCATTTAAACTGACGCCTGCGATATACATCGCGAAAAACGAGCCGATCCACGCAAATGGAATCGCCAGGATAATAATAAATGGATATTTCAGATTTTCGTACTGAATGGCGAGAATCAGGTAGATCAATAGCACACTGATGAACAACAGCCATCCCAGTTCTTTGAGTAAACTGATCACCTGCAGGGCCGAGCCGCGGATCTGAATTTCATGTCCGCTTTGCTGCATGAACCGGTTCACCATTTGCTGGATCTCGCCTCCATCCCACCACCAATCCATAAAGCTAAGATCGGAATTATAAGTTAAAATAGGAGACTGCCGGATACGCTCGATCTGTTCTGCTTCATCAATTCGTGCGATCTCTGCCACAGCAGTAAGCGGAATGATCTTATCCCGTATATCAAGAGTAATTTCACGGGGATCCAGATTCGTATTTCTCTCCCCGATCAGCCGAATCGAAATTTGTTCATCCTGTCGGTTCCAGTCGGTGATGAAGGAGCCACGGGTCAGCGATTCCAGATAGCGGATGACTTCCGTTTCCGTCAATTCATAGGAAAGAAGTTGCTCCGTTTTAAACTGAAGCTGATACGCCAGAATACGCTGCGGATATTTCAGGTCAAGCTCAATAGGTCTGTAATTCCGGTTCATAAATTCATTGAAAGCTTCAGTAACCCTAATGCTGAATGCGCGGTCGGTTCCCACCACGCTGAACTGCACCGGGGCATCGCTGCCAATACCCACCGCGCCAGTGGCATCTTCCTCCATTTTCCGGAAGGTCCAGTTGGCATAGGTTTGTGCCACTCCTCTCATAATGCGATCTACTTCCGCCGCTTCCTCGAATCCGGAAACCGGAACGGAGATAGTGAATTTATTAAGTCCCTCGTTGGTGATGGAAGTCAGATTCGTATTATCGGTGTAGCCGCCGAGTGATAGAATATTGGCGTGATCCGTTCGCTCGGATAGAATCTTGGTAATCTCGGACGAAGCCTCCTTAGCCGAACGAAGGGCGGTATTGCCGGGCATAGATACGAGGTAATCCACTTTGGCCGGTTCATCTGCAGGAAGCACGGCTTTGGGGATGGTCATGAAGGCATATCCGGCTCCGGCCAATAAGACCGTGGCGGTTAAAATAATGGGAAGCGGCTTTTGGATGACCCGCCCTAAATTTCGCTCATAAGCCATCACTACGCTGTCTAATCCATCAGAGACTTTGCTTAGGACTCCTTTTTTCTCTGTATTCTTGGTGATATGAGCTACAAAAACCGGAAGAATAAATAAGGCCACCAGCAGAGAGGCGATCAAACTGAAGGAAAGCGTAGCGGCAAGATCACGGAAGAATGCACCTTCAAATCCCCCGAGGAAAATGAGCGGCAGAAATACGGAAATAGTGGTAAAAGTGGAAGCCGTTACGGCCAGACTAATCTCTTTGGTTCCTTCCCGGGCAGCCTCAAATCGTCCCAATCCTTTTTGGCGGTAGCGACTGATATTCTCCAGCACCACAATGGCGTTATCCAAAAGCAGTCCGATGCCGAGGGTGAGTCCACTGAGGGAAATGATGTTGAGCTGAATATCAAACAGGAACATCACCACAAAGGTGAGGAAGATACTTACAGGGATGGAGATCCCGATGGTAAACGGACTTCGGACATCATCCAGAAAAAGGAACAGCACGAGGAAAGCCAGCACGCCACCGATCAGCAGGGTTTGCAAAAGATTAGAAATGGAATTCTCGATGTAGCTCGCATCTTCCTGTATCACCTCGATGAGGATATCGGGGTTTTGATCGCGGATCTCGGTCAGTACCTCTTCCAGAGTTTCAAAGACCTCTACGGTGTTGGAGCCGTATTCCTTTTTGACGAGTATGTTCAGTACCTCTTCCCCATCTAATAGTGCAAAGGAAGTGGGATCGGCCTCAGCCATTCGTACCTCCGCCAGTTCTTCCAGCAGCAATACGCGTCCGCTTGCCAGGGAAATTATGGGCGTTTCGCGCAGGTCATCCAGCGACTCGATCCGGCTTTCGATCTTGAGGGCGTATCGGTACCAGCCATCGCGGAGTTCACCCGTGGAAGAAAACAAGTTGGCATCCTGTACCGACTGTTGAATTTGAGACAGCGATAATCCGTACCGATCAATAAAACGCGGGTTGAACCGGATCTGCACTTCGGGCTGGACTTCTCCTACCAACAAAGCCTGGGCAATGCCCTCCTGCTGCTCCAACCGGCGGGTAAATACCTGATCCGCCCAGCGCTTTAAAGACAATCGATTCGAAAATTCTTGATTGGAAACATTGGCCAATTGAAGCGCTATGGTAGCGATCGGCTCATCCGAAGCCGAAGAATACACCAACTGTGGCCGCTCCGCCTGATTGGGCAGCATGTACCGTGCCTGATCTAACTTCTCCCGCACGTTGAGGAAGGCGATATCCATATCAAAGCCCCACTCGAAGGTGAGGAAGATGAGGGATTGTCCCTGCCGGGAAAGGGATTCAATTTGCTGTACACCGCGCACGCCGGAAAGCATGCCCTCCAGCTGCTCGGTAATGCGGAATTCCACTTCTGAAGCAGGTGCCCCGGAATAGTCCGTTCGCACCAACAGCGTAGGCCGGTCAATATCCGGCATCAGCTCGATGGAAAGCCGTTCCAATGCAATACCCCCGAAAATGAGTACCGCCAGAACTAAAATTACAGACGCTATAGGTTTTTTAAGCAGCAAATGGAGAATTTTTTATTACTTAGCGGAGGATAGTAAAATAAAATCAGATATGGAAACTAAGGTTTTAGTAGAGGATGGTTTCTTGGTTTAAGACGAGTGGGATTGGGAAATAGTTTTGAGGTATTTTTGATTAATTTCACATTGGGAACGAATCTAACTCCATCTGACGGATTACCCGTCTGATGGATGGATACGGCTTCGGTATTGGAATCCGGCAAAAGGAATGGAACGCGGATGACACAGATAGTGCGGATGATCGCTGATGAAATTGAAATGCCCCGAAATTTCGGGGATGGACCGATTTTCGATGGACGATTTACCTTCTCCTCTTCTTACTCTTTCTTTTTGAACCATGATTAGTGGGATTTTAGGATTAGCATGATTTTTGGTTCATTCTGTTGAAACACAGATTAAGCGGATCAACGGATTACGCGGTTTATTTTAGAGCCAAACACGGATTTAATGGATTAAAGAAATGCGCGGATTTTTTGAAACAGATCCCGTAGGGATCATATGTTAATAGCCCTGGGTAAGCCCGTTGGGATATATAAATAGAAAAAAATTGCATGCCGGGCGCAACCCGGGGTTAGCAATTCCCACAAAGAAAAAACCTCCGCCCGATAGGTGCCTGTGGGTAATTGGTGTTCGGAGGTTGGGCAGCCGTGCCTTTACGAGTTTAGCTTGAGGCGGAGCCTCGATAGGGCATCACGGAGCAGAGCACCGTGATGAGGGTAAGAGTGGCAAGACAGGATTAGATTATAGATTATCTAAACAATATTTCAGTAATATTTTTATGTAATCGCTTTATATCTACAGCCTTAGTTTTATCTATTATTTCCTCGTTGAAAAATACTAGAGTTTCAGCAATCTTAACTTTACTTGGTTCTTTGATATTATTCTTTTCGCACCATTCCTTAACTGATTTCATCACATTGGGATATTTTAAATCATCAATTTGTATTTCATGGCGCCCATCGTGATGAATCTCCAGCTGTTCATTTATAGCCTTCAAGAGTTGTTTTTTATCAATATAATCTTCTAATGTATACCCATTTTTCAAATTAAAAATTAATGATTTGTCAACTCCATTGTCTTTCAAATTTTTGCAATACTTTTTACCTGCCTCATCTCCATCAACCAAATAAGCAACTCGTGGTGCTTCAAGGTCTAAATCTTTAATGTCAGAATTTGCAACTCTAGATAAACCAGGAGCCACTTGAAATCTTAAATTTTCAGTTTCCGTAGCTTGTCGAAGCAACGTTGGTAGCAAAATCATTTCTGTTGGACCCTCTCCTATTACTGCTCTTCTGGTTGGTACAAATGAAAGTAAACTCGCCCCCATTGCAAATAATAAAGAAGAAAAGCCAGGAGCTGAATTCCAAAAACTTTGAAAAACTTTACTCTCTTTTGTGTCAATTTCATTCTCATCAAAAATAGGAGAAATAACCCTGATTCCAGTTCCTAAATCACTTGGTAAACATCCAGCAGAATGCGTTGTATATATAATCTTTCCCGCCTCTTTTTGATTTTCAAACATTCTTATTAGATCAGCTTGTGCATCGTAATGTAAGTGCATTTCAGCTTCATCAACTAATACCAGTGGGGGCTTACTTAAAGACTTTTTTGATAAGTAAGCAAATAATGCGACGAATGCTTTCATACCATCGCTTCTTTCAGCAATTTCAGTATAACTTTTTGGTTCTCCAACATATACCCGAATAACATCAGAGGCTAGTTCTAGTTTTGGATACACAATTGATTGTCCCCAACTTTCAGTAAATTTTCTCTTTAAAATTATATTGGCTTGTTCTTGGATTTCTTGTCTTTTTGCATGATCAGATTGCTGGATACATTTTTGTAATTCTGATGATTTTATTTCAGCTAAATCAAAGAGATTTTGCAGTGGTTTTGGTAATTGATTCCTTAAAACTTTAATATCATATTCAGATGATAGATTTCTATCTTTTTCACTAAAGGATAATATTCTAGGTCTTTCCTTCTCTAAAAACTCTATCGCTTTAATTTCTGGGTTTTGTTCAGATTCATATTTTTTTTGCTCGATTATTGAATCGACGAGTTCATCTAAATAATTTACTTTCCTTTTATCGCTAATTTTTGAAATAACTTCATTTAATACTCTAATAATATTACCAATATAGCTCAGGTCATTATTATTCAAATTCTGCATATCAGAATTGAGAATTGAAATTACATCTTTAAGATATTCTTTAACTGATTTTTTGACCTCAACCAGCTTATTACTCTCATTCTTTTTTTGGATTGTATATACATAATTAAATGATCTCTTTACTAAATTGTAGTTTAGAGCCTTAGAGATTTTATCTTTTAATTCATTCCTTTTCCCTAAATCTCTTTCAATTTCAGGATAAACTCTTCTGGAAATATTTCCATCCGCAGATTTCTCGATTATATACCAATTTGGCTCTCCAATACCTCCAAACTCACTAATCCTAATTTTTTCTGATTTACTAACCTTGAATTTTAATTCTATAACTTTGTCTTTGGGATTTATCTGACTATTCCTTGATAAAGATTTTTCCGGAATTGGATTATTATTTTCAACATGTTCCAAAGCCTCTAGAAATGAACTCTTCCCAGCTTCATTTGGTCCAATAATTGCAATAATTTTTCCATTTAATGTTATATCTACATTACTTAGCCTCTTAAAACCTTTTATTTTTGCTCTATAAAGTTTCATTATTGTTCACTTTAGTTTATTTACCCAATCCAAAATATAACCATACTATCACATACCCCCCGCCACAACTCGCACCTCCTCCTCACTCAACCCATACAACTCATACACCATCGCATCAATCTCGGCATCGGTTTGGGCGATTTGGGTTTTTAGGGTGTCGGCTTGGGATTTTTGTTGGGTGAAGTAGTCGAGCCATTCGGCTTCTTTGTCGAGGGAGAGTTCTACTTTTTTCTTTTTCAGCTCTTTCAGGAATTGCTTGCCGGTGAGCTCGTGCCAGCTTTGCAGTTTCCGGCTTAGTTTTTCGATCTCGAATTTGGATAGCAATAATTCGGAGAAGGATTTTTGTATTTCCTCATGGCTAACCTTTAATTCAATAATTTTATCCGCAAAAACAGCCAATTCATTTTGAATATCTGAATTCGTTTTAGCAATAGGGATTTTTGCTAAAGGCTCATTAAAATATTCTCGACTATTTCCTTTAGGCTTACCTATAAATCCATAGTACCAATTTAATAGATTAGAGTTCAACAAGGCCAAAAGGTATTTTATCTTATAATTGGAATCAGATACTACAAGAAATCGAACATCTCCTCCATCATTAAAACTTCTTTCATTATCGTAAGCAAAACGATTATTTGTTGCTCTGTAAGGAACTAAAATCTTCTCTTCGGTATCATAAAATTCTTTTTTTCTAGGTCTCTCTAAACGCCACCAAGGATACTTACCTTTCTTAACTTCATTTCTTTTTGAAAGACTATTCCTATGTTCTTCTAAATAATTTAGGGCATTTGGATATTCATCAATCTCTGTATCTCCATCAGTATATATTAAATAATCACCCCTATCATAAATATGATATCTATCTATATCACCATTCTTGACATTTTTACGTAATAAATCTTTTTCAATATTATATCTCAAAGCAATTTCACTATAAATAGTAAATACAGAATTTCTGCCCGTAGTTGAACCCTTTTCAATATCCGTAATACTACCAAGTAATATACTTTTTGATTCTACCTTTTTAAGGAGCTTTGATTTCTTTTTCTCAGTAAAAATCCAATAATCTTTTAACTCAGATCTATTTACTACAACCTCATTAAAATTGTCATTCTTTAAATCTGTGACAGTCTTATTAGAACTAGACAGTTCAAAATATCTAACATCATCGCTTTTAATAAATTTATTAGCAAAGATAAGCGTTGTATGTACGTTAGCATCTTCAAAAACTTGATAATCAACAAAATTTATAATCGAAGAAATATTTGGCGATAAAAAGTTTCTCAATTTCTTTGCATACTCATTTCCTATAAAATAATTGGACGTTATCATTCCTAAAGAGCCTTGAGGCTTAACAAGCTTAATTCCTTTATACAGGAAATAATACATTAAGTCATTATATCCTGTATGTATTTCAGAATATTCAGTACCAAAGAATTCTAGGTAATCATCTGGAAGCATACTGATATTAACATAAGGCGGATTCCCAATCACCACATCAAACCCGCCATTTTCAAAAACAGAAGAGAATTCGGCTTCCCATTCAAAGGCTTGGTCGCCGGCCACTTCGGGATCGTCGATCAGCGAGTTGCCGCATTTGATGTTGTGGTTCAGCGAGGTGAGCTTTCGTCCTTTTTGGGCGGTGCGCAGCCACAGGCTCAGCTTGGCAATCTCCACCGACTCCTCGTTAATATCCACCCCAAACAGGTTATTCTCCAAAATCTGGTTTTCAATATCCGACAGCACCAGCGATTCCCCGTGGTATTTGGCCTGCAGTTCATCAATATAGTTGTGTTCAGCAATCAGGAATTCCAGCGCCTGGTTCAGAAACGCACCGCTTCCACAGGCCGGGTCGCAAATGGTCAGGCCCAGCAGCCATTCCCGGTAGTTTTTCAGATCACTGATCCCTTTTTGGGTTCTCCTTTTAGATTCAATGAAGCGCTCATCCACAATATCCAGCTCGGCTTTCTTCTCCTCGCACAGTTTCCCAACCGTATGCTCCACAATATACTTGGTGATGTATTTGGGCGTGTAGAATACCCCGTCTTTTTTGCGGCGGGTTTTGGAGGTGTCCACCTCTTCGCCCTTCAGCTCGGCATTAATCTCCTCAATCTCGTTCAGCGAATGCTCAAAAATATGCCCGAGAATGTTGACGTCCACTTCGC
>JBBDSP010000005.1:0-46319 GCA_040904925.1 Gracilimonas sp. | reverse complement strand
TATATACATACAACATACTGACCTTTCAACACGTCCGGATAAAATAAAAGGCTCACGCCGTAAGGAGTGAGCCTTTTTTAAGTCAAAATATTACCCTTTAATGGGAGGCAAATACGCTGGTTGAACCGTCTTTATTCACTAAAAGAACATCATAGTTATCCGGCTCACGGCCCGGAGTCTCCATTCCGGGAGAACCGATTGGCATACCGGGTACTGCAAGTCCAATGGCGTCAGGTCGTTCGGCAAGCAGTCGCTCTACATCTTCTCTAGGAACATGTCCTTCCACTACATAACCGTCCACAATAGCAGTATGACAGGAAGCTAGTTCTCTGGAAATTCCATTATCTCTTTTAACCTGCATCAGAACAGGAACGGGAACTTCTTCCACCTTAAAATCACCTTCATGCATGTGATCGCCCCACTTGGTACAGCACTGACAGCCTTCGTTTTTATACATCACCACTTCCGTATCATTGGAAAGCATATTACTTGCGGAATTACCCGGCCAGAATAAAAACACAGCAACACCAGCTGTAAATAATAGTCCGTAAATAAGAATTTTCTTGTTACTCATATCAATAATTTGGTTTTAAGATGATCGAATCTCGTTTAAGATAACCTTCTTCTTGGAATTTTGTTTTGTGAAGTTATCGGGTCACTCCAACAATTAATCCAATTCCGCTTTTCCGAGCCGCTTCGAGTTAAGCACCACGTTAATAGAACTGAACGCCATCGCAGCTTCAGCCAGCAGCGGATGCAACAATCCAATTACTGCCAGCGGGATCATGATCAGGTTATAGAAAAAGGCCCAGAAGAGGTTTTGTTTTATTTTGGTGAAGGTAGCCTTGCTGAGATTGATGGCTCGTAAAACCCCGGGCAAGTCGCCCTTCACCAACACGATATCGCCGGACTCGATGGCCACATCGGTTCCCGTTCCAATAGCGATTCCCACATCAGCCAGGGTCAGCGCCGGGGCATCGTTGATGCCATCACCCACCATTGCTACCACTTTACCGAATTCCTGCAACTTCCTGATCTGCTCAGATTTCTGATCGGGCAATACTTCGGCGATCACCTGATCAATGCCAACCTTACCGGCTATAGCCCGACCGGTCTTTGCATTATCGCCGGTGAGCATAATGGTCTTCAGTCCAAGTTTTTTGAATTCAGCTATAGCTTCACGGCTGTCTTCTTTTACTTCGTCAGCAATGCCCAATATTCCGATCAGTTTTCCGGCATAACTCACATACACCGCCGTTTTTGCCTGTTCTTCCAGCTGCTGTTTTCGGGAAGATTGCTCTTCAGTGATCTCAACACCGAGTTCCTCCATCAATGATGCCGTGCCGATTCCTGCAGCTCCTTCACCTATCATCGCCTTCACTCCTTTTCCGGTGATAGCTTCAAATCCGACTGACTTTTTCAACTCTATGCCTTTTTTGGAAGCTGCGTTTACCACTGCCCTTGCCAGCGGATGCTCCGAGTTATTCTCAACGGAAGCTGCCAGGCTCAGCAATTCATTTTCTGAAATTTTTCCAAACTTGATCACATCCGTCACTTCGGGTTTTCCTTTGGTGATGGTGCCCGTTTTATCCAGCACAATGGTATCCACATCTTTCATGCGCTGAATGGCCTCTCCTTTTCGGATCAAAATCCCATTTTCGGCTCCCAGTCCCGAACCGACCATCAAAGCCGTTGGCGTGGCCAATCCCAATGCGCATGGACAGGCAATGACCAGCACTGCGATCATCGCATAAAAAGCGAGTGCAGTTGAGCTCAGTTCAGGGTTTACCCAAGGAATGAAATCAGAAGCCCAGTTTACAAGGCTTCCGAAAAAATCTGGGAATATCAGCCATGAAGTCAGTGTCATTAGCGCTAAAACCAACACGATCGGCACAAATACTCTGGTTACCCGGTCCGCAAAATCCTGAATAGGAATTTTTGATCCCTGCGCCTCTTCCACCATTTTAATGACCTGATTCAGGAAAGTGTCTTTACCAATTTTTGTCGCACTCACTTTTAAAACACCATTGGTATTCAGGGTAGCACCGATCACTTCATCACCTTCCGATTTCTCCACCGGCATGGATTCTCCCGTTGCGATGGATTCATCCACGCTGCTTTCCCCTTCAATTACTTCGCCGTCGGTTGGGATCTTTTCTCCGGGCCGGACCAGCATCACATCTCCAATCTTCAATTCACTGACCGGGATCTTGATTTCCTCTCCATCCCGCAAAACTGAGGCTTCTTTTGCTCCTAATGTCAGCAATTTCCGTATGGCTTGGGAAGCACTGCCTTTTGCTTTGGCTTCTATATATCGGCCGGTGAGGTGAAATGCCATAATCATGCCGCCGATCATGGCAAAGCTGTAGAATTCAGGGCCAATTCCTAAATAATGGAATAACACCACAAAGCCCGTAGAAAGCGATGCAAAAGAACCCATGGCGATCAACACATCCATATTCGGGCTCAGATTCAGGATCGACTTCCACGCACTTTTCACCGTTTCCCAGCCCGGCACAAAAATCACAAACGCAGAAAGAACGATCATTCCGATCTCCATCCCCACCGGCCCTAAAAACATATAATGTGAGATCCACATCGGGAGCATCCAAACCAACATTAGAACAGTTGGAACCCAGGACCAGATCAGGTTTCGGAGGGCAGTATCCAGTTTTTTCTGTTCACGCTCCTCAGCTTGCTTGGCTTTGTCTTCAGTCTGCCCGGATTCCTGCCGAACCAAGGTATATCCACCTTTGGAGATCACTTCAGCAAATTGATCCATGGTGATGTCACCTTCGTATTCCACAACGGCAGATTCGGTAGCCAGATTTACCTGTGCAGACTTCACCCCCTCCATAGATTCCAGTTGTTTATCTACGGCATTGACACAACCGGCACAGTGCATTCCATCAATTTGAAGCGTGGCTTTTTTCATAAAAATATAGTTAAGACTGAATGCCCGTCATTTGGTAACCGGCTTCTTCAACTGCTTTCTTGAAATCACCTTCTTTTACTTCCGCTTCATCAAAGCTAACTTCTGCAATTCCTTTCTCAAGATTTGCGATCGCAGTTTTAACTCCGGGCAGAGCTGAAAGCGTGTTCTCCACAGTATTCACGCAACCCGAGCATCCCATTCCATCAATATTAAGTACCGTCGTTTTCATATCTATCCTATTCAGTAATTTTTTATTTTTCTAAAGATATCATTGCTCCGACTTTGTAAAATGCCGAATGTCATTCAATATTTATAGAATTTTGATCTCTTCAGAAAAACTATTTTTTGCAATTTATGTCCTCTAAAATTTTTATCCTCACAATGTTAAATTAATCACACTCAGATATTTATGATCCTATGAAAAAATTAGTTACGCTTCTTTTGTTGATGCTTTTTATTGGGGTTGAAGTTAATGCCCAACAATTTCCTGATAAGTTAACAATGAAGGATATTTTCCATGAACCCTTTATTCCGGGTGACCGGCCATCTTTTTCTCATTTCTCACCAGATGGTAAAACCATCTATTTTAATTGGGATGACACCACCTCTTCAGGAACCGAG
Organism: Gracilimonas sp.; assembly: GCA_040904925.1. Classification (GTDB taxonomy): domain Bacteria; phylum Bacteroidota; class Rhodothermia; order Balneolales; family Balneolaceae; genus Gracilimonas. The sequence goes on along the minus strand of JBBDSP010000005.1, from coordinate 42,763 downwards.
CTGTTTCAGGTCGGTCTGAGTGGTAAAAATCAGAAAAAAGCTCCGAAGGATATTATCCGTAATTATGAGCTTTCTCCTGACGGATCTAAACTTCTCTATTCTGAATCAGGTGACCTTATACTTGCAGATTTTAATTTCGAAAACGAACGGGTAATCGTGGCTTCCAAAGGTTATGATTACAACCCGGTCTGGAATGCTTCTGGTACCAAATTCGCCTTTGTTCAAAATGGTGATGTATGGATCTCAGGGGTTGAAGAAGCCTATATCAAGCAGGTTACCAGCAAAAGTGACGATGCGCCAAGCTTCAGTGTAGTTGGTTGGGCAGGGGATACGTTAGTCCTGAGTCAATGGGATACTTCAGAATATAATGAGTACTACTTCCCCGAATATGCAGGAAAATATGTGGAGACCGGAGAAACCAGAAGAGGAATTCCAAAGCGCATCATTTCTGTGGCCTCTGCAGATTCAGGTGATGTGAATGAAGTATTGAAGCATCATGGATATTTAAGTGTGGATATAAGTGCTTCGGGAAGGCATTTTGCCGTTGATGCGACAGATCCTCCTCAAAAAGAAAGGACCATTACCATTTTCGATATAGAAGACCTTTCTTCAAAAGTCTTATTTGAAGACTCCACTAAAGGCTGGATGTATGGTACTAATATGGAATTTGCCCCCGCCGCTGACCGGCTTATGTTCCAAAGTGAAAGGGACGGCTGGAATCATATTTATACCATAAATCCTGATGGATCAGGCTTTGAACAACATACCTTTGGCGAATATGATATTCCCTGGGCATCCTGGATCGACGAACGAACTATTGCCATGGCCACCAGCGAAATGGACCGCGGAGAGATACAGCTTTATAAACTGGACATCATGCGGAACTTGCCTACCAAGCTAACATCAGCTGAAGGCTATCGCCGGGATTTTAGAATGAGCCATGATCGCCGTTACATTGTTTATAACAAGACTTTTTTCAACGAGCCTTTTGATCTTCATATAGTCGATACTGTGATTCCACTTAGGGAAGTCCAGCTTACAAATTCAGTTCCTGAATCATTTTATGAATATGACTGGCAGAAAGAGGATTACGTGAAACTCACAAGTCGCGATGGCAGCACACCCCTGTCGATGTCCGTTCTGAAACCGGAAAAAAGAGATCCCAATGGGAATCCGGTGGTGGTATTTGTTCACGGAGCCGGTTCGCTGCAAAATGTGTATAAAGGCTGGTCTAACAATTACTGGCGCGAATATATGTTTCATCAGTATCTGACACACCAGGGATATTACGTGATCGAAGTGGATTACCGCCACAGTACGGGATATGGACGTAAATTTCGGGAAGACGTGACCAACTGGATGGGTAAATTTGAGACTGAGGATATTGAAGACGGACTCGCCTTCCTTGCTGATAATTACGATAAAGCCGATACTTCTCGTGTTGGAATATATGGCGGTAGTTACGGTGGTTTCATGGCACTTTACGCAGTAGGAGTTTCTCCTGATAAATTTGATGCCGCTGCCGGATTGCGTTCCGTAACCAACTGGGAAAACTATTACTATGCCAACCCGGGCTATACCCTTCCCCGCCTTGGAAAACCCGACGAAGATTCCCTTCATTACGAGCGAAGTAACCCGCTTACTTATGCCGATTCTCTGCAACAGCCTGTTATTCTGCTTCATGGATTGATCGATAACAATGTGGGATTTCAGGATGCCGTGCATTACATCGAGCGGCTGATACAATCAGGAAATGAAGATTTCGAGATGATGATGTATCCTACTGAGCGGCACAGTTTCCAGGATGAAGATGCCTGGTATGATGAGTACCGTCGTATCTATGAATTCTTCAATAAACATCTAAAAGAATTATAACGGACGAAAAAGTTAAATCATCGTAACATGTTCTAACGATCTTAGTTGGAATGAATAATTCAGGGTGCATTCTATTCCGGTGCACCCTTACTATATCACCGAACTATTATCTGATTAAAAAGGGTTAATCACACATTAGATCTGAACCATGAACTTATTCGTAAAAATTTTGATCTGGCTTATTACGCTGCTAATTGTCGCTGCCATAACCATTGCTTCTGCCGGATGGATGGCATCAAAACCCGGATACAAAGGTCCTGTTTCCGAGCATTTCAATGGTACTACTTTTGAAAATTCAGGAGATGTTCCCTCCAAAACATTTCTTGATGTAATGAAATGGTATTTCCAGAGAGACCAGGGCGAGTGGGTTGAAATCCCCGAAGAAGAGGTCATTTATGCTGAAAAACCCGCAGATAATGTGACTCGCGGAATGGTGATCACTTACGTAAATCACTCTACTTTTCTTATCCAAACCGCCGGGGTCAATATTCTGACCGACCCTGTCTGGAGCGACCGGGTGAGTCCCTTCAGCTTTGCAGGTCCAAAACGGTTTCGACCAGCCGGTATCCGATTCCAAGACCTTCCTCCGATCGATGTAGTGCTCATAAGTCACAATCATTATGACCACCTTGATCTGGAAACCCTAAGAAAACTTGAAGACAAATTTCAGCCCAGATTTATAGTTCCGCTTGGAGTAAAACAATTATTAAAAGCTAACTGGGTCAGATATATCGATGAGCTTGATTGGTGGGAAGAACAAAAAATAGGCAGTGACATATCCGTTCACTCCGTTGAGGCACAACATTTTTCAGCCCGTGGATTATTTGATCGTGACAAAACGCTTTGGTCAGGTTATGTGATCGACACCCCTTCCGGCAATATCTATTTTGCCGGTGACACCGGTTATGGTGATTTCTTCAAAAAGATCCGTCAAGAACATCCGAATATTACTGTAGGCCTCATCCCCATTGGCGCCTACAAACCACGCTGGTTTATGAAGCCGATGCACGTTAATCCTGAAGAAGCTATTCAGGCTCATAAAGATGTGGGAGCCAGAATCAGTTTTGGAATGCATTTCGGCACTTTTCCCCTTGCTGACGATGGCATGAATGATCCGGAGAATGATTTCAGCAGGGCCATTCAAAGACCGGAAAATATCGGAGTGAATTTTAAGTTGCTGACGGAAGGCGATAGTTTTAGGGTCAGGTAATAAACATCACATATGCGTAACGCTTGCGCTAGGATTTTAGAAATGTTTGAATGAAAAATTTTAAATGTTAAATGGGTGGAGCTTCATTTAACATTTAAAATTATTGAATTAATAATTACCCTCTTCCATTTTTTTCTTATCCCGAAGTTTCTTCAAAGCATAACTGCCTCCGGCTGCAGCAAGCAGACCAAGCCCCCCGTCAATAGGAGCCTGTGATAGAGCTTGTGGTAAACCGGGCTGAGCGAGCACGATGGTTGATGCAATTAAGATGATAGTAAGGGCGAGTAAAATTAGGAGCGTTGTTTTCATGGGGAAAATGTTTGAATGTTTAATGCTAAATGTTAAATGGACAGAATCTCATTTAACATTTAAGCATTTAAAATTGAGCATTACTTAATAAGGGTTAGTTTTTTGGTGACCACGGTGTTGGCGGCCTTCAGGCGGTAGATGTACATGCCGGAGGAAAACCGGGCCGCATCAAACTGAACCGTGTGCCGGCCGGCCGATTTGCTTTCTCTGTTGATGAGAGTCGCTACTTTTCGCCCCAGCATATCGAAAACTTCCAGGCTAACTTCCCCCGCTTCCGGCACTCCATACTGAATGGTAGTGGTTGGGTTGAACGGATTCGGGTAATTCTGCTGAAGCTCGACCGAGGTCGGTAATTCCGACAACTGCTCATTAGTAACGGCTTGGGCCGAAGTAATCGTAAGCGTAAATCTCGGGCCGTCTTCTGATTTGGCCTTCATCACTTTCGGAGATAGCACTTGGTGTTGCGGTGACAACGGTTTCTGCTCACCGGAATCGTCCAGGGTTTCAGAAATCTTGGAGGATTTGGCCTTCCCAGATTTAATAGTAATTGAGGACTGTTCCATCAGGTCAAATTCCTGACCGGTCTCGTTATCCCGCAGAGTAAACTGCCAATCTTCCGGCAGAGCTTCCCTCTTCCATGAGAGTTCAAATTCTTCACTCGTTACATTTCCATCAACATTGAGTGGGATGGACACCGACTCCTCCAATTCTGCAGGCAAGGCGTTGATGTCTAATGCCGCCCCGTCTTCCAGCTCGGTAAACAGCGACAAATACTCTTCATTCAGTGAGGCCAGTTTGTAGGCGTCAAGACGATCTTTGCCGGCCGCAGATTCCTCCGAAAACATTACAATTGCATCGCTCGCCAGTTGTCCATCACTGATCGTAAATCGCAGTTCGGGCGTGGCTTGTTCTTTGCGTAGAAATCCGCCGGCACTTCGGATTTCATCGGTAAAGGTAAGTTCAGGATCGGCGGTATTGGCTTTCACCCAGAATCCCTGCCACGGGGCGATGAGTCCTTCACTATCCAGCGTTCCGGTAGTTCCGTTCCAGGATTGGTATTCGTCATCTTCAGCATTCCAGAGGTAAAAGGAGGCATCGAGGTTGGAGGTAGTCCAGCCACTTTCGGCGTCCCAGTCGATGGTGGCGCCGTAGGGGTTGCCGAGCAGGTTCCAGCCGTCATCGGCCAACGTTCCGGAATCGGTAAAAGAAAGTGCAGGATTCACTGCTCCACTGACTTGTCCGTTATCCGAACGAATTTCTTTGGGGAAATCGTCTGGATTGCCATCGAAATTGTCATCTTCGTACACGAAGGTTATGAAGCCGGAGCCAGCCGCAGGTACCTCATCTGCATCTGAAATGGAAGTAAAGCTTTGGGCCGGTTCATCCCACTTTAACACATTGGAGGCTACGTTATTGGGAGTATCGGAGCCGGGGAAGCCTTGCGTCCAAAGTGGATCTAAGGTTTCTCCATAGGTAGCTCCTTCCACAGGAGCGCTCATCATCCGCCAGCCTTCGCTGCCGGTGATGAAGGTGCCGTAGGGGTGGGTTTCTTCACTTTTGGAAACACCCGAATCTAAAGAACCTTGATTTTTATTAACCGTTTTATCAAGTGCAATTTCCCCCTCTTCATCGAATGGATAGTAGGCAATCAACCCGGCTTCATCACCATTGAGTTTTTGGAACATATTTTGTCGAATCTCTTCTTCGGTAACGGCTTTGTTCCAAATTCGAACTTCATCCATCAATCCATCCAGGTTTGCAGATGTCCAGTTTAAATCCCCCATAGTAAGTGAAAATGTTTTATTGTTAATGGGGATACTTTCAGTTTCATAGTCATTTTCTCCCACCAAATTGCCATCCAGATACATTCGCAAAACGGTTCCATCATATGTAACCGCAAAGTGATACCATTGATTGAGTTGAGGATTTATTTCTGAATCTACAGATCTGGAGCCGTCGGGAGTGGTTATAAGTGTTGTAATATCAGAATCGAAATCAATCCACCACCCGTTCTGAGAGGGGTTATGTTTTTCAATGATTCCCTGACGACCGTTTGAATTGAAATACAGCCAGGCTTCTACGGTTAACGCGTTCAGGCCCTCGTAAACAGCGTTATTTGGGGCAGTTACTTTTCCTGAACTGAAGGAAACCGCTTGCCCTTCCGTTACCGGTGGCGCCACTCGGCTATCTGCTGGATTCTTAAACCACCCGAGTGCGCCCGATTCTCGCAAATTAGCCATAATATCAAGGGTACCATCGTTATTGATATCTGCTGTAAACAGTGACTTGATTTCGATGATATCATTATTATTACCAGACTCATTTAGCCCATCGGTAACTCTACTATCAGCAATAAGACGCGGTATAAAAGTTTTATCCCCTTGGTTTTCGAATATGTAGAGCCCGGCTTCGGCTTCTAATATTCCCACTCCACGATTCCTAATAGCCATTATTATATCTGTATCGCCATCAGCATCCATGTCAGCAGCGTGAAAGGCATAACCATCATAATCTGCAATTATAAGGTGTTCAGTAAAGCTTCCCTGACCATCGTTTTCATACCAGAAAATTTCTTGGCCGCCGAAGCCCTTGTCGCTTGAAATAACATCTATATCACCATCTCCATCCAAATCTGCGGGGTAAGTAACAGAGATTCTATTAACTTGGTCAGATCTTGTAGCAATTGTTCGTGGAGAAAAATTCATATTCTCATTTTCATACCATTTGAGGTCCCCGTCCGCTACTAATATATCCAGATCTCCGTCACCGTCCATATCGGTTGCAAATGCCTGATATCCATCATGGTCAGTAATAGTATGTTTGGTAAAATTCTGGTTGCCGTTGTTTTCAAACCATGAAAGATCGCCCCCGACAGTTAACACATCCATATCACCATCGTTGTCCATATCAACCACGTCTATGTGCTCGGCACCAACTGCGCCCGGAATCGTACGTATGGTGTAACTATATTGATTTCCAGGATTGAACTCAGCCCAAGATAGCGAGCCATCAGCATAAACAACATCCAGGTAACCATCGCTGTTCATATCTGCTAATTCTATAGTGGGTTCTTCACCGAAAGGAAAATTAATAATGGAATAAGCACCAAACGCGAGAAAACCCTCAGTTCCCCCCTCAAAAATCACATCGTTTTTGTCATAAATAATATCAGTATCAACTCCCGCTGAAACCAAGTCAATCATGCCGTCACGGTTTATATCACCGGCAGACACTGATGTTCTATGTGAATATTCCAACCGTTTAACCAGATGCTGGTAACTTGAGTTTACAGCCCCAAAATTGCCGCCCCCTGTTAGCACCGCAAAGGACTCAGGACTTTCAAAACTCAGGGAGTCGCTGGCTCGGGTTACTTTTATAAAGTAGTTTCCGCCACCTACTTCAGGAACCGTGACTTCTAAGCGTTTGGTCGAAACTTCCGTAACAACAGCGGTAGTTGCATTTCCACCACTCGAAATAAATTCAACAGTGTTATCTTCAATATCAGGATCAAAACCTTTTCCATTTACGGCAATGGTTTTTCCCGAAATACCCGACAACGGCCGGAGCGTTGTAATAGCAAGGGGGGCAATAAGAGAGCCTTCCCTGACGCCTTCATAAGCACCCATATCCGCCGTGCCATCTTGAATGCGGGCCGCGCCAGTAATATCATTCGTGGGCAAATCAGGCGCGCTATTTGTGGCGGCATTAAGTGCCGGGCTGCCGACATACAGTCGGAATCCGTCATCAGCCGTACCGAAGATATCATCGGCCCCGTCGGGATCCGATGCGTTGATGAAAAATGGATTTGAATTAATATTTCCGGTTCCCGACTGGGCGTCCGCAACCAAAGAATAAGTGATATCAGGCGCACCTCCATTATTTCCTATTTCGGCACCGTTATCCCATAAGATGGTATTCGTGATCTGAGGTTCGCTTGTGCCGCCTCCTGAAGCGGAATTATATATCCCACCGCTGTTGCCTGTAATTGTGGTATTAGTAAAATTTGGACTACTCTCCCCACCATTGTTTCCATTGTTAACAACAGCCGTTCCACTTAATACCGTTGCGTTATTTCCCGTAAAAACACTGTTTATGATATTCGGACTGCTTATACCGGCATCACCAAAATTATAGATAGCTCCACCCGCTGCTCCAAAGTTATCCGCAAAAACAACATTAATAATCGTTGGGCTGCATTCGTTTCCGGCTCCATTGCCAATACAATAAAGTCCACCCGCACGATTATCAGGAGATGAGCCGTTTCCGTTTCCCGCTGTAACGGTCACTCCATCCAATACGGTAGCATTTGTGATGGTTCCACCGGATGTTCCATCAATAACCAATACGTGATAGCTGTTGTCAGTGTCATCGGTTCTTCCGATATCACCGCTTAAAATTACGGGATGATCGCCTGGGTTTCGATCTTCCAAGTCAGCATCTCCGTTTTCAAAACCGCCATATATCTTAAGCCCGTCCTGATCTCCGGTTATGGTAAAACTGGCACTGCGGTCGGAGCCTTCATCCGGGTAATAGGTGCCTTGGGCAATCCAGATTTCATTGCTGCCACCGGCTTCTCCAAGGGCATCCTGTAAATTATCAAATGCATCAGTCCAGGATGTTCCATCATTGGCCCCTCCGGCATCGGCATCTACATATATTATACTTTGGCCAAAGACGGAAAGTGCATTGGCAATAAAGAATAAACTGATTAGTAAAAGTTTCTTCATGATTGGGAACTAACGGATTAAAATTACATCACAAACCTAACGGATTTAACCTTTGAATACGTCCAGATTTTCTTTAAAATCATCTAAATATTATTCACAAGGCGCTATATTTGATGTATTTCATAGTCGGACTTATTCTCGGGATGTTTTTTCAACTGCCCCCCATGCAGTTGCAGGATACTTTTCCGCAGGAGTATCTTATTCGTCATTATGATATTGAAGACGGGCTGCCCGTGAATTCCGTGAATGGCATCGCACAGGATGACGACGGCTACCTCTACATCACTACCTACGACGGACTGGTTCGCTACGACGGCTATGAATTCAGCGTATTCAATTCCGGCAATACCGACGGCATGGAAACCAACCGCATCGGCGGACTCATAAAAGCTTCTGATAATTCCATTTGGCTGTTTAATGAAAACGGATCTGTAACCCTAAAAAGGAATGGAGCCGGAAAAACCTTTCAAAATCCTGAGATTCCCGGGAACGCAAACTGGCTGGTAGAGGGCGCCGATGGCAAAATCTGGGTTACCGGCTCTGAGGGCATCGCGTATTTGGAACAGGAAACCGGCACTTTCACGCAGCTAAAAGATCAAATCTACCAATCCGATACCGGTGTGGCCGGCGCAGGGCTGAACGGAGAAGTGTATGCCATAAACAGAGAGATGGGATTGGTTTCCTGGAATGACGGCGAAGCGAAGGTGTTGCTTGGACTTGATGATTTCCCATTTATATATCCGGATGTAAGAGAAATCCGTCAGTTCAAAGAAAATATACTTTGGATCGTTGGTTCACAATTACTTATGAAGGTGGACTTGGTTAATCAAACGGCGGAACAAATTAATTCCGATGAGCTGGGTAACACTTCTTTTTGGAACATCCATCAAAAAAATAATGGAGAGCTAACCCTTACCGCCAATACCGGCTTTTATTCATTGGATTCCAAAAAACTGAGCCTCCAAAAACTTCCGGTTGCCGTAAACTCTAATCTGCCTCGTTCTAACATTGTGTTTGAGGGTAATGATGGAGAATCCATCTTTATCGGGGATGATGAGGTCGTAATAAATGACGCAATAGTACTTCAGGTTCCTTCCATTAGATTTGGCTTTCTCGACCGCGAAGGTTCGCTTTGGGTAGGTTCAGAAACCGACGGATTGTATCAAATCCGGAAAAGCAGCTTCGTCAATCTTACCGATGAAAAAATCCCCGGCTTAAATAACACTTACTCTATTATTCAGGATAAAAAGGGGGACATGTGGACATGCAGTTTGAATAGTGGCATCACCCGAATTTCAGATGGTGAATCCCGGAACTGGAATCTCACAAACAGTACGCTGCCAGTGAACGCTTGTAAATTTTTGTTTGAAGATAGCACCGGGGTCATCTATGCGGGCTTTACTAATAACGCCATTTTCAGCTTCAGCAACGGCTCTTGGATTCCATTTATAAGCTCACAACGGGCCACGGAAAACAAGTTATTCCTTTCGGAAGTCATGCATCAAACCGATACCCGCATTTTGATTGGTCATGAAGAGTCACTAATGGTTTTGGAGAATGGAAAACTGAAAACTCTAAATGAATCTCGCCCCTTGGTATTAAACGGCGTTCAGGTAATTCGTGAAAACTCAAAAGGGGTGATTTTTACGGGAAGTTCAGGAAATGAACTTGGGAGAATCGAAGGAAATAAGATTAAGGCATATACCGCTGAGGATGGCTTTTTGAATAGTAACATCATCCGTGATATTTATCTTCAATCGGATGATACCTTGTGGGTCGCCACCGAAAATATTGGGTTGAACCGATTGGTTTTAGATGAACATGGGGAAGTAGTTTCAACAGCCAGTATCACCACTCAAAACGGACTGGCTCACAATTCTCTGCATCGAATTATTGAAGATTCGCTGGGCAATATTTGGCTGAGTTCCAATGGAGGAATCATGCGCGGCCACAAAAAAGCATTGAATCAATTTGCGGATGGTACTTCCTCTTCGCTTCCACTCATCCACTTTGATGAAAAAGATGGCATGATTAACCGGGAGGCCAATGGCGGTGTACATTCTGCGGGAATTTTAACCCGAGATCAAAAGCTGTGGTTTCCCAATCAGCGGGGCGTAACTATCATCGATCCACAGAACTTTCAGACGCAACAGACTTCATCCACCCCCAAACCGGTTATTGAATCCATTGAACTTGGAGACGATTATTTCCTTGTTCAACAAGATTCTATTCTGACTATTCCGGATCACCAGCGAGACCTTCGTGTAAATTTCACCGCACCCAATTTTGCCTATCAGGATCGTATTCATTTCAGCTATAAACTGGACGGCGTAAACCAAAACTGGCAGTCGGCCAATCAGTCGCAGCAAGCGGTTTTCACAGCTTTGCCTCCTGGAAATCACACGCTTCATGTTCGGGCTGAATACACCAACAGTCCCCCGCAGGAAGCCGTGATGTTTTTCACTATTCCCGCTCGCTTTTATGAAACCGGCTGGTTTTTTGGGTTGATATTCTTTGCCTTAGCAGGGTTGGTTTTTGGAGGATTCAGATACCGGCTTCGACACTTACAGGCTCGCGAAAGAAAATTGCAGCATCTTGTAGATGAGCAAACCGAAGAGCTTCAAAAAGCTGCTGAGCAAAAATCCCGCTTTTTCACCGGCATCACGCACGAACTTAAAACACCGCTTTCTCTGATCGTTGGTCCGCTTGATGATATGGCAGGGAAGCCTGATGCTATAACTCCCGAGCTTATAAAAAGCCGACTCCCCATCATGCACCGCAACAGTCAGCGACTCAAACATCTGATCAATCAAATCCTGGATGTTTCTAAACTAAATGCAGATGCTGTAAAACTTCAGTTTAAACCCATTCACTTGTCGTTATTAACCCGTCAAATTCTGGGGCAATTTCAGTCTAAACTGGAGCAGGAGCAGATCACACTTGAGTTTTCGGGCGATGAGATCTTCGAACCGATTTATATAGATCGCGAAGCATGGGAGCGAATTTTGATCAACCTGATGACCAACGCCATTAAATTCTCACCGGAAAATTCCGTAATCCACGTTGAAATAAATGAGGGCGAAAAAGAGATCAATTTGTGCGTTAAAGACGAAGGACCCGGAATACAGGGAAAAGATCAGCAACGAATTTTTGAATATTTATATCAGGCTGAGGGAACTCAGACAGCTGAGGGGACCGGCATTGGGTTGTTTTTGGTGAAAGGGTTGGTGGAACATATGGGAGGTGAAATTGCCCTGAAGTCAGAGGAAGGAAAAGGTGCTGAATTTATCATCACGTTGAAAAAAGGATTCCGCCACATTGAATCCATACATACTATTCAGCATGAAGTTTCCGAATTTACTCCTGCCAAAGATTTCGATTTTGATACACCGGATAAAACATCAGATAAAAGGATTGAATCAGATTCAGAATCAGCTGTAGAAGAGAATATTCTAATTGTGGAAGACAATGCAGATTTCAGAAGTTACCTGACGATGATCCTGAATTCCCGATATGAAGTAACCGTGGCAAAAAATGGAAAAGAGGCTTTGAAAAAAATCGAAGAAAGCACGCCAGACCTCATTATTTCTGATGTAATGATGCCGGGAATGAACGGCCTGGAATTTGTGAATTTCCTTCGTGGGAAAAAGCAGTTTAAGCATTTACCAGTTATTTTTCTTTCCGCTAAAAATAAGGAGACCGATATGGAAACCGGACTTTCAACCGGTGCAGATGCATATCTAACCAAACCCATTCGTAGCAATATGTTGTTGGCACAGGTTGAAGCTGTGTTGCGGCGGGAGCGTGTGCTTAATGAAGGATTTCAACCGCAAGCAACACCCAGTGAACCGGAGTTACTGAGTAAAATCCGGGGAATTATTTATCGCCAGCTTGCAAATCCATCGCTGACGGTTAGCCACCTTGCGGATGCCTTATTCATCAGTCGCGCCAAATTATATGCCGAGTGGAAGGAGGTCTCGGAAATCACGCTCAATGATTTCATTAAAAAACAGCGAATGGATGAAGCCCATATCTTATTAAAGGATCGTGGTTTTAATGTACAGGAAGCTGCTCATGCAGTCGGCTTCCCGGACCCCAATTACTTCTCCACTATTTTTAAAAAGAAGTTTGGATATTCACCTTCGGAAATTAAACAGTAGTATATTTTACTTGATAAATAACGTGAGTTCGACATAAAACGTAGCCCGAACAGCTTGTCCGGATAGTTATGGACTCAGTTCCGGTTCATTCGGGTCGGACAAGCTGCCCGACCTACGGAGCACTTTCAAAAATTCTACCCATCTATGTTATAGATGGCTTTATACGAATAACAAATAAACTAAGCACGAAAAATACGTGGATATTAGTTCTGTTGGGAGTAAGGAGTGATTTTTATTTTGAAGACTATTCAGCTCATATTTTATCCGATTCTACTCTCCAATTCTTCCAGCCTTTTTGTACATTCCAATCGTTAGAAAAAGCGATCTTAGAGAATGTCAGAAACCTACCGCGCACTTACACGAAAATACCGGCCCACTTCTTTTGAGGATATTGTCTCGCAGGAACATGTGAGCAGTACCATCAAAAATGCAATCAAGCAAGGGCGCCTTTCTCATGCTTATATGTTTTGCGGTCCGCGCGGAGTGGGTAAAACAACGATGGCCCGGGTACTAGCCCGAACGATCAATGAGATCGACATCAGTGTGGACGGTGAGTCCCTGAATCAGACGCTGAACATTGTGGAGATGGATGCCGCCTCAAACAACAAGGTGGATGATGTGCATCACCTCCGCGAAAGTGTTCGCATTCCTCCCCAGAACGGGAAGTACAAGGTTTTCATCGTGGATGAGGTTCACATGCTCAGTAAAGCAGCCTTCAATGCGCTGCTGAAAACGCTGGAAGAACCACCGGAGCATGCCATTTTTATCTTCGCGACTACCGAGCCTCATAAAGTGCTCCCTACAATTTTATCTCGAGTGCAGCGCTTTGATTTTAAGCGGATTTCTGTAGAGGAGATCGTGCAGCGGTTGAGAAAGATCTCGCTCGATGAAGATATTTCCATTGATGAAGAATCCCTTCACGTTATCGCCAAAAAAGCAGACGGAGCTTTACGCGATGCCCTTGGATTGATGGATCAGGCTATCGCTTTTTGCGGGGATACCATCACACACAATGAGCTGCTACAGGCACTGAATGTGGTTGGCACCGAACGCCTGTTCGAGTTTATGGAATGCGTGAAAGAAAATGATGCGGATGCCGGATTGGATCTCATCAACACGCTGTTGCAGGAAGGCTATGATATTCAGGAATATTTGATCGGGCTGACCGAGCACCTGCGGAATTTATATATCGCTCATGAAAGTTCGAAGCTCTACCTGGTAGAGGAATCGGAAGAAACCAAAAAACGATATTTACAGTCGGCCAAGGATTTTTCGCGGGATGACCTGATGCGGATGCTCCATATTATCAGCGAAGCACAGATCAAATTGAAGGATGCGAGTCAGCCCCGAATTCAGTTTGAAATCACCCTGTTGAAGCTCATCCATATGAACAGAACGGAGCAATTATCTGAGCTGCTGGCCGGACTTGAAGAATTAAAAAAAAACTCCGGTAGCTTCGTAAGCACTTCCAAAAACGGTTCCGCAGAAAAACCTTCAAAGCCTACAGAGGAAGATGGAACCGAATCAACTTCACCACAAAAATCGCAAAACGGAAGTGTGGATGGTACTGAAGAATCGGTGCAGGAAAACTCAGAGGAAACTCCTGAGCCTGTAGAACAAGAGTCTGCTGAAGTAGAAGAAGAAATTGAAAACGAAGAATCCTCTGATGATAATGAGCCTGAGGAAGAACAGGAAGATGATTTTGATATTGGCGCCCCGGCTTTAATAACCACCCTTTCGAAAAAAGTCCGGGCTTCTGCCAAGCCGGATCAACAAAAAGAGCCTACTATAGCCGAATCATCACAGCAAATAGACGATGAGCCTGCGGTGAAAGTGACCCTGGAATTTATCCATGAAAAATGGGATGAATATCTCGAATCTTTAAAGGGCGACTTCCCCATGCTGCTTCATTTACAAATGGAACGCGTTAAAGTGGTAAAGATGAAGGGAGGAGAATTATTTCTGGAGTGTGAAAGTCAGTTTGCCCAAAAAATGCTGGATGAGCAGAGCACCGACCTCCAAAAGAAACTGAAGGAATGTGTGGGCTCGCTGTTACGTTTTAATATCTCTGTGGGGGAACAATCCGAAAGAGATAAACCCATGAGCGTGTACGAACGCTTTAAACAGATACAACAAAAAGACCCCATTATTCGTGATATAGTCGAAATATTTGGGGCTGAATTGGAATATTAAGCTGTCAGACTTCAGCTTTCAGCCGTCAGTTTTTTGAGCTGAAAGCTGAGGGCTGATCGCTGAGAGCTAAAATGAAATAAAAATCTAATATAGAATTATGAGTGACTTTAACATGGCCGATATGTTTGGCAAGATCCAGGAAATGCAATCTAAAATGCAGGAAGCCCAGGAAGGTTTGAACGATGTGATCGTTGAAGCTGAAGCCGGCGGCGGAATGGTAAAAGTGAAAGCTAACGGAAATAAGCAGATCGTTTCCATTGAAATGGATAAGGATGTGGTTGATCCTTCTGATAAAGAAATGCTGGAAGATCTTATCGTGGCCGGTGTAAATAAAGCCCTGGAAAAAGCCGAAACTGCTTCCAAAGAAAAAATGCAGGAAATGTATAAAGGCATGATTCCCGGCGGCGGCATTCCCGGAATGGATATGTCAAAATTTGGACTATAGTAATTTTAAATGCTTCAATTTTAAGTGTTAAATGAAAAACCTCATTTAACATTAAAGCATTTAACATTTAACATTATAAATGTGCAGATAACCTCAGAATTTTTGGAGCGGGCTATTGAACAGCTCGCTAAGCTTCCGGGAACGGGACGTAAATCGGCTCAGCGTATAGCTATTCATCTTCTTAAACAAAACGATGATTACGCTTTCAAGCTCGCCCAGGCTATTGTTGACCTCAAGGAAAAAGTTACCCGCTGCTCGGTTTGTGGAAACGTGAGTGATTCCGATCCCTGTAAAATTTGTGATAACCCTAAACGCGATCCATCTGCGATTTGTGTGGTTGAGGAGTTCAACGATGTATATATCATCGAAAAGTCTAATGAATTTCGGGGACGTTATCATGTGTTGGGCGGGGTGATCTCTCCCATGGATAATATCGGCCCGGATAAACTTCGTATTCAAGAACTGCTGAAACGTGTGGGGGAAGATGATCAAATCAACGAAGTGATATTAGCATTAAATCCAGATGCGGAAGGGGAAGCGACGTCTTATTATATTAACAAGCTGCTGAAGCAATATGAGGTAAACGTCACCCGTATTGCTTATGGCATACCGATGGGAACCGAACTTGAGTTCATTGATGAAGCAACACTAAGCCGTGCCTTCGCCAGCAGGAATTCTTTTTGATTGACAACATTGCGATCTCTGCGCATTCTTGGCGCTCTTTGCGGTTAAACACACATTGTTGAAAACCGCAAAGAGCGCAGAGTTCACGCAATGGACGCTAAGATATTTGCCATGACTGAAAATGAGCTTTCGAAAATAATACTGGATTCTGCTATTCAAGTCCACAGATCTTTGGGGCCAGGATTACTTGAGTCTGCTTACCAGAAGTGCTTGGCATATGAACTAGCAGAGCAAGGATTACATGTTGAAACTGAAAGAGGACTTCCACTTATTTATAAAGAAGTAGAGATGGAAGTTGGCTACAGAGTAGATATTTTTGTCAATCAAAAAGTAATTATTGAAATTAAATCTGTTGATGCTCTTAATGATATTCACTTGGCACAGGTTTTAACTTATTTAAAATTATCTGGTTCCAAACTTGGATTACTTATCAACTTCAATACAAAATTACTTAAAAACGGCTTCCGCCGAGTCGTAAATAACCTCTAACTCCGCGTACTTTGCGTAACCTTAGCGCTCTCTGCGGTTAAAAATAAAAGTATGAAAAAGCTACTAAGTTTATTTCTAATCACCCTTTTCACCCTTCCTGCAATTCAGGCTCAAGACAGTGATTACTGGCAGCAGCATGTCGATTATAAAATGGAGATCGATGTGGATGCTGAAAATCACCAATACGCCGGAAAGCAGACTTTGGTGTACACCAATAATTCTCCAGATGTATTGGACAAAGTATATTATCACCTTTATTTCAACGCCTTCCAACCCGGAAGCATGATGGACGTTCGTTCCCGTACTATAGTAGATCCTGATAGCCGTGTAGGAGATCGTATTTTCTATCTGGAAGAAGATGAGATCGGTTACCAAAAAGTTCGCTCTCTCACCCAGAACGGTAATGCACTTGATTATGAAGTGGATGGAACCGTTTTAGTTGTTGAACTGGCAGAACCTATCCGGCCGGGCGAATCATCAACTTTTGAAATGGAATGGGATGCACAAGTGCCGCTTCAGGTACGCCGTTCAGGTCGCGATAATTCCGAAGGCGTTGAGTTTTCGATGAGTCAGTGGTACCCGAAACTCGCTGAATATGACTACCGAGGATGGCATCCAAATGAATATGTTGGGCGTGAATTCCACGGACCATTTGGTGAGTTTGATGTTAAGATAACCATCGATCAGGATTATGTTCTGGGAGGAACCGGAGTTGTGCAGAATCCAAATGAAGTTGGATATGGGTATGAGGAAGAAGGTTCGAAAGTTAACCGCCCAGATGGCGATAAAATGACCTGGCACTTCAAGGCTGAGAACGTGATCGATTTCTTTTGGGGAGCCGATCCGGATTTCAAACATGTAACCGCTCAGGTGCCAAACGGACCAAAACTCCACTTTCTCTACCAACAGCCGGAAGTAGTTGAAGGAGCTTCTGAAGAAGAAAATGAGCAGTACACCCAAAACTGGGAAGAATTGGTTGATTACACCAGCCGGGCATTTGAATATGCCAACGAGCAATTCGGGGAGTATCCGTATCCGCAGTACACCAACTTACAAGGCGGTGACGGCGGCATGGAATATCCAATGGGAACTCTTATCACCGGGGGAAGAAGTCTCGGAAGTCTGGTTGGGGTGATGGTACATGAAATGTATCACAGCTGGTACCAAAACGTGCTGGCCACCAACGAAAGTTTATATGAGTGGATGGATGAGGGCTTTACCAGTTTTGCCTCCGGTGAAACAATGGATCATCTCTTCGAGCAAAATGCTGAATTTCCCTATGCCGGATCTTATCGCGGATATTATGCACTGGCAGAATCAGGGCGTGAAGAACCGATGACCACACATGCCGATCATTACAATACCAACTTTGCCTATGGCCGTGCAGCCTACTCCAAAGGAGCCGTATTTTTGGGACAGCTCAGCTACATCATGGGAGAAGATGCTTTTAGAAATGGGATGCTTACCTATCACGATGAATGGAAACTCAAGCACCCAACCGATCTCGATTTCATACAGGTGATGGAAAAAGAATCGGGAATGATCCTCGATTGGTACTATGAATATTTCGTTCAAACCACCAAAACTATTGATTACGGAATTGAGTCAGTAGTTGGAGATGATGACAAAACCGTCGTAAATCTTGAGCGCATCGACCTGATGCCTATGCCACTGGATATTGTGGTGGAATATGAGGACGGAAGCAGTGAACTGTTTTACATTCCGCTCCGTATGATGCGTGGTGAAAAACCGGCTGAAAGCAATATGAAGCGAACCGTTCTTGAAGACTGGCCATGGGTTAATCCCGACTATAGCTTCACTATCGATAAATCCGCCTCTGAAATTAAAACTATTACCATAGATCCAAGTCAGCGTTTAGCTGATATCAATAAAGAAAATAATTCTTTTGATGTGGCTTCAATGTTGAATGAATAATTTCTTATTTTAAAGCATCATCTAAGGCGTTGCAATTTGCAGCGCCTTTTTTATTGGAAGGAGTTTTACATAAATAATTAAAGCAGAGCATTAAGGAGCCTTATATTAAAGGAATCCTTTAAAAACACGATCTCATGGCGAAAAAAGATTACGCTAAATTAGCAATAGAAGCTCACAAAAAATATAAAGGCAAGATCTCGATAGAGCCCAAAATGCCGCTGGAGACCAAAGACGATCTCAGTATCGCTTACACTCCCGGTGTTGCAAGCCCATGCGAAGAAATCGCAGTTGATAAAGAAATGGCTTACACCTACACAGCTAAAGGAAATATGGTTGCTGTGGTCAGTGACGGCTCTGCAGTGCTTGGCCTCGGCAATATTGGTCCGGAAGCATCTTTACCGGTAATGGAAGGGAAATCTGTGTTATTCAAAAAATTTGCCAATGTTGATGCCATGCCTATTGTGCTTGATACACAGGATACAGATGAGATCATTCAAACCGTAAAAAATATCGCTCCCGGTTTTGGAGGGATAAACCTGGAAGATATCTCTGCCCCCCGTTGTTTTGAAATTGAGCGCCGGCTGAAAGAAGAACTTGATATCCCCGTTTTTCATGACGATCAACATGGAACAGCCATAGTTACCCTTGCCGGAATTTACAATGCATTGAAACTCACCCATAAGAAAATGAGTGAGCTTCAGGTTGTGATCAACGGAGCAGGTGCAGCAGGAGTGGCTATCGTGAAATTATTATTTGCGGCCGGAGTAAAGGATGTCATTATGTGTGACAGCCGAGGTATCATTTATAAAGGCCGAAACAGCCTGAACGACACCAAGCAGGAAATGGCTGAGATCACCAACAAGCAAATGCGCAAAGGAAGCCTTGAAGATGCCGTTAAAGATATGGATGTATTCATCGGCGTATCGGTACCCAATGTGCTTTCCAAAGAGATGGTGAAAAGCATGAATAAGAACCCGATGATCTTTGCCATGTCAAACCCAATACCTGAAATAATGCCGGAGGATGCCCTCGAAGCAGGTGCTTCCGTAGTTGCAACAGGCCGATCCGATTTCCCTAATCAGATCAATAACGTGCTCGCCTTTCCGGGACTTTTCCGAGGTGCGCTCGATGCCCGGCTCACCAAACTTACCACAAAAATGTACATCACTGCAGCAAAAGCTATTGCTGATTGTGTGGAAGATGTTTCTTCAGAGATGATCATCCCAAGTCCTTTCGATGAACGCGTTCCGCAACGAGTGGCAGAGGCGATCAAAGCAAGTGCCTAACTTGCTTTAGCAGGGATCTTTTGGCACTTATAAAGTATAAATTTTTCGGTTTGAGCAACCACTTCAACCGAACTGAATAACTTATCCAGATGTGTTTTGTAGTTCAGATGCTGATTGGCCACACAAATAAACCGGCCTTCCGGTTTCAGGATATCAGCCACTTCGCGGAATAACTTAACGGACACCTCAATATTCGTTTCATAACCAAAATGAAACGGAGGGTTAGATACAACCAGATCAAAAGAATCATTTCCAAACTCAGCAAGCGTGTCATTCCAGTGGAAGTGCGTGTTTTCAGAATTCAGGTTTAGTTTTGAAGATTCTATGGCTAAAAATGAATCGTCTGTCAGATGAAATTCTGCAGACGGGGTTTTGTGCTGTATCGCTCTTGCTATTACTCCATTTCCGGAGGCAAGATCCAGTATTTTTTGATCGCTCTCAGTCACTTCCAGATGCCGGATCAGAAATTGCGTAGCATAATCGATATTATCGCTTGAGAAAACCCCAAAATATTGCTTTAGCTCTTCCTGATGCTCATCATCAAATTCGAATAAAATTGAATTCATTAACTTTTTATCCGGCACTTTTTTCTTGGTTTTAAGAACCAAAAGGCGTGATTTTTTGCGGGCCAGGCTTTGGTCAACATCTTCAAAATATTCCTCTGCAATGGAAAGCATTTGAGGGGAAAAGTACTTCGTCATAAACCCACAGATAACCACCCCATCATCAGCCAGTGATCGTGAAACATGATCCAAATACAGTCGGTACAGATCCATAGTTTTCGGAATGTTGATGATCCCGATATCTACTTTTTCAGGTAGTTCTTTTAACGGAGAGCATTCTGTAATCTGTTCTGCCCCCCGATTATTTAGAGCCAGGTTTTGCTCAATAGATCTTTGCTGACTTTTACGCCCAAGAACTACTAATGGCTGATGTTCATGAAGCATGCAACTCAAAAAACCAAAGCGATCATTGTAAATGGCAATGTTCTGTGATTCCAGGGCTAACTCTTCCAGCTTCAGAAGTATATATTCATCAGCCGAACTCCACGCCCTTAACGACCGGTTTGTGGTTTCAGGATACCTGCTGAACCTGTATTCAATTTCCTTGTGAGTAAATTTTTTCAAGATATGCTCAATTAAAAGAGACTCGTCTGTTCTTCATCATCTTTTTGAGCCTGTTCTATTTCAGGTTCATCAGCAGCAGAAAAAGTTTTGAGCATTTCGGGCATGAAGCGCTTTTCATATATTCTGCGAGCTATTCCATGAAGCGCTTTTTCTCCTCTTGGCGGAATCCGTAAAAAGCCGCTGTCATCTTCATCCAAAAAACCGAAAGAACGCAGATCATTAACGATCAGATAAGCTAATTTTTCAGTTACACCCGAGTTCTTTTCCACATATTCCCGATGGGGAGGTTCTTCTTCACTTATGTAAACCAAACCCAATACATTGAGTTCAACGTCAGTAAGCGGGAAACCTTCGCTGCCTTTAGTTAGTAACTCGTCCCAGGTTTTCTGAGAATAGTATAAACCAAACCACCATTTCGCTTCTCTCAGTAAGTGACCGCTGTTGGCACAAGCAAATTGTTGACCCGGGCCGGCCTTGCGGGGTTCTCCACGACTGCGATACATATTCACCATGGTAGCAAGATCCAGCTCATGGATATTCGGCGGATATTTGAAGTAGAAATCGCTTCGTTTTTGCATGGGATCTTAAACCTGTCTTTAAGTTATTGACAGTAATACATATAAATCTACAAAAAAAATCTTAAACCACCCGTGATAGTATTACCAATATCCAGCTACTACAAAATACTATACCTTTCCTTTTAGGATATTGATCACTTAAATTTTAGCTGCTATCCTTTTTCTTTGATCAAATCAATGGCTTTACTCATCGTAAAATCTTCCGGTGTTTCCCCTTTCGGCAAACTGATGTTCTTTTTTCCATGTTTGATATAAGGCCCATAGCGACCCGTCATAACTTTGATCGGCTTTTCTGTATCCGGATGTTTCCCGAGATCTTTGATCTCATTACTGCCGCGACGCGAATTCGACTTCTGCTTCAGTAATTCAACGGCACGATCGAGTTTAATTTCCAGAACACTGTCGGTTTTGGGGATGGATTTGAATTTTCCATCATGAACCACAAACGGACCATAACGACCAACACCGGCTTTCACAACTTTCTCGTCTTCGGGATGCTCACCCAGTTTTCGGGGCAATTCAAGCAATTGCAGAGCAAGATCAAGATCTACATCTTTAGGTTCCATTCCTTTTAGAAGGGAAACACGTTTTGGCTTTTTATTTTCTTCAGTCACTTCGCCACGCTGCACATACGGACCATATCTTCCGGAAAGCAGAAATATTGGCTCGCCGGTTTCAGGATCTTCACCGATCGGTTTATCTTGTTCTTCCGAGATCTTTATCAGTTCCTCGATCTTCTCAGAAGAAATGTCGCTAGGATCCATATCGTTCGGTAAAGATGTGGTTATCTCCTCCCCGTTTTTTTCCATTCGGGCATACGGTCCAAACCTTCCGACCGCTACCTTTATACCTTCGAGTCCATCCAATGGAAGATCCAGTAATTTTGCTTCCTGAGGATCGATCTTATCTTCCTGGGTATCTACTTTCGCTTTCAGGCCGTCATCTCCACTATAATAATCTTCCAGGTATTTCACCGGATCTTGTGTCCCTGCCGCAACGGCATCCAATTTATTTTCCAGTGCAGAGGTAAACTCACTGTCCACCAGGTCTGGGAAGTGTTTTTCGAGCAATGATGAAACCGCAAATGCCGTAAACGTTGGTATCAGCATTTTCCCCTCACTTTTGGCATAACCGCGATCTTGTATCGTGCTTATAATAGAAGCGTAGGTACTTGGGCGGCCAACACCTCTTTTCTCTAATTCTTTCACAAGCGTTGCTTCCGTGAACCGCGCCGGAGGCTTGGTTTCATGGCTAACAAAATCCAGATCGTCCAGGGCTGTTGTATCACCTTCATTCATTGCAGGAAGGTAGTTCTCCTGATTTTCGAGTGCGACTTCCGGGTCATCACTTCCTTCAACATACGCACGGAAGAAGCCGGGGAATAAGATCTTTTTACCGCCTGTCCGGAAATCGGCATCGGTTCCGTTATTGGTTGCACGAATCGTAACATTGGTAAATTCAAGTTCTGCTTCGGCCATCTGGGTTGCTATGGTTCGCTTCCAGATCAGATCATATAATTTGAACTCTCTGTCTTTTAACCCGGCTTTCTCGGGTTTTACAAATCTTGATCCCGAAGGACGAATTGCCTCGTGGGCTTCCTGTGCCGACTTCCCTTTCTTGCTGTAATTTCTAACACGCTCAAACAGATACTCATCTCCATACTCTTCCGTAACGGCATCACGGGCCGCACCAATAGCCTGACCTGAAAGCTGGGTTGAATCCGTTCTCATATAGGTAATAAAACCTTTCTCATATAATTTCTGAGCCACGCTCATGGTATCACGGGCAGAAAATCCAAACTTGCGGTTGGCTTCCTGCTGAAGAGTTGAGGTAATAAATGGCGGAGATGGATTTCGCTTCTGTGTTTTTACATCCACATTGATGACTGACCATTTGGCCTCTTTCAGATCATCCACCAAACCCTTAGCTTTATCTTCATCCAAAAGAACAACAGAATCCGGCTTTTTGAGTTTACCGGTGTTTTCATCAAAATCTTTACCACTGGCGAGTCGCTTTTCGTTGAGGTGTGTGAGGTCAGCATCAAACTTATCTTTGTCTCCTTCCTTATGGAGCTTTGCTTTAAGGTCATAATAAGTCGCGCTTTTGAATTTCATTCGCTCACGTTCGCGTTCCACCAAAAATTCTACCGCAACCGATTGTACACGTCCGGCAGAAAGTCCCGGAGAGATCTTTTTCCACAGCAAAGGTGAGACGGTATATCCTGCCAAACGATCCAGAATTCGCCGCGTCTCCTGGGCATGTACTAAATTCATGTCAATGTCCCGGGTATTCTCAAGAGCTTTCAATACGGCTTCTTTAGTGATTTCACGAAATACCATACGCTTCACCGGAACTTTCGGCTTCAGAATTTCCATCAAATGCCAGGAAATAGCTTCTCCCTCCCGATCCTCATCCGTTGCAAGAATCAATTCATCTGCGTCTTTGAGCAATTTTTTGAGTCTCGTTACTACCTTCTTTTTACCATAGGGAATCACATACAAAGGATCGAAACGATCATCTACATTAATGCCTAAATTCGACCAGCTCTCCTTTTTGTACTTAGCAGGAATCTCTTTAGCGGAAGAAGGCAGATCGCGAATATGCCCCATAGAGGAGTCCACTACGTACCCATCAGGCAAGTATTTTTTAATGGTTTTAGTTTTCGTAGGTGACTCAACAATTACGAGACTTTTCATGCAGTAATAATAATTATTTCAAACTTTTGACCAGCTCTTTCAACTCTCCGGCGTGGTCTTTGGTATTCACTTTTTCGACGATTCCCAAAATAGTACCATCTGTATCAATAACAAAGGCCGAACGCGAAGGACCTGTAAAAGTCTTTCCGTACATTTTTTTCTCAACGATAGAATCGGTGGCTTCCGCAAATTTGTAATCAGGATCTGAGACCAGAGTAAAATCGATGTCTTGTTTTTCGGCGTATCTTTTGTGTGAGCCACAAGTGTCTTTACTTACAGCAACAAGGTTATACCCTTCTTTATTAAACCACTCAGTCTCATCAGCCAGGTCTTTGGTTTGTCGATCACACCCGCTCGTATTGTTTTTCATGTATACTGACACAATAGTAGGCTTACCCAACAGGTCTTGAAAATTGATCTCCTTCTCTCCTCCATTTTGCACTGCTTTTACGGTGAAATTAAGGTCAGCTTTTTCGCCTTGTTCAATCATGATATTATTTTAAATTATTCTTTTAGTTGATGGGATCTGATAACTAAAAGTAAGAAGGGAATCGTTCGAATTCAGCGGTATTTTGATTTCTTTTGTTGATAAGAAGTATTTGGATCGCTGATTCCAAAGACTGTGCTGGAACACATTGATTTTTGTATATGTGAATGACAAATACTAAATTGTTACGCATTACGTAACACTTATAGCTATGATCAAATCTTTTGCTGATAAAGAAACTGAAAAGATATATCGCCGAAATTATTCAAAAAAGATTCCAGAAGATATTCAGCGCAGGGCATACCGAAAGGTTGTTGCAAATCGATTTAATGGATGAACTCGAAGAATTACGCTCTCCTCCGGGCAACCGGCTAGAAAAATTGAAAGGAGATCGCGAAGGAAAACACAGCATTCGGATTAATCAACAATGGAGAATTTGTTTCGAATGGAAGGATGGTGATGCCTACAACATCGAAATTACCGATTATCATTAATTAATATAGAAAACATGGAAAAATTTGCCCCCGTACATCCCGGAGAAATGTTGAAAGAAGAGTTTTTGGACCCAATGAAAATCTCGCAGCGAGAATTTGCCCGTATCATAAAAGTACCGGCCAATCGGGTAAATCAAATTGTAAATGGCAAACGTGCCATCACTGGAGATACAGCCATTCGGTTTGGGTTGGCACTTAAGACCTCTCCGGAATTTTGGTTACGACTTCAAGACCGCTACGAACTCGAAAAAACTTATGATGAAGTTGGGAATTCTCTGAAAGAAGAGATTCAACCTATTTTATAAAATAGCATCGCGCATGAATGCATTAAGCTGAAACTCAGCATAATGCATTCATGCGCGATCCAGATACTATTAGTTAACCTCGTTCCCACAACAAAAACTTAGCCACCGCAGCTACCACCAGCGAGTGATGCACCGTACCCTCCTTCACCATATCCAGAAAATTCTGTAAAGGCATGGTGTGAACATTAATGCGCTCATTTCCATCCAGCTCCTGCTCTTTGATCTTTTTGCAGTTTTCTACCACATGCAGATGGGTATAATTTGTCAGAAAAGCCGGATTCGAACTTACATTCCCCAAATAATGCCAGGTATCTCCCGCATAGCCGGTTTCTTCCAATAGTTCACGCTTCGCTGTTTCATGATGTGTTTCACCGGGATCGACCATTCCACCGGGAAGTTCTAAGGTCGGCTGCTCTATCCCATATCGATATTGCTCTACCAGCACGATCTCATTATCTGGAGTAAGCGGGATCACATTCATCCAGTCAGGCGCCTCTACAATTGAAAACTCAGCTTCCTTATCTTCCGACTCAAGTTTCATATTGCGGCTTAAAAGTTTGAAGATATTCGTCGTATATTTGAGCTCTTCATTCGTGGTAACCCACGGCTCAATCGAAAATTTAAAATCAGGGATATTCATAGATGTCAGATACGCTCAAATTAGTTAAAGATCAATTTTCATCGGAGGCAGAACTTAAAAAAGCTATTGTTAAAGCGTGCGATCTGATGGAAGAAATTTATGCTGCCGGAAAATATCCAAAGCTGATCGTTGAGCGTACATGGAGTAAACACAATCCTGTGATAGACGGAGAACTTGCTCAGCCCACCGCATACCGCTGGTATCTTAAACGTGAAATTGAACGATTAATAGACAATGGCGCTACAGTTTTTGTAAAGCCATCCCGCGAAGCTTTAGCATTGAATAATCCCGACCTTTTTGACAACCTGGATGAAAGCGACTGGGACATCACCCAAAAGAAACTCTTCCTTTTCCGCGCAGAACGGATCGATATTTCTCTGGATCGGCTGCAGCATTATACCGGAACCAAGCCCGAAGATTTTCAACGCTATATTCTGTTTACCAACTATGATATGCACGTAGAGGTTTTCCTCGAAATGTTTCCTGACTGCGTAAAACCGTCCAATGACGGAGTTCAGATGCCGGCCTACCATCATAAAATGGAAAACAACTCGGGTCTGACTTTGGTGAACATCGGAGTAGGCCCCTCCAATGCTAAAACAATTACCGATCACGTAGGTGTTCTCAGGCCGGACGCGATGGTAATGGTTGGTCATTGCGGGGGATTAAGAAACCACCAGGATATTGGGGATTTCGTTTTAGCCAATGGCTACTACCGTGCCGACCGTGTATTGGAAGATCTATTCCCGGTCGGAATTCCTATTTCACCTAATTACATTCTGAACCGGTATATGCAGGAAGTGCTTGATCAGAACAAAATGGAACATCGCATCGGAACGGTGTATACAACAGCAAACCGTAATTGGGAATTTTCCAAAGCCCGAACGGTGGAGGAAATCCATATGAGCCGAAGCGTAGCCATTGATATGGAATCCGCTACTGTTGCTACCAATGGGTTCCGGTATCGTATTCCCCACGCCACTCTTCTTTGTGTGAGTGATAAGCCACTGCATGGCAAGCCAAAGCTTTCCCAATACGCGCAGTCGTTTTACCAAAACTCCAAGGAGCTTCACCTTAAAATGGTTATTGATGCCCTTCAAATGGTGAAGGATAATTACCCGGAAGGATTGCCGAATTCAAGTATCCGGGCGTTCAATGAGCCGCTTATGGGTGGGACTGAATAGGTCTTCGTTAAATCGTTATTCGTTAATGGTCGTTACGGCCCGATTAACGAACAACGATTAACCATTTTACCTTCCGGCTCATCTCTTATCTGCGAAACTTCGCGTTTCATCTGCGCACCTCTGCGTAAAATAATTAGGTTAATTTAGCTTCCTGCTTTCGCGCAGATTTTCGCTGAGTTTGGCGCAGTGTTTCGCAGAGCTTAACTGCTTATATTTTACTACTCGCTCCTACGCTCTGCGTTGGAGCGAAATGCCTGGATCTTATACCCTCAATAATTTCTTAAATCGGTAACTATTTATTGTTTTTCAATAAATAGTTATTGCTTTTCAAAAATAATTTGATTTTATTCTTACTGAACTGAAACCCATTTAGTTTTTATGAATAAAGTTTTTAGTAAAATCGCTTACTATGGATGCTGGCTTTTGATCTTACTGGTATCCTTTATTTATGCATCTTCAAGCTTTAGTCCTTGGGATGCCGACAAATACAATTTCATCGAACCTTTAGTCCACCTCGACACAAAGTATTATACATTACCTCAAAAGATTTATGGAAATTCAAGAATTGGTCTTCCTCCTAATGAATATTTACTTGAAAAAGCTTCAAATTTTTATTCGGGAATAGATTCCGAGTTTCATGCTACTACACACTTTCGTCCAGACTTTGAACAATTTCCCGTCGAAACTATTCTGATTCTTTTTTTCCGCCTTTTTACCTACATCGGCATTGTAATATTTTTGTTCCTTTTATCACAGCTCTTGAGGTCCATATACAAGAATAATCCCTTTTATGAGAAAAATTTCACACGGCTTTTTTATATGGGGATGATTGGGATTTTTGTTCCAATTATAAGGATACTCCATAGTTTGGTTTTAGCCAGTTTTATAACCTATAATCCACGGCTACTGGGATATGATATGAGTCCTTCATTTATAAGCTTGTGGCTGGTATTATTTGGGGTTTTATTACTAGTCTTGAGTTTCTTTTTCAAAGAAACAGCACGCATTTACGAAGAACAAAAACTAACGGTATAACCATGGCCATAATCGTAAATCTGGATGTAATGCTGGCCAAACGAAAGATGAGCCTCACCGAGCTTTCGGAGGAAGTGGGCATCACCATGTCAAACCTGTCCATCCTAAAAACAGGCAAAGCTAAAGCCATTCGGTTTTCTACTTTAGAGGCTATTTGTGAAGCACTGGACTGCCAGCCGGGAGATATTTTGGAGTATTCAGAGGGTGAGTGACCTATATCTACATTGATGCCAGTAAGGGCGCATGGCCATGCGCCCTTACTGGCTAATCATACCATTCTTCACACTTCTTAAAAAAATCTGTAAGGAATTCCTTTTTCATCGCTCTAACTAAGAAAGAACAAAACAAACTCAGAGCCATGAACTATGAAGAATCCTTTTCCGTCGAAAACTTCCACAAGCGAACCGTCAAAGACATGCTCCCCGATGAGCAGCCCCGCGAAAAACTTATGAACTACGGGGCCGATGCCCTCTCCGACTCCGAACTCCTCGCCATTTTACTCCGCACCGGAACCAAAAAGATGAACGTGATTGATACTTCCAAAGCTTTGCTAAATCAATTTGGAGGATTGCACAATCTGGTCCGCAAAGACTGGCAGGCCTTAAAGGTGATCCCCGGAATCGCAAAGGTAAAAGCCATCACGCTTGAGGCCGCTTTCGAACTGGCAAGAAGATTACAAGTCGCTGCGCTGGGAGAAGAGATACAGATCTCCAGCCCCGAAGATGTAAACGCCTATTTTGCGCCTAAGCTTCGGCATCTCACCAAAGAAACCTTCATCGTCGGCTTCCTCGACAACACCAAAAAATTGACGGGGTTTTCCAAAATAAGCAACGGCGGGAAAACGGCAACTATCGTGGATACCGCCGAAGTGATGCGACAGGCCGTACTGAATGAAGCCAACTCCATCGTCCTCATCCACAACCACCCATCCGGACACAACAAAGCTTCCACAGCCGATATACAACTCACCAAGCGCATAGCCGAATGCGGCAAGTTATTTGGGATACCGGTGGATGATCACGTGATAATAGCCGGATATAATTTTGTGAGCTTGAGGAGTGAGGAGCTCTTTTAATGTGTAATTTTAAATGCTAAATGTTGAATGTTAAATGGCTCTGCCTTCATTTAACATTCAACATTTAAAATTACTAATTGATAAAGCTGAAAGCTTCTCCTCAGGTGGATATTGAACATCTTTTCTCCCTACCTTTGTAAACAGTTTAAATCTCACTAATCCTCCACCCATGGTCTACGAATTTTTAAAACGCTCTCCGCAATTTGATGAAACCAACTTTGTGGCTCCCAGTGCCGATATTATCGGGGAGGTAACGCTTGGCAATGAAAGCAGCGTTTGGTTCAATGTCACCATTCGCGGGGATGTGAACTACATTCAGGTTGGTGACCGGAGCAATGTCCAGGATAATGTTTGTATTCATGTGATGAATCAAACCGGGCCGACCATCATCGGGAATGAAGTTACAATAGGTCACGGAGCCGTTGTTCACGGATGCACCATCAAAGACCGCGTGCTGATCGGAATCAATGCCACCATTTTGGATAAGGTTGTCATTGAGCCGGATGTGATCGTTGCCGCAGGCACGCTGGTCCCTCCCGGAAAAACCCTCGAAAGTGGATATATGTACATGGGATCGCCCGCTAAAAAAGCCCGAAAACTCACGGAAGAAGAACTCGCATCCATCCCGAAATACGCTGAGAATTATGTCAAATACTCCCGTGCCTACCAACAAAAAGACCAGTACGACGAAAATCCTTTCTACACTAAGTAATTTTAAATGTTGAATGCTAAATGTTAAATGGAATGAGCCATTTAACATTTAGCATTTAAAATTAATCATTCCCATGAGCGGCCTATATATTCATATTCCTTTTTGTAAGCAGGCTTGCTCGTACTGCGATTTTTATTTTGTTACACAGCAAAAGCATAAACAGGATTTTGTCGATGAGCTGATCCGTGAAATTCATTCCAAAAAAGATTCACCTTTCACTAAAGATCCCATTCGCACTATTTACTTTGGAGGAGGGACTCCTTCCTTACTCACTCCTAAACAAGTAGAAAATATTCTTGATGCTATCCGGGAAGTTTTTCAAACAGATCTTAAGGAGATCACGCTGGAAATGAATCCTGATGATGTGACTAAAGAGTATTTATCGGGATTGAAATCAGCGGGAATAAACCGCGCCAGTATGGGCGTACAAAGCTTTGATCAGGACTTGCTGAATTTCATGCACCGGGCGCATACCTCAAAGGAAGCGCTGAAATGCCTTGAATTGTTAGAAGCTTCCGATTTCAACGTCTTTACGGTGGATCTGATCTATGGCAATCCCGGTCAAACACTGGAAGTGCTGGAAAACGACATCGACACCATCCTCAAATTCAACCCGCCCCATATTTCTGCTTATTCCCTAACGGTTGAGCCACAAACACGTTTGGGAAAACAAGTCAAACTGGGGCGTATCGTTCCGCCTGAAGATGATACCGTAGCCAACCATTTTGATCTGGTAGTCGACAAATTGAAAGGCGCGGGGATTCATCAGTATGAGGTCAGTAATTATGCCAAGCCGGGAAGTGAAGCCCTTCATAATTCCAACTACTGGAGCCACGTTAATTACCTGGGATTAGGACCGGGGGCTCATTCTTTTTGGTGGGATGAAAACCAACATTCAGCTAAACGATGGAGCAATAAGGCCGACCTGAAAAGCTACCTGAATAAAGGCTGGAAAAAGCTCCACGGAACGGAAGTCCTAAATTCAGCGGATCTGGCTGAAGAGCGATTAATGCTGGGGTTGAGAACAAAAAAAGGGGTCTCGCTCAAAGAACTCCATTCCCGCTATAATTTTGAATTCAATTCCTCTCAAAAAGCCTACCTTCAAAAGATGGAAGCAGAGGGAAAAGCAGTGATCGATAGTCATGTACACCTGTCCAAAAAAGGCCTTAAGATCGCCGATGCCATTTTACTTGACCTGGTAACTGCTTAATCAGAGGCTTATTGACTTAACCTTTCCCACTTTTTTGCAAACCGGGCATAATCTTCGGCTTTATCATCTCTGCCAAAATTCTTATATGCCAGCGAAACAAGGGCAGATGCCGAGGACAGATTTTTATAATCTTCTTTTGTGAGATTTTCAGCCGAGCCCATTAAAGCAGGAACTTCGAGGTTTGTTCTTGTTTCCAACGAATCGGGGTGTCGATCTTTTGAGAAATTCTGCTGAAAAATTAAAGGCCAGAATTCAGACTTCCCATATACCTTTCTTGAGATCACCCAATACCATTCATCTTGTTGTACCTGATAGTCGCTTATATTTTGAGCCACAGGTGTTTGTTCGGGCTGCTGATCTTCCCGGGCGTCCTCAAGACGCACAAGCCGTTCTTCTTCCTCCTGCCTGAGCCTTTCCTCCTCTTCTATGAGTTCATCCGCTCTGTTATCAAGATCATTAGCTGATTCATCCGCCTCAGGTTGATCGGAAGTCATTGCTTGCTGTTCAGTTTGAACCGGTTCACTAACAGCCGTTTGTTCAGTGTCATTTGTGCGGGTCAAAAACCAGGCAGAAGCTAACGTTACGATCACCAATACAAGTACTGCAACCATGATCAATCCGGTATTATTACCACGCACACGCTCTTTGCGATGGAAAGACTTTGGTTCTTCTTCAACCACTTTTTCCGGTTCTACATCCGGAGTTTCCCTTTGTACTGCCTCTGCTTTTTCCTGAATTACAGGGGCAGCCTTCTCCTTCTTCTCCCCGATCAGCTCACTTTCAAGGTGCGCATATTTCTTATTCACTTCTTCCCGTAATGCTTTGTATGGGGTGAATGTAACCCGTTTATGCGCCGGGATCGTGATCGGTTCTCCGGTTTGGGGATTTTGTCCCTGTCTCTCGGCTACATCTTTAACCTTAAAGCTCCCAAAATTGGTAATGGAAGCTTTCCCGTTTTTCTGAAGTTCATCTTTTATTTCAGCGATCAGCGCTTTTGCAAATGCCTCGCCTTTATTTTTGCTGAACCCGGTGGTGCGAGACAGCGCTTCTATAATTTCGTTATAGGTTACTTTATTACTCATCGCTGCCCTCATTTATTTCTTCTTTAATGGTGCTGCTTTGGCTGAAGTGCACCACTTTTTTGGGAGGGATCATCATCATTTGCTCATAATGCGGGTTGTATGATTTATGCTCGGGTCGAACTTCTGAATGAAAGCTCCCCAAACCGGGCAGGGTAAATCCCCTATTGTTAGCAAGTAAGGTTGTCAGGCCTTCTGCGAAAGAATCATACAATTCTTCGGTTTCGGACTGAGTCAGATCGAGTTGATCTGCAAGTTTTCTAAGTACCTCCGTTTTTGTCATATCGTAGCTGTGCTGAGTTTATTAACCAACGTTGATGTAATAAATGTTAAAAGCTTGAAATAAGCAATTTCCTTATGATACCTATACTTTGGTTTTATTATAAATTTTTCGGTTCATTTAGGATGCGTATCATTACAAATATAAATTAAATTGCACGAACAACTTAGAAAAGATGCTTAAATCTTTTATCCCCGTAAAAACGGATTCTCACTTCCCTATTCAAAATCTCCCTTACGGCGCTTACCAAACTGACGAAGGTGAAATCCATTTATGTTCTGCAATCGGGGAGCATATTATTGATCTGTTTGTACTTGATGAAGAAGGTCTTTTTGACGGACCGGAGCTTAAGGATCAATTTGTATTCCAGGATTCTACCCTCAATTACTTTATGAGTTTAGGAAAACCGACATGGGCTGAAGCAAGAAAAACCCTTCAGTATTTACTTTCTGATAAAACCCCTTTACTCCAATATGATGAATTACTTCGTGAACGTGTATTTAAAAAGATAGACGACGTGGAATTGGTGATGCCCGTACAGGTCGGCGATTACACCGATTTTTATTCTTCCGAGCAGCACGCCCGGAATGTCGGCTCCATGTTTCGTGATCCTGAAAACGCCTTGCTTCCAAACTGGAAACACCTGCCGGTAGGTTATCACGGCAGGGCAAGCTCTGTCGTTTTAAGCGGAACCGATCTTCACCGGCCAAAAGGGCAAACAATCCCTAATGATTCTGATCAGCCGGTATTTGGACCTTCTAAAGATCTCGATTTTGAGCTGGAAGTTGGTTTTTTGACCGGAACGGGAAATTTATTGGGGGAACCTATTCCCGTAAATGAAGCCGAAGATCACATTTTCGGTATGGTGCTGGTGAATGACTGGAGCGCCCGTGATATTCAAAAATGGGAATATCAGCCGCTGGGGCCTTTTCTTGCCAAAAACTGGGCAACATCGATCTCGCCATGGGTCGTTACATTGGAAGCACTGGAACCATTTCGAACAGATCTCCCTGCTCAGGATCCCAAACCAATGGACTACCTCTTTCAGCAAAACCCGACAACCTTCAATATTAACCTGGAGGTGTTCCTTAAAACGGAAAAAACGGACATTCCACAAATGATCTGCTCCTCCAATTTCAGGCATCTGTATTGGACAATGGCTCAGCAACTGGCTCACCACACCATCACCGGATGCAATGTTCAGCCCGGAGATCTTTACGGCTCAGGGACTATAAGCGGACCCGAATCACATTCATTTGGCAGCATGCTTGAGTTGGCATGGAAAGGTACCAAACCCATAAAACTCACTTCCGGCGAAGAACGCACCTTTCTTGAAGATGGAGATGAAGTAAGCATGACCGGATTTGCCCAGGGAGATAACTTCCGAATTGGTTTTGGAGAAGTTCGTGGAAAGATCCTGCCTGCTTTGTAATGTGTTAAAGTACGTGTTACTGTGTTTACATTTCTACATTAAACACAGTAACACGTAAACACTTTCGCACTTTAACACTTTGAAGCTATTTGACGAGGGTCATTTTTTTAACGAATACTTCCCCATCAATATTTAAGCGGTATAAGTAAACACCTGAGCTTAGGTTATCTCCATTAAAAGAGACCGAATAGCTTCCCAAGCGTCGAGTTTCATCAACCAAGGTTTGGATCTTCCGGCCCATGATATCGAATACTTCAAGCTTAACGTAGGCTGAATTTGGAAGCTCAAAGTTAATGTTTGTCTCTGGATTAAATGGGTTCGGATAGTTTTGATATACCGCAACTTGTTCCGGCAGATCAGTGTATTCGGGATCTCTGATCGTAACTGCCTGCCCTGATTTTCCAACAGTCAAAAATAATCCACCGTTGCTTTGCACCTTATCAAAATTCGCAATGACAATTCCAAGTTTATTAATATCGCTCCATATAATATCTGAAGGAACATAAACCTGTGCTTTATTCTTTCCTTTAGATATCACTTCCTCTGTTGTACCGTTCTTTTTATAGAAAATTAAACCAACACCGACCTGAGAGCTATCAAAATCAACGGCTATTTCTACCAATCCATTATCATTTGCAGACGGTTCAATTTCAAGGTAGCGGGCTGAAAAACGTGTATTGCCCTGAATTCCAAACTCTGCGGCAGGCACACTGTTGAATGTGTGTTCCAAGTTGGGAGTCGGATAAGCTAACTTTTCCTCAAAACCGTAATTATCCTGTCCAGAAAAATCCCCCGAAGCAAAATGCCACATATACGACTGGACCACTACTTTTTCAAAGTCATCACCGAGGAGTTCCACTTCATCACTCACAGCATCCAGAAAATCAATGGAGGGCTCGGCCTCGATGCTCTCCCAAACATTTACCCAAAAATCGGGACCATATTTTTCTTCAAAAAACAGTGCCCAGGTTATATCCTCGTAAGAACCCGGCATCAAAGTTGTAGATGCCGATGAAAAAAGATCACTTGAGAAATTATCAATGTAATTGTAATAATCATTCACATCATCGTACACCACCTCTTCCATAAGTGTGGCATCCATTTCTGCCCATAGATCTGAATTTCCATTCCAGTTATTTTGGGCATATTGTATAGAATGTTTGAACTCGTGGGCCATAGTTGCATAAATAGCGCCAACTATATCTCCATCGGGGTGAGTATTTGGCGGAAATCCTGCAAAGCTGTTATTAATAACTATAAAAGTCCCGCCAGGTGAACCGGATGAAATTCGGGTATATCCGTATGCTCCGCCGGCCTGTTCTACATAAACTTCATAGGCTGATCCTGCAGGAATAGGATCAGGATAACCAATATTAAGCACCTGGTGCCGATAGGATGAATCTGCACTTTCTGCCACTCGATCTATATAATCCGGTATACCATTACCACCATTTTTCTCATCAACAATAGAAACTGAATTGGGACCGGAAGTGTGATAGAAGATCTCAAACTTACCGGAAGGAGAAATATAGCTTTGCTGAGCTTGAGTACTTTTTGATGAAAGATTTTCAGATTGGTAGGCCTCGATCTTGTTTAAGGTCTGTTCTGATAATTCATGGCGGTGCCTGTGCAGAAATGAATGAGCCGGCGTAGCGCATTTTTCGATATTCTTTTCACCGTTTTGAAGAGCCTCTGGTTCATACAAAACCCTGAATTGTTCCAGGGCTGCAGTTTCAATATCCATTTCACCCCGATGGTATTGTTGCTGAATTTCGAGGAGCTTGGGACCCTCTACCCGAACCTGCCCAAACAGCAAAACAGGCGAAACTATCAACAGAGCAACGCCTATCACCACCGCTTTTTTGAATTGAGTATAACTCTTATGCATTGTTTGGATTTTCCTTAACTTTCAGGTTCGTGAATATTGAACGCTGTAATCTAACAGTTCTTACAATTTAAGAGAAAAAATGTATCAAGTTATACTTTACTACAACTTTCAGCCCATCGAAGAGCCGGAGCGATTCTGCAAAGCTCACAAAAATTTCTGTAAGGAAATTGGCCTGAAAGGAAGGATCTATATTTCTGAAGAGGGAATAAACGGCACAGCAGCCGGAACCGATCAGCAGATCGAAGAATACAAAAACTACCTGTGGTCGCTGCCCGGGTTTGATGACACCGTATTTAAGCAGGACGAATCAGACTATATCCCATTTCCACGCTTAACGGTGAAAGTGCGGGAAGAGATCGTTGCTTTACATGAAGATGGCGTTGACCCAAAAAACGGTGGGAATTATCTGGAACCTGAAGAATGGCGCCGGGTGATGGAAGAAGAAGATTATGTGATGATAGACGTGCGTAATAACTACGAATCCAGAATCGGTCACTTTGAAGGGGCCATTCAACCTGATGTTGAGAATTTCTACGATTTCCCACAATGGGTGGATAAGGCTGACATTCCTAAAGACAAAAAAGTACTGATGTACTGCACCGGCGGCATTCGCTGTGAAAAATTCTCAGTACTGATGAAAGAAAAAGGTTGGGAAGATGTGAATCAGCTTCACGGTGGAATTCTACGCTATGCCAAAGAAGAGGGAGGGAAACATTTCAAAGGCAAATGTTTTGTGTTTGATGACCGGCTGGTTGTCCCCGTGAATCCTAAAGACCTTGAACCTGTCGCGCGTTGTGAGATCACCGGAAAACCGGCAGATACCTACATCAATTGCGCAAACATGGAATGCAACAAGCTGTTCGTTTGCTCCGAAGAAGGTGCTCACAAAATGGAAGGTTGTTGCAGCGAGGAGTGTCGGAAAAGCGAATACAAACGCCCTTTTGATCCTGAGAATGCATTCAAACCATTCCGTAAATGGTACAATTATTTTGGCGAGGATTTTAAGGAACGTGAAGTAAGTACCGCTTCTGAGTAATGAATATTAAAGCTCAGATAAGTTGTCATCCTTGTAGATGTCTGGTAATTCGTTGACTAAAAATGAAGTGTACCAGAGCTAATATTGAAAACTCAACCTTGGGTTGTCATTTCGAAGTCTAAAAGACCATAAGGAATGAGCCTGAAAGGCGAATGACTGGAGCGGAGAAATCTGCGGGGATTGAATACAGCGACAATGCTCTTTATAATCTCTTTAGATTTCTCAACTTCGTTTCGTTCGTTTTCACTCACTACACTGCGTTCGAAATGACAAACAAGGTGATGGTAGTTAAAACTTAAGAACCAAAACTGTCATCGAATTACCTGACATCTACAAGAGTGACAAAAGTTTCTATTCTTGTCTCGAATTTAGCCCAAACATTTTACCAATCCGGTATGATCTCTCATCGCCCTGTTCGAATTATTCCCAGCTACTCCATCACCTACCGGTTTAAAGTTAAATCCGAGTTTAAAGGAAGAACCTTGCTTGATCTTATGCATACCCGTTTTCCTTTTCACGGAGTGAAGGTTTGGGAGGAGAAGATCCAAAATGGACTTGTGGGCGTGAATGGAAAAGAGGCCTCTTCGGATCATATCCTCAACCTTCAGGATCAGATCTTTCACCACAATCCTAAAGTTATTGAACCATCCGTTCCTCACGAAGTTCAGATTCTGCAAGAGACCGAAGACTATATCATCGTGTTTAAGCCCGCTCCTTTACCAATGCATCCTGGCGGGCGTTATAACAAAAATTCACTGATCCAGATCCTGGAGGAACAAGGCTATCAAGGCCTCCACATTGTGCACCGGTTGGATGCCGTCACTTCCGGTATCGTTATCTTTGCACTAAACAAAACCTTTGCTCAGAAGGCTATGGTAGCTTTCAGCCAATCAAAAGTGAAGAAAACTTACTATGCGGTGGTTTCAGGAAATCCCAAAGAAAACTCTGTTACTATCGATACTCCCATCCGCCGGAAAAACGGTTTTGTGTTTGAAAGTGAGTTGGGCTTGAAACACGCCAAAGAAGCCATCACCCATGTTAAAGTGGTCGAGCGGAGAGCAGATTCTGCCATCGTAAAGTGCATGCCGCAAACCGGACGTACCCATCAGATCCGACTACATTTGGAGCAATGGGGCTTCCCAATTATTGATGACCCGATCTATGGAATTGATGGAGACAAAAGCAGTCAAAGAGCCCAAAAAGTAGGAATTAGCTTGTTGAACGCCGGATTGGAAATTCAAGAGCTTGGGGTTAAGTATGAGATTAAAGATATAAGATTTGAGATGTGAGATAAAAGGCTACTTCTCACATCTAATATCTTACGTCATACGTTTCTTGCCTACTCCCATAGTACAAACCCCCTGAAATTTTCCCGGCTAATGCCCATTATCTCAGCATCATAATTTTTAGTGAAGGTTTTGGGAAATCGAATGTCCCTTTTTGGATTCCATTTGAATTCAAAACCAAAAATTTTCTTAGCTGATAATTCTACGTAATCTACTTCCTGCTGCTGCTTGGTTCTCCAAAAATACATTTCCGATTTATTTTTGGCATATCGTAACTGCTTTAGTCTTTCACTTATCAAAAAATTCTCCCAAAGCGCGCCTTTATCACTACGATTTATAAAAGGATCATAATCATGAATAACAGCATTTCTCACCCCATTATCATAAAAGTAAATTTTTTGGTTCTTCTTGATCTCATTCCTGAGATTTTTACTAAATGCAGGCAGCCTGAACACCACAAAAGCCTTTTCCAAAATATCTATATAGTGAGATACGGTTTTGGGATCTAATTCAATCAGATCTCCTACTTCTTTGTACACTACTTCCTGTCCCACTTGATGGGAGATAGCCTGAACTAACTTTTGAATTACTTCGGGCTTCCTGATTCCGGCGTAATTGAGAATATCTTTATACAAATAGCTTTCAATTAATTCATCTAATATTGCTGCCGGGCGCTCCGGGTTATTTAGTACATCGGGATAAAATCCATACACCAAACGGTTTTCCAGGTCCTGCTCTGACTTCAAATACCCTATGTGATCTTGCCATTCTTTCCAGCTTATAGGAAACAAGTTGAACGTCCATTTTCGTCCCGTGAGTGGTTCCTGAATACTGCTGTTGAGTTCGAATGCAGATGAACCGCTTAGAATAAGTTGCTTTTCTTTGAATTGATCTGTTATGATTTTTG
This sequence comes from Gracilimonas sp., assembly GCA_040904925.1. Classification (GTDB taxonomy): domain Bacteria; phylum Bacteroidota; class Rhodothermia; order Balneolales; family Balneolaceae; genus Gracilimonas. The sequence goes on along the minus strand of JBBDSP010000005.1, from coordinate 3,999 downwards.
CCGTCAACCCGATGGTTGGCATACGCTGAGCTTCATCGATAAATACAATTTCAGCATCGCCGATCAGCTGTTTTATTTGTTCGGTGTTTGGCTCATCCAGTAATCTCCTTACCGTTGGATCATCTCCATCAAAAAATCGAATGGTGTGTTTTTTATCAGCGAGAAGATTGTTGATTAATGTGGTTTTCCCTACTTGTCTTGGGCCAATCAATATGATCGCCTTTCCATCAAAAAGCCGTTCTTTTAGCGATTTTTGCAGTTGTCTTTTAATCATAGTTATAGAACATACTCGATATATTTCACGCCAAATATATAACTATTCGGGATCATAATCCATTTTAGTTATAACTATTCGGGAATATAATCCTGTTTAGTTATGACTATTCGGAAATAGATGGGAAAAGAGCTTTACGAATGCTTAAGATTTGAGATGTTTGACGTGAGATAAAAGACACGAAAAAGTCTTTCATCTCACATCTTGTATCTCATCTCTAACTTTTAAAAAACGCCTCTGCAATTCTTGCAAACTGTTTGGGCTTATCGAGGAAAGCATAATGCCCGGCATCTTCAATGATCACCAAAGCTGAGTTCTTGATTCCTTTTTCTATTCTTTGGCCCTGGTAAACCGGAGTAGCATCGTCGTTTCTTCCCCAAAGTAACAGCACTTCATGTGGGATTTTTGGAAGGCTTGATTCCAAGTATTCACTCACGGATCTCACGAATGTTTCTCTCATCACGCCGCTCAATTTGGAGTAGTCAGAAGAACCAAGACTTTTCCAAAGTGAAGTTGAGCGCAACCACCCCAGGGCTTTTTTCTGGAGTGAACCGGGAAGCATCAGGAAAGGAGCCTTTAAGGTTTTTGCAGTGTATTTTTTGAAATAGAACTTCATGGAGCGTTTCGGCTTCATTCCCGCCCCACCGGTTATCAATACCTTATCGATATGAGCTTTACCAAAATCTCTTGCGCATAATTTCAGTATAATACGTCCCCCAAATGAGTGTACCAGCACATCTATTTTTTCTTCCTCTAATGATTCAATAAAAGCCTGAACGGCATCTGCATAGTCATCAATGCTCCAGGCCCGGCTTGGTTCGGGGGAGTCACCAAAGCCCGGAAGGTCCAGCACATAGCTTGTGCATAAATGGGACAGATTTTGAGCTACCGACATCATCACTCGCTTACTGCTTCCCCAGCCATGCAAAATCACCAGCGGTTTACCTTTGCCGGTTTTCTGAAAGGCTATTTTCTGATCGTTATATGAAAATGTGAGATTATCTAACATGAAATAATTTTTACCGAAAATCCCACATCCTTGAATGGGAAACAAGGTCTAACCTCAGTTAAAATTCAGTATTGAGTTTTAAATGAAGCAAACCCATATTTAGCTATGAATTTAAACGACCTAAAACGGAAAACTTTTTTCTGGATCGAGAGGCTTCAGATCTCCCGAAGTGAGCGGATCGCGTTTACCATTTTATTAGTCCTTCTGGCCGTTTTATTTTCTATTACGTTATTTATACAGGATACCTATCAATACTCTCAGGAAGAGTATGACGAGATCGTTACCGAGTTTGAAAAGAGAAGCACTATGCTCCATCAGCAAGAAAAGGAATTGGAAGAAAAATATAATCCGGATCTATCAGTTAACAATGCCACTGAAGCGCCTCCGGAATCATCTATTGAGACTAATGAAACAGAAAAAACTTCTGATTCTTCGGAACAATCTCCCATAAATCTCATCAATATAAATACAGCCGGCAGTGCTCAGTTGCAAACGTTGGATGGAATTGGCCCGGCTTATGCTGATAATATCATTCAATACCGGGAGGCTAACGGCGGTTTTGATTCTATAGATGAACTGCTTAATGTAAAGGGTATTGGACCGGTCCGACTGGAGAATATTCGCCCGTTTATCAAGATCGACAATTAACTTAAAAGGACTTCATGCCAAAAATACTTTGGGCAGATGACGAAATAGATCATCTGCAATCGCACATTATATTTTTAGAAAAAAAAGGATTCGAGATCACGCCGGTAAGTAACGGGGATGATGCAGTCAGTATGATTGAATCACAGCCCTTTGATATCGTTTATCTGGATGAACAAATGCCGGGTATGGGCGGAATTGAGACCCTCGAAAAGATCAAAGCGTTGCAGCCTTCACTCCCTGTGGTTATGATCACCAAAAGTGAAGAAGAGTCGATCATGGAAGATGCAATTGGTGGGAAGATCTCAGATTATCTTATCAAGCCGGTGAATCCCAACCAAATTTTGCTCACCACTAAAAGGCTTTTAGAACGCAGTCGCATTCAATCCGAAAAATCAGCGCAGGTTTATTTACGGCAGTTCAATGAGCTTTCATCCCGTATACACCCGGGCACCCACTGGAAAGAATGGATCGATGTTTACAAGGAACTCACCCAATGGGAAATTGATCTCGGCGATGGAGACGAAGGTTTAAAGCAAGTACTCTCGGACCAATTTCAGCAGGGCAACAAAGAGTTTGGAAAATTTTTAGGTCAGGAATACAAAGACTGGTTAGGCAAAAGCGATTCCCGTCCAACTTTATCCCCCGAGATCTTTGAGAAGTATGTGAACCCGCATCTTGAAAAAGATAAGCACGTGATGTTTTTTGTCATCGACTGTATGCGGTACGATCAATGGCTGCTCTTTGAACCGTTCTTGTCGAATCATTATTCCATTGATACTGATTTCTATTATTCCATTTTACCGACTGCAACGCCTTACTCAAGGAATTCTATTTTTGCGGGATTATATCCTTCCGATATTGAGCGGATGTACCCCGAGCTATGGGAACAGGGTCAGGATGAAACTTCCCTGAACCGCCATGAAGAGGAGTTACTCAAAAGACAGTTGCAAAGGCACGGAATTGACATCAATTTCAAATATGAGAAAATGCTGAATGCCGATGCCGGCCGCAGAGTAGCTGATAAGATCCAGAGCTACTCACAGTCTAAGCTGGCAACCTTTGTCTTTAATTTTGTGGATACACTGGTTCACTCCCGCTCCGACTCTGATGTAATCAAAGAACTGGCACCCGATGTTTCTGCTTTCCGTTCGGTAACGGAAGCATGGTTTCAACATTCTTCACTGCTGCAAATGTTCAAGGGGCTTGCCAAGGAAGATGTAACGCTGGTCATTACAACCGACCACGGTTCGGTTCGGGCGCTTCGTGATACCAAGGTTTTCGGTGATAAAGATACCGCCACGAATCTCCGATATAAATATGGGCGCAATCTGAAAGCCGACGAATCAGATGCTGTTATATTTATGGACAATCCGGAAGAATATCGATTACCCGCCGTTGGCGCTATCAATAATTACATGATCGCCCGCGAGGATTATTACTTCGTTTATCCGACCAATTATCACAAATACCAAAACCGCTATCGCGATACCTTTCAGCACGGCGGAGCTTCTATGGAAGAGGTGATATTGCCGATCGCTACCTTAACTCCCAAATAAGTATCGGTATTACTCTTCTTTTTGAAGTCATGCTGAGGATACTTCCGAAGCATCTTCACGGGTTGATGCAGTTTCATAGTTGTGTAGGTCTTTCGGGGGTACCCTCAGGATTGTAGAAGTTAGATAATTCGATAACAAAACTTCTGCATCAGCATATCATATCTCCCAGCCTTATACTCCGACCTCTTTTGTTTTCTCCTTCACCAAGGAGAAAGACGCATTGACAGAACTCTAAGCTATCACTAACCATCTACACTTTCATAAATATCAAAAAAAGTCCTCTCCTTGCAAAGGAGAGGATTTAGGTGAGGTCGGAGTATAGGACTAATAGGACCGCATTGGCTTGTAATACTTTTTTATGACCATACTCACCTTTCCATACATAAAACTAAAACAAGAGTTTTTCGAATGGCCAAAAACTAACTCATGTCAACGAGTTACCTGTACAGGGATGACAACTCAACTCAACTCAACTCAACTCAACTCAACTCAACTCAACTAAAATAATATAA
>JBBDSP010000004.1:0-165905 GCA_040904925.1 Gracilimonas sp. | reverse complement strand
ACCTGTTAGCATAGATCGGAACGTATCACTAAATTTTAACCGGACAACAGTGATTCAATATATAATGAATTAAAAGTATGACTCGAGAACAGTTACTTAGAACGTATTTAGAAGATGATGTTTTCACTGAAAAGGGATATTTAGAAGAAAGTGAAGCCCAAGAATTTGAGTGGGCAGATAAACGTCAAATTCTAATTATAGAAGTTTTGAAAACTATCATTAAAGGTGAGTTAAGTGGGGAAGGAGAGCAAACTACTACTCGGAAAGCAAATAAATTAATTAGTGGTAAACTATGATTTTAAAAAGTATAGACCTTTACAATTTTATGTGTTATTACGGGGAAAATCGCTTGGAATTTAACGAAGGGATCAATGTAATAATTGGTGATAATGGATATGGAAAATCTAAGCTTTTCGATGGTTTTTATTGGGTAATGTATGACAAATGTTTTGATACAAGTTCTAAAGAATTTAGGCCTACTAAAGAAATAAATAATACCATCATTTCTGATCGAGCTATTCATGAGGCTGAAGATGGGCAAATTGAATGTTCTGTTACATTGACGTTTTTTGATAGTCGAAAAGAAGATACTTATACCATTCAAAGGCAACTTAAAGGAACAAAAGATGATGGCAATGTTAATTTTGGAACTAAAAGTGTTGAAAAAGTAACCAAGAAGACAGCTTTTTTAGAAGCACAAGTTGTTGACGATGAAAATGAGATAGAACGAATAAAAAGAAAAATTCTTCCTGACAATATAAAGCCCTACATGTGGTTTCAAGGCGAACAGGTTGAAAATATTATTGACTTTAGAAACTCAGAAACTCTTACACAAGCAATTAATGTTCTCTCAGATATTTCTAGATTTGATAATATTACTTCAACTGCAGAAACATTATTGAAACAAGCCAAAAAAGAGCTAAAGAAAAAGCAGCGTTCGTTAAGTAATGACAAAGAAAAAAGTGATGAGCTGGCAGCAGAGCAGGAACGGTTAGAAAAAAAATTGACCAGCTACAAATTGCAGCTCAAAGAAGCCACTGAAAATAGCCGGAAAGCTGAATCAAAAAGTGAGGAATTGCTTAACAAATTAGAAGATGCAAAAACTATAAAAGAGTTAAGTGATAAAAGAAAAGAAATAGAAAGAGATTATAACCGGGTACATCAAAGGCTGAGAAGTGAACAATTATCCTTTCATAAGAAGCTTTTCACTAACTCATGGATTTTAAAAGGTACTAAGGATCTATATGATCAGTTCAGTGACAAATACAGTATGTATGAAAAAGAACGTTTAAGTAAACAATCTGAAATTCAAGCCAAAATGATTGCACAAAAAGAAATCATTGAGGAAATGCAGACACGGCTTCCTCTTAATGTTCCAGAGCCTGTTTATGTGCAACAAATGCTTGAACAAGAACACTGTCTTGTTTGTGATCGGCCTGCTGAAAAGGGTTCGGAGCCATATAAAAGTATAGAAAGTCTTATCAATCGTTCTAAAGAAAAGGTCAAGAATCTTGAAGAGGAAGAAATATCAAAACATGATTTTTCTTCTTCATTTAAGTCTTTGTATCAAAATGGATTGATCCAGGAAAATAAAATACCTGGTATCGATGATGATATTGCCAACACATTAACTCTAATTCAAAAATTGAATGATGAAAAAGACGAGTTAAAAGATCAATTAGATGAAATTGAAGGAGAGATTCAGAATTATATTATTGAAACTTCAATCAACATAGATCAGGCTAACAACATTATTCATTCACTTAGGGCTCAACAGGATTATGCAAAGAGATTCAATACTGAGATTGGATACTATAACAACGAAATAGAAGAGACCAAACGTAAACTTAATCAAAAAGAAAAGCAGTTTGAGAACTTGGTTGTTGGGAATATTCCAGATTCACTGCACAAGAAAGTGGAATTATGTGAAGATTTGTATAACGCTACTAAATCTACGAGAGACCGAGTTTTTCAAGAGCTAATTCAGACGTTGGAAGATGAAGCTAATAAACATTATCTAAGTATGACTCAAGATAATCTTTCCGCTCGAGGCATTATTAGGTTAAAAGAATACAATGGAAATTATACACCTGAACTGGTGGATGATAATGGAGAGGTTTTATTCCAGCTCAATACTGGGAATATAATTTTAATTAAGCTGGCAACTATTATGGCCATTATTTCCGCTCGGAAAAATACACGAGAAACGGATTTATATACGCTTATTTCTGATGCGCCAATGTCAGTTTTTGGAGACGATTACACCATTGGTTTTTGTAAGACTGTAAGCCAAATATATCGGCAGAGTATTATTATGAGCAAAGAGTTTTATAAAAATGAATCTCTTCGAAACGAACTGCTTAAAAGTGATGAAGTAAATCTTGGAAAAGTCTATATGGTAACGCCAAATTTACCCGAATCAGAAAGAAGCAATAGGGCAAAATTAGCTACTAATATTAAAGCATTAAATTGATAATGAATTTATTAGAAAGAATAAAAACCAGAGCTCCCGAATATGATGCTAAGTATTATCAATTGATTTTGGATTATACTATTGAACAGGGAGCTGGAATGGGTACTGCATCTGAAGAAGATAAATGGACACAGGGTAAATATTTTTCTACTCGATATGAAATCTATATGTATGCTACTCTTTTAGGACTAAAAAGAGATTATCCGATTCCTATTGAATCCGGCACCGAAAAAAAGAAGTTTATTGAGATTGAAAGCTGGAAGCCTCAAGAAATTGCTAACTATATCATTATGGGGGTGTTGGCAAAGTCTGATATTGGATTATTTGAAATTGAAAACATGGAAGAAAGCGAGGTAGAAAAGTTCATTACCGATCTAAAAACTTCCATTGAAAGTTATGCCAATGGAGGCTTTGATATCATTCGCTCCAAAGCTGAAGAAGAACCTACTTTCTTTACTGAAAATGATAATTCGTTTTTGGATTTGTTGGATGAGTAGCCCGATAACAAAAATGCTTTCGAAAACTACTATCCCAAGTTTATTCTGAATTTTTTGGGATTGGAAGAATTGAAGGCTTAAGAAGCTAATCCTAAGCGAAACACATTATCTTTTTCTTTACGAACCTTACGGATTTTTTCCAATAATCCTGTAGAGTTTGACTGTAGGTCTAAGACTAAAGAATAGTGATTAATTGCATCATAAACATTTGGATACTTTTTTGAATTTCTGGAAAAGAATTTTATAGGTTCATTTATCTCAAAGAATTCAAATTCAGATAACTTATAGATGAGCTTATCTAGATTCTTGATGAAAGCTTTGTCTCTACGGAGTTTTAAATTAAGACTAGATTTAATTTTCTGTAGTCTTTTATGAAGACCTGAAACTTCAGGAGCATATTCTGAAAAAAGATTACTCAGATATCTGTCTAACTGATTAATAGTAAAAGTTTCATCTAAACGATAAAGAAGAACTAAAAGATCTGCAGTATCTTCAATGTAACCTATTTGTTGTTCAAAAAAGAAAGATGAAAAAAATTCCTTAGCTGGATAATCATCTGTATGAAAAAAAACTTTTGTACCAATAAATTTCTTTTTATTAATCTCTTTAAATCGACTAATGTATAAGGCTAATGCAGTAGAATAGAATTCTCCATTATTTTTCGGATAATTGGTCAAGCTTTTTACGGTTTTAAAAAAATCTGCCCCAAACTCAGTCTTTATTTTTGAGTTTTTTTCCTGTTTCTGGCGAAAATTACTCAGAGTAATGTCTATCTCTTTTTTTCTTTCCTTAGCTTCCTCTGGTTTTATTTTCTTTTCATTTCTTAATTTATCAATTTTTGTATATACATTAGCACACACCTCACTAAAGACAGTTTCGCATAAATAATATTCTATATATTCATCGAGTTTCTTAAGTAGAAAATCATCTTCATCAATATGGATCAAATTGATAATCGAGCAAGCATCTAATATGCATATAATTTGCTTCATTCCTGTTTCCAACCAATAATTTCTTCTTTGTACTTTTCAAAGAATTCAATACTAATTGGTACAACATCTTCTAAATCAGCCAATTCTAGTGTCATTGAAAGAGCCTCATTAAAAGATCTAATTGAAACGTTACCAAGTTCAGCAATAATTTTTGAAATTAATTCGCTAGAAAATGGTGCATATTCATCATCCACTTTTCCCGCTCTAAAAGTAGTTACAAGATCTAAATAGTAATCTTTTAGATCTTGCTCTGAAGGCAAATCAAAATTTATTCGATCTCTAATTCTAGACCTTACAGCCTCACTCACATATTCTCCTAAATCCTCTTGCCCGAATAATGCTGACTGTGTTAGGTTTATGAAAATTAGCAAATTGTTTGGTGTGTTATCTAGTATCTCCCGTATGAAATTATTTGTCTTATCAATATTTGAGCTGCTAAGAATTGCCAAATCTTCAAATTCATCAATCCATAGTATAATGGACGAATAAACTAATTTATTAAAAGTTAAACAGGTAAATAAACCTGCTAATACCTTCGTATAATCGCTGTCTGATTTTAAGTGTCGAAGAATTCCATATTGATTAAGCTTTTTAAGCTCTGTGTTAGTGACATTGCCGTATAAATATTTTTTTAATAAAGAAACGTCTTCAACATTCTCGTTAAAAATTGCACTTAAAATGCTCTGGACTTGCAAATTGTCACTGTATAAATCTATAAATTTCAGAATTGATTGATTGTCAAAATCATTACGAATTTGTTTTATATCTAACTTATCTATTACTGAAATGTAAATGCTATAAACAGGGTCTTTTCCCTTTGGTAATGGAAATGTAAACGAATATGGAGGCTTGCTATTAACTTCTTTTGAAATAATTTCAAGTTGCTTTTTACTACAGAAAAATCGGGCTGCGTGAGTCTTTCCACTACCATATTCTCCCCAATTAAGTATTAAACTGGAATTAGGAATTTTTATACTTCTCTTAATTCTTTTAATAAACTTGTTTTTTAAACCGCTAAATCCTGCCCAAACTATTTCCTCCGAACTTACCGCAGGTGTGATTCTAAAAGGGTTAGTCGTTAGGTGATATTTTTCTTCAAAACTCATTTTTTAATCCTTTGTATGTATCCATCTCCGTATTGTCTCTGGAACTTGTAAATAAATCTATTTTGATCATCAGCTGCAAGATAATTTGATATATAACGATAACCCACAGTTAAATCATCATTCAGGTATAACATATACTTAGTATAATTTATTGACTGTGACGATGTAACTCGATTGGGAGCTAATGTTTTAAAATATTTAAATGAGATGTCAACATAGTTGTCGATTTTATTATTTATAATTTTTTTAACGTCATCTTCATATTGGATATGCTTTGATTTTTGGAAAGCTGAATCAAAAGTATGGACAGCAAAAAAGTTTAAGAATTCATTAGAGTTTATTATTGGACTCCAATTTATATCATTCCAAAAACATATATTTTGAAAAAGTCTTTTTCCTTCTCTTGTTATCAATAGGTTTAGGTTTTTATCTATTTTGATTAGCTCTAAATCAAATAACCAATTTATTCTTGGCATCAATATATGTTCTAAATAAACCAATGGTTTTTTCCAACTGGTGATTCTCTCTGATACTTTTTTTAATTCTTGATAATTTTTTGACCCCTTATTCAAAATAGAACTAGATAAATATTGGTTAAGCCGCATCAATATGTATGGATAAAAATTATTTAAAAGTGTTTCATAACTCAATTCCTCTGAGCTAAAATATAACCACTCAAGAAGTAATGAGGTGTAGAAAAAATCATTTTTGAGTATGGCCTCTAGAAAATAGAGCTTGTCAAACTTGTCTAATCTAAAGATGTTTGAAGTATTATTTTTTCTTTCATATTGAATGGCTCCATATACTTTAAATAATTTACCTGTTGAATAAACTCGATTAGTTTTATGTATAAAGTTTAATGCCTTTGCTGTTTCAATGTAGGGTTTTGCAGAAGTACCTCTCTTTGTTTCCTCAATAATTCCTTTATTATTCTTATACAGAATTAATTCTTTATTATAAGGAGCTACAAATTCTTCAAACTTTCGATTAATTAATTTCTCGGAAATTCTACTTTCTTTCATAAGAAAGTCACTTAATAACTTAAAATAACCGATTCTTCTAACCTTAGTGTTTGTGCTAACAATATTTAAGGAACCTGAATCTTCAATTCTTTTATATCGTTTATAAAACTGCCAGTAATATTTTGGTGGTGCTTTCGAGTCCAGTTCTTCAAGTTTTTTTATAAGAAGCTCAATACTGCTTTCTTCTAGTAGTTTTGACTCAACATTTATTAAAAAAATGTAGTTTGGCTCTCCACAAAAACCCCAATCACCGACTTGATCATACCCTTCATTTGTAGACAAGCTGAAACTGAATATTACTGAAGAATCAAAACTCTTTATTATATTCAAAAAATCATACATTTGATTACAAATTGAAATAGGTTCTTTGTAATCAATAATATCGTCTCTCCAACCTAAGTATTCATCTGCTGTAAAAGTAAAATTCTCTATTTGGTTAAGTTTTATTTTACTTAAAATCGGCTCATTATGCTCTCTAAAGTTTCCCTCTTTGAAATTAAAAGACTTTTTTAAATCAATAATTACATTAAAAGTATTGAACTCAAAAAATAGCCTTTTTTCTGAGAACACATAAAAGTTTGATGCCTTGTTTAATATGATTTTAAATCCTCTAAGCATAACTCAAATAAAACAAACCGTACACCCTGCATAATCCTCATCTTCTTTATCGAAGTACTGCCCTTTTTCATCCTCGCTAAGAAGGATGCTGCGTAGTTCTTTGGATTTCTTCCCCGATCCGTTTTGTTTTCGTTTTAAATGTTGGCGTTTAATTTCATTTCTTCGTTCTTCTTTAGCTAACTCAGCTAATGATTCCTCTTCCATCCAGGTAAAGCCTTCTTTTTCATAGGCCATGGCCTCTTTGAATTTTTCTCGGTTGTTTTCATACAACCAAACCCATTCAATTTTTTGCTGGTAAAAACAGAAGAAGCAACCCGAACGAGTTCGAGAATAGGTTCCCTTTTGCCCGTCCACCTCATATTCCAACTTCTTATAATATTGAGGAACACCTACGCCGGACTTTTCCAGCATCTCAAAAACTTGGTCACGAACTATAATGCGTTTGTCTTGCTCTAACTCACTTTTATCCAATAAAGGAAAGTCATCCAAACGGCCTATAGGATAATCCGTTTTTTTTAAAAAATGAAATACCGCGTAATTGAAGGCCGTAACGTCTAAATCAATGAGCGTTTTGGTCTTGCGGTTCAAATTGTACTCAGGAGAAATAGGACGTTCCAATTCTTCTAAAATTCGAGTCAGGTTTTCTGGTTTAACCTTTTTCTCATAAACATCTCTAAGCTGTCCAATGTTGTGTTCATCCAGTACCAACATTATGACATCCGCACTCCAAATATTCTTCTTAAAGGGAAATATGGTTTGCACATTTTCCTTGGTAGAAACATAAGCTTCCCGTTCTTCATCTCCCCGAATAGCTACGTAAGAAATGGTTGGGTCATCTCCGATGTATTCTTCAAACGGCTTTAATTTTAAATTTTTGGTACACCATCTGGCAAAAGATGAGGGCAGAAATCCATCATAATCATCTAAATAATAATCAAAGGGAGTATTCTTGTGAGAACCATTTGTGTAATCCGGCTTAGCCATTTTTTTGGTGTCAACAGCCTCCAGCATGGTTACTTTTTTCCCTAAATACGATTCCAGCTTACTGATGAGTTCGTAGGTCTCGTCCAATTCTTTTCCGGTATCACAGCAGTATAAATCTAAATCAAGGGAAGAAAAATGATCCTTCATGTAGATAGCTAAGCCAGCGCTGTCTTTACCACCACTAATACCTAATACGTGACGAATTTCACTCATTTTCTCCCTGTTCTTCTATCAATTTAAAAAGTAGTGCCAAATTCAGATTCTTATCTTTAGTCAAAAGTTTCTTCAATTTTTGGAGCCGATCACTTTCATTAGATAACTTATTCTTTTTTACCGTCACGGTGAGATCAACGGGATTTTTACTAAAAGGAGTAATCTTGCACGTGTAAGCCTCTTCCTCTTCCAAGTTGAGATCTAACTTACTTAATTCTCGAAGATTGTCAAGTTCCTCAATCCGATTTGATAATTTTTTAAGAAGCATGGGTTCTTCATCATCTCCAATATTTTGGAGCGGCTTATCCAATACCGCAAAAGCAACCGCTTCAATCCATTCTTTCCGCCCCGGCTGATTGGAAGTCAACTGAGTCAAAAGTTTTTTCTGATATGGAACCAACTGATATTCATTTAATGAAGCATACCGGCCTTTTATAAGAGATAAGTACTCTTCATACTTTTCACTCTTATAATCTAAAGTCGCCAACAGGCATTCCTCAATTCGATCAATAAGGCGATCGTAGGAATATTTAATTTCCTCAATGCTTTTATCCAATTGATAGATGAGGCTCTTTACGGCTTTATCTGATTCTAAATCTTTAAGGCTGGCAAAACCTAAAGCCGAAATAAAATCATCAAAGAATGCTTTCTCTGGATCTGTTGCAGATTTAATGGCACTTCGGAGTTTTTGGGCATAATTAGAAATTTTCCGAGTGGTTCGTCCATAATCATTTAATTCCGCATAAATCAGTAAAAGTGGACGGATGGTTTCTACAAACGATTTATTAGAAAACTCAACCTCTTCATTTTGGTTTAACAATGAGCGATATTTGGCGAAAAGTTTCTTTTTGAGGTCGCTGATATGGAAAGCCTTAATCTCAAAAAGCTTGGGATTTCGGTAGGTTAAATTTATAATTTCGAAATTTAGCTCCGGTACATATGCCTCCTCTTGGAATAGAGCGAAATCATTTTGTTTGAGGATTAAATAAATAGGAATCCACATTTCAATAAAGCCCGCCTTTAATCCATAAGGTGGTTTTTCAAGAATTGAAATGAGGTCTGTTAATTTCCGTTTACCGGACTTTGTGCTTTCAAAAAATTCTTCACTTGCTTCCCAAAGTTCAATAAATCCACTGTCAGCATCGGGCTCTCCTAACTCCCAACTGTCATTTACTTGTCTATGGAATCCCGGCTTATGAAGCATGGAAAGGTAAATGGTCTTCTCAGGAGGAAAAGTATCGTCAGAATATCCTAAAAGCTCTTGATCTTGTTTTGTGAGTAAATCCTTTAAAAGATCTTTCCGCGGCCTATAAATTGCAGGACTTACTTTATCCTTGTTGATTAACTCGTTTTTAAAAGTTGGAGCTTTGTCATAAACATCTCCACAAATTTCAGAGAGTATGTGATTGAAATCACCACTATTTCTAATGCTTATTTTCTTACCGTTATTGATCCATTCGATATTATCCGAAACAGAATTAATATTGGTAAGAACAGTTTTATTTAATTCATCGATTTGATCTTGTAACAGATACTTCAATTCTCTTGTAGCGACCTTGTCTGATTCTTGGGTTTCGCCAATTAAATATTGAGTTCTTTTGATCTTGAATAGCTGATCTTCAATATTTGCTGTTTTTGAAAAAACTCCATACAGAATTGGGAAATTCTCTTCCTTCGATTTTTTTATAACACGATCGATATCTTCCTGAAAAACAAGATTTATATATCCATCAACAGGTGTTTTTGGTAACCTATTTTGAGCTTTTTCAGAAAGTATAAATTCAAAAAATCGAGGAGTACCTTTTTCAAAAGTAATACGTTTTGCAGGGACGAAAGGGAAATCAAAATGCTTCTTTAATTCGGATACAACATTACTAACCGGTTCAATTTTACTGGTCGCATTCTGAAGTTCATATTCAATATCAAAATCAGTTCCTTCAAAGAGGATAAACTGTTTTTTGAAGCTTCGATAATGAATGATTTTTTTCTCTTCCAGCCGATTAATGAGTTTATCAACGTCACTAATACCAAGTGCTATATTGCCATACTGCTTAAAAAACTCTAGATCAATTTTAGCTCCATCTGAAGAGAAGATGTTTAAAAGACCGATCGATTTTACGATCATCTGCATAGACCTTACATCTTGATCAAAGTACGACTCAATACGTTCAAGAGATCGTTTCAAAGCATTCCACTGTATGTAATGAGGATTAAACTTAGAAGAAAGAAAATGATGATGATTGTAAATTAGATAATCATAAACACAGCTTAAGTTATAATAGGGATTCGATGCTTGATCAAAATCGTTTACTCCTAAAAACTCATCTGACTGTAGAAAAGTAAAAAGCGAGCGTTCATTTTGTCCGTATTTCTGAAGTGCCAAACTTATTACTCCGCCAGATAGGGGATCTAAAGGATATAAATGCTTGGCTAATTCAAGCGTTAAATCATTACGAAGTGGAAAAGCACGTGCATCCTCAATGCATTTTATCAACTCTCCAATTCTTAGCTTTTTCCAGTCTTCATCATCACCCTTCAGGAACTCGCTAGCGATATGAAGTAGCTGTTCAACCGGTTCATTGAAGGTCAATTCCTTGAGTCGGCCACGTACCTTATCCCATTCTTTTCGTTGTTGGGAATCCAAGCCATGAGCGTATGAATCAAAAGCTTGATGAAGAGTGGTTATGAAGTAGAGATTCTTTTCTTCATTATTTGCAAACTCGGCAAGTAACTGAATGAAATAGAGTTCCTTTTCAGGATTATTATTCGCGGCATATTCCAAATGTTTGCCAAATTCATCAATGGCAATAAACCAAAAAATTCCTTCCTTTTTCTTTTTCTTGTGCTCTTTTTCAATCCAATCAAGAAGCTCTTCTTCACTTGTTGAAGAACCCAGGCTAAATTTTTTAATAAACTGATCAATAAGAGACCCATATTTTCCTACTATGTAATCAAACTCAAAGTTTTTGATTTCAGGAAACTTGCCATTTAAGGGCTCAAAGTAATTTACTTTATCTGTGGCATCTAAATGTTTTTTAAGTGCCAACAGAAAAGATGATTTTCCGGTACCATAACTTCCAATTATTGAATAGGAATGTATTCCAGTCTCAATATTTCGAAGAAGCTGATCATAAATCTGCTTTGCATTAGACGTAACGATGTAATCGAAATCCTTATTAAAATCTCGGTCTACATTAATGGAAGGAGAAAACGTAGTTTTAATTTCTGCCATAGTAATCAGCTAATACGTCATACTTGTTTAAACTTTCTTTATCAATAATCTGAATTTGTCGAATACCACCGTCATCAGTATAAACGATACTATCATATTGTAAAGCCAATGCTTCAATTTTCGAAACAAGGGTATCTGGAGTTAGAAGAAAAATACTCCCGGGGCTGTTTTCGGCATTTAACAGTTCCTGAATTTTAATTGAGCTTCCAAAACGATCATTATCTAAAAGAGTATAAAGGAAAACTTCATTTGGGAGAGTTTCTTGCTGTGAAGTTTCAAACCTATACCAGGTTTTTTTCTCTTTTTCGTTGTCATCTACTACTTCAATTTCTTTGATCAAATTCAATTCAAGTAAAAGTGATGAGAATTGATCCTCAATATCTTTTCTGCCATCACGTGAAGTAGGTCTCACATAAGTTTTTAGAAAAACGCCAATATCTGTCTCTAATGTACTATCCGCTGGAAGCTTATTTTTTTCTGACGACCAATTTTTTAAAAAAGTGATAAGGTGCTCTTTAGTAAATTCAGTGCGGTACTTTCTGAAATGGTTGAATCCAAGACTATATATGCTTGCATGATTATTACTAACCAATTCATAATGTAAAAGCCATAAGCTGCCGGTGTTTTCTAAATAAGGATCCCATCCACCATCAGAAAATAAGGTAGTAGCAAATTCTGTTATGGTTTTGTCTTTTCTTAATCCCATGGCATCCATCCAAAATCGAATGGAAGTCGTCATGTTTTTTCCAACCCCAAGGGACAAAACTGCTTCATCAGAATTAAAATTACCATCCTCTTGATCTATAAAATCAAACCCCTTTTTTAGCCATAAATTTCGGCACTGAAAAGATTCGTGACCGGAAAAGCGTAAATCGCCCATTATTAATTCTTTTTGAAGTGAAATTGTGCACCGATTTCACTGCGAATATAAAGAATATGTATGTGAAAAAGCGACCTTGAATATTATAATGTAGTTACTTCCAATCCCAAAAAATCCGGTTTATTTCTACTTCAATATCACTCCCTACGTATTTTATCCTGTCTTCTTCACATTTCATTGCACCTATAAAAGATATTTCATGATCATGAAACTCGACAGCCTTAATCGGTAAGTTCATATAATCATATCGGAAAAGTTTCGTGCCTCGGTTTGGGTATCTGTAGTACCCCAAGCGAAAATATATTTTATACTCTTTGGGTACTTGGTATAATTCAAAATCCCATTCACCTTCTCCTTTAATTTGAAATAGTGCATTTGGCAAACGCTCTCTTAAATCTTTTAAATTTTTAAATTCAAAAACTTTATCACAAAATAGTCTTCCATCAATCTGGTTTCCCAATAACAAAAATGGTCGGTATCGGTTTAATCGTTTTTTATATCTTCTCTCTTTGTACATAATTTCCAAAATTAACAATGTTACAACTGTAACATAAGTAATCATGAAGATTGATACAAATAAATTACAGACCATTTCAAATTTCGCGGAAGAGAAAGGCATAACTCGCCAGCATGTATATAGGCTTATCAAGAATAAAGAAATAAATGGGATTGAAATTGACGGGGTGTCTTTTGTGATCCTAGATGAGAAAGCAGAACATTTCAAACGAAAAAGAAAAGCATAAAAATAGCCCGACGGGTACTTTCTTTTAAATTACTTCCACTCATTTGGTTTATGATACTTAGTATAAGGAATATCAAGGGGCAGCTGACATTCCTTTAAATCATTGGTATCAAATCTTAATACGTCAAAACTGTACTTGATCAGACTTTTTGAAGTATTAACATGCTTCGGTTGTACTAAAATAATTTTCTTATTAAATACTTCAGTGACAATTCGCATGGGTTCTTCCAAGTAGAATCATTGGATACAAGTACAGCTACCTCATACTCATTTTGAAAGGCATCCAATAACATATGTGAAGCTAAATTTACATCGGAGCCTTTTTCCTCCGGTAAAAAAACTTTCACCTTAGGTGAGAATAGAAAAAAATTATGAACCTTCGTCCGATATGATTCTTTTACAATATAATTGCCATAATAAATCTCCGTTTGCTGACAGAAATTTTTTAGTGTATTCAGATAAACATTTTGTCTTTCAACTTTACCGGATCTTCCTTACCTGAAACATGAGCTGTGTAGTATTTCGTCTTAAGAAATGTGTTCTTTTTATATTTTTTCGAGACTACTCTCGGGATAAGCTTTTCCAGATCAAGCCATTTGTACCTAATATTATCGGTATTTCTTTTCCCCTTAAATGTATTGTAATACAAGTTAAAGCCGTCAATATAGCTTATGGTTTTCATCTTTCCCCCGCCCCAATATAAAAAAGGCTCATACCGAAGTATGAGCCCAGCCTTTGGCATAGCCAAAAGGAGTATTAATTTCATGTTTAATGTAGGGTGATACTACAAATTTTGCAATGTTATGGTGAGACGGACACTTAAATAAGGTGTTCTAAAATCGGTTCAAACCGAAAAAGAAAAGCATAAAAATAGCCCGACCGGATTGCCTCCGTGGGCTTGTTTTTTTGAGTAACTGCTTTCAATATACGACGGGATCGGTGCCTCGACCAAATTTGATTTCTTTTGTATAAGTAATGGTGGCCTTTAGAAACTTTGGGGTGGTTTATAGTTGGTAAACGTTGGTGATGATTGGGTGAAGAGGATAAGTTTTGAGTGTTTAGTTTTGAGTTTTGAGTGGGTTTTTGGGTGATTTTGGGTGTATAGACCGAAGACGGAGGACGGTGGACCGAAGTGTGGATTGTGGATCTGGTGTTGAAATTGTATTCCTATTTAGGGAATGTCGGTCCGCCGGCTGGCGGACGGCTATGAAGGATACCCCGGAGCCTGTTATCCTGAATGAAGCGCATGCGAAGTGAAGGGTCTGGTTGATGCGGCTCCGTGGCATGAAAGGGAGATCCTTCAGTCGTTCGTTTCACTCACTCTTTTAGGATGACATTGGCCTTAATTACGTTTCTTGCGCCGCTTTCGCGGCAGATGACGTGGACGTCATCGAATCAGAACAGTGAGGCCGGGTTTAGCCTTAGGAATTCCTGCCATGGGAGGCTGTCATCGGAAATTAGTAGTATTTTTTCAGGATTGAAGGTGTCAGTGAAAGCCTGCATACCGGACGTTGATCTGCCTACTGATGACTTGACTTCGATGCCCATCAGTTTTTCACCTTTCTTTAATATAAAGTCAATTTCGTCATTTCGGTGCCTCCAGTAATAAAGTTCAAAATCTTCTGTGAAGCTATAATTTAACAGATGAGCACCCGCCGCCGATTCTACCCACCGTCCCCATTCGGCCGGATCATTTCTGACAGTTTGACGAGAACGAGTTTCCTGTACCGACATTAATGAGGTATTGTGAACCTGGAATTTTGGGCTGGATGCCCGCTGCCTGACCAAATTGGGAGAAAATTTTGGAATTCCGGCCAGCAATCCGGCTGAATCTAATAGGTTCAGATAATGTGAAAGTGTAGTAGTGTTGCCGGCATCGTGGAGCTGACCAAGGATTTTATTAAAAGACAAAATTTGTCCTGAGAAGCTGCATCCCAATTCAAATAGTTGTTTCATAAGAGCCGGTTTATCAATGCGTGTCATCATGAGTATATCTCTGGAAACGGAGGGTTCGATGAGCGCATCTCTCACATACTGCTTCCATCTGCTTTCATCTTTAATGAGAAACGCCGCCCCCGGATATCCTCCAAACCACACATATTCTTCCGGCGAAACCCCAAACGCGGTTTCCATCTCGATAAAACTCCAGTGCCCCATATATGTGGATTCATATCTTCCGGCCAGCGATTCCGTCAATCCCCGTTGTAGCAGTAATCGTGAAGAACCAAGAATTATGACATATAGCTTATTACCGGAATGGCTGTCTTTGTCCCATTCTTTCTTAGCTTGTTCGCTCCAGTTGTCAATTTTCTGAATCTCATCAATAACCAAAACTATACTTCTCTCTCCCTGTTGATGGTATTTGATCCGTGCTGTCTCCCACTGCTGAGCGATCCAACTGTTATTGGCGGCCGGAACGGCGTCCGCTGACGCAAAATGGTAAACTAAGTCGGTTTGCTCTAAAAACTGCTGAACCAGGGTTGTTTTACCCACCTGTCTCGGTCCATACAAAACCTGCATAAACCGTCTTGGTTCCTCTTCGATCCGCTTTTTTAGTAGTTCAAGGTGTTTTCGCTGAAAAGGCATACATGTGATTACTTCTTATATATTGAGTAAATTTACTAAAAACATTGAGTAAATTGTAATATTACTTTTAAAGTAATGACATCCGCCATCCTTACTATTCCGCTCCGCTGCATTCGTTCGTCTGGATGACATTGACCTTGGTTACATTTCTTGCGCCGCTTTCGCGGCAGATGACGGTTCCCGTCATTTTTAAAGAATAAAAGCTGTAAAACCGTATCTTCTGTTTTATCCTGAATCAAATATATCCTGCTCATGAATTTTAAGTTTTTTGCATTTCCGATTGTTGCGTTGTTATTGATCCTTGGTTCTTGTACTCAGGAGGAACGGTCCACTGAAACCACGTCTGATATCTCATTTTTGGATGTGCAGACTCATATCAGCTTTCTGGCGAGTGATGAGATGAAGGGGCGCGAAACCGGCACGGCTGAGGAGGCTAAAGCGGCAAATTATATCGCAGATCTGTTTCGGGAATATGGCCTTGAACCAGCCGGGGACGAGGAGACTTATTTTCAGGAGTTTACCGTGAATATGTCCGCCATGGAAAATCCGCATGCGGAAGATTCGGATTCCACTGCTGACAAAAGGCTCTCCAAAAATGTAGCAGCTTTGCTTCCGGGCACCGGAGATTCGGACGAGCTGATCATCATCGGGGCGCATTATGATCATTTGGGGATGGGCGAGTTTGGTTCATTGAGCAGCAGTGATTCTACCATCCACAATGGAGCTGATGACAACGCTTCGGGCACGGCCGGTTTGTTGGAACTGGCGGAGTATTTTGCAGCTAACCGCCCTGAAACGGATGTCTTGTTTCTCGCTTTTTCCGGGGAGGAAATGGGCTTGCTCGGTTCGCAGTATTATGTGGACAATCCCACCGTAGATCTGGACAATGCCCTGGCGATGATCAACATGGATATGATCGGGCGAATGAGTGACGAACGTGCCATGATCTTTGGCGTGGCTACAACAGATGTCTGGGAATCTATCCTCACCGAAGCCAACAGCGATTCCCTGAACCTGGATCTTGTAGCGGACGGAACGGGAGCAAGTGATCACACGAGTTTCTATTATAAGGATATCCCGGTGCTACACTATTTCACGGATACTCATGCCGATTATCACCGCCCTTCGGATGATACGGAGTGGATCAATTTCGAAGGACAGGCCCGGCTGCTTCATCATGTGGCCCGCGTTGTTGAACGACTGGATGAACTGGATAAAGAAGATCTGACTTTTGTGAGCGCTCCCGGCGAACAGCGCCAATCCATGGCCATGGACGGACCAACCCTGGGCGTACTCCCCGATTATGGTTTTGATGGTGAAGGTTTCCGGATCACGGGCGTAAGTGATGGCGGTCCTGCGGCAACGGCCGGATTGGAGGGTGGTGATATCATCATCCGTATCGGCGAGATGGAGATCGAGGACATCTACAGCTACATGGGTGCTTTAAATGAACTGGAGCTCGGAACAATCGTTCCGATTACGGTGATTCGTGATGGTGAAGAGATGGTGTTTGAGGTGGAGTTATAAGTTCGTTATTCGTTGAATCGTTAATGGGGTTGATTCGGATTGCAATGATACTTCCAGCTTTTGCAGATCTTTGATCGGGTGCCTTGACTCACCCCCTCCGCGATTTTGCCGGGGCAAAATTGGCACCTCCCTCAAGGGAGGAATTTCCGTGGTGGTTTCCAGGCTTTTGAAGTCGGCACAAGCTCCCAGTTAGAAATCCACCCCGGAAATTCTCTCCTTGAGGAGAATACCGCGATAGCGGGGAGAGGTGATGGCACCAAGGGCTACGTTTATTTACCACGACCTTCAAAAAAAATTGTAAGGAATCTCTTTAATACCGCTCTTACTGTAATAAAAGAATAGCGGAACATGGCTCGAAATAAAATTATTCCTTACGATAAAAGAATTAGATCCTTTGCAAGAAAGCTTAGAAAGAATATGACACTTTCTGAGGTCTTGCTTTGGCAACAGATCAGAAAAAGAAAACTGGGCGTCCAGTTTCATCGGCAGGTTCCTATGGATAGATTTATTGTGGATTTTTATTGTCATGAACTAATGCTGGCAATAGAGATTGACGGGAGTTCCCATGATAATCCCACTAGAAAAGCTCTTGATGAAGAACGCCAAAAAATCCTGGAAGGATATGGGGTTCAGTTTATTCGAATATCGGATTTAGAGGTTAAGAAGAATATGGATGGGGTTTTGCGACAGTTGGAAGTGAAAGTGAGTGGGTTGCTGGAATAATAACGTCCTGACTCACACCCTCCGCGTATTTTTGGCAAGCCAAAAATGCATGCACCTCCCTCAAGGGAGGATTTTCCTGGATGGTATTAGAGGGTGAATTCTATTTCAATAAATATCTCGTTTATTACAATGGATAGCCTCCCCTCCAGGGGAGATGGAAAATCAGTTTACTGATTTTGCCGAGGGGTGTGAGTCAGATTGATGCCTTTTCACTATAAGTGGGTCATCAGCCCTACTTCGACTTATCATGCACATCCGGAAGTTCCCGCAACAGGCCAGCATTGTATTCTGCTCTCAAATAGGGAAATAAAACAGGTTTCGGGTTAATATATGTTAATCTATGGAACAGAGTAGCTGTTTCTCAGTGAAACTAATCGCTTTGTAGATGTGATAAATACTATTAAACGTTGGTATTTAAATGGTTTGTAAACAAAATGCCCGGCATATCTTGCTTAGATCATGTTCAATACAGAGCTCTTAATGATAACAATATTAGCTATATGCGAATATTAACTACTATCACTTTTTTTACGCTATTACTTTTTTTAGGAGGATGTGCATCTCAGCAAAATATCCAGCGCGATATTGATACAACCGGAGAAGAAGCCTATACCGATTGGAAGGCACAGCAAGAAGCTTCCGCTAACGATTCCCTGGGTACTGAGTCTCCAATAAACCGTACTACAGAGCCGCTTTTAGATGGCTCGCTGAGTGTTGCCGATGCCATCAAATTATCCCTTCAATTTAATCGTCAGCTTCAGGTTGAGCTGGAAGAACGCCTTGCCGCAAGCGGACAAATGCTTTCCGCTATTGGAAATGCAGGCCCTGAGGTTACCGCTTCAGGAACTTATGTGCGGGAAGAGGACAAATCGGGTTTTGTGGTAGATGGAGAGCAGGTCAGTATTGAAAATCTAGAAGACTATTCTGCAACTCTTTCAGTTGAAGTGCCCATTTTTAGTGGAGGAAACACAGCTTCTGCCCTGAGGTCTGCCCAATACCTGAAAGTGCTTACAGAGAAAAATATTCAGGCCGCCATCGAGGAAACCATTTATGAAACCATGCGTGGCTATTATGAGGTGCTGCTGCTTCAGGAAGAACTGGAGGTGGCTCAAAACTTAGTAGACCTTAATGAGCAGTTATTGCAGGATGTGATAAATAATCAGGATGTGGGAATTGCTACCGAGTTCAATGTATTGGTGGCACGGGTGGATCTTTCCAATGCTCAAACAGAACGTCAACTTGCTCAGAATAATGTTGATCAAGCTCGGGCTCAGCTTTTTAGAATTTTAGGTGTTGCCCAAACAAGTAATGTGGAAATGACGGATGAACTCAGATTCAACCCCACATCCACAAACAGGGATGAAGCCGTTGAACGCGCCTTAAAGAGCCGGCCTGAGGCAGCAAGCAGCCAAATGAATGTGCGTATTCAGGAGGAAGTACTCCGGTCGGCCTACACTCAATACCTGCCAACCATCAGCGCATTTTTTGATAATACCTGGGGAAATCCCAACCCGGCCTTTTCATCAGTTAATGACTGGGGACGGTTTTGGAATGCGGGACTGCGCCTGAACTGGAGCATTTTCGATCTCTCAAGAGAAGGAGAAATTCAACAGGAAAAAGCAAACTTAAGGCAGCAGCAGATCTCGTTCTATGATACACAGGAAGCCATCCTTTTTGACGTACAAAGCGCGCTGCTTGCTCTTGAAAATGCCCGTCAGTCTGTGGAAACACAACAGCTTACATTAGAGCAGGGAAATGAAGGACTGCGGCAAGCCGAGGTTGGCTTAAGGGAAGGAACCCTGACTCAGGTTGAGGTTCAGGAAGCACAACAGACCTTTTTTGATGCTCAGCTCTCCTACCTGAACAGCCTGTATAATTATGAAATTGCCCGGCTCGACCTTCAGCGGGCAACCGGCGAATTGCGCTTTAATAATCGCGTTGACCGGGAGATGCTTGACCGACTACAACGCTAATATGCTATTCATCAAAATGATACGATTATGAAAATTTCTGATATAGCCATAAAACGCCCGGTCACTACCATCACACTGGTAGCCGCCATTTTGATCTTCGGAAGTATCGCCCTTTCGGATATGGGTATCGAACTAAATCCTGAAGTCGATCTTCCGGTAATAAGTGTGAGTACGAGTTTAACGGGAGCAAGTCCTGAGATCATTGATCAGGCGGTAACCGATGTAGTTGAAACGCAGATCAATACACTGAGCGGAATTCGTTCTATTCGCTCCCAAAGCCTGGAAGGCCGTTCACAGATCACCGTAGAATTTGATCTCGATAAAGATATTGATGTTGCAGCCGAGGAAGTGCGCGGTAAAGCAATGCGGGCTTTGGGAGATCTGCCTGAAGATGCATCTGAACCGAATGTGGAAAAAGTGGATGTAAATGCCGAGCCGATCATATGGCTGGCAGTTTCCGGCGACGTCCCCAAACCTGATCTGATCGATTTCACCAAGCGACAGGTCACCGATCAGCTTCGGAATATTTCCGGAATTGGTGATACTCAAACCAGCGGATATGAACCACGTAATATTCGTGTTTGGCTGGATAATGACAAACTGGAAGCTTACGACCTGACCGCCGATGAGGTAACGAGTACCATTCAAAACAATCACCTGGAACTGCCCAGTGGCCGCATTGAACGTTCGGAGATCGAGTATTCCATTAAAGTATTGGGTGAATTTGAAACCATAGATGAATTGCGGAATCTGGTGGTGAAAGAAGAATCCGGCGGACGGGTTTTGCTGGAAGATGTGGCAACGGTAGAAGAAGGCCTTGATGACCTCCGCTCCATTGCAAATTATAACGGAGTGCCTACGGTAGGTGTGGGAATTGCAAAACAGGCCGGAGCCAACACCGTTGATGTGGCCGAAAATATCCGGGAGCGGCTCAAGGAAATTCAGGCGAATACACCGGAAGGCATCACCATTGAAATTGCATCCGATAACTCCGAGTTCATAGAGCGGTCGGTATCAGGAGTAAGAACAGATATTATTTTTGGGGTGATCATGACCTCCATCATCATGCTCATTTTCCTCCGCAATTTCAGGACCACATTCATCAGTATTGTAACCATTCCCGTTGCGCTGATCGGTGCTTTTACAGTGATCTACGCCCTTGGCTTCACCATCAATAACCTGACCATGCTGGCAATCTCACTTGGTATTGGGATGGTGATAGATGATACCATTGTGGTGATGGAAAATATATTCCGCCGTTTTGAGGATGGCGAAGAACGCATGGAAGCTGCCCGAAAAGGAACAGGCGAAGTGGGGCTGGCCGTGCTTGCCTCAACAGGTTCCATTATCGCGGTATTCCTGCCTGTTGCATTTATGGAGGGCATCATCGGCCGGTTTTTCTATCAGTTTGCAATGACGGTTGCCGTAACGGTGATCATTTCTACCATAACAGCCCTCACCTTAACTCCATTTTTGTGCTCCAGAATTCTAAAACACCAAAAAAAGAACTATGAAATTTTTGAAAAGCTTGAAGGGTTTTTTGTGCTCCTTGAGAAAAAGTATTCCGAAGCCATTAGCTGGGTGGTTCAAAAAAAGAAACTGATCATAGGAATTGCTTTCGGAGCTTTTTTAGCCGGTGTTTCGCTTGTCCCGTTTTTAGGAAGTGAATTTATTACCGAGGCTGACGAATCCCGTTTTATCGTTCAATATGAATTACCCACCGGTGCCAGCCTTGATAAAACTCAGGATGCCCTCTATGAGATGGAGTCCATAGTTTTTGAATATCCTGAAGTTACCGGCGTCTTTTCAACCATCGGTGCAGGTGGATTTGAAGCAGTTAATCAGGGTACTTTCATCATCAGTTTGAACAGCCCTTACGACCGAAGTGCAAGTCAGGCTGAGATCATGGAGCGGGTTCGTGGAGACTTCACAGAATCCATAGATGAAATTACGCTATCGGTAAGCGCCCTTTCAAGCGGTATTGGGGGAACCGGAGGGGGCGGGCAGCAGGGAGATGTCACCTATACTATTCTCGGGCCCGATATCAATGAACTTTCAGAACTAACTTATGATGTAGTCCGACAGTTGGAAAGTCAAGAAATGTTTGCCTCTGTTGACACCGACCTGCGGCTCAATCGCCCCGACAATAAGGTGTACATAAACCGTGATCTGGCTAATGCACTTGGCGTGGATGTACGTTCTATTTCAAATGAATTCAATGCAATTTTTGGTGGCCGTGACGTAGCCGAATTTCGCGAAGACGGATACAGCTATGACATCAGGATCCGGGCACAACCTGAATTCCGGGATGAGATATCCGACATGGAGACCGTAAATGTCCGTAACCGTAACGGGGAGCTGGTCAAAGCTGCAAACCTGGTTGATATTGTTGAAGGTGAAGGCCCAAATGTAATTAACAGAACCGACCGAATGCTATCGGTAACTATTTACGCAGATATGGCAGAAGGATTTTCGGCAGGGGAAGGACTCGAAACGGTTGAACAAACTGTAACCCGGGAAATTCCCAGTGAAGGCATCTGGGACACAAGACTGGGTGGAGAATCAGAAGTATTTCGTGACTCCGTGGGAAGCCTGATGACGGCACTGATACTCGCCATACTGATCATTTATATGGTTCTATCCATGCAGTTCGAATCATTTATCCATCCGTTTACCATCATGGTTTCGCTGCCCCTTACTCTGATTGGAGTGATCGGAGCTTTGATGATCACAGGAATGACCCTGAATATTTACTCCATCATAGGATTGATCATGCTCATGGGATTGGTGACGAAGAACGCCATTTTATTGGTGGATTTTGCCAATCAGGCCCGTAAAAAAGGGAAGGATAAAGTTGAAGCGATCAAACAAGCCGGGTTGTTGCGTTTACGTCCCATTTTAATGACGGCAGTTTCAACCATCATTGCCGTAGTTCCCGTTGCACTTGCTATAAGTGAAGGCGGCGAAGCCCGGGCCCCAATGGCAGTAGCCATAATTGGAGGAATGATCACTTCTACCTTTTTAACCTTACTGGTTGTTCCTGTCGTCTATTTACTTATGGACAATGGGGTTGAATGGATCAGAAAGAAATTTGCACATGTATTTTAATAAAATGAGAGAATCATGAGATCAACAAAGAAAAAAAATATCGTATCTGTTTTATTCACGAGTGGAGTATTGCTCATATCCGGGTTGATATCAGGATGCGGAAAAGACAGTGATGCCACAGCCCAAAATCGGGACAACTTCCGATCTGATACAGTAGCCGTTCAAACTCAGGAAGTGGAAATACGCGATTTCAGTCGAAGTTTCAGGGCAACAGGAACGCTGGTTGCCCGACAGCGAGCCATGCTTAGAACCATCGTGGGCGGCCTGATCTCAGATGTTCCCGTTGATGTCGGTGATCGCGTTGAAGAAGGTGACTTGCTGATGCAGATCAGGGAGATCGACTATGAATTGGTTCTTGAACAAACTGAAGCGGATCTTGCCCGGGCAAATGCACAACTCGAACAGGCTGAACGAGAACAGGAACGAACGCAGCGGCTCTATGAAAACGGAACGGCTTCGGAACAGGATCTCGATCAGGCAATGACAGCTTATAATGAGGCACAGGCGGCCCGGCTTCAGGCAGTGGCGGGGCGCAATACTGCTCAACAAAACCTGGAAGATGCTTCCATTCGCGCACCATATAATGGCGTGATCACCGAGCGGGAATTTGAACCTCGGGAATTTGCTTCCTCAGGAGAAGCGGCCATCGAAATTTTAAATCTTGAACTTTTGGAGGCTGAACTGGAGATCCCGGAAAAATACCTTGGCTTAGTAGAAGACAGCAGTCAGGTTTTGGTAGAATTTGAATCCGGTTTTGAACCCCGAACAGGTACTATTGTCGCTATTTCTCCCAAGGTTGGGGAAGAAACCCGCTCGTTCAGAATCCGTGTGCAGGTAAGAAATGATAATCTGGAGTTACCCTCTGGACAATTTATAAGCACTATCATGGAGCTCAGAAACGTGACTGACCAAATTGCGATTCCCCAAAATGCCCTTGTTCGCCGAGACGGACAGAGCTTTGTGTGGGTTTATAATGAAGGAATTGCAGAACGAAGACCTATCCGCGAGGGAATTCAGGAGGAACAATGGGTCCTGATCCAAAATGGTGTAAGGCAGGGAGAAAAAGTGATCACTGAAGGCAAAAACGGACTAAATGATAACTACCCGGTAAGAGAAGTTTCCGGCAGCAACTGATCTGAGTAATATTTTCTAAAAAAAACTGTCAGGCTTTTAAGCTTTGACACAACACTTGTTCCTACGCTCCGCGTTGGAACAGGACTGTCAGTATAATCCAAAAATCTGTTTACTCTGATATCCTACTTCGCCTTATAATGCACATCCGGAAGTTCCCGCAGCAGCCCGGCACTGTATTCTGCCGTTACATCTCTTTGGGAATTGGCGAGCATCTCGTATCCAACCCTGAATTTCTTGATGGTTGCCGAGCGTAACAGCGGCGGATAAAAGTGCATGTGGTAATGCCATTCAGGATGTTCCTCGCCATCGGTTGGGGCGGGGTGATGCCCGGCTGAGTAAGGGAAAGACACATTGAATACATTGTCATATTTGATGGTCAGCTTACGGATGATATCAGCCAGTCCTTCTTTTTCATCATTGGTCATATCAGTCAGGCGTGAAAATGGCCGCTTACTGATCACCAGCGTTTCAAATGGCCAGAATGCCCAGAACGGAACTACTACCGCAAAGTGATCATTTTCAACAACCAGTCGTTCTTTTCGCTTCAGCTCCAGTTTTAAATAATCAGAAAGTAAAGTGCGGCCGTGTTTTCCATAATACTCCCGAAACTGTTTTAATTCTTTGGCCGGCTCTTCCGGAATGGTTTCCTGAGCCCAGATCTGTCCGTGCGGATGCGGATTACTGCAGCCCATTACTTCTCCTTTATTCTCGAAGATCTGCACGTAATTGATAAAATCCTTTTTACCTAATTCGCGGTATTCATCAACCCAAAGGTCTACCACTTCTTTGACCTGAGATAATTCCATTTCCGGCAGTGTCAGATCGTGACGGGGTGAAAAACAAATCACCTTACACATCCCGCGCTCTCCTTTGGATATCAAAAGATCACTGTTGTTTACTTCTTCATTGGAAGTATCGGGAAGCAGGGCACTAAAGTCATTCTGAAAAGAAAATGTGGATCTGTATTTCGGATTGGATGCATCGCCCGCCCGTTCGTTACCGGGACATAAGTAGCAATTTGGATCATATTCCGGTTTTTGTTCTCCGGCAGTGTCTTCTTCCTGTCCCTGCCAAGGGCGTTTGGTGCGGTGGGGAGAAACCTGAACCCATTCCCCCGTCAACATATTTAATCTTCGGTGCGGATGTTTGTCAAAATCTAACTTCATGACCTATTGCTCTACTACTTTAGTTCCTGAATTTATTTGGGTGACGTAGATCTCCGTCTCTTTCCCGGTCTTCTCTTTATATTCTTTTCTGATGGTTTCTGAAAAGGAATCCACATACTGCTCTTCTACCAGATTGATCGTACAGCCCCCGAAGCCTCCGCCCATCATCCTGCAGCCTAACAATCCGGGCTGATCTTTCGCAATTTCTACCAGTACATCCAGTTCTTCACAGCTTACTTCATAATCGTTTCTGAGTCCCTCATGAGACTGAAACATGCGGTTTCCAAACGATTCAAAATCATTGTTTTTAAGATCATTACAGGCATCGTGCACCCGCTGATTTTCTTCCAGCACATATTTACAGCGCCGGAATACAACGTCATCCATTTCATCTTTGTGAGCTTTAAGAAGCTCCATGTGAACATCCCGTAAATTCTGAATTTCAGGCTTATACTTTTTCAGGACCTTCACGCCTTCTTCGCACTGCGCCCGGCGGACATTGTATTCTGAATCGGCCAGATTATGACTCACTTTAGAATCACAAAGAACAATTCGAATATCCTCTCTTTCAAAGGGATACAATTCATAATCCAAGGAGCGGCAATCCAGTTTCAGCACTTTGTTTGATTGGCCATGCAGATTGATGAACTGATCCATGATCCCGCAATTCACCCCTACATGATTGTGTTCAGTAAGCTGACCAATTTTGGCCATCTGCTTCCGACTCAACCCAAAACCAAACAACTCTTCCATTCCAACGAGAACGGCTCCTTCCAAAGCTGCCGATGAAGAAAGTCCCGCTCCGATGGGAATATCCCCGCCAAAAACGATATCGAAACCACGAGGTCCATGCCCCACTTGCTGGACCTCACTGATAGCACCTTTAACATAATTGGCCCAGTGCATTTCACTTTGATGAAGATTCTCCAGCTCAAACTCTTCTTCCTGATCCATGTCTACTGAAAAGGCCCGGACCTTGGTTAGGTTATTCGGAGCAATAGCCATCGCGATCATTTTATCGATCGCAGCAGGAAGTACAAATCCATCATTATAATCGGTGTGTTCCCCGATCAGGTTTACCCGTCCGGGAGAGTTGATCAATATAGGCTCCCTTCCATATTTCGAAAGAAACTGCTTATATATTTTTTGTGATAACTCGTTCATTATAAGATCATTTGAAATCTTTACTTCGCTCATCCTATCATAATCTGTTAGTTTTGGAACTTGATATAATCAATCCCGAAAAAAGCTTTCTCATATCCGGGACTATAACCAAGAACGGATACTTCTAAAACATTATCTCCTTTCTGAATTTTAAACTCCCCGAGATCGACCATTTCAGTTGTAAGGGTTTCCGATGCTCCCTCAAAATCACGGGATACTTCCTCACCATTGATCCACATCCTTACCGTACTGTAATCCGGTGCTTTGGTCAAATTTGCCGATATCCTAAACATACCGGCTTCTTTTGACTTGAACCTGAGATGGAGCTTATCTCCTGATTCAGCTTCATGCCACCAAAGATGCTTATTGCCTGTTAATCCTGCATCATATAAATATTGAAACCGGATCTTACCGCCAGAGAAAAAATCAACGATCAGGTTCTGCCCATCAATTCTAGTGTTTTCAATCCAGGGCGAAAATACATCTTCTCTTTTAACATTTAATTTTCGCTGCACGTTTGTCGTGTCATCTTCAACCAAGATATCTCCACCCGGCCTCATGTAGAAAAATGTGATCGGCGCATAGTCAATTTGAGTACTCGTCCAGTGCCAGAGTTCCATATCAAGCTTCAGTTCTTCACGAAAAGGAATATCATCCAGTGATCTGAACCGGGTGTTGATGGTGTATCCGGGAGTGATGTTTCCACTGCCGTCCGGCTGAGCTATAAACGGATGATTATTGAATATCTCAGGACGGACCCATGCATATCCGTAATAATCTTCTGTTCCGGTTCCAAAATGGGATGGGAAGTCTTCGCCATCTACATAGATCTTTTCATCGCCTTCTCCCCACCAGTCATAGGCTGTATTGAATAAGGTGAGGACATCCCCCACATATACACCCTTTCCTTTCAAATGAGTGAAATTAACATCGAGCGGATCTCCAATTCCCTCCATATTCTTCTGCTCACCGGTATATACATTTGAGTATTCCTGCCAGCTTGATCCAAAATACATGCTTTGATCATCCCATTCCCAATCAGAATAACTTACAACGGTATTCTGTAGATGCACAGTTTGTTCTCCCATATTGTGGAATTTAATTTCCGCTACTTCCTGAAACGGCATTACCCAATAAGCACTCATTTCACCTTCTGCTGTAACCGTGGTATACCAGGTATCAGACTCCCGGATCTGATATCCGGTTCCAAAAAAATCTCCCACCGGAACCCATATGGTTCTGTTTCCATCAAACCGTATTTCCATTATGGTCGATCTCAGTGCCTGTTTCTCATCTTCAGCGAATAGCTGAAGCATGATTCTTCGTATAGCTCCGGAATCTTCAATTTTTTGTGAGAAGTCTTCGCCGGGCTCCAAAGTCCTGGAAACAGGCAAGTGCGAAAGTTCTAATGGTTCAAGGTCTGATTCTTTATCCCTTTCTGATAATTGCTGCTGTACATTGCTTAGCAGTTCTTCAGCTTCTTCCAACTGATCCATGGAAAACGATCTCACCTTAACATCAGAGGTATATGTCCTATAGTTGATATTATAGTACACATCTTCTGAACCTTGCTTTGCTCCGTTTTCCGCCACATTATCACTTTCGTAGGTGACCTTCAGGTTTTCAGCATAGGGAACCGGCAGATATAAATTATGGCCCCGGATCTGATAGTCTGTGAGCGGTGAAACAGATGTTGAAAGAGGATGTCCTGTAATAATTCCATCGCTTAAAACTTCCATGGCATTGCCTTCTATTACGGGAGTGTCATTTCCGTCTATGTAAAACCGGAGCGTGCCTTCACCTGCTCCGGGTCCGCCAAAGGTCATCCAGTAACGAACCATAGCTCCCGGGCCTTTTGCATCAAAAAGAACAAATTCGCGGCGACCGTTATTGATTTCTGTTCTCAGGAAATTGGTCCGGTCCCAGTTAGCAAACCATTCCTGATTTCCAGGCCGTTCGGATGCACGGTCGTAGCTGCTGAATTGCTTATTGGTATATGCCGGATCAGGGAAACGGGCGATCTGATCACGGTCTGTCATCTCTGTCAATAATGATTCAAGTGAGACTGTTTGTCCCTGTAATGTAAATGGGATCACACTCAAAATTACAGCACCTGCTAAGGCTAAAAAAGGCTGTATTTTTCTTTGTGATCGCATGAAACCTGACCGCGTTTATATTATCTGATTAAAATTTAGTCCTTATTCTGTACTGAACCGATAAACAGAAACCGTGTTATAGGTCTCGCCGGGCTCTAATAGAATGGAAGGAAAATTTGGCTGATTTGGTGCATCCGGGTAGTGCTGTGGTTCCAGGCAAAATGCTTCCCGAAATTCGAGTGGTTTCCCGAATTTCCCGGTGTCACTGCCATCCATAAAATTACCACCGTAAAATTGTATTCCCGGTTCTGTAGTGAAGATCTCCATGGTTCGTCCCGAATTAGGCTCATGAACTTTTGCTGCTAAGCTTAATTCTTCTCCTTCTTTATTGAGAGCAAAATTATGATCGTATCCCATTCCATGTTCCAGCTGATAGTGATCATTTTCAACACGATCTCCTATTGCTGTCGGCTCCCGAAAGTCGAACGGAGTTCCCTCAACGGATGCAACTTCACCGAACGGGATCAATGTTGAGTCAACCGGCGTATATCCATCAGCATTGATCGTTAAAATGTGATCATTAATAGTACCTCCCGCTTCACCCTTCAAATTGAAAAAAGTATGATTGGTGAGATTGACGATCGTCTGCTTATCGGTGGTTGCAGTGTATTCGATCCGGAGTTCGTTTTCATCGGTCAATGAGTAGATCACCTCAACTTCGAGCCTTCCGGGAAAGCCTTCTTCTCCATCTTCAGAAACATAGCTAAGCTTCAGGTTTTTACTGTCTGTTTGCTCGGCATCCCAAACCACATTATGGAACCCTTTTGGTCCACCATGCAAGCTATTCGGGCCGTTGTTTTGTGCCAGGCTGTAGGTATCTCCGTTTAGTGAAAACTCACCGTTTGCAATTCTGTTTCCTACCCGGCCGATCAGCGCTCCATAATAAGGTTCGTTAGCTTCCAGATAGGCCTCTGGATTATCCATGCCTACTGAAATATCAGCATAGGACCCGTCTTTACCGGGAACCATCCAGCTTACAACCCGACCGCCTAAATTTGTAATTGCCACTTTGATCCCGCCATCACTTTCCAGGACATAAAGATCGGTTTCTTTACCATCAATGGTGGTTTGAAAATCTGCTTGTTTCACTGGTATTTCCACATTATTGGTTTTTGTTTTTTCGCTTCCACAGGCAGAAAAGATCAGTCCTATGGCCAACAAATAAATACTAAGTTTTGATTCCATTGTTATGGCATTATTAGTTTGAATGGTCATCGGGCTCCCTGCGTCATACTTTTAATAAATTCCACTTCTTCTTCGTCATATGGTGTTCCATCATCACGAAGAATATCGTGAAACCAAACATCAGGCTCAGCGGTATAGGTGCTGTCCCACGAATTCCATGGGTAGATGGTTTGCGATTTACCGGCTACAAATCCCCAGTTATATCCGCCTACATTTTCTTCTTTCAAAATAGGGAGTTCGGCTTCAAAGGTGCTGCCTCTTGGGCGTGCCATATATTCTGTGCAAAATATCGGGCGATTGTAGCGCTGCATGTTTTCGATACGCTCTTTCATCACTTCCGGTCCTTCATAAGCATGGAATGTGATCACATCAGAGTTTTCTACCATAAACTGATCCATTTCTTTCATTTCATCATGCTCAGACCAGTCGCCGTACCACAGTCCTGAAGTAATAGGCTGACTTGGATTTGCTTCCCGTGCCCATTTAAATGATTCTTTCAACAAGCCGAAGGCGAGTTCTTTTTTATTCTCAAGTTCGATATCACCATAAGCCCGGTCGTTGGTATTATCCGGTTCGTTGTAGATATCCCATACATCCACACGATCATCATTCGCAAAATGTCCGATCACCCCTTTCACATATTCTTCCAGATGATCCCATTGAGTAGTATCAGCTAATACTTCAGCGCTTGGACTTTGAACCCAGCCTGAATTATGAACGTGAGGAGTTGGCTCCGGCTGCTCACCCAACTCAGGATATGGATGCCATACACCATCAAACAGAACAAACATGGTTCCTATATCATGACTTTCAGCTATGTCCAGATATTGTTCGATACGCTCCAGGAATCCTTCCGGATCTTCTTTCCAGACCAGATCATGTAAATATACACGCATAGAATTGAAGCCAAGGTCGGCTGCCCATCCTAATTCGCGATCTATGACCTCCGGATCAAAGTCATCTTCCTGCCACATCTCAAGCTGATTGATGGCCGTACTTGCATTGAAGTTTGAACCGATCAGCCAGCCTTTTTCTTCATACCATTCGTTGGCTTTTTCTTCTGACCACCGGCCATTATCTGTATCCGGAGTTGTGTTTGTACATGCTACAAACAGTCCGATAAAAAGGACTAAAAATATATTTCGCTTGTTCATAATATTCGATTAATAGTTGATTGAATTAAATTCTTTGAAGTTGACCACAGTACCTGATTCTCCTTTTGCTGTAAGGCCAAAACGGAACCCCATACCCCAGGGCACAAGGTGAGAGGCATCTATATTCTGCGCCACGGTTTCTTCTCCATCACCATTTGTTATTGAAAAAGTGAGTATATATCCGTCTTCCACATTCATGTGCAGCTTAACGGTTTCTGTAGAATTATCCAGGGTTAAAGTTTCTATGATCGTGGTTTCCTGATCCCTCGTTTCCCAAACTTCAATTTGTCCTTGCTGAGCTGAAATTCCGATAGCTGCTACCGGGGCACCAAATCCATTGTTAGCGGCTCCCACCAGGGCTATTCCTCCTTTAGTATTTTCATCTGAATTCGAAAGATCAATTATGGAAGAGATATCATAATCCGGGGAACGGGTTTGCTGAACCAATAAAGTACCAAGGTTCTCATTTTCATTGGAAGCCTGAAGCTTTAGACCTTCTTCACCGGTTTCAAATTCGATATCCTGAGTTACTCTCCATTGCCAAAGTGGATCCAGCTCTTCTCCGGTAAAATCATCAGAGAAATCCCATGCTCCTCTTGAACGGTTGTATTCAGCATCATTTTCAAAAACCGGCCAGCCATCTTCGGTCCATACGAATTTTTCAATTACGGCTTCACGCCCAACATATACGCTTCCGTCACGGCTGTATGCATGATAGAGATAATAATAGTCTCCGTCTTTCTTGGCCACCGAACCATGCCCCGTGCACTTCCAGTCTTCGTTATTGGTAAGGGTTGGGTTGTTCTCGTATTTCTCCCATGGGCCCAACAGGCTTTCAGCCCGTGCTACGCCGGTTCTGTAATCGCAGGCTACATCACAACAAGAGCCTGCAGAATAGACACCGTAAAAATAATCTCCTTCCCGAAATACGCTGATTCCTTCAACCAAATGAGCTTCCCATTCTTCTTCATTTCGGAATAATTCTGATTTCTCTCCGAGCAATTCAGTTCGTTCTTCATTTATCTCCTGAGCCCACATTGGGGTTGGCTGCCCCCGGCTGTTTCCGTCTTCTTTCCAAAGCATATAAAGAGTTCCATCCAGGTCACGCACTTCATAAGCATCAATGGAGCCAAGTTCCTGAGCTACTAACGGACCATGGTCGGTGTAAGGCCCTTCGGGACTGTCTGCGCTTGCAACGGCCACACTAAGACGGTTAGATTCTGCATCCCGTGCTGTATAATATGCATATACTTTGTCCTGCTCTTCATCATAGGCAAGTTCCGGTGCCCAAAAATTATTTCTTGCCCAATCGGGTGCTCCATCGGGAAATACATAAGAAACCAGTTCCCAGTTTTGCAGATCGGTTGATTTGAAGATAGGAAACAGGGGAGACCATTCATTTGAAGTTGCTGAAGCCCAGTAAGTATCTCCTATCTGGATTACAGTTGGGTCAGGACGATCTCCGGGTAAAATAGGATTTTGAATTTCTGAACCGGAGTCATCGGATTCTTTTTCAGTACACCCTGTCCAAAGTATTGTACCTGAAATAAACAGGGTAATTATTAGTAAATATCTGTTTGTCATAAGATCAAAAGTAGTTTAATTGTTCGGCGATATATAGCCATCTATGATGTAAAATTCACTCTGGCCTGATTCACTAAAAGCGTTAGTTGATGTTACTGCTGTAACCGTAGTGTCATTTTTCACAAAAAGTGAACCCCACATGGCTGAATGGCCTTCCGGAACATCAAAAGGATAGGTCAGTTCAGAGAAGTTTTTTGCTTCTTCATCTCCCAGTGAAACGGCGATCCTTGAATTAGTCCAGTCCCCCGAACGTCCTTCATTGGTTTGAAATGATAGCACCGTTGTTCCATTTGAAAGCTGCTGTAAATAGGGAGCGCCTCCATAACTTCCCGGGGCAATTTCATGTTCTTCTTCTAATGCTCCCCAGCGATGTGGAGAATCTCCTGTGATTACCTCCGGCCAGTTTTTTTCGTCTGAAGACCATACAATAGCCGGCTTGAATGTATTTCCGTATAAGCCGTTATCTTCAATCGCTACCGCAATTCCTTTGTCATTTTGAAGTACCTGCGGAACAGGCATTCCATCTCTGTAGCCTTCCCTGTAACTTATGGTTTGAGGCTGATTCCAGCTCTCCCCATTATCCAGAGAGCGAACCATGCTGATCTCCTGATCTTCGCTATCTTCATAGGGATGTTCATTGGCGAAAAACAGATGAATCTCTTCATCGAGAAATTGTATCATCACCGGTTCCCAAACTCCGCGATTCCATTCAAAACCACCTTCATAAATATTTTTTTCCTCGCTCCATGTTTCGCCGAGATCTTCACTGATCTTGATCTTGATCCCAAACCTTCTGTCCGGATCCTCATTATCCTGGGGCGGTCTGGTATTGTAAGCAAGTATCAGGTTTCCATTTTGAAGCTGAATCAGCTCCGGTACGGCTGCATTAATTCCATTCCGGGAAGTTGCTACCTCAACCTGTCCTTTCCATGTTTCTCCATCATCTTCACTTTTGATCACATGTACACCGCCCTGACTCTCAAAAGCTCCCATCAATGTATTGTCTTGCAAACGAATGATCCTGGGATAAAATGCCGGGCCGTCATATACTTTCGTAAGTGTACTTCTGTCCCATCTAATGGGTGAGTCCTGACTATCAGGATCTCCGTTATTTTGATTGTTATTTGAGTTTGGGCTAATACACCCGGCAACAAATACGATCAAAATGATTGATATAAAACCGTTTATTTTCATTACTCTTCCTCACATTCACCTGACGGCAAATCTAATTCTTTTCTTGGCTGTACAGGGGTTCCAAAATCCGGAGAACCATCTTCGTTCCAACTAAACGGCTGCAGATGAACCACACGATTCCAGCCCGGCTCGTCATCCACTTTAGTGTGGTAAGCGATCCAGTTTTCAGTTCCGTCTGGCGATAGCGTGTAACTTGCATGCCCTACTCCATAAACCTGCCCGGTTCCCTGAAATACAGACCCGGATTTTTCCCAGCTTTCCGGGTTCATGGGATCATCTCCAACTAATTCCAATTGACCGAGATTGTAGGCCGGCAGCCATGATTCACTTGCAGAATAGATCACAAAAACCTGATCATCATTTTTAAGTACAGATGGGCCTTCGTTTATCGCCAGCTCAGTTCCGGTTTCCCAGGATTCTTCAGGTGAAGATATCTGAACCCTGTTGCTGCTGATGGTCCATGGATTTTCCATTTCGGCTATGTAAAGATGTTGAGGAGTACGGTCGGTATCTTCATTTTCTTCCCAGCCTGACCATATCGCATATAAATTTCCTCCGTGTTCTAAAACGGTCATGTCAATGGCCCATTTCACGTCTTCCTGCGTTTCAATATCATCGCCTGTATACATCATTCCCATATCTTCGAAGTCACCGAGCGGATCGTCTGTAAGTGCCCTTAATACCCCTGATCGCTGTGAAATGAAAGGAGGGCCGGAAGCCCCTGCCGTGTAGTACACAAACCATTTCCCTTCTACATAATGCAGTTCCGGAGCCCATAAGTTTTGGCTGTTCCATCCGGTTGCCGGTTGACGCCACACTTCAGAATTATGTCTGGATTTTAATACTTCCGTCAGATCTTCTGACCTGAAAGTTTGAACACCGCCATCTGCTGATTCTGAGGCATAATACATTCCATCTTTTTGGATGATCCATGGGTCTGCCCCTTGGACTACAGGATTAGTAAAGGTGCAAGAGGGCACCTCTTCTTCTTCCTGACTATCAACAGGTTGAGAGTTACATCCCACAAACGAAAAAGAAAAAATTGTAATTAAAAAGAGTGCTTTCATATCTATAAAATTAAAAATACCGGATTCCGGGACTTGCTATATAAAAGTCCCGGCCCGGCATTGCTACTCGATAGTTAAGCTATATGAACATACAGCAAGCTACTAGTGAGTGATTGAATTTTAGTTTGCCGGTCTTGCTTTCGCCTCTGACCGCGGGGCTTGAACTTCCATTGTAAATCTGTTCTCGCCTTCTACTTCCTTAAAAATAATTGGGTTGAAATAGGCTTTTCTGGGGTGGACTTCTTCAGTTGAGTTATGGGCATGATAAACCATATATAACTCATCTTGCTTATCTCTAAAAAAAGCACTGTGTCCGGTTCCTACTAAACTGTCAGGGTTTTGAAGAATGGGATTGTTTTCATCTTTAGTCCATGGACCCATTGGGTCTTCAGCATAAGCCAAACCAATACCATAATCGGGACTGGCATAGTGATTTCCTGAATAGATCATGTAATACATTCCCTCATGTTTGATCACATAGGGACCTTCATTTACTCTTCCCACAGGTTCTTTTTGACTTTTTTCCCAATCTTGTGATTGTGAAAGAGCTTCTATCATCGTCTCCTGATGTATTCCGGACATATCGTCATTCATCTCAGCAACCCAAATTTCCAGCCCATCTTCAAACTTTGCGAAGTACAGATATTTCGTGCCATCTTCATCAATATATAAGTGATGGTCAATGGCATTGAATTCTTCTAGGTAGCCGGAATCATCATCTTGTACGAAAGGGCCTTCAGGATCGTCACTTGTTGCAATAGCCATATGTTCCTGAACGCTATAGAACATGTAGTACTTTCCTTCGACCTCATACACTTCGGGTGCCCAGAAAAAATGATCTCCAAAAACATCATCTTCGTGTAGGGCAAAACCCTGATTTGGGCCAACCGGACCTATCCAGTTTTCAAGATCGTCTGATCTAAAAACCTTTATACCTGTATCACTTTCCGGGCCGGTTCCATACATATAGTATGTGCCATTAGCCAGGGTGATACTTGGATCTCCAAAGAAAATGTTCGTTTCCGGAGCTTCTGTATCTTCAAAATAACTATCCGAATCACTCTTTGATGCACAAGCTATCAAGCCGGCAACAAGTATGATTACCGTTACTAAATTCCTCATAATAATTAAGATATAATATTACCTGCAAAACACTGACTACGGCCTTGCAGGTAATATGAATTAAAGTTCCAGCCCGCTATTAATACTCTTCGTGCTGATCTAAATTAGGATTGTTTTCTTCTTCGCTTTGAGGAATTGGAAGCCTGTGGTGTTTTCCAACTTCAAAGTTATTGAAGTTCGGATTACGTTGGGCTAATTCATCTACAGTCGCCTGACTGTCAAACATTCCCCATCTTTTAAGATCAATAAACCGTACGCCTTCATGATTCAACTCAAGAGAACGCTCTATTTTTAGACGCTCTCTGAATTCGTCTCGTGAGTTTAGTGCACTTGCATGAACACTGGCAGCTAAGGGAGCTAAATTAGTTGATGGTCGCTGACGTACCCTGTCTAAATATTGAACAGCCTGGGCTGGTCCTTCTAACTCGTTAATGATCTCAGCATAACTCAACAGAACGTCTGCATAACGAATTACACGGAAATTGTTTGGAGAGAAATAGTCTTCAAAGTCACGATAGTAATCGGAAGAATACTTTCTGATGAAGGCTTCTCCACCCCAGTCATTTTCAACCCAAGGCTGACCATAAACCAAGTCATTGTCATCAAAATCTGTTGACATTTCTCTGTAAAAGATACTCCACTTCAGACGGGTATCATTATCACCGTCTAAGTTGGTTTCTTCTTTATAAGCATCAATCAGCCACTTGTTGGTTTGGCCATCTGACCAGCCGATACCTCGCGGCGCAAAGAATTGTGGTCGTTCATTAGCTAAACTTGAGTTACTTCCATCTCCTTTGTTACCTCTGTTTTCTCCTGAAAACTGAACTTCAAATACTGATTCTATATTATTTTCAGTAGTATGTCTGAAGTTGTCTTCGTAATTATCAACGAGGTCATAATTAGCGGCTCCTGGGCCTTCAACCAGCCATTCCATCGCACCCTGAGCTAAGTCCCACTCTTGTTGCTGCATGTAAACTTTACCCAACAATGCATGAGCGGCGCCTTTGGTAGCACGGCCTACTTCATCACCAGGCCACGTTGGAGGGAGGTTATCAGCAGCAACTTGGAGGTCATCTTCTATCTGATCCCAAACATCTGCAAGTGGTCTTTGCTCCGGCTTATCGTCAGGATTTGAAGGTTCCAAAACAATAGGAACATCTTCATATAGAATGGCTAAGTTGAAGTAATAAAGTGCCCTCAGAAAACTGGCCTCTCCTATAATTTGATCCTTTCTGTTAGCGTCGCCAAATTCTATAGCCGGCACATTAGCTAATACCTGATTGGCTCTGAAAATACCTTTATAGTGATCTCTCCAGT
This sequence comes from Gracilimonas sp., assembly GCA_040904925.1. Taxonomy (GTDB): domain Bacteria; phylum Bacteroidota; class Rhodothermia; order Balneolales; family Balneolaceae; genus Gracilimonas. Next base: position 128,986 of record JBBDSP010000004.1, on the reverse strand, counting down.
GAATAACATTTCCTTCCCAGAAGTTGTAATTCACATAATTGAAGCGGGTCCAATCGGCTAGTTCTGTCCAGGGGCTTCCACTATATCCTTCATCAGTTGAAAGATCAAAGCGAAAAAATAACCATCTGGAATAAACACCCGGTTGATATAATTGATGGTAAACGGCATTGATTCCTAATTCTGCATCCTCAGGGGTTTCCCAAAATGCCGTATTTGTTGGGGCATTTGGATTTTCATAGTCCAGAATACTGTCATCACATGCACTCAGCGATACGAATAACGCAAGTACTATCGGTAAAAAATATCTTCTTGTTTTCATAGTTCTGTTATTATGCATTTTGATTATAGCGACAGTTGAAGTTTAAATGACACATTACGTGTACTTGGGAACGCAAAATCATCATGTGTTCTCCTGAATATATTTGGTGCTGAAAATTCAGGGTCAAGTCCACTGTATTTTGTAAATGTGATCAGGTTTCTTCCTGTTACAGACAATCTCAGGCTTCTTACAAAAGAGCCAATTATCTCTTCAGGCAAAGTGTAACCTAATGTGATCTGCTTTACTTTAAAGAATGAGCCATCCTCTAACCATCGGTCAGTGTCACCTCTTGAGTTACGCTGGTCACCATAAATAATTCGTGGGAAATCTGTATCTGTGTTTTCTGGAGTCCAGGGCTCAATACCTGCTCTGTAGTTTGAGTTATCATCAAACCGGTCCATCAAACTTTTCGGCCCGTTGAAAATATCGAATCCAAAGGAACCAAATCCTTGCACCATGAAATCGAAGTTCTTCCAGTTGCCACTGAAACTAAGTCCTAAGTCAAAATCTGGCCATGGATTACCCACTAACTGGCGATCACTTCCGGTTATCTGTCCGTCATCATCAGCATCAATATAGCGAATGTCTCCTGGTTCAGCATTAGGCTGGATAACATCGCCTTCACTGTTTACATGACTGTTAACCTCGTCCGTAGATTGAAATAGCCCATCTGTTTTGATCAGATAGTACATTCCTATAGGCTCACCAACCTCGTTGATAGTCTGCCAGGTTAGGAATTCTACTTGTCCATCACCCAGTTCAACGATCTCATTTTGAACCGTACCGATGTTCATTCCAACCTGATAGTTGAAATCCTGATCATCTTCATAATTTCTCCAGGTCAGATCCAGCTCTACCCCTTGATTCTTGATACTTGCAGCATTCACAAAAGGATTTCCTCCATCATTACCGGTGGTCATCAGTATTGGTAATTCTGTAAGTACGCCATCTGTTTCAGAATTGAAAAAGTTCACTTCTGAAGATAATCGACCGTCTAAGAATACTGCGTCGAAACCAACATTGGTTTGAGTGAGAACCTCCCAGCGAAGATCTTCATTAACCAATTGCACCTGAGTTGCTCCGGTCTGAATTCCCTGACCCGTACCAAAAACTGCCTGTGGATTAATGTTCAACACGCCTTGGTAATCATAGAACCCGATGTTTGAGCTACCTAACTGACCCCAGCTGGCATTAAGTTTCAGATTGTTGACCCAGCTTACATCAAAGAAATCTTCATTGCTTATTCTCCACGCACCGGAAACTGAAGGGAAACTTCCCCATCGGTTGTCTTCACTCAACCTGGAAGTACCATCCCATCTCATGGTGAATTCGGCGATATACTTGTCATTGTGGTTGATATTTACCCGGCCAAAATAAGACATTATTGCCGCTTCACTCAGGTAACCGCCAACACGGTCATTCGCTGTGGCAGCATCCAAAACGGAATAGTAACGATCACCTACCTGGGCAAGGTCTGTTGCTTCCGCAAATTGTCTCTCATTTTTAAAGGTTTGATAAGACTGACCAAGTAGAATTTGACCTCTTGTATTGTTAAAGCTTTGAGAATAATCTAAAGTGTTCTCAAACAAATGTGACATATTATGACCTCTTTGTACAGCCACTCTTGAAGGGTCATAAGGTTGATTTAACGTCCAATTTCCTTCTCTTCTGAGAAAATCAAAACTATGGCTGTTATAATCCAAACCGTAGTTAAATTTATACTCAAGGTTTTCCAGAAGGTCTAAAGTGGTAAATAGGTTCCCTCTGATCCTCTGGTTTTCAGTTACCCCATCCTCGAGTGCTTCTCTTGCTACAGGATTTACTCCAAATGTTCTTGCTGAAGCTTCATCACCATATCCAAAACCACCGGGATTACTGTCATCATAAACCGGAATAGTTGGCAACATTCGGGTTACGTCGGCAATAGGATTTGTGTTTAGCTCAGTTACGTTGAAATTAGTGATAGCAAGGTTTTGCCCTACTGTAATAATCCCTTTACTCCCTGATGTATTTAATCTCAATCCAAGTCGCTCAGAATCACTTCCAATAGTTGTCCCTTCATTTGTCATATAGTTTAATGAAAGAAGATATCTGCTATTATCTGTACCGCCAGAGAATGTCAGGTTTTGATCCTGCCGCAAAGCATTTTGAAAAGTAACATCCTGCCAGTCAGTGTTGCCATCAAAATGATCCTGACGTGGAACTCCGCCTTCATCATAGGCCTGGTTGTTGAATTCTATCCATTGATCTCTTCCCATCAGGTCAAAAGTTGGGATCCAATCACGCCCGACTGTTGAGTTATATTCTACAAGCAACGGTCCTCTTTGACCGCTTTTTGTTGTAATCAAAACCACACCATTCGCAGCACGGGATCCATATATCGCAGCAGCAGAAGCATCTTTCAGAATTTGGACAGATGCAATATCATTCACATTTAAATCTCTGTTTGCCCGGGAGGGAACTCCATCAATTACAAACAATGGTTCGTTATTGGTGAAGTTACCAAGCCCCCTGATCTCCATCGAGGGCTCTGATCCAGGTGCACCTGTACTTCTAATATTAACTCCCGGAACAACACCTTGAATAGCATCCCCAAAGTTAGTTACCGTAACATTCCCCATATCCTCAGTTGTAACTGTAGATATAGCACCTGTAACATCTGCTCGTCTTTGCTCGCCATATCCTACAACAACAAGTTCAGTTCCCTCAATGTACTGCGACTTAAGCTCTACATTAATTTCTGTGTTGTTTTCAACTGTTATTTCCTGACTTATATAGCCAACATAGCTAAATACCAGAACATCATCCAAAGAGGCATTTAAGCTATAATTACCGTCAACGTCAGTTGAGGTTCCGCGATTAGTGTCTTTCACCTGAATACTAACTCCGGGAAGTGGAGATCCGTCATCAGCATCAACAACAACTCCAGACACAGTTACATTATTTTGCGCATTTACTGTCTCTGTAGCTCCAAACAACAAAAACAACAATGCGACCATTGCCATTGTAGTAACTCTTTTTAACATATGAATTCTCCTAAAACGTAGTTTTATTTTTAGATATCGAATTATTCATTCCATTTATACTCTAATCGTTTTTCCTGAAACCGCTTCCACAAACCCAGAAAAAAATATTTGTTATCGTTAACATAACATCTGAAATGAACGAATATCCTCTTTAATAATCAAAATATATTTTAGAGGCCAATTTTGGGATCTAAAAAATACTGGCATAAAGTCAATATAATTAGTAATAAAGGTGATTTTTATCAATTTAATAAATACTATCTGTATATTTTATGTCACTAAATACATCAAACTTATCTGCTATATTTTTTATAATACTTGTGCTTATATCAGAGTATATATATAAATATCATGATACCGATAACATTTCTGCCTCGCTACTTTGCCTGATATACATATTGATCTCCCGAAACCAAAAAAGCCCCTCAGATAACTTTAAAACATATATTACAGCTTTACATACTGAAGTTTGCTGTCATACTAAATAACAGCAGACTCCAATTGTTTATCACTTTTATTGGAAGCGGTTTTATCTGTTTATGACTTTTTCATGCAATTCTTGCAGGAATTCAGCTGGGAATTTAATTACTTCACGGTCATAAGTCATGATGCCGTTCACTTCTGATTCCACATCGGTTGTTTGGGTATATACAGCTCCCGCTAATCCTTTTTCCCTTAATTCTATTAACTTTATAAGAAGATCTTCATAGGTTTGGAAGAGTTCTTCCTCAGACTGAGAAGTCTCATAATGACTTGGTGCCCGGGAAAAATCACCTATCCACAAATTCCCCTCTACCACCAGCGCTTCTCCACCAAACTCTCCCAGAATGGCTGCTCGGTTTTCTTCCGTCTCCGGCATATCGGGCCCCGGATAACTGTGAATGTCATGCATATCACTTACTCCCCGGTCTTGCCAGCCGCTTACCACATTAACAAGCCTGCTTGGATCAAGCTCTTCTGTTAATGCTGCAATTTCTTTTGTTTGAAATTGTCCCCATCCTTCATTGAATGGAACCCATGTTACAATAGAAGGGTGGTTATAGAACTGTTCGATCATCTCTTTATATTCAGTTTTAAAAGTATAAGAAGATTGTGCTACCCGGTCTATATCCTCATCTCCAACGCCAATATGACGATCTCCATTTGGCATATCCTGCCATACCAGCACACCCATTTTATCTGCCCAGTAATACCACCTGGCAGGTTCCACTTTCACATGTTTGCGAATCATATTAAAGCCGACATCTTTGGTAACCTGAATATCATATTTCAGGGCTTCATCGGTTGGTGCTGTGTAAATTCCATCGGGCCAGAATCCCTGATCCAGCAATCCATAGTGAAAGATCGGCTCATCATTTAAAAATAGCCTGACAAATCCATCCTCTGCTGTCCCAATACTTACTTCTCTCATTCCAAAATAGCTTTTTACTTCATCTACTTTTTGCCCACCCTTATAGAGTTTCACTTTCAGGTCATATAAAAACGGATCTTCCGGAGACCATAACCTTGGATCATTTACAGATAATTTCAAGGTCTCATTAAGCGGTCCTTCAACTTCTCCGGCTTTACTTTCTCCGGCATACGCTTCTGCTTTAACCATATAGCCCTCAGCTTTAGAAGAGCCATTAACTTTCAGGCTTAAATACTCATCATTAATTTCAGGGTTCATTTTAAGGTTTTCGATCGCTACTTCAGGAATCGGTTCCAGCCATACCGTTTGCCAAATACCTGTTGTTGGCGTATACCATATACTCTCCGGGTCGCGAACCTGCTTTCCCCTGGGCTGAAAACCCTCATCGGTTGGATCCCAAACTGAAACCGTTATTTCTTGTTCACTCTCATTGTTCAGCGCATCTGTAATATCTATCGAAAATCCGGTATAGCCACCGTCATGACTCCCTGCTTTCTTTCCATTTATCCAAACTTCAGTCCTCCAATCAACTGCACCAAAATGTATCATCACGCGCTCATCATCCCAGTCTTCCGGAACGGTGAATGTTCTTTGATACCAAAGCTTGTTATCCGGACCAACCCGTTTTTTCACTCCCGAAAGCGCTGATTCAATACTGAATGGAACCAGGATTTCGCCTTCCCAGTTTTCTGGTGTGCCTTCTAAAAACGGTTGTATTGCATAGTTCCATAGTCCATTCAGGTTTTTCCATTCTGATCTTTCCATTTGTGGCCTGGGATATTCCGGAAGCGGATCATTTGGATCAACATCCTCCGACCATCTTGTCATGAGTGGATTATCTGCAGGAGCCCAATGCTGAGCTTGTACCTGAAATAATATAGGAGCTAACATAAATATAATTAGTATATTGGTTACGATATTAGTTTGTGATTTAAGCATTTTTTTGTGGGTTATATTTCACAGGTTTATCGATCTTTTTTGTAATCTTTACATATTATTGAAATTACTTCTGAGTTTATATCAAAGTAATCTATCATCATTCGAAAATATATGGCACATGAATATTTTGCCTCTCTCTTTCATAAGCACCGGTTTCACTATCTCCCTGTTGCTGCCTCCAATCTGTCATCTGTATTCTTAATTCTTCGATAACCTCTTTATAGTCAGGGTTTTTTGCCAGATTTACTACTTCATTTGGGTCGCTTTTGATATCATAAAGTTCCTCAGCAGGATGATAATGATATCGCCAAAGTACCGAGGCCGCATGACGACTGACAAAAGACATAGTTTGCCATGATGGCCAGTATTCCCGCCCACCATCATGATCATCAGCTTTATTCATATGCGTGTCATACCGAGTTTGTGGAGCAAGATTCAGAATATATTTATAGTCACTTGTTCGCAACATACGTAGCGGTGTTCGGTTCATGGTCCCATCTCCCGAATGTGATGCAAAAACCCGCTCATGATGATCATCCTTCTCTTCTTTAATAACGGCCAGAAAACTTTCGCCATCAAAATTTTGTTGATTATCCGGGTTACCACCAGCAATCTCTATGAAAGTTGGAACCAAATCTACCAAGGAAATCATTGCGTTGGTTTCAAGTTGTTCTTTGATTACATCAGGCCATTTCATCAACAACGGCACTTTTATCCCATAGTCATATAAACTCCACTTGCCAAATGCCCACTGGGGTCCCTGGTCTGCTGTAAAGATAAAAATGGTATTCTCACTCAGCCCATGCTCTTCAAGGCTCTTCATAAGTTTACCAACATTTGCGTCCATTTTGGTGATATCAGTGTAATATCTCGATCTTGACTGACGAGTCTCATCAGTATCAATGTGAAAGGAAGGAATGTCAACCTCACGGTAGTCATATTCAGGATTTTCCGGCCAAACTACATGCGGACTGTGATCATTAACAATCAGTAGAAAAGGTTCATTATCAGAAACTTTACCCAGCCATTCATTCACAGGTTCCATATTTAAATCGGTCCAAAGCAGCCCCCTGTCTTCATATCCCGGCTCAGGAACGTTGGTAGTTTTTATAAGCTCAAACGGGTAGGCTTCAATCGGACCTACATGATATTTTCCGGCAAGAGCAGTACGATACCCCAATTCCTGAAGATACTTTGGGAGTGTCTTTACTCCTTCTTTAATTCCAGTGTGGTTTGCATGGGCTCCGTTACGAAACGGATACAAACCCGTATAAATTGATGCTCTTGAGGGAGAACAAGTTGGAGAACCTGCAAATGCCTCATTGAACTTAAGAGCACGCTCTGATAGCTTGTCCAAATTTGGCGTTCGAACCTGACTGTTGCCATAAGGGCCTATATCATTATAACCTAGATCATCTGCGACAAATACAACAATATTTACAGGAGAATTATTTCTGTCAGTTTCCTCCGACCATCTTGTCATAAGCGGATTATCTGCAGGAGCCCAATCCTGAGCTTGCACCTGAAATAATATAGGAGCAGGAGTGCACAAAAACATAGTTAACAAAACAGCTGCAAAAGTAATATCTATTCTAAACATCGGCTTGTGTGTTATGATTTTGAATTCAACCGGCAGTTTTACTAATCAAAGAACCGATTCTATACACCGTTGTGTTAACGATAACATTTTAAAATACTACCTTTGGTCTTATTGTCAAATTCAATTATTGCTAAACAGATGTGGAGCTACCCTTAGCGAGAAAAGAAATAAGGTCAATCAATTATTCTGATGCCCACCACATGAAGATCGTATCTTCATACTTGTCAGCAACTCAATATTCTCAATCGGTTCGTCATCATGTTCTATAGAACGGATTAACTTCTCAGCTGCTTTTTTCCCAAGAGCAAAGGCAGGTTGCTGAACTGTTGTAAGGGGGCATGGCATCAGCTCGGCTCTTACATCATCACTGAAACCAACGATCGCAATATCATCAGGAATAGAAAGCCCATGTTCCTCAATTGCTTTCATGGCTCCAAAGGCGGCCGGGTCATTTATTGCTACTACTGCTCTTGGCCATTCACTTTGAGGTAAATCCAATATAGTATTCATGGCACTATATCCGCCATCTTCCCGAAAGCCACTTTCTACTACCCAATCATCTCTGAAGGTCAGTTGATGTTCTTCCAGCGCTCTCTTGTAACCCCTTAGCCGCTCCTGCCCAACAGACAGGTTTTTTGGTCCGCTTAGGTGAGCTATTTTTGTATATCCATGATTGATCAGGTGTTCGGTGATCTGAAATGAACTTGTCTCATCGTTAACGCTTACACAGCTTGCCCCAATATTCTCAACGCACCGGTCAAAAAATACAATGTTAAATCCTGACTCGATCAGCTTCTTGTAATACTCAAAATCTTCTGAGTTTTCAGCACATGAAAGAAGAATACCGTCCACTCTTTTAGATCTTAAAGCCTCGATCACATTTTTTTCCCGGCTTGCATCTTCAGCTGAGTTTGTAAGAAATAGCTGATAATCATTTTCATACACAACCGCTTCTATTCCGCTTACTACTTCTGAGAAAAAAACGTGATGTATCTCCGGGATCACCACACCAATGGTATGTGTTTTTTGTGAAACTAAACTTTTAGCTACATGATTTGGCGTGTACCCCATGCTTTTAGCCTTCGCCAAAACCCTTAGCCTGGTTTTTTCATCAACGTTCGCTTTATTATTTATTGCTCTGGATACCGTCATTGCTGAAACCCCCAAAGCTTCAGCAATTTGTTTCAATGTTACATTTGAACTCAAACTAAACCTGTTTATTTTTTTGTCACATTAATATTCTAAAGTGTACCATTTACTGTTTAATGTTAATGATAACACCAATAAAGTAAGAATACTTTTATTTATATCGTTCAATCTAAAAAACTTTAATTCCTTTTATATTTATCAAAAACATTGATCACCGGCAGGGCATTTCCTTCATCATCAAAATAGCCCCGGGATCGAAGTCCGCCGGTAACAGCCGGTTCCCACCAAAAGATCCCTTTAATTCTTGTGCTGTTGATGTTGATCAGTGTTTCGTGCACCGACTCTAAAAAGTCTTTCTGCCCTTCGGGAGTTTCGGGCCATGGGGCAAGATCGCCTTCCCCGGTATATTCGGATGGCCGCCAGTTGTAAGCCGTTTCAACCAGAATAATGTCCTGATCGTAATGCTGCATCAGGGAGAGCAGGTTTTCCCGAAGTTCCAGTAAATTTCCATGCCACCACGGGTAATAGGAAAGCCCGATGATATCAAACGGAATACCGTAGGACTCGATCTTATCATAAAACTCCCGGTTTCCTTTGGCATCAGCGCCATTATCATAATGCACCATGATAAGCGGACGCATTTCCTGTCCGCGTCCGGCATCTACGCCGTCAATTCCGGCCTTCAGCAATCCGGCAAAAGCATCCCAGTTATCAGGGAGCTTTCCGGTGGGCCACATCATGCCGTTGCGGATCTCATTCCCGATCTGCACCATCTCCGGCATCACCCCGGCTTCACGAAAAGCCTCAATGGTTTTCTTGGTGTATTCATACACTGAATCCTGAAGCGTATCGTAATCCAGTCCTTCCCAGGCTGCAGGCAATGGTTGCTTCTGTGGATCGGCCCAGCTGTCTGCATAGTGATAATCGAGGAGGAACTTCATCCCTCGTTCCTGTGCTTCCTGAGCTAACTCGATGGTGTACTCAAGATCATTTGGGAGTTCGTCGGGAGTGTGAAAAAGTCTGAGTCTGATCCAGTCGTAACCATGATCCCGAAAAATATCGAGTCCGGGTTTTACCACTCCCTCATCTTTGAATTCTGTCCCGTTGTCTTCAGCCATCTTCAGAAAAGACATATCCGCCCCAACCGCATAATTCAAGTGAAAAGCTGAAGAATCTGACTGCTGAGCAAATGCGGCGCTAAGTCCGAGGCTGACTACTATTGCTAAAATTGTTGTTTTGAATTTCATGACTTCCTCAGTTTATGGTTAATTGAATGGACCCCGCTTCAAGTCCATCAGAAATAGCTCTGATCGTGACCGTTCCTGCATTTTCGCCGGCCCGAAATAAGATGGTGGCAATTCCTGCTTCGGCATCGATCGGGTTATGGCCAATCAGTTCGCCTTCGCCTTCCAGCTCAAATTCTACGGGGTCTTCTGCATCCCAAACCGTGGTCCCGTTTTCGTCAGCGATATGTGCGTAAACAAATACCGCATCATTCTCTCCGCTTTGTATTTCTTTTCCGCTCAGGTCCACACTCATTAGAATTTTGGTGGGCTCTTCAGGGGTGATACGCTCATGGGTCGCTACCACTTCGCCATCGATATAGGCTTCGGCTTTTAGCATTCCCGGAGTGAAATCCTCCAGCTCAAAAGTAAAGGGCGGGTGATCCAATTCCGTTGACACCCGATCTGTATCCGGTTGCTTCCTTTCGATCCCTTCTCCATTCAAAAACAGCGCAACTTCGTCGGCATTGCTGTACACTTTTACCTCGGTGAAATCGGGATCAGACCAGTAATTGGCGATGTACACCATCGGCCCATGAAATTTCGGATCAGCATCTTCCAGCTCCGGCCCGGCCTGACTCTGATAAAAATAGTTGGTGAATTTAGAAATACGGAAAATATCGCGGATTCCGGATGATTCGATGTCAGGGGCATAGCCACGATTGTAGTCAAACATCACCCAGTTGGCATCCCCAAAAGAATTGCCCTTCAAATTTGAATTATGAGCTTCCTGAAAATTCAACGCCTGCTGCCTTAACCTTTGCTGACCATCTCCCCGCAGCTGACGTGAGGTTCGTTCTTCTTCCGCAAGATCCTCAAAAGCATCCTGATTGAAGCCGGCATTTTGAGCATAATATTCCCAGTCGCCATATTCGGCAATGAACAGCGGTTTGTCTTTGGGATATTCGCTCCAGTATTCAGGCGGACGAGAATGCTGCCGCGCCGGGATGAAAATATCGTAAGCGTAATCGGCCCAACCGCTCGTATAATTATCTTCGATGGGAAGTTCTTCTTTAACAATTTGGTGAGCCTGCTCCATGAATTCTTCCGGCATTTCAGATTCATTCAGCGAAGCTTCCCAAAACACGATGCTTGTGTGATTTCGATCTCTCCGCACCATTTTGCGAACATCATTCAGAGCCCGTTCCGCAAAAAGTCCGTCTTCATAATACTGCCAGCCGGGGATGGCATCCATGAACAACAACCCAAGCTCATCTGCAGCTTCAAGAAACGCCGGGTCCGGTGGATAATGTGCGATCCGGATGAAATTAAATCCGGCTTCCTTGATCTTGAAAGCATCCCGGTATTGCGCCTCATTTGAAAGGGCATAGCCGATGTACGGATAATCCTGATGGCGATTGGTTCCGCGCAGGTACAACCGCTCGCCGTTCAGTACAAACTGATTTTCCTCATCAAAGCCGAAGGTTCTGATGCCGATCCGCTGCTGCTCGCTGTCTATCAATTCCTCTCCGTCAAAAAGCTGAACGGTAAGCGTGTAGAGATAGGGAGTATCCGGCGACCAAAGCTCAGGACTCTGCACCTGCAATTTTTCGGAGTGAAGGGTGTTTGAATCTGAATTCACTTCTACATTTGAACCGGCAGAAGCCACCTCATTTCCTTCCGCATCCTGCAGGATAAACTGCAATTCGGCATTTGCGTTTTCAGCACGATCATTTTCAATATCGGCCTGAACGGAAACAGTAGCCTGACTTGCTGAGACATCTTCATAAGAAACCAAAATTCCACCCGCAGCTACCCGATCTGCTTCAATCGGATCTGAAATACGGAGCGGATCTTTCACTGTTAAATATACATCCCGATAAATTCCGCCATAGTAATTGAAATCCAGCACTTCGATGGCTTTGCCCGGAGGAATCTGGGAGTTATCTTCATTATTCAATTTCACCAACAGTGTATTTTCCTCGCCAAACCTGACTACATCGGAAATATTCACGGTAAATGGAAGATATCCGCCGGCGTTGTAGCCAACTTTTTCGCCATTCAGATAGACATCGGCCTCGTGCATGGCGCCCTCAAATTTCAGGGTGATATGCTTGCCATCCATGTCCGACTCAACCGTAAAGAACTTGCGGTAGAACATATCGCCCTGCCACTGCTGATCTTCGATCACCAGCGGTTCAATATTCGCGGTGTGTGGCAATCGGATATTTTCCCACTCAAGCTCACTTCCTGAGCGATCAAAAAGTCCTTCCGTGATGGTGGTATCCATATCCTTCACAAATTCCCATTCCGTGTTGAAATCAAACTGTGTTTCCACGGTTTCAACTTCAGAGGGAGCGCATCCATAAAAGAGCACCATCAAAAATAGAAGCGGGGCACAAATTTTCTTTATCTCATCCATATCATACTCGGTTTAGTTGAATCGGATTCCGGTTACCTGAAATCCGGCTTCCCTGTTAATTCGTTGAGTGTTGTTTTCGGGCACAAGCAGCAGCTGAATATTTTCTACCTCATTCATATCCAAAGACTGATCTGAAGTCGGCTCAAACCAATACGGTAAAAATGTTGGATACGGACGGGGAAGTAACGCCATTTTCCCGGAAATGAACCTATTTTCACTCATCGTGATCGCCTGCATCTCCGGTCCGACCTCAATGGTAGTTTCAAAAGGAATTCCATCTTTATTCGTGAGGATCACCTTCACAACTTGGGAAGATTCAATAACGCCGCCAATATGTATCTTCATTTCATTCAGGTCAGATCCTTTCCGGTTTTCAATAATATCTCCGATGTGAAAACTCCAACCGGGTACGCCCTGTGTTTCGATCAGGGAATCAGCATAAACCTGTATGGCTGCATTTCCCGTATCCCCTGTGTATTCAAGGCTTCGCTCGTAATCACTTGACCAGGGCGAGAATGCAAAATCCAGTTTCTCAATATCACGTTCTGCAAAGAATGCCTGAGTAGGAATTTCTTTCGGAATTACCGGCACGCTCCAGACTTCATCATGGTAATAATTCCACGCCCAGGGAGAGCCTTCATGTCCACCGGGGAAAGTCATTTGGTCTTCTCCTTCACCTAAAGAGATCCAGTAGTCCAGCTTTCCGGATCGTAAATAACCAGCAGGAATTTCAGCCTCGTACATCTTTGGAGCTACTTCTTTCAGCTCAAAATTTCCGCCCTGATTTCCATATGGATATAAAATAACGCGGGCTTTTTTCTCTTCTGAACCGAGTATGGTTGCCCGTATCACGGTCGATTCACCTGCCGTCAATTGCTGTTCCGGCTCATGAACCACAACAGTTTTTTCATATGTATTGGCTTCCGGTGCATGGAATTCATTCAGCCTGATTCCCTGCTTACCAATAGTCAGATCATCTCCCGGCTCAAAATCCTTCTTCGATGAGTGAGTGAGAAGATAGGTGCCGGGAGTGATCGTGAATTTCTTCGAATTTGCTGTTTCCGCCTTTTCATTTCCTTCATTGATTCCGGAGATCCTGAAATTTTCACCAAGTCCGGGCAGGTCGACAGTCATTTCCCGTTCGCCCCAAATAATATGCGTTACTTCTTTGTTGAAGTTGGGCTTGTCAAACGGATCGCTAACAGGGATGGCGTCGGGATAAACTTCCAGCCGCCAGACACCCTCTTCGATCTTGTCCAAGAAATAAGCTCCGTGACCTTCATAGTTAATGAGCGGAGAATTCCCAACTCCGGCAATATGCTTCAGTGTTGAAGGTGATTTCGGCCGGGAAGAAGTATGATTGGTATGATAGAATTTCTCTTCGGCATTCAGTTCGGCCAGATCTTCTTCATGACTCAATCTGAAATCACTAAAGGTCATATCAGCTTCATAATCCTCAAAAGATCTTTTTCGGGGAACTTCATGAAAGATCTCCGAGGCGATGAGCATACTCAATGCCCGTTTTGGGGTGTAAGCTAAATTCAGATAGTGGGTCGGATAATCAGAATTGTACGGAGCAATACCTGTCGGATCGTAAGCAAACTGAGTTGCCCACTGAAATCCTGCTTCCCGAAAACTGCGCGCCATCAGCGGATACGAATAGGTGTGAAGATCATCCGCTGCATCAAATTCATAGACCATTAGCGCTTTGCCCTCGAAGCCTTCACCATCACGAAACGGAATGGGATAATCATGTATATAAGGCATGAAATTCCGCTGATTGGTTTCACCGCCCACGAGTCCGCCGGGATACCACTGAAACGTCAGCCCGTCTACATCGGCTTTCATCACGGCATCCACAACCGGAGGATTCTGAGCGATATTATAAAAGACCGGTTTCTCCCAGCCGGTGTTCCGAACATGATCGGCCATCTCGTTAATAAAATCGGTGATGGCTTGCTCATCTCCATAATGCGTGGGCTCATTGATGATCTCCATCGCAATGATGTTGGGATCTTCCCGATACGTTTTCCCCGTGTAGGGATTTTCATGATTCAGAAACTGATCCAGGTAGTTCTTGATCACCGGGTAAAAATCGGGATTCAGCGGGGCTTCCTCTTTGGAGATGTAGTTTGCAAAACCATCAGTAGGAGTGGCACCATCGGGGTAGGCATTGTCATAAAAAGTTAGAGGCGTGAGGATCACTTTGATATTCCGCTCTTCGAGTTTAGCCAGCATATAGTCAAAGAGATCGAGGTGTTCATTTGGGGTGATGTTACCGAGGCTGTCGCTGATCTCGGTATCCCAGATATGAATTCGAAAAGCATCCAGTCCCATGCGCGCAAAATGATAGACATCTTCATCGATCGCTTTTTTGTGATCGTAATCCAGCAATTTCATGGCCCGATAGCTATGGGCAAAAGGAGTGGAATAATTCACCCCAAAAAATGAGACTTCCTCACCACTTGAAGTTTCAACCAATACTCCGTCTTCATTTACCGAGTAATTTCCTTCGGCATTCTGGGCATTGATAATTCCTGAATTGCACATCAAAAGTGCACCTATAATGATTGGGTAAACAAGGAAATTCTTACAGATCATAACAGCCGAATTCTTGAATTAATCGTTTTCGTAATCGTAACTCATATACTCAAATCCAGCGTGGGCATTGCCTTCAAAATCAAAAAGCGCATTATTTTCCCACGATGAACCGGTTCCCCAAAGGTCTTGAAGATCAGAGGTGATCCAGGCCGGTTCCCAGTAAAAAACACCGCTTCCACCACCTTCCATTACTTCTTTCACCAGCTCGATCATGAAGTCGCGCTGACCTTGCTTACTTGCCGGAAACCCACCTACCAAACTTTCGGTATAGAATATATTATTGTAGTCATCAGCACCATCGAAAGTCCATGGATAAGCTGTTTCAAGGATCATCACTTCCCGATCATAATCATTTCGGAAATTTTCCACGTAGGTAGAGATCTCATTCAGGGATACATCGGAATAAGGAGTGTAATATGAAAATCCCATGACTTCAAAATCATCCACATTTCCGAATGTTGTTATCTGATCGAACCAGTAGGATACATTTTCAGGCTGGGCAATATGAAGCATCACTTTGATCTCCTCGCCGGTCTCATTTTCAATCTCACGAATGGCACTGATACCGCTGTTGATCAGCTCTCCAAGTTCCTGCCAGGTGGCATCGCCATAAACTTCCCCATATGGATGCACCATTCCGCTGTTGGTCTCATTACCTATCTGAACCATTTCGGGCAGCAATCCATCTTCATTTAATGTGCTCAGCGTGGCATAGGTGTATTGATAAATGGAATCTTTGACCGCGTCAAAACTTTCCCCGGCCCATGCATCAGGCACTTCCTGATTGGCGGGATCGGCCCAGGTATCCGAATAGTGGAAATCGAGCAATACTTCCATTCCCTGATCTTTTGCCCGCTGGATTCCCAGTGCTACATCCTCAACATCATGATAGAGCTGTTTATCCTGATCGCCATACGCCTCTTTGATCCACTGCGGATCATGGAATAATCTTAAGCGAACCACTTCCGTACCTTTATCTCCAAATATCTGGTACGGATCTTTTTCATCTCCGTCATCTTTGTAAACCCCACCGTGATCCAGTATTTGATTTACATAGGAGAGATCCGCTCCCATTACAAATTCTGATGTTGTGATCGGCCCTTCATTGTCGTCGTCATCATTATCATTATCATTATCAGAAGATGAATTTGGGGAAGATGAGCAGGTCGAAAACAGCAGGATTACTGCTAATAAAATCCAAAGTTTCTTCATTTTTTTGTACAAATTCTTAATGAAAATTGTCTGAAAAGGTTTACTAATGATTATGTTATCGCTAACAAAATATAATCAATTTTAGCCGGCTTTAAAGAATAATTCACCTCAATAATCCAACCTGTACCTCAGCACCTCATCAGAATATCTTCGTGAATTATATGCTTTGATATACACATACTCTCCCTTGATCACTTCAATATTCTTCTCCCTGGAAAGACCGAAAGTCGCCAGGGGTTCTCCTGACGATTCCAGCACATACCAGCGGTATTTATTCAGGTTGGGAATGATAGCAGCAACCCAAAGACGATCCTGATCGTCTGTTTTAATATCAGCCAGAGCCGGCCAGGTATCGGGCAGACTTGCACGCCGGATCGCTCTTCGCTGAAAGGTATCTCTGTACAGGTCGATGGCATCAGAGCGTATTAGCTTGTGTTTGGAGAAGGGATAATATCTCGATTCTATGTTTTCTCCCACGCTGTCTGTGATGTTGATCAAAAAATGCTCCGTGAAAGTCGTGTATATCTGTTGTTTGGAATCCGTGGCTGTCAGCGTTTCAGGTTCATAAGGCAGCATCATGATCAGAGGCGGAGTCGTGGCCTCATCCACATACAGTTTTTTACTATCGTAGGCGAACAGCTGATCTGAAATAACTTCCCCGGCCGGATCTACTTTATAGAATACCAATTCTCTTTCCTGCGGACTTTCCACAATCTGAAACCCCACGAGGTAATTGCCATCTTCCATGACCTCGAACTTAAATGGTCTGGCCGCACTTAAGGAATCTACACCCAAACTCGTCACGGTATTTTCCAGCTCCGTTACCGCTTCAAGTTCTAATTCGGGAAGGGTATATCGATAGCTTCTGAATAGGTTTTGATCGTAGGCATAGAGATGATCTCCCTGAACTTTCAGGTAGCCCGGGTTTTGAAAGTCTCCCGGATCGCGACCAATACTTCCCAGGCTTCCCAAATCATTTCCCGAAGCATCAAAGATCTGTATCCTGGTCCGATGTTCATCCACCACATAGACATTGCCGGCATCATCAGCTACAACCGGCCCCATATTATTCACGGTCTCATAGGAACCCGCCGAAAATTCCCGGTCCCGGACCAATTCCGCAGGACGTGCTTTGCTTAGATCAAATTGTTTGGCATCCTTTATTTGGTCTGAAAAGGAGTCCTCAGATTCACAGCCACTCAGAATGAATAGTAAAATTAAGCTCGCGTGTAATAATTTCATCACGACAAACTAAACAAATCGTAGGGTAATTTGTTTTAATTATTTTGGTGGGGAAATAAAAAAGGCTTCTCGGAATAATCCAAGAAGCCTTTAAATTTTTTCGGTGGGCAATGAGGGACTCGAACCCCCGACCCCCTCGGTGTAAACGAGGTGCTCTGAACCAACTGAGCTAATTGCCCGAGTGAAGGGCGACAAATATAAGAACATTTCAAACGCAGACAAAGAAAAAAGATCATCCTCCTTGATTTATTAGTTAACACTGTTAACTTACGGGTGTAATTTAGAGTTTTAGCATCAGTAATCGCGCATCGCCATGCGCCCTTACTGATCAACCTTTTTAGCCCAATAACTTTATGAGTAATCACCAAACTGACTCGCCCGTTGCTGTTCTCGTAGATGGAGCCCGAATCCCCTTTCAACGCTCCGGAACCAATTATAACGACCTGATGGCCTACGACTTAGGCCGCATGGCCATCGAAGGATTACTCGCACGAAATCCGGTGGATCCTGCATCCATCGATCGGGTGATCATGGGGACGGTAATTCAGGAAGTTAAAACAAGTAACATCGCCCGGGAAAGTGCACTTGGTGCCGGCATTCCTAATTCCGTTCCGGCCTTCACCACCACCATGGCGTGCATCTCTTCGAATCAGGCGATCACAAGCGGCGTTGATCTTATTCGGTCAGGTCAGGCAAAGATCATTCTGGCTGCGGGAACCGAGACCATGTCAGATATCCCAGTTCGCTTCAAAAAGAAATTCCGGCAAAAAGTGCTCGAAGCCCGAAAGTATAAATCGCCGCTGGATTTCCTGAAGTTTTTCAAAGGATTGGGATTCAAAGATTTTCTACCCGAACTCCCGGCTATTGCTGAGTTTTCAACCGGAGAAGTAATGGGCGAAAGTGCCGACCGCATGGCTGCCCGATTTGGGATCTCCCGGGAAGATCAGGATGAATATGCCATGCGCTCTCATCATCTGGCTGCCAAAGCCACAAACGAAGGCTTGCTCGATGAGGAACTCATCCCCGCAAAACTCCCTCCCGAATTCGATGTGGTAAAACATGACAACGGTTTTCGCGAAGACACCTCTATGGAAAAACTCGGAAAACTTCGCCCGGCTTTCATCAAACCACACGGGACCGTCACTGCCGGAAATTCTTCTTTTTTGACCGACGGAGCTTCCGCCGGCTTCATAATGGAAGAACAAACCGCACTTAAATTGGGATTGAAACCCAAAGCCTATATCCGTGAATACAATTTCGTTTCCCAGGATCCCGGTGAAGAATTATTACTGGGACCCGCTTATGCTATCCCAAAAGTTCTGGATACCATGAAGCTTTCGCTAAAAGACATGGATGTGATCGAACTCCACGAGGCTTTTGCCGGACAGGTACTGTCCGTTCTAACCGCGCTGAATTCCGATACATTTGCCAAAGAATCATTGAATAAAGACAAAAAGGTCGGCGAAATACCCATGGATAAGCTGAATACAATGGGAGGCTCCCTTTCATTAGGTCACCCGTTCGGAGCCACCGGCGTGCGCCTTGTAACAACCGCCGCCAACCGATTGATCCGTGAAGACGGGAAATATGCCCTTGTATCCGCCTGCGCCGCCGGAGGACAGGGGCACGCAGTGGTGTTGGAGCGGTATCCGAATTAACCGAAATCACCCCAACGGTAGAGGCGTGATGTATCACACCTCTACCGGGGTTCATTTACAAACATGTTAGATTAATATAGAGGTTCGAGGCCATAGCTTCGACCTCCTCTGTCTCCTCCTTAGTAAGGAGGAGGACTCATTTAACACTTTAAAGCTATGAATCAATTTCCAAACTTTGACGAGCTTCGGATTAAGTCTCTCCTTGAGAAGGAGAGATTTAGAGAGGTTGGAGTATAGGCTTCTAAATTCTGAATTAACTGAGCTCTCATATTAACCATCATAAACCTTAATTCAACACCAAAACCCGAATCCAACTTTTCGACCTCTTTTGTTTTCTCCTTCAACAAGGAGAAAGACGCATAATCATACTTCTTTAATATGAATCAATTTATGAACTTTGAATTACCACGGAAAAGTCCTCTACTTGCGAAGGAGAGGATTTAGGTGAGGTCGAAGTATAGGCCACGAAACCCTAAATTAACTGAGCTCTCATTTTAACCATCATGAGTTTTAAAAATCCAAGAAAAACAAAGCAGTTGAGACGAGACCTTCGTCAAAATATGACTGAGCCTGAAAAGCTATTGTGGGAACGGGTTCGGAATAAGCAGCTATGCGGAATAAAGGCTCGGCGACAATATGGAATCGGACCTTATGTTTTGGACTTTTATATACCAAAGGCAAAACTGGCGATCGAAGTAGATGGCAAGATACATCTCTCAAAAGAAGTGAAAGAGAATGATATAAATAAAGACGCTTTCTTGAACCGAAATGGTATACATGTTATCCGAATTAAAAATGAAGATGTCGTAAATGAAATAGATGATGTGATAACAAAATTGGAAGTAATTGTGAGTAAGAGGTTAGAAGAATGAGACTTAATGAAATTAATTTTAATCACTATAAACCTTAATTCAATACCTAAATCCGTGTCCACCCACTCGACCTCTTTTGTTTTCTCCTTCAATAAGGAGAAAGACGCTTTTATCACATAACAGCCATGAATTAGCAACTGAAATTTTATACACCCCGAATCAAGTCTCTCCTTGAGAAGGAGAGATTTAGAGAGGTTGGAGTATAGGCTTCTAAATTCTGAATTAACTGAGCTCTCATATTAACCATCATAAACCTTAATTCAACACCAAAACCCGAATCCAACTTTTCGACCTCTTTTGTTTTCTCCTTCAACAAGGAGAAAGACGCATAATCATACTTCTTTAATATGAATCAATTTATGAACTTTGAATTACCACGGAAAAGTCCTCTACTTGCGAAGGAGAGGATTTAGGTGAGGTCGAAGTATAGGCAAAGTAAGTATGAACTCATTTTTAACACCCTGAACTTTATTCCTAATCAATATTTATACCAATAACGATTTTCAAATAACGAAACCATGAGCTACCTAAACATCACACAAAAAGATTCCGTCGCCATCATCACGTTGGACCTTCCCGGTGAAAAAGTGAACAAGCTGAATGAATCCATGATGAATGAATTTTCTGATTTCCTGAATGAACTGGAGTCAAATTCAGAGCTAAAAGGAGCGGTCTTGATCTCCGTAAAGAAAGATAATTTCATAGCCGGCGCTGATATTGACATGTTTCAGGAGCGGGATTCTGCTAAAGAAATTGAACAGCTTAGTAAAGACGGACATAAGATCATGAATCGCATTGCGGACTTTCAAAAACCAATCGCAGTAGCGGTGCATGGAAGCTGCATGGGTGGCGGACTCGAACTTTCTTTGGCCTGCCATTACCGGGTTTGCTCCGACAGTTCTAAAACAACCTTTGCTCTTCCTGAGGTGAAACTGGGATTACTTCCGGGTACAGGAGGTACGCAGCGCCTGCCCCGATTGATTGGACTACAAAAGTCACTGACTTATATGCTGCAGGGGAAGAATATCTATACCCGTCAGGCTAAGAAAATGGGACTCGTTGATGAAGTGACTCATAAAGATGCCATTGAGAAAGCCGCGATCAAAGGAGTTCACAACATAGTGGCCGGGAAATTCAACCGAAAGGATAAGCGCTCTCTGGTAGAAAAATTATTGGAAGGAAATCCCATTGGCCGGAAGATCATCTTCTCCCAAGCCCGAAAGAAAACGCTGGCGCAAACCAAAGGAAACTATCCGGCTCCCCCAAGAATAATAGATGCCGTTGAATACGGCTATAAAAATGGCCTGGAAAAAGGACTCGAAAACGAGACCGTTTTATTCGGTGAACTGGGAGCCACTCAGGAATCGCGGAATCTGGTGGACCTGTTTTTCGGGATGAATGCCTCCAGGAAAGTGCCGAATCCTGATCTGGTCAAACCGGTAAAAAAAATCGGCGTTCTTGGCGCTGGATTGATGGGCTCAGGGATAGCCGAAGTCAGTATAGATAAAGGTGACTACAACGTGTTGCTGAAAGACCAAACTGTTGATCAGGCTGCTCAGGGTGAAAAAGAGATCTGGGAATCACTGAATGAAAAAGCTCAAAAGCGGATCATCTCAGAGTTTGAACGGGATAAATTAGCAAGTAAAGTCACCGGGGTTGACTCCTACGATGGATTCAGGGACGTAGATCTTGTGATAGAAGCCGTATTCGAAGATCTTGAGCTCAAACGTACGATCGTGGAACAGGTTGAATCGGCCACCAAAGATCACTGTATCTTTGCATCCAATACCTCTTCACTGCCGATATCTGAAATTGCCAAAGGAGCCAAACGCCCGGAAAATATTATCGGGATGCATTATTTCTCTCCGGTGCAGAAAATGCCGCTGTTGGAGATCATCACTACTGATGACACTGCAGAGTGGGTTATTCAAACTGCATTTCAGGTTGGGGTGAATCAGGGCAAGAACGTGATCGTGGTTGGAGACGGACCAGGATTTTACACTACCCGAATTTTAGCCCCATACATGAATGAGGCACTCAAATTGCTGGAAGAAGGAGCCTCCATCGAATTTCTGGATAAGATAATGAAGGACTGGGGATTCCCGGTCGGCCCGATGGCCCTATTCGACGAGGTGGGAATTGATGTAGGAGCACACGTAGCCAAAACCATGTCGGCCATGTTTGCCGAGCGCGGAGTTGATACCACCAATCGCGCTCAGGAGTTGCTGGATGCCGGCTACAAAGGCCGTAAAAATAAGAAGGGAATGTACAAATACAGCTCCGGCAAAAAGAAGGAAGTGAACACGGAGATCTATGAACACTTTGGCGGCCAAAACCGAAACAATCCCGACAAAGAAACCGCCCAGCTTCGCATGGCCTTGACTATGATCAACGAAGCGGCCTGGTGCCTGGAAGAAGAAATCCTTAAATCACCGGAAGATGGCGACCTTGGTGCTATTTTAGGCTTGGGCTTCCCTCCATTCCTCGGCGGGCCATTTCGGTACATCGATCAGACCGGAGTGCAAAATGTGCTCAATCGATTGAAAAAGTTTGAAGATGAATTTGGGCCGAGGTTCAAGGCGGCTCAGATTTTGGCTGATTATGCGGAGGGAGGGAAGACATTCCATAAATAATTCCTTTTTAGATTCTGATAATCAAACAGTTGCCAACAACTATTAGTATCAAAATATCTTAATCACCTTATAATTTGATACTAACCCTCATTTTCTATACCCTTCATGGAATTATTGCGTGCTGTATTGTTTTGTTATAGTCAGTTATTAAAAAGCTGTCTTAATCAGCACTATTTAATACTAATGTCACAATTTGGAGTACATGAAATCGAAGAACTTTTATATTCGGGAGTATTTCAGTACCACAGACTTGAGTTAAATTACTCAACACTCCCGCTCTCTATGTGACAACTCTTGCCAAGCTTTTCGGCAATCATTGAATTAATTCTAATTTTAAAATATTCAACATGGCAATACGAGGAGAAGAGAAAGACCCGGGTGAAAAAACGGGGATCAACAAATATTTTGATATACATAAGCCTGTTTTTTGGCCTTCTGTGATTTTAATAACCATATTAATTGTTGTCACTCTCTGGGCCGGAGACTCTGCAGAAAATGCTTTTAATGCAGTTAAAGATGGTATCACAGATTCTGCAAGTTGGTTATTTGTAGCGGCTGTTAATATTTTCATTGGTTTTGCGGTTTATTTTGCGTTCAGTAAATACGGAAGTATCCGCTTGGGCGGTGAAGATGCTGAACCTGACTTTAGCACTATGGCATGGTTTGCTATGTTATTCAGTGCAGGAATGGGAATCGGACTCATGTTTTATGCCGTTGCGGAACCGATGTGGCATCTTCTTTATCCTCCTCATGCTGAAGCCGGTTCAACAGAAGCTATTCGTGATGCAATGGGAGTTACCTTTTTACACTGGGGACTTCATGCCTGGGCTGTCTATGCTATTGTAGCATTGGCCTTAGCCTTTTTTGCCTTCAACCGAAAACTACCGCTCTCATTCCGATCCGTATTTTATCCAATTTTAGGGGACAGAATTAACGGCTGGATCGGTGATGTAATAGATATTTTAGCTGTCTTAGCTACCATGTTTGGGCTGGCCACTTCATTAGGCCTTGGCGCAGCACAAGCCGGCGCAGGAATGGAGTATGTGTTTGGGTTTGAAAACACAACGAATTTACAAGTAATAATTATTGCCGGAGTTACAGCAATAGCTGTGGTCTCTGTTGTTTTAGGGATTGATAAAGGAGTTAAGGTACTGAGTGAATTTAATATCAGACTTGCCGGTCTCTTTCTCCTCTTCATCTTAATTGTTGGGCCCACCTTATACATCTTTGAATCATTCATTCAAAATCTCGGGCATTATGCTCAGAACTTTGGGAAGTATGCTTTCTGGACACAATCATATGAAGAAGGCTCATTCATGTCATCATGGACCGTCTTTTATTGGGCCTGGTGGATCTCATGGTCGCCTTATGTTGGGATGTTCATAGCCCGAATCTCAAGAGGCCGAACAGTAAAGCAATTTGTATTAGGTGTATTGATCGTTCCAACCATGATCACTTTTCTATGGATGAGTGGTTTCGGGGGAAGTGCATTATTCCTTGAG
Organism: Gracilimonas sp.; assembly: GCA_040904925.1. Lineage (GTDB taxonomy): Bacteria > Bacteroidota > Rhodothermia > Balneolales > Balneolaceae > Gracilimonas. The sequence goes on along the minus strand of JBBDSP010000004.1, from coordinate 105,177 downwards.
ACGAATGGAATTGCTGAGATTGCTTCTGCAGTAGAAGCTGATCAGACTACTTCACTTTTCATCTTACTTGATCAATTTCCCTGGGCCATCGTTACTTCGTTTCTTGCCATAATATTGGTATTGAGTTTCTTTGTGACCTCGTCTGACTCAGGCTCGTTAGTGATCGATGGATTGACAAGTGGCGGTAAACTTGATGCCCCGGTAGGGCAGCGTATTTTTTGGGCTTCCACTGAGGGTATTGTAGCCGCAGTCCTTTTATTGGGTGGTGGACTTGGAGCTCTACAGGCCGGAGCGATAAGTACCGGTTTGCCTTTCGTATTTGTGCTATTGGTAATGTGTTACAGCCTGAAGAAAGGTTTGGAACAAGAACATCAAGATTATCTGCGAAAAGATCGGGATAAAGAAAGGGAGTCTTACAGAGACTTAGTCATGAAAGCAATAAAAAAACAGAAAAAATCGGACTAGAGGTATAAAATGATAGATTCAAAACACTGGTTAGCATGTCTTGATTTATCCGACATGGACAATATTCTTATCGGATATACGGCATTTCTAACCTCCATCGTAAAACCTAAAACCATCACATTCTTTCATGCCGTGGAATCCGGACCAACTGCTTTGGAGATCGCAGAACAATTTCCGGAGCTTGATTCTGAAGAGGAATTTCTGGACCTGATCAGAAATGAACTGAACGATAAGGTCAGCGGACATTTCAATGATGATTCCATTGAAATAAGAGTGATGCTCAAAACAGGTAAACCCACCGATCAAATTATTGATTTGGTTAACTCTATGGAGCCTGACTTACTCTTAATGGGTAAAAAAGTTGGCTATGCCGGAGAAGGAATCATTCCAAAACGAATACTTAGATATGTAGCTACTTCCATTATGTTCGTACCGGAAAACAGCCGCTATAACATGAAAAAAATTCTTGCTCCGGTCGACTTTTCCGAGCAATCAGCTCTGGCGGTTCAAACTGCATCAAAACTTGTTAATGGAGGAAGCGTGACGGCACAGCATATTTACCGCTATCGTGCACAGTTTTTCCCTTACATGCTCTCTGATAAAGAGAAAATGGACGTGGATAAAAAAGTGAAAGACAAGCTGGAAGAGTTCAAAGACAAGTATAACCCCGGTGAAAATGTCAATTACACAATTTCTCTGCAAAAGAAAGATCGTGTGGCGGATGTTGTATATAATCAGGCCGTGACCGACCAAACTGATCTCATCATCGTATCTTCCAAGTCTAAAAAATTGACCAATTTTGTCAATCATGACTTCACGGATAAAATGGTGGATTACGCATTTGGGATTCCACTTTTGATACAGAAAAATAAAGAGAAGCATCAGAAGTTCTTAAAATCACTATTTAGCTGATCATCTCTTCATACTTAAACTAAATCATTAATGCCCCGTCTCAATAGTCGGGGCATTTTTTTGGTGCAGGAATTTGTATCTTTTGCCCGCAAAAATATAATCGCACACTAATCAATACTTATGCAATTTCTACCTCTGTTTTTTATGGGAGCTCCCGGTGACGAAAGCGCCGGAATTATCAACCTTGTTTTCCTGGGCGCTATTTTCCTGGTATTCTACCTTTTTATCATACGTCCGCAAAGCAAGCGGCAGAAAGAGATCAAAGAAATGGTTTCTGAAATGAAAAAGGGTGACAAAGTTGTTACTTCATCAGGCATCATCGGTATTCTCGATAAGATCGAAGAAAATGAAGTGTTAGTTGATATCGACAGCGGAACCAAGATCCGTATGCTAAAATCTGCTATTACCGATGTGAATCCTAATAAAAAGGATAAATAAAAAATAGGCAAGCAATTTAGGTTGTCACTCTGAGCAACTTGATACTTAATTTAGTTTAAGAATTAGATCGCGAAGAGTTTCAATTCCTTTTTATATATCCGCATTTGTTAAATCTTTGAGATCCTTCGCGTTCAACTTCTGTTATATTTTTAACATAAAAGCGCTCAAGATCACATTATCAAAAGACATAGTGTTAAATAGTAATACCGCTTTATGAGTCAGGAATTTCATTTCAATACCATTACCGAAGCCATCGAAGATATCAAGAATGGCAAAATGGTCATCGTGGTTGATGATGAAGACCGCGAAAATGAAGGGGATTTCCTAATGGCGGCCGAGATGGTCACAAAAGATGCCATCAACCTGATGGTAACTCACGGGCGCGGACTCGTTTGTGCACCTATCACCAAAGAAAAAGCCGATAAGCTGAAACTTCGGCATATGGTTCAGGAAGGAGCCGATCCGGACGAGGCTAACTTTACCATCTCTGTTGATCACAAGCGACAAACCACAACGGGAATTTCTGCTCAGGATCGCGCCAATACGATCCGAGAACTGGCAAGTGACGATTCCAAACCCGTTGACTTCCGTCGGCCCGGACATGTCTTTCCGTTGCTTGCTGTTGAAGGTGGCGTACTTCGCCGTGCAGGCCACACCGAAGCAGCCATAGATCTTGCCCGACTGGCCGGACTCAAACCTCTGGGCATCATTTGTGAGATCATGAAGGAAGACGGAGAAATGGCCCGTGTTCCCGAGCTCATCAAGATGGCAGAAGAATTTGAGATGAAGATCATTACCATAAAAGATCTCATTGCCTATCGTAATGAAAATGAGACCCTGGTTCATGAAGTGATGGATGTAAACCTGCCCACCATGTATGGTAATTTCAGCCTTCGCGCCTTCAAGGAAAAACTTACCGGCGATATTCATTTAGCTCTTACCAAAGGCAGCTGGACCAAAGAAGAACCGGTGCTCACCAGAGTGCATTCTTCCGATCTGATCGGAGATATTTTTGGGGCTCGAAATAAAGATACCAGTGAGCAGCTTCACCAGGCGATGCTTCAGGTTGAACGGGAAGGAAAAGGTGTGGTTTTATATATGAACCGAAATCAGCGTGGCTCGGTCTTGGTGAATCAGCTTAAAACTCTGAAAGCTCTTCAAAAAGGTACGGTAGAAAATAATGAAGAGGACATCAATCCTCGTGGAGACACACGGGATTATGGAGTTGGAGCTCAGATCCTGCGTTCACTCGGCATCCGCAAGCTGAAATTAATGACCAACAATCCGGTCAAGAGAATTGGGATCAAAAGTTTTGGGCTGGAAATTGTAGACCAGGTTCCCATCAACCATAACTTCGATTTTTCTGCTCAGAAATATCCTTTCGAAGACGAGTAGCAGCAAATAATCAATACGGCCGGTTGGCCTTTTTACCCTCGTTACGGTAGCTCTGCTCCGCAACGTCTTATGGAGGCTCCGTCTCCTACTACCAAATTAGGTTCATAATGTAAGACTGCAATCAAATACTATAGGTAGGGTAACAGAGAACAACGTTAAGGGAACTTAGCATGAGGCGAAGCCTCAGCGGAGCAGAGCCGCTGCAATGAGATAGAGTATCCTTTATCATCTCTCAAACTCCATATTCGAACCGGAGGTTCTGACAGGCATTCCCAACGGGACGTTGGGAATAAGGTCTATTTAATTACAAGAGTGGGAAAAATATCGGGTTATTGAGGCGAATCAGTTTTCACTTCCGCGGATGCTTCAGAAGCAGCTTCTTCTGCATCACCTTCCTGCTCTCCGTTTTGTGTAATGAAAAACCTGCGGTTAAAGATCAGCAGTAGAATAATGGAGCAGGAAATGGCGATGTCGGCCACATTAAAGATGTAAGGGAAAACTGTCCAGTCGCCGATCTTAAGAGAAAAGTAGATGAAATCAACTACGTGACCTTCAAGAACTCCCCCGTAATCTCCTACGATTCCCATAAAAATACGATCCGCAATATTTCCGAATGCACCTCCTACAATGAATCCCATACAAGTCAAATACCCGACCGTTGCCTCCTCAATATTCTTGAGGATATAAAAGAGGATTCCTGAAACCGCCACTATAGCAACGATACTTACAACCGGAGTTGACAAAATATCGATACCCAAAGCCATCCCCGGATTTTTTGTAAAGTAAAATTGTAGCCATCCTTCTATAATGACTTTATTCTGCAATTCAGGCGTAGTTCGGATAAGCCATTTCGTAACCTGGTCTAGAACCAGCACAACAAGTGCCGGGGCAAAAATGGCCATCAGTTTTTTTCTGTTCAAACCGGAATAATTATCTGCGTTTTAATTTGGCGTCAATACTCAGCTGCGTATGTGGTACAGCTTCCAGGCGACCTTTGGAAATTTTCTTCCCGGTAACCTTGCATACACCATATGTTTTTTTGTCGATACGAGTGAGCGCGTCGTCCAGGTACTTTATGAACTTCTTGGTTCTGTTGAAAAGCATGTACGTTTTTTCACGCTCTTGCGCATCCGTTCCGGCATCAGCCATGTGGTAGGAGTAAGCAGATTCGTCCGAAGCATTTTCCATACTTTCACGCAGCGTACGTTGTAAAGCATTCACTTCTTCTTCTGCTTCTTCCATCTTCTTGATAATTATTTCGCGGAAATATTCCAACTCTTCATCGCTATATGGAGATACTCTTTCGTCGTTTTTTGAATCTTGTGTAGCCATAGCTGCTTAGTTATGAATTTATATTTCTTCGGATTGAGATAGTGCATTTTTCATCACCGATCTCCCACTCTTTGGTAAAGTCTGAGACTTCTAATTCCGTGATCTGAATTTCTTCCGCCAAGGTTTCCTTCTTAATATAGTCACTCATGGAAACAACAGCTTCCTTAATTGCATCAGATCCGGTAAAGCCTATTGCAATTCGGTCGGTCACCTCAAAATTAGCTTCTTTTCTCATATTCTGCACGCGATTTACGAACTCACGGGCGATCCCTTCCTGAACCAGATCTTCACTTAATGCCGTGTCTACAGCAACGCTCAGGCCTTTTTCGGTTTCAACCGTCCAGCCTTCCAATCCGGTACGCACAATTTCGAGACCTTCTTCGTCAATACGGATAGTCTCATCATCAACGTCCAGATCTATCCATCCCTGTTTCTCAAACTGCGTGATCTGTTCTGTTGATAGTTGACCCACTTTGGCAGCCACCGCTTTCATTTTTGGGCCTAACCGCTTTCCTAATATAGGATAATTTGGTTTGGCTGATTTCTTAACAATACCGGAATCGTCATCCACAAACTGAATGTCCTTAACGTTAACTTCTTCCAGAATGATATCCCGAACTGACTCAATGGCCTGTCGTTCACTTTCGTCTTTTATCGGAAGAATTATTCTGCCTAAAGGCTGGCGAACATTCATCTCAATTTGATTTCGCACGCGAAGTACAATGTATGATATCAACCGTGCCATCTCCATCTTGTGCTCAAGTGCTTTATTGATGGCTGTTTCTTCCACTGTTGGGAAGAAAGCAAGGTGAACTGATTCTTCTTCCTGCCGGGTTACCTTATTCAATTTCTGATACAGCCATTCCCCAATAAATGGAGCGATCGGACTGATCATCTTACTCAGGTCATTCAGGCACTCATACAGAGTTTGATAAGCCGCCGTTTTATCTAGCGTATTGCCTTCTTTCCAGAAACGACGACGGTTACGGCGCACATACCAGTTACTCAGCTCCTCAACAAAGTTTTCAAGTTCACGAGCAGCCTTAGTTGGCTCATAATCTTCGAGATGTTCCTCAACTACTTTTACGGTACTGTTAAGGCGAGAAATTATCCACTTGTCAATTTCAGGGCGATCCGCATTTGGGATGGCTGTTCCTGAAAACGTGAAGCCATCAATATTCGCATACATTGCAAAGAAGGAATAGGTGTTCACAATGGTGTTAAAGAATTTCCGCTGAACTTCCTTAAGTCCGTCAATGCTGAATTTAAGATTATCCCAGGGGGATGAGTTACTCATCATATACCAACGAACCGTATCAGCCCCAAACTCCTGAATCACCTCGAAAGGGTCTACAGAGTTACCTTTCGACTTACTCATTTTCTCGCCGTTCTCATCCAGTACCAGTCCGTTAGAAACTACATTTTTGTAGGCTTCTTCATTGAACAGCATAGTACCCAAAGCGTGTAGCGTATAAAACCATCCCCGGGTTTGATCCACGCCTTCCGCAATAAAATCGGCGGGATAATTTACCTGGAAATCGTGGTCGTTATCAAACGGATAATTCCATTGTGCAAATGGCATAGCGCCGGAATCAAACCAAACATCCAGGAGATCCGGAATTCGACGCATGGTTCCTCCATCGGGAGCTTCCCAGGTCAGTTCATCAATATAAGGTCGGTGAAGATCTATCTCAGCATCTTCATCGAGTCCTGCTTTTTCGCGAAGCTTATCCATGCTTCCGATACACTCCACATATTCCGGGTCCTTATCACTTACCCAGATCGGAATCGGTGTTCCCCAGTAACGCTGGCGGGAAACCGCCCAATCCACGTTATTTTCGAGCCAGGTTCCAAAACGGCCTGTACCGGTACTTTCCGGCTTCCAGTTAATTTTCTTATTCAACTCCACCATCCTATCCTTAAACTTGGTGGTCTCAATAAACCAAGACTCTACCGGATACGACATTAATGGTGTTCCCTTTCTCCAATCGAATGGATAATTATGAACCATAGTTTCATGCTTATACATGCGGTTCTTTTCCTTGATGGCTTTTGAGATATCTTTGTCAGCCTCCTTAAACCATTGTCCTTCAAAATCCGGGGCTTTATCTGTGAATTTCCCCTCACCGTCAATCGGGTTAAACATCGGAATATTCGCCTTTTGGCAGGAGTCATAATCATCGGCACCAAAAGCAGGTGCGGTATGCACAACACCGGTTCCGTCTTCGGTAGTTACATAATCGGCGGGAATCACCTTCCAGGCTTCAGACTTGTCAAATTCCTTCAGCGCATAATCAAAAATTGGCTCGTAGGTTCTGTGCAGAAGCTGCGAGCCTTTCATTTCTTCCTCTATGATGTAATCCTCACCCAGCACGTCCTCCACACAATCTTTCGCCATAATGAATTTCTCATCATAATGGGCAACTTTCACATAATCCAAATTGGGGTTTACCGCGATGGCCATATTTGAAACCACCGTCCATGGTGTAGTTGTCCAGGCCAAGAAATAGGTATTCTCTTCTCCATCAACCTTGAACTTAAAATAAATGGACGGATCTTGAGTTTCCTTATATCCCAAACTTACTTCATGAGACGAAAGCACCGTTCCACTGCCAGGGGAGTACCATTGAATCTTATATCCTTTATAGACCAGCCCTTTGCTGTAAAGCTTATTGAAAGCCCACCATACCGACTCTATATATTTATTCTCAAAGGTGACATAGGGATCATTCTGATCAACCCAATACCCCATCCTTGAGGTGAGTTCATCCCAGAGATCTTTATATTTAAGTACGCTTTTACGGCACTCAGCATTGTATTTTTCTATGCCATATTCCTCAACCTGAGAACGCCCTTCGAGGCCAAGTGCTTTTTCTACTTCAATTTCTACCGGAAGTCCGTGCGTATCCCAGCCTGCTTTTCGTTCCACTCGGAAACCCTTCAGCGTCTTGTAACGACAGAACATATCTTTAACCGTTCTTGCCATCACGTGATGAATTCCCGGCTTCCCGTTTGCAGTGGGTGGACCTTCATAAAAGGTAAAAGGAATTCCATCCTCACGCGTGCTGAGGCTTTTATCAAAAATCTTGTGTTCCTTCCACCAGTTCAGAATTTCAACTTCTGATTTCGGAAAACTTAATTGCTTTATCTCTTCAAATTTTTTAGCCATAAAAAACTTTGTTCGGCGAATAGTTTTAAGCCTCAAATATACAAAATATCAGGGAAAAGCATGTACTCCCTTCAATCAAAAAAATCTGGAACTTGACGCTAAGGCTCAGTCGTTATACTATAAGCTATTATTGACAGATGAGTTACTTTCTCATCAGATAATTTTCATTAAATATTTTTTACGTGAGCAACTCTTATTTAAAACCTATCAGCAAAGACAATCCCTATAAACTTGTATTTGTGTGTCTTGGCAATATCTGTCGAAGCCCTACAGCAGAAGGCCTTTTCATTCATAAGGTTAAACAAAAGGAACTGGATAACTATTTCTATATCGATTCGGCAGGCACTGCGGCATATCATGTTGGGGAATCTGCGAACAGTAAAAGTCAGGCAACGGCAAATAAACACGGTGTACAACTTCCATCCAAAGCCCGGAAATTTGAATATCCAGATCTGGAAGAATTTGACCTGATCCTAGCCATGGACACTGAAAACTATAGAAATATCAAAAGTTTAGACCGAAAAAATAAATATGCCAATAAAATTAAAATGATGCGCGAGTTTGACCCACAGCCCGCCGATGGTGAAGTTCCCGATCCTTATTACGGTGGTATGGATGGATTTGAGAATGTGTTTCAAGTTTTAGACCGAAGCACAGAAGCCTTGCTGCAGGAATTAACTCCCTATATTGAGGACTAAATATGATTCTTTCTGATATTCATGCTACGATCGAAAATGAACTCGATGATCAGATCTTGTCTCAAAGTCCTGTTCATGGCGGTGATATCAATCAAGCCCAGGAGATTCGTTTCAAATCCGGGAAAAAAGCATTTCTAAAGTGGAATGAGAAAGCTCCGGATACCATGTTTGAAGCAGAGGCTAAGGGACTGGAGCTTTTGAGATCTGTTGAAACCAAATTGATCATACCCGAAGTTCTCTCAAAAAATAACAGCTTTCTGTTGCTGGGATGGATCGAAGAGGGGGGAGGTGCACCAAATTCCACACACGACTTTGGTGTTCAGCTGGCAAAACTTCACCAATCATCAAATAAGCAATTTGGCCTTGATCAGGATAATTTCATCGGGCGGTTGCCTCAATCAAATACCCCGCATTCTAACTGGGCCGATTTTTTTGCATTGGAGCGTATAGAACCTCAAATCAAAATGGGCGTTGAATCTGACAAGTTAACGCGTTCCGTTTTGCGGGATGCAGAGCAGTTGTACAAAAAACTCGGTTCAATTTTCCCTCAGGAAAAACCAGCCTTACTTCATGGAGATCTTTGGAGCGGAAATTACATGATCACAAGATCCGGTCAGACTTCTATTTATGATCCCGCGGTTTATTTTGGGCATCGTGAAATGGATATTGCCATGACACGCCTTTTCGGTGGATTCTCAGCCGACTTCTATAACGGGTATAATTCAGAATTCCCGCTTGAGGCTGGTTTTGAAAGCAGAGTAAACCTTTGCAACCTCTATCCTGTTTTAGTACATGTAAATTTGTTTGGCGGCAGTTATTGCCGCCAAGCCGAAAACATTATAAAAAGCTATGTCTGACCTACCTTATCAAAAAATTATTTCCCTGGTACCAAGTTTAACCGAGCTTTTGATCGATCTTGGTTTAAAGGATCAGCTCATTGGCAGGACACGGTTTTGTATTCACCCGGAAAAAGATATCAAAGAGATTAAAATTGTAGGCGGCACCAAGAACCCCAGACTTGAAAAGATCATTGAGCTTGAGCCCGACTTCATTCTTGCTAATAAAGAAGAAAACCGTAAGGAGGATATCGAGGTTTTACAGAAGTACACAGAAGTTTATGTTACTGATATCGAAACCATTGAAGACGCACTGCTGGAGATCAGCTCACTTGGGGAGATTCTTGGAATGAAAAAAGCGGCTAAAAAGATCGTTTCAAAAACTACATCTTTACTTACCGAGATGCCAAATGAAGAAGAGCTTTCTGTTGCTTACTTCATCTGGAAAGATCCCTGGATGACTGTGGGAAATGATACATATATTCACCATGTGCTAAGGCGGTACAATCTTTATAATGTGTACGAAAGTGATTCCCGGTATCCCAAAACTGATCTGGATGAATTAGCATCAAGAAACCCGGATCTGATCTTGTTAAGCAGCGAGCCTTACCCCTTCAAGGAAAAACATATCGCTGAGATCCGAAAGACCTGTCCGGATTCCAAAATTGAACTTGTAAATGGGGAATGGTTTAGCTGGTATGGTTCGAGAATGATCAAAGCATTTGAGAAGCTAAATGATTGGCGAACGAAGCTGTAGTGATAACAACGGTAAGCCTATTCTCACCAAATCTTCCCTTTGTTGGGATCAATATAGCACCCATCTCCACTTAGCGAGCGCTGCCAGCTAAGGTCCCCCGCTAATTCCTGCACCCACTTTTCGATCTCTTCCTCAGTCTTATATATTTTGCCGTCCTCCTCGATATGAGGCAACCCCTCTTTCCTTTCGCTATGAATCTCTGTCTTGAAGGATATGACCAGGTCTTTCAGCCTTTCCTCTAACCGATCTGATTCAGAATGGGATTCTTTTTTATGAAGAATGATCATGGTTAACTGATTGATTTAACATTCTGAAGTTACTCAACTTTTAACATTCTTTAATAAGCAACAATTTTATATTTGAAATATTAAAAAATCTTAATATATTAATGTTAAGAAATTTTAACGTTGAGGTGCTTTATGGGACACTCTAAAAAAGTAATGATTGTTGAAGATGATCCATTGCTTTCTATCGTCGAACAAAAGATAGTTGAAAAGCTTGGCTATATCGTGGTCGGTAAAGCCACAAGTGGCGAAGAAACACTGAACATGTATCGGGAACTGAATCCTGAGGTCTTGATCATTGACATTCAGCTCTCCGGAAGCTTAAACGGAATTGAAACCGTGGAAAGGATCAGAAAAGCAGATCCCGATCTCCCGGTAATATTCCTATCCGGTGACCGATCTTCTGAAGTGCTTAATAGTGCTCGAAAAGTAGACTGCATCGATTTTTTGCTGAAACCGGTTTCTTCAAACGAACTTTCAGGACCGTTAAAAAAAGCTATCGCCAAAAATGAATTAGTTTCCCAAAACGCAGCATAGATAAAGAACTTAGATCAAACATATACCCATAACCTACATAAAGTAGTTTGACCGCTGCTTTATGATTTCTCAAAAGCCTGCTATTACCCAATAGCAGGCTTTTATTTTAGTCATGAGTTATTACCACTCGCCCCGACTGCCCGCCCTTCAAAATACGGTCAACTTCTTGCTGAAGGTCATTCAACCCAACTTTGTTCGCATACCCATCAGGAAGTTTGGTATGATCAGTATCAGCAATGGCATCCCAGGTCTTAAGTCGCATCGGCATTTTGCAGATGGCAGAATCGATTCCCAATAAACTGACTCCCCGCAGGATGAAGGGGTAGATATTACTGTTCAATCCATGCCCTAAAATATTGCCGCAACACGCTACTGCTCCGTCATGATTTGTCTGCCGAATTACAGCATCCAGCATTTCTCCCCCCACAGTTTCAATGGCTCCATTCCATTCCCGGCTCAACAAAAAGCTATCCTTAACATTCGTCACCTCATCCCTGTGGATCACTTTATCAGCACCAAGTTTCTTCAAAAAAGCTTCTTTATCCATTTTCCCCGTAGCCGCAACCACCTCATACCCTAGATTAGAAAGAAAGAATACCGCAAGGGAACCCACTCCTCCTGTTGCTCCTGTAACCAATACTTTTCCATTCCCCGGCTCGATCAATTCGCGCTGCAATCGTTTCACTCCGTACATCGCGGTAAATCCTGCCGTGCCGTATTTCATAGAAGTTTCAAGATCAAGTCCATCCGGCAGAACTACCACCCATTCTTTTGGCACACGGATCAAGGCCCCAAAACCACCGGGAGTATTTGACCCAAGATCTTGCCCGGTTACGATCACTTTTTCCCCTTCTTTAAAACTGCCTGACGAATCCCTAACCACCACTCCTGCCGCATCTATACCGGGAATATGCGGGTAGTTTCGGGTCACTCCTTTATTTCCGGAAGCCGACAACCCGTCTTTATAATTAAGGGATGAAAACTGAACCCGTATCATCACTTCATTATCCGGCAAAAAACTCACCGGCACTTTCCTGACACTTGAAGTCACCTGACCTTCTGGTGTTTCTTCTACATAAAATGCTTTAAATGTATCTTCACTCATTTTAATATCTTTTTGATCCATTTTAGTTTGCCTTTATAAGGTGCATACCGCAAAGGGATATCCAGCCAAAGTGGTTTTTTCATGATCCCTTTCTTGTGGGAAAAAGTATCAAAACTTCGCTTCCCGTGGTACGAACCTATCCCGCTGTTTCCTACGCCTCCAATGGGCAAATGATGACTTCCAAAGTGCGCTACCACATCATTTACTGCTCCGCCACCAAATGAACAATTTTCGATCACCAGCTGCTCATGATCACTATTTTTTGTGAAAATATACAACGCAAGTGGCTTCGATTTTTCCTGTATGACTGAAATAGCTTCCGGCAGTTTATCAAAACTCAACACAGGCAGTATAGGCCCAAAGATCTCTTCTTCCATTACTTTTGATCCCGGCTTAATGTCTGTTAAAACGGTCGGCTCTATGTAGCATTCTTCCCGATCAACTTTTCCACCATAAAAAACTTCGCCGTCTTTTAAATAATCCACTAACCGGTCAAAATGATCTTTATTTACAATTCTGGGATAATCCGGGCTTAACTTTGCATTCACTCCATAAAACTCCCGAACCGAATCTTTAAAGTGCTGAAGAAATTCTTCTTCGATCGAGGATTGCAGTAATAAATAATCAGGTGCCACACAGGTTTGTCCCGCGTTCAAAAACTTACCCCAGGCTATGCGTTTGGCAGCTGCTTGTGGGGCTGCGGATTCATCCACAATACACGGGCTTTTCCCACCAAGCTCTAAGGTGACAGGAGTTAGATTTTTTGAAGCTGCTTCCATTACAATTTTACCGACCCTGGGGCTACCCGTAAAGAATATATGATCAAAGTTTTGAGCCAAAAGATCCTGAGTGACCTCAACACCACCTTCAACAACAGCCACAAATTCCTCTTTGAACCACTTATTAAAAATGATCTTTAAAACTGAAGAAGTTTCTTTTGTGATCTCTGAAGGCTTAATTACAACGGTATTTCCTGCTGCAATCGCGCCGATCATAGGCATTAATGCAAGCTGAACCGGATAATTCCAGGGAGCAATGATCAGTACTGCCCCATATGGTTCTGTGTATATGTAATTTGAAGAAGGAAAGTTGATCAGGTCACTGGAAACCCGACGTGGTTTCGCCCATTTCTTTAGATTTTTTATGGTGAAGTTGATCTCTTTATGAAGCAGTCCAAGCTCTGTGGCATAGATCTCAAACACCGGCTTTTTAAAATCTTTATAGACGGCATCATTTAATTCTTCTTCATGCTCTTTCAACAACTTCTTCAGTGTTTGCAGCTGATGGATCCTGAAGTCTACAGATTTGGTGGCACCTGATCTAAAATACGTTTTCTGTCTTTCTAATAAACTCGCTGCATTCATCAATCTTCCTTTTTCCTTCCTATAAATGTATCCATAGAATTATACACTCCGAAAATTTTACCTGCTACAAAGTTATAGATCTTTGAAGGAAGTACTCCCCTGATAAATGGAGTCAGCTTCACCATAAAAGGTTCCCGAAGCCGGTCTTTACCTCGCTCAACAGCATCCAGTATTTTAGTGGTGATATCATCGGGATCAAGGAGCGGCATTAGCAACGGAGTTGTAACACCAGCAAACATTCCGGTATTTATATAGCTGGGCATTACTGTAAGTACTTTTACGGAAGATCCCTTTTTTTGAAGTTCAAGATTCAATGATTCTGACCAGCCCACAGTGGCCCACTTACTGGCAGCATAGACCGTCATTCCCGGGTTGGGAGTAAGTCCCGCAGCGGAGGCAATGTTTATAATGTAGCCGTCTTCATTCTTGATCATTGCAGGCAGAAAAGCACGAGCCACATACATGAAGCCAAGGCTGTTCACATCCATGGTTTTATTAATGCTTTCCATGGAATGTTCATCAAAGTTTTTACCAGAAACAATACCGGCATTGTTGAACAGAATATCTACCCGGCCGTGCTCTTCTAAAACTTTTTGTGCAGATTTTAGAACATTTTGGTGATCACTTACATCCACCACATTAGTTCCAACCGAATATCCTTGTTTTGCAAGTTTGGCTGCAGCAGCAATCAAAGCCCCTTCATTGACATCCCAAATAATTAATTTTTCAGCACCTCGGGCAAGTGCTTTTTGCCCCATCAGAAAGCCAATTCCACTTGCCCCACCGGTTATTAAAACTATTTTATTTTTAAAAGAGGACATATAAAAACCTTATATTTAAGACTTGAAATTAACCAAAACCCGGATACATTTTTCACTGCATTATTAAATGTTCAGGGTAATCAATAAAACAGACAATAAGTCCATTATTACACAAATGAAAAGAATATTATCACTATTAACCCTTGTACTATTTGTAGCTTCCTGCCAGCAAGCTCCAAAAGAAGTATCGTTGAATTGGTCAGAAGCAGAGTCTTTGCCTTTAGCTGTTTCTAACAACGCTGTTGCCTCAGCTGAAGTTGATGGCAAAACCTATCTTTATACCTTCTTTGGTATGGAAGAAGAAAAAACTTATGAAGATGTAAGTGATTTCGCCGCACGCTATGATGTAGAGAACGGAACATGGGAAGAAATTCCAGGAGCTCCCGATGAGATCGATCGTTTAGCAAGTACCGCTGAAACCGTAAATGGCCATATTTATATTTTCGGCGGCTACACAGTTGCTGAAGATGGTTCCGAAGTTTCTACGCATGAAGTTTTTAAATACGATCCCGTTGCAAACAGCTACGAACAAGTTGCAGACATGCTGCTCCCTGTTGAAGATGCTGTCTCCCTTGTTTATCAAGATCGATACATCTATTTAGTAAGTGGGTGGAATAACACCAACAATGTTTCTAATGTTCAGGTGTACGACACGGAAACAAATTCCTGGGAACACGCCACACCATATGCAGGCCCTCCCGTATTTGGACATGCAGGTGGAATTGTTGGTAATACAATGATCCTGTCAGATGGCGTTCAGGCTATTGTTGATGAAGGCGAGCGACTTTTCAAAATGTCTCCCGGAAGTATAAGGGGAGAAATTGATGCTAACGACCCAACCGTGATAAACTGGACACGAATCAATCAGCATCCCGGAAATGCCCGCTATCGTATGGCATCTGTTGGAATTGAAAGCCCCGTAGAAATGATCTTATTTGTGGGCGGAACTGATAATCCATACAACTACAACGGAATTGGCTACAACCTGAAACCATCATTCCCGGACAGTAATGTATTTGCCTACCGTTTAGATACCAATGAATGGGTAGAATTAGGAACACAACCTGTTCCAAGCATGGACCACCGCAGCGTAGCCCAGGCCGGAAATGAGTTTTTTATTATTGGCGGCATGCTCGACAATCAGCAGGTTACCGATCAGGTTCAAAAATTCACGATAGAGCTCGAGTCAGACAATTAATTACTGATCTCTATTAAAAATTTACTAAAGCGAAAGGTTTACCACCTTTCGCTTTTTTTATTTCTGCTTTGTGCATTATTTTAAATCATCGTTCATCCATAACCCTATTCACCTGCTTATGAAATCAGCACTCACCTTATTGGCTTTGTCATTGCTCATTATCAGCTGCAACAGCTCGCCGGCAGATAAAGCTGCTCAAAGTATTAACAAAGACTCTCTGCTAAGGCATATTGAAACACTTTCGTCCGATGAATTTATGGGGCGTGCCACCGGCACCGAAGGAGAACAAATGAGTGTGGATTACCTCGTAAATGAGTTTGATCGAATGGGTGTTGAACCTGCCGGTGATGATGGCCGATATGTACAGGAATTTCCGCTTTTGGGACAGGTTACATCCAATGCCCAATTATCTATTTCCACCAACGGACGCACTCCTTTTTCAATTGAATATCTGGATGAGTTTATGGCCTGGCCTGCAAATCAGGCTGAAGAGGTTGACGTCCAAAATGCAGAATTGGTTTATGTGGGATATGGCATTCAGGCTCCCGAAGAAGATTGGGATGACTTCAAAGGTGTGGATGTGGAAGGCAAGATCATTGTGGTCAAGAATAATGACCCTGCTTATGATGAAGATCTTTTTGGAGGAAACACACGTCTCTACTATGGCCGCTATGATTACAAATATGAAAAAGCAAAAGAGCTCGGAGCACTTGGGGCTATCATCATTCACACCGATGAAACCGCAGGTTATGGATGGAATGTGGTTTCCAGTGCATGGAGCGGAGAACGATTTTACCTGAAAAGCAGTGGCGAAGAAACAAATATTAATACTGAATTCAACGGATGGATGACCGAAGCCTCAAGCCGGTTGCTTTTCGAGGAAGCCGGACTCAATTTTGACGAACTTTTTGAAGCAGCAGACGACCCGGGATTTGAACCGGTTGAACTTCCCGGAATTAGAATGAATGTAAGCATGGATGCCGATTACCGCGAGATCAATGGCAAAAATGTGATCGCTGAAGTCAAGGGAAATGACCCTGACATGAATGACGAGTACCTGCTACTCACTGCACATTTTGATCACCTTGGTGTCACCACTCCAGTTGAGGGAGATTCCGTAAACAATGGCGCCTCCGATAATGCGGCAGGCGTTAGCGCACTGCTTGAAATGATGGAAGCCTATCAATCCATTCAACCCGTTTTAAAACGCAGCGTAATTGCCGTGCTGGTAAGCGCCGAGGAAGTGGGACTCCTAGGCTCCCAATATTGGGCTGAAAATCCAACCGTTGATCCCGGCAAAGTTACCGCCAACATTAACCTGGACGGCATGAATGTATATGGAGAAACCCGTGATGTTGTGGTAGTCGGTTATGGCCGCACCACCCTTAGCGACCTGCTCGAGGAAGAAGCCGAAAAACAAGGCCGTACGGTAAAACCTGATCCCTACCCGGAACGCGGCTACTTCTATCGTTCCGATCATTTTAATATGGCTAAAGTTGGAATTCCGGCTATTTTCCCAAATCCGGGTACCGAGTATATTGGCAAAGGAGAAAATTTTCTGACTTTGAGAGACAGCGTGGCTGATGCCAATTATCACACCGTTTCGGATGAGATCAACGAATACTGGGATCTGGCAGGAGCGGAAATTGATACCCGCTTATTTTTCCTTACTGGCTTCAGGGCCCTTAATGCTGAGGAACTCCAATCCTGGAAAACAGGTGATGAATTTGAAGCTACCAGGTTGCAAATGCTGGAAAGAGCAACGCAGTAGTTTCTAATATCGATTTTGCAGGGAACTTTTATATCTTTATCCAACTCTAATAATTAGTTGTTTAATAAGTACTTGACTTAATATTTAGTATTACAATGGGTATAGATAAAGCATATTGGTTTTGGGATATCTTATCGGATAGGTTTTCACTAAGTCCTGCTTTCATTGAATTGATCGGGGGATCGAAAAGCAATCGAGGGGAAGAAGCACCATCCATTGATCCGGAAACGGAAGCGCTGATCAAGCAATGGTTAAAAGAGCAAATATATATCAGTACAGACTCCGCCTTCAGTTGCGAAACCACTATCCCTGTTCAAGATTTAAGTACTGAGGTCACTTTAGGCTGGATCGGCGAGATCACTTCACGGGACGAAAACGGTGATCCTGAATTTGTAATGGGGGAGATCGTAGTTGCTAATCCGAAAGATCAAAGCAGAATCAGTATTCAAAAACAAGCGGAATATTTTCGGATGATGATGGATCATTTACCGGATAGCATTTTCTTTAAAGACAAAGAATCCCGTTTTCTACTGATCAACAAAACCTGTGCAGAAAAGTTTGGGCTTAAAGATCCGTCTAAGGCTATTGGGAAAACAGATTTTGATTTTTTTGGGAAGATTCATGCCATGAAAGCCTTTGAAGATGAGCAGCAGGTCATGCAAACTGAAACCCCTATCATTCACAAAACCGAAAAAGAAGTTTTTCCGGGCGGAGAGAAGGACCCTCAATGGGCCACTACCAGCAAGCTCCCAATGTATGATGATCAAGGTAATGTTATCGGCACTTTTGGTATCACTACGGATATCACCCGCCAAAAAATGACTGAGCTCAGCTTAAAAGAAAGTGATACTTTAATCTCTAAGCTTTCAGAACAGGTTCCGGGTTTTTTCTATCTATATCATTACATAACTGAAGGTATGTCTGCATTTCCATTTGCAAGTGAGGGGGTGGAAGAAGTATTTGAAGTGACCCCAAAAGAAATTGAAGACAGCTCAGTACCGATTTTAGATCGCATACACAAAGATGACCTTGAACGGGTGGTATATTCCATTCGGGCTTCAGTAGAAGAAGTTACGGTTTGGGAGTCTGATTTTAGGGTCGTTTTGCCTGAAAAGGGAACACGGTGGCTGCGCGGAAAGGCCAAAACAGAACTTCAACCCGATGATACCGTGATCGCTTATGGCTACATAACAGATGTGACTGATAAGAAGGAGATCTACCGGAAAAATGTTAGGCTCAAACGCCAGCTTCAGGCCATTTTGGATGCTGTTCCCAATCTTATTTTTGTGAAAAACATTGCCGGTGAATATCTCATGGCCAATAAAGCTACAGCAGAATTTTTTGGGCAAGACCCCAAAGATATTGTAGGAAAAACTGATGTTGATCTTGGTGTATCTAAAGAAAAAGCCAAGGTGTTTATAGAAGCAGACAGCACGGTCATCAAAAACAATGAACTCCTCTTTATTCCTGAAGATAAAACCATCCAACCCAATGGATCGGAGGTATGGCATCAAACCATAAAAGTGCCTTTTGAGCAAACTGACTCCAATGAACCTGCCGTGCTTTCTATTGCAACAGACATCACAGAAAGAAAGAAAAATGAGGCTGAACTAGATATCAGTCTTGACATTGTTGGAGAGCAAAACAAGCGATTGATGAACTTTGCCCATATTGTCTCCCATAATCTCCGGAATCACTCAGGTAGTATTTCGATGCTCTTGGAAATGTTTAGCCTGGAGGAATCTGAAGAGGAGAAAGAAGAATATTTAAATCATTTGCAAAATGCATCCAACAGGCTCAATGAAACTATTGCAGACCTGAATGAGATCATCGATGAACAATATAAAAACCTGAAAGTTGAGAAAGAGGTGAATCTGCGTGAGTACATTAACAAAACCAAACAGATCCTCACTACAGATATTAAAACGATGCGGGTTACTTTTGAAGAAGATATTCCCGACGATCTAAGTTTTAAATATAACCCGGCTTATCTTGAAAGTATATTACTGAATCTGCTTTCTAACGCCATCAAATACCGGCATCCCGATCGCAAGCCTGTGATCAGCCTAAAAGCATATAAGAAAAACAAGGACGTGCACTTTTCTATCAGTGACAACGGACTGGGGATTGATCTTGACAAACACGAAGATAATTTATTTGGGATGTATAAAACCTTTCATGGAAATGAGAACTCTAAAGGGATCGGACTTTTCATTACCAAAAACCAGATCGAATCGCTCGGCGGAACTATAGAAGTTGAAAGTGAAGTTGGAAAAGGAACTACTTTTAAGATCGTTTTTTGATGCTTTTATTCTTCGGGTTAAGATAAACAGGTCTATAGACTGACCTTATCTGTCACATAGAACAATACATTCATATTTAAGTATAGATTCACGCTTAATAACGGTATTTTTAGAAGCTAACATACACACTAAAGTATACCGTTAATCTTTGAGTTACCTCACCTTTGTTTTACAAGAGAGAAAAGTACTCAGCTTTGGGCTTTCATTTACCTTTTTCTCCAGCTTTGGGCAAACCTTTCTGATCTCCCTGTTCGTCCCTTTTTTCCTGGTAGATTTTGATCTCAGTAATGCTGCTTTTGGCTCTATTTATTCGGCAGCTACTCTTGCCAGTGCTGTAATTTTACCTTATCTCGGAAAATGGATCGACGTACTTCCCATTGGTAAATACAGTTTATACGTGGCAAGCGGATTGCTGATCGCCGCACTCACCATGGCTTTTTCGTGGCATATTGGCTTTTTATTTGCGGGAATCTTGATGCTCCGCCTGGCAGGTCAGGGACTCAGCGGTCACACAGCTGAAACCGCCATGGCCCGTTACTTCAAACTTCAGCGAGGTAAAGCCCTGAGTATTTCCAGTTTGGGATATCCGATCGGGGAAGGGATTCTGCCGGTTGCTATTGCAGGACTTCTTGCCATCACCAGCTGGCGTACCACCTGGGGAATTATTGCTGCTGCTATTGCACTGATCTTTATTCCGTTTATTCTCTATGTGTTGAATAAAACCGAGATTGAAGAATCCAACAGTCGCGTAAAAAATACTGATGATGAAACTGAAGACTCATCAGGCTCCTATGTTCAGATCATCAACAATTACCGTTTTTGGCTGATATTGCCCGCCGTTTTAGTTCCTCCTTTCTGGGCAACGGCATTGTTCTTATATCAGGTTTCCATTGCAGAACAACTGGGCTGGACGGCCGCCATCATTGCCTCGGCGTTCATCTTTTTTGCTGCAGCAAGAATCATCAGTTCCTTGGGAATTGGCCCGGTCATTGACAAACTCAGCGCCAAAGCAATTTTTCCTTTCTACATCATTCCATTGGGTTTTGGATTAATGGTCGCTTTCTTTCATCCCGGAATCTGGTCGGCATTTCTCTACATGGCCTTAATGGGAATGACCCTGGGATTTGGAAGCACCACAAAATCGGCATTATGGGCAGAGCTTTACGGGGAAGAAATGATCGGAACTGTACGCTCTCTATTTGCAGCCATCATGGTTTTCAGTACCGCTTTAAGTCCTTTTTTGATGGGGTGGATGCTGGATAACAACGTTTCCATAGAATCAATTTTACTGATGGCGGCATCAACTGTGGTGGGTGGAGTTATTCTTGCGTATGCAGGGCTTAGAGACAAAGACGAGTCCGACGACTGATAACTAACAGCAATTACTTTCCCACAGATCCTGTGAACATTATCACCCTAAAATGAGTTTTAGCAACTACAATTAAAGAAACTAAACTTATGAAAATTGAAATTTGGTCGGACGTTGTTTGTCCGTTTTGCTACATCGGGAAGCGACACTTGGAAAAAGCTCTCGAACAATTACCTGAAATTGATGTCGAAATTAACTGGAAAAGTTTTGAACTGGACCCTAACGCGCCGGTAGATTCCGAGCTCGACATTTACGATATGCTCGCCAAAAAATACGGGCATGATCGGGAGTGGGCCCAACAGATGAATGCCAATATGGTGCAAATGGCTGAAAAAGCCGGGCTGAAATATGATATGGATTCCGTTCAGCCTACCAATTCTTTTAATGCGCATCAACTAATTCACCTTGCCAAAAACTACGGCAAACAAGATGAGATGAAGGAAGCTTTGCTGAAAGCTTATTTTACAGAAGGCAAACATATCGGTAACCCGGAAGTGCTTAAAGAAATTGCAAAAAGTATCGGGATAGATTCCCAGGAAGCAGCCAGGGTAATAGATGACAATACCTATTCAAATAAAGTTATGGAAGATGTGGAGCAAGCTCACCGATTGGGAGTTCAGGGTGTTCCATTCTTTTACATTGACGAAAAGTACGGCCTTTCAGGCGCTCAGCCTGTAGAAGCTTTTGTTGATGCACTTACTAAGATCAATGCTGAAAAATAATGTTGGTTTTCAATTTTTTAAAACTCTCTGCTTTTGAATTCAAAGAATTTAAAATAATATGGGTTCCATATAAAATAGTCCTCGTTTGTCATCCTTGTAGCATTCGGTTATAGTTAGGCTTAAACGGTATTCCGCAAAGGATCTCAAATTCTAAATTGTCTGGTCGTATTATATGTTGAGATCCTTCGCGTTCAATAAGTGTGTTTTATATATATTTAAAGCGCTCAAGGATGACAACTTCAGGGGTCTTTTCTCGAACTCATCTTAAAATAGATTTTAATCCTAACTCAAAACATTTAGGGTATTATGAAAAACTTACTATTTACACTTTTCGTGGCAAGTATCTTTGCTGCATGCAGTACGCCAGATTCTAATGAGGCCGCTTTCGTTACCTTACTCGGCAGCGATACTTTAGCTGTTGAGCAATTTCAAAAAACAGATACCAGTATTACTGCGAGGGTTATTCTAAGAAGTCCGGAAACACGGTTTTCAGACTATATGCTTAGATGGGATGAAACCGGCGGGATACAGGAAATGGCCCGCACTGATTACCCAACCTCAACCGGATTTACAGGTGAAGGGGCTGTTGTTCAAACCGTAGTGAGAGACGGTGACAGCCTCGCTGTTGATATTTTAACGGAAGAAAACCCCAGAAGCTACAAGGCTCCATACGAGCCCGGAGTGCTTCCCTTTATTGATATGGTTCACTGGCCTTTTGAAATAGTATTCAATAACGCCGTGGCTGCAGATCAGGATACGGTCAACCAACCACTTTTGACCGGAAACCGTATTTCCAATTTTGTGATCGCAGCCATTGAAAGAGATTCCATGACCATCCGACATCCGTTCCGTGGGGTGATGGGCGTGAATGTAAGTAATGATGGAGATCTGGAATACCTCGATGCCGGACTGACCACCCGAAAACTCAAAGTTCATCGTGTGGATGGAGTTGATATGTTAGCTCTTGGCAACCGGTTTGCCAACAATCCGGTCGGTGAATTATCGGGAGCTGTAAGTGTAGATTTTTCCTTTAAGGATACTGATTTCACCGTCGAATTCGGCTCACCCCAAAAACGGGATCGTGAGTTATTTGGCGGAATTGTTCCTTACGGTGAGGTTTGGAGAACCGGAGCAAATCGCGCCACTCATTTTTCAACTTCAAGCGACCTTCGCTTTGGCGATCTTGAAGTGCCTGCCGGGGAATACACGCTATTCTCAATCCCTGAAGCGGATGGAGGAATGCTGATCATAAACAGCCAAACCGGACAGAACGGTAATTCTTATGATGAGTCCCGCGATCTGAGCCGGGTGCCAATGGAGGTTTCTACTCAAAATGAAACCACCGAAGCCTTCACCATCACCGTAGAAGAAACGGATGAAGGTGGACGGATTAATCTTATCTGGGGAGAAACTGTTTATTCTTCTAATTTTGTGATCGAGTAGTTTCTGATTGATCTTATTTCATTTCAGTAACCAACCAGTAGGGGCGAATTGCAATGCGCCCCTACTGGTTTTTTTATGTCTGCTAATTACCTGGTTCCGGAATAAATTTTAGCCGGATATGCTACCAATTATGCAATTGTACATTAATTTTGGTACCGTAATACCATCTAATATTAACAAACGGGATGTATAAATGAAGAAACAAGTTTTTGGAGTGGGGATCGTAGCCTTGCTTTTCCTGATCTCAAGCTCGCTGCAGGCACAAAAAAAAGATCTTGAACCGGCCGATTATGCCCAATGGCAGAACATCTATTCAGCGGCTTTTTCTGATGACGGGAATTGGTTTGCGTATCAAATTTCGCTGGTTGAGGGGGATGGCTGGCTGATGCTCACCAATGTGAATTCGGAGGATGAGCACAAATTCATGCACAGTACTCAGCCTGCTTTTTCGAGTGATAACAAGTGGTTTACCTTCCGTATTGGAGTGTCTGAAGAGGAAGAGCGAAAGCTTAAAGACGAAGACAAAAGCGTGCAATACGACCTTGGACTGGTAAATCTTGCTACTGCTGAAACTGACACCATAAAAATGATTCAGGATTCTGAATTTTCAGAGGCCGGAACTCATCTGGTGATGCGTAAATACAAAGCTGAAGAAGTAAAATCCGGTGGCACAGATATCATTATCAGGAATTTGAGCTCCGGCTCAAACCAGCTTATTGGAAATGTATCCGCCTATGCCTTTAATGATGCCGGAACGCACCTTGCCCTAACCATCGATGCTTCCAAAAAACTTGGGAACGGAGTTCACCTGGTTGATCTCTCCGCCAACAGTACAACGGTTTTGGATTCTGATACCGAAACCTACAAAGGCCTGACCTGGCACGATGAAGATAACGCTCTCGCCTTCATGAAGACTCAAAGTGATACGGTTCACGAAGGCGAAACCCATCAGGTCTTTTCCTATACAGATGTAACCCGCCCTTCTACAAAAAAAGTGTTCGACAACCTGGAAAACTCCTATTTCAATGAACATCACCGTGTGGTGGAATTTGCAGGACTTAGATGGTCGGATGATATGGAAACCTTATTCTTTGGAATTAAAGATTGGGAAATTAAAAAAGAAGAAGAGGAAGACACCTCCGCTATAGCAAAATTGAATGAAGATCTTGATCCCACCAATGTAGAGATCTGGCATTGGGAAGACGCTGAAATTCAGCCTCAGCAGAAAGTGCGTCAGAATCAAAACAAGGAAGATAACTACTTATCCGCCTGGCATTTGGATGCCGATCGTTTTGTGCAACTGGAAGATGATCAGATCGAAAACGTAAGCCTTACCGGTGATCAAAAGCATGCCGTTGGTTACAATCCAAATCCCTACGAACCGGCTTTCCGCGAGGGATGGAATGATATTTATGTTCTGAATACGATGACCGGAGATCGCTCCCAAATTTTGGAGCGACATGAAAATGCAAGCAGCAGTCCGGGCGGCATGTACGTGCTTTACTTCAAGGAAAATAACTGGTGGACCTATGATATTGAAAACGAGCAACACATCAATATCACCGGAGATATTGACAGCCGTTTTGAGAATTCCAAAAGCATAACCGGCCGGGAGAATTTCCCTCCCTTTGGAACCGGACAGTGGGTTGAAGATGATGAGTGGCTGCTGGTTTACGATGAATTTGATGCTTACAAGGTGTGGGCAGATGGAAGCAAATATGAAAAAGTAACCGAAGGCGGCAAAGATGAAATTGTATATCGCCAAACCCGTCTCGATTATGAAGAGGATGCCCTTCAGAAAAACGAGCCGATCTACTTTTCAAAATATGGCTACTACACCAAAAACCGTGGCTATGCCCGGCTCGACCGTCGAAACCGTCTGACTGAATTGATCTACGATGCGAAAATGATCAACCGCCTCGATAAAGCAGACGAGGCTGATAAGTTTGTATTTATGATGGAAAGTGCCACGGAGTCTTCGAATTTTTATCATACCGGCAATAACTTCAACAATTCGAAACGTATCACCGATACCAATCCCCAGCAGGAGGAATACCACTGGGCTGATGATGAGCTTATTACCTTCACCAATGCCCGCGGAGATAAACTGCAGGGACGACTGCTTTACCCCGCAAATTACGAGGAAGGCCAGAAGTACCCGATGATCACCTATATTTATGAAATGCGCTCGCAGTCGATGCACAGTTACAGCACGCCATCACGAACCAGTGCTTATAATATGCGTCGGTATTCTTCGGAAGGTTATTTCGTATTTGAGCCGGACATCAATTATGTACTTCGCGACCCCGGCGTTTCGGCAGTTGAAAGCGTTGTTCCGGCCGTAGAGACCGTACTCGAAACGGGAATGATCGATGAAGATAAAGTCGGCTTGACCGGACATTCGTGGGGAGCTTACCAAACATCTTTTATTATTACGCAAACCGATATCTTTAATTCGGCCGTAGCAGGAGCTCCTCTCACAAATATGGTAAGTATGTACAACTCCGTGTATTGGAATTCCGGAACGCCTGATGCTCAGATCTTTGAGGTGAGTCAGGGGCGGTTCCCAGAGCCATACTGGATGGATTGGGACAAATTCATCGATAACTCGCCCATCTTTAATATGGAGGATAACACCACTCCGTTATTGGTTGAATTTGGAACCGACGATGGCGCAGTAGATTTCAACCAGGGGGTTGAACTTTACAACACCATGCGCCGGATGGAAAAACCGTACGTGATGCTGGTTTACGAAGGGGAAAATCACGGACTGGCTCGTAAAGAAAACCAGATCGATTATGCCACCCGTGCCTTCGAATGGCACGAACATTTTCTGAAAGGTGAGGAAGCTCCAGAGTGGATCAAAAGCGGAATCCCATATTTAGAGCGACCTGCAATGAAGGAATAATATTAAAACCCAATTAGTAACTAAAACCCTGCATCAATTTTTTGATGCAAGGGTTTTTTATTTCTGCCGATCCCGATAATTCACATAAATTGAAATCAGCAACGCCACGATTCCCAAAACTGCAACCAATACATCCACAGTAAACGGTTCCCATGCAAAGCCGAATATCTGATCCAGATAATATTTCAAGTAAGAGGCAGGAAGTCCTGTTTCACCGAGCGCTCGCTTTACCTGCCAGTGCCAGTCGGTGAAGGGACAATATCCTAATCCATAGAAAACTCCCAAACCTACCCATGATAAAATCGTCGCAGAGATTACATAAAGGTGAAGCTGACGGGTTCTTTGCCAGATCCATCCGGTGAGATTAAATGCGATAAGCGAAAAATGAAATACCACAAAAAAGTAATCCAGAAAAAGCAGTATGGTTTCATTTTCCATGACAAGATTCCGTTATTTATTTCTTTTTCTTCATGAAGGCATCCACCCGATCAAGGTGTTGCTTATCTATCCAGAGTTGAGAAAAAGGACCAACCTCCGCACCTAGTGCTTCTTGTCGATGGGAAGAAAAACGCATGGCCCCGTCTTTCAATATTTGGATAAAATTTCGGTCGTTTTTGGTGAGATTTTTTGCCCATTCAACAGTTTCTGCTTCCGGGGATTTCCCTTCTAAAATGTGTTCTATCAGTCCATGAGCTAATACCCTCTTTGCTGATGTCACTTCTGATTTCCCCAACCACTCCAGTGCCTTAGCACGGCCTACTTTCTCTACCAATCGCGTCAACCCACCCCAGCCGGGAACCAGATAAAAGCGGCCTTGGGTAAATCCGAATTTTGCATTGGGAACAGAAATCCGAAAATCAAAAGCCAGCATCATTTCGATACCCCCGCCGTAGGCATCACCATTAATGTGGGCGATGGTCCAGCATGGCAGTTGTTCGATCCTACTCAAAAGCCGCTGCATTCTCTCTGCCTTCTCAGTGGCCTTTTCTTTCGATTTTATAGTGTGAAATTTTTTCAAGTCACCACCGGAAACGAAAATCTTATCACCGGCTCCGCTTAGAATAAGCACCCGGATCTCTTCATCGTTTTCTACATTCTCAACCATTTCTTCCAGCTGTTCCATCACCTCAAAATCGATGGCATTGAGTGCTTCTGGACGATCTATTGTTACCCAAAGTATGTGCTCTGAGATTCGTTCTTTTTGTAAAACCATGCTGTCTTTTTCTTTTCAAAATAGAAAAAATGGCGTTCTCTGTATTACCAAATCAATAAAAATTTTAGCGGCACCTCTTCTGAGCTTTCAGAAAAGCGCTTACAGTAAATGCTTCCTAATTCTACAAACCAATTTCATTGAATTAAACCTCATAATGTGTGATTATTAGGGCTATGAAATCCATACAGATCAAGAAAATAAATCAATCCCTTTCGTCTGCCCA
Source organism: Gracilimonas sp. (assembly GCA_040904925.1). GTDB lineage: Bacteria > Bacteroidota > Rhodothermia > Balneolales > Balneolaceae > Gracilimonas. The sequence continues at coordinate 77,914 of JBBDSP010000004.1, read as the reverse complement.
TAATGATGTGAGGATCGCTCATATCTTAAATAAGTATGGGGACGATGTGCTGATCACTACTTCCTTCGGCACCACTTCTGCTTTGCTGATTCACATGATCAGCCGAATTCGTCAGGATCATCCCATTCATTTTATAAATACCGGATATCTTTTTCCCGAAACGCTGGAATACAAAGATCAGCTCATCGAGCGTTATGGGATCAATGTGATCGATCATGTTCCGGACGAGGAAAAGCATGCGATCACCTTGAAAAATGAAATGTGGAAATCAAACCCCGACCTGTGCTGCCACTACAATAAAGTAGAACCGCTGGAAAAAATAAAAGCAGATCATAAAGTGTGGATCTCAGGGTTGATCGGATACCAAAACAGTTACCGCAGCGGACTTGAGATTCTTCAGCAAAAAGATGAACTCTACCGCTTTTATCCTCTTATCGACTGGAGCCCGGAAATGGTGGATGATTATTTTGAAAGCTTTGGAATTCCTCGCCATCCGCTTGAGCGTTTTGGTTTTGACTCCATCGGTTGCACCCATTGCACGAAAAAAGGTGATGGACGTGAAGGCCGCTGGGGTGACTCCGGTAAAACGGAATGTGGACTGCATTTGTAGATTGAGATTGAGCTAAAGCTCAAATGGCTCTTTCGACATCTTTTCAATCCAGTTCAAATATTCCTCATTGCCTTCATCTTCTGTAATGGTGATAGAGATCACACTGGGCACATCGTAGCTGTGCATTTCTTTAATAAGACGGGTTATTCTTCGAACCCTTGAATAGTGTGTTTTGATGAGAAGTACGCATTCATCATCTTCTTGTATCTCTCCATCCCATTTATAGATAGATTGCATACCGTCGATGATATTCACACAGGCAGCCAAATTTTCTTCGACCAAAGCCCGGCCAATTTGTTGAGCTTCTTTTTTATCGGAAGTAGTTACGTAAAGGAGTCGTAGATTTTTATACATGATGTGTTAAAATTCACCATTTGAAGGTTCAATTTCCAATCTATTTTGCGCTTACCCTGCCTCTTATCATTAAGATCTGCTTAAGCAAGACTTTCTGTGTCAATTTGGTTGAATTCAGAAGTTTAAAACCTTATCTTTGCAAGCTCTGAATTTTGCGAGAGTGGCGGAATTGGTAGACGCGCTAGATTTAGGATCTAGTATCTTAACCGATGTGGGGGTTCGAGTCCCCCCTCTCGTACTTCCTGCCCAATATAAATTAAAATCCTGTTCATTTATTGAATTACATAATTAAAGCGGAGAACACGTGGATATTTCTGTAGAAGAGCTCACATCTGTAGACAAAGAAGTCACCCTAAAAGCTAAAAGAGAAGATCTGCAAGAGGACTTCGACAAGGCATACAAAAAATATAAAAGCCAGATCCAGCTTCCCGGCTTTCGTCCCGGAAAAGTACCTATGGGAATCGTTAAAAAACGATTTGGAAAAGAAATTGAACAAGAAGAGATCAGCAACATTGTTCAAAAGTTTTTTGAGAAAGAAGTAGTACCTGAGTATGAGCCGGTTGGCGAAACTGAGATGCTCGACTTCAACTGGGAAAACGATGAGCTGGAAGTGAAATTCAAGATCGGCTCAAAACCTGAAGTTGAGATCTCTGACTTGTCCAAGATCAAAGTGAACAAAATGGTTCATGACGTAACCGATGAAGAAGTTGAGGAAGAGGTTGAGCGTACCCTTGAACGGGAAGGTAATTGGGAAGTAATTGATGAGCCTGCCTCAAAAGAAACACAGGTTATTGTAGATGTTGTTTCCAAAAATCACGGGGATGAAGATAAAGACCAAAAGATCGACCTTCGCAAAGAGGAGTCTGAAGATTTCCTGAAAGCCCTTAAAGGCAAAAATGCCGGTGATGTGGTTGAGATGACCATCCCGCACGGCGACCATGAAGACGAGCTTGAGATCACCATTAAAAAAGTTCAAAAACTTCATGCAGCTGAGCTAAACGACGAGATCATAAAAGAACAAAGTAACGGTGAAGCTTCGAACGAAGATGAGTTCAAAAGTTATATCAAAAGTCGCATGCAGGAGTATTACGATCAAACTGCAGAAGACCTATTCAAGAATGATGTTGCCGATGCACTTGTTGAGGCTCATGAATTTGAAGTGCCCGAAACCTTTGTTGCTCAAATTCAGGGGTCTTATGTGGATCAGTTGAAACAGCAGCAAGGCGGCGATTTACCTGAGCATTTTGATGCTGAACAGTACAAAGCCGGCATGAAAGAGCGGGCTATACGTGAAGCCAAGTGGTCTTTCATCAGCCAAAAACTACAGGAAACCTTCGAAGAGATCGAGATCAAACCTGAAGATATTGATGAGCATTTAGGAATGGAAGCCGCTCGATATGGCGTTGCTCCTGACCAATTGAAACAATATTATGCACAACAGCCTCAAATGCTTGAGCAGCTTCGCAGCAGCATTCGCGAGAACAAAGTATTTGATATCCTGCAGGACAAAGTTGCCATTAAAGAACTTGGCAAAGACAAGTACCGCGAATTGCAAGAAAAGAAAGAAAAGAAGAACAAATAACCGATTAGTCAGGGAACTATGATTACCAAGCAACCTCTTTTTGAAGATCCAAATTTAAACAGTGTTCAACCGATTCAGAGCAACTTGGTTCCTATGGTTGTGGAAACAACCAGTCGCGGAGAACGTGCTTATGATATTTATTCCCGTCTACTTAAAGACCGGATCATCATCCTTGGCTCTGCTGTGAATGATGCGGTTGCAAGCTCTATTATGGCTCAGCTTTTATTCCTGGAATCTGAAGATCCCGAGAAAGACATTCAGTTTTACATCAACAGTCCCGGCGGAGTTGTTTCTGCAGGGCTGGCAATCTACGATACCATGCAACACATCAAATGTGATGTCGCCACTACCTGTATGGGAATGGCCGCAAGCATGGGGGCTGTATTGTTAACGGCAGGAACCAAAGGCAAGAGAAGCTGCCTTCCTCACTCTCGTGTTATGATTCACCAGCCACTCGGCGGTACGCAAGGTCAGGCCAGCGATATTGAGATCGAAGCACGAGAGATCATCCGTGTGAAAAAAGAATTGAGCCAAATCTTAGCTGATCATTCTGACAAATCTATTGAGCAGGTCATGGAAGACTCTGACCGCAATAAATGGCTTACTGCTGATGAGGCAAAGGATTACGGATTGGTTGATAATGTGATCGTTAAAGGTAAAGATTCAAAATAACCGGCATTTTCATTAAATTAAGCTTGTTATGAGCGATAAAGAGAAAAACAGCGACATAGTACACTGTTCATTTTGCAGCCGCTCCAGCCTGGAAGTGAACAGCATGGTAGCCGGTCCCGGTGTTTACATTTGTGACCGCTGCGTAGAAGATGCATCAAGTATTATTGAAAGTGATCTTGCCTCTCTGGCGCGCCGCCGTGAAAAAAGCTTCAAACCGATGCTTAAGCCTGTCGAGATCAAAAACAAGCTTGATGATTATGTGATCGGGCAGGAACTGGCAAAAAAGACCTTATCTGTTGCAGTTTATAATCATTACAAACGTATTTCTGCGGAAACGGCTGAGATCGATGATACCCAGATAGAAAAATCTAACATCATGCTTTTGGGGCCAACAGGAAGTGGTAAAACACTGCTAGCCCGTACACTTGCCCGGGTTATCGATGTTCCTTTCACCATTGCCGATGCCACCGTTCTAACGGAAGCAGGTTATGTTGGCGAAGATGTTGAAAGTATTCTGAGTAACCTCCTGCAAGCCGCCGACTATGATGTAGAACGAGCCAAACGAGGGATCGTATATATTGATGAGGTGGACAAAGTAGCCCGCAAGAGTGATAACCCTTCCATTACCCGCGATGTGAGCGGAGAAGGCGTGCAACAGGCGCTATTGAAGATATTAGAAGGAACTGTCGCCAACATTCCACCAAAAGGAGGGAGAAAACACCCGGAGCAAAGTTTCATTCAGCTTGACACTGCAAACATCCTGTTTATTTGTGGTGGTGCTTTCTCAGGGCTTGAGCAAATTATTTCGCGCCGCCTTTCTACCAGCGTAATGGGATTCCATACCAAAGAGCAGGTCAAGTTTGATAAGGAAGATCCGGAGATCTTTACTCATGTTGAGCCGGAAGATCTGCAACGATTTGGATTGATTCCCGAACTGATTGGTCGCCTACCGGTGATCGCAGGTCTCCACGAGCTTTCTGATGATGCCATGCTTGATATTCTTACAGCGCCTAAGAATGCACTTGTTAAGCAATATACCAAGTTGTTTAACATGGAAGATGTAGAGCTGGAAATTGAGCAGGAAGCATTGAAAGCAATCGTTCAGCGAGCCAAAGCCCGTAAAACCGGTGCCCGTGGTTTGCGATCCATTATGGAAGCAGCCATGCTAGACATCATGTTTACACTTCCTTCTATGAAGAACATTGCACGTTGTGTAATAACCCGGGAGACCATAGAAAAACAAGCTCCTCCGGTTTATGAAAAACAGAAGGCATCTGCTTAGACTTTAAGCCTCCTTTTAAAATTGGGAGGCTTTTTTATGGCCGGTCCTTTCTATTTTTGGCTAAAAGGTTTACCCTCTGCATATGAAACTCTTTGTCCCCTCAAATAAGATCAAACTGATACTGGTCTTCCTCCTGATTTTTCTGGGGATCGGATCGGTTGTGTATAATCAGTACTTAGTTTCCAAGATCTTAGAACAGGAACGAGCCAGTGTAGAGCTTTGGACCAGAGGAATTGAATTTAACAGCCAGCCTGTGAATGAACAGGCAACAACTATGTTGCTGCAAGCCATCAATATTCTTCAGGATATTGAAGAAGTTCCGGATAGTGTTATTACTTTGATTGAAGAAGCAGATGCCACACGGAGTTCCAATGATTTTGTTAGTGAAGAGATCATTCTTCAGGACCGGTTTCTAATCCCCACCATTCTTATTGATTCAAGTGATGTAATTCTTGCCTCTCGGAATATTGATTCCCTGCGGCTCGAAACCCCACAAAGCCGACAGGAACTGGTCCGCGAACTTAAAAGCCTGAACACCCCCATCAACTTTGTATATGGTGATGAAAAGCGCCAGATAACACAATTTGTGTATTACGGAGAAAGCCCTACCGTTCAGATGCTCCGCTATTTTCCCTACATACAGATCCTTTTATTGGGGCTTTTGCTAGGCATCGGATATACCACCTATCGCAGTATAACGCGTTCTGAACAATCAAATCTATGGGTTGGAATGGCGAAAGAAGCCGCCCACCAGCTCGGAACACCGATCTCAAGTTTATACGGTTGGCTGCAGCTTTTAAAAGACGAATACCGTTATGAGGAAACTGCTGTAAATATTGCCAACGAAATTGAAAAAGACATTCAGCGCCTGAGGGGTGTGGCAGAGCGATTTGGTAAAATTGGCTCGGAGCCGGAACTTAAAAAGCTTGACATCGGCCCTATCCTGGAACAGGTTGTTGTGTACATGGAGAGAAGACTCCCAAGACTTGGCAAAGCGATCGAAGTTAGAAAAAATCTACAGGCACAGGCATTGGTAAGAGCCAACCCGGAGTTACTTCAATGGGCGATCGAAAACCTTGTGAAAAACGCAATGGACTCCCTAAGAGAGCAACAAGAAGACTCTTATATATCCATTACTTCCAAAGTTCAAGAGGGTGAGGTGATCATTGACATTGAAGACTCAGGAAGTGGAATTGATATTAAAAATGTAAAAAACATCTTTAAACCCGGCTTCAGTACCAAAAAGAGAGGATGGGGTTTAGGACTTAGCCTTACAAAACGAATTATCGAAGAATACCACAAAGGAAGTGTATTTGTTCTGCGGTCTGAACTTGATGAAGGAACTACGATGCGAATATCATTGAAAATTCAAAAAAGTGAAGATGATGTCTATCCGATGAGAGATCAGTCTCCGGTATAACCGCGCTTTTTTGCATATTCCAGCAATTCAGTTTTTAATAAGTTTCTGCCCCGGTGAAGTCTTGAGCGTATCGTACCAATAGGAACGTCAAGCATGTTAGCAATTTCTTCATAGGTATAACCATCTACATCGCATAACATAACCACCGTCCTGAAATCTTCCGGAAGCCTCTTCAAAGCTATTGACAGATCATCATCCATCATCTCCCGAAACATCAGGCTTTCAAGGTCGGATGTCTCGGTGCGTTCTGCCCGAATAGATTCATAGTAAGATGAAACCTCATCATAATCTACTTGTGAGGGCTTCTTGGATGTTTTTCGGTAATTGTTGATGAATGAATTCTTAAGAATTCTAAACATCCAGGCTTTTGCATTTGTCCCTTTCTCATAGCTGCTGAAAAACCGGTATGCTTTTACAATCGTGTCCTGTACAAGATCTTCTGCATCATTAGGATCTGTTGTTAACCGCAGGGCGAAATTATATAGCGCATCCATGTGGGGGATGATCTCATCATCAAAATCCTTCTGCTTTTTTATTTCATCTCTCGTTAACTGAGACATTTACCCATCCCTTTTTTCTTCAATATCAAAAATGTTAACCGTTTTTTCTAAATACTATTAACCTAATCAATGCTACCTAAATAATACTTTAATGTTAAATAGATTGTATTTATTGCCTTGTTAATAATTTAATTTATTGCAAAAATACGATTACCATAATATCATAAATAGCATGTGTCCATGCAGCCACACCAAAGCCTCTCCAAACATATATTCCATTAAGAATTAAACCAAATAAAAAACGGTAGAGAAAAGAACCCATAGTAAAAGCATCTCCCATTGAGCCAACATAATGTACCGCAGAGAATAACAGTGCTGAAAGTACTACTGCAGCTGTGATCCCCGCCCATTTTTTTCCTAAAATTTTTGTAAAAAGCAGTATAAACAACGTCACAAGTATTACTCTGAAAAACAATTCTTCATATAAACCAGCACCAAGAGAGAGCGCAAGCTTTTGCATCATCGACAAACTATTGATCGGGTCAGAAGCTGCCATATTGAGCATGAATGAAACCAATGACTGACTGATAATTGCCACCACAATAGCATAGACTGTTGCTTCTACTATCAATATTGGGAAATACGAAAAGTTAAGTGACTTCAGCCGTTCTCTTTCTTTATAGATAATAAAAACCCCAATAACAGCCACTAATAACAATGAAAATGAAACAGCATTTACACCCAAATATGTAAACAGTGTTTTGATCCAGACATCTACACTTATCCGAACTATGGCATCTCCGGATGGCTGGGAAATGATGATCAGCAACTCATACAGCAAAAATAAGGGCAGGCTTACAAGAAAGCTGTACAGCAGGTTATTTGTATTATCGAAATATGTTTTAAGGTGATTAGTCATTCCCTTCGGTATAAATTGTCACCGCCGGACGGGAGATCTGCTCTAAACGAAGGGCAGAAAATGCTTTTTGAGAAAGCTTAAGCCCTGAACCTGTAATTCGGTCATTTATTCTAACATATACACCATTACCGGTTTGAGTATTCTCCACAAATATGATACTTCCCAAACTTATATTGGAATGCGCTGCCGTCAAAGCTTCGGGATCATAAAGCTCTCCATTAGTTGTAGTTTCTCCAAATTCTGATTCACTATATGAAGAAACCTGAACCTCACCAAGATCTTGTAAATTAGCTCTTTGCAAATAGGGGTTTTCATAATTTCGGGATGGGGGCACCAAAACCGTAACCTGCTGACCTGTTGACATCCTGCTTACATTCAACTCCGGATTGAGTTGTTCAAATTCGTTTTCAGTCATTTTGAACTGACGCAGAATATCTCCCAGGGATTCACCGCTTTTCACTTCATATACCGAAAAGACCCCCTGTGGGGTAGACTCCTCTGAAAACTCTGCAACTGAAGGGGGCGCTTCATTTTGCTTTTTTACAGCCAGTTGCTGACCAATTCGCAAATTATCGCTTGTCAAATTATTCAATTCCCTTAATTCCTGAACCGTCATATTATGCTCTCCGGCTATTCTATACAAAGAGTCACCACTTTTTACTATATAGAACACATTATTGGAATCATCTGAGCGATTTATCAATGATTCTGCCTCATCTTCACTCATTGACTCTGATTCAGTTTCATCACGGAGGTAATAAACAAGCTCCTGACCCAACGCTATTTCATTACCATCAAGATTATTCCACTGCTGAAGTTCAGTAATCGTCACATTCAGTTTTTTAGAGATCCCATAAAGCGTGTCTCCCTGTTTAACTTCGTAGGTTGCCTGTTCCTGCGCAAAACCATCCACGCTTGACAAAAGAATAACGATAGCTAACGTGCACGCTATTTTTATAACCATATTGAAATTCATATTCATGATAGCTCTTCCAATTCAATTTCAAGATTCAGCAGAGCTGCGGACAACTCTGATTTAGTATGCTGATCATTTTGTTTTTCAGCAACTTCAATTCCTTCTTTATAGGTATCCAAAGCTTTTTTGTTCTCTTTAAGCTGCTCATAAAGCTTAGCCAGATGATAATAAACTCCCACATAGCCGGAATCATCTTTTTTAATTGCTTCAAACAAGACCCGGGCTTTTTGATGTTCTTCTATTTTCAACATTTCCAAAGCCAAAGTAAACTTGTAGAACGAATCCTCCGGATGTTCCCTTACCGCTTTTGCCAACGTTGAGATTCGGGAACTCATTGTGTGGCATTTTTAAAGTTGGATTCAATTTCTTCGATGGAATCTCCACCGAACTTCTCCAAAAATGCATTCGCAATAACGGGGGCCACTACACTTTCTGCAACAACAACCGCTCTTGGCAACGCACAAACATCTGAGCGCTCATACCTGGTCTCTGTTTCCTCTTTCGTTTTCATATCTACCGTACGCAGGGGATTCAACATTGTTGGGATAGGCTTCATCACTCCACGAATTATAATTGGCATTCCGGTACTCATGCCGCCTTCAATTCCCCCCATTCTGTTCGTTCTTCGCTTGAAGGAGTTATTCCCGTGTGTGATCTCGTCATGAACCTCATGGCCCGGTAAATGACCCGACTCGAATCCAAGCCCAATTTCAACACCCTTCATCGCCTGCGTTCCCATGATGGCCTGCGCTAAAAGCCCATCCAGTTTCTTATCCCAATGCACATAGCTGCCTAATCCAACCGGAAGTCCAGTGATCACGATCTCATAAATGCCCCCAAGAGATGATCCTTCTTTGCGCCGCTTCTTAATCTCTTCCCGCATTTCGGCTGAGAGCGTTTTGTCCAGGCAACGAACATCAGACTCATCTGCTACTTTATAGATGGCTTCTGCCCCTGTTGCTGAAAGTGGATCTGCGACTTCCCGAACTTCATTCCAGCCATTAAATCCAACAGAACCAATGCGAAGAACATGTCCGCCGATCTCTATTCCAAAGTGCTTTAAAAACCGACGTGCTATGCTGCAGCAAGCCACGCGCATGGCTGTCTCTCTTGCACTGGACCGTTCTATCACCGGCCGAATATCATCAAACCTATATTTTTGAGCACCTACCAGGTCTGCGTGTCCGGGACGGGGAAGGGTTATTTTCTCGATTCCATCCGCCTCTGTCTTTTTATTCATCACGGTTGGCCAGCCGGCATCATCTTTCTCGAAAGCACGGTTTGGCATATACATCGAAATAGGGCCGCCCATGGTTTTGGAAAAGCGTAATCCTGAATTTATAGTGGCAAAATCTTTTTCGAATGCCATTCTTCCGCCGCGACCATACCCTTGTTGCCTGCGCACCAAATGTACGGCAATATCTTCTTCTGTTAACGGAAGGCCCGCAGGCACTCCTTCAATAATTCCTGTAAGTCCGGGTCCGTGCGATTCTCCGGCTGTAATATATCTGATCATGTGCTGATCACTTTAGTTTTAATAATGATAATTCTGACATAAAATCTTAGGCCGTAAAGTTAATCAATGCAGCGCTACTTTGATGCTTAATCTGGTGATCCCACCTAATTTACTGTAGGAGTTTCTGCTAACATCAAATGTAATGTTGTTGAAGTTGACACCAACTCCAAATGCGATTCCAGCCAGGTCAAAGGTTTTGCCGGTTTTTGTTTGCTCATGCAAGTAATGATCGTAACCCACACGAAGCTGAAAATTATTTCCGACGTTTGTTTCTCCTCCTATTAATATATGACGAAACAAATTATCCAAAGGCTCCGGCCTTTCTGACTCTCCAAAAATACGCATATCCCAATTGTTGAGTTGCTTGAATGTAAGATTGACCTGAAATGGAAATGCTTCGGGTTTTTTTGAAAAACCAACCGAAACATCCAGCGGCAAAGGTTCTTTTTGTTGATCAAAAGCTGTTAGTTGTCTTCCTAAATTCCTTACCGAAATGCCCGCACTAAAATTGCTTGTGGTATCCTGATAAAATAAGCCTCCTGAAACTGCCACCGCACTTGACTTGAAGCTTGAGTAGGAGGAATGTATAAAATCGAGCGCGGCTCCGGCTTGCAAATTATTTGAGAGTGGCAAGCTGTACGCTCCGGTTATAGCAATGTCATTCGCGTTGAAATTCCCCAGTTCGTTTCCATTTTCATCCAGCCGGTCAAATTCACCATACCCCACAAAACGTATTCCAAAGCCAACCGTGCCGACCTTTTCAAACTCATAGGCCGCACTGGTAAAACCCATGTTAGCATCTGCCAGAAAATTGATGTAAGAAGCGGAAATGGTTCTGGATGAACCCTCGTTTAGAAAGGCGGGATTTAAATGCATTAGGCTGAAATCACCATTAAATGTTCCCACATGATTTCCTCCAAGGCCTGCAGAGCGAGCATTAGGCGTGGTTTCTAAAAACCGAAAAATACTTGAAGTATTAGATTGAGCCGCCGTAAGTTCGGTAACAAGAAAAAGCATTAGAAAGGGTAGAATCAGTCGCACTTTTTAACTCATTTATAAATCACAATTGGCGAAAATGTTTTGTAATATAATCAAATGCTTCGGCAATACGTCAAGATTATTGATTAAGAAATGATTTCCAATTTACCAGGGTCCGCCGGCTTAGAGCAATTCGGCAAATACGCCCAACTTTTATACCAGGCATTACGATCGTCCACCGAAATTAGTACTTATCGAAAAAACCTGTTTCAGGAATTCGTAAAAGTAGGATATGAGTCTATACCCATTATTTTTCTGGTTGGCATCTTCACCGGTGCTGTTCTTACTCTGCAAACCGCATACCAACTTGATACCGATATTTACCCAAGCACTATTATTGGTTCCATTGTTGCTCAATCTATTGTTATTGAACTGGCAGCTGTGATAAGTGCACTTGTTCTGGCGGGGAAAGTTGGTGCCCGTATTTCAACTGAACTTGGCACTATGCGTGTGAGTGAACAGATAGATGCCTTGGAATCAATGGGTTTTAATTCTGTTTCATTTTTGGTAGTTCCAAGAATTCTGGCGGGGCTGTTAATGTTTCCAATACTTTATATTACAGCCGCTGTTTTTGGAATTTTAGGCGGTATAACTGCGGGCGCCGTAGATGGCATTTTACCTGCTGCAGAGTTTTTAGAGGGTGCCCGAGCGTTCTTTTTTGAATCCGACATAATTTTTGGATTTATAAAATCTATCGTATTTGGCTTTGTGATAACGTCTATTTCATGCTTTAAAGGGTACAATGCTTTTGGTGGAGCTGAAGGAGTAGGTACAGCAACTACACAAGCAACTGTTTTAAGTTGTATCTTTGTGCTTTTAGCTGATTTTGCATTAGCAGCGATATTATTATAACTCATGATAGAGATCAAAAACCTGACAAAAAGTTTTGGTGACCTGTTAGTCTGGAGAGATGTTTCCTTTGATATCCAGGATGGAGAAACTACGGCTGTGATAGGCCGTTCAGGTTGCGGAAAATCTGTATTAATGAAGCACCTGAATGCTTTATTATATCCTGATGAAGGGAATGTATTGATAGACGGAAAGTGTGTGTTCGATCTAAGTTATTCTGAATTGCGAAAAGTTCGTCAACGCTTTGGCATCTTGTTTCAGGGTGGCGCATTATTTGATTCCATAAGCACGTTTGAAAACGTTGCGTTTCCATTGCGATATTTTACTGAACAAACTGAGGATGAGATAGCTCATAATGTGAACGAAGCATTAGAAATGGTGAATCTCAAAGAAGCCGGACCAAAATCTACCTCTGAGCTTTCAGGAGGAATGAGAAAGCGGGTGGGTTTAGCACGTGCTATTATTCTAAAACCGGATTATTTATTATACGATGAACCCACTTCCGGACTAGACCCCAAAACATCCGAAGAAATTAACGAACTGATTATCACTATGGCTGACAGCCTGGATATCACCTCCATTGTAATCACTCACGATATGCACAGTGTATTAGCTATTTCCGATAGAGTGGCTTTTCTGGATGAACAAAAACTTAGTTGGTTTGGCAAAACCGAAGACATGAAGCACAGTGACAATAAAAACCTGCTTGATTTCATATCAGCCAGCGAATATCAAATAAATTCAAAAACTGCATAGGAGACCTGTTTTGGCAAAAGTTTCCAACGAACTAAAAATTGGCATCACTATTATAGTGGCTATTATTGTGGCCGTCTTAAGCTACACATTTATGAAGGATATCCCACTTTTCAGATCCTCAACTACCATTTATACAAAATTCGAACAAGTAAACGGACTGATTCCCGGCAATGTGGTAAACGTTAAGGGATTTAAAATTGGTACCGTTAAAAACATGGAATTAGAGGATTCTGATTCTACTTTGGTAACCATGAATATTGAAGAAGGCTACCAGATCCCAAGAGGTTCCATAGCATTACTAAAATCGAGTGGTGTATTAGGCGGGAAATTCATTGAGATCCAGAAGTCAGATTCTCAGGAAATGGTGCAGCACCAAGAGTCTATTGAGGGTACCTTTGAAGAAGGCATGATGGAAAGTATTGCCGAGCAAGGATCGCGACTAAGCAATGATATTTCTGGTTCAATCAGGGGTATTGAGGAGCTTGTCACAAGCCTAAATCAAACTGTGAATGAAGAGAATAAGGAAAACATTTCGGGCATCATACGGAATCTCGAATCCTCAACAGGTTCTTTAAATAAAATTATTCAGGATCGACAAAACGATCTGGATCAGATGATCATAGAAGCAAAAAACACTCTTCAAAATCTGGATGAGCTTAGTGGAAATAATAAAGAGAAGCTCGCGGCTATGATAGAAAACCTGGAAGCAACCAGTGCCGAACTTGAAAAATTGAGTACCGGGCTAAATGAGACAAACCTAACTCTCAATGATGTTCTGACCAAGATCAACAATGGTGAGGGCTCTCTTGGTAAAATGGTCAATGACCCTTCCTTATATAACAATGTTGACAGCCTTTCTGTCAATCTTAATCAATTAATAAAGAATATAAACGACGACCCTGGAAAGTACTTAAAGCATATGCGACTAATTGAGGTCTTTTAACCTCAGGATCATTTTTATTGGCTTTCTATTTCTTGGGTATTCGCTTATATTTCCAAGCTTACTGCTAAGGTGATAATCACACCGGAAGTAACCAAATCGCAATTTAACAAATGTCTTTTTAGAGGTAACCTTTTATGGGTGTAATGGAAAAAATGAGAAACAGTACCGGAGTTATTCTCTGGATACTGATCGGTTCTTTTGGCCTTTTGTGGGTTTTGGCTGACGTTAATTTCTTTGACGCTATGCAAGCCGGACCAAATGCTTTAGGTACAGTTAATGGTGAGAAGATCTCAAATGAAGAGTATCAGAGCCGAGTTCAGTACTATACAAATAGCTATAGTCAGCAAACCGGCAATTCATTATCTGCTGAAAGACGCGCAAATTTTGAGAATCAGGCTTGGGATGAATTAGTAAATACTCGATTGATCAATCAAAAAATGGACGAACTTGGCATCACTGTTTCTGACCAGGAAGTAATGGATATGGTATTCGGAGACAATCCTGCCCCCATTATCCGACAAAACTTTACCCGGGAAGATGGAAGTATCGACCGCGCTGCCATTCAACAAGTCCTTTCGTCCAGTGAATTTTCCCAGCAAGCTGTTGCTCTTGAGCTTCAACTGCGTGAACAACGCCGCCAGCAAAAACTGAATAATTACATTTCTGCCGGACTGCAAGTTACAGAATCAGAAGTTGAGCAAGAATTTATTAAAAATAACACCACTGCGCAGGTTAATTTTGTTCGATTTCCATACAGTGAGGTAACTGAACAAGAACTCGATATCTCAAACAGTGAACTTCAAGATTATTACAATAACAACAGAGACCGATACACTCGGGACGAAAGCTATCGTTTTCGGTATGTTACATTCAGCAAGCTGCCAACCGCTGCTGATACTGCACAGATCATTGAAGATGTTCGGGGTTTAAGAGAAGCTTTTGCTGACGCACCAAATGATTCTCTTTTCCTTTCCCGACAGGCTTCATCCACCAACTATCGCTCATCATTTGTTACTGTTGATGATATCCGTGATGAATACCAGGTTGTAGCAGACCTCGAAGTGGGTGAGGTTTCAGACGTTATTCTGACCGCCAGCCAAGCAGCTATTCTAAAGAAAGAAGCTGAGCGTGGAAATAATGAGATCAAATTTCAAACTATGAGCTATAATATTCAGGCGCTTCCTGCTACTATAGATGAAGCAAATGACAGAGCAGCTGATTTTGAATTTTTCGCCTCCGAAGAAACAAGCTTTGAAGAAGAAGCTGAAGATCGCGAATTGGAAACTCAGGAAGCTTTTGCAACCCAGGGAAATGACTTTATTTCCGGTCTCGGAAGCAGTCAGCAGATCATGAACTTTCTGGAATCAGCGGATGAGGGTGATATCTCTGAAGTGCTGGAGTTAAGTTCAGAATTCATCGTTCTCGAAGTTGTTGAAATTACACCTGAAGGCTACCGCCCATTTGATGAGGTGAGATCTCAGGTTGAGAATATGGTTAAAATTGAGCGTCGCAAAGAATTGACTCAGCAAAAAGTTCAGGACCTGCTTAGTCAAAATCAGAGTTTAGAGCAATTGGCTTCAGCTTCAGAAAAAGAAATTCAAACCGTGAATACTCTGCGTGCAAACGCTACGGTGATATCAGGGGCCGGGCGGGAACCCATGGTCGTCGGCGCTATTTTTGGACTGAATGAAGGGGAAGTATCCGGAGTCATTACAGGAAACAGTGCCGCTTTTGTGGTTGAAGTTTCCGAGAAAATGGAAGCGGATCTTGCAAACCTTGATCAGGAAAGAAGAAGAGAAATCAGACAACAATTAGAGCAGCAAAAGCTTCAGGAGTTTTCTTCTATTTGGTTAGAACAACTTCGTAAAGATGCTAAGATCGTAGATAACC
The DNA here is from genome assembly GCA_040904925.1 of Gracilimonas sp. Taxonomy (GTDB): domain Bacteria; phylum Bacteroidota; class Rhodothermia; order Balneolales; family Balneolaceae; genus Gracilimonas. The sequence goes on along the minus strand of JBBDSP010000004.1, from coordinate 62,607 downwards.
GATCACGCCTGCTTCAGTAAATATTATCTTTTTATAGGTTATTTAAAGGGTGAGGAGTTACTTCTCACCCTTTTTTTGTTGATTTAATGTAACGGAAATACAAAAACCGTAGATTTCATCTATGACCACTTCACAGAAACAAATTCACGAACAATGGATGCAGCAAGCTCTTGCTCTGGCAGAAAAGAGCAAGGGTGATGTATCTCCAAATCCAATGGTTGGGTGTGTAATTGTTTCTGAAGATGGGGAGAAGATCGGGGAAGGTTATCATAAGAAATTTGGAGAAGCTCATGCTGAAGTCAATGCTATAAACTCCATTAAGGATAAAAAGCAGCTCAAAAACGCCACGGTATATGTTACGCTTGAGCCCTGCTCGCATCACGGTAAGACACCGCCTTGTGCAGCCATGCTTGGTAAACATCCCATAGGTACGGTAGTAGTCGCCATGAAAGATCCCAATCCCGCTGTAAACGGAAAGGGAATTCTGCATCTCAGAAATAAAGGCATTGAGGTAGAGCTTGGGGTGATGAAAAAAGAAGCTGAAAAGCTTAACGAGTTTTTCATACATCACCAAACTTTTGGAAGGCCATTCATTACATTAAAAATGGCCCAGACAGCAGACGGATTTTTAGCCGCTGCAGATGGAGAATCAAAATGGATCACCGGGAAATCGTCCAGGAAATTGGTTCATCAGTGGCGTTCAGAATATGATGCTGTTTTAGTTGGTAGAACAACAGCTATGGTTGATAACCCAAGCCTTACTGTGCGACATGTTTCGGGCAGACAACCAAAACGAATTGTGATCGATGGCCCTTATGAACTGCCAAAAGACCTCAATCTTTTTTCAGATAAGTTTGAGGAAAAGACCATCATCCTTACCTGGAATAAAGAAGCTTCGTCCACAGATGCTGATCCTATGCTCCGGGTTATGCAACAAAATTATTTCAGGGGTGAAGTCATCCAACTATCCAAAGTTGATGGTCATGTTGATCTTCAGCAGGCATTCAAAGAATTGGGAGAACGGGGAATTACTTCTGTATTAGTGGAGGGCGGGCAGCAGTTATCATCCGCATTGATACGGCAGGGTTTGGTTGATAAACTTGAACTTTTTATAGCACCTAAATTGTTGGGAGCGGGAACCCGATCTCTTATTAATATTGGCATCAATAGAATGAAAGAAATTGCCGAACTTAAAGAATCAAAATGGTCTCAGGTCGGTGACGACATCTTATTAACCGGATATTTTTAACACTATGTTTACAGGAATCATACAGGAAGTTGGAAAAATAATTGAGATCAAATCTCTTAACGGGGGCGGACAGGAAATGAAGGTGGCCTGTTCTTTTGCAGATACCTGTCACGAGGATGAAAGTATCTCTATAAATGGAGCCTGCCATACTGTTACAGCATTTGACGAGAATACATTCACCGTTCAAAGTGTAGAAGAAACGCTTCGGAAAACCTCGATCGGTGAACTTGAGAAAGACAGCCTTGTTAACCTTGAGCGATCTCTCACTTTACAAACCGGAATTGAGGGACACCTTGTGCAGGGTCATGTAGATACCACCGGTACCATTAAAAATATAGAACAAGAGAAAACCGGGTGGCTGCTAACCATAGAATACCCTCGGGAATTTACCAATATGATAGTCGGGCGGGGGAGTGTGACCATAGAAGGAATTAGTTTAACCGTAGCCCGGGAATCAGACAATGAATTTGTCGTAGCCATAATACCCTACACCTGGGATCACACAAATCTAAAAAATAAAGTAAAAGGCGATCCTGTAAACCTTGAGTTTGATGTAATTGGCAAATACGTCGTAAAGTACCTTTCAAACATCGGTCGGGACTCCCTCTAAAATCCAAACCCACCGCCTCTTTGATTTCTGGCACCGGATGGACTTGAGCTCCTTTCCAGGTTCTTAAGCACCGGTAATTTCTGGAACAAGCTTTGAATCTGAGAGCTGTTCACGCTTAAGCGGAAGAAATAGTACTGAAACTCCCCAAAAGGATTGATCTGAAATGAGAGGTTCCAGCATTCCAGATTTCTGCTAAGTGAAAACTGGGAAGGAGTAAATTCTTTTTCAATAAAATCATATCCGACATCGGTACTGAACTGCCACTTCGGAGTTAAATTGAATGAAATATTAGATGCGCGCAAAGTTGCTCTTTTGGTTGGGTCTTCCCCAAATCGATAATTCCAACTATAACTGAAATTCAGAGATACACTCCATGGAGAATTCACCGGAGGAATCGGTTCGTATCCAAACCGTGAATCTACGGGGTGAAACCTGGATTGATCCAAAGGATCATATCTTCTTCTGTATTCCGGTGTATATACTTCCACTCCGCGCCCACCGCCTCTAAACGAAGTGCTCGCCGTTAATGAAAAGGACTGTAGTTGTGCCAGTTTTTTACTGTCTTCAATAAAAAAGCGATCAAACTCTCTGCCGGTAGAATCAACCTGATAAAATGAAAAATTTGCCGAAGCCCTTAAATTCAAGCCCGGCACCGCGCTTGAACTGATACTGGTACTCAGATCGCTCAGCTTTAAGCTGTCGGCTGCAAAGTTATATGATGAGCTAAGGGAAAGGTTATCAATGAACCGGATGTTGTTTTCTGAAACCTCTCCGGTACTATCTCTCTTTACAACTTTTGTTTCGAATACATTTCGTATTGAGAAGTTTATAGAACGCTGCTCTCCTCTGCCCGGGCCCCCGAATATCTCATCCTCAAAAATTGAATACCGCTGCGTATTACCGAGTGTATCGGTTTGCACTGTTTTGTAGTAGCCCCAATAATCAGTACTGAAATCAGGGCGATAACTGAATCCTACTTGGGGGCGAACGGTATGCCGAACCCCCTCCAGTTTGCCTATCTTAATATTTGATATCCCATAAAAAGTAGTCCCAAAGCTCAGGTTCGTATTAAATTCCCTGGCTGCTTTGAATCCAAACTGTTTTTCCGTTTCAACCCGATTTGAGTCCTGAATAAATGTTTTCTCGATAGAAGATGGATACCAGTTTTCGGTCACGTTCACACCGGCAGAGATGTTCAAAAACTGACTGGGTATCACCTGTCCCACCTGAATGCCGGCTACCTGCTGAAACCCAGCCTGTATGTAATTATCATTGCCCGTTGCCTCTTCATATTTGTCACGGTCGGTAAGAGCCTCGAAGAATGATATCTCAGAACTATCTGCATCAATAGGATCAAAATTAAAGCGAGACCTCAGGCTGTTGTTATAACTTATGTTGATGGTTTCATACCAGTTTTGCTCCCCGGCCCCCGTATTATTTCCCTGAAATGGTGACAATGTCTTCAGCCTGAAGTTCGCAGTGGGTCCGCTTACCCGGGTTGAATAATTGGTGAAGTTTTGAACTAACTGAGCATTCGTGCTAAAATTAAATAAATTCTCCGGATGTTTATAGTTGTATGAAAGCTTTGAGTTAGAATTGGTTTCAGCTCGGTCATCAATGTTGTAAGAATTTCTTCGGTTATAATCTGCCGTCCTTAGATTAACGTTAGCAGATATGGAAGAAAAAGGAGAGATCGTTTGACTGTGATTTATGGAAATAGATCTTTGAATAGTTTCCGTATAACCGGGATCAGTTGGCTCCATTCCCCGATCTTTTGAATATCCTAAACTCAGGGAACCATTATAGAAATCTGTCCTCCGGTATTGAACCAACCCATTCAGATAAAATGAGCCTGAGGTATAAATATCACCATCCACCTGACCGGTCAAATGGTCATTAAAATACTGGAACCATCCCACATTCTGCAGACCCAGTCCGCGATTATTCTGATCCTGAAATGCATAGGTGGGCGTTAGTAAACCTGACCTTTTTTGTTCAATACCAGAAGGCACATACCCAAATGGAAAAATAATTGGGTAGGGAATGTCCAGGATATAAAGCTGCGCATTGCTAAAAAACAGCTCTTCCTCATCTACCACTTTCATTTTCTTCGCTTTCAGGTAGTAGTACATATATTCTGGTGGACAGGTTGAATAAACCCCATCCTCAATAAAAACTTCACTTTCATTCACATTTTTTATTTTTGATCCGATTAGGTGTCCCTCTGCCACCTGTACCTGTGCCGCTTCAAACTTTCCCTTTTCCGTCTTGTAATTGAAAAGTATCCGGGTGCTTTTGATCTCATCACTTTCCCTTACTAAAACGGGGCGAGATAATGTGTCTTCAGGCGTAAGCGTACGAGCCTCAACCGTAGATCTGTCAATGTCCATATTGATGACTCCGGAGCGCAATTCACCTGATGTATGCCTGACTTGTGAGGAACCGTATAGAATAGCTTTTTTGCCCTCCTCAAAATTGATAACAAGGGAATCTGATGATTGGAATTGAACCGCATTTTCAGGGATCGAACCGCTTCTTGCAGCACTTCCGGCAGGCTGCTGAGTTGCAGGTGTATCTGAGGTGTCAGGGGTGGCAGATATATCTTGTGGATTTACACTGCTCTGATCGACTGCTGTTGTATCACCCTGCTGAGCAAATAGAGGAGTTGTCATCAAAAAAAGCAGGCAAATACCTGATATGTATCTCCCTGTATGTTTTCTGATGACGGAATTCATAGGTGTGATCAATTAGAAAAAGAATCGAAGGCGAGGCCGGCCGCGCCTAACAGAGCGCTATCGTTACCAAGATCTTCATAAACAAGTTCAAAGCCTTTTTTGAACGGCTCCATCATATGTTTTCGTACTATTTCTTTTGCCGGCTCAAAAAGAAAATCACCCGCTTTAGAAACACCTCCGCTCACTACAAACTTTCGGATGTCCATCATATGCACATAGTTTATAATGGCATATCCTAGCCGCTGCCCACTCTTGGCTAAAATCTCGATAGCCAGTTCATTTCCCTGTTCAGCAGCAGCAGTCAGGTCTACAGGCTCCAGCTTATCAAAATCGTTGGCAAACTTTTTGTACAGCTCATTATCGGGATTTTGCAAGATCATATCTGTTGCAAACCTACTCAAAAATCTTTGCCCTAAATAAGCCTCAACAGTCCCGCGTGTTACGCTGTTTGAAAGGGGTCCGTGATAATCAATGATCACATGCCCAAGTTCCCCCGCCATTCCTTGCGTTCCCTTAAATATTTTGTTCTCATAAATAATACCGCCACCTACACCGGTTCCGAGCGTGATCATTATAAAACTGTCAAACTTCTGGCCAACCCCAAAGTGCAGAGAACCGATGGCCGCAATATTTGCATCGTTTTCGATCTTACAGGCCATGCCTGTCCTTTTATGAACCTCCTTTGCTGCATTTACTGAGATCCAACCCGGTAAATTGGGGGGATTATTAACCGTGGTTTGATCTTTAGAGACCATCCCCGGCATACCCATACCGATGCCAATGATATCATGGTTTTTCTTCAGGCCTAAAATAGTTTCCGAAATTCTCTCCAACAGATGCTCTCGCCCCAGATTAGCCTGGGTAGGGGTAGTAACCTGCTCAATGATACCTTTATCACTATCTACAACGGCCGCTTTGATGTTTGTGCCGCCTAAATCTACACCAATCGCTTTCATTTAGTTTGGCTTTAGAGGCTTATTTTTCTTTCGGGGAAGATAATGGGCATACCCACTCGAACCAAACAGAAGTGCTACTTCTCACGCTTTACTTTATATACTGTTTCGCCGGGTTTTCTCATCCCATATTCTTCGCGGGCAATCTTTTCAAGAAGGGCAGGATCTTCATCCAGTTGCTCAATTTTTACTTTAAGCTCTTCGGAAGCATTATTTAGTTCTTCCGTTCGTTCTTTAAGCTCTTGTTTCTGAGAATGGAGATCCCATTTGGTCTTAAGGCTATAAGAGTCTATAAAAGCAAACCATACAACTACAAATGTGACTAATAAGGTCACAAGGAAAGACTTTTTCCACCTAAGCGGATTAAAAAATTGTAGGTTCATAATTAAGCCTGTAGATTTCTGTTATTAGTTCAAAATACATTAATTTGATTATTAAGTACAATCAGCTGTTCTTACTGACATGAAAATCAGATCTGTATCATTTTTGCACGCCTTGTTTCTTTTACTGCTTTTTTTATTTAGCAGTTTTTCTGCTTTTGCTCAAACTGAAGAGGAGTGGATCAAAGTTTTCTTTAATATGCCTGCCGATCGCTCTGTTGCTTTACCCGGCAACGAAAGTAATAGTGAGAAAGATTTGATAGCTACTCTTGAAAGTATCATTGATTCCGCTAAAACCAGCGTAGATTTCTGCATCTATGATTTCGAAGAAAAAAGGATTGCCCATGCCTTGGTTCGGGCAAAAGAGCGAGGAGCAAGAGTACGTGTAGTTACCGACGATCATAACCGAACAGATGCAGGTGAATATGATGAAGCTATTTGGAAAATTTTAGCTGAAGGTGGTGTTGTCTCAGTGGATGACGACGGAGATATTTATAATCCTGACGGCTCCATTTCTGATAACGAACTCGTCAATTCCGGCTCTCAAATGCACAATAAGTTTGCAATTATTGACTATCTGAGTCCTTCCCCTGACGATGACTATGTATGGACCGGCTCCACAAACATGACCTATACCGGCAATTACAATACAAATCACACTATCCTTATAAAGGATACCGAAGTTGCTAAGGTCTATACTGAAGAATTTGAACAAATGTGGGGGAGCGATGATGAAATTCCTAATCCCAATAACGCCGGCTATCACAAAGATAAAGTGAATGTAAGTCAGAACTTATTTGATGTAGGGGGAACCCCCGTTGAGGTTTATTTTGCTCCCATTGATCGTGACCGCACCAAGCCAAGCATAAGCGAGCGTCTTGTAAAACTGATGGCAGATGAAGCTCAGCATGATATCAATTTTCAGGCCTTTGCTATTACCCCGGGAATTCCGATCAGCGAACAAATGTGGAACCAGACTTCAGATGGGCAGGTCCTGCTTAGGGGAGCCATCGACCGCCGGTTTTACAGCCGCTACAAAAATGCCGGGGATATCTGGGGAAGTCCCGAAGCCCAGTTAGGAAATCGCATGATCTTACAAGCGAACGAGTTGCGTACGCTTCACCATAAGATCATCTTAGTAGATACCGAACACCCCGATCCCGATGATATTGCCGTAACGGTAGCCGGTTCTTACAATTTTTCTATGAATGCGGAAATGAATAATGATGAAAATACCCTCATCATTTATTCTGATGAGATCACCAATCAATTTTACCAGGATTTTATAGGGGTGATGAGCAGGGCAAAAGAAGAATCATTCCCGCCCGCACCAGAAGTTGATGTGGACAAATGGTATGATATTTTTTCCATCTCAGACGGTAGCCGTTTTGAAATTGATATAGCTCCCGGTTTTGGATACAGTGTTCGGTTTTTGGGGGTTGATGTTCCCTCAATTTATGCCGGGGGAGATTCCGCTCGTTATTATTCGGGTGCAGCAGCTGAATATCTTCAGAATGTACTGGAAGGCAGAAAAGTGCGCATCAAAGGATATGATGGCGGAGTGCCTGACGCTCGCTATAATGCATTTCAAGCTTATGTAGAAATGGACCACGAGGATGGCCCGGTCAGCTTAAACAAACTCATGCTTGAAAAAGGGTATGGAACTACCTCGGTGTACTATCGTCAGAACCGGGACTCCATCGAGGCCTTTAAGGAGTATGAAGCCATTGCCCGTGAACAAGAGTTAGGCCTTTGGAAAAATCCCGATAAGATAGGAACGAAAGTATTGCGGGTTGAGGCCGTAGATTCAGGAAGCCCAACCAATGTGATGTATCCTATTAATATAAATACCGCTGATGAAGCCACACTACAGCTTTTACCCGGTGTTGGTCCTGCTTATTCCAAGCGTATTGTTGAGTATAGAACTGAAAACGGAGGGTTCAACAGCGTTGAAGAGATAACCAATATTCGGGGAATTGGACCAAAAACACTTGAGAAACTACGCCCTATCGTCACTATAGATTGATCCGAAAATGATTAGCATAAAAAAACCCCATCCGAGGTCAATCGTCTGGGGCTGGTCAAGAGAGATTCTTAAATATTCTTCAAAAAAGTGTGTGAATCGGGAGGGGCTCGAACCCTCGACCCACGGCTTAAAAGGCCGTTGCTCTACCAACTGAGCTACCGATTCTTAAGTAGATTCCAAAGATAAGGCATTTATCAATTAGAGTACAACGAAAAAAATTACTTTTTTGAGCACTTTTTCATTGATGCCTTTTCAGTATCTCAACCAAATCGATTTCAATTGGTTGTTCCGGCTTTTCTACAATTCGTCCTATTTCAACATTGCCTTTTAAAACCACAACGGTGGGAATATATTCGATATCAAACTTATTTAAAAGTTTTTCAGGATTTTTTTTCTGAACATCAACGCCAACATATTTTACATCGATCAAATTAGTTTCTGTAGCCTGTAATGATTTCATTAATCCGGGAATATATTTTTTTGATTCCCGGCACCAGTTCCCAAAGAAAACATAGAGCGTAAGGGAATCTTCCTGAGTACGTAAATATGTGATCGTTTCCTCATCCGGCTCATACCGATCCACATAAATTCTGAAGATCCGGTCATGTTCAATGATCTGTTCTGAGGAAACTAACCCGACCTGATCAACTGCTGATTGGGCCATAGCGACTTCGGGTGTCATCAACTCACAAAAAATAATTATAACCAGAAACACCGGGCTTGCAGAGTTCATAAGGATTTCTCTTTTTTGGATAGTATCTTCACTCAAATTAACATCTTTCAATTAGAATTATGTCGAGCATTTTTACCAAGATCATAAAAGGCGAGATTCCAAGCTATAAAATAGCAGAGGATGAAAAGCACTACGCTTTTTTAGACATCAACCCAGCTGCCAAAGGCCATACACTTTGCATTCCCAAAAAAGAAGTAGATTACCTTTTTGACCTGAATCCGGATGAACTAGCCGAACTGACCAAGTTTTCACAAAAAGTTGCTTTTGGCATCGATAAGGCATTAAAACCAATCCGAACAGGCGTTATTGTGGAGGGAATGGAAGTGCCGCATGCCCATATTCATCTGATTCCAATTTATAAAGAAACACAGGCTTTTAGTCTCGGTAAAAAAGTAGAAGTGACCGAAGACGGAATGAGAAAATTAGCCGAACAAATTCGTCAAAAGATTGCCTTATGAAATTAATGATCATAAATGGACCAAACCTGAATTTGCTGGGTAAACGAAATCCCGGGATGTACGGAGCGGGAAGCCTCAAAGAACTGGAAGATTTTCTCAAAACTGAATTTCCTGATCATACGCTTGAATTCTATCAAAGCAATATTGAAGGCGACCTGATCAATAAAGCTCAGGAAGCGATGAGAGATGATATCGAAGGAATCGTCATCAATCCGGGCGGATATTCTCACACCTCTGTTGCCTTGCGTGATGCGCTGGAACCTCTCGAGATCCCCAAAGTTGAAGTCCATATATCCAACATTCATGCAAGGGAAAACTTCAGGGAAAAGTCGATCACCGGAAGTGTAATGAACGGCATCATCACCGGTCTTGGTAAATATAGTTACGTGTTGGGTATTCAAGCCATAGAAAAACTTTCGAACGGTAAATAACCCCAACTCTGCATATAAGCTAAACGCACCAAATTACATTGACCAAGCTAAAAGAACTCTTTTCAGATACTCTGATCTACGGCACCAGCAGCGTGCTTGCCCGTTTTATAGGATATCTTTTGGTGCCACTGCATACCGGGGTTTTCGATGAAGATCAATATGGAATTATAAGCTTGATCTTCGCTGCCATCGCCCTGTTCAATGTGCTTTTCACGATGGGGATGGAGTCAGCTTATATTCGCTACGGAAAAGACCGAGACCAAGCCAAAAGCCTGTTCAAAACCCTTCAGCTCTTTTTGTTGGCAAGCTCTTCTGCATTTGTATTTATTGTTTGGCTTGGCCAACCACTGATCTCTCCACAAATAGGACTTGAACCCGGTGACCCCATTTTATGGATGATGCTCGGTATTTTATTTTTTGATACCACCGCCATTGTCCCGTTTGCTGAATTGAGGCTTGTACGAAAATCCATTTCTTTTGCAGTCATCAAAACCGGAAATGTCATTATCAACCTGGCTCTCAATTTTTACCTGATCTTGGGGCTTGGTTATGGTATTGAAGCCGTGTTCATCAGTAATCTGGTTGCTTCTCTTTTAACCGCACTTGCAACCTGGACTGTCACCATTCCTATGTTTATGGGCGAATGGAACCGAGAGCTTTTAACCAAAGCCTTGATCTTTGGGTTACCATTTGTGCCTGCAGGACTCGGTCACGTCATCAACGAACTTTTGGATCGGTTCTTCCTGAAATCTATGAATCCCGAAACGGTAGAAACACTTTATGGCCCAGAATACACTCCGGATGATATTGTTGGGATCTATAGTGCGTGTTATAAATTAGCCGTGTTCATGCTTTTGCTGGTACAAATGTTCCGAATGGCATGGCAGCCCTTTTTTATGCGGCAGTCGGAGGAAGAATCAGCTCCAAAAACATTCTCACAAACGTTTTCCTTATTTAACTTTGCGGCTGCAGGTATATTTCTATCCGTGGCACTTTTTGCCGAACAGATCGTTTCGATCAAAGTTCCCATACTGGATTTCTATTTAGTGGATGAAAAATTCTGGAGCGGACTCGGCATCGTGCCTGTTCTGTTACTGGCTTATTGGTTTCAGGGCTGGTACGTGAATTTCTCAGCCGGAATTTTCATCAGTGAAACTACAAAGCGCCTTCCTCAGATTACATTAATTGGCGCCGGAATTACCATTGTAGCAAACCTGATCATGATCCCTTTCTTTGGAATGATGGGCTCAGCCATAGCTACCTTAATGAGTTACTCTGCGATGGCGATGCTCATCTACTACTATTCCACCAATGCCTTCACGGTTCCATATAAACTAATTTCCGGTTTTGGGGTGATGCTTTTGGCTGTTGGTTTTTATTACCTCAAGCCAACGCTTACAGAATTCGGATTTAATGACCTTATCGCTTCCCTCATTCTTTTAACTGCGGGAATCATTGCTACTGGTTTCCTTACATACCGTTCCATTCTTCGATCTAAAAGCGCCTGAGCTCATACAAATACTTTCCGGTTTATATAGGTTGATTCTAATCAATTTTTTTGAGTTAATTCATTGTCGGAGTTTGAGTTAATCGATATTTAATTATACACTCCTTCTACTATTATTTATAAAATACAGCATTGGGAATATTATTATGAATTCAAATGAACGGGTAGGCATTTTTGTGGACGCTGTTAACGTAACCATGAACGGCGGCTATGGACTCAGATACGATATTTTAAGGATGTTTGCTTGCCGCGGTGGCGGAGTGGCATCAAGGCTCAACGTTTACTTATGTTACGATGCTGATCGACTCAAAGAAGACCACGAATACCGCCGAAAGACCCAGCGTTTCTGCGAAGTTCTTCGGGATTTTGAATACAAAGTTATTGAAAAGCCGATACAAACCTATACAAACCACGAAACCGGAGAGAAGGTCACAAAATCTACCACCGATATGGATATGGCGGTGGATCTGTTGGTTCAGGGGGATCATCTTGACAAGATCGTATTACTTAGCAGTAGCGGAAGTTATGTAAGCGTGGTAAATGCACTTCAGAATAAAGGCTGCCGGGTCGAGTTGGTTGGCTTTGATAATGTCTCCACTTCCTTAAAAAGGTGTGTTGACTCCTCTGTTTCCGGTTACCTGATTCCCGGACTTTTACCGATCGATTCTCCCTATGAATGGGGAGAAAACGGCTCACGTGTTCGTGGCGTTTGCTATGATTTCACTCAGGATGAAGGCTATGGCTTTCTTCGATTTCTAACCCGCAAAGAAGATTGCCTGTGGATCACCGATTCGAGAGATCAGGAATCCCCATATAAAACCGTGTTTGCACATATCTCACAGTTTGAAGGTGATTTTGACACCTCTTACCTCCCAAGCCGGGAGCTGATCTTTGAGTTTGATGTCACCGAAAATGACAAAGGGCTTATCGCTGAGAATATAGTTTTGGTTAGTGCGCCTTAGCAGCAATCATCTGCACATGCCAGCGTACGTTTTTGAGCTTTTTCAAATGCCTCCCGGCCTTCTTTTAAAGCATAGTAAGCAATTGCCAGGCTACCGACAGCATCTACATAAGGGAGCTGAAATAATTCATACAACAAGCTTGCGCCCAATAAAATAAACGAGAGATAGAAGCAGGTTTTAGTACACTTTGCATCCGAAATAATAGGAGCTGAATTCAGTGCTTTACCCACTTTCATCTTATAGTAATAAAGAGCATACATCGTAAGAATAGAAAGAACCGAAATAATGATCCCAACTTTAGTAGTGTGAGGCTCAGCGCCTGTGTAAATAGAGAGCGTAGCTCCGGTGACTAATCCTGCCACCAAAACATAAAAAGCTGTTCCTGTTATCTTGAGAGCGGTGATCTCAAACTGATCAACCCCGGAATATTCATTTCGCCGCATTCGTATGATCATGTGAGCTATTCCCAAACCGGAGATCACTTCTACAAAACTATCAACTCCAAATCCAAACAGCGCAAGGGTTTCATCATGGGCACCAAACCAAGTAGCGAATCCTCCTTCGATCACATTGTAGATGATAGTGATCAGGCTTAGGCCAAACGCCCACTTGTAAAGCTTTTGGGTAGAAGCTCCTGATATTTTTTCGCTGATTACATTCATACTGTCTGAGATATTATGATCATCAAAGCCACCTTCTGACTTCTGATTTATAATTCTTAAACTCCTTTCCAAACTTCTCTTCCATTACTTCTTCTTCAGGTTGAATTTGAAAAGTATTCATATACCAGATATACCCCGGAATCACTAAAAAGTTGATGCCATTTCCGAACTTCACCACTCCTGCCAACAGTATAACTAACATGCCAAGATACATAGGGTTTCGGGTAAAGCGATAAATTCCAGATCTCACAAGTTTAGTTGTCTTTTCCGGTTTTTGAGGATTTACAGTCGTTGACTTTCGGCTGAATTCAATGAGTCCAAGTGTTCCGATCAATACGCCTAGTATCAGCAACCCACGGGCAACATAATTTCCCGATTCGAATAACAAGATCTGAATTGGGATAAACTCATTAATTACCCACATCAACCCAATGCACATCAGGAGAACACCCGCCGGTGGAATTTTAAGTTTTAGCATAGGTTTTGGTGTTTCAGTGTTAACACTAGACTTATTCATTTCTATAAAATTCCCACTTTTGATAATATCATATACGCCCCACTGATCACCATTACGGCAAGCACATATTTTCGAAAGGTTTCATCCGTCATTGAGCTGAGCAACTTCTTACCAACAAGGTTTCCAGCTGTGGCTCCCAGCCCAAGGATGATCCCGAACACCCACAAGTCTCCGTACAGCGCTCCGATAAACGTATAGGTGCCGATCTGTACGGCTCCCATAAAAAAGGAATTGGCCGTTTTGGTTGCAATCATTTCTTCTTTCAGGATGCCGGCATTCAGGTAAAAGGGATTAAGTACCGGGCCAAGACCGCCGACGATGGTAGAGATCGTTGCTACCCCGACTCCCAGCGGGAGCCAGTACCACTTCTTCATTTCAAATGTCCTCTCCTTTTTTCCAAAGCGATATTGAAAAACGGTACTAACCAGGAAAACTCCGATCATGACCTGAAACCAGTCGGCCTGAACTCTTGTGAAAAGCCAACCTGCCAGCAGTACGCCAACAACTGCCGCCGGGGCATACCAGAGCACCACATCCCACCGAATATCTTTCCAGAAAATAATGAGTCGGGAAGGCCGGCCGATCATATCTCCGAGATTGATGATCGGAGCCACGGCTTTAGAACCAACCATGAAATTCATGACCGGTATCATGATCAGTGAACCGCCGCCACCGGCAATCACCGAAATGATATACGCTCCCATTCCCGCAAAAAATACGGCAGCATACATCCACCACGGTTCTGTAAAAAGTGATTCGATCATAAATTAAACTTACAAATTGTGCTTTTCTTCATTCCTTAAATCCATCCATCAGACGGGCAATCCGTCAGATGGATTTCTTTTTTACAATAATCAGCGATTATCCGCTCAACCCGTGTCATCCGCGTTCTATTTTTCAGATCTTATCAAGCGACTTTCGTTCGGGATTTTGAAGTTTTTGATATTCACTCATGCTCATCCCGGTAATTTCCTTGAATTGGCGGGAAAGGTGCTGCAGGTTTTTATATCCAAGCTGATAGGCAATTTCACTAAAGCTCAGGTTGCCATATTCCACCAATTCTTTAGCTTTCTCGATCTTCAGGCGGATGAAGTATTTCTCTATCGTGATCTCTTCCTTCCTTGAAAAAACCCGAGAGATGGTGGCGTAACTTTTGACCAGTTTTTTAGCGAGATGGTCGGAAAGTGATGTTTCATCGGTTTCCAGTTCTCCGGAATCAACCCATTGAATCAAAGTGGTTTTAACCTTTTCAACCAACACCGATTCCTCATCTTTGATCACCCCAAAATTAAACCGCTCCAGCTCTTTTTCGATCTCATGCATCGTTGGTTTCTCACCTTTTCTTGTAACTTCTGCTTTTCCCAGTTGCACATCATCTACTTGCAGCCCAAGAGCAGTTAAGGCCGTTTCTATGACCATTTCGCAACGGTCACACACCATATTTTTAATATGCAGCGTCATTTTTTCCATAGGTTCAATGTAAACAGAAGTAGAAGAAAGTGCATTCATATGACAATTACCTTACATGATTCTGATAATTTATTATCGAATTTACTTCGGTTCGCAGCGCATACCGAGATCTGATGAATTAATATGATTCAACGGCTGGATTTGTGGCACTTTTTAGATTCCCGTCTGCACGGGAATGACCATGCCCTCTTTCTGGACTTATTCCTGCAGTTTATTATCTCGAACTCAGGTTAATTAATGACTGAGCTCTTATACTTCATAAAAGCTGAATTTCCGTATCTTTAGTTTTTGAAAGAATCTCCACCAAATTTTCCCAATGACCACCAAAGATGCCATTCAAGCTCGAAAGACCCTGAAGGTTCGGGTTGACCCAGAAAATCCCCTGCCGATAACAAAGAGTGAGCAATTCAGAGCTGAGATCGAAGAACTTATTTCATTGGCCGGGAAAGCTCCTTTCCATTATGAAAGCCCTGAAGCACAACGCTCCGGGAAGCTGAATGGTGCGGAGCCGTGGAGATTCCATGCCTTGGATTCCGAGAGCTGCAGAAAATTATTACGATCTTTGAATGCGGAAAAACCTATGAAAGCCCCTGAAGGAATTCGCCAGATGCTGGCCGCCGCAGATGGACTGACCCTGACGACATGGCTCCCGGAGCGCACCCGAAAACTTTCCCGTAAATTTCATCCCAACCTGAAAAATATGGAGCACATAGCGGCCACAGGTGCGGCTATTCAAAACCTGCTGCTGGCAGCTACTGAAAAGGGCATCAATGCGTATTGGTCTTCGGGAGGAATACTCAGGAAGCCCAAAATGCTCGAATTTCTCAGCATCCCTGATCACGAGATCCTGTTGGGGGCGATCTTTTTGTTTCCGGATGAGATTCCGGTTCATGCCGAAACTAAAACAGGTAAGAATGTGGATAAGAGGGGAGATTTGGGGGATTTTATGGAATGGATCGAAGTGGGGGAAAACTAAATCTGCTCCAACGCAGAGGAATTGGAGCGAGATAAAAAGCATTGCCTTTATCACATACTGAAGCAGCCTTTATATATCCAGAGAATTTTGTAATATAAATGTATGCCAACGGTTTTAAGAATAGCAGGATACAGGTTTTTCTTCTTTAGCAATGAAGGCAATGAACCCATCCATATTCATGTAGAAAGTGGAGATGGGTATTGTAAATTTTGGATTGATCCGGTCGAACTTGCATATTCAAATGGATATCATTCTGCTGAACTCAACAAAATTAGAAAGCATGTTGAGCAACATCGTTCTCAATTAAAAAAAGAATGGAATGAATACTTTAGTAAAAAATAAGCCCACAAAAGCCACAAAGGTATGGTTTGCGGACAAAAAACTTTTTGTGCTTTTGGAAGATGGAAGAGAAATTGCCATACCACTTGAATGGTTTCCAAAACTCAGGGACGCTTCTGAAAGACAACTAAATAACTGGCGGTTTATAGGTGGTGGGGTTGGCATACATTGGGAAGAATTGGATGAGGATCTCTCAGTAGAAGGGTTTCTACACTAAACATCAACCTCCAATTTGAATACTTCATCATTGGCAATTCCGTATTGGATATTGGGCATTCCTCAGCTTTTCATCAGTGCCAGCAGGTCGTCGATCTCATCCTGATCTATGAGCACCGATTCTAGTCCAAGTTCTTTTTTGAGACGGAAATTACGTTCGGGACCCAGCGTGTAAAACATACGAAGCTGCTCCAGCTCGTTATCGAAATAGTTTTCGGTAAAACGGTCTTTATAGGTGAGGCTTAACACATGCTCTTCCAATTCATCTGAGAGCAGACTTGAAGATCCTTTTAAAAACTGATCAACCAGCACCCCGGTTTGGGTATCCAGCATAAGCTCGAATTTTTGCGGGGTGATGCGATTCAAAAGCTGACTTGGCAGGTAGGTCGCACTCCGGATCGGGCGGTTGTAAAGATAGAGCAGCCTGAGCATGGCTCCCAACCCTTTACGTGTTTTAAGGTGCCCCTTGAAGCAGCCGTACACATTCGGGTAATCCTCCAAAACGCGCATGGAAAGGCGGAATTCCCGCTTGTTGCCCCGCCGGGCTGTAGAAATATAATAGTAGGTTTCCGGCTTTTTGTTGGCGTGATTAAAGGGCGGCCGCAGCGACCGGATGAGCAGATTTTCCAGCAGAATGGCATCCGTCTCAGAATTACAGACCTCATAGGAAATACGCTCGAGATGGGCGATCATCCGCTGGATCTTTTTGGACTTTGAATACCGATACGATGTAACGCGCTGCTGCAGGTCTTTGGCCTTGCCGATATACAGAACCTGATCGTGGCGGTCGTACATGGTATATACGCCGGGATCATGGGGCGGAAGCTCCTCGCCCATGGCGATATTCACCCGTTCCTTTTGGGTAACGGCAGAAGGTTCAAACAGGTCTAAAGTCACGTGCTGATTATGAATTGATTGCTAACAACAAAGTGCTAAAATAGGGGAAAGGCGCAATCAATATCCAACCGTATTATACTGATCTCACGAATTTGAAATCCGTATAACATTGAAAAAACATGGGTTACTTGGTATTTATGAGGATTTGAAATATTATACGGCATGTTATCGCGGATTGTCAAATCTGCTCAAATACTATGTTAGGTGTTTTAAGTTAGTAGCAAAAGCTAAATATGTTGATTCAAATTAGATTCAGATATTTTTACGATTATCTATGGCTGTAGTGGTTGGGAAAATACAAACCCTCAAAAAACTGAGGGAATCTTTAGATGAAAAAGAAATTCATCGATTCAACTCTATAGGCGATATAAATTCTTTTCTTAAGAATTTTGAGCATGAAAAGAGAAGTATTCCTAAAAACGAAAAGGGCAAACTAGATAAAGAATTACAAGCGCTTGAAAAATCTATCGAACTAGCAAAGGAGAAAAGTCTACTAAACGCACTTTATAAAATTTACTACGGCATAAAAATCAGGTGGTATTCTTATAGAAAGACTTCATTGAAGAATAACTACGATAATATACTTTCAAAACGCTGTAAGAAATCAACTCAAGAACTTGCCTATATAAAGAAAACCGTGGAGGGTTTATACACGTTAATTTCTGGAGCCGTTGGTGAAAACGCTGTCATAAATGAACTTAAGAAATTGCCAAACTCCTTCTATATAGTTAATGACTTTTCATTAACATTTAGCCCACCAATTTACAACCGAAAGAAAGATGACAGAATTACTAGCATTCAAATAGATCATTTACTGATTTGTCAATCTGGCATTTTTATTATTGAAACTAAAAACTGGAGTTCAGAATCGATTCAAAACCTAGATCTCAGGTCTCCAATCGAACAAATAAATAGAAATAGTTATGCTTTATTTGTTACAATAAACAGTGAATCGAATTTGAATCTCGTAGAACACCATTGGGGTAGCAAAAAGGTTCCAATTCGAAACATCATTGTCATGACTAATAGTGCACCGAGAGAAGAGTTCAAATATGTTAAAGTACTACACCTCGACAATCTAAACAGTTACGTAAAATATTTTGACCCAATATTTAGTGACTCTGAAGTCGAAAACATATTCCACCACTTAAATTCTAGACTTAATCAAAACACATAACGCTGGGTCTTTATAGGTCTAGCAAAATATTCTGAAATGAAAATAGTATGTCAAACAAGAAGGGAATCCTAAAAATTTGTAGCAAGGGGCATGAGTTTTATAAAAGCAGCGACTGTCCAGTATGTCCAATCTGTGAAAAAGAGAAAAAGCCTGAGGAAGGTTTTTTGAGTGAAATAAGTGCTCCTGCACGACGAGCATTGGAAAGCTTCGGGGCGACTACACTTGAAGAGCTTTCAAAGCATACAGAGAAAGAAATTTTGGCGTTGCACGGTATGGGACCAAGTACAATACCAAAGTTAAAGGAAGCATTGGAGGCTAATAATTTATCCTTTGTAAATGAGTAGTATATTCGACTTTCATCTCATTCCCAACGTCTCGTTGGGAATGCCTGTCAGGACCGCGTGGTTCGTTTAGCCCGGCCTCCAACTATTCTGCGACTTCAGTTTCTAAAGTTGCTTGTTTTCAAACTTTAGCCTTTTATTAACTCATAACCTTTTACACCTACAATGCGCCGGGGCATATACTCACTCGAAAACTATGGTAAGATCTAAAAAAATAACCCTGCTTAGAGTAATAGGCATTTTCCTGTTTGGCTTAGTTTCCGGAATACAGGTCGCCTTATACTTGTATGACTACTATGATGATGGAATAGCTGATCCCTTATCACTGTTTATCGGAATAGGAATGATCATATTATCCATCGGCTTTATCCTGTTCTCTTTTAGAGACCCAACAAAAAACAATTAAAATGAAGAACCACCGAAACCCTCCAACCATTTGGACCGGGCAGCTTCTGCATGCTGTCAGCTTAGCTGTATTGCTCCCGCTGGTTTGGATTGCCTGGACGTTACTTCAACGCCCGTTCCCTCTTGTCTTTTGGTTGACCATTGCAATTCCTGTGGTTCATCAGGTCTATGTTTGGCTGGCGTGGCGACTCGAGCTCAGCTCAGGCGCTACGAGTAAAACCATCGGCTTTCGGGGGTATGTGATCCTGTTTTTCCTTTTATTTGTAGGGCGGTTTATTGCCTTGATCACTCTGGCCTGGCTGGATCAAGGCAGTCTCGGTTTACCATTCACCCCAAGAATTATACTGACCGTTATTTCCGGTATTCTTGGCCTCTACGCCATGTACAGTGTTGTCAGGTATTTCGGATTCAAAAGAGCAGCGGGAGCCGATCACATCGATCCAAAATACCGGGAAATGCCGTTAGTGAAACAAGGGATTTTTCGTTTTACAGAAAATGGGATGTATGCCTATGCCTTTCTATTACATTGGGCTATCGCCTTTGGTTTTGACTCCGGTGCGGCTCTGCTTGCTACAGCGTTTTGCCATGCCTACATTTGGGCGCATTACTATGCCACCGAAAAACCGGATATGGATTTTCTATATGGCGAGCAAATTCAGGGTTCAGAAGTAAGTATCTAAAAATTCATTCTGAGTATACCCTTAGAAATACGCTATAATTAATAAGTAAGGAGCGCCCTACTTTATAAGCGTGATCCCACCCGAAATATGCTCGACGATATAGTTACTGATACCACCGGGGGCGTCTTCATTTATATCCCATTTAAAATCTGCACCGCCAATAAATAAGTGATCGGCATTCAGTTTTTTACATTGCTCAATGATCACCTTTCCGGGCTCACCGATCTCGACCATGGTGCTCAAAGTGCCCTCTTTGCCGGCAATGTCTTCGAAAGAGTATTTTGCCATTTCAGTTATAGCCTGAGCTTCAGTAAGCGAATCATCATCAACAGCAACTACTAAAATGTAGATATCAGGTTCGGCCCGAAGGTCCCGGTATAATTCTGCGGCATATTTAACAGCCTCGCTGGCATATTTTGTACCGTTAGTAGCGATCACCCATTTTTTTGCATTTCCCATATCAATTGATTGAATTATAGAACTTAAATCTTAATAATTAATGGTAGTGAAAATATCTCAGTAATCCTCTGAAAGCAATCCTGAACATTCCTATCTTTGCGGTGCTTTGAAACACATGAAGAACATACCAACTTTACATCAAAAAATATTTACTCTCATCGCAGATGCTTCAGAGGAATTGGACTGCCCCGTTTATATTATCGGAGGATATGTCCGCGATTACTACCTGAATCGGCTTAAAGAAGGAGTGATGGACCTGGACTTTGTTACAGTTGGGTCCGGAATTGATCTTGCAAAAAAAGTAGCCGGAAGAATTGAGGGCTCTTCTCTCGCCGTATATAAACAGTTTGGCACCGCACAGGTTAAAGCAGGCGAGCTGGAACTTGAATTTGTGGGTGCCCGGAAAGAAAGCTACCGTAAAAATTCGCGCAAACCCATTGTGGAAGATGGGACGCTGGAAGATGATCAGCTGCGCCGCGATCTAACCATCAACGCATTATCATGGTCGCTCAATAAAGAAAATTACGGGGCTTTGATCGATCCTTTTGGCGGGATGGAAGACCTTGAAAATAAGGTCATTAAAACACCGATCGATCCGCATCAAACATTTGATGACGATCCGCTTCGCATGATGCGCGCTATTCGTTTTGCCTCCCAGCTTGATTTCAGGATCGAGGAAAAAACATTTGATGCCATTACTGATATGGCAGAAAGAATTAACATCATTTCCAAAGAGCGAATCATTGATGAACTGAACAAGATCATCATGAGTGATAATCCCACGCTGGGATTTACCATGTTGTTTAAAACCGGATTGCTAAAAGAATTCTTCCCGGAAATGCACGAGCTACACGGAGTGAAAGAGATCGACGGGGTGCGCCACAAAGATAATTTCTGGCATACATTGAAGGTTTTGGAAAATGTGATCGAATTGGGCGCCGACCTTTGGCTGCGATGGGCGGCAATTATGCACGACATCGCCAAACCTCCAACACAGCGGTTCCATAAAAAAGCAGGCTGGACCTTCCATGGCCATGATGCCTTAGGAGCTAAATGGACCAAACGCATTTTCCGCCGTCTTGGGCTGCCTCTGGATGAACGTATGCGTTACGTTCGAAAACTGGTGCGGCTTCACCTTCGCCCCATTGCCCTGGTATCAGATGATGTTTCGGATTCCGCCATCAGGCGCTTAATTTATGAAGCCGGTGATGATATTGATGACCTGATGAAATTGTGCAGGGCTGACATCACCACAAAGAATGAGTATAAACACGAAAAATATCAGAATAACTTTGATTATGTAGAGCGACGGATCAAACAAGTGGAGGAAAAAGACCGCATTAGAAAATGGAAAAATCCGCTTTCCGGAGAGGAGATTATGAACGCACTTAACATCAAGCCAAGCAGAACAGTGGGTGATGTGAAGGAGGCGGTGAAAGAAGCCATTCTAAATGGGGAGATCCCCAACGAACATGACGCGGCTTTTAATTATATGATAGAACATAAAGAAGACTTTTTAAAAAATGGCTGATCTGTGGATCTCAAATTCGTATGCTAAGATCAATCTCGGGCTGAATGTACTCGAAAAGCTGGATAGCGGGTATCATACCATCGAATCCGGGTTTTGTTTTATAGAATGGAATGACCGGTTTGAAGTTAAGCCGGGGCGTATGCATCTCGAAATGTCCGATCCAAAAATTCCGGTGGATGAATCAAATTTGATCGTAAAGGCGATTCGTTTGCTACAAAAAGAGGCGGGCCTCAAAGATGAATTCAACCTCAAAGTAGAAAAGAATATCCCAAGCGGAGCCGGACTTGGAGGCGGGAGCAGTAACGCAGCCACTACGCTCCGCATGATGAATAAGATCGCCAACCTCGGGTTATCGCAAACTGATCTTATCGAACTTGGTAAAAAAATCGGCGCGGATATTCCCTTTTTCATTAAGGGAAAGCCGGGCTTTGCAACAGGACTTGGGCATGAAGTGGAAGAACTCGATATTCAACCTGATGCATGGATCGTAACCGTTTTCCCAAATATCGAGAGCAGTACGGCTGAAGCTTATCAAATGTGTGAACCGAATCCGGAGCCGGAATTCTCCCTAAAGAATGTACTGCTTCAAGAAGAACCGGAAGAATGGCGTTATCTGCTCATGAATGAATTGGAAAAGGCTGTTTTTCCACGACTTCATTTAGTTGGAAACCTGAAGGATCAACTCTACGAATTTGGCGCAGAGTACGCCAGTATGAGTGGAAGCGGTTCCAGTGTTTTTGGCATTTTTGAGCAGGATTTTGTTGCAATTAACGCCTATGAGTCGTTTCATAAACTCGGATTTCCGGCCAACCTAACCAGACCAAAATTTGAGCCGGACCAGGGAATTTATTTAAAGGAGGGTTGAAAGTTGAAAGTTGACAGAGTGATACTGCTCTTTAAGTCATTTTTGGCAATATCATCCTATCAACTTTCAACTTTCATTGCCTCCTAAAAGAGTATATAGATCAGAGAAAAGAATTATGAGTAAGAATAAAGCAACGAACGTGAACATCCGCTCCGGTATGGATAGGGATTCACTGCGCGAAGATATAAAACTGCATTTACGACACACGCTTGCCAAGGATGAATACTCTGTTACCGGTTGGGATAAATATCAGAGTGTGGCACTGACCATCATGGATCGGCTCAACGACCGGCTCTTAAAAACCCAGCAGCACTACTATAAAACCGATGCAAAACGAGTGTACTACCTGTCAATGGAATACCTGATCGGGCGGTTACTGGATAATATGCTGGTAAACCTGAATGTTCGGGATCTTGTAGCTGAAGCACTTGGTGAGCTTGACCTTTCTTACGAAGATATCAGAGATCAGGAATGGGATGCCGGACTTGGAAATGGAGGTTTGGGCCGGCTTGCGGCTTGTTTTCTCGATTCAATGGCAACATTGGGAATTCCTGCTATCGGCCATGGAATTCGCTACGATTACGGTATTTTCTATCAAAAAATACAGGATGGCTACCAGGTTGAGCGCCCTGACCTCTGGCTTAAATATGGCAATCCCTGGGATACGGTTCGCCCCAAAGTTCAGTATCCGGTAGAGTTTTATGGAAATCAGGGAGTCGTTAAATCAAGCAATGGAAATACACACTATAACTGGGAAAATACGCATCGCGTAAAAGCGGTTGCTTACGATACTCCAATTCCCGGCTACGACAATGGCATTGTGAATTATCTGAGATTGTGGAAAGCTGAATCTTCTTCATCCATTGACCTCAAGAGCTTTAATCAGGGGCAGTATATTGATGCAGTAAAAGACAATCAACTGGAGCAAAATATCTCGCGGGTACTGTATCCAAATGACAAAGTATTTGTGGGACAGGAATTGCGCTTGAAGCAGGAATACTTCCTCGTTTCAGCTTCCATGCAGGATATCATCCGACGTTTCAAAAAACAGTACAGTGATTTCACCAAATTCCCGGAAAAAGTTTCCATACAGTGCAACGACACCCATCCAAACCTTGCCATCCCGGAACTGATGCGTTACCTGCTGGATGAAGAACATATGGAATGGGAAAAAGCATGGGATATCACCGTTGATACCATGGCCTACACCAATCACACCTTGCTGCCAGAAGCACTAGAGAAATGGCCGGTTTCACTAGTTAGAAATCTTCTTCCCCGTCACCTTAATATCATTTACGAAATTAACCGCCGCTTTTTAGATCAGGTTAATGTGAAGTTTGAGGGGGATAAAAGCCGTCAGCGACGAATGAGCATTATCAGTGAAGACGAACATCCGGTAGTTCATATGGCGCATCTTGGAATTGTGGGGGCCCGCAAAGTAAATGGTGTTGCCGCCATGCACTCTCGCTTGTTGAAGCAATCCATGTTCCGTGATTTTGATGAGATGTACCCTGATAAATTCACCAATAAAACGAATGGAATTACCCCACGTCGCTGGCTAAAGCAGTGCAACCCGGAATTATCTGACCTGATCTCTGAACAAATTGGAGATGATTGGATCACCGACCTTGATGAGCTGAAGAAGATCAATGATTATGCTGAAGACAAAAAATTCCGTAAGAAATTTGCTGAAATTAAACTCGACAACAAGAAGAAGCTGGCGAAATACATCAAAGAGAATAATGATGTTGATGTGGACCCAAATTCTATGTTTGATATTCAGATCAAGCGCATTCATGAGTACAAGCGACAGTTGATGGCGGCGCTGCATGTGATCACCCTGTACAACCGGCTCAAAGAAAATCCCGATCTGGACATCTCACCGCGAACTGTGATCTTTGCCGGAAAGGCTGCTCCGGGGTACACCATGGCCAAACTTCACATCAAGCTTATCAACAGCATTGCTGAAGTAGTGAATAACGATCCGGAAGTGAATGAAAAGTTGAAGTGTGTCTTTCTGCAAAATTACAGCGTGACTCTTGCCGAGAAACTGATCCCGGCTGCGAATCTCTCTGAACAGATCTCAACAGCCGGAATGGAAGCCTCCGGGACCGGTAATATGAAGTTTGCTCTGAATGGAGCACTTACCATCGGAACTTTGGATGGCGCCAATGTGGAGATCAAAGAAGAAGTTGGGGATGACAATATCTTCATATTCGGACTTGAGGAAGAAGACATTGATCAGCTTCGGCGTGAAGGCTACAATCCCTGGGATTATTACAATGTCAATGAAGAACTGAAAGAGGCCCTCGATCAAATTCGCGATGGATTCTTCAGCAATGGAGATAAGGAGCTGTTTGAGCCGATCATCAATGCATTACTGCATGAAGGCGATTACTTTATGGTGCTGGCCGATTACGAAGCGTATGTCAACAAGCAGGATGAAGTTTCTGAGGCGTTTAAAGATCAGGAAGAATGGAACCGGAAGGCGATTCTTAACACCGCGAATATCGGAAAATTCTCCAGTGACAGAACCATCAACGATTACAACGATGAGATTTGGAAAGCGCCGAAAGTAAGTTTGAAGTAAAAAGCTTTGGTTCCAACGCAGAGCGTATGGAACCAGTAGAAAGCGTATTGAAACAAGTAAAAAAGCAATTCAGCATTGTCCCGGCAAAAGATTTAAAATGGGACATAAAATTAAAGGCTGGGCATTTGTCCGGCCTTTTTTGTTGTTTGATGGTTTGATTTACAACGTTATTTTGGAAGGAATTAAAAATCAGGTTTATGAGTCAATTACCTACATCAAATCAACAAGTAGATTCACTTTCTGCTGATAGCGGAAATATTATTTCTGCCGATTCTGCTTTCCAAATTCCAAACCCCTCAAATTATACACTCTCTGAGTCTTTGGAATATATCTGGGATCTGTTACAAGTACACCTTTTCAGTATTCAGGATAATCCCGTTACCTTTCTGAAGCTTGTGGTTTTTGTTCTTCTTATAATTGGATTTGCCATGTTAGCTTCATTTGTGAAACGTATGTTGAACAATCGAGTGCTTCCCCGGTTTGTGAAAGACAGCGGTCTTAGGTACACGCTTGCCCGCATGACACAGTATGTAATCGTAGTGATCGGGATATTTATATCCTTTCAATTCCTTGGGATCAACCTGACGGGACTCGCCGTTATTTTTGGTTTTCTTTCTGTTGGTATTGGTTTTGGCTTACAAAACGTCACTTCAAATTTTATTTCAGGTCTGATCGTCCTGTTTGAACGGCCCATAAGCGTTGGCGACCGTGTATCCGTGAGTGATATTGAAGGAGATGTGCAAGAGATCAACATTCGTTCCACCACCGTAAAAACGCTGGATAATATTTCGATCATTGTTCCGAATTCGGAGTTTGTATCCAAAGATGTGATCAACTTCTCCCATGGAGATACCACTTATAGGTTGGGTATAGAAGTTGGTGTTTCCTATTCCTCTGACCTGGATAAAGTGCTCAAAGCATTGAATGAAGTGGCGGAGGAAAGTGAGCATGTTCTTAAAACCCCCAAACATGATGTTCACCTTCGAAGCTTTGGCGATTCTTCCTGGAATATGAAATTATTTGTTTGGGTTCCGGATGTGAAGACAAGATATGGCGTTCAAAATGAACTGAATCAGGCCATCGTACGTAAATTTGCTGAATATGACATCGAGATACCCTTCCCACAACGAGACCTTCATGTACGTTCAGGATTGGATATGGGGAATAAAGATATTAAACACGGTTCCGAGGATTCTAAAACCTCAGAAAAATCAGGGGAAGCTTAGCTCGATATCGTGATATAGACTATCACGGTGAATGAACTCAAAAGAGTACTTGCCGGGGGTTTCAATATCAACTGATACCGTTCGCTCCAATTCTAAGCAAACAGCCAGGCAATTTTCACCTGAATTTTCAGCGATCAACCGGATCTCAAAGCTGTTTCCGGCCTTGTTCACTTTTTCTCCCAAATTTACCCAGCATGCAGAGGCACAGTTGTTCAACACTTTGAAAGTAACCGAATCAACATTCTTTTCAATGACCGAAACTTCATCAGGAGACACCGTAAATGTATCATCATCAGAGCCAAAAATCTGACAGCCCGAAACGATTATTGTGCATATAAGAAAAGAGGTCAGCACCTTCATGGTTCTCTGTGTTGCTTGATGGGTTCATTCAAAAGAATATTTCCCTTTTTAAACCTGACAGGATCTTCCAGTTTCACTATGAATAATGGTGTTGAAAATTTGGCAGGAGGGTCTTCGCCTCCGGTGATAAGTTAGTGGTCTCAGTCAAACACAAAACGGAAAGTAATAGTGCCCCATTGTGTTTGCTGGGGAGCACCACTTGGCAAGCGAGAAAAGCGCCAGGTTCTGAGCGTACTCATTACCTCACGTTCTAATTCCGGATTCATTTTCCTGAGTGGAATTACCCGGCCTACCGTGCCGTCGGGACGAACTTCAAAACGAACGGTAATAACTGCTTCCGAATTAGAGGCATTTTCGGGCAGCGGTTGTACCATTGGCGCGCGATCAAGGTCACCTTCCCACTTCAGTTCATATGGAGAAGTTTTTTCTTCATCATTGCCAATTCCCTGGTCAGAATTTACATCTCCTCTTGCTCCGTCTTCATCCCCGCTTTCTTCTGCTCCCTCTGTAACCTCCTCATTTTCCTGGGCAACAGGGGGTATTTCAACTTCTTCTTCCTGGGGTTCTGTCTCTTGCTGGTTTGGGTCTATTTCTTCTGTTTCCGGAGTATTAATTTCTTCGGCATCAATTTCTTCAAGCTGATCAGCCAGATCTACTGGCTTCGTTTCTTCCTGGGTTTCTTGCTGAGGAGTCTCTTCCGGTTCAGGAACTTCTTCTACCGGCTCTTCGGGTTCTGTTTCAGAAGGGTTTGGTCGCTGTGCCACCTCTTCATTCTGAACTTCAGAATACTCCGCCAGCTGTCCGGTCTGAAACTCCCCAAATTCTACCTCTATATAAGAAGGGCGAACATTGGCATTCATATCAAAAGTGTAGAGCAGGGAAATTATTAGCAATACCACATTTACCCCAACAGTAATTTTGAGAGCAAAACGATCATCTGCGGTAAATTTATAACGTCCCATAATATTATCAGGAGCCTTGTTCGGTGGCCATTATAATTCTTAGGTTGAGGGCCTTACTTATGTTCATGACGCGAACGGCATCATCAACTTTAGCATCTTTATCAGCCCTTAATACAACGGTACCATCCGGCTTATTATTTCTTGCGTTTCGTATGGCTGAAGCCAAAGAACCTCTGGCTGTAAGATCCCCATCTACATAAAATTCCCCCTCTTTAGTAACAGCTACTGAGATAAACTGCGTATCTGTTGCAGCGCTGCTTTCAGCCCGTGGCACTTCAACCCGGATCCCAAAATTGGTCACAAAAGATGATGTAAGTAAGAAGAAAATAAGCAGCAGCAGCACGATGTCCGTCAATGACGACTGTGAAAACAGTGACAAGGGCGGAAGCCGTTTATCTCCTCTTCTGAAATCTCGTGCCATGGTTAATTGTCTTCTTTTTTAGCCGGTGATTGCAATAAATCCAGGAAATCTGCAGAGGCATTTTCAAGTTCAAAAATAGAACGGTTGATCTTGCCCAAGAGAAAGTTATAGAAACCGTAAGCGATCAAGCCTACAATAAGTCCGGCAGCCGTAGTGATCAAAGCCTCCCATATTCCTCCAGCCAATACGCTTGGATTTACATTTCCCTGCAGTGACTGAATATCCATAAATGCCTCGATCATACCGGTTACGGTTCCGGTAAATCCTAACAAAGGAGCAACACCGGCAATGGTAGCCAGCCAGTTCATCCTCTTCTCAAGAAAGAAGATCTCCTTTTTACCGGCGTTGTCGATAGCATCTTCAATATCGCGAAGCGGGCGACCCAGGCGCTTGATTCCTGCCTTGATGATCCTTGAAATAGGTTTATCAAATTCATCACAGTAGCTCATGGCATTATTAGCACCGCCTTTACCGGATTTCAGCATACCTTCGATGGTACCCAGAAATTTTTCCGGTTCTACATGAGATCGGTTTAGTGCTCTCCAGCGTTCGATGATAACATACATGGCTATCATGAATAAGATAAAGATCGGAATCATTAAAACCCCACCTTCAACCATCAGGTCAAAAAATGAAGTTGTTTCCTCCTGCATAGCCATAAGGGAGTCTGTGGCAGTGGTGTCCTGCAAAAATATCAGCAATGGGTGCATGTAGATGATGTATTTATTGAATTTTTGTTATGAAATAATTTTCTGAAAATGTTTGGTCGAGATCTTCCGCTGCCAGAGCCGCATCTCTCATGGTTCTAAATTGCCCTAAACTTACGCGCCAAAGTGTTCCATATTGTTGAGACGGAACCGTTGCCACAAGAACACGATAACCATCTTCTGATAATTCTCTTTGTTTCGCTTCAGCATTGCTCTCTCGGCTCAATGAATAAACCACAATAGTATAACCGTTATTGGCAGCAGAAACGGGCACACCGGTCATTCCATATGTTGGTTGATCTGCAGGTGCTTCTTCTGTAGTTCTTACCTCAGCCTCGGACTCTTGTTCCGGCTCTGGAGAAGTCTCCTCAGGAGCTTCTTGTGTTTGTTCCGGCTCGGCAGGTTCAGCAGGTGTTTGCTGTTGTTCCTGCGGAGTGGTTTCGGGTTGAGTAGTCTCAGGAGGTGTAGTTTGAGGCTGATTATTGGTAGCTGCAATTTGTGGTTCAGGTGTGATGCCGGGAATATTTACGATCCCGTAATAACCCAAACCATAGGTGCCGCCGCCAAGAAGAATAATGATCAAAAGAATCCACAACATTACCGGTGGTGATTTTGGTTCTGCAGTAGCTTTCTTCTTTTTCTTGGGTTTGGCATCCTGTTCTTTGTCTGCCTCTTCTTCTTTAACCTTAGATTCTTTTTCCTTTTTCTTCGATTCAGAGGAAAGGTTTTTGATAACCGGTATGACCTCCTCCTCTTCCTCTTTTTTCTTTGAAGGTTCGGGATCAGTTAATTCATCTTCCTCTTCTTCATCAGCCAGTGCTTTAAATGGGTCGTCAAAATCTTCTTTTTCATCTTCAGTATCAGATTCTGAGACGTCTATTTTATCAAGAACTGCAGGCTCTTCCTGATCATCATCCTGTTCTTCTTCGGCAAGCAGGTCATCTATAAAGCTACTTTCTTTTGGGGATTCTTCCTCTTGTTCAAATAATGCATCAAAATGATCTTCTTTCTCAGTTTCCTTCTCTTCCTGCTCCCCTAACAGTCCGGAAAACATCGTCTCCGCAGAATCATCTTTATAGGTATCAATTCCCCATTTATCCGGACCGGGTTTTTCTTCCTCGGGCGCCTCTTCATCGTCAAGGTCGAAGGGCGCTTCGTCGTCTTCACCTTTATCCTCTTTTTCCTCTGATGACATTTCAGGGTTGGCCACTGTTTCTTCCTCTTCGGGAACATCCAGTTCAAATGAGGCTGCAGGTTCTGTTTCATCCTCAACATCATCCAACAAGCCGGCAAAAGGGTCATCATCTACATCTGTATCCTCTTCCTCTTTTTTCGGTTCTGATGGCTCCTGAGCTGGAGCATCATCCATTTCAATGGGCTCCATTCCTACATACTTATAGTTAATTTCTGTGGAAAGCTCATCAGAGGGAATAAAGATCACATTGTTTCCAATTCCACTGAATACCCCTAATCCGTCAACCTCGTAAGCATCGCCTTCCTCTATAGCGGCTATGACCTCTTCAAGGAGATCGCTAAGCTGAGATTCAATCTTTTCTTTCTCTATACCCGAAGTCTCTACAAGCAGTTCAACAAGTTTTGAATGATCTATGTGCATAACTTACCCCTTATTTGCAGCTGTAAATTCTATGGTGTCTTTTGGTGGGACTATTACATTAGTGCCATCCGCACGTTTTTCTTGTTTTTGGTTATGGTGAACCGGTTTAAATGTACCCAACCCTTTAATTTCTACAGAGTTCTTCATGATGATCTGATCACGAATCACAATACTCAGCGTTTCTAAAAATTCTTTTGTCATAGTTATTTAGAATTTAACGGTTAACCCTCCAAACATTTGAAACGGACGTTCCGTGTAGCCATTCCAAATTTCATAATCTTGGCCCATAATATTCAACAGTTTAGCATAAACCCCAAATGTTTCATTTATCTGATATTCAGCGCCTGCATTCAACAATAAAAAGGAACTTAACTCAGAATTTGTTTCCGGGGAATTACGGCTTCCAATATATTCTGTCCAGCCATTAATTGTTAGTTCTTTTACCGGCTTAAATGAAACAGCGGCCTTCAAGCCCAGCTTTTCTTCATATGGAATATCCCCACCGGATTTCAACTTGGGGTTACGTCCATAAACCTTAACATCAGCCCAAAATTTTTCCGGAACCAACTGCTGACTTGCGCCCACATATAACTCAAAAATATTGACGTCACCATAATTCACATTATAAAATCCAAGAGTGTTAGGCGTTGTGATCTCTTCCCGGGTGTAGTATGCGTAATCTTTGGTGTGCGTATAGTTAAGACCTCCAAAAACTCTGTTTCCTTCGAACAGCTGATAATTTACCTCTCCGGAAGCTCCGACATCATAGGCGTGACGAAGCTGTGTCTCAGTAGTTAAGAAACGATTATACTGATAATGCTCTTGCTGAGTTTGCATTTCAGGCCGGGCAAAAGCGGTGCCGGTAATAGTGATCTGTTTGTTTAGGTTATGTACCACTTCAACTTCAGGAGCCACATAAAAACTTTCGGAAAAGGCATCAGAGACATAAGCGACTCCTCCTTTAGCTTTTACTCTGGTTGTGAAATCAAATAATCGCTCGTAGGTAACAGAGGCTCGTCCATCGATCCAGTCTTGAGCATCGAAGAAATCAGAATTGTAGCTTCCGGATTCGATGCTGCCTGAAATATCAAAGGTCTCATAAATTCGCTGACCCGGCCAGTAGTATGAGAATGAACCGTGAATAACCTGCTCCTCCATGTCCCCCGACAAGCCTGAATTCCCGGCGTTGAGTGTTGAAGTGAATACATTCCCACCTAAACTAACGTCCCATCCTGCAAGCGAGTTTTTATTTTTTTGAAGAGTCAAGGCTCCGCTTAATCCGCTGTATTCTTTATCGGCTGTTTCACCTATAAAGTTATCCTGAAAATTATTTTCCAGATCAAACAGATAGTTGTTATCACTTAAGGCCCCAACATCGAAAGTCAGTTTCAGGTCTTCTTGCAATCTGGTGATGTAGCTTCCATTTACATCCAGATAACGAAATCCACTTTCCTGTGAATCAAGGTGGCCATCAGAAGCGCGTAGATTTACATTCCCTGTAACCAAACTATTTTCACTGAGCTCATAAAACCCATATCCGGTCAGCTCAGGAGTGATGTAGCTACCAACACCGGCTTTTATATATGTATTAATTCGATTAGGGATATCCAGTTTAGATCGGAAAGGAGGGTCAGGCCTGCCCAGTTGTGTGATTGAAATATCTGCAACTGCTTCTTCACGCGTTTCCATGAATGGCATACGGTTTGGGTCAACTTGAAAGACACGGGGGTTGGGGTTGAATCCTAAAATTGGCTGTCTTCTCAATCCGGGAAAGCGTGCTTTAAACTCGCTGCGGATCTCAATATCCTGGGGGTTGATCTCAGGTAAAAGAGAATTGTCCGTTCCACCTTGTCCATCTTGCGCAAACGAGAGGGCGGGGATCAGAATAATAAATAGGGTAAATAATAGCGGTCGTATTTTCATCATAGAACTACGTTTCCTGAAGGTACTAAAAAATGACAGAAGGTTTAAGGCTTAGCTAACGAAAAAGATGTACTGCAAGTATAGCATAGTGTTCCTGATTAACAAGGAATTACTTATACCGATAAACGAAATCTAATCTGCTTCTACGAGCGCTCCAACATCCGATTGAGGGCCAAGACTGCATGCTCTGCAACATCTTCTGGTACAGTAATCTGATTAACCACTTCACCTTGCTCAAGTTTTTCTAAAGACCATAACAAATGTGGCAGATCAATGCGGTTCATCGTCAGGCAGGGACACATGAATGGGTTCAATGAAACAATCTCTTTATCAGGGTTTTCTTTAGCCAACCGATTCACAAGATTCATCTCTGTACCGATCGCCCATTTACTGCCAGCCGCGGCTTTCTCAATCGTGTCAATAATAAAACTGGTGGACCCATTCAAATCAGAAGCTTGTACTACATCAAAAGTACATTCCGGGTGAACCAGAACCTTCATGTCCGGCTCCTGCTTCCGAAGGTTTGCAATGTGCTTGATGTTGAACTTTTCGTGTACTGAACAGTGTCCCTTCCATAAAATGACCTTCGCTTCTTCAAAATCACCTTCATATTCAAATTCCCCTGTCAGCGGAGCATAAACGGCCATTTGTTCTAAAGGCATTCCAAGATCAAATGCTGTATTTCGTCCTAAATGCTGATCCGGTAAAAACAGGATGCGCTCCTTTTGGGTGAAAGCCCATTCTAACATTTTCCTGGCATTAGAAGAGGTCACCGTAGCCCCGCCGTGTTTTCCTACAAATCCTTTAATGGCCGCCGTAGAATTCACATAGGTGAGTGGAAGAATAGTATCCCCCCAGACTTCCTGCATCTTATCCCACCCTGACTCTGTTTGATCAATATCAGCCATGTCTGCCATTGAACAGCCGGCTCGGAGATCGGGAAGAATAACTTTTTGGCCGGGCTTGGTCAGCATATCGGCCGTTTCTGCCATAAAATGAACGCCGCAAAATGCGATAAACTCAGCTGCCGGCATTTTGGAACATATCTGTGCGAGTTTAAGTGAGTCTCCACGGGCATCGGCAAATTGAATAACCTCATCTTTCTGGTAATGATGACCGGGAATGAATAACCGTTTGCCAAATACTGATTTAATTTCACGAATACGAGCCTCCATTTCTTCAACGGAGAGTTCATGATATCGCTTAGGCAGAGAAACTTCGGATTCTATCTCTAAAATGTCTAAAACTTCCATGGGGTAATTAGTGGCTCCGAAAACATAAGAACATGAACGTTATTAACATATTTCAGAAGCGGTGATAATTCAAAATTGAAACAATAACAAAGGTATGAAATTATTAAGGGATTTCGAGCAGTTATAACACCCTTTTACCGTAAATTGAAGCTGATATCCAGTGCTTTTACAGAATGAGTTAACCAGCCAAGTGAGATCACATCGGCTCCGCAATTTTTATAGCTGCTTATATTTTGCGGGTTGATACCACCTGATACCTCAACGACGACCTCGTCAGGGATGACCTTCACAAGATCTTTCACTTCTTCTGCAGAACGGTTATCCAGCATAATAACATCAGCATTAGCACTAACGGCTTCCAGCACCTGTTCTTTAGTTTCCGTTTCCACTTCGATCTTGACCATATGACCAATGCGTTTGCGGGCCATCTCAACAGCCCCTTTGATACTTCCGGTAGCTTTTATGTGATTATCTTTGATCATTACCCCGTCATCTAGCCGAAAGCGGTGATTCTTGCCTCCGCCGCATCGTACGGCATATTTCTGTAAAGATCGCAAGCCAGGCAATGTTTTACGGGTATCGGTAATAGTGATGGAGGGATCGTCAAGCAAATTGATCACTTCCCGGGTTGAAGTGGCGATTCCGCTAAGGTGCTGGATCAGATTTAAGATCACTCGTTCGCCCGTTAGCAATTTCCGAACAGGTCCATGGACTTCCGCAATATCATCTCCCTTTTCTACAAGATCGCCATCATTTTTATGGAGAGTCACTTTTATGGACGGGTCTAAGAGTTTATAACCGGTTTTTATAGCCTCAAGCCCGGAAAGTACACCTGCTGTTTTTACAGTATAAATTCCTCTACCTGTATCATTTTCAGAAAAAATAGATTCGGAAGTCAGGTCTCCCATCCCAATATCTTCGGCGAAGGCATTGCGTAATATCTTTGTCAACTCAAGTTGATTCATTGTGGTGATTAGGCCATTTTATTTAACTATTTTTGAGGCTGAATAAGATACCTTTTTTTAATCTCAAGAGCGATCATTGATGATCTATTTAGACCACGCCGCTACAACCCCTATGAGTGAGAAGGCCCTGGAGGTATATCTGAACGTCGCCAAGCATTATTTTGGAAACGCAAGCAGTCTACATGATGAGGGTTCTTCAGCCAAACAAATTTTAGAAGCTTCTGCAAAAACGATCGCTACTACGTTGAATGCCCGCTCCCGGGATATTTATTTTACTTCCGGGGCATCAGAGGCGAACTTTCTGGCTATCTTTTCTTTATTAAAAGCGAAAAATGGAAAGCATATAATTACATCTTCTGCAGAGCATTCTTCCGTTCGAAATATATTCACAAAGTTGGAACAAGATGGTTATGTAGTAACCCGGCTTCCTGCAGACCGGTTTGGTTCAGTTAAAGTGGATAAACTGGAAAAAGCGATCCGAAAGGACACTACCCTTGTATCCATACAGCACGTAAATTCTGAGATCGGCACCATACAGAAAATTGAAAAGATAGGAGCAATACTGCATAAAAAGGGCATTCCCCTTCACAGTGATTGTGTACAAAGTTATGGTCGCCTTCCTTTAGATGTACAAGAATTAAATACCGATGCGATCTCAATTTCATCTCACAAAATATATGGACCTAAGGGCGCCGGTGCCGCCTGGATGAATCCCAAATCAAACTGGAAACCGGTATTCCCTGATCCGGATGATCCACTAAAATTCCGGCCGGGAACAAGTGACGTTTCATCAATTTCCGCTTTTGCCACTGCAGCTAAAGAGATCATAAATGAGAGAGTAAATGAACAGTACCGCATATTGAGCTTTAAGACAAAACTACTCGCTGAGCTTAATAAAATTGGTTTTGAGGTAGAAATAGAGGGTCACCCTGAAGAAAGCATCCCGAATATTTTAGGGCTTCGATTTCCCGGAATGGAAGGTCAGTTCTTTATGCTGGAATGCAATCAGGCCGGGTTAGCTATTTCTACCGGAAGTGCTTGTCAGGTTGGCTCAGAAAAGCCAAATCAAACCATGATAGCCATCGGAAAAAGCGAACAAGAAGCAAGGGAGTTCGTGCGTTTATCTTTTGGAAAGAAAAATGAAGAACATCAGATTCCACAGATAATTGAAAAAATCAGTGGTATCTTAAAGCGACATTTTGATAATGTAAATTACTACAGAAAGAAAAAATAAGGATATGAAAAGAGGATTATTTTTACTCACATTTTTTGCACTCATGCTAAATGGTTCATTATTCGCTCAAAATAATGATGCCTCAGACGCAAGAATTAACCTTGTTAAATATAGCGACTATCAATGCCCTGGATGTAAGTACTATGTATCTATTGAAAAGCAGCTAAAAGAGGAATACGGTGATGATATTTCCATCACCACAAAACACTTCCCGCTCAATATGCACGAACACGCACAGGTTGCATCAAGAGCCGCAGAAGCCGCCCGTGTTCAGGGCAAATATCAGGAAATGCATGATATGATCTTTGCTGGACAGGAACAGTGGGCACGAGGAAATGCAGAAGGGATGTTTATAGGATATGCCCGTGCACTGGATCTGGATGTGGAGAAATTCAGAAATGATATGAACTCAGCTGATATGCAACGCATTGTTATGGCTGATAAAAGAGCGGGATTGGAGCTTAATGTAAACTCTACTCCTACATTTTTTGTGAACGGAGTTAAAGTAGAACGCAACCCAAGAACAGCTGAAGACTTCATCACCATCATTGAAAGTATAGTAAACTAAGTTAGCCTATCTAATTTGAAAGGGGAAATGCATGAGCGTTTCCCCTTTTTTTATATATAAGAATTCAAATCTGACCTGATTCCTAATTCACATTTCCCTTATCTTTGGTTGAATTTGAAAATCATTACTCCATGAAAGAATATTTAGTTGAAATCATAGCTGAAGCTCTTAAGCAATTTGAGCTCAAAGAATCACCGGAAATACAGATTGAAGAACCAAACCACCCCGATCATGGTGATGCCTCATCAAATATAGCGATGATGCTGGCTCGGCCTTTAAAAAACAATCCTCGCGCCATTGCCCAACAAATTGTGGATGGATTGGAGTATGATGAAAACAAGATCTCTGCAGTTGAAATAGCCGGTCCCGGGTTCATCAATTTCCGCTTTGCAGACGATTATTTATTTGAAAGTTTAGGGGAGATTCTGAATTCAGGAGAAGCCTTTGGGCAAACCGATACCAATAAAGGCAAACGAGTTCTGATCGAATTTGTGAGCGCCAATCCCACCGGGCCGTTAACGGTTGGCCATGGCCGAAATGCTGTTTTAGGTGATACGGTAGCCCGACTCCTCGAGTGGACCGGAGCTGAAGTGGAAAGAGAATACTATTTCAATGACGCCGGCCGGCAAATGCGGGTTTTGGGTGAAAGTGTACAAGCTCGATACCTGGAATTACTTGGCAGAGAAGCTGAATTTCCGGAAGGTGGATATGAAGGAGAGTACATCCGCGATATCGCCAAGGCTTTAGTGGACGAAAAGGGAGAAGACCTGGTTGATTCTAAGGATGAAAAACCATTCAAGGAAAAAGCAGAAGAAGAGATCTTTGCTGACATAAGCGGAACCCTTGAGCGCATGAAGATCAAAATGGATTCTTTTTTCAATGAGCACAGTTTATATGAAAAAGGAAAAATTGATGAAACCATAGAAAAGCTTCGGGAAAAGAATTTAGTTTATGATAAGGAAGGAGCCGTTTGGTTCAAGACCACTGAGTTCGGTAAAGAGCAAGACACCGTATTGGTAAAAAGCACGGGCGAGCCCACCTATCGCCTTCCGGATATTGCTTACCACGCCAACAAGCTGGACCGGGGGTTTGATCTGTGTATAGATGTTTTTGGAGCGGATCACATTGCCACCTATCCCGATGTGCTGAATGGAATCAAATCGCTTGGCTATGATCCTGAAAAAGTAGATGTGGTCGTCTATCAGTTTGTGACGCTTGTAAAAGATGGCAAGCCATTTAAAATGAGTACACGAAAAGCGAACTTCGTCACCCTTGATGACCTGATGGATGAAGTCGGGGCTGATGTTACCCGATTCTTCTTCCTGATGCGCTCTCCCAATACCCATCTCGAATTCGATATCGCCCAAGCCAAAGAGGCCGGTGAAAAGAACCCTGTCTTTTATCTGCAATATGCCCACGCCCGTATTTCCAGCATACTGCGAAAAGTAACTGATGAATATGATTTTTCAGGTTCAGCGGATCTGAGTGTGTTGGATCATGAAAGTGAGATCAGGCTTATCAAAACTATGCTGAAGTTTCCGGAAACAGTGGCGAGTGCAGCAAGATCACGAGAACCGCATCATGTGGTTAATTTCTTAAATGAACTAGCATCTGCCTTCACCTCATTCTATCACGACTGCCGTATTTTAGGCGAGGATGAAAAACTGGCTCAAGCCCGAATGGAACTGGCAAAAGCAACCGCTCAAGTTCTGAGAAACGGATTAGGGATCTTAGGAATTACTGCTCCGGAACAAATGTAAGGTAATTTTAAATGTGGAAATGTTAAATGTTAAATGGGTTCAGCAGCCATTTAACATTTATAATTAAAAGAAGTTTGAAGCTTTTTGCTATAGGTTTTCTTTGATTTATTAATTTTGAGAATTAGGTTGGACTAAATGTTCATCAAAAAATTTCAATGAAGCGGCTATCATTATATGTATTAATTTTCAGTTTAATACCATTCTGTAATCTCTATGGCCAATTCTTTAATACAGAAGATACTTTGGTTTTTGAAGAGAATGATCAGGTTCTATTAGGCTCGCCAAATTTTGGAGATCTAATTGGTAATGAAGTATTGGTCACAGACGATGCTACACATCAGGTAATTATATATGATGCTGAAGGCAGAATTAAAAACAATTTTGGCAGATACGGAAGAGGCCCAGGTGATCTCGAAAATCCAACGTCAGCTATAAAGTTGTCCAATGGAGAAATAATTGTCACAGAGTTTAAAGGAAGAATTTCAAAGTTTGATTCATCCGGTAATTTTAAAACAGTGA
Source organism: Gracilimonas sp. (assembly GCA_040904925.1). Taxonomy (GTDB): domain Bacteria; phylum Bacteroidota; class Rhodothermia; order Balneolales; family Balneolaceae; genus Gracilimonas. Next base: position 23,925 of record JBBDSP010000004.1, on the reverse strand, counting down.
CAAATGCTGATATTGTTAGGCTTAATAATTCTAAGTTTTTGCCAAATGGAAAAGTATTACTAATCGGCGGGATGCATGCGCCTGTAGATAATTTTTTGCTTTATCTCTTCAACCCTGAGTCGATGAACATTGAGAAAAGGTTTTTCCTGCTTCCTTTTGATCCGGCTGAATATGATATGCATCCCCTCACATTAGCTGAACCATCGTATGCTGTTGTTTGTGGGGATAAAATAGTTGCTGCCCACTCCATGCTTCCCGAGCTTTTTTATTATGATTTTGAAGGAAATTTAATAGAAAGCATGAGACTCAACTCTGAATTATTTAAACAAATGGAAAAACTTTCAACTCCTTCTAATCCACAAAAAACAATGGAGGCTTACGGGAAAGCTTCTTGGATTGATAATTTATTTTGTATATCAGATGATGAAATCCTGATCCAGTTTTTTGCAAACCTAATACAGAATGGAAATCCGATCAGCCTTATGCTTGTAAATGAAAATGGAGATGTGATCGATGAATTACCTGATATGCCCGAGATCTTATTTTCAAATCCCGCAACAGACACACTATTTATAAGAGATCAGAATTCAGATTCTATTAATCAACTATTAAAAAGTAAACTAATAATAGACTAAAGCTTCTTTTAAATGTTAAATGAGATATTAAGCCATTTAGCATTCAACATTTAAAATTAATAATTCCGGCTACGCCGGCTTCAGCTTCGTAAAGCACACAATACCTTTCACTAACTGCTCCTCTACTTCAAACCCAGCCTGACTGAAAAGCTTGTTGCTTTCATCTACACTCCAAAAATTAATCCCACCAATAGCTACCGATTCCTGTAATAATCTTCCATACCAGGCATCCGATTTGATGAGGTGCATCATAAAGAAAACCCCGTTTTCTTTCAGAACTCGTTTAGCCTCGTACAGAACTTTTAATTCTTCGGTAAGCTCGTTGAGTGTTCCACCCATCACAATGCCATCAAACGTTTTGGAAAAGAAGGGGAGTTCTCGTCCATCAGCCCGAATAAATGTCATATCGGTCTCATCAGCTTCGGCCTTGAGTCGCGCCTCTTCCAGCATCTGATATGAAAAATCGAGTGCTACAATGTTAGCTTTTTTCTGAGCGGCTTTAAGTGCCCTTCCATATAAAGCAGTTGAACAACCCAGATCCAGATACCAGCCGTCTTCTTTGGGTGCCGTCCAGTCGATGATTAATTCGTGTTCTTTTTCAATCGGAAATTCTTCCCCGGAAAGAAGAGAGAGCGAACGCTTTCGCCAGATGTCTTCATAAATAGCAGCGGTAATTTTCCAATGATTGGTACTTTGAGCGATAGAAGTGAATTCAGGCTCTTTTCCTAAAAGGTCAATGATGTTATTTTTGACCTGATATTCATCTCCTTCTTTAGAACCCACAGTTCCATTAAAAGGCATAGAAAGATTGGAAATTTCATCCGGGATAGAAATTCCGGCACGTTCATCAACAGGAGAGCGTAATTCAAGCTTCATAACTAATCATTTTGTTTTGTAGAGAATACGCTGATTAACTGCAGGTGTTACAGTAGTCTGAACAAACTAAGGAGGTCACTTCTGTAAAACGATCGAGACCTGCGCACCTTTATCAACACTTAACATACGTCCGGCATTTCCTTTATTGATTCCAATCTCGAGCATTCCCGAACTTCCGATAAATGCCGCAGGTTCACCTTCTTCAACATCGCCAAAGGTACTCACGATCTTATTGAGCATAGTATTCCCAACGTAGATCTTGACGTTCTTTTTCTTGAGGTGATCTTCAATAAGTTCCTCAGAAATATTTGTTACCAAGTTCCCAAAACGATCAATATGAACCACCCATCCCTGTAAGCCGTCCTTATCAGCAATAGGAACGGCCCAGTGATAGGTAACCAATTCTTCGATTGGTTCACCAAGCTCTTTCAATTCTACCCCGTTGCTGAGATGCGCCGCAACCGGGGCAAACACATCACGCCCATGAAAAGTTTTAGAAACCCCTTCCCGCCAGTAGGTTATATTATTCAGCTTGTAGGCTTCGTAGTCATATTCATTGAAGAAAAGGGAAAAAATACCGTTGTCAGGCCCTACGAAATATTGATCTTTGACCTTTAGAACCACCGGGTGACGTGAAGTTCCAACCCCCGGGTCTACTACTACCAAATGCACGGTATTGGGTGGATACAGAAAAGCTGTATTACGGACTACCCACGCGCCTGCCATAATATCTTGCGGGGGGATTTCGTGGGAAATATCCACGAAGCGGACATTGGGAGCAATACCCAGCATGACCGCCTTCATGGCGCTCACATAATGGTCTTGCAATCCAAAATCAGTTGTGAGGGTTATTATTTGACTCATCAAGCATAGCTGTTGAGCATAACCGGCATGACCAGCATTAGGATATCTTCGTTTTCATCTTTATCAGATGGCTTTACGATACCGGCTCTGTTTGGGGATGAAAACTCAAATGTCACTTCATCATCGTCAATATTGCTAAGCACATCGCCAAGGTATTTAGCATTAAATCCGATCTCCATTTCCTCATTTGAGTATTCACACTCGATGGTCTCTTTCGCCTCACTGCTCATATCCAGATCTTCAGCACGGATTGTGAGTTTATCTGAACCGAGTTGTAACCGAATTTGACGTGTTGTGCTGCTTGAAAAAATAGCCACACGTTTCACCGTAGAAAGCATCTGATCTTTACTAATGGTGAGGAATTTGTCGTTATCCCGCGGAATAACCGAATCATAATTTGGATACTGCTCATTGATCAGTCGGGTGATCACAATAGTACTTTCACTTTTGAACCGAGCATGATCTTCAGTCACAGTAAGATCGCATTTGTCTCCGTCTATAGTTTTTTGAATCAGGCTAAGCGCTTTATCTGGAACGATGAAATCCACATCTTTATCTGCCGTAATTTCTCTGTTGGTATATTTGACCAAACGGTGGCCATCAGTAGCCACAAACTTACTTTCGTCGGTTCCGATCTGGAAATAAACTCCCATCATTGCCGGGCGAAGATCATCACTTGAAACGGCAAAAAGTGTTTTATGAATAGCATTATTCATCAGCTCGGTAGTTGTACTGATGTTGATTCCATCATCAAGATTTGGAACTTCGGGGAATTCATCTGCATCATCCCCAACTAACTTATAGGTACCTTTATCGGTCCGGAAGTTGATATTCTTACGGTCATCCACATCAAAAAATACCGGAATATTTGGCAACTGTCGAAGAGTTTCCAATAATCTTCTCGCCGGAATGGCAACGGCTCCGTCTTCTTCAATATCTGCATCAATGTACTCTATGATGGAAATTTCAAGGTCGGTAGCCGTCAATTTCAGCTTTCCGTCTTCGCTTTCAAAAAGGATGGTTTCAAGAATGGGAAGAGTTGCTTTTGACGGGACAGCTCCAATCACGGCTGAAAGCCCTTTATTAAGTTCGTTGCTGGATACAGAAAATTTCATACATTCATTATTTAAATAGGTTAAAGGACAATATTTACCCAAAGTTGCCCTTTCTATGGAGTGTGCTTATACTAAGAAATACTCGCTCTCTCTGCAACCTCAGAAAAAGCAATTTTCAATACTAATAAGTCTCAGAATATATCGTTTAAGCGCTACAGTAACCTTTTAAATTTTTCATTTTATTGATGAATCGCCTTCTTTCAGCGCTTTTACTGTTCGGCTTTTGCCCTTTGCTTTCACATGCCCAGTCTGCACAGGCAACCTATGGCAATGATTTTTTGAGTACAGGAAGCGGAGCACGCGCCCTTGGAATGGGAAGTGCACAAGTTGCTCTCACTAATGATGTTACCTCTGCATTCTGGAATGTAGCCGGACTTGCTGAGGTGCAAACTCCCCAGATCATGTACATGCACTCCGAGCGATTTAGTGGTATCGTTGGGTATGATTATGGAGCTGCGGCCCTTCCTTTGAGATTTCAAGATGGAGTGATTTCAATCAGTTTCTTTCGTCAAGGAGTGGATAACATCGCAAACACATTGAATGCATGGGACCGGGAACGAGATCAGCCAAGGGAAAATGCTCAGGATTATATAACCCGTTTCAGCGCGGCAGACATGGCCGTCTTCTTTTCTTATGCCACACAACAAACAGAACAGCTTTCTTATGGTGCTTCAGCCAAGATCATTCACCACAAATTAGGTCCTTTTGCTCACGCCTGGGGTTATAGTTTAGATGTCGGGGCAAAGTATAAAACTGATTTTGCAAATTTTGGAGTTGCTGTTCATGACATCACCACTATGCAGAAAATGTGGGATGTGGATCAGTCTGCTTTTGGAGATTATGAAGCTCAATTCGACAGTTTGGGAGCAACCCTTCCCACCGGACAAAACGAGTACGTATTGCCTTCAGTGAAATTAGGTGCTTCAAAGCTATTTTCCATCGGGGAAAACTTTTTGATCAGCACAGCGGCAGATGTTGACTTTCTTTTTGAAAATCGCCGAGCATATTACATCAATATTGGAAGAGTGAGTATTGAACCTCATGTTGGAGGAGAAGTTTCTTTTAAAGATGTGATTGCGCTACGCGCAGGGGTTACCGATTTCATTACCGATCCGGTATCCGGATTTATGATTTCCCCTACTTTGGGAATGGGACTCAAGCTCTCCTCTTTTATCTTGGATTACGGCTTCGCCAGTTTTGCCGGGGCTTCCAGTGATCTCGGTTTTACCCATCGTATCTCTCTCAGATTTGATTTATAAAAAGTGTTTAGGTGTTAATGTGTTACGGTGTTATAGTTATATTCTATAGCACCGTAACACATTAACACTCTTACACCGTCACACCTTTTTATTTTGCGCATCATCCTCTTAGGTCCAACAGCTTCCGGTAAAACTCAGCTTTCCATACAGCTTGCGGAAGAACTCAATACTTCCATCATTTCCGCTGACTCCCGTCAATGCTACAAACAAATTGATATTGGTACAGCAAAACCTTCACCTCAGGAATTCGCAAGAGTTCCACATTATAATATTTCGAATCTGGATCTTGAAGAAGATGACAATGCCATGACTTTTCAGAGACGGGCAGAAAAGTGGGAAGAAGAAATCCTTCAAAACTCAGAGCATGTGATCTATGCCGGGGGAAGTACCCTTCATATTCAAAGCCTGATCAAGCCCTTTAATGAAATGCCGGATGCAGATGAGCAGAATATTGCAAAGCTTGAAGAACGGATCGAAATTGAAGGATTGCAATCGCTGTATGAAATGCTTGAAGAAGTTGACCCGGACTATTATCAGAAGATGGAAGGGATGAACCGACAGCGAATTATCCGTGCCCTGGATGTATGGATGCAAACCGGAAAGCCTTTTAGCAGCTTCCATGATCAGGAGCAAATTCAACCCGATGAAAACACCATTGTATTTGGGCTGAAGTGGCCGCGACAAAAATTATACGACCGCATAAACCTGCGTGTTGATCAAATGATCGATAAAGGATTGATTGAAGAATTAAAGTTGATCTTACAAGAAGGTCATTCAAAGAAGTTACAGTCCTTGAATACCGTGGGGTACCAGGAGATCATCAAATACCTGGACGGAGAGTGGTCACTGGAAAAAGCCGTGGAAAAGATCAAAACCAGCACCCGCCGATATGCCAAACGACAAATAACCTGGTATAAAAGGTGGGATTTCATTCGCTGGCTAGATGCGGATGCCTTATCAACAGAGGAAATGAAAAGGAGAATTTTACTCGAGATCAATTAATAAATATGAAAAGGAATTCAAAACTCAGGACTCAGCATTCTGAATCCTGAGTTCTGACTCCTGAGTCCTCAAATACGAGTTAGCAGCTAAGTCAGAGAAAGGTTAACTTTGGCACTCACTTAAAACGAAGCCCGACTATGTACAAAGCGAAAGTAAATGTGACGCTACGGCCGTCTATTCTCGACCCTAAAGGAAAAGCCGCTCACCATGCCCTTCAAAACCTTGGTTTAAATGAAGTTCAGCAAGTACGCATTGGCAAGTTCATTGAGCTTGATATAGATGCTAAAGATGAAGCTGCTGCAAAAAAAATTGTGGAATCTGCCTGTGCTCAGTTACTGGCGAATGAAGTGATGGAAGATTTCGAAATTACGATCGAATCCTGATACATGAGTCTCATTGCTCAACATATCATTGATATTGTTATGAGTGAAGAAGAGTTGGAGTACCAAACAGAGACTAAGGTTAAAGAAGAAGTCGAGGAATCGGTAAACACCCCCTGGAGACTAATTCTTTATGATGACGACATTCACACCTTCGACGAAGTGATCTCACAGCTGATGAAAGCAACCGGATGCAGCTTGTCCGAAGCAGAAGACAAAACCTGGAAAGTTCACAACGAAGGCAAAGCGCTGGTTCATGAAGGCGAGTTTGAGGAATGTCTGCGTATAGACAACGTATTAAAAGAAATTCAACTGGTTACTGAAATAAAAGGATAGAATAATGGCCACATTTGGCGTAGTAGTATTTCCCGGCTCCAACTGCGATCACGACGCATATCATGCCATGAAGCATGTAATGAATTCTGATGTCAAGTTTCTATGGCACAAGGAAACCGACCTTACGGGGGTCGACTTCTTGATCGTTCCCGGAGGATTTTCTTATGGTGATTATCTCCGATCCGGAGCTATTGCCCGATTCTCACCTATCATGCAGAAAGTTGTAAAGTTTGCCGAAAAAGGCGGACCGGTGATGGGTATTTGTAATGGTTTCCAGATCTTGCTCGAAGCAGGATTGATTCCGGGAGCCATGATGCATAATCAAAAACTTAAATTCGTGTGTAAGAATGTCTTCATCAGAACGGAATCAACGAACGGCATTTTTACTTCCGGATTAAAGTCCGGACAGGTCCTGGATATCCCTGTTTCTCACGGAGAAGGAAATTATTTTATCGATGACGATGGATTGAAGTCTCTGAAAGACAATGACCAGATTATATTCCGGTATTGTGATGCTGATGGGAAATTAACCAAAGAAGCTAACTTTAACGGCTCCATCGATCATATTGCAGGTATTTCTAACAAGCAGCGAAATGTGCTGGGCTTGATGCCTCACCCCGAGCGGGCAATGGAAAAGCTTTTGGGCTCTGAAGATGGTAAACCGATTTTTGAATCTATCTTAAATTCTCTCTCAGTCGTATAACAAAACTATATGAATACAGAAACCCAACCCGAATTAATGCTACACAGTGAGGGCTTAGTTAAGCGTTACAGCAGACGTACGGTTGTGGATGATGTGTCCATAAATGTTAAACAGGGCGAAGTAGTGGGTTTATTGGGACCAAACGGTGCCGGAAAAACCACTACTTTTTATATGATGGTAGGCTTGGTTCGTCCCAACGCCGGAAAGATCTACCTGAATGATCAGAATTTGACGCGTGAGCCAATGTATAAAAGGGCCCGGCTGGGAATTGGCTATCTTGCTCAGGAAGCAAGCGTATTTCGTAACCTTACCGTTCGCGAGAACCTTGAATCAGTATTGCAGTTTCTTTCCGTTCCCCAAAAAGAAATTGACCTCAAAGTCGATAAACTGATCGAGGAATTTGGGCTTCATAAAGTGATGGATAGTAAGGGATATAGTTTATCGGGCGGAGAAAGAAGGCGTTGTGAAATTGCCCGTGCTTTAGTTACTGATCCCAAATTTATATTACTGGATGAGCCTTTTGCCGGAGTCGATCCTATTGCGGTGGAAGATATCCAGGAAATTGTATCGGGGTTGAGGCATCAGAATATCGGGATTCTGATCACCGACCATAATGTACATGAAACGCTGGCTATCACAGATCGGGCGTATCTTATGTTTGAGGGCAGAATACTAATGGAAGGTTCTGCCGATGTGCTTGCAGAGGATGAAAAAGCAAAACAGTTGTACCTCGGCAAGCAATTCAAACTGGACCGCTACACCTCAGAATAATAATTATCTGTCCTATGAATTTTATTACTGTTCATGAACTAAACGAGAAAAAAGAAACCGGCGATCCTTTTTTACTGATCGATGTCAGAGAACATCATGAGTATTTAGTTTCGAATATTGACGGCCATCATATTCCATATAATGATCTGAAAACTCGTTTGAGCGAAATTGATGATCACAAAGATGAGGAGATAATTGTTATGTGTCGTTCCGGGAATACGAGCAAAGATGCGGCGCAATTATTGATAGATAATGGCTTTAATAACGTCTTTAGTCTTGAGGGTGGAATGAAGAAATGGGCCAAAGAGATCGACCCTTCACTACCTGTTATCTAGACCACTTTATTTTCCCTAAAAACAGATCAAGCCAAAGCAGCGATCTGATTTAGAAGCTCCTGATTGCTTTCGGTATTCTTAAGTACTTTCAACAGTCCAAGCATAGATTCTTTTGGTGATTTCTTCAGAAGGTATCTTCTCACCATGTTCCGTTCTTCCAAAGAATCTGTAATAAACTTGTGCTCATTTCTTGTGCCAGACGCTCCAATATTAATGGCCGGATAGATACGATCGTTAGCTAGTTCCCGATCCAGGACGAGCTCCATGTTTCCTGTTCCTTTAAATTCCTCAAAGATAAGGTCATCCATTCTGGAATTGGTCTCGATCAGGCAGGTAGCAATTATAGTAAGTGATCCGCCGCCTTCGATCTTGCGAGCTGAACCAAAGATCTTTTTAGGAATTTCAAGAGCCCTGATATCCAATCCTCCAGACAATGTTCTCCCACTATTCGATTGGACTGCGTTATAAGCACGCCCCAGACGAGTAAGCGAGTCAATCAAAAGAACAGCGTCTTCTCCCATTTCAGCCTTTCTTTTGGCATACCCTAAAGCCATTTCGGTAATACGGATGTGACTTTGAGTTTGTTTATCATTTGAAGAAGCAAACACTTCTGCCTGGGTAGTCCGGATAAAATCAGTTACCTCTTCCGGGCGTTCATCAACTAAAAGAACACTGACATGAATATTATCATAATTATCTGTTAAAGACTTTGCGATCTTCTTTAAAATTACTGTTTTACCGGTTCGGGGAGGAGCCACGATCAGCGCTCTTTGTCCTTTCCCTATTGGGGCTACAAGATCCATCACACGCATTTCAACATCATCGGCATTAAAGCCCAGCTTGATCCAGTCTACAGGCATAATTGGAGTCTGGCGTTCAAAACGACTGGATTTAGTCCACGCTTCTACCGGCCTGCCGTTGATCACATCAACAGAAGTAACATGCTTATTTCCTCGGTTATCTTCTTCAAACTCACCTTCTAAAACCAAACCCGGACGTAAGTCCAGTTCTTTTACTTCCTCAGGCTTTAAGAATGGATCCTGAGGCTGATAAGTGAATTCATAATCAAGTTTTCTTATAAGGCCCCATCCTTTGGCATTGACCTCCAGGACTCCGGCATATTGTCCGGCAACTCCTTGATTATTTTTCCAGTTGAATTTAGGGATGAATACATTTCCTCCCTTATTACTGTTATTTCGCTTGTTCTTATTGCGATTTTTGTGATTTTTTTTGCGTGCCATGTACTTGATGTGTTGTTTAATCCTTCTCTCGGTATCGAAAAGTGGAAAACCAAATTTGTTTGTGATGTAAAAGAGGAAGGAGAGAAAAAGAGGTGCGGATTATTACTCCGCACCTAAAGCCTTAGTGGATGAGAAAAGATACAAATGTTTTTATTGATACCAAATTAGCGAACTGTGGTTGTTTCGTTAATAAAACCGTAACAACTGTTAAGCGACCCGTCCACTGAAATTGTATCACCGTTCTCAAGATTCAAAGTAAAAAACTTGTCTTCTGAATTAGGACTCACATCTTCATAGGTAGACATCTGTCGGTCAACAGTGTTGGCTACAGAAGAGTCAATGCTTTTAGCTTTGTTCAAATAATCAATTACGAGCCAGTAAACAACTTTATCAGAAGCTTCAAGCTTTCGGTCTTCCGTACACTGTGTTACCGCTGCTCCATAAATGGTGGCCATTTTTATATAAGCACTTCCATCATTAGAATCTATATCCAAAGCATCCTGAACATATTCTTTAGCTGTTCTAAGCTCTTCAAGATTAATGTGCATGTCAGCTAATCTCAGATATAGGTCTTTCTTTTGAGAATCATCATCGGTTCTTTCTAATGCTTGTGAGTAATACTCAACAGCGTCACTATAGTCTGCATTACTGCGTGCAAAATCTGCAAGATCCATAGCGCTATCATACGATGGGTCAAGTTCATTGATCTTTAGTTTTACTTCGTTAAGCTTTTCCCGGTCCTCGACTTCCTCATAGGCACTTTCCAGTGCTCTCCAGGCTTCAATATTTTCAGGGGCTTCCTCAACTAATGGAGTAAAATAAGCAATCTGCTCTTCAGGGCTTCCCAAGATCTCCTGCTGCTTTTCTTCAATAAAGCTTAACGCTTCTCCATCAGCATGGGGCTTTACGTTGTCAATAAATTCCTGAGCTTTTTCTGTGTCACCCTGTTTCACAATATTATTTAACGCCTGGCGCAAGTAATACCCATCTCCCAAAGAAATAGCGCGTTCAGGATTCAGCTCAAATAAAGTTGCATAATCAGCATATGCTTTTTGAAGGCCACCATCTATGTTATTGTAGTTCTGCTGGAAAAAACGTCCGCGCTTAAATGTGAGGTCAAACTGTGTCTCCTGGTCATCCCCAAAAAGTTCCAGCGCCTCATTTAATGTAATATGGGCTGAATCAATATAAGCTGTTTTTTCTGAAGGATCTTCTTTGCCGCGACCGATCTCTTCATAAATAGTGGCAAGACGCTCGTATTGTGTTAAAAGACTAAACCGGGGATTACCTTCAAGGGTTTCGATATTGGCGCAAATCATCCATCGTCCATAATCAAGTGCAAATTCATAGTCGCCTGAGCGGTAGTTTTCGTAAAAAATAGAATAGGCAGCCAGCGGAGATAAACCACTTGGTGGCTCCTCTTGACAGTTTGCCTGGGCGTTAATAAGGGGTGTGCTAACAAAAAGAATCCCTAAAAGTACTATTATCTGTTTCATTGGTCTTAGCTATTATTAATGCTGTTAGTCTATAAACTAAGCAGAGAGTTTAATTATTATATAGTGTTTATTGTAATTAGTTGAGTTTAGGTCTGAAAAACATAAGTTCTGTCAAATTCACAGACAAATTAAATGACCATATTTTTTCCCTAATTAAATCATTAGAGGTGGTTCCTCTCAATCCGTGTTGAACACTTAAATCTACTGAGGAATTATTAAACCTAGAAATTATTCCTAAGCCGGCAGAAAACCAAAGAGTATTAATCTCTTGATCTTGAGCTTTCAAGTGTCCGGAGTCATAGGAAACCCCACCACTATATCTGAAGTTTGAGAGAAAACTCATGGAATTTGTCCTGTAGGGGTGATATTCTCCACCAAGCCCCAATTTTACCCTATCAGTTAACTCAAGAGATGCATCATTTGTGTTGAGATCTGATTGAGCATCACTCCATTGTTGAAATTTTCCTTCCATTGAGATATTAACAAAATTGCTGGGGTAATAAGTTAATCCCGCATTAAGCTCGGCAGGTAATTTTGCATTTCCAGAGAGGGGTTGACCAAGGGCAACATTTTGTTGCTGATTATTAATCATGCGCGAGGTTTCAGTGGATTGTTTCGTAGAAATTTCTACCGGTAGTATAAAGGAGGAACCAATACTAATTCTGTCATCATCGTTTAAAATATTTTCAAAGCTAAGCAAAGCACCAAAGCGGTGACTAAATGTGGAGCCTGTTACTTTAGAATCCACATAATTGTACGGATAATCATTCTGATCAAAGAACAACTCTGTCGTGTTTTCTTGTGAGATAAACGCAAGTGAGGGAGCGTACCCAACAGCAATGTTCTTATTTATATTCCACCCAAAACCAAGCTCGAACTTGTTAATCCCCCCGCTTCCACTCATATCCGAAACATATTCAATTGACTCATTTTCGGAATTAACAATAGTTCCTGAGTCAAAGCTTCTATAGTTAGAACTGGTTACAGGATATAGAGAAGCTGATATTCCAAACTTTTGACGAAAAATGGGTAATGTAAGCTGTAAATATCTTGCAGATATATCAGAGTTTAGGCTTTCACTATTATTATCTGTGGCGTTATATTGAGAGAGGTTGAAACCTGATGAAGTTGTTGCGTAGGTATTTTTACCCCATAGCGCCGGATTACTTAAAGTGTTAGACTGAGTGTTATCTAAAGAAACACCGGAAATGCCTAAGCTAAGTTCACGAGCTGTATTATTTTCAGTTGGAAATCCCACACCATATAATGAATAGAACGAACCACTGCTATTTATGCTTCTGCTATCACTTTGTGCGAACCCCTGACTTAAAGAGAACACAAAAAATAATAGTACTAAATAAAGGGCTTTATATAGATTAATTTTCTTCATTCACTGCAGTTGTAATAATTAATTTTGGTCTTAATTCTTGAGAAGCTGTTTGGTTATAAATATATGTAGAACGAAGAACACCTGAGCTCGACCTAAGCCCTACATAAATATTACTGTTTGTTTCCCCTCCAAAAAATACGTTGTTAAGGTAAGCAGTCATGCTAGTACTGAAGTATGGATTATCAGTGTTTCTATTAGCAACAAAATCGGGACCTGTTATTTGGTATTGGTACACTTGTTCTGAGTTAACTCCCAAATTAAGTGTTAGCTCATTAACAGGTGGCCTCACATGGTTTTCCGGTAAAGAGGCTGCCAGGACGTCATTTGCCTCATGAAGCACTAATTCTGCTTTTAAAATATTCTTGTCGTTATATCCTTCTTTTAGCTCTTCCATTGGCAGGTTAATCCTCATCATTTGTTCAAGCGTAGAATGAAGAGCTATAGCATCTGCAGGCCCTGAATTACTGTTGGTCCGCTCAAGAAAATACCCGCTGCTTGAAAGTCCAACTCCTATGGTATCATCGGCTGCATCAACCATAATAAAACGCAAATTAGGTCTGTCTACAATTGAGACCTTATTGCCATTATTATCCGGCACGATTGCCAGTCCAAAGAACTCATACCGGTAAAGAGAATCTGCATTAGCATCATCACTATTTAAATATGTTGCGTATTTATCTTTCCACGTTTCAGAAAGACCCACGGTAAACCTCTTATCAGTGTTAACGGAGAAACTACCTACGGGCTCAGACTCATTGTAAGTTATTGCATCATTAATTCGCAGAGAATTACCTCGCCAAAGTGAGGAAGTCTCGTAAATAGTAAAGTCACTAACCGATGAGGTGTCTCCGTACGTTAAAGTACTGTCGAGCTGTATTTCTAATTTGATAGAAAAGTCCTCAGAATTAAAATCAGATCCTGTACTTAAATTGTGTAGTACAGGCTTCATCAAACCTACAGTTCTAATATCTCCTAATAGTTGATCTGAATATTGGCCTATATTAAAATTAGCCAGATTTCCTGAATAAGCTTCAAGGTTTTCTGTAGTAATATCATCCAGATATAGGGTGTCAATCTTTACGGTGGGTTCGTCAATGAATCCGCTTCCTACATTTCCTGGATCTTCGCAGCCATTAAAAAATAAAATTAAGGCAAATAGTGTAATGTATAAGGAACTAAGACCCTTATTTGTATTGGTCATCAAAAGTATATTTAAAATGTTCTCTATCTATTCTATTATTCAGCGTCAGAAATGGTCCGATAATATTCAGCGAATTTATCCGACACATCTTCAGGAGATCCCTGAATTTTTTCAGGCTTGATCCCAAGCTCTTTGAAAATATCATCAAATTCATCCTTAAGGTAATTGCCTGTAACAACATGGTCGCTGTACTTGAGGCCTAGTTTCAGCAGGTCAACCTTGCCTTCTTCTGTAAGATTATCGATGTCGGTGTCGGCAGGTAAACCAAGAAGTTCAAGCACTCGTGCAGAATCAGAATCACCTTCATTAATTGGGTGATGCAGATTATATACGATCTTCGTGTTCTTAAAAATCTTCTCGTCTTTATACAGTGTTTTCACTAAAAGCGGGGTTAATCCTGCAGGCCAGTCATGGCAGTGGATTATATCCGGCTCCCAACCGAGCTTTATAACTGTTTCGAGCACGCCTTTATTGTAGAAGGCAAGTCGCTCATCATTATCCTCATAGAACTCCTCAGAATCTGGCTTTCTGAAAAGACCTTTTCTCTTGAAGTAAGTGTCGTTGTCTAAAAAGTAAACCTGAAGTTTAGCATTTGGAATACTTGCCACTTTAATTTTCATGGTCTCAACTTTATCTCCAACTTCAACCTCAATGCCGGAAAGCCGAATAACCTCATGCAGCCGGTTTCTACGATCATTTATAGTACCGTATTTGGGAAGCAAGATCCGAATTTCGAACCCTTTGTCTTGCAGTGATGCAGGCAAAAACCGAAGCAGGTCGGCGGTATAAGTCATGCGTGCAAATGGGGAGATTTCAGCAGCAACGTAAAGAATTTTCATAAATATATACTCTCAGTGATTACTCTTTGTTCGAAATTGTATTGTTGTCTTTCATAACATTGTTAAGATCTTCATCCTCGTCTAATGAGTAAAAATCTAACAGGGTATCACCCCTTAAACCAAGTCGCAGTGTCTCCAGCGAAATCACATCAGCCGGTACTATATTGCCAAGGTTCACATTACTTCCAAATTTTCGGATAAACCAAACTTGTTGTTCTTTTTGAGGGGCTTCAAATATAAGTTTTTCTGCAGGAATTTGGTCCGTGATCTCTTCAATCAAACCGGACCGCACTTCTCCGTTAGGACGAAAAACTCCAACTGTACCACTTTCTCGTGCTTCACAGATCACTTTTTGAGACCCGGCCTTCAATTCATTTTCAATGATCTTCACCCACTTGTATGGAGGTATAATATCATTCGGGTTTTTACTTCCAACTTCGGAATATACCGTAAATTCCTGGCTTAGCTCTTTTATAATAGCTTGTTTGCGGTCGTCAGAAAGCCATATGGTACCATTAGATACTTCAACATGCTCAATGCCGTAATTATTCATTAACGCAACGTAAGCATCAAGTTGATCTCGCAGTACATAAGCTTCAAACAATGTTCCTCCAAAATAAACGGGGATATTGGCATCGTGATATACTGCAATCTTTTCTTCAAGCTTTTGGGTCACATAAGAAGTTCCCCATCCTAATTTCACAATGTCAAAATAGTTGGAACTTGATTCAACGAAATCTTCCGCCTGTCGTACGCTATATCCTTTATCTAAAGCTAATGTAAGTCCTTTTTTTCTTGGTTTTTCAGTTCGCTTAGGTAAGTGATTCAGTGTAAAAGCCATATGAGTGAGTTAAAATTTCTAAGCTCTAAATATACAAAAACACGGTCTGTATATAAAATCAGCTGTTTGTGTGGTTAAGAATCTCGATTAATTTTTCTGTTACTAAGTTCCACAAGATGTTGAATCTGTTTTTCATCAATGCCTTCCAACATTCCCTTTGTGTATCTCCAAAGCCAGTTATTAGACGATGTTCCCGGAATATTCATCCGGTGTTCACTATCCAGACCCATAAAGTCTTGCAGCGGGAATATAGCCTGATCTGATACCGAAAGCATCCCCAATCGAATAAACTCCCAGTGAATATTTTCACCGCTTGATCGGGTATATGTGCGTGCACGGTGCTGTTCCGTCTCATTGGTAGTTTTATACCAGCCAATTGCGGTGTCATTATCGTGAGTGCCTGAATAGGCCACACTGTTTTGTGAGTAGTTATGTGGCAGAAAGCTGTTCGTGGAATCAGAGTCAAAAGCGAACTGGATGATCTTCATTCCCGGGAAATTGTATTTATCCCTGAGCTTTTCCACACCTTCGGTCATAAACCCAAGATCCTCTGCAATTATGGGAAGCTCCCCGCATTTCTCTAAAATTGTGTCGAAGAGTTTTTCTCCGGGGCCCGCCACCCATTGACCCTTTTCAGCTGTTTTCTCTGTTCCTTTAACTTCCCAGTATTCGTCAAATCCGCGGAAATGATCTACCCGAATGGCATCGCAAGCATTAAACATATGCTTAAAGCGGTCTACCCACCAAGAAAATCCATCCTTCTCCAGCACATCCCATTTATAAAGGGGATTGCCCCAGAGCTGCCCGGTTTTACTGAAATAATCCGGGGGCACGCCTGCAATCAGCTGGCGGTCACCCCTTGCGTCCACTTCAAAATATTGTGGGTTAGCCCATACATCGGCACTGTTGTGATCTACAAAAATTGGTATATCACCGACTACCCTGATGCCACGCTCATTCGCATATTTCTTTAAAGCAGCCCACTGGTTGTTAAACTCAAACTGCAGCCAATATTGGAATTCAATCTCTTTACTGAATTTCTTCCGATATTCTTTTAATGCTTCTGGTTTTCGCTGAGCAATAGCTTCATCCCAGGTATTCCATGGCTGCTTGTTGTAGTGCAGTGAACAGGCCATGAAAAGCACAAAATCATCAAGCCAGTTCTTATTTTGCTTTTTGAACGCACTGAAAGCCTTTTTTTCCTCTTTAGTAATTTTCTCGTAAAACCGATCGGAGGCAAGCTTATATACTTTATCCTTATTTTTAAACGATGTCTCATAATCAGCTACCGTTTCAGATGGAAGTTGAATCTCTTCTATCTCATTTTTTGTAAGCAGGCCTTTTTTATGAAGGATATCCGGGCTGATCAAATATACATTCCCGGCAAAAGCAGAGTAACTGGCATATGGCGAATTTCCATACCCGGTAGGAGTAAGGGGTAACACTTGCCATATTGTTTGGTGGGTTCGTTCTAAAAAATCAATAAATTCACGGGCCTCAAATCCAAAATCTCCCATTCCATATTTTCCGGGAAATGATGTAGGGTGTACTAAGGTGCCGCTTGAGCGTGGAAACCTCATTTAATATCTAACTCTTTGGTTTTAAAATTACACCTGCTAAAGGCGGTATTGTTATTGAAATGTTGGCTTTCTGACTGTGCCATTCTCCCCATTCAGCATGAATTTTACTGTCCCCGGCATTACTGCCTCCGTAGAATTCTGAATCACTGTTAATAAGCACTTCATATTCTCCTGCATGAGGAACACCAACTTTATAGCCATAATGTACGGTTGGGGTGAAGTTGAGGATAACAACCACAAAATTATCCGGGTCTTTGGCCCGGCGAACAAAAGAAATAATACTGTTATCTGCATCACTTACATCAACCCATTCAAAACCGCGCCAGTCAGAATCTAATTCGTGCAGGGCTTTCTCTTTCTTATTTAAGCCATTCAGATCTTTAAGAAGTAACTGAACTCCCTGATGCTTTTCCCACTCAAGCAGGTGCCAGTCAAGCGAACGCGATTCACTCCATTCTGACCACTGCCCAAATTCTGAGCCCATAAAAAGTAAATTCTTGCCGGGATGTGCATACATATAGATATAAAGCAGACGAAGGTTGGCAAACTTCTGCCAGTCATCTCCGGGCATTTTTGAAAGCATGGATTGCTTCATATGCACTACTTCATCATGAGAAAACGGGAGGGTAAAGTGCTCCGAAAAAGCATAGATCAATGAAAATGTAAGCTGATCCTGGTGGTATTTTCTGAACAGAGGATCTTTCTCAATATAGGTAAGGGTGTCATTCATCCATCCCATATTCCATTTAAAATCAAAGCCTAGACCTCCGGTTTCAGTTGGGCGGGAAACACCTCCCCACGAGGTAGATTCTTCAGCAAAAGTGATGACCCCCGGGAAATGATGATGCACAGAGTTATTGAAATTTCTTAAAAAGTCGATGGCTTCGATATTTTCACGTCCGCCATATTTATTAGGAACCCATTCGCCTTCATCCCGCGAGTAATCCAGATAAAGCATGGAGGCAACAGCATCAACACGAAGCCCATCTATGTGAAATTTATCGCACCAATAGATCGCATTCGAGATCAGAAAATTCTTAACCTCCGTTCTGCCATAATTGAAAATACAGGTTCCCCAATCTTTGTGTTCGCCTTTACGGGGGTCATCGTGCTCAAATAAACCGGTTCCGTCAAACCGGCGAAGCCCATGGTCATCTTTTGCAAAGTGCGCCGGAACCCAGTCAATGATCACCCCAATATCAGCCTGGTGACATTTATCCACAAAATACATGAAGTCTTCGGGCGTACCGAAACGACTGGTCGGGGCAAAATATCCTGTTATTTGATACCCCCAGGAAGGATCATATGGATGTTCTGCGACCGGCATCAGTTCTACATGGCTATACCCAAGATCTTTGAGATAAGGAACCAGCTGATCTGCCGTTTCCCGATAATTTAAAAACCCGGGATCTTCACCAACTTTTCTGCGCCATGAACCCAAATGCATTTCATAAATAGAAATAGGCTGATCAAGGCTTTGCTTTTCCTGCCGTGATTTCATCCAGGATTTATCTTTCCAGGAATAACTATCAATATCTGTTACTACAGAAGCTGTTCCCGGTCGGAGTTCAGAATAGAACGCAAATGGATCTGCTTTTTTTAAGGGCGGATCCTGAACCGGGGTTTTGATCTCGTATTTATAATGATCTCCCTCGGTTACATGCGGAATGAAAAGCTCCCAAATTCCCTGATCGTGAAATTTACGCATGCGGTGTACGCGACCATCCCAGGCATTAAACTCCCCAATCACACTTACTCGTGTTGCACTGGGGGCGGTAACTACAAAATGAGTCCCTTCAACTCCTTCAATCTCACGCTGATGCGCGCCCATAAACTCATACGCCTGATTGTGATTCCCCTCGCCCCAAAGCTGCAGATCAAAATCACTCAAAAGAGAATTAAACTGATAAGCATCTGTTACAGTAAATATATCCCCTTTTTGAGGAGTGACCTGAAACTGATAATCGAATCGGTTCTTTCTCCTTGCAAATACTCGTTCAAATAAACCTTCTGAAGAAATGCGGTCTAATTCATACTTCTTTTTATCAATAATCGCCGTAACGGATTTGGCCTCCGGCCGAAAAGCCCTCAGTACTAATTTATTTTTCCCATCAACTTCAATTTCATGTAACCCTAAAACCGAAAAAGGATCACCATGTGATCCATCTGATATAGAGGCAATAATTTCTTTTGTAAGCGTTGAACTCATCACAATTATTGAGTTTGAAAGGGCGGTAAAGATACTAAAAGTTTATGAAATGTCTGTGCTCATTTAAAGTGCTTTCGATTACTTGATTCTATATTTTGAAGCTATGAAGAACTCCGGATTTATTGCAAGGCGCTATCTGTTTTCACGAAAGCATGTTTCGTTGATCTCAACGCTTACTTTTATCAGTATTACAGGCATAACCATTGGCACGGCATTACTTATCGTGGTTCTTTCTGTATTCAATGGTTTTTTTGATGTAATCAAAAGCTTCCTGCTTTCTTATGATCCCGACATTCGCATCGAAGCCTCAGGAAGCAATACCTTCGCACAGAATGAGGAAATGATGGAACAGATACGCTCATTGCCGGAAGTACGAATCATCTCGCCGTATGTAGAAGGCAAAGCTTTACTGGCGCTGGATGGCATTCAAAATGAGGTCGTTGAAGTAAAAGGAGTAGAACGTGACTTGTTCTTTCAACTGGTAGATATTGAACAAAGCGTAACCACCGGTGTTTTTGACATCTCAGTTCGGGATCGTACTCCCGGTATTATCGTTCATGAAGATCTTAAAAATAGGTTGCAGCTTAATGTCGGGGATGATATTGCCCTTCTCAGCGCCGCGGGCATGAAAAATGCGCTCACCCAGATCACCGTTCCCCAAACCTATCGTTTTGATCTAAGAGGAGCTTATTTCCTGCAACAGATCGCCGGCGGACCCAAAGTGTTTGTAGATATTGAAGCCGCCAAGCGTTTGTTCCGTGCACGGAATCAGATCACCGGAATGGATATAAAATTGTACAAAAATGAAGATGCCGAAAAAGTAAAAGAACAACTGACTGCTACCTTGGGCCCCGATTTTGAGATCTCCTCCTGGTACGACCTTCAAAAGCCTTTGTACGATGTTATGTACCTGGAAAAATGGGGCTCGTTTGTAGTATTGATCCTGATCGTAATTGTGGCCGTGCTTAATATTATTGGCTCCCTGACCATGATCGTAATCCAAAAACAGCGCGATATTGGAATCCTGATGTCGATGGGCTACAGCAAAAAGGGAATCAAATCCATTTTCAGAAAGCAGGGTTTATATATTGGATTGATCGGCTGCGGGATCGGCGGAACACTCGGACTTTTACTGAGCTGGGCGCAAATGAAATTTGGGATGGTCAAACTCTCCTCAGCTTTCATCATTGATGCCTATCCGGTTCAGATAAACCCCTTAGATGTCACCATTATTCTTATCGCCAGTTTACTGCTTTGCATATTGGCCAGCTGGTATCCAGCTCACCGCGCCGCGCAAGTTCAGCCCGCAGATGCCGTCCGGTACGAGTAAGGTAATGTTAAATGATAGGGTTCATTTAACATTAAGCATTCAATAATTTAAAATTACCTCACTCATTATATACATCAGGCAGATCGTTTTCGTAGAGGATGACATCTCCGGCACGGGCGTGTTTTTTTACCAGGTCATTGGCTTCAAATAGATTGTTTACAACACGCACATTCATGGCGGTGGTGTCATGTTCCCTGATTCCTTCCAGGATTGGCTGCGCTCTTTCTTCTCCCACTAAAACAACCAGATCAAGATTAGCTTTGCCGATGGCTGAGCCAAATTTACGGTTTTCTTCTTCCTCAATTTCTCCCAATTCTACCATTCCGGGGGTGATAATAATTCGCTGACCGGAATTGAACTGACTTAGTATCTCCACGGCATTTTTTGCGCCTACTGGATTAGAGTTAAACGCATCGTCGATCACAAAGAGTTCTCCTTGGTGCTTTAATTCCAATCGGTGTTCAATGGGTTCTATCCTTTCCGCAGCCAGTGCCATGGTTTTTAACCGGATGCCAAAATGTTTACCCAGCCCCACAGCCAGCAATAAATTCTGCACGTTATGAGCCCCAAGCAATTTGGTTTGAAAGCGTTCTTTTTCGTCCCCGATCTCCACATCAAATTCCATCCCCGAAGTATCATAAGAAATATTGCTTCCGCGGATCTCGCCATTTTCCAGTCCCACAAGAATTCTGTCGATCTCGTCTCGGTCGGCTCCCATTTTAGAAACCCGTGGATCATCTGCATTTAGCACGGCAACATCTCCGGCAACCAGATTATCCACTAGTTTTCCCTTCTCTCTTGCGATCACATCCTGTGAACCAAAAGTTTCCAGGTGAGCAACTCCCACATTGGTAACTACGGATAAATCCGGCTTGGCGATATCACATAATTCCTGAATGTTTCCTTCATACCGAGCGCCCATTTCAAGAATTAATATTTGGTGATGTGATTGCAGGTCGTTGTTGATCACCTTGCAAATGCCCATCGGTGTATTATAACTGCCCGGCGTAGAACAAACATTGAATCGCTCTTTCAACAGATCCCGGATCATAAACTTGGTACTGGTTTTCCCGTAGCTGCCGGTAATTGCGATCACTTGTAGGTCGGGTATAGAGGCCAGCTTTTTACGTGCCTGTCTTTTGAATCCATTTTGAATAAAGGTCTCCACCGGTTTGGTGAGCAATCCTGAAAGCAGGATAAAGAAAGGGATAAAAGTGGCGCCAAATCCCCAGCCGACAAGCAGCATCAGCAGATCAAAAGTGAGAAAACCGGAGTAATGATTGGGAAGCGGGAGATCAAAATAGGGCAGAAATCCTGTGAAACTCATATAGGTGAACATGACCGGGAAAATCGCTGATAAAATCACGAATGGGATCATAAACCGTTTTACTCGCGAGGTATAAACGAGTGGCTTTTTAATCTTCCCTGAACGATATCTGGAAACCGAACCAAACCAGTAAAAACAAAAAACAAACAGCACCACCACGAGCGAGGTATAAGTGATATTATCCAGGATCCAGTCCGTCAGCCAAAGCAGCAGAAAAATGAAAATATTGATCATTGCTATGTTGGCCGGGATGATCTTTTCATCCCAGTGCCCTTTCATCCACTGCCAGAATTCGTTGTTTTTATAGCCCACCTGCTGATAAGTATGAAGGAAGAACCGCATGCGATACCAGGTGTATCGTAAAAAAATGAGGCAAAGCAGAATGGCGCCGACATCAAGCAGGGTGTAATACCAATTCAAATTGTTCAGAATTATTTTAGGGTTTTTGGTCTGTAACGTTCTGCGGGAAGTTATGAAATAAACCGATATTCGAAATCGGTTAGGAACCTTCCTATATTCACCGCGCAATCAATGAAAATGTTTCAATAAAACGAAGAGAAATATATGAAATTAATTATCCCAATGGCCGGACGGGGTACCCGTGTTCGCCCGCACTCACATACTGTTCCCAAGCCGCTGCTTCCCGTTGCCGGAACTATGATCGTAGAACGCATAGTGGAAACCTTTAATCGCACGCTTGATCGGGATATCACCGAGATCGTGTATATCCTCGGTCCGGATTTTGGGGAAGACATCAAGCAGCCACTGCGCGAAATGAGCAAGCGCCATAATGCCAACGCCCTTTTTGAGGTGCAGGCCAAAGCCCTTGGAACAGCGCATGCGGTAGCCATGGCCAAAGAGCATCTGAACGGCGAAGTGATCATCGCTTTTGCGGACACCATCTTTGACAGTAAAGAACAATTCGACCTTGGTGATGCCGACAGCGTGATCTGGCTGAAGAAAGTAGAAGACCCTTCCCGCTTTGGCGTAGCTGTGCATGAAGGCGATAAGATCACCGGCTTTGTGGAGAAGCCCAAAGAATTTATTTCCGATCTGGCCATCATTGGTGTGTATTATTTCAAGGATGGAAATTATTTCAAGAAGCAGATCGAGTGGGTGCTGGATAATGACATGAAGGGTCCGGGCGGAGAATATTTCCTCACCGCTGCCCTCGACAAAATGATCAAAGACGGCAAGATCTTTAAAACGGCCACTGTGGATGAATGGCTGGATTGCGGAACGCTTCCCGCCTGGCTGGAAACGACCGGACTCATCACCGAAAAAGAGTTTGACGGGGTTGATGAGAGCAAATATCCCAGATCCAAGATTATTCCTCCCGTTTATATCGGTAAAGGGGTGAAGATCGAGAACAGCACCATCGGGCCAAAAGTGAGCATTGAAGACAACACGGTGATCAAAAACTCTATCGTGGAGAACAGCATCATTCGCGACCATGCTACCCTCGAAGATGTGGATACCCTGGGTTCTACCATTGGCGCCTACACAAACCTCAAAAATGTGAAAGGCAAAGTGGATCTGGGAGATCACAGCAGCTTGAATATTGAATAATGAACATTCAATATTGAACATTGAAGTTAAGGGCTCCGGAGTAATTCGGGGTCTTTTTTTTATGGGAAAATGTTATCCCCATTCTATTCTTCTAAATAATTGATTTGTCTTTTTATATGGAATTTTAGGACATTCTCTAGTTCCAAAAAACTATATGTTATATGGCTTTCATTTCATTTTAAAAGTCTCAAAAAATGTTCAGACTACTCATTGATACTAGTGTTTGGCTTGATATAGCTAAAAATACTCAGGGTGAAAAGGTTTTAGGGCTTCTTGAAGAATTCTTAGATAGTGAGGAAGTGTCTTTAATATCTCCGAACATTATCCTTTCAGAATTTGATAGAAATAAAGAAAGAGTTGTTTCAACCATTGGGAGTAGTTTTTCAAGCCATTTAAAAAAAGTAAAAGAAATTGTCCAGGAATATGGAGATCAAGAATACAAAAGCACAGTACTATCAGAGCTAAACAATATCGATCACAAACTTCCAACCTTCGAAGAAGATGCATTTAATTCTATACAACGTATACAAGAACTACTAGCTCAATCAGAGAAAATAGAACCTACAGACAATATAAAATTAAGAGCTGCACAAAGAGCTATTGAAAAAAAAGCTCCTTTTCACTTA
>JBBDSP010000003.1:64232-171897 GCA_040904925.1 Gracilimonas sp. | reverse complement strand
TTCAGGCTAACCGCATCAGGGCCACCCATTACGTTTCCTTTAAATTCGATAACAACGCTGTTGTAGCGTTCTGATGTATTAAAGCTCATATTTTCCTGTTGTTTTGCATTAAGATTTTTTGGTTCGTACTTCGAGTTCAACCACCAAAGCGCTGGCTACAAACAGCGAACTGTATGTACCCAAAACGATACCGATCAGAAGTGCAAACGAAAATCCTTTCAACACTTCACCGCCGAAAATAAACAGCACAAGCACCACAAACAAGGTGGTAATGGAAGTAAT
The DNA here is from genome assembly GCA_040904925.1 of Gracilimonas sp. GTDB lineage: Bacteria > Bacteroidota > Rhodothermia > Balneolales > Balneolaceae > Gracilimonas. The sequence continues at coordinate 171,615 of JBBDSP010000003.1, read as the reverse complement.
TACGGTACGGCTTAAGGTATCGTTCAGGCTTTTGTTTACCATAGGCACAAAATCCATTCCTTTGTGAACGTTCGAGTTCTCACGGATACGGTCAAACACAACCACGGTATCATTCAATGAATAACCCACAATGGTGAGGAAGGCCGCAATAAGTGCCTGATCGATCTGCAAGCTGAATGGAACCAGATCAGCAAGGATCGTAAATACGCCTAATACGATCACAACATCATGAACCAAGGCAGCAACTGCTCCGGCCGAAAAGGTCCAGTTTCGGAATCGAATCAGGATATAAATGAAAATGATCACAATAGCGTAAATAACCGCCTGTAATGCACCCCATTTGAGGTCTTCCGCAAAACGGGGACCAACAACGTCTGTTTTTTCAACACTGAAGGGGTTTTCAGGATACAACTCCTCCATTGTGGAAGAAATGATTCCCTGAACCGTACTGATATCGCTTTCGTTATCGGTACGTATCAGTACTTCCGATTCAGAACCATAGAGTTTTATTTCAGGGGCTGCTCCAAGAGGCTCGGAGAGACTGGAACGCATATCTACAACGTTCACCGGTCCCTGAAATGCGAGTACGAATTCCTTACCGCCTTTGAAGTCGATACCATATTGCAATCCTTGTGTTAAGATTGCTGCAAGGGAAACCAAAAACAGAACAGCAGAAAAGATATACGCTTTTCTGTGGGTTCCCGTAAAGTCAAAATTTGGTGTTTCAAACCATCTCATAATAATATTCCTTTAGTCGTTTAAATTTCTTTGTTAGGATTAACCGAAGCTAACTGCGCTTTTCTTAGCCTGGGTCAGGTAATCAACCACTACACGTGTGATCACAATAGCGCTGAACAATGAGGCTACAATACCGGCCATCAGTGTTACAGCAAATCCTTTGATCGGACCAACGCCGAAACTGAAAAGGATAATAGCTACGAAAAATGTGGTTACGTTTGCATCAACAATGGCACTCATGGCATTTGCATAGCCTGCTTCAATAGAAGCTTTGAGCGTTTTCCCGGTTCGCTGTTCTTCCCGAATACGGTCAAAGATCAGCACGTTGGCATCCACCGCCATACCAATGGTCAATACAATACCTGCAATACCCGGCAGTGTCAGTGTGGCTTTGAAAGCTGCCAGAATACCGAGTATGAAAACAATATTGAGTAGCAGTGCAAGGTCAGCAATTCCACCGCCTGTTCGGTAATAAACGATCATAAAGATGGCAACTACTCCTAACCCAAACAGAATGGAATTCAAACCGGCGCTGATAGATTCTGCACCTAAGGTTGCACCTACGGTTCGTTCTTCAAGAATTTCGAGTGGAGCAGGAAGGGCACCTGAAAGGAGAATGTTAACCAGATCCTCAGCTTCATCAATTCCGTCTAACCCGGTAATGGATGAACGTCCGTTTGATATCTTGGTCTGAACATTAGGGTATGAAAACACATAACCATCGAGGACAATTGCTACTGGTTTTCCAATATTGGCACCGGTAACACGGCCCCAGATCCGGGCTCCTTCACTGTCCATGCTCATGGAAACTTCAGGTACGTTTGTAGCCGGGTCAAATTGAACACTGGCATCTTCGATCACATCTCCTGTGAGTTCTACCTGGTCACGAACACCAATAAGTTGATAAAGGTCTTCTCCCTGTTGACCTGGAAGTGGGTTTGCACTCCACATAATGGTAGTGTTTCTGGGCATCATGCGTCGAATGTCTTCGGTAGAAAGTAAGTCCATTACCCGGGAAGTATCTCGGTCGGTTGCATATCCCAATAGGTAAGGGGATTGAGCCGGCAATAACACTTCTTCAAGTGGATTGGATTGGATTTCGACGGAATCAGAATCTTCACCCTGATAATTATCATAGTACTCATATACCTGATCTACGAAAGAACCAAACTGATCGGCATCGGCTGCAAGCCTGAACTCAAGACGGGCTGTACCTTTCAGTAAACTACGAACTCGTTCTTTGTCTTCAACGCCCGGAAGCTCAACGACTACCCGGTTGTTACCTTGCTTTACGATAGAGGGTTCGGTTACACCATAACGGTCAACACGGGTACGAATAATTTCAATAGCTCTGTCAAGGGCTGACTCCCGCTGAGATTTCAGGAAAGTAGCAATTTCCTCATTTGTTGAACGGCGGGTGATGTCCATAGCATCATTTCTGTAATACCGGCTTAATCGGGCATCAGCATCACGAGTTTCAAATTCTGCTACCATTTCATCAATAAAGTCCGATCCATCTTCAATGGAGCGTTCTCTGGCTGTGCTGATCACATCTTCGAGGAGATCGTCGGCATTATCGCCGGCCAGTTCAAGAATTAACTGTGGAACGCCTACTTCAAGTGTTACGTGCATACCGCCCTGAAGGTCAAGTCCCAACGACAAAATATTGTCTCTGATACCTTCCAGTTTTTCGCGGTTTTCCTCTTCATATTGAGCTGCTTCTGAAGTACTCAGTTCTTCAATATAATTTTGTTCCAGATTCCATTGTAAAGTAGGCCATAAGTAAAAAAGGGTGAGACCCAGAAAGGCCACTATACAACCGATTTTAAATCCGTTTCCTTGCATGATTGTAAATTTTTAGAGTTTGAATAATTGAATTAAATATCTGCATAATATTGATCAGGCAGTTTTCTAAGCCCGGTTCATAATCAATATTCTGCCTTAGTGTGAAAGAGTGGATTGAGTAGAAAAAGATCAGGGGGCGTTGATCGCTGTTCCACCCGAAATAGGGATAAGATGAAAACTGTTAGTTGGAGCGATTTCATGTTTAAGTGAAATTCCTGCATCTGCAATTACAACATTATGCTGCTGAGAGACAGATTTGGTTCCAAAAGAAAAACCATCAACCGGTAATACAGAATTCGGTTGTGTCTGCTTAATAAGTACGGCTTTGCCCATACCTGAGGATGAACTCTGATACGCATTCCATTCTTTCAGCAAAACCCGAAATACTTCGTTCTCATCCTGAGATTGAGAATTTACAGGGAGTTCGAATTCATCGGCATTTGCTTTCACAAGTGCTGAGGCTTCCCGGATTACAGATTCTAATTGTCCATCAGCTTTGGAAAGCCCGCGAATTTGATCGGTAATTTCAGCATTGGTGCTCGATTTCAGATTGGATTGCAACCAGGATGCGAAAGCATCATGCTCGGCATTTTCACTGACCGGTTTCATGAAATAGAAAACAAGGCCGGCAAGTAAGATGCCTACATTAAATGAGCGGGCGATATGTGTCCGAAAGAATTTCATTCAGACTTAAAATATAAACAAGAATCCAACCATTGTGAACATTTTTATTTAAAAGTTATTTAAGCAGGTTCCTTCTTTAATCGCTCAAATTCTTCCTTCAAAAACTGTCCGGTATAGGATTTTTCTACTTCAGCTACTTCTTCAGGTGTTCCTGTTGCAGTGATCTCTCCGCCGCCGGCACCACCTTCAGGTCCAAGATCAATGATCCAGTCCGCGGCTTTGATGAGATCAAGGTTATGTTCGATTACTATTACTGAATTTCCTTTGTCCACCAAACGCTGGATCACATCAACCAGCATGCGTACATCCTGGAAATGAAGTCCGGTGGTAGGTTCATCCATTACATAAAGAGTATCTCCGGTTCCCACTTTCGAGAGCTCACGCGCCAGCTTGATGCGCTGGGCTTCGCCGCCTGAAAGGGTAGTGGATGATTGCCCAAGGGTGAGATATCCTAAACCCACATCGTTCAGGGTTCCCAAAATTCGGCTGATTGCCGGCTGGGCATCAAAAAACTCTGCCGATTGGCTGATTGGCATTTTAAGCACGTCGGAGATATTCTTTCCTTTATAGTAGATCTCAAGTGTTTCCCGATTGTAACGTTTTCCGTTACAGGTTTCGCAAGTCACATATACATCCGGCAGGAAATTCATTTCGATCTTGCGAACGCCATCACCCTGACAAGTTTCGCATCTTCCGCCTTTCACATTGAATGAAAAACGCCCCTGATCGTAACCGCGGATCTTAGACTCGGGAAGTTCAGCAAAAAGCCTTCTTACATGGTCAAATACTTTGGTGTATGTTCCCGGGTTGGATCTGGGCGTTCGCCCAATAGGACTTTGATCAATAGAAATGATCTTGTCTACATTATCAATTCCTTCAATAGAATCGTAAGGCAGGGGAACAGTTTTAGATTTGTAGAAATGGTTCGAAAGAATCGGAACCAGTGTTTGATTGATGAGCGAACTTTTTCCGCTGCCACTCACGCCGGTTACAGATATAAATTTGCCCAATGGAATTTCGGCATCCTGATTTTGGAGATTATGTCCGCGGGTGTTTGTTAGCTTGATGGATTTTTTATTTCCCTTTCGCCGTTTTTCGGGGACTTCAATCACTTCTTCATCTCTCAGGAATTTGGCGGTATCCGATGTTGGATCAAGTTCACTGGGTTTTCCGGCAGTTACAATATGCCCTCCGTTAACTCCTGCACCGGGACCAAGATCTACCACAAAGTCAGCATGTTCGATGGTCTCGCGGTCGTGTTCAACAACCAGTACAGAATTCCCGAGATCACGCAGGGTTTCTAATGACTTGATCAGTTTGATGTTATCACGTTGGTGCAGTCCGATACTTGGCTCATCCAAAATATAAAGTACGCCAACAAGTTGCGTTCCGATCTGTGTAGCCAATCGAATTCGCTGAGCTTCACCACCACTCAGGGTTTGTGCTTCACGGTCTATACTGAGATAACTGAGTCCCACATTAAGCAGAAAATCGAGGCGGTCACGGATCTCTTTTAGTACCTGATTTCCAATAGTCTGCTGCCGCTCACTCAGGCTGATACCATATAAAGTATCCCGCAGATCCTGAATATCTTTTTGCACTAGGTCATGAATATTATATCCGTCAATTTTGTAGGAAAGTGCTTCTTTATTGAGCCGTCCGCCGTTACATTCCGGGCAGGTTACCTTATCCATGAAGGCTTTGGCTTTATCACGCTGCTTATTGGATTTACTGTTGTGATATTGATCGATGATGGTATTTCTCAGCCCCTCAAACTTATGCTTATAAGTCACGGAGTTATCTTTGAAATCGTAGCTGACTGAGTATTTCCTATCCCCGCTGCCATGCATTATGATCTCTAATGCTTCTTCAGGGAAATCTTTGAGTGGGGTTTCAAAATCCAGATCGAATGAATTGAGGATGGCTTTCAATTGTTTGAAGACAAAAATATCACGCGGAGCTCCCAGAAACCTGATTCCGCCATCGGCAATGCTTTGTTCTTTATTCGGGACGAGAAGATCCCAGCTTACATCGTAAGTGTAACCAAGTCCTTCGCATTCTTTGCAATTACCGAACGGAGAGTTGAAGGAAAATAAGTTCGGTGCCGGGTCCTCATAAGCGATGCCACTTTCGGGGTCAAAGAGATTCTGTGAATAGAGTTTATCCGTGATCTCATCTCCGTCTTTGATGGCAAGTATCACATTTCCATCCGCCATTTCAAGTGCAAGTCGAATGCTTTCGGCAACACGCTTTTCACTTTTTGGGGAGATGACAAAGCGATCTACTACGATCTCAATATTGTGTGTTTTGTAGCGATCCAGCTTCATGTCTTTTTCCAGATCATGAAATTCTCCGTCAATACGAGCGCTTACAAATCCCTGCTTTATGGTTTGTTCAAAGAGCTCCCGGTAATGTCCTTTACGACCCCTAACAACGGGCGCAAGGCAATAGGCTTTGGTTCCTTCCGGCATATCCATAACAGAAGCCACAACCTGATCGGCTGACTGCTTCTCCATTTTATTTCCGGTCTTGTAGGAATAGGGAATCCCAACCCGTGCATACAGCAGTCGCAGAAAATCGTAGATCTCAGTAACCGTACCCACTGTTGAACGCGGATTTCGGTTGGTGGTTTTTTGATCGATGGAGATCACGGGTGAAAGTCCGTCAATGAAATCCACGGCAGGGCGTTCCATCATCCCTAAAAACTGCCGTGCATAAGCCGAGAGAGATTCCAGAAACCGTCGCTGACCTTCCGCATAGATGGTATCAAAAGCCAGCGATGATTTTCCCGAACCGGAGAGTCCGGTAATGACCACGAGCTGATCGCGGGGGATGTCAATGTCAATATTTTTAAGGTTGTGTTCGCGGGCGCCGCGTACTACAATGTTGTGCTGCAAAGTCTCTTTGATTTTAGGATTTCAGAACTTCGAAAAATACAAAACAGGAGGGGGAAAAGCTTCATTCCTTTTTATGAAAGATGTTAGGTTCAAGGAGCAAGATGTGAGGTATCTGATGGTGGTGCCATGTAATCCATCATTTCGTTTCCCGGAAGTTTGAGCAATTAAATAAAACAAGCGAGAAACGGGGTGATGGATAGCCTGAATTCGAGCTCAAAGCGATCAGATTGAATAATTAAACTGAATCGTTAACCGAGATCTGATTTAATCCTCTTTTTGGGTTCGGATCATATTATTGTATTCCCGAATAAAAAGCCGGTTTGGGAAAAGACCTTCATCATCCTCAGAAAATTCCGGTTTAATACGGTTCACGAAATACATCGGGACTTTACCGGTATATTTGGTCTCGATCACGCCTCGATTTTCACAATCAAAGAAACCTTTAACTCTCTGGTAGGTAGTTTCAGAAATATTAATGGAGTTATTTTCTGAATGCTCTTCGAGACGGGCAGCAAGATTTACGGTTTCACCCCAAATGTCATAGGCAAATCGTTTTTTCCCGATCACTCCAACGACCGCCTTTCCTGAATGGATGCCAATTCGTATCGGCAGATAAGGCATTTCATTAGTTTTATTTCTTTCCCCATAATTACGGACAAAATCGGTGATCTTGAGAGCTGCTAAAATAGCATCTACCGGATGTGTTTGGTTACGTTCCGGCAATCCGCCTGCGGCCATATAACTGTCACCGATCGTTTTGATCTTGATCAGATTATGTTTGGCCATGATGTCATCAAATTCATCAAAATAAAAAGACAGACTCTCAATAAGTTTTTCAGGTTTTAGTGTAGGTACCACCTTTGTAAACCCTGCAAAATCAGTGAACATGATAGTTGAGTCTTCATATCGTTCCGGTGTTACCGTCCCATAGGCAAGCAGATTTTCGGCAATGTTCTCCGGAAATATATTGTGTATCAGCTCTTCATGCTCTTGCTTGATAAGTTCAAGCTCCTTATTGGCAGCGTTCAAGCCGCTTTGCATTTTACTCAACTGATTGTTTTGAGCAAGAGTATTTTTATAGGTAGAGATCAGCAGGTTTACCAGGTGCGAGTAGTTTGCGATAACGTTGTAGGTTTTTCCCTCAATATTTAACTCTACTGTTTCAGTTTCGCTTAAGGGAACAGGAGGATTCACCAGCAGGTGCTCAATTTTTGAATACAGGGTGGCATCATCATAAGGCTTGGTGAGATAGTTATCCGCACCGGCCTCAATTCCCTTCATTATATTTTCGGTGGTAACCATGGATGTAACCAGAATAATGGGAATTTTATTAAGCCTGGAATCTTTTTTGATTCGCTCGCAAAGCTCGAATCCATCCATAATAGGCATTTCCACATCGCTGAGTATCAGGTCGGGGTATTCGGTTCGGGCGATCTCCAGTGCATCCTCTCCGTTTTGTGCGGTAAGAACTTCGTACCCTTTTTGAATTAATTTATGCCTTGTAAGTGTTACAAGGGCAGGATGATCGTCCACAACTAAAATTCGTGGTTTTGTTTCTAACATAGTGTGATTTTTAGAATTCGCCCCTAATATATTTCATTGATTGATACAATGTGTAAGAATTTTAAGCATTAACCACAAAAAACCGATAGTTTTGGGCTTCACTCAGAAAAATAAGATTTATGCAAGAAGTAGCACATAAAAATTGGTCACCAACTTCCTGGAAAGATAAACCGGTCAAACAACTTCCGAAGTATCCGAATCAGCCAAAATTAGAAGAAAGTTACCAAACTTTAAAGTCTTTACCTCCACTGGTTACATCCTGGGAAATTGAAGCCCTGAAAACCAAGCTTGCAGATGTTGCTGCAGGAAAAGCATTCTTGTTACAGGGTGGTGATTGTGCTGAAAGTTTTGATGCAACCAATGCGCCAAAGATCGTAAATATGGTAAAGGTATTGCTTCAAATGAGCTTTATCCTGATCCATGAAATGGGAGCTCCTGTTTTACGAGTCGGAAGAATTGCGGGGCAATATGCCAAGCCAAGATCCAATGATTTTGAGACCGTGAACGGCGAAGAAATTCATAATTATCGTGGCGACCTTATCAATGGCTTTGAATCGGAATCAGGGATTCGCATGCCTGATCCTGACCGATTGGTCGAGGGATACCATAAAGCCGGGCTTACCCTGAATTTTTTGAGAGCACTGGCGGATGAAGGCTTTGCTGATCTGCACCATCCTGAGCAATGGGAGCTCGATTTTATGCAGAATAATGAATACTACGCTGAATATGAGGACATGGTTAAGTCCATTACTAAAGCAGTACGTTTTGTGGAAGCCATTGCACCCGATACATTCAGTACGCTTCAAAAAGTTGATTTCTACACCTCACACGAAGCGCTGAATTTATATTATGATTCTGCTCAAACCCGTCCGGTTCCACGAAAAGATGGTCATTTCAATCTCAGTGCACACATGGTGTGGCTGGGTAACCGAACCCGTGATCTTAACGGAGCTCATGTAGAATATTTCAAAGGCATCAATAACCCGGTTGGTATTAAGATAGGCCCACCGTATGAAATTGATGAAACGATGGAGCTGATTGAGGCTCTCAATCCAAATCATGAAGCCGGAAAGATCGTTTTGATCACCCGGTTTGGGAAAGACATCATAGAGAAAGAATTGCCTAAATTAATCAAAGCCGTTCGCCGGGAAGGGTTCCCTGTAGTCTGGAGCTCAGACCCTATGCACGGGAATACTTTTAGCACCGATGGCGGAATCAAAACCCGGAATTTTGATGATATTATAAGTGAAGTGCGCTCTGCATTTGCCATTCACCGTTCAGAAGGAAGTTATCTCGGCGGGGTTCATCTTGAACTCACAGGCGATAATGTTACCGAATGTGTGGGCGGAGCAAAAGGGCTTGAAGAAGACGAGCTGAACCGCAACTATGAGACTTTTTGTGATCCTCGCCTTAATTACGAGCAAAGTCTGGAAATGGCCTTCCTCATAGCCCGCGAGTGGAAGAAAAGTTATTCATAAGATAGGTTTTAGTCTTGAGGTGTTAGGTGTTAGGCAAAAACTCTCTAACACCTAACTCCTCGTACCTAAAACCTAAATCCCTGCCAAGTTTGTAAGTGGTACTGACAGTCCTGCTTTTCCGGTCTGTCAAGATTTCTATGTGTTGAATCCGGTCTGAAATTTCAACAGTCTCATATTGTCCGTCTGTCAGATTTGATGCACTCTTTTTTTGATGGTATGAAGCTTGTATGTATTAGAGTGAATTATCAAAGAAAAACTCTAAAAAAGAGGTTCGATATGGCACTTATAAAATATTCCCGACCCAGCACAGATCTTCATTCAAAAAACTTCAGCGATATACTGGATGAATTCTTCAATGAATCGCTCAACTATCGCAAAGATTCGTTCATGCCAAGTGTAGATATTTCAGAAACAGAAAATGAGTTTGAAGTTTCTGTAGCACTGCCGGGTATGAACAAAGAAGATATAAACGTAGATCTCGAAAACGGACGTTTATCAATCAGTGGTGAACGTAAGTTTGAGAGTGAAGAAAATGGTAAAAACTTTCATCGGGTTGAATCAAGTTTCGGTTCATTCAACCGTTCCTTCCAACTGCCCGATACCATTGATGAAAACAGCATAGAGGCAAAATATAATAACGGTGTATTGAATATCACCATTGCAAAAAGCGAAGAAAAAGTTAAAAAGCAGATCAAGATATCATAAGCTTGATCGATTTGGTTAAGGGAACTGAAGTCCAGTGACAGGGCTTCAGTTTTTTTATTGAATTGTAAAGGTTTGAAGATGCGTACAATTTTAAAAAGCTGACACGTTGTAGTATCGCAAACAACAAACACCAATAAAATTATAAATGAATATGAATACCACAGTAAGAAATATATTTGGGGTGGCCGCAGCTATTATAGTTCTGTTAGGTTTTAATTGGGCCACAGAAATGGATTCACTTTCACTATCCAATAATGTTGCAAATGTTGACAAGATCGAGTCATCTGAAAACCGATCTGTTGCTTCACTCAAAGATTTTAATGACGCGATCGTTGATATAGCTGAGAAAACTAATCCGGCAGTAGTTACTATAACTACAAAGAGAACAGAAGAGATCCGGATGGTAAATCCTTTTTCCCAATTCTTTGGGCAGCCTCGCGGTGATGGTGAGACAAGAGAAAGAGTGCAGCGCGGATTAGGCTCCGGTGTGATCGTATCTGAAGAGGGATATATATTGACCAATAACCATGTGATCGCTGATACGGACGAGATCAAAGTACGATTGTTTGATGGTAACGAAGTAAATGCCGAATTGATCGGTACGGATCCTGAAACAGATATTGCTGTCCTGAAAGTAGATGTAGATAATATTCCAACCGTAGAATTGGGAGACAGTGACGCACTTAAAGTCGGTTCTTTTGTTTTGGCGATCGGAAGCCCGCTTAGTGAAGATCTCGCTCATACTGTTTCAATGGGTATTGTAAGTGCGCGCGGACGAACTTTAAATAATAGCCTCACAGCTTACAGTGATTACATTCAAACCGATGCTGCTATCAACCCGGGGAACTCCGGCGGAGCATTGATCGATGTGAATGGGGAATTGGTTGGAATTAATTCAGCTATTGCATCCAGATCGGGTGGTAACGATGGAATTGGATTTGCAATACCTATCAGCCTCGCTGAACGAATCATGAACGACCTGATCGAGGACGGTGAGGTGAGCCGTGGTTATTTGGGAATGTATACCGGTGGCGAAGTGGATCAGACTATGGCAAGAGCTCTGGGACTTGAAAACGCTCGTGGAATTATTGTAAGTAGGGTTGAAGACGGTGGTCCCGCTGATAAGGCAGGACTTCAACCCAGAGATGTGATCGTATCGCTGAATGGCAATGAGATCAGAAACTGGGATAGCTTCCGAACCAACATTGCGTCCAAAAAACCTGGGGATACTGTTACTTTGGGAATTATCAGAGATCAGGAAAATATGAGTCTGGAAATAACGTTGGAAAAACGCCCTGAAGAACAAATGGCTTTAGCAGAAACCCGGCAATCAGAAAGCATTCAGGAACGCATTGGCTTTAACGTACTTGATCTGAATTCATCTGTCAGAAATCAATTAAATATAGGCAACGATATTGAAGGAGTTATTGTTGAGAGTGTAAGTGAGTCAAGCAATGTATTTGAAAGAGGCTTGCGCAGTCAGGATATTATTACTCAGGTGAAGCAAAGGAAAGTAGAATCCCGATCGGATTTTTATTCTGAGATTGAAAAAGCGATCGAAACCGGTGACGAAGTGATATTATTAACAATACTTCGAAATGACCTGGAACAATATATTGCTTTCGAACTATAAGTAAGTACAAGAAGAAATTTGTACCCCGAAAACCCAAACCCTGGTCCCTGATACGGATCGGGGTTTATTCTATAATCAAGATTGATACAATCTATTAAGAAAGGAAGCATTTACTAAAAATTATAGGGATAGAACCGAAAGATTTCTTATCTTTCCTAATAGATTTTAAAAGAATTTGTACCCCGAAAAACCCAAACCCTGAACTCTGATACAGTTTGGGGTTTTTTTATGCCTTTATTTCCCGGAACTCCTTTCAATGCTTCTCTTAAGTTCACAGGTTATTCATATATCAGAGTATATTAAATACAGAAGTTCTGATTACTGAAATTATGTCAATAAATAGGAAAAGGCACGATTTTGGTCATATTAAAGACAAATGAAAGAAAAGGAGATTTAATATGAATATGAACAAGTTTACACTAAAAGCTCAGGAAGCTGTTCAGAAAGCACTGGAGTTTGCCCAAAGTGGAAATAATCAGGCAGTAGAGCCTGCACATATCTTAAAGGCTTTTTTAAGTGATCAGGATAGTATTGTAAACACCATCTTGAGCAAACTAGGAGCTAATCCGGCAGCTATTGGCAAAGTGGTGGATTCCATTCTGGAACGACTCCCAAAAGTACAGGGTGCTTCAGTTTCCGGGCAATATCTTTCCAATAACAGCAAAGAGCTGTTTGATGTGGCCCAAAAAGAAGGTTCTAAACTTGGCGATGAGTACATCAGTTCAGAACATATTTTGATAGGGATGGCAAGCATCAAGGGAGAAGTAGCTAATCTGCTAAAGGATCAAAATGTAACCAAGGAAAATATTTTAAAGGTTCTTAAGGATGTTCGCGGTAATCAAACCGTGGATGATCCCAATGCCGAAAGCCGTTACGGAGCTTTGAAGAAATACGCCCGTGACCTGAATGAACTGGCAGAAAAAAATAAACTCGATCCGGTTATCGGCCGTGATCAAGAGATCCGGCGCGTAATGCAGATCCTGACCCGTCGGACTAAGAACAATCCGGTATTGATCGGCGAGCCGGGTGTGGGTAAGACCGCTATTGCTGAGGGAATGGCGCTGCGTATTGTACGCGGTGATGTTCCCGAAGGACTGAAGACCAAACGCATTGTAGCCCTCGATATGGGTTCGCTGGTAGCCGGTACTAAATTCCGGGGTGAATTTGAGGAACGCCTCAAAGCTGTAGTCAAAGATGTGACTGACTCAGACGGAGAGATCATTCTCTTTATTGATGAGATCCACACCCTGGTAGGGGCCGGTGCCACAGAAGGAGCAATGGATGCTGCCAATATTCTGAAGCCTGCACTCGCCCGCGGAGAACTTCATGCCATCGGCGCAACCACGCTTGATGAGTACCGCAAATATATTGAAAAAGACAAAGCGCTTGAACGGCGACTCCAGTCCGTATTAGTTGGTGAGCCATCCGTAGAGGATACGGTTTCGATTTTACGGGGATTGCAGGAGCGTTATGAAATGCACCACGGTGTCCGAATTACAGACGCAGCCGTAGTTGCTGCAGCCGAGCTTTCACACCGATACATCGCCGATCGTTTTCTTCCCGATAAAGCCATCGACTTGATCGATGAGGCCGCTTCCAGATTGAGACTTCAAATCGATTCCCTTCCCGAAGAACTGGATGCCCTGGAGCGACAAATACGTCAGCTTGAAATTGAGCGTGAGGCCCTGAAGCGGGAAAAAGATCAGTCCAAAATGAAGGGTATCGAAAAGGAACTAGCTGACCTGGAAGAACAGCGCAAGACCATGCGTGTTCAGTGGGAACAGGAACGCGGGCTGATTCAAAAAGTCAGAGAGCTGAAGCAGGCGATCGACACCACAAGAAACGAAGCGGACAAAGCAGAGCGACAAGGCAATTACGAAAAAGTAGCCGAATTGCGCTACGGCACTATCGCCCAGCTGGAAACCGATCTTCAGAAAGCTCAGGATAAGCTCGACGAGATGCAGGAAAATCAATCGCTGCTGAAAGAGGAAGTGGATGCCGAAGACATTGCGGATATCGTAGCACGTTGGACCGGAATCCCAGTGCGTAAAATGCTGCAAAGTGAGCGTAAGAAATTACTTCAGCTCGAAGATGAATTGCATAAACGAGTGATTGGGCAGGATAAGGCCATTAAGGCTGTTTCTGATGCCGTTCGCCGTTCTCGTGCCGGATTGCAGGATGAGCAGAAACCTATTGGTTCATTCTTTTTCTTAGGCTCAACAGGTGTGGGTAAAACCGAACTCGCCCGTTCGCTGGCTGATTTCTTGTTCAATGACGAACAGGCCATGATCCGGATCGATATGAGTGAGTATATGGAGAAACACAGCGTCAGCCGATTGGTTGGAGCTCCTCCGGGATATGTGGGTTACGAAGAAGGCGGACAGCTTACCGAAGCCGCCCGCCGACATCCGTACTCAGTGATCTTACTGGACGAGATCGAGAAAGCCCATCCGGATGTATTCAATATTCTGTTGCAGGTATTGGATGAAGGCCGCCTCACCGATAACAAAGGCGTAACGGTTGACTTTAAGAACACCATCATCATCATGACCTCCAATATCGGTTCGCATCTTATCTCCAATGAGATCGAGAAATCCGGTGGAAAAATGACCGACGAAAAGTATGAAGAACTGCAGAACAAGCTGATCGATCAGCTGAAGCAGACCATTCGCCCGGAGTTCCTGAACCGTGTGGATGATACCATTGTATTCCATCCGCTTGGAAAAGAACACATCCGTTCCATCGTGGATATTCAGCTCCGCAGGGTACATGAGTTACTCAGGAAAAATAACGTGAAGCTGGATATTCCGGACAACGTGAAAGACTGGCTGGCGGTTCGCGGATACGATCCCGTTTACGGTGCCCGTCCGCTGAAGCGCGTGATTCAGCAAAACATCACCAACAAGCTGGCTTCAATGCTCATCAGCAGGGATGAAGAAGGTCCGGTCCATTACGAAGCAACCATCAATAAGGCCGGCGAAGCCATAGAATTTGCCGAAGTGGTTGAGGATGCGGAGGTTTGGGCGGAAGGTGATTAAGAATTAAAAATTCAAAGTAAAAAATTAAAAATGGGCTGGGGTGAGAACTTCAGCCTATTTTTGTTTTATGTGTTTTCTCTTAACTGTAACTTTTTCATGAAATTGAGAAGGGATTGATTTACATTTATTGATAAAGAAATGTTTATCATCACTGTTTTAGCCTACTTTAAAATTTGTCTATGGATTTAAAACAAATTGTCGAGAATAGTAATACTAAGGCTGGAAAGGTTTTTGACCTAACGATCCAGTTTCTCATCATATACTCACTGATAACATTTTCTATTTCGACAATACCTGATTTAAGTGAAGGGTTGCTTCAATTTCTTTTCATTTCGCAAATCATTACAGTTGGGATCTTTACAATAGAATACCTTCTTCGAATTTATGTGGCAGATAAAAAACTAGATTATATATTTAGTTTCTATGGCATTATCGATCTTTTGGCAATTTTACCATTTTATTTAGCTATTGCTATAGATCTTCGTGCGATAAGAATTGTACGACTTCTTCGCTTATTTAGACTTTTAAAAATCGCCCGATACAGTGAAGCACTGAAAAGGTATCGAATTGCATTTAAAGATATTAAAGAAGAATTGGTCATATTTTTAAGTGCCACTTGTTTTCTTATTTATATATCAGCTGTCGGGATATATTACTTTGAAAATTCAGTTCAACCAGAGGCATTTAAATCTATTTTTCACAGTCTTTGGTGGGCAGTAGCTACTTTGACTACAGTTGGATATGGTGATATTTACCCCATAACTGTTGGAGGGAAAGTTTTTACTTTTCTAATTCTAATGATTGGCTTAAGTGTAGTAGCTGTGCCAGCTGGTTTACTCGCCTCTGCGTTGCAAGATGCAAGTCGAGATCTTAAAGACTGATTAAAGTTTTATGAAATTTGCCCTCGTTACAAACCTCAGGTTCGGAATGCCTGCCGGAACCTCCGGTTCCAAAACACAGATCACACCGCTTTGCCAAAGACTGAAAAGTTAATTGATTCAACCATTCCTATCCGCTCCAACGCAGAGCGTGTGGAGCGAGTAAAAAGAGCTGAACTTGATTGAATACACAGTTTAATTCTCAGGTATGTTAAGTCTATTACTCGTTTCAAACCTCCTCTTACTGCTCGAACCTAGTCCTCAAAACCCAAGGCTTAAATCCTCAATCACATAGATTTGATGTGCAAGCCAGTCATAGTTGTTATGAATAAAAAGGTCACCTTTGTGATAGGTCAGGTTAAGTTCGCTTAGATCCTCGAAACCTGTCAGGGTTTGATCCTTTATTTTTGTAATGGTTATTTCATCATTTAATCCACTTTGAACCGAATGCTCTATACGGTGAACACTAAATCCGACCGGGATCTCCTGGTGGATATTTCCATATGACAACAGTAAGTGATCATTTCCAATGAGTTGTACACTGTTGATATTCGAGGGAGTTCGAACACCTACATTGTCTCCAAATTCTTCTCGTGTTGAAGTGATGTATTCCACTTCAAAATCAGCATCAATTTCTGTTCGTTTCACAAATTCACCATTCACAAAGAAATAGAAATATGGCAACCCATTTATGACCAAAACGGAAAGGCGGTCATTGATCATTACTAATTCCGGATGCAATATCACCTGGTTAGCTTTTTCTACAACGTCGTAGCTTTCAAAAGCCAGCTGATCCAGACTCATCGTGAATTCATATACAACTTTGGTTGTTGTAGTATCGATCATCTGTATGAATGGAATAGGTTCATCAGGTTTCTCTGAAGCCATTAAAGGCGGGCTGGAGGAGATAAACAAATACTTATCTTTAATCAACATCGTTGGATTTTTTTGGTTCATGAGCCCGAGAGATAAATCTTCTATCAATGCATCGTAGATCAGTTTTCTGCTAAAGTTATACCCAATCATTCTCTTATCCGGGCCGATCATAAATACCCTATTATTTTTTTTATCAAGGAAGGAGGCATGTTGAGTCTGCAGTTCCCCCGGACCTTGGCCTTTTGGAACCAGTTGGATTTCCGGTTCGAAAGAATTCTGATTCAGTATATGAACAAGATGATCGCCGTCTTGTGTGAAAACCACCGGTTGACCGGAATCTGAAAATTCAAGCTGGGTTATTTCATCAAATATCTGACTTTCAATAGGATGATCCTGAGCTGTCGCTGTTGCTAAAATGAGAATAAAGAAAGAAAATACAGTTAAACATCGCTTCATAGTGCCCGAATATTGATTAACAAGATGGTTAATATAAAAAAAGAATGAACCAGTAAATCCAATAAAAATAGTCAAGAGACCGAAATCAGTAAATGGTCTTCAGCTTAAGAATTCCTGCCGGAACCTCCGGTTCCAAAACAAGTCTTGAGCGAGTTATAAACAGTAGTTTGGGAACGGGATAAATTTAGGAATACGAGCAAATCAAAATTCAACATTCCCAATTTCTCATTTCAACACCACAATCGTGCACCAGGTCCCGGAATATCTGCCGAAACTACCAGAACAATTTTTTCTCATCTTTGGCATTCATTTATTAGATTACAGCGAAATAATACTACCATGAGTGAATCAAAAGTTTCAAATAAAATTAAAAAGCTGCCTCCTGAGGCAAAAAAACAAGCCCAGGATTACGTGGATTTTCTTTATGAGCGATATGTAAAGGACGAGACAAAAAAATCAGCTAAGAAAAGTATTTTAGAGAGTTCATTTTTTGGCATGTGGAAAGATCGGGAAGAAATGCAAGACAGCACTGCGTGGGTTAGGAAAGTGCGAAAATCACAATGGTCTAATCCATAAAGATGGCTGCCCAATTATTGCTTATCGACACTGACGTACTTATTGATTATAGTCGTGGAATTGAACAAACAAAAGAAATTCTAAAAACTCTGGAGTCTGATTACATTCATGCAATAAGTGTTGTAACTTAGCTTGAACTAATGGTTGGCTGTGAGAACAAGGCCGATTTTAAATCCCTCCAGAAATTCTTATCCAATTTTGAGATTATTCAGTTAAGCAGATCCACTTCAGAGAAAGCTGTTGATCTATTTAAAAAATATCGATTAAGTCATGGAGTTCTGATTCCGGATATGTTAATTGCCTCTGCGGCCCTGACTCTTGAGATCCCTTTACTGTCAAAAAATCGAAAAGATTTTCGTTTTATTAAAGAGCTGAATTTGATTAAATACACACTTTAAATCTCCGGTATCTGAAGTCTTGAGCGAGTACTAAACAGAAACACAGAAACAAGGCCAACAAAAATCAGCGCCATCCGCGAAATCAGCGATCGTTATTTTAACTCCACAATGGTACACCCCGCCCCACCCCGCTCAATAGGAGCTGTTTCCACGCTTTTCACATCATTGCGGGTATTCAGATAAGATTGTATCTGACTCCGCAAAATACCATCGCCTTTACCGTGTACGATCTCCACCTGATTCATATTCCGGAACACTGCCCGGTCAATGTATTGGGTGACTTCATGCAGGGCGTCTTCCGTTCTGTATCCACGAAGGTCTATCGAGGGTTTTACCATTTCTGTAGTTAGATTACTATCACCAACGATCATGGAAGAACGAGCTTTTTTCTTTTTCTTCTGCTTTGGCTGATCCACCTTGACCAGATTTTTATACTTGGTTTTCAGTTTGAGTCCGCCGGCCTGTACCACCGCATTTTTACCGTTTAATTCTATCAACTCACCGGTGGTATTTCCATCTTTGAAGCGAACGTGATCTCCTTTTTTAGGAGGATCGTCCGTGACCTGTTCACGCTTTTCCTTCTTCTCCTCGATTTCCTCAAGCGAGCGGTCAATTTCTTTTTTCTCCTGATTCACTTCTTTGCGGATCTCCTTGATCTCGTCCTTATCCGCCTTGTTTTGCTCCACGATCTGCTGTACCGCTTTTTCCACCCGCTGATTGGCTGAATCCATGATGGCCTTCGCTTCCTTCAGGGCTTTCTCCCTGATTTTCTCTTTATCTTTCTCGATAGCCTGAATCTTATTCTCAAACTTCTTGCGCTCCGATTCTGCTTTGGCCTGAAGGTTGGTGTATTTCTCTTTCAGGTCGGCCGCCTGCTGTGATTTCGTTTCCAGCTCGGTGATGAGCGATTCCATCTTGTTTTTAGCTTCCCCAAGTAAAACCCGTGCCTGTTTGAGTACGTTTTCATCCAGCTTCATGCGCTGTGCAATTTCAAAAGCGTAACTGCTGCCGGGAATTCCTTTTTTGAATTTATAAGTGGGAGAGAGGGTTGCCTGATCAAATTCCATGGAGCCGTTTACGGCCATAGGGTGTTCGTGCGCAAATACTTTTAGCGAACCGTGGTGAGTCGTCACAATTACCTTGCAATCCTGTTCCAGCATTTTTTCAATGAATGACTGAAAGAGTGCTCCGCCTTCTTCGGGATCGGTTCCGGCTGCGGCTTCATCAATTAAAATCAGGCTGCCCGGTTCAAACTTCTTGACGGTTTCACGCATCCACTGCAATCGGGAGGAGAAGGTACTCAGGTCGTCTTCGATGGACTGATCATCTCCCATGTCCACAAAGATTCCTGAGAATATGGGAAGTTCCGAAGTTGGATCGGCGGAAACGCCAAAGCCGGATTGCAGCATCAAGCCAAGCAATCCAACCGTTTTCATAGCTACGGATTTACCCCCGGCATTGGGACCGGTGATCATCAAGCAGCGTTCGTCTTCCTCCAGCTTCATAAATAGCGGAATGATCTTCTCGCGATCTTCTTCTTTCCGGATACTCAGATTTTTGAGTCGAAGAATGGGATTGTATGCCTCCTTGATACTCAGATAATTCTTTTTGGCAATGATGGGAATATGTCCGTCCAGTTTTTTGGTGAGTTTGGCCTTGGCCGCTATCACATCAATTTCAGCGAGGTACAGCGAGTTTTGATCGATATAATCAGCATTTTGCCGAACGTGTTTGGTCAGCTCCCGGAGAATTCGTTCGATCTCCCGCTTCTCTTCAGCTTCAAACTGTCGGATCTCATTATTCAGATTCAGCGCTTCCACCGGCTCGATATACACCGTTTGTCCGCTGGCAGAAACGTCATGGACAAATCCCTGCACTTTGCGCTTGAACTCGGCTTGAATCGGGATCACCATGCGCCCGTTTCGGATAGTGGCGCCTTCATCGGAACTCATTCCGTCTTTAGAAGCTTTGCTCATGGCCCGGTTGATGGTTCCCCGTAGATCACTTTTACGCTTGTTCAACTTTCGGCGAATGGATTGTAACTCCGGACTCGCATCATCCCGCAATTCCCCATGTTCCGTCACCTTTTCTTTGATGCTCTTTTCCAGCTCTTTCATCGGGATAAGTCCCTCGGAGACTTTGTAAAGGTGGGGATAATCATCCGCTCTTGCTTTCAGAAAACTCTTTACTTGTCGCGTGGCCGAGCAGATCTTCAAAATATCAACAAAAGCGGGAAGAGGGATGAGGCTGCCCTCAGCTTTTGAAGTAGAAAGATAATCACGTACTTCAGGGAATTCCCGCAGGGGAAATGGATCGGGATCTGAGATGATCGCCAGCATTTCCGCAGTTTGCTGTGTAAGCAGCTCCACCCGTTCTTTACTTGAAGCAGGCTTCAGTGTTTCCAGTAATTCTTCCGACCGGACGGATTGGGTGAGTTCCAGCGCGGCTTCACGAATATGCTCAAAGCCAAGTTTATCTAAAAGGGAATTGGGGTAAATCTTCATTGAAGAATTTTTGGGTGATTTTCAAACTCTTAAAGATAAAGCTAGAAGTTCTCGTTCCCAAGCTCTGGACGCGGACAATTATCCGCTCCAACGCAGAGCGTAGGAGCGAGTTTGCGGTAAGAGTAGTTGATGGGGTGTTTCCTACTCGTTCCCAAGCTCCAGCTTGGGAATGCTCGTGTGAAGCTCCTGCTTCAAAGTTTTTTTGTAAGGAATTCCATTTTGAGAGCTCTTACAAATAAAACCTAAGATTATGGGCCGAAGCTGGCATAAAATCTATGAGGAATGCTTTTCCCTCGTACCAGATGCTAAGCGTTTTTCTAACCTCGTTCCTACGCTCTGCGTTGGAACGAAATCTAGCCGGCAAAAAGCGTAACTTTCACCAAGCCGGGAGAATTACCAGAATAGTCAGAGGAGGAAGAATGCTTCCAGTCGGTATCCTCCTTTACAAAGCCTGCTTTCACAGGATTATAATGAATGTACCTTATCTTTTGCCTCATAACATCTGCGCTGAATACTTGTTTTGGGTGAAATCCTTCTGCCCAAAACTGATGTTTTCTATCAGTTTTAAAAGCTTTTTTTGCTTCTCTAAATGATTGAAGTAATCCATCCACTTTCTTGGTTTCAAGACTGTCTAAAATTCTCCGTGCAGAATAGGATTTAAATTGAGCAAAGTGTTTTCCAAGATCGTTTCCTTGAAGAATAAGGTGAAGGTGATTCTTCATGATTACATACGCGTATATTTTAATTTCCTTCTCGTTGACCAAAAAATTCAATCCATCTATAATAATTTGAGCGTATTCTTTTTCATCAAATATGGGATACTTATTAACCACTGACGATGTAATGAAATAGGGATATCTCTCATTCAGTATTTTATATCTGCTTCTTCCCATCGTTTTATTTTGTTAGAGCGATGGGATTCGCATTCCTTACATTAGAATTTATAAGTCAGTTAATATTGCCTGAGTAATACAGAGTTCGCTCCAACGCAGAGCGTAGGAGCGAGGAGTTCGGCAATCTAGCGAGGAGTTGTGCTAATTGACTGAGGAGTTGAGCTGATCAATCGAGTCTCAATAAATTCCACTTTAAGTACTCTTTACTGATACCTATTCCATTCCAACCATCCTCGTTCCTACGCTCTGCGTTGGAACGAACCGGGGAGCTCGCTGATGCCCGATGCAGGATAAACATCCCAAAACAAAAAACGCATGAATATGCATTTGCATATTCATGCGTTTAATAATCACGTTAAATGAATCAGAGGCTGTATTTTACTCCGCCTAAGATCCATCGGCCGGGCATGGGTGCACCGAGGATCTCCTGATATTGAGTATCAGTCAGGTTCAGGACCTGGGTGTAGATCTGAAAATTTTGGCCAAATGGCTTGTATCCGAGTTTCAGGTTCGTAAGGAAATATTGATCCGGAACTTCTGCATTGATCAGGGCATTGGATTCATCCGAACGAACATTGAACTGCGATTGTGACTGCACGGAGAAATCACCGGCATTCAGCGACAGGTCAAAACTCAACTGGTGTGAAGGATGATTGGCGATGTATCTGGAAACCGTGTTTCCATCACTGGTAGTTTTGATATAAGTATAACCGGCTTCTGTTCTCAGGTTTGAATTCGAAGAAAGTTCGTTATTCAAAGCTGTAAAAAATTCGATCCCAACCACATCGCTTTCAGAAATGTTGGATGCATAAAAATATTCTTCATTAGGCTGAAGATTATCTGTATTTTGGATATTGTCTGAATTTGTAAGAGCGTAATCGATCAAATTTGAGGAACTTCGGTAAAAGAAAGTAGGGGAGAATCTTAGGTTGTTAGCCGGAGTCCAGTCGAAGCCGAGATCAAAAGTTGTAGATTCTTCGGGGAGAAGGTCCGGGTTCCCAATATTACGGCCGGGGGTCAGGTTCGGAATTTGATACGAAATATATCGTTCAGTAAAATCTCCTTCACGAATAGCTCGACCGATAGACGTTCTCAAATTGATAGTTCCAAGATCATAGGCAGCACTTATTTGCGGGAGAAATGAGAGATCACTTATCGGATTGAACTGCAATCTTAGGCTGGAAGTTACGCTTAGCCCAAAATTGTAGTTCATGGTATGGATCCCATAAACTCCCCAGGAAGTATTTTCATGATCACCGCGGTCGGTGCTTTCGATCTGTTTGTTCAGAACTTGTCCGCCTACCATGAATCGCATGTAATTCAGGGATTGTGAAAGTGAGCTCAACTGATCATCACCAAGTTCATATTGATGTGAAGCATTCAGAAATAAAGAACCGGTCTGGTGCACATTTGCAGGAGCGATAGCAGGGTTGAAATCAAATACATCTTCAACATCACGATAGGAGAAATTGATCTCGGAACGGTGATTGTTATTATCATAAGTTAAAGCAGAAAGTGCCCACCGGCTGTTGATCTGTTCGGTAGATTCATCAAATTCACTTCTTGTATAAAAATAGCGGGCATTGAAATCACGATTTTCGATGCCGGATCGCACATACCAATTCCAGTTTTTAGCAAAATTAACTGACAAAGCAGTCGAGAGATTCATCATATCAAAATAAGTATTATAAGTTTCTTCCGAAGAAACTTGTCGTTCAAATCCGGGATTGGGAATTTCTTCTCCATCGGAACTTGCGGTTCGGAATGAGGTGCTAAAGCGAACATTCTTTTTGTTGATACCTGCAGTTGCGTCGATGATGCGAAGATCGTTTTCTCCTGCTGAGATATCAATATTGGTTCTGGTTTCTACTTCTTCAGAACCCTCGATTTCTTTCATCATATACGCTTTGGTTTTGATGTGAATCACACCGCCAACGGCATCGGCTCCAAAAGAAGTACTTGCCGGTCCGCGGATCAATTCGATCTGGGCAATTTCAGATAAGGCGACCGGGATATTGGTATTGAAATGAGCCGTCAGCGGATCGTTAAGCGGCGTATTATCCAACAAAAACATCACCTGGGAAAAGGTACTTCCGCGAACGCCCACATCGGCCTGTACACCAAATCCGGCTCGACCATTGATGTTAACCCCTGGCAGGCTTCGCAGCAGGTCGTCTACCGATTGTACGGGCATTTCACTGATCATTTCGGCCGTGATCACCGATACATTTTTTCCACTTTCGGAGATGGAGGTAGTAATGCGGGAAGCGGAAACTTCGATATTCTCGAGTTCAGCTTTCATTTGGGCATTGGAAAAATCCCATAATAATAACAGTAATAGAATAGGTAATAGATATCTCATAGGTATAGTTTTGAATAGTAGTTTAGATCGCTGCAAAGATAAGGCAGATGAAACCGCAGATGCGAATTAGAATCCAATGGAACGTGAGTATCAGGTTTGGGTTTAATTAATCAGCAAATGCTACTACATTGTTTTAGAATTCAAAGTTTCAAATCCATATAGTGATGAAATTACCTATATATCAAGTTGATGCATTTACTTCTGAATTATTTTCAGGAAACCCGGCAGCTGTGGTTCCTTTGGAGGAATGGCTAAGCGATGAGCAGATGCAACATATAGCTGCGGAAAACAATCTTTCAGAAACGGCATTTTTTGTAAAGGAGGGAAACAGTTATCGGCTTCGATGGTTCACCCCAACGGTGGAAGTTGATCTGTGCGGTCATGCAACTCTTGCAACGGCCCATGTTTTATTTGAAGAACTTGGATATTCCGAAGATGAGATCATATTCAAAACCCGAAGCGGATTGCTTACCGTAAGTAAAAAAGAGGGATTACTTTTAATGAATTTCCCCGCGGATAACATGGAAAAAGCCGAAGCCCCGGCCGTGCTATTCAGAGCCCTGGGAGTACCTCAAACTTTTGAAGTGTATAAGTCTGATGATTACATGGTAGTGCTGAATTCTGAGAAAGAAGTGGCAGCATTAAATCCTGATATCAGAATGTTGAGCGAAGTGGAAGCACGAGGTATCATAGTAACAGCTCCCGGTGAAGAAGTTGATTTTGTGTCCCGCTTTTTTGCGCCGCAGTCGGGAGTGGATGAAGACCCGGTTACAGGTTCGGCTCACACAAAAAGCACTCCCTACTGGAGTAAGAAGCTGGATAAAGAGGAGCTGAAAGCCCGACAGATCTCAAAACGCGGTGGTGATCTGATCTGCAGAATGAAAGGCGATCGTGTTGAAATAGCCGGTAATGCGCTTACTTATTTAAAGGGGGAGATAACGATTGGCTGAGCTATTAATTCTGTTATTGATCGGGCTGATTGCCGGTGTTCTCGCGGGGCTCCTTGGAATAGGCGGCGGGATCATCTTTACGCCGGTGCTTTTTTTCTTATTTGACGGAGCCGGGGTGGAAGATCCGGTTTTATGGACCATAGCTTCCGGACTTTTCTGTACGTTCATTGCTGCTTCCGGGAGTACCGTTCGTCAATATTTGCAGCATAATATTTTTTGGGGTGAAGGGATAAAGCTGGGACTTATGGGTGCCTTTGGCGTTTATCTGGGAAAACTGGTGATCACTTCTCCATATTACAGCCGCACTGAATTTGTGATCTTCTTTTCGATCATGTTGATCTATGTGGCTTATATGATGTTTGGCCGAGGAAAAGATAAGAGAGATGAATACGATCGTGAGTTCAAGAAACTCGGATTTGGTCAGACGACAACAGCCGGTGGAATCGGGGGATTTGTGGCGGCTTTGGCAGGAGTAGGCGGGGGCGGAGTAATGGTTCCGATTATGAATTTATTCTACAATCAGCCTTTTAAAAAAGCAGTCAGTATTTCTCATCTTGCTATGATCCTGATGGTAACATCCGGCTGGGTGCAGCTTGCCTTTGAGCCGGGGGCTGTTTCAGGTATCACTAAGTTTTCAATGGGATATGTTGATTTTGGAGCCGCCTTTCCATTAGCCATTGGAGGACTGATCGGTGGATTTGGAGGAGCTTTTCTTAATCAAAAGATCAAAAGAAAATATTTGCAATGGGGATTTGCAATATTGGCTGTGGCTATGGCCGGGCGGTTGGTGTGGAGTATTTTATAAGATAATGTAGTTTATTTTTATTCACTGATGAAACATTTCAGGGAGATTGCATAAAGGCGTTGACTTGTAATTCACCCATTTAAAATCCATATTGACCGATATATAAATAAATTCGGAGGGTATATGGGTTTTGTAGCTAAGGTAAATTTTCACCTATGTGGAAGTATTTTTCTCTTGTTTTTTTCTTCCTCTTTGGTACATGCACAGTTAAATGAAGAAGATCCTTTCTTCAATAATTACACCCTCGGGGCCAATGCCGAAATTGTTACTTTGAATGGCGGTGCCGATACCGCTCTCGTAAATATTTTTGATGCAACCGGGGATGTGACCACACAGGGTATCACATTACTTCAATCCAATTTGATTGAAGCACCTTGGGGTATGGTCACCGATTCATCAGATGCAGTTGCAGATCTTCTTACAGGTGATTTTGACGGAGACGGCATGGATGAATTTGTAGGAATTTGGGCCGGTCCCGATAGTACTGTTACCGTTTATTATACTGATGTAAATCCTTCCACTTTTTCTTTCGAAAACGCTTCACCTTTTTCCATGCAAAGTCTGGGGTTTTCAAAACGGTATGTAGTGGATGAATTTGATATCAAGAGTATTGTTCGATTGGAAAAAATTCAGATCGACACTGATCCGGAGCCGGAATTTGTAGTGGCGTACTGGGGAACGGATGCTCAGGAGGATGGAGGCCCTATCGAGATCGTGGTTTTTGATAATAATGGAGGAAATAGTCCCCAGGTAGTGTCATCAATCAATGACCAGCGACTTACACCTGAAGTAACAGATGCTGAAGCCATCCTGAGAAGAAGCAGTAAATTTGAGATCAATGCAGGAGATTTTGACGGAGATGAAACCGACGAATTGGTCCTGATACATGTTAAACCTCAAGAAGATGTCGAGAGAGTTGGCTGGCAGTTAGTGGGTACCGTCTACGATTTGGTTGATGGTGGTCTTGAAAAAGTAGGGGCTACTTCGGCACCTTTCTTTAGTGAGGCGGGGAGTTCATCTAACTATTATGTGGAGCGACTTGCTATGGATGCCGCGGATTATAATGGAAACGGCGTGGATGAAATTGCTTTGGTATATGGCCGAGGAACTACAAATGTATCTGAGTTTAGAGTCGAATTATTTTCTATAAAAGTCGAAACGGACTTATCCGACCTAAGTATTGTAGGTAATGATTTTCAGAATAATTCACTAGGAAGTGATGGGTGGCCTATGTCGATGACCAGCTTTGATATCAATTTAGATGGCAATCAGGAACTCTTCTACACTTACAGAAACCGGGTTGAAATTGTTAGAATGGATGAGAATTTAATGATTATTGATGCAGGTGGAGCTACTTCTCTGAATACAGAAGACCAAGAGCGTTTTCACAGAACGATAACGGTTACCGATGTGGATATCTTAGAAAGTGATTCATTAAGGATTGAAGTAGCCACTCTGGATGGGGATGGAATTAAGATCTGGCAGAATGGACCTGGGGACAACCCTGCTACCTTTGAAGATGGTATTCATATCGGGCCGGGAACGAACGATTATACCTACCTGTCTGAAAATACAGCTATGCTGATCGCATCCGGAGATTTTGACGGTGATGCGGTAAGGCTAGGGAGTCCAACAGTACAAACAGTGACCGACATCGTACAGCCACTGGTCGTTTTGAATGCACCTCCTATTCACTTTGAGGTTTTTGATCAACAGATCTTTGATGTCAATAAATGCTTTAATGATGACCCGCAGATTGCCTGTGATCATCGGGCAGTATATGAAAATGCCACCAGTCAGGAGTTTGAGGTAGCCACAGAAGTTTCCGCTGATTGGGGTATTTCCGAATCTTTGGATGCCAACGTAGGAGCCGGATTCGGACCTGTTCAGGCTAGTGTTAGTGTGTCTTTGGAGCGCGGTTATGGCGGGGGCTTTTCCCGGCGGCAGGGAACCTCACAAACTGTAACGGTTAAAGTAACATCGGATGCCATCGACGATGACCGCATTTATGCTACTATCAGTAATTATGATGTTCTGGAATATCCGGTGTATTCTGATAATCAAATTAGCGGTTATGTAGTGGTCGCTCTCCCAAAATTTGTTGGACTGGAATCTTTGGAAAATACCTGGTTCGGAAGCAAAAGTGGTTTGGCAAAAGACTATAATAATTATCACGAAGTAGGAAACATTTTGTCTTATCCTTCTAACGCCGCATTGCCTGAAGGTGCTTCTTTGTTTGGAAGCGGAGGCTTTTCCGGCGGTGGCGGTGATACATGGGAATTATCTAATTCATCAACCCAAACATGGGAATTAAGTTTTTCATCTGAAAGCATTTCACAACGGACCAGAAACTCCTATCAAAATGTGGGTACTTCGGCTTCGGTGGGTGTGGGTGTCGGTTATGGTGGATTTCAAGCCGGATTGGAAGTAAGTGTTTCAGGTACGTATGGAAGTCAGCAGCTATCTACTCATACCACTACTGTTAAAGAACAAAGTGCACTGAAAGTTGAATTCGGTACTATTGATGGCGCCATATTGGGAACTAAGACCTATACTGTAGCGCCATTTGTCTATTGGGGTCCCGGTGGAGCTTTGACTTTGGATTATGGTGTAAACCCGGATGAAAGTGACGGAGTGGCGTCTTGGTGGGAAGAAAATTATGGTGCAAGCCCTGACCTGACTTTCATCCTTCCCTGGAAATATGATGCGGAAAAAGGACTGGGAAGTACCAATCCGGAACTTCAAAGCGAGGAAACCAGGGATATTATTTTCTCAACAGAAACCCCACAGCCCGGCGAAATGGTTGACATAACGGCTCGCATACAGAATTTCAGCCTTGCTAATCTTGCAGGAGAGGTAGAGGTGCAATTCTATCTTGATGACCCAAGGGATGGTGGTACTCTGATCACCAATGAACAACAGGTGAGTACGGTAACCCTAACTGGACTCGAGGCTCGATCAGCAAAGCGGGCTACCCTGGAAGACTGGCTGATCCCGGAAGGGGTAGATGGAGATACTTTTATTTATGCAGTAATTGACGGAAATGAACAAATTACCGAAGTACATGAAGATAATAATAGAGCTTGGGTACTGCTGAACTCTGAATCCGGGACATCGGTTTCCAGTGAAGAAATAGCCGGTGCGATACCTGATGTTTTTTCTCTGAATCAAAACTATCCAAATCCTTTTAATCCAAGTACGTTGATTTCCTACAATCTTCCTGTGGCTCAAAAAATAGCCTTGAAAGTGTATGATATAATGGGCCGAGAGGTTGCTACTTTGGTAGATAACCAACAAAGTGCCGGAGAACATTCTGTGCAATTTAATGCAACCGGACTGGCAAGCGGACTGTACCTTTATCGGCTTGAAGGTGAGCAATTTTCAATCAGTCGCAGAATGATGCTGATCAAATAAGAGATTTAGGGTTCATATCTGAATCAACGAGATTTATGATCAAAAAAAGAAAAAGCCCCGATCAAAGGGCTTTTTCTGTTGTTAGCAATCTATAGCTCTAATGAAGCTATAATCCAGTAAAATCAGTGGTTCTCAGAGATACCATTCCCATAGCACCGGGGTGAGAACCGATATCAGCTGCAAATTTTAATCCATGATCTTTCGGAGGAAAGCCGGCTGATCAGTGTCATCCTTCCGGATGCGCTCTGTACGACTTTGAAAAGGCGCTATGTTATCCTGTGCTTCCCCTTTCTGCTGCTCTTCTTCTTCAGGGATCTCAATATTTTCTTCCTGCTTGCGAACGTTCAGATCGCGGCGCAGGTAAGAAGGGGTATCGAGTTTTTTGAGATTGTTTTCACCTTTGTAATAATCTCCGGTTCCGCGTGGGAATCGATTAGGCACATCAGATTCAGTTTTCTTTTTCTGAATGTTTGCCTGAGCGTTTTCAGCAGCCTTGTTTAAAGATGGTTCTTTGCTCCCGGCAACTTTAGCGGAAGAACGATCTTCAGCAAGATCAAATCCGGTTGAGATCACTGTTACGCGGATCTCCTCTCCGAAGGTCTCATCCAGTACCGTACCTAGAATGATCTCAGCATTTTCACCGGCCTCTTCATGGATGATATTTGTTGCTGTAGTAGTTTCGCGCATTCCAAGGTTGGAACCGGCTGAAATATTAACCAGTACGTTTCTTGCGCCGCGAATACTCACTCCATCCAAGAGCGGAGAGTTGATGGCAGCTCTTGCTGCTTTCTCAGCTCTGTCAGGACCTTCAGCTGTAGCAGAGCCCATGATGGCTGCTCCACCGTCGCTCATGGTTGTGCGAACGTCAGCAAAGTCAAGGTTGATGAGCCCGGGCATGAGGATCAGGTCGCTGATACCGCGGGTTGCGTTGTAGAGTACTTCGTTTGCCATAGCGAAAGCTTCCATGAGGGAAGTGTTTTCGTCAGCGATATCGAGAAGTCGCTCATTAGGGATCACTATTACCGTATCACAGTTTTTCTTGAGTTCGGTAATTCCCTCAAGGGCATATTTCTTACGAACTTTGCCCTCACATTCAAATGGGGTGGTGATGATACCCACGGTTAAAATTCCACGGCGCTTGGCGATTCCGGCTACCACGGGAGCTCCCCCGGTTCCGGTTCCACCGCCCATGCCTGCCGTCACAAATACCATATCGGCATTTTCGATAGATTCTTCTATTTCATGGCGATTTTCCTCTACCGCTTCACGACCGATCTCAGGTCGTGCTCCGGCTCCAAGTCCATTGGTAAGGGCTGAACCTACCTGGATCTTGATATCTGCCATGCTGTTCTTGAGTGCCTGGGCATCGGTATTAAGTGCGATATACTCCACACTTTCGAGGCCCATGTTTATCATATTGTTTATGGCGTTTCCGCCACCGCCGCCTACGCCGATCACTTTGATCTTAGCGTTTTCCTGGCTCTGTTCGTCGAAAAAGAAACGTGAATTGTTAGCCATTGTTAACTCCTTTTGAGTTGTTGTTTTACTGGATTGTTATTGTTGTAGATGATTGCTGATTTTACTTTTAAAGCTCTTTGAACCAACTTTTCATGCGCTCGGTGATCTTTTGCATCACCTGCTCTACGTTGGTTCCTTGCGATGATGATGGTATCATCGCCTGATTGTTTGCGGTTCCTGAACGGAGGGCATGCATCACCAGACCAACGCCGGTAGCGTAGATCGGGCTGTTCACTTCTTCCTTCAGTCCGCCTGTAATGCCCAGTGGGATTCCCACTTTGGCATCAAGTCCTAAAATTTCATTTGCAAGCGGACAGATATTTTTGATCAATGATCCGCCACCGGTAATAACTACTCCGGCGCTCATTGAATCTGCATATCCGCTGCGTTTGATCTCAATACCTACGATCTCGAGGATCTCTTCCATCCGGGCCTGTACGATCTTGGCAAGAATGCTTTTTGTGATCTCTTTGGGAGGCCGTCCTGCAATTCCGGGAACCGTGATCACTTCGTCCTCTTCAATTAGGTCTGCATAACTTTCACCGTGTTTCCGTTTCAAAGTTTCAGCCTGATCGTCGAGCACGCTGAGACCGAGACGGATGTCATCGGTCACTTTCTGTCCGGCAATGGCAACTACGGCCGTATGACGGATGGTATTATCCTGAAAGATGGCGAGGTCAGTGGTTCCGCCTCCGATATCAACCAAAACTACACCGGCTTCTTTTTCCTCTTCATCCAATACGGAATAGGAGGAGGCAAGGGGTTCCAGAATCAGATCTGCCACCTGGTAACCGGCTCTTTCCACACAGCGATACATGTTTTTGGCTGCAGAAACGAGGCCGGTGATAATGTGAACTTCCGCTTCCATGCGCATGCCGCTCATCCCAACGGGATCACTGATGCCATCCTGCCCGTCAACCACAAACTCCTGCGGGATCACGTGAAGGATTTGCTGATCAGTAGGAAGCATGATACGTTGGCAATCTTCAAGAAGCCGCTCCACATCTTTTGCTGTAATTTCGTTGTCTTTGTTGTTGATGGTGATCACCCCTTTGCTTCGCATACTGCGAATATGATCTCCGGCAATACCCACATTCACCGAATTCACCTGTATGCCGGAAGCTAGTTCTGCCTGGGCAATGGCATCTTTAATCGCATTAACGGTCTTGTCGATATTTACCACAACTCCGCGGTTCAGGCCGTCGCTGTGAGCTTTACCCACCCCGAGAATGTGAATACGTTCCTGTTCATCGATTGAGGCTACGATTGCGCAAATTTTGGTGGTTCCTATATCAAGGCCTACCATTATGTTTTCATGTTCTTCCATGATGATCCGCTGTGTTTTTATTGATTGCTAAGTTTCTTTTTTGGAGTGAAAAACAGTCTGAAATAGATTTTTCATTGGTTTGGCCGTGGTTTAATACGCCCATATGTATTTTCCTAATCACTGAATAAAATTCTGAGATACTGTCTTTACTTGATAGACCTTTTTTTGGTTCAGTAAGTAATATTTCTAATAATTTTTCTGCACGAATGCTTTGCACCGTACACTCTGATTCGGATCGGACCGGTCTATCTTTCAACAGGGGGTATACAGTTACATCTGCGTAGGTTATGTCATTGAAGTTAAATTTCATGGGCAACCACCTGATCTGTAAATCTCAGATCTACTTGTTGTACAGACTGAATTCCTTTTGTTTTCAAGACCTGAGTATAAAAGGCTTTCCAGTTTTCCAGTTTATGTTCAAAATTGTTACGCCCAAAAACCAGCTTGACACCATTTTCATGACTCAAAGCCACTACTCCATCCGTTTCATCAAAAGCTACCTCACTGATGGTCGCCCAACCGAACTCATTGATCTTTGCTTTCATTAAAAAATCTCGTACTTGTAAAAAGGATTCCTGCTTTAAAGTGTCAGAAGCTGAGGTGCTATAGCCATATAAAAGGGGAACATCCCGTACTTTTCCTTTTAGCAAGGGAAGTTTGACTCCTTCTGCATCCACGTAGGTTCTTTCTGAACCGTTTACTAATAGAGCAATAGGCTCTCTTTCTGCTACATTCAGCCTTAGGTTTCCGTTAGGTTCAATATATGGTACCACGGTACGCACATAATTCAGCTTTTCCACTCTGTGAATTACTTCATTCAGATCAAGACTGTCGGGTTTGATGCCAAATGGAACCGCTGTTGCATTCTTAACATCCTCATATTGAGTAAAAGTGAGTTCATTCACCTTTACATCCTGAACAGTAACATTCCGGTTCCAATACATTGCCGCAAGCACAGCAATTCCTGTCACCATCAATACGGCGGTAAGCCAGGGCATGAGTTTGATATTTGAATTCTCCTTACTCAACTATTTTACTTTCGGTTTAAAGGTTCCGGATTTCAACTCTTCGACAAACTCTTCGCCAAACCGATAGATATCACCGGCACCCATGGTGATTATGATATCTCCGGATCTTGAAATTTCTTTTAGCGTCTTGGTGACTTCTTCCTTGTTCTCCAGATACACCACATTTTTATGTCCGTACTGAACCGCGGTATCTGCGATCAATTTTCCGGTTACGCCTTCAATGGGCTTTTCGCGGGATGGATATACATCTGTGACGATCAACATTTCTGCATCAAAGAAAGAAAGCCCAAATTCCTTATAAAGATCTTGGGTGCGTGAATACAGGTGTGGCTGAAATACCGCCACCACTCTGCGATCAGGCCAGCCTTTTCGTGCTGCATTCAGGGTTGCCTGCACTTCGGTAGGGTGATGCGCGTAATCATCGATCACCATGCAGCCGTTATCATACTTAAGCTGAAAACGACGGAATACACCATCAAAATGCTCAATGCCTTTCTTGATCAGCTTAAAGTCGATATCAAGCTCAATACCGGTTGCAATAGCAGCAAGCGCATTTTTCACGTTATGTTCACCCGGTGCTTTTAAGGTGACGACACCAAGTTTTTCTCCCCCATAAATGACAGAGAACGTACTGGTAAATGCATCGGCTCTGATATCGGTGGCTCGTAATTTCGCTTGTGGAGTCAATCCATAGGTTATGACTCTTTTCTCTAATTCCGGCAGAATACTTCGCACATTCGAGTCATCCAGACAAACGATGACGGCTCCATAAAAAGGCACTTTATTGGCGTAATCGATAAAAGCCCGTTTTACATCTTCCAGGTCATCATAGATGTCGAGGTGTTCGGCTTCAATATTTGTAATGATGGCGATGGAAGGAGAGAGGCGTAGGAAAGTCCGGTCGAATTCATCGGCTTCCACCACAATAAGGTCCCCTTTGCCTACTACGGCATTGGTCTTGTCGAAACTATGCACTTTTCCACCTACAATGATGGTGGGATCATAATTTCCATCTTGTGTAACATGGCCGACCATCGTAGTTGTAGTTGTTTTACCATGCGTTCCGGCTACACCGATTCCGAATTTCATCTTCATCAACTCGGCCAGCATTTCGGCGCGCTTGATGGTAGGAATACGTTTTTCAATTGCTGCTCTAGTTTCTACATTTTCGTCAGCTTTAACCGCACTTGTGTAAACCACTACATCGGCACCTTCTATATATTCGGCCTTGTGTCCTTTGTGTACGGTAGCCCCAAGCTCCTGTAAACGACGCGTAGTTTCGGTTTCAGCACCGTCTGAGCCGGTTACTTTATATCCGCGCTGCAATAAGATCTCGGCCATCCCGCTCATTCCAATTCCACCTATACCCACCATGTGGATATGCTTGGTCTTACCAAAAACGGGTTGTGTTTCGATGCGTTTTCCCACTTCTATTTTATAACTTGGATTTTGCGATTTCTAAAATTTCTTTGGCTATCAGTTTTGCTGCATCAGGTTTAGCCAGATTTAATGCGGCTTGATTCATGCGCTGCAGATTTTCCTGATCGTAGATCAGTTGTTCTACTAATTCGGTCATGGTCTCTTTCATAGCATTATCCTCCAACAACTTAGATGCACCTGCATCAACCATTGCTTTTGCGTTTTGTGTCTGATGGTCTCCCGCAACATTGGGAGAAGGGACCAGCACACTTGGTTTTCCCGTTAACATTAGTTCCGAGCACGAACTCGCTCCCGCCCGACTGATAACCAGATCTGCAGCTGCATAGGCTTCCGCCATATTGTCGAGGAAGGCTGTGAGGCGCAGGTTTTCTAATTTCTTTTCATGTACTTCTGTTGAAAGCTCATCATAATAGCGGGCTCCACACTGCCATATAATTTGTAATCCGGCTTTATCATGAAGTTGCTCAATATTTGCTTTCATAGCTTCATTGATAGTTTTGGCGCCGCCGCTTCCACCCATTACAAGGAGTACAGGTTTGTCATCACTGAATCCGAATGATTTGAGTGCCTTGTCTTTATCGGCACCCGTTAAAGTGGCTCGGGTTGGATTTCCGGTCACCTCTGTTTTTTCTTCGGGGAGATAGCGGTCAGCCTCTTTAAAGGCCGTAAATATTTTGAGGGCAAATTTTGCCAGCAGTCGGTTCGTAACACCGGGGAAACTGTTCTGCTCCTGAATTACGATCGGAATGCCTTTTTTACCGGCAACCCAGCCGACGGGCCCGGCTACATAACCACCACAGGAAACTACCACATGTGGTTTGTATCCAACCAAAATTCTTAAACTCTGAACAAGGCTTGTCATCAACTTCACCGGAAAAAGTAAATTTTTAAGGGTGAACCGCCGGTGGAATCCGCTGATCCATACATTCCGGATATCATAGCCGGCTTTGGGAACGGCTTTCCATTCCATATGATCTTTGGTTCCCACAAAAAGAATCTCGGTATCTGAGTTTTCAGCTTTCAAAGCATCCGCAATTGCAATGGCCGGATACACATGTCCGCCCGTTCCGCCTGCCGCCAGTAAAATTCTTGGATCATCCATAGAACAAGGTCCTCCGGTTTCGGTTATGCTTCGAAATATTGAGGAGGATGCCGATCATCAAACCTGCAAAAACCATACTGGTTCCTCCATAGCTCACAAAAGGCATGGGTAGTCCTGTTACCGGAAGGATGCCACTCGCAACCCCGGCGTTCACAAATCCATATAAAACGATGGTGAGGGTACAAGCCACTGCCAGCAGAGATCCAAAGTGATCTTCGGCATTACGGGCAACGAAAACAATACCCCGGAAAAGGATCAGTGTAAAAATTAATATCAGAGACATAGCTCCGAACAAACCATATTCTTCGGCTATGATGGCAAAAATAAAATCGTTGTAGGGGGCGGGGAGGAAGTCACGTTGCGAACTTTTCCCGATACCAACACCAAGTAATTCTCCTTTGGCGATAGCAATATGAGCCTGTTGTGCCTGATATCCGCTTCCCTGAATAATGTGTTCACTTGGAATATCTTTGATCTGAGTGATGTACTGATTTATACGATCCTGTCGGTTAGTGGATTGCCCGAGAAGTAGTGTGCCTCCCAGAATTCCTATTGCCACAAGCGAGCCAAGCTGTATCACACTGACTCTTCCTATAAACATGAGGGTAAGGCAAACAACCAATAGAATCCCGGCGCTGCTAAAATCTTCTATACCGATCAATCCGCAGGTAAGCAGTACCCAAAACATGATGGGAAGGAAGGTTTTCTTAAAGTCCTTGATGTATTCTTGCTTCTCACTCAACAACACTGATACATGGACCATGAGTGCAACGGTGGCCACCATAGAGGGTTGAAATGAAAACCCGGCCACGTTCAGCCAGCGTTTGGCTCCGAATTGCTCCGTTCCAAAAGCCAAAACAGCTAACAGAAGAAACAGGCTGATAACTATACCAATGCGACTGAATTTTGCGATGATGTGGTAATTCATCTTGGAAGCGATCAACATCACAAAAAAGGCAATTCCCAGCTTTACTACGTGGCCGATGATCAACTGACCTGCTGTGGTAGAATTGTTCTCCGCAAAAAATGCGATAGACGAGTATACCGCCAGCATCCCGAAGGTCATCAGGATAACCACCGCCATCAACAGATACCGGTCGCTGCCTTGCTTGCGCGTATCGATATCCTCGGCCGAAGTGCCGATGATGTTGGAAATATTGCTATGTGGACTCGTGTATATCATATTTTTTAAAGTGACAAAGATTCAGAGTTACAGAGTGACAAAGTTTGCATATGCTTAACTTTGTCACTCTGTAACTTTATTACTTTGCTACTGTTCACAATTTGTTTACTTCTTCTTTGAAAATTTTACCTCGGTGTTCGTAGCTGTCGAACATATCAAAGGAGGCACAAGCAGGACTCAAAAGCACTACTTCCCCTTTTTTAGCTACTTTTTGAGCAGAACGAACGGCCCCGCCCATTGTCTCAACCCGTACAAAATTGGGAGCGACATCTTTAAGCTGCTCCTCAATCCGATCTTTAGATTCTCCAATGGCAATGATGGTGTGCACTTTCTCTCGGATCTGGGCTTCCAGTTCGCTGTAGTCATTTCCTTTATCACGGCCACCTAAAATCAGAGTAACCGGTACGTGAAAACTGTCGAGAGCAAACCAAACCGCGTTTACATTGGTAGCCTTGCTGTCATTAATGTATTTCACCCCGTCCACTTCGCGGGCCATTTCCAAACGATGTTCTACGCCGGTGAACGACCTCAGGCTTTCCCTGATCGTTTCGTTCTTGATCTCTGCAGCACGTGCTGCCAAGGCGGTGGCTAGTCCGTTACTTAAATTGTGCCGGCCTCGGAGTCCTATTTCTTCTGTTGGCATAAGGGCTTCTTCTTTATTGTTGAATTTGAAGATGATGTGTTCGTTGCGAACAAAGGCTCCTTCAGGGACTTCATTCTCATTTGAGAAGGCCCACAACTGCGGAGCGTTTTGCTTTAGCTTTAGCGTTTCAACGTGTTTCTGGATAATCGGGTCATCGTAGTTAAAGATGAACCGGTCATCCGCCGTCTGATTTTCTGTGATTCTGAATTTAGCTGCTGCATAAGCTTCAAGGCTATTCTGATAGCGATTCAGGTGATCCGGCGTGATGTTCAAGATCATGCTCACCGCCGGTCTAAAATCTTTGATATGGTCGAGCTGAAAACTGCTCACTTCAAGGAGGAAGTCTCCTTTATTTTTATCAACCTGATCTGAAAAAGCCACGCCAATATTTCCTGCAAGTACATGATCGCGTTTAGCCGTTTTCCAAACATGATCGAGCCAGTTGGCGACAGTGGTCTTTCCATTGCTTCCGGTTACGGCAATAATATTTTGATCTGTAAACCAGCTGGCAATCTCAATTTCAGCGTATACCTCTTTGCCTTCATTCAGATAGAATTGAACGATGGGGGATTCTGTAGGTACGCCGGGACTCAGAACTGCGAACTCTGCAGCTTTAGCTTTTTCAGTATGACCTTCTTCCTCAAACGGAATGTTGGCCTGATTCAATTTTTTTTTTGCTTCCTCGGAGATCTTGCCATAATCAGACACAAAAACATCCGCTCCTTTCTTATGAAGCAGGAGAGCTGCAGCAATACCACTTCTGGCAGCACCAATCACAACGATATGTGTGTTCTTAACTTCTCTCATCGGATCTTCAGGGTCAGAAGGCTTAGAATTCCAAGTAAAATGGTGATGATCCAAAAGCGGACCACGATCTTCTGTTCCGGCCATCCTTTTTTCTCATAGTGATGGTGGATCGGTGTCATTAAGAAGACGCGTCTTCCTTCCCCATATTTTCGTTTGGTGTATTTGAAATAGGTGGTTTGGATGATCACTGAAAGTGTTTCAAAAAAGAAGATCCCACATATGAACGGAAGTAATAATTCCTTGTGAAGCATCAATCCAAGGGTGCCAAATGCTCCTCCTAAGGCCAGAGAACCGGTATCTCCCATAAAAACGGAAGCCGGGTTGGTGTTATACCATAAAAATCCAATACAAGCTCCGATCAGAGAGGCTGTAAAAATGGTAAGTTCTCCTGCTCCGGGTAAATACATGATGTCCAGGAAACCGGAGAAATCGACCCGGCCGGATACATAAGCAAAAATGGCAAATACAATTCCACAGATGGCAGAAGTTCCGGCGGCAAGTCCGTCAAGTCCATCCGTTAAATTGGTGGCGTTACTTACGGCTGTAACCACAAAAACGGCAACGCCAAGGTAGATCATCCAGCCAATAGTGTCTCCGAAATAAGCATAATCGAGATTTACATTTTTAAGGAAGGGAACCGTGGTAAGTGAATTGAAGGATTCAAACTCGGGGTGGAAGTAGAGCGCGGCTCCAACAATGAGTCCAACTGTTACCTGACCGGCAATCTTGAACCATCCTGCAAGTCCGCTTTTATCTTTTTTAACCACTTTTATGTAGTCATCAATAAAACCTACAATTCCGAGAGCAAGCACCACAAAAATGATCAGCCAGCTGTAAATACTGTCAAGCCGGGCCCACAGTATCGTTGGAATGATGATTGCCAGGATTATGATAACTCCGCCCATGGTTGGCGTATCTCCTTTGACAAGGTGATTGTCTAAGCCGATATCATCCCTGATCACTTCTTTCAACTGCAGCTTGCTTAACCACTGTATCATTTTTCGCCCAATGAATAAGCTGATCAACAGGGAGGTAACAGCTGCAAGTGCAGTTCGGGTGGAAATAAATGCAACAGCTCCGGTTCCGGGAACGTCATAAACAGAATCAAGCCAGGTGAAGAGTTCGTGTAACATCAGTTCCCTCCGGCTTTTTGTGTGAGAAATTCCCGGGCGATCTCGCGGTCATCAAAATGATGACGTTCACCATTTACTTCCTGATAATCTTCGTGCCCTTTTCCGGCTATAAGAATAATTTCATTTTCTGAAGCTTCAGTGATTGCTCTTTCGATCGCATCTTTTCGGTTTGTGATACTCTTCACATTGTCGAGATTCTCAAATCCGTCGAGTATATCTGTTATAATGAGATCAGGATTTTCGGTACGAGGATTATCACTGGTTACAATGATCTTATCGGCAAGTTCTTCTGATACTTTTGCCATCTCGGGGCGTTTGGATGTATCTCGATCACCACCAGCGCCAAATACAACGGTAAGTTTCTGAGAAGCATCTTTTACTGCAGAAAGGGTGGACAACACGTTTTGCAGTGCATCCGGGGTGTGGGCATAATCCACTATGACCAAGGGGAGGTCTTCTCCTTCAATAGTAATGGTTTCCATTCGTCCCGCTGCGCCTCTGGCATTCTGAAGTGCTTCTGTAATTTCTTTGGGTTCTAACTCAAGGCTTTTACAGATCAAATATGCCAACCCAATGTTATAGGCATTGAACTTGCCAACAAGTGGGCTTTCGATCTTCTGTCCATCTACGATCACAGAAATGCCATCTGCTGAATTCTCGAGGATATAAGCTGAATCATTATTGAAGCTCAGAAGCTCTTTTTTAGCCTTGCAATATTCAAGCATGTTGCGGCCATATTGGTCATCTATATTTACTACAGCAGTCGAGTTTTCAGGAAGTTGATCAAACAGCATTCTTTTTGCTTTTGCATATTCTTCCAGTGTTTCGTGGTAGTCAAGGTGGTCATGGCTTAGATTCGTGAATGCAGCCACCTCGAAATCAAATCCCGCTGTTCGGTGCTGATGTAAAGCATGCGAAGAAACTTCCATCACTAAATAATCTGATCCCGCATCGGCCATGGTTTTCATATCATTTGCAAGCTCGATGGGGTCGGAAGTGGTGAGTTTGCTGTCAAACTCGTCGTCTAAAATTCTTTTGCTTACGGTACCAAGCAATGATGCTTTCCGGCCGCATGCACTCAATACTTGATACACTAAAGTGGCGGTGGTTGTCTTGCCATTCGTTCCG
Organism: Gracilimonas sp.; assembly: GCA_040904925.1. Lineage (GTDB taxonomy): Bacteria > Bacteroidota > Rhodothermia > Balneolales > Balneolaceae > Gracilimonas. The sequence goes on along the minus strand of JBBDSP010000003.1, from coordinate 131,613 downwards.
GTAATACCGATTACCTTTAATTTTTCACCGGGATTTCCTGCAAAAGCCTGTGCGATAGGTCCGGCTAGTTTTTGGGTATTCTCAACTTCGATCACACAAACGTCTTCATCGGTATAGAATGATTCTTCACAAATGATCACCTTTGCACCACGGCCAATGGCATCTTCCAGAAACATGTGCCCATCAACCTGAGTGCCACGGATAGCGATAAATACTGATCCCTCTTTTACTTCACGCGAATCGATAGCAAACGCAGTTAGCTCAGCGTCAATTTTCTCATTGGTGACGTGGAGCGGTGTGCAAATTTCTATGAGTTTATCGAGTGTCACTTATCGTTTGCTAACTTGGGTTAAAGTTTCCAGGGATTTTGCTTTACCGCGTAGGGTAACTGAATATCCTTTCCTCAACCATTCTCCTGCTTTTGGGTATTGTGCAAATATGGTTCCGGAGCCAATGATCTCAGGATTCAATCCTATTTCAGATAACAGGGAAGTGGCTTGTCTCATATTCATTCCTATCAAGTCCGGAATTTCAGCATAGCCCTCTTTTACAGTTGCACTATCAGCAGCGCTGTAAGTTTCCGATAAGGTGAGAGAAATTTTCTCTCCGACTTCTAACGGACTACCGGCAGCAGGAATCTGATCTGTTACATATCCTTCTTTTCCGGCAACGTCGTAAGAAAGATTTAAATTTGAGAGAAGAAGCTGAGCCTTGTCTTTTGAAAGCCCTTTTAATGATGGTGTCTGAGTAAACAGGGGTACTTCAGGCTCATCAGATTTCATGCTTCGCTGGATGTTGTCATCCAGCCCGGCGATACGCATTGCAATATTTTTGAAAACAGGCCCTGCAGTAAATCCGCCATAACCACTGGTTTTGGGCTCATCAAGTAAAATGAATACTACATATTGTGGGTCTTCAACCGGGAAGAACCCCACGAAAGAACCGCGATAGTTATTGGTGTATCGGCCATTTACTACTTTTTTGGCAGTCCCTGTTTTTCCGGCAATTCGCAGTCCGTCAACTTGTGCAAGATCACCGGTCCCGGAATCGGCAACAACGCTTTCAAATATCGGTAACAGTTTATTTAAGGTAGATCTTTTGGCAATACGCCGAATTCCAACCGGTTTGTGCTCTTTTACTATTGAGCCGTTTTTATCCTCAATTCTTTCAACCAGATAAGGGCGCATCATCATCCCATTATTAGCAAATGCGGCATAAGCCTGAGCCACTTGAAGAGCAGTGGTTTGTATCTCATAACCATGAGACATCCATGGAAGGGTTACCAAACTCCATTCATAAGGTTTCGCCAGCCGGCCCTGCACCTCACCAATAAGATCAATATTGGTTTCGGAACCATACCCCATATTCCGGGCATATTGATAGAATGTTTCAGGCTTCATACGCATGGCAATTTCTGCGGTAGCCACATTGGATGACTTCTGTATGACTTCCTGAAAATTAAGATCACCCAGCGGATCGTGATCACGTAAGATCAGATCATGAATGACTATCTCACCGTTTTCAGGTGTTTCAAATATTTCATCAAATTCGACAACGCCCTGTTCAATTGCAGCTATTGCAGTTACCAATTTGAATGTAGATCCGGGCTCTATCATATCAGAGATCGCAAAATTACGTCGGTTCTCATCATCTGAACTTGCTGGAAAATTGGGATCATAAGTCGGATAGTTTGCCATGGCTTTAATGGCCCCGGTCTTGGGATCCATTATAATTCCGGTTCCGTAATTAGCGAGATGCTTCTCAACTCCGGATTGCAGCTCATCTTCAAGGATAGCCTGTAAATAAGCGTCGATAGTGGTGTGGAGTGAATATCCGTTTCGGGGAAGTTTCTTAGGAGCTCCTATATATTCAAAAATACGGTTGAACGGATCTCGCCTTACTTGCCGGACTCCGTCTTCTCCTTTTAGCTCTTCATTATAATATGCCTCTAAACCGATCCGACCGTTGGTTTCATGGTTTACAAATCCAAGGGTGTGAGCTGCCAAGGAGCCAAAGGTATATTTGCGGCGATAATTTTCTTCCAGGATCACTCCTTTGATATTCAGGGCATTGATCTCATCTTTAGCCAAAACAGATATACTTCGCTCAAGTACGATGTATCGTGAGTGCGGCGGAGCTGAATTTATCTTTCTTTGATAGTCAGATGCACTTTTTCCGGTCAGTGAAGCAAGCGTTTGAATAAGCTGATTAACTTGCTCTCTAGGGACACCAATCTTTCCATTTACCTGTACTTTGGGATCGAAGGCTATTTTATAATCTACTGAGTTGGTCGCCAGCAGGGTACCGTTTGCATCATAGATGTTGCCACGCTGTGCAGGAATCGGGATCTGATCAATAGCTTGTTTACTCCAAAGGGTGCGAAGTTCATCTCCTTCAAAATAATTAATGCGGATCAGTTGAAACCCAAGCGCAGTAGGGATGAGTAATATCAACCCTAAAATGATAAACATTCGGCTTAATATGGCAGTGCGTTCATCCATCTGCTACTCCCTTATTATTATAACTTTGTCTGCAGGTCCGCCATTTATGAAGCCTTGTTGCTCTGCTTTCTGATAAATTTCTGCAGGGCCGATCATTCGGTCGTAACGAAGTTTAAGCTCATCGTATTGAGCCCGGGTTCTATTGTATTCTGCTTCAAGAACCTGTACTTCTTCGAGCAGGCTTTGGGTTGAGAATACGTGGGTGAGGTAGAGCAATCCACAAATACCGATAATTACACTGCCAAGGATAACTTTCCAGGGTTTGATCTTCGGCAGGCTTGTTTTTCTGCCATTGGCAGGAGCGTGATTTGCACCTTTTTTACCTGATGAGGAAGAACCGTTCTCAGGCAGGGGGACTTTTCGGAGGTTTGGCCTGATGTCGTGCTTCTTAAGTGGGGATTGCACCATCATGATTCGCCTCCTTCTACTTTTTCAGCGACCCTAAGTTTAGCGCTTCGGGAAGCTGCGTTTTTGGAAACCTCTTTTTTGGAGGGCGTTATGATCTGCCTGTTAACTGGCTTGATCGGGGATATTGGGTTTCCATAAAAATCTTTTTCCACTTTACCTTTAAAGTTTCCGGACTTAAAGAATCTCTTGACGATACGATCTTCAAGAGAGTGGTATGAAATTGCTACAATTCGTCCACCGGGTTTCAATACTTCCAGCGAATGCTCCATTACGTTTTCCAGCATCTCCAGTTCGCGATTCACTTCAATGCGGATACCCTGAAAAACACGAGCCAGCGATTTCACTTCAAAACGGTTGTTTACTACAGATGAAACTACTTTTTGAAGTTCACCGGTAGTTTCAATGGGTCGAGCTTCAATAATAGCATGTGCGATTTTGCGACTTTGCTTTTCTTCTCCATAATGGAAGATGATATCGCGCAGCTTTTCATAGTCATATTCATTCACCACCTGATAGGCTGATACGCCGGATAGATTCCCCATGCGCATATCGAGCGGACCGTCTTCCTGAAAACTGAAGCCGCGTTCCGGTTCTTTTATCTGGTGGGTTGAAACGCCAAGATCCAAAAGGATTCCGGCTATCTGACCGTGGGTTTGGGGAGGTAGAAGAGTGGCCAGGTAGCCGAAATTGCCTTTTATCGGGGTAAAACGTTTGTCATTGCCAATATTTTCTGAAGCCGCTTCAAGAGCCTCATCATCCTGGTCGATGCCGTATAGCTCTCCGTTTTCACCAAGATGTTTTAAAATTTCTTTAGAATGTCCGCCACCGCCAAGTGTGCCGTCTATATATATACCGTCTTTATCAGTTATAAGGGCTTCAACAGATTCATGAAGCAAAACCGGGATATGTTCTATATATGATGTCATATTAAGCTCCATCATTTTCCGGTTCATTACCCATCACTTGTTCAAAGATCTCTTCAAAAGCGCCGTCATCAAGGGCGGCATCAGCTTCTTCAAGTTTAGCAGGATCCCAGACCTCTATATATTCACCCATCCCCAGAAATACGGCTTTACCGTTGATTTCTGCATATTCGGTGAGGTCGGAGGGAAGGGCCACACGGTTTTGTTTATCAAGGGACACGTCTTCCGCATAGCGCAGGAAGTTTCTTTTGGCCAGGCGGCCTTTTTTGGTGAAGTTGTTGATCTGGGAAAGCTTCTTTTCAACATTTTGCCATTCGTCTTCGGGATATAAATAAAGACATGGCTCTTGTCCACGCACAATAGTAAAGCGTTCTTGTGCGTCCGGACTCAAAGATTTGCGTAACTTCGCAGGAAATGCAACACGCCCTTTGGCATCTATACTATGCTCGTATTGTCCTTTAAAACTTGGCACGATATCCCTGCGGTAATTTCAGATTGCTATTTTTGAAGAAAAGAGAGAGGTCCCCACTATCTCCCACTTCACCCCACAATGTACCCTAAAGCTCCACTATGTGTCAAGAGTTCATTCCAATAAAGTTAAAGAAAGGTTGAAGTGGTGTTTTTAACTATTGGAGCTCGATTTTCACAAAATGAACATATCTTATATATATACAGTGTAAACCTGAATATTAAAGGTAAGCTCTTGTTTCAGTGCGGGAAAAAGCCACAAAATTATGTTCGTGGGAGAGAGTGGGGGAGTTTGTGGGGAATTTGGCGATAGAGTAGTCCGATAGCTCAAAATTACTCTTCAAGCAGGTTGTACTTCCTCATTATTTCTAAAACCTGATCAGTGGGTAAAGCTTGTTGAGTGTGTCCTTGATCACCGGTTACAGTAGTCGCCATAAACAGGGAATTCAGGATGGCTTCCTCAGTGGCTTCAACTGCTGCAAGAAAAAGCGGAGTGGTGGCTGAATTTTTTAACTCTTTGTAGGTTTGGGTTGAACCGGAAGAACTATTATCGATCCGAACATCTTCACTTGTGGAAAAAGCGATCACGTAATCTCCGCTTCCGTTAGAGGCAAATCCACCTACCCGGGATATACCAAGTAATGCACGTTTAGCCAATCGTTCTAAATTTCGGGAAAGGAGAGGGGCATCGGTTGCAACCACGATCATAATTGAACCATCCACATCGTAAGGGACATCGCTTGCCATGTAATGATTATTGAGCTCCTCCCCAACGGGTGCACCATCTATAGAAAGGACGCCACCAAAATTCGATTGCACCAAAACCCCGACGGTATATCCGCCATGTTTTTCCGGGAGTGTTCGGGATGAAGTTCCAATGCCGCCTTTGAATCCCAGGGCTGAAGTTCCTGTTCCGGCGCCAACGCTACCTTCATCAACTGCACCGCCCTGTGCATTTTCAATCGCCTCAAGAACATGCTGCATGGTTACGTGTCGGCCTCGAATATCATTGAGCCATCCATCATTGGTTTCACCTACTACAGGGTTTACCGACCGGACATTTTCGTTACCGGGCTGGCGAAGTACATAATCAGTAATTCCATTGGCTACGGTGTGAATGCTTAGGGTATTTGTTAATCCTATGGGCGTTTCGAGTTCCCCGAGTTCCTGAACCTGAGTAAATCCCAAAGCTTTCCCAAATCCATTGCCCACATAAACAGCAGCGGGCACTCTTGATTTGAACAGGTCTCCATCGTGGGGTAAGATCACCGTAACACCCGTTCGGATATTTTCGCCTTCAATGACGGTTCGGTGACCAACTTTTATCCCTTCAACATCCGTGAGGGCATTTAATGGACCCGGTGTTAAAATTCCCGGTTTAATACCAAGGTCTCTTGCACGCTGGCGTTCCTGTGCCTGAGTTGTTTGTAAGGCAAGAATGAAAATCAGTAAAAAGAGGGATATTCTCATGAAATTGCAATTAAATAGAATTGAATTATTTTGAGGAAGGTCGTTTCAAAATAAGAGATATGCAAAATCGGGGATTTAAAAAATACAGGTCAGACACCGTTCGATTGAAATCATGGGATTATGGATGGAACGGGGTGTATTTCGTTACGATATGTGCGCATAAACGAGAATGTCATTTTGGTAAGGTTGTTGGGTTGAATATTGATGATGATGATGATGGCCGAAATGATACCGTTGTAGAGACGCAAAATCTTGCGTCTCTACGGTCGGGTTCGGGTCGCCAAAAATCATTAAATAAATTTGGGCCTCAATCTAAAAATCTGCCATCAATAATTCGTGGATTTAAAATTGGGGTAACCAAATCTGCCAGGAAAATTGTTTCTGGTTTCAAATGGCAACCTAAATACCATGACCATATCATTAGAGATCAAGAATCATATAATCGTATCTCTGAATACATCAGGAATAATCCTGAAAAATGGGCAGAGGATAAATATCATACCCAATGATCAAATTAAACCAACCCGCCAATATCAATAATATCACCCAAAACGCCGGCTGCGGTTACGTCTCTTCCGGCTCCCGGACCCTGAATAACTATCGGTGAGGTGGAATATCGTTTTGTGTAGATTTGGATCAGGTTATCGGTACCTTTTAAACCAGCCAAAGGAGAATCTGCTTTTACTTCTTCAACTCCAACTGAAATCCCATCCGGCGTGAACTTACCCACATAACGCAGTTTACGGTTGTTGACCATAGCCTGAGCATTTCGGCTTTTCCAGTGACTGTCGTACTCGGGAAGATGCTCGAGAAATTCTTCCGTGGATAAGGAAATAAGTTTTTCAGGAACCAAGGTATCAACCCTGATATCGTCTCTCTCAAAAATGTAGCCACTGGTTCGAGCAAGAATCAAAAACTTTCGTGCTACATCTTCACCGGATAAGTCATCTCGGGGGTCGGGTTCTGAGTAACCATCCTCTTTGGCTTTCCGAACAGCTTTACTAAATGGAACTCCATTTTGAAGCTGAGTAAAAAGGAAGGTCATGGTGCCTGAAGCCACTCCTGATATCTCGGTAATTTTATCACCACTGTTTAGGAGAGTCTTGAGGGTGCTTATGATGGGAAGTCCTGCCCCTACCGCTGTTTCAAAACGATAGTGGGCTTTTGAAGTATTATTGATTTTGACCAAGCGGTTATAATATTCCTGTTCAAAAGTATTAGCCCTTTTACTTGGGGTAGAAACGTGGATGCCATGCTCCAAAAGTTCTTCATAGATCCTGGCCACTGTTTCGCTGCCGGTGGCATCAACAAAGATCAAGTTCTTTACTCTTTCTTGAATGAGTTTTTTTGTGATCTTATCCCAGTCAGTTTGCACTCCTGACTGTAAGGCCCCCGCATTTTTTAGCTGCTGAGTATCAGGATTCCAATGGGTTGAGCGGCTATTACAAAACCCGATGATCTCCAGTTCAAAAAACGGGTGATCAAGCGCCATTATTTGCTGCAATAGAGTTCCTCCAACAGCACCAATCCCAGCAATAAAGACCGTTAATTTCTTTTTTTTCGGTTTCTTTTCAGGAATAGATCTTTTCAATGCTAATGTCATGATTTTGTCTTGATGAGTGAGTGATAAAAAGTCTTCAGCTGCTTATTGAGCTGTTCGAATTCAATTAAAAAAGCGTCGTGCCCATATGGGGATTCAAGCGCCGCAAAAGTAGAATTTGGAATGAGTTCTGAAAGTTCTTTTTGTTCGTGAATGGGGTAGAGATTGTCGCTTTCAAAACCCACAACTAAAATAGGTTTATTCAAATTCCCTAAAACGGTTTCAAAGCTTCCGCGGCCCCTCGAGACATCGTGCGAATCCATTGCTTTAGAAAGAATGACATAGGTATTAGCATCAAATCTCTCAGTTAACTTTTGTCCCTGATAGTTAAGGTATGATTGAACCTGATAGATCTTTTTTTCGGGGTGAATATCTCGTCTGAATTTGTACTCATAATTTTCGGGTGTACGGTAGGTGATCATGGCCATTGCCCGTGCTGCTGCCAACCCTTTTTTGGGTGGGTTTTCTTGTGAATAGAATCCGTTATTCCAGTTTTCACCTGCATAGATCGCCATGCGTTGTGCTTCACTGATTCCAATAGCCCAAGGCGAATGTGCTTTCCCCATAACAAAAAGTGCTGCGGACCTTATCCGGTCATCCATCAGGGCAAATTCAAGGGCGATCATCCCACCCATAGATCCGCCAAGTGCCAACTCAACTCCGGTAATTTTCCATTCGTCCAGGAGTAACTGCTGAAAGGTCACGATATCACGGATGGTGATTTCAGGAAAATCAGCCTGCCAGGCTTTTCCGGTTTTTGGGTTGATGGTGATTGGCCCGGTAGAGCCATAGCAACTTCCCGGCGCATTAATGCATAGAATGAAGTGCTTTTTAGGATCAAGGATTCCACTTTCATCGAACAATCCGCTGAACCACTCATCTGCTGCTGCATGACCTGTTAGGGCATGGCAGATCAGAATCACATTGTCCCGGTTTTCATTGAGCTTACCCCAGCTTTTCCAGGCAATGTCAACGTCATCAAAAGTATGTCCGGATTCAGTAGTCCAGCTCTTTTTAAGATGTGTGATTTTGATTCCTTTATTCATAGGTATGTTTTAAAAAGCGGGCGTGGGCTTCCACCACACCCGCAATGGAGTACTAAGTTTGAGTTAAGCCGTTACTTTGATCTTGGCAAAAGCCTTCTCGAAATCTTCGATGATGTCATCGATATGTTCGATCCCAACGGATACCCGAATCAGATCACCTTTAACGCCGCTGGCTTGCTGCTCCGCTTCGTTTAATTGCTGATGCGTTGTGGAAGCAGGATGGATAACAAGTGTTTTGGCATCTCCTACGTTGGCAAGATGACTCGACAGCTCAACATTCTCGATGAAATCACGTGCAGCATCATATCCGCCTTTAACACCAAAGGTGAACACAGAACCGAAGTGCCCGTCTTTGAGATATTTCTTGGCACGTTCGTGATAATCATGCTCCGGAAGTCCGGTATAGTTGATCCATTCAATAGCATCATGCCCTTGCAGGAATTTGGCCAGTTTGAGTGCGTTCTCATTGTGTCGTTCCACACGAAGTGACAATGTTTCTAATCCCTGAAGCAGCAGGAAACTGTTGAACGGAGACTGTGAGGAGCCGACATCCCGCAGGCCTTCCACACGTGCTCGAATGGCAAAAGCGATGTTTCCAAAGGGTCCGTCTTCCCCGAAAACTTCCCAGAAATTGAGTCCGTGATAAGAGGGGGAAGGTTCGCTGAATCCGGGATATTTACCGTTGCCCCAGTTAAAGTTTCCGCCATCCACGATTACGCCACCAATCGAAGTGCCGTGACCGCCGATCCATTTAGTAGCAGAAGCTGTGACCACATTTGCGCCATGTTTCAGGGGCTGAACGAGGGCGCCGCCGGCACCAAATGTATTATCCACTACAAGAGCGATATTATGTTTTTTGGCAAGGGCAGAAAGTCCTTCAAAGTCAGCGATATTTCCGCGTGGATTCCCGATAGATTCAACATAGATAGCTTTTGTCTTATCATCGATGTGTTTTTCAAATGCTTCAACAGAGTCTTCCTTAGCAAAATTAACTTTGATACCCAGACGGGGCAGTGTCACCTTGAACTGATTGTAAGTTCCGCCATATAGGTATTGAGTTGAAACGATATTATCACCGGCTTCGGCAAGGTTTGTGATTGCCAGGAACTGAGCTGCTTGTCCTGATGCGGTTGCTAAAGCGGCTGTTCCTCCTTCAAGTGCAGCAAGTCGGTTTTCAAAAACATCGTTGGTTGGGTTCATGATCCGGGTGTAGATGTTACCGAATTCACGAAGGGCAAACAGGTTGGCGGCGTGGTCCGTGTTATCAAAATTGTATGAAGTGGTTTGATAAATGGGCACTGCTCGTGATCCTGTTGTGGGGTCGGGTTCCTGCCCCGCATGAAGCTGCAGGGTTTCAAATTTGAAGTCGCGTTTTTCTTTTTCGTTGCTCATAGTTTGATGGTTTTGGAGTGAGTATTATTGAGTTTGTTGTTTGTTGAAAATCATTGCTGGGTTTCTTTTTTAGGTCGGATCAAAAACTGATGATCGACCTTAATACATCGCTTCTGTACAAATTGAAGTCCCTGTTCTTCCACTTTTTTACGAACATCGGGATGATCTCCAGTTCCAAGCTGCAGCCAAATCACCTTTGGGTTGACTTTCAAAGCCTCATCCACTAGTTCAGGGATATCTTCCGGTCGGCGAAAAATGTCTACTACATCCACGGAAAAGGGAATACTTTTAAGATCGGGATAGCTTTTCTCTCCCAGGATCTCATCCGCAGCCGGATTAACGGGTACGATTTTATAACCCGCATCTTTCATATATCGTGCTACATACTGACTGTCGCGATGGCGATTGCGGGAAATGCCAACCATAGCAATGGTCTTTACTTCTTCAAGAAGTTCTTCTACCTGATCGGTTTCAATAGAGAGCTCTTCTGTAGCTCTCATCTTTTTTAAGTACCAGTCGTTATAAGTTTTTCGCATGTTTTTTTTGCCACTAAAACTCAAAAACACTAAGTAAGATTTTTTCTTTTTGTGGTTTCGAGTTTTAGTGGCCCTTTATTTTCAAAATTCATTAAAACAAAAAAAGCCTCTTTCAGAGATGAATCCGAAAGAGGCTTTTCTTACAAAAACCGGGTCTTATCGAACTCATCTTTTTCCGACACATAAGCATTTATGTTCGGAACAGGATGTGGCACCTTTTCCTGCACACATAAATTTTATGTGTGGAGAACGGTTGCCAAGGCTTCACAGGACCTGATCCCTCCACCTTTCGTAATGAGAATGCAACAGTATGTTTAAAGAACAATTGAAATTACTATCCAATAAAAAAGCCCTTCGGAGTTGCATTCAAAAGGGCTTTGTCGAATATTTTTATCTATATCATAGCCCTTAGGTCTGCGCGTAGCACATACACATACAACACATGGTTGCAGAAGGGGTGGTGATATTTTGTCGAATTAATTTCATTGCTTTGAAACTACGGGGAGAATTTGGATGGTGCAAATTATTTTTTGTGAAAAGCGTATGGTATGGATTTTGTAGATCAGATAGTGAGAAATACCAGTAAGGGCGCATGGCGATGCGCCCTTACTGGTAAAAAAGATTTGCTCTAGTTACAATGCTCTGAGTAGTAACCAATCCGCTCCGACGCAGAGCGTGCGGAGCGAGGTCAAGAGTCACTTTAAATCAGCGATTATCCTTTCAACCTGTGTTTTCTGCGTTCCTTGCTATTACTTGCCATATCCCAAATTCCGAACCCAGCCTTCTTTCTCTCTCCATTTTTCGCGGACTTTCACGTGCAGTTCCAGATACACCTGTTTGCCAATAAATTCTTCGACTGATTTGCGTGCTTCAATTCCCAGCTCTTTTATGGCTGAACCGCCTTTTCCGATCAGCATACCTTTCTGGGATTTTTGATTCACAATGATGTCAGCATGAATGCGGTCGATATCCACATCGGCATCATAAGACACTACTTCCACGGTACAGGAATAAGGAATCTCTTGATGAAATTGCAGGAAGATCTGTTCACGGATCAGCTCCGAAACAAAGAATCGGACCGGGTGTTCACTGAGGTCTTCTTTGGGATAGAAGGGAGGCCCGGGTAGAAGTCCGGCGCGTATTTCTTCCATCAATTCAGGCACACCGGTTCCTGTTGTGGCAGAAACATAATGCACCGACCGGATCTTCATTTTGTCCTGGATCTCAGCTGCAGACCGCTCGGCTTTTTCCTGATCTGCGAAATCCATTTTGTTCACCACCAAATACACCGGCTTGTTGATAGAGCTGATCAACTTGATCACATCATCCGTTGGGTGTTTATCGGTGGGGTCGTGAATGAAAAGTATGACATCTGCATCCGAACGAGCCCGTTCCACCGTTTTCATCATGGCTTTTTGCAGTTCGTACTTAGGGCTGATGACACCGGGAGTATCCAAAAAAACGATCTGTGTATCATCATCTGAAAAAATCCCAACAATTTGATGCCGGGTAGTTTGCGCCTTATGGGTAGTGATGGAGATCTTGCTGCCGAGAATGTAATTCATCAGTGTAGATTTCCCTGCATTGGGTTTACCTATAATGGCTATATATCCGGATTTGTGAGGTTTTTCTTCGGCCATAATTTTTAGTGTGATTAAAGACCACTCATATAAATTGATAACTTAAGATAGGCACTGCAGAGGTGCTAAGTGAAGTTATATATAAGATAAACTTCAAAGCATAAAAAAAGGCAGAGTAATCAACTCTGCCTTGGGACTAATCTCTAAGCTACTATTCAAACTCAGAATCGAAGTCCATTGAAATTATATTTAAGTGCGAACCAGAAAGTACGGCCACGAGGAGCGGTACCAAGTTGATCTACTTTTTCTGTGTCAAAGATATTATTTAAGCTAAACTGAAATGATAAACCGGTGTCAGAAATATCAAATCCGGTGGACAGATCGAGCTCAAATTTAGAAGATAATTCTTCATCGTTTGTGAGATCACCATCATCATCTAATAAAACGTTGGTGTTCCAGTATCCGGAGAAGAACTGGTAACTATCTTGCCAGCGCCCGTCAATTTTTAGGAATGGGCTTCTGAATGTGTCGTTACTGAAAAACTGCTTGGCAGTAAATCCACCTTTAATTTTAAGCAGGGGAGTGTTGAGTGGCAGATCTGCAGCAGTGGTTTCGTTGGTAAAATCCACTAACTCGATCGCTGACATATTTGCATTTACACTGTATCGATCATTGAAATAATAATTCAGGCCAAGATCGAATCCTCGTACTTCTGCTTCACCGAAGTTGATGTAGGTTTGCAGTGCGGTAAAATTACTTCCCTCTACCATGACCTGCTCTCCGTTGCGATAAGCGATGGTATTTATTCCATCGGCCACAATATCAGTACCAATGAAGTTTTTGTACCATGAGTAGTAACCGACAACATCTACAAAGAGTTTTTCTCCAAATACCCCTTTATAGCCTAATTCCATGGAATTTACTTCTTCAGGAGCGGTAGGATCAATAGTAGTGACTACAGTTCCGGAGCCATCTTGAATTTCATATCCTTCAGTATTTCCACGGATCAGGAAATCATAACCGGGGGCAAATAAGTCAGGAACCGGTATATAAGCATGACTCTGAAGGATGGTAGGAGTAGTATAAGCTCGGTTATAGGTTGCCCGGATATTATGTCCCGGCACCGCGGTGAATACAACGGAGCCTTTTGGGCTGAACTGAGTATCATAATCAGAATTATCATCAATACGAGCTGCTGCAACAAGCTGTAATTTGTCGGGTAGCAGATCATAATCCAGCTGTGCATACCCGCCAAACAGTTCACGGCTGATATCCTGACCAGCACCATCTTCTAAATAAGTACCCTGAGATTCGGGCATATAGTTACGATAGTTTATCCCGGTAACTATACTAAGATCACCGAACTGATTGTTATACTGAAGTTCAGAATCATAGATCTCAGTATCATCTATAAATGCTACACTTTCGCGGATGCTTTCAATATCGATCTGATCTAAAGACATCCCTCCATTGACCATAGCTTGCACAGCGGGAACTACCTGATTAAGCTGATAGCTTCCGGCCTTATTACCGGTGCGAGAAAATTGGGCGTACCAGTTTGTGTTGCTCAGCTGTAAAGTTTGATAATCAACTTCCCAACCTTGAATACGGTTACGGCCGTTTCCTGTTAATGAGAACTGATCAGTAGAAGACCATCCATAGGTTCCGGTCGCTTTCCAATCACCGAATTTATAATAAAGTGATCCGTTAAATTTTGTAGCCCCTACATTATAATTTTCCACTACATCGGTTTCAAAAACAGTATTTGCAGATGTAGGTTTGGTTCCTGCAGCCTGATAAAAATGAAGGCTGTCTTCGCGTTGAGGCTTGAAGTCAACCGCTTCCATATATTGCCCCGTGAACTTGTATCCGAACTGTTCATTCACAGTCCCGGCTACACGCAAATTGATATCTCTGAGTTTTTGATTCCCGGCGCGGGTTTCAACCGTTACACCAGACTGATCCCAGGGGTCTTTTGTAGCAACATTTATAACACCGGATCCTGAATTTGGGCCGTAAAGGGCTGCAGCAGGACCAAGCACTACTTCAATGCTTTTGAGGTCAATTTTACTTGAGGGAAGGAAATTTCCTTGAGGTAAGCCTGTGCCGCCAAGGGTAGCCAGCCGGCCATCGATTAGGAATAACATTCGGGTATTAAAGTTGCTGTTAAATCCCCGCGCAGAAATCAACTGTGTGTTCATTCCGGCATTGGCAAAGTTGACTCCTTTGAGGTTCGACAGTGAGGACATAAAGGTAGAACCGCCTGATAATTCAAGATCCTCTGTTGAGACTCTTTCAATTGTAGTAGGAGATTCCAGCAATTTTTCCGGCCGACGTGAACCTGTAACGACCATCTCATCACTTCTAAGGAAAGTGGCCTCCATTTCAAGATCAAGATTTAAGGATTGTCCGGCTGAGATCTCCACTTGTTGTTCAATGGTTTCATATCCAAGGTAAGTAGCAACTAACGTGTAATTACCGCCGGATATATTTTCAATACGGTAGTTTCCGTTGATGTTTGTTGCCGCTCCAAAGCTGGTTCCGCGCAGCACAATGTTGACGCCTGTAAGTGCTTCCGAAGATTCAACATCAAAAACCTGACCTTCTATGGATCCGGTAGATTGAGCCTGGACGGCTGTTATGGACATACAACAAAAAAGAAAAAAGATGGTAGCTAATCGGTTCATAATGGTGCCGAACTTTAAGTTGATGGTTATATATGAAGTATTTAAGTATATCAACGTTTGAAAAGTTTCAAACGTTAGTAACAATATATTCTGTGGAAAGCAGTTTGTCAAAAAATTTGTTTGATGTTAGCGCTTTTTTAAGCTTTGAAGAATGTTCTTAAGGTTTTTAGGGTGATTGCCGGTCGTTCCAGAAAGGGAGTGTGTCCTGAATTATCTACGAAAAGCTTCTCTACTTTTCCTCCAGAGCGGGCATACTGTACAAGTGCATAGGAGATTTGAGTGATCATGGGTTGAGGAGGAAAGGTTTCCTCTCCGGGCCAGTTCTCCCTTAAATCTGCTTTGCCCTGAAAACCCGGATCTGAATAAGATTCATCCGCAATAATGTGATCATCGTTTCCGTGAATCCATAGGATCGGCGGTTTTTCAGGGATTGAAATAAATTTTTCCAACACCTTTTTATTGTATTTGGGAGATAAAGCATTAACAGGACCAAATTTTCCCGGAGCTACATGCGGCCAATATTTAGATTGAGTGTGATCACCTGGATATTGGTGTTCATCGAGATGAATTTGCAGCATCGCGGATAATATTTCTTCCTCTCGCTCGGCTTTAAATCCTTCTTTCCAGTAAAGACGGTTCATGACATTTCGGGGAGAAAACAGGGAATCATCATTCTCGCGGTTTTGAGCTTTTAATTCCTGAACAAATTTATCATTTACAACGCCAGCACCAGAACCTGAATAGTCCGGATTATTGGGCTCGCCGGTTTTGCCATGAATGCCTCCAAAACCATAAGGTGGTCCGGGGGCCATAAGACACACGGTATCGATCTTTTGATATAGCTCCGGAATCAAAGACCAACAGATCCAGCCGCCAAGCGAATGCCCGACAAGTTTAAACGAATCGAGATGCAGTTCTTCTGTTAAAGCGGAAATATCATCCACCCAGTCCATAGCACCGCGCGTGGCATCTATGATCTTTGAGGAATCGGTTTGACCGTAGCCGCGAAGGTCGGGGGCGAGGCAATAGTATTCATCACTCAGTTCCAGCATCAATTCTTCCCAAATGGTGGAGGCAGATGCATTTCCGTGCAAAAATAAAATGGCAGGATTTGATCGTTCACCGGCTGAGAGCAAGTGCATCTTCAGCCTTTTGGTTTTCACATAAGAGGAATGTATTCCGGGAAGATGGTCAATGGAGCTCAAGATGTCTTTCCTTGTTGCTCTTGTTCAAAGATCTCAAACAAGGCTTTCTTTTGAATTTTATTGGAATGGCCAAGAGGTAATTCATCTCTGAAGATCACATGCTTCGGGCATTGAAATCCTGCTAAATATTCCCGGCAGTAAGCCATCAGTTTTTCAGAAGTGAGCTCTTTTCGCTCTTTCAAAACAACAAAGGCACAGCCCGTTTCGCCCCATTGGTCATCGGGAACACCAATAACTGCGACCTGAGAAACGGCCGGATGATCATAGATCACTTTTTCCACCTGGACCGGATATACATTCTCCCCGCCACTAATGTACATTTCCTTTTTTCGTCCAACGATGTAGTAATAGCCGTCTTCATCACATTTGAAAAGATCGCCGGTTTTTACCCAACCGTTTTCCAGTGTCTGCTGCGTTGCCTTTTTATTATTCCAGTACCCGTTGAATACGTGCGGACCTTTCATCCATAATTCTCCTACTTCTCCATGGGGGACTTCCTTTCCATTATCATCCACAATTTTTACGGCAATATGGAAATTGGGAAAGCCCACGGAGCCTTGCTTTCGGATGGCATCTTCGCCGGGCAGGGAGTAGCAGTTGGGACCGGCTTCAGTAAGTCCGTAACCCTGACGGATGGGAATTCCTCGTTCCTTGTATTTTTGAATGACCGGAATAGGACAGGCCTCTCCACCACAAATGGCAAAACGTAAACTGCTTGCGTCGGTAGACTCAAAATTGGGTTCATCCATCATCATCTTAAGCATGGTCGGGATGCCAAATAATATGGTGATGTTTTCCTGTTCTATAAGTTCATTGGTTTGAGCCGGGTCAAATTCAGGCTGTAACACAACTTTACCTCCGTGATGCAATAGAGGCATCAGTAATACATGCCAGCCACCGGTGTGGTAGAAAGGGGTATTTACAATGGAGGTGTCTTTGTCAGTGATTCCCAGTCCGATCTCTGTGTTGATGGAGTTCCAGTTAATCTGCCTCCAGGAAATCATGGCACCCTTGGATTTTCCGGTGGTTCCGGATGTATAGAGGATCATCGCCGTTTCGTTTTCTTGGGCGGTATGGATCTCCGGTTTGGGCTGATCAGTTTCAATAATGTGTCGAACAGAGTTTTTTCCTGAATGAAGGGATAGAAGCGGGAGCGAGTTGCCTTCTATAGATTTTGCCACATCTTCGTACTCATCCCCATAAACAAAAAGAGAGGGACGGCAGTTTTCAGTCAGTTCCTGAATGGCAGGGGCTGGAAGTCGGAAATTAAGAGGTGCCAAAATGACTCCCAGTTTCCCACATGCAAAAAAGAGATCCACGGTTTCCAGACAATTTTTAGCAACTACACAAATTCGGTCACCGGCAGAAAGCTTGTATTCATTTTGAAGAACCAAAGCCAGATTTTCAGTCCTTTTGTTGAGGGATTTATAATCCAGTCGCTTGCCCGAGGCCAAGTCGATGATCGCTTCTTTGTCGGGGGTGAGTTCTTCGCGTTTGGTGAGCCAGTCGTTAAAATACATGATCGTTATCCGTTGGTTTCGGTGTCTTCATCTTTACGCAGTTGCAGTTTGCCGCTTTTGATGCGGTAGGCGCTAAATCCTACGATCACCCCAAATATAATGGCTACGGCTGCAGCTACCCCGGGATTTTCACCGGTTGCTTTGGTGAATGGAACCGGAAGCATAGCATAATACATGGTAAAGTGAACAATTACTGCGGTTACGGAAGCAAGGATCGGAGCGATCTTAGGAACATTCTTGAAAAACATTCCAAGTAAGATAGGAGTGAAAGCAGCTGAGAAATAAGCATAGACACCATTTTGAGCAAAAATACCTACACTCAGTTTGGGATTTACGATCTGATCCCAAGAAAGATAAAGTGCGACAATTCCCATTGAAACTATGACCACACGATTCCAGAATAACTGCGGAGGAAGTCCAAGGATCTCTTTTTTGAACAATCGCTCTCCAACCAATGGATCTAAAATATCATTGGTAATAGAAGTGGAAAGCGATTGAATCAGACTTTCGAGCGTTGAAATTCCGGCTGATATCAGGCCCATGACTACTATCAGGGCAATGATCACTGGAAATTCACTTACTACATAGGCCGATACGATATTATCCATAGGAATCGGGTTTCCGGCGATGGTCAGATCGGGGAATTCGAGTCGTGCATATAAACCTGCGATCACAACAAGAAAGAATAAGAACTGTACGGTACAGCCAACCCATAGATATTTATTAACGTCTTCATCCCGCTTAAGCAGCAGAGACTTCGTCAAAATATGCGGCTGACAAATAATTGCGATACCCACTATGATCTGTGCAAAAATGATCTCGAAATAATCCCGGAAGAGAAAACTGCTTTCGTTAGTGCTTTGGGTGAGTTTTGGGTCGATGGTATTGAGGCTGTCGATAAATCCGTGAACGCCATCTCGAAAATGTTCGTATCCCGAGCCAAGCAAAATTACAGCTACAATGACCATCAAAATTGCCTGAATGGTATTCGTGTATACCATGGAATTGGCACCGCCGTACATCATATATCCGAAAATAAAGATCACGATCCCAAGCAGGGTATAGAATTCAGGGATATTCAACGTGCTGGAAAGAACTTTGGTCAACCCCACGCATATGAGTACGATAAATGTGATTAGAAGCAGGGAAAGGAAGCCAAAGAAAATGCCGAAGCCTTCACTTTTGTACATGGTCTTCATCCAGTCGGCCATACTGAGTGCTTTAGCTGTTTTCCCGTGTTTTCGGAATCCTTTAGTTAGAAAGATCAAGGAAACTAAAGCAGCCAGAGGCAGAGCAAAAGCCATAGAGATCACTCCGCCAAAACCATAAAGTGCAACAAAACCCGGATTAATGATAAAAGTGGCTGCGCTGGTAATGGAGGCAGCAAGTGACAATCCTACAGCAGCCGGAGAGAATAGGATGTTTCCCAAAGCATAATCTTTCATATCCTTGGTTTTGCCGGCTCCCTTAATTACAAAATAAAGGATGACCGCCGCGTACAGTACGATCACGATCCAGCCGGCAGTAACAATGGCATCAGAAGCTAATTGCATAGGGTTTGTTATTTGTTATTGGGAATTGGTTAACTGTTAATAATTCTAAAATGATTGATCACTGCTAACTGTTCACTGAAGAATTACCAACGAACGGCACAGGCCCCAAAGTGAAGCCCACCGCCGGAACCTATAAATACCAGTAGATCACCTTCATTCAGCTCATCATTTCTAAGCGACTCATCGAATACCATCGGGATGGCAGCCGAACCGGTATAACCGTATTTGTCCATAATGGTCGGAGCCGTTTCTCGAGGCAATCCCAGGATATCCATCGTCTCCCAGATCTGATTGATATTGATCTGTGTCATGTACGCTTTTTTGATCTCCGAAACATCGGCGCCCGCTCGTTCACAAACCGTGCGGATCATATCACTCCACATCTTTGGATTCAATTCTTTTGGGAATTTTTCTACAAACTGAAGGCAATGTTTTTTATTCGAAACTTTTTCTTCGGTAACCGGGTCGGCAGCTCCGCCGGAGTAAATGCCCATGTATCCTGAATATTCTCCACGGGTTCTCAGGTCTGAGGATAAAAATCCCTGATCTGATCTTTCCGTCTGTTCCAGGATAACTGCGCCGGCGCCATCGGCAAACAAGGTGACGGTTTTCTTATCGTCTAAATTCAAAAATCGGCTCATTCCATAAGCTCCGATCACCATCACTTTTTTGAACCGTTCTTCAGCTACCATCATGCTATTAGCTAAAGTAAAAGCTGTTGGAAATCCGGCGCAGGCAGTATTGGTGTCCAGTGAGGTAGCCTTCTTCAGCCCCATTTTATGCTGAACTACCGAGGCTGTTGAGGGTGAAATAAAATCGGGAGTGTCCGTTGCAATAATGAGCAGGTCGATGTCCTCTGGTTTTAGTCCGGCCATTTCCAATGCACGATTGCCTGCTTCCACGCAGAGATCGCTGGTGGTCTGGTCGTCAGACATCCAACGTCGCTCTTTGATGGTGAGATTTTCTTCCAGCCAGGTTCCTACATCTTCACCCAGTAATTCATTGAACCATTCGTTCTTCAGCACGCGCTCCGGTGCATACGATCCGGAGGCGATAATTCGGGAATGTCTGCTCAAAATACCAGTCCTCCGTCCACTTTAAGTACGGTTCCGGTGATGAAAGCGGCTTTCTCTGAAGCCAAAAACATATATGCTTCTGCAATATCTTCCGGCTCACCCAAACGACCCAAAGGTGTATTTCCTTTCAATTGGTCTAAAACTTTGTCGGGAACTGTTTCAACCATGGAGGTATTGATGAATCCCGGTGCAACTACGTTTACGCGGATTCCTTTCCGACCTAACTCTTTGGCCCAGGTCTGGCTCATTCCGATCAATCCGGATTTGGCGGCTACATAATTGCTTTGTCCAAAGTTACCGTTGTGTGCAACAACCGAGCTGGCGTTAAGGATCACTCCGCTGCCTTTTTCAGTCATCACCGAAGCGGCTGCTTTTCCGCAATTGAATACTCCGGTAAGGTTTACATCGATCACTGACTGCCATTTATCCTGATCCATTTTGAGAAGGGTGGAATCACGGGTAATACCGGCATTATTGACAAGCACATCAAGTTTCCCGAAATGATCTTTCAGATCTGACATTGCTGTTTCTACAGCTTTATGATCGGCAACATTCACTTTTTGAAAACGGACGGTAAATCCCAGTAAATCCCATTCTTTCAGGACTTCTTTGGCTGCTTTCTCGTTTACATCCCAGATCTCAACGGATGCTCCTTCTTGAAGAAATTTGGTGGTGGTAACTTTTCCGATACCATCCGCACCTCCGGTTACCAATACTACTTTGTCGTCAAATAACGCCATGTCTCTTTGTTTGATTAGTTAGTTGTTTAAAAATTCTATTACAGCCTGATTGAAGATCTCAGCTTGCTCAAAGTGGACAAAATGTCCGGCTTGGTCTATCATTTGTAAGTCAGCATTCGGCATTCGCTCCACGCCGGCTTCAGCTACCGTTTTGGTCGTCAGCTGGGGATTCAAATATCGGTTGGGAATAAGGGCATCCTGATTTCCATAGATCACCAGCGTGGGTTGTTCAATTTCAGACAGCAGATCCCAAACCGGTTCATTCAGCATCGCAAATACTGATTCGGATTGAGCCCGGGCATAATCATCAAAATCTTCAGACTGTTTCAGGGCAATTCGGTCATCGATTATAAACTGAGCCGATTCCGGAAACTCAACAAAATTCACGTTCATGTTTTGTGCGATCATGGAATCAGTAGCAGCTGCGATAGCTTCAGGAGAAACTGTTGCGGCAAAAGCGGCTTTATGCTGTTCGGTGAATTGCTCAAATCCTGCAGGGGCAGAAAGAACTAATTTTTCTATTTTTTCCGGGGAATGAGCGGAAATGTATAATGCGATTTGTCCACCCATGGAATGTCCGATCAGTGAAGTCCGCTCAATTTGCAGTTCATTCATCAATTGTTCTACACTCTCAGCGAAAAAGGGGATCGTGTGTTGCTCAGTATCTTTGGAAGACTGTCCATAACCGGGCAGATCAAGCGCTATAACTTTGAAGTGCTGACTCAGCTCATCAATATTCATGCTCCAGGCGGGCAGGTAACTCCCGAGACCATGGATCAGAATCAGGGTTTGATCGCCGGAGCCTGCTTCGATGTAGGAAACGGTTGCTCCGTTTTGCAGATCAGCATGTTTAGTTTCAAATGGATATTCCAGTACGGATTGTGCTGAACCCGATAGTGTTGAGAAGATTAAAATGGAAACCAATGATAGTAATTTCATAGCTCAGCGATTAAAAAAGCGTTTTCGTATAAGGTTATCAAATATTTGAAAAGTTTCAAACGTAAAGTATATTTTTTTTGAGATTGGTTTTTAGGGAAGGGGTTAGCTATCAGCTGTCAGAATTCAGCCGTTAGCTTTTCGTTCCAACGTGGAGCTTAGGAACGGGGAAAGAGGGGGGTATAGCATTCTGATTATTAAAAAAAACTGAAAGCTTAAGTCTGATAGCTGATAGCTTAAAAATCACTCACTGAACTTTTCAGCATGCAAAGTTTCCCAGGCTTCCAGAAATTTCTTGTTATGCTCATCCATTAGTTCATAGAAGGCTTCCATTTCCTGCATACGGAATTTGGCATAATTTCCTTCTTCAGTATTGATGGAGTCTGCTTCTTCTGAATAATGTCTGGCAATGCGCACATTCTTTCGCATTTTATCCATTTGGTTGGAATAGGCACGGCCAAAAATATCATCTACAGCTTTATAATAATCCTTACGATCGCCCGGTACCCAAACTTTTTCAATAAGATTGCGGTCTTTGAGTCGGCGGCAAATTTGCGAGATCGGGCCTTTACTCATCTCCAGCTTTTCAGCGATCTCGTCCAGAGACTGGGGTTCTTTAGAAATGATAAGGAGCGCGATGATACGTCCCATAAGCGGATTAAGTCCAAAGCTGCTATAAGCTTCGGCAAAATCAGCAATGATCTTTTTGGTGAGCTCCCGGTGGTTTTCCATGATTTAGTATATAGTCTGTAAGTATCAAAGATTTGAAAACATCAAAATAGTGAAATTGAGATCAGTGTCCAATACGGTAGCAAAGTCCTAATCCACTAATTTTTTCAATTCAGTAATTAACATCAGCGCTTCGATAGGTGTCATTCTATTTGGATCGGTCGCTTCAAGTTTATTGAGTACAGTTTCCAATCTTGGATCCACATGCGTTTGGAACATGGTCATCTGACTAGTTTCCGGCTGCTTTTCTATTTTATCAGAAAGCTTTTTGGTCGCTTCTTTTTTGGATGAAGCTTCTTTCTCGACCGAGCCATTTTTATTGGTGATGTCGAGACTATGACTTTCTAAGTTCTTGAGAATTTCTTTTGCTCGTTCGATAACCACCTGTGGTAATCCTGCCATATCTGCAACCTGAATTCCATAACTGTGATCAGCTCCTCCACGAACTAGTTTTCTCAAGAAGACCACTTTTCCATCATGTTCTTTTACCTGAACATTGTAATTCTTAGTTCGCTCATACATTTGCTCCAGCTCGTTTAGCTCGTGATAATGTGTGGCGAATAAAGTTTTTGCAGCAACGGGAGCATGATTGTGCAGATATTCAGCTAGCGACCAGGCAATACTCAAACCGTCAAAAGTAGAAGTTCCGCGGCCAACTTCATCCAAAAGGATCAGCGAACGTGGCGTGGCGTTATTTAGAATATTGGCAGCCTCGTTCATTTCTACCAAGAAGGTACTTTCACCGGCAGCAAGATTATCGGAAGCGCCAACACGGGTGAAGATCTTATCAACCATCCCAATATTTGCTGATTTTGCCGGGACAAAACTCCCAACTTGTGCAAGTAATACGATCAATCCGGTCTGACGTAAAATGATACTTTTACCCGCCATATTAGGCCCGGTAATGATCAGGATCTGTTGATCTTCATTGTTTAGCTTAATGTCGTTTGGAATGAAAGGTTCACCCATTGGAAGTGACTTTTCGACTACAGGATGCCGTCCTTTTTCAATATCAATTTCTTCGTGATCACCCACTTCAGGCTTGGCATAATTATTCCGGAAAGCCACAGCTGCAAATCCTTGCAAAACATCCAACTCTCCAACGGCCTGAGCGACTTGTTGAACATCATCGGCAAACTCAGCAACATATAACCGAAGTTCTTCAAACAATTCATACTCTAGTGTCTTGCTTCGCTCTTCAGCTGATAAAACTTTCTCTTCAACCTCCTTTAATTTCGGAGTGATATAGCGTTCCGAATTCACCAATGTTTGTTTACGGATAAAGGAGTCAGGGACTTTATCTTTGTGCGTATTGGTCACTTCAATATAGTAGCCGAATACTTTATTGTAGCCGATCTTAAGGGATGATATGTTGTGCTCTTTAGCCAGTTCATCTTTGATCTTGGCAATGTATTTTTTACCGTTCTTTGCTACATCCCGAAGTTCATCCAGCTCTTCGTTGAAACCTTCGGCGATCATTCCTCCATCGCGAACACTGGCAGGGGGATCTTCTTTAAGGGCTGAATTGATACGTTCCTGAACTTCGATCAATAGCTTTAATCTTCCTAAAATATCCTGGAGTAACGGATCATCAATGGAAGAGATCTGGCTTTTAAGCCTTGGAATCTGGGCGAGGGACAATTTAAGCTGAACCACATCCCGGGCATTTGTTCGACCCATACAAATGCGGGAAATAAGTCGCTCCATGTCACCGATCTGCTCAAGTTCTTCCCGAAGTGATTTTCTGACATCGTGGGAGCTGAATAATTTTTCGACAGCATCCAGGCGCTGCTGAATGGGTTTGAGTCGTTTTAACGGACGCATGATCCATCGGCGAAGTAACCGGCCGCCCATAGCGGTGCAAGTATCATCTAAAATTGAGATCAATGTTCCTTCAGTTCCGCCTTCCTGAATACTGGTTGCCAGTTCCAGATTTCTTTTTGTGGCGGCATCCAGGCTCATGAATTCATTGCTTTCGTAGGCATATAATCTTCTCAGATGGCGCAAGTAAGCTTTTTGAGTTTCCTGCATGTAATGCATTAACGAACCAGCGGCAACGTGGGCGATCTTCAGATTTTCAACGCCAAAGCCTTTCAGGGAATGGGTTTCAAAATGTTTGGTGAGAAGTTTATATCCGTAATCGCCTTCATATACCCAATCTTCAATGTACGTGATGTTGTGATGGGTGAGCTTTTCATCCAGCTTGTTCTTCTTTTTTTGCTGAACAAGGATCTCTGAGGGCTGAATGGCAGCCAAAAGGCTATCCAGATTTTCTTCATGAATGTGACTGAGCGCAAATTCTCCGGTTGAGATATCAGAAAAAGCAACACCGATGGTATCGCCATCCCAGTGCAGAGAGGCGATATAATTATTTCGTTTATGATCCAGCAGTTTCTCCGACATGGTGACGCCGGGAGTAGTGATTTCGGTAACTTCACGATTTACAATTTTACGCCCGGCTTTTTTTGCCTCATCCGGATCTTCAGTTTGATCGCAAACTGCAACTTTATATCCTTTTTTTACCAGCTTTGGGAGGTAATTATCGAGGGCGTGATAGGGAAAACCGGCAAGGGGAGTTTGATCTCCGCCGTTATTTCTTTTAGTGAGGGTAATTCCCAGTTCTTTACTGATCAACTGAGCATCATCGGCGAAAGTCTCATAGAAATCACCAACCCGGAACAGTAAAATTGTACCCGGATGTTCGTCTTTGATCTGGAAATACTGCCGCATCAGCGGAGTTTGCTTTTTCTTAGCACTCATGCGCTCGAAATACCTTTTTTATGCTGATAGATTGCTGAAAACTTGGCTTGGAACTTACCAATGAATTCATTCAAAAACTATGTGGTAAATCACCCCTTGTAATTAATCTCACATCCTGCGAATTTTGACCATTCATAAAACAACAGCAGGTTTTGCAAAAACATAAAGAATTTTGGAAGCGTGTGTTAAAGCTGATGAGCAAAAAAGACATATTCTTTAATGCCTCGGCTATCACCTTCAATTTATTTATCTGTGCGGTACCATTTGTGCTCATTTTGATCTCTATAATCGGGTATCTGTTATCTGCTGAAGAGGCGTTTAATGAGATTGTAAGATATGGGCGGGAGTTTTTCCCCAGTTTTACCTATGAAACCCAAAGTGATGATGTATTTCGCGGAGCTATTACTATTGAAACCCTACTGGATCCATTGATCGGTGCCCGCAGGATCTTTGGTATCATTGGTATTATTGTACTTCTCTTTTTTACCCAGGGATTACTCCACAGCCTGAAGCACGTGCTTTTTGATACCTTCGATATAAAAGAGCGCAAGCACCCGGTCATGGATGTGATCTATAATTTCTTTGGATTCAGCGTGATCGGTATCGTGTTCCTGGTTTTCAGTCTTGCTGTTTCTACCATATCATTATTTAATTTAAGTCAGATCGATGTTCCTTTTACCGATGTAGTAATTGAGCTGCCATGGATCTATGATTTCCTGAATATCTTGTTGCCTATAGTGTTAGCCTTTTTTGTGCTTTATGTTGCATTTCGGTTTGTAAGTGAACGTAAGATAAAGCCAAAAGTGGCATTGGTGGCGGCATTTTCATATACGATATTATTTGAGTCGGCAAAATTTGGGGTCAGTATGTATCTGGAATATGCTTTTTCTTCATACCGTTATTTTTATCAGGGATATACGGTATTGATCATCTTAGCCGTGTGGACTTTTTATACGGCTCTTCTTTTTGTGATCTGTGCCATTATTGCAAGAGCGTACAAGGATGTTTACATGGTAAATAAACCTGCTATTGAAGAGAACCCCTATACTGCTATTTCCTGATGTCTTCTAAACTTACCCATACATTTTACGAGCGTGATGATGTAGTTCAGATCAGCCGTGAACTATTGGGTAAAGTTCTTTGCACTAAAATTAATGGATTTTTTACTTCTGGTATGATCGTAGAAACCGAAGCCTACAATGGCCGAAAGGATCGAGCATGTCATGCTTATCCTGACGTTCGGACAAAAAGGACTAATACTCTCTATGAGTCCCCCGGGATTGCTTATATATATCTTTGCTATGGTATCCATCATTTATTTAATGTGGTTACAAACCGGGAGGGATTCGCAGATGCAGTTTTGGTACGCGCGGTTAAGCCATTGGTAGGAACAGAACACATGCTTCAACGCAGACAAAAAGAAAACTTGAAACCTGTTATTGCAAATGGTCCGGGTAAACTCTCTCAAGCTTTGGGGATTACAACATCATTAAATGAAACGGATTTGAAGGGAGATACGATTTGGATCGAGGATAGCGGAAAAGAAATTCCAACAGACCAGATCAAAGAAAGCAAAAGAATAGGGGTTGATTATGCGGGTGAAGATGCTGAATTGCTTTGGCGTTTTACCATCAGAAATTCAGAGTGGGTGAGCAGGTAAAGTTCTTAATAAAATAAAAAAGCCCGACGACTTAACACCGGGCTTAAAATCTAAAATGATGGAATAAAATTAGCCGTCATTCTCAGGACTGTTGATCTCCTCAAAACGCTCCGCTACTTCAGGATGTGCCTGAATTGCTTGTGCGATTTGCTGAAATTCCTGAACAGATATTCCTTCTTCTTCAATCTTGGTTACATATTTTTCCTGAGCTTCCTGATTGATTTGCATCAGTTCTGGCTGCACTTCTTGTAAAGCTTGCTGTTCTTCGCTGGTGATTTCCATTTGATCAGCTAACTGTGGATTTTGCTGAGCCATCATAATTTGCTGGAAGCGCTCATATTCCATCCCAACTTCTTCAACAACATCTTTCATTTTCTTATCAGCTTCTTCCTGAATACCCTGACCTTCTTTAGTAACATTGGAAACTTTTTGTAAATGTTCGTCAGTTACTTCTTCAGGACTGAGAGGCTCAGGCTGAGGAGGCATTTGTTGTTGCTGTTGTTGTGCAAAAGCGGTTGCTGTGCTAAAAATTACACCCAAAAATATTACAAACGTATAACGCATTAAATTCTTCATGACAGAAATTTTAAAATGATAGGTTTAAAACTAGATCTTTTTGATTTAGTTATTCTCTAAACAGAAGAAAATACATTTTGTTCGGCTTTATAAATTGTTTTTACATGATGTTACATAAATACGAAAAGAACCCGGTTCCTGAGGTAATCATAGTGTCACAATAATCTTCATTTAGTTAAACATTAAATGAAATGATTCATAAACACATTCTGTTTTGTGACATCAAAACCGATAAATAAATCAAAAGAAATAAATAAGAATGAATACACTGAATAAAATAACAAATACAATAGCGATCGCTATTTTTACATTATCTACGGTTGCGCTTACAAGCTTTGTAGCTACAGACTGGACTATTGATAAAGCCCACAGCGCAATAAATTTCGAAGTAACTCACTTTTTTACACCGGTTAACGGTCAATTCAACGACTATGAAGCAACAGTAAATTTTGATCCGGAAAATCTTGAAGAAAGTATGATCGATGTTACGATCATGGTTAATAGTATTGATACCAAAAATGAGAGAAGAGACGGGCATTTAAGAACGGATGACTTTTTTAATGCAGAGAAATGGCCACACATTACATTTAAGAGTTCAGAGATCGAATCTACCGGAGAGAATGAGTTTGTTGCAAAAGGCACGCTCACGATCAAGGATATTTCCCAGGAAGTTGAGCTTCCATTTACACTTCTTGGTGTAACGGAGAATCCAATGCAGGAAAATACATTGGTTGCAGGCATAACCGCTTCAACTTCTCTTAGTCGCACCGATTACGAAGTAGGTACAGGTGACTGGGCTTCAAATGCTGTAATTGGCGATGAAGTTACTGTTGACCTTAACCTTGAGCTTAACGCTGACATGTAATTTTAAAAATACCTGTTATTTTAAAAGCATCGTTTCATTTGAGGCGATGCTTTTTTTATTTTAAGGATTCAAACCAAGCATAATCAGATCAATGAATAAGAAACGTTTTATAGTTTTATCCGGATTTATCTTAATAGCAGCACTCTCAAGAATTATACCTCATCCCTATAATTTTGCTCCAATGGGTGCAATGGCTATTTTTGGTGCAGCCTATTTCACAAATAAAAAATTCTCTTTCCTTTTACCGCTTCTGGCTTTTTTCATTAGTGATTTGTTGGTGAATAATCTGCTTTATGCAAACTTTTATGGTGGGTTTGTTCTGTTTACTCCAGGATTTTATTGGATGTATGGATCCATAGCTCTTATTGTACTTGCAGGAATCTTTATTCTCAAAAAGGTAAATTTTAAAACAGTGATCGCCGGAAGTTTAAGCGCTTCAATGATATTCTTTTTAGTTACTAATTTTGGTTCCTGGGTGGGAAATCCAATGTACCCAATGGGCTTAGAAGGCTTACTGATGAGCTATACAGCCGGAATTCCATTTTTTCATTATACAGTGCTTGGAGATCTTTTCTATAGCGGAGTTATGTTTGGTGCATTTGAATATGCGAAGCAAAAAACTCCTGCTCTACAGATTGCAGAATAAAGGTTAAAGGTGATGGTTTTCATAGAAGTAAAAGCCAAAGAGTATAACAATCCATGAAAAACATCATCATTACAGGGGTCACTTCGGGTATTGGCAGGGAACTTGCACTTCAATACGCCGATAAAGGAAACAAGGTAGGACTGATAGGTCGCCGTACGGAACGTCTGCAAGAGCTTAAAGATGAGATCGGGGATCTGGCCTTCATTCGAAGTCTGGATGTCACGGATCATGAACGAGCTGAAAAAATATATCAGGAACTGATCGAGGAAATGGGAGGGATGGATATTATGGTACTTAACGCCGGAATCGGGCGTATCCAAATGCTACCCCCATGGAGAGCTGAATCTAAAATGATCGAAGTTAACGCGCTCGCTTTTGCGCATGGTTGTCATTTTGCTTTTGAGTACTTTTGCAAAAAAGGAGAGGGGCAAATTGTCGGGATGTCATCCATGGCCTCTCTTTTAGCTCATCACCGTGCAGCAGCCTATACTGCAACCAAGCACTTCATCTCGAATTATATGGTAAGCTATCGCCAAAAGGCGAAAAGAGTGGATGCGGATATTACAATAACTGAGATTAGGGCCGGCTATATCTGGACAGAAATGACAGAAAGAGCCAAGGGAATGTTCTGGGTGGCCCCGGTTGAAAAAGCAGTTAGGCAAATGGTGAAGGGAATCGATAAGAGGAAGAATTACTTATACGTAACAAAACGCTGGCGACTTCTTGCATGGGTGGTTAAGTGTGTTCCTGAATGGGTCTGGAACAGAATTTAGAATAACTCTATTTATTTCGCCTGCATCGTTCACTGCAGTATTTAACCTCATCCCAAACATCTTTCCATTTTTTTCGCCAATTGAAAGAGCGATTACAAATAGGGCATATCTTTTCAGGAAGATCAGATTTTTTAACCATTTTACTCATCTTTTTTGAAGATAGATAGGCGTATTGCGCCTTTCTCTTTATCTATTCTGATATCATCAGTCTTTTGCGTTGTCTTGATAAGCTTTTTGTTTTTAAACTTTCCACTCATAGCTTTTACATTATCCAGATGATCCCTCCAAATATCTGAAAAAAGATTCCTGGTAACCTCAGAAGATGATACAGATCTTTCAGACCTTCTTTGCTTGGTAAAAGTTAAAATTCTGTTCCTAATCTCTTGCTTTGATTTCTTCATAACTCTCATCCAAATTTATCATCGGTTTAGGGTAATCATTTCCAATCTCTACGTTAAATAACGCTTGTTGTTCAGGATTCATTTTGTGTGGTTCGTGAATAAATTCTTTAGGTACGTTTTTAAGTTCAGGAATCCATGTCCGAACATAATCCCCATTGTTGTCATACTTCTTAGCTTGATTGATAATATTAAAGTACCGGTTTCGGGGGTCGTGTCCCACTGTGGTATTATAAGCCCAGTTTCCGTAATTACTGCAAGGGTCATAGTCTAGCAGCAGTGACTCAAAATATTCGGTACCCATCCGCCAATCAATATTTAGATTTTGTGCTAAAAAGCTGGCTACATTCTGTCGGCTGCGGTTACTCATATAACCGGAGCTATTTAGCTCTCTCATGTTAGCATCAATAAAAGGAATTCCTGTGTTACCTTCAGCCCATTTTTTAAGATCGGTTTCAGAGTGTCTCCAGTCTCGTTTTTTACCCTGAATTCCGGAAGGCCAAAAGATCTTTTCACCGTATTTCCAGGCGGAAAACCGGAAATAATCTCTCCATAGTAGCTCAAAGATCATCCAATATGTAGAAGTATTTCCCTCTCTTTCCTCTTCATAGCGCTTCACTTCCTAGTATATTCTTCGGGGAGATATGCTACCATTAGCCAGCCAGGGAGAAAATTTTGATGAATAATCTGCTCCTAATAATCCATTTCTGGTGGTTTTATAATCTTTAAGGTTATCTGTATCCCAAAAATAATTCTTGAGTCTGTGAAGTGCTTTATTTTCACCGCCATAGAATTGCATCACAGCTCTCTCATCGATCTCTCTTTGTTGAACACCCAGATCTCCGGGAGTCGGAATTTGACCAAGTTCAATTCCAGCTATAAGTTTTGCAGAAGCGGGTGTTTTAAATTCTTTCCGCACTCTTGAAGTTTTCTCAGTTTTCTTTCGGCAAGGTGTGAAAACATCAGGGATTTCATCCTTAGAAAAAGGGATATCGTTTATATGATATAGTGTGCTCTCCCATGAAAAGCTGAGCTTATTTTTTATGGACTTCTTAAGGTCTTCTTCAACCTGTATTTCCTCAATAGTGATTTCCTTTGGTGTAAAGACAAGGTCAATAGAATATTTTTGTACCATGGTAGGAATAACATCCTCCGGAGGCCCCGTCCGAACTACAAGATCTGCCCCAATTTTTCTGAGGCTCTCTCAAGCTTTGAATTGACTCGATGATAAATTTGGTACGATATGCCCCTGTCTTTAGAAAACCAAAAGAGGTGGTAGCAAATTGGCTCGGATCAAAGATATAGATCGGTAAAATTTCTTCAGCCTGACAGGCTTTTATAAGAGATTCATTGTCATGAATTCTGAGATTGTTCCTGAACCATATTAAAGATCTCTTCATGATATTTTCTTTTTTGTGAGAAAAATCAATTTCAAGGTTGATTCATTCCGGGGACACGAGTGTAATTTGCCGAATTCCAAAAATTATATACACCTGGAAATTCACATTTGGGGGATTAAATCAATATATTTGAGCTCTTGAAAATTTGAAGAATATAAATTACTGTTCGAATGAAAAACGTTGTGCTAATACCCGGTGATGGAATCGGTTCAGAAATCACTAATTCAGTTACTACAATTTTAGAAAAAGCTGGAGCTGAGATAAATTGGATCGAGAGATCAGCCGGTTTAAAGGCTTATGAAGAGACCGACAACCCTCTACCTGAGAAAACAGTCGAAGCTATTGAAGAACACCGCATTGCATTGAAAGGGCCGTTGACAACTCCTGTTGGCTCCGGCTTCAGATCAGTAAATGTAGCTCTTCGCCAAAAATTTAACCTTTACAGCAATATCCGTCCTGCACGAACGCTTCCAAGTATTGAGACCCCTTTTCGTGATATTAATATGGTTCTTTTCCGTGAGAATACTCAGGGACTTTATATTGGGAAAGAAAAATGGATCGAAGAAGGAGAGAATAAGCGTCATTCAGAAGCCATTGCTGTGGTAACAGAGGAAGCCAGTAAGAATATAATCAGAGCGGCATTTGAGTACGCCAAAAACAATGATCGCAAAAAAGTAACATTGGTTCATAAGGCTAACATCTTAAAACTTACGACCGGGTTATTCCTGGAAATTGGACAAAAGATCGCCGAAGACTATCCTGATATTGAGTTTCAGGACTTGATTGTTGATAACATGGCGATGCAAATGGTAATGCGTCCCCAACAATTTGATGTAATTGTAACGACCAACTTGTTTGGAGACATCCTATCTGATCTTGCTTCAGGCCTTGTAGGTGGACTTGGTGTAACCGGCGCTGCTAATATTGGGGATGATGCAGCTATGTTTGAAGCAGTGCATGGTTCTGCACCCGATATTGTAGGTAAAAACATCGCGAATCCAATGGCTCTACTTTTTTCAGCATTAATGATGCTGGAGCATATTGATCAGAGGCAGATCGCTGAAAATATCAGAAAAGCGATATACAAAACGTTGGTAGAAAAGAAAGTGTACTGTACACCTGATATAGGGGGAGAAGGTACAACTTCTACTTTTACTCAGGCTGTTTGTGATAGTATCTGATAGCTGAGATAAAATTTACCCATAACACAAAGGCTGCTTTTAAGGCAGCCTTTGTTATTTACGAACGGTTTTTAACCAAAGAGATTAAAAAGGGCCCAGCTTATGATGGACATTACCAAACCGAAAATTAATGCCCAGCCAAAGTTCTTGACTTTAAATCCCTCAACCATTGCATCAACCAACATAATGAGTGAGGCATTTATAACCCACACAAATAACCCAAAAGTGATGATGGTTATGGGCAGGCTTAAGATCAGTAAAATAGGTTTTATGAAAACATTAATTAAAGCAAGTAAGGCAGCTACAAAAACTGCCCTCCAGAAATTTTTGATCTCTACGCCTTTAAGCAAACTTGAGGTTGCGTAAACGGAAATACTATTTAATAACCAAGCCCAGATCATAATAAGAGTATTTAATTAAAAGTGGGTTTTCTGTACGTTTCAGTATTGGAAATGGTTACATAAAAATTTGATCTATGAATATTTTGTATAAACCTTTTGATAAATTGAATCCCAAAGAACTGGAAGATCTATTTCGATTACGCCAGCAGGTTTTTGTGATCGAGCAGGAATGTTTCTACGAAGATATTGATGGATACGATGACAAGGCCTTCCACTTACTTTTTTATGACAGAGATAAACTTGCGGCTTACCTAAGGCTATTCAAAGTCGGAGTTAAATATGATAAGGAAGCCAGTTTAGGCCGGATTGTGGTAGCGACTGATTATAGGGGTACAGATTTGGGGCCAAAACTAATTAAGAAAGGGATTGAACTATGTAAGGGTAATGCAATAAGAATTGAGGCACAGGCAGCTTTAAAAAAATATTATAACAGATTAGGGTTTAAAGAAGAGGGAGCTGTGTATTCTGTAGATGATATCGACCATCTGCAGATGACATTAACTTAATTCCTTTACCTTCTTTTTTAGTTCGACATTAATGTCGTCAAATCCCGATTCAAGTTTATCAATCAATTCCTGCATATCATCTAAATCTTGTGCATTATTAGCGTTCTCTTCAATCTGTTTGCAGAATTCATTCAATTCGATCAATCCCACATATAGAAACATGGGCTTTACTTTATGTGCTTCAGCTCTTAAAGCAGTCCAATTTCTATCCCTATAAGCTCCCTTTATTTTCTCCAGATGTTTTGGGGTTTCTTCAATTAAAAGGTCGATCATTTCTTTCATCACTTCATTGTCTCCCCCGGTCATATCTTCCAAATAACTTAGATCAATTGTACTCATAGTGGTTAGTTCTAATGGATTTTAATAATAACTTTTTTTTAACGCAGATTAGCCACGCTCGTACGAGCAAGAATTAATAATAAGTGAAGATATGATCAGCCTGTAAAAATTACGATGCTTACTAATACCAATACTACAACCTTAAAAAGAAATGTCTTCCAGTTTTTCATGACCCATATGTAATATTAAATTTACGGAACGGGATGTAAAGCATTAATTAAATAAAAATCAAGTTATCCACAGAAAAGTATTAGAAGAATTTAATATAAAATCGTTTCTAATAATAAATAACTGAAGATTTAGTGATTTTAGGAAAAAGTTTTCCTCAATTTATCCACAATGCTTTATTCTACGGTTACGCTTTTCGCCAAATTACGTGGCTGATCTACATTACATCCGCGGTTAACAGCTATATAATAGGATAGTAGCTGCAAGGGAATAACAGAGAGAAGCGGAGAAAATACATCCATGGTCTCAGGTACGATAGATGAAAACTCTGCCAGTTCACCAACCTCTTCATTTTCCGGAGTTGTGATCGCAATTATTCTTCCTTTTCTGGCGCGAACTTCTTCAATGTTACTGATCATTTTATCATTGGTGTGATGGGTGGCCGCAATTACAACCACAGGCATCATTTCATCGATCAGGGCTATGGGGCCGTGCTTCATTTCTGCTGCAGGATAGCCCTCAGCATGGATATATGAAATCTCCTTCAATTTTAAAGCACCTTCTAACGCCACCGGAAAACTGTAGGAGCGACCTAAGTAAAGAAAGTTAGGTGCATAAGAAAACAGGCTAGAGATGTGTTTGATCTGATCGGTGTTTTGAAGTATGCTCTCAATCTTTTCAGGAATTTTGGAAAGTTCAGTGATTAATTCTTTGGCCTCTTTTTTGGAAATAGTTCCTTTTTCAAGCCCGAGTTTTATAGCAATCATAGTGAGAACGGTAACCTGTGCAGTAAAAGCTTTTGTTGAGGCTACTCCAATTTCCGGTCCGGCATGGATGTAAACACCGGCATCAGTTTCCCGTGCAATCGTAGAACCAACTACATTGACCACACCAATCACCAATGCTCCTCGCTCTTTAGCTTCTCGCAAGGCAGCCAGGGTATCTGCAGTTTCCCCGCTCTGCGATATCACGATCATAATATCACCTTCACCCACCAGGGGTTCTTTATATCGAAATTCTGATGCGTATTCAACTTCAACCGGTACTTTAGCGAGGTATTCAAACAAATATTCTCCCACTAATCCGGAATGCCAGCTGGTTCCACAGGCAGCAATGATCACTCTTTTAGCATTAACCAGCTGATCCATAACACCTTCTATACCACCAAGTGTGATGGTTCCATTCTTTGGGTCAATCCTGCCCCGAAGGCAATCAGAAAGAGCTTTGGGTTGTTCAAAGATCTCTTTGAGCATGAAGTGGTCATAGCCGCCTTTTTCGATCTCTTCCAAACTAAGTGACAATTCATGAATTTCTTTTGAAAGCTCAATCTGATCTGCTGATTCAACGGTATAATTATCTTTGGTGATAACAGCGATCTCACCATCGTCCAGGTAAACAACTTTATCTGTATAAGCTGCAATAGCAGAAGCATCAGAAGCGATCAGCATTTCTCCATCTCCAACACCAAGTAATAATGGAGAACCCTTTCTTGCAACCATAATTTGGTCAGGGAAATCGGAGTGAACAAGAGCAATTCCGTATGTTCCATGAACCTGATGAAGAGCAAGCTGTACTGCTCTTTTCAGTGAAGATGGATCCTGCTTAAGAAAACTTTCAATCAGCTTGCCAAGTACTTCGGTATCGGTTTGGGAATAAAAGCTATACCCATCTTCAGTTAACTTTTTCTTAAGGGTGTTATAATTCTCTATGATCCCATTATGGACAATGGCAAGTTTACCGCTTTCAATAGTGTGGGGGTGAGAATTGATGTCGTTGGGCTCACCGTGAGTAGCCCATCGGGTATGACCAATACCGGTTGTCCCCTTTTCACTAGCTCCAACCATTTTTTCGAGATTAGCTACTTTTCCTTTCCCTTTTTTTATACTCAGTTTTCCGTTGATAATTGCTAATCCAGCTGAGTCATAGCCTCTGTACTCAAGTCTCTTGAGGCCATCAATGATAATTTTACTCGCTTGTTTCTCTCCTATATACCCTACAATTCCACACATATTTTATAAATGCTTAAATAATTTTTTTTGGTTGCGATAATCCTTAAATATAAAGCCTTATACATAGAATAACGATTACCATTTATAGATTTATGGGACAGCAAATTATCAAACATGTTTGTTTTTTTACAGATGAAAAAGCCAATCGCTTTCACCCGCTAACACTCACCCGGCCACTTGATGATCTGAGGGTAGGTATCTACACCATCCGTCAAAAATGGATGCGTACTTTGGGGGTAAATATTTTTAGCAGGTTGCTGCCTGTATATCTCAATGGCATCTTCACTAATGCCCCGGTTGATGATAAAACACCGGTACTTTGGATCAACCCGAGGTTTTTACCTTCAGAAAATTTAATGCCTGCCATTCACTATTTGGATGAAGGAGAACAGCTACTATTCAAAGGAGCTACCGTTGCTGCAATGGTAGCTGGAAAGCAATCAAAGCAAATGTTTGACAACAATATGTTTTCAGATGAAGGACTTTCAGGTAAAGAAACCAAAGACCTGATACATCTTGAACATTTGTGGGACTTACTTGCTCTCAATTCTTATGAAATAGAGAAAGATATCCCGCTTACCGGATTGAATGCTGTTTCTGAAAGTGGTGGTAAATTTGGAGCAAACATTGATGAGCCTCAGAACACTTTTGTTGCAGAAAATGCAGAGATCGAATCGGGAGTTCAGATCCTGGCAAAAGACGGTCCGGTTGTGATCATGGAAGGTGCACATATCGAAGCGGGAAGTATTCTTCGGGGACCTGTTGTAATAGGAAAAGGAGCTACGGTTAAAATGATGGGGAGAATTTATGGAGGCACAACTATTGGCCCCGTTTGCAAAATAGGCGGGGAGGTCTCCAATTGTATCTTTCATTCTTATTCCAATAAAGCACACGATGGGTTTACAGGGAATTCTATGTTCGGACAGTGGGTGAATTTGGGAGCAGATACCAATACCTCAAACCTGAAAAATAATTACAGTACAGTTCGCATAACAGATTGGAACACAACAAAAGAAGTGGAAACTGAAGCACAGTTTTTGGGAACCATTATGGGGGATCATTCCAAAACTGCGATCAACACAATGTTGAATACAGGAACAATTTGTGGCGTAAGTTCAAATATTTTTATGTCCGGATTTCCCCCTAAATACATTCCTTCATTTTCGTGGGTGGGTTCGGAAGAATTTGGAGTATATAACTTCGAGAAAGCAGTTGAAGCTATGAAAGCTATGATGAAGCGCAGGGAAATAGCTCTTTCTGATGACTATGAAAAAATGATGCACTATCACTTTAAGAACAGGTGATTTTTCACAATACTCTGCGCGTACCTAAATAAGTTTCTTCCCAAAAAGGATGGTCAAGTTTAGAAATAGTTACACCCTCTGAAGTGGATGCATGTAAAAATTCTTTTTGGTTTACCATTACCCCAACATGATAGGTTTTTCGCCCGGTTTTGAAGAATACCATATCCCCCGTTTTGATCTCATGCTTTTTTACTGATCTTCCGGAAGACAGTTGCTCTAAGGTTGTACGTGGAAGCAGTTTTGAGAAATAATCCTCAAAAACCACCTGCATAAACGCCGAGCAATCTATGCCTTCATACCCTGAGCCACCAAGAATATATGGAACACCTTTCCAGTCGTTGTAGGCAAGCTGAAGAAATTCCTGTCTCTCTTTTGTATCTGCCGGTGCATTCTCGCTGATGACTAATGAATCAGATTCAGACGACCCGGTCTCTTTTGGAGCCGCAGTGTCCTCCTC
The DNA here is from genome assembly GCA_040904925.1 of Gracilimonas sp. Classification (GTDB taxonomy): domain Bacteria; phylum Bacteroidota; class Rhodothermia; order Balneolales; family Balneolaceae; genus Gracilimonas. The sequence goes on along the minus strand of JBBDSP010000003.1, from coordinate 93,800 downwards.
TGTTTCCCAGGGGATCGTACCTCTTTTGACCGTTCCACAAGCCGTAAGAATGGCCGCTGCAAAAATAATAAGCAGTACTTTTTTGATGATGATGCCGTCTGATTTCATTATCTGTAAATATAAGCGGATATGCTTACTTTTGAAGCATAATTACTGAATTTAAAAACACCGAAATTTAAATGAAATTACTTGTCAATATCGATCATATTGCAACACTAAGGAATGCGCGAGGTGAAGGATACCCCGATCCGATTCAAGCAGCTCAGATATGTGAGCAAGCCGGTGCAGCCGGTATTGTATTTCACCTCAGGGGAGACCGGCGCCACATTCGCGATGAAGATGTGTACCGGCTTAAAAAAAACGTGCGCGGAAAGCTGGACTTTGAGATGGCAGCTACCGATGAAATGCTGAAAATTTGTGCGGATGTTGATCCACATTTATGCACCTTGGTTCCGGAGGGACGAGAAGAGCTGACCACGGAAGGCGGACTCAATATGGAAACCGTTTACAATGATTTCAAGGGTCGGGTATTCCCGGCATTACGAAAAACCAATGTAGAGATCAGCTTGTTTTTAGATCCGAACACAAAAGATATTGAGCTTGCTCATGAACTTGGAGCTGATGCCATCGAACTTCATACCGGAACTTTTGCGAATGCACCGGCCGGTAAACAAAAGCATGAACTCACCCGGCTCCGAAAAGCAGCCACACTGATCAATGACCTGGGAATGAAAGTAAACGCCGGTCACGGCCTGAATTTAGATAACCTGCCTGACTTGCTGGAAACCGTACCACATCTGAATGAAGTAAGTATCGGTCACGCGCTGATCAGTAAATCAGTATTTTGGGGATTGGAAAAAACTGTAAAAGCCTATCTTGAGATCATCGAAGATTTTGATGGCTAAATGAATATCCAATATCCAACACGGAATGATGAATGATAAAGGATTACTTGGATATTCCGTGTTGGTTATTGATAATTGGATATTCAAATACCTCATTTTTTAATTAAACACTGAATTTAATCTTGAAAACTTCCGCTAAACATATCGCTGATCGTATTCGCCTGATGATCGCTACCAAGCAGTTTCAGGTGGGAGAGATGTTGCCCTCCACGCGGGAATTGGGTCAGCAGCTGGAGGCGAGTTTCCATACAGTACGAAAGGCATATCATATTCTTGAGGACGAAGGCTTAATTCTGGGAGAGCAGGGGCGTGGATTCACCGTAAAAAATCAGAATACGCTATTAGATAAATCGGCCCGGCTGGAAGTTGGGGGTGAAAAAATACAGGCGCTGGTTGAAGAACTCATAGGTTATGGACTGGATGAATCCGAGATTGAGCTACTGTTTCAGGAACAGCTGGGATTTATGGAATGGCCCGATCGGATTCAAACCTGTGCCAGCGTGGGCGAAAATCACGAAGTTGGGAAGATGATCTCGGATGCAATCAAAAAACAGGTGGGCGTTAAAAGTCAGGTGATCAGCGCAAGTGAATATGAAAGCGCAGCCAAATATGATGCCTTGTTTGTGCCAATTCACCTGATGAGTAATTTCCGTAGCCTCCGTGAAAGTCTGTTGATCATCCCGATCGTGTACGATTATGATCCGGATATCCTGCTCAATATGGTAGATCGTGCTGCAATTGCTACCATCGGTCTGGTAACGGGAAGTGAGGATACCATCCCCAAGATCATCGAAGAACTGAAAAGGTCGATCCATTTTGAGGGTTCTTTTGTAGCCGGTACCATCTACGGAAAATCTTTACCGCTTTTTGTTCGCGAATCAGACCTTATCTTGTACACTCCTGAAAGCGCGCGAATGGTGGAGCAGAAAGTCCCGGAGAAAAGCCGGCTTAGGTTAGAGTACCTCTTATCCGAAAAAAGTTCCGAAATGATACGCGCAGAATTGTGGGACCAGTAAATAATTATAAATTTGATAATGCTAAATGTTAAATGTGGAGTATCCTTCATTTAACATTTAGCATTTAACATTAAACATTACTTTGATAAAAAAGGTTTTACAACAGGCAATTGATGCCATCGAAAAAGAGATAGTAGCAGTCAGAGAGACCCCTTCTACGGATGTGCTTTTCAATGGAACGCTGGAGAAGATCTCAGGAGAATTTATCTACACCTTTGAAACTCAGAACAAGGGACTGAGATTTGCTGAGGAAATAAAAGCCAAGATCGATTCCAAAGAACATAAGGTTCAGCCGGTTGAATTTAAGGATAAGAAGGTACGGCTGGAATTCCCCGAAAATGTGGGCAGTAAGATCAATGAGGTTTTCCTGGAGTGGGAAAATGATTTCGTGCTCAAAAAGATGGAAGAGCACCTGTATAAACTGCAGGATAAGGCTGATGAAGTACCTCAGCTTAAAGCTCTCCTCCAACCCGAAGAATATTTTAAAGAGCACAAAGAATCAGGAGAGATCAAAGTTGATGAGTTGCGGAATGATTCTCAAAAAGATGCTATTGAGAAATCCCTGAAGAATAATATTCTGTATGTATGGGGACCTCCTGGAACGGGGAAAACTGCCACCTTAGGTTATATTGTTGCCAATTTTCTGAATCAGAACAAGCGGGTGTTGTTTGTTTCCAATACCAATCGTGCGGTGGATGTGGGGCTTCTCAGTGTGATGGATGCAATGTATGAGATCGATCCAGGATTTAACCTCCAGAATACAACTCGCTACGGGGAGGCAGCTTTGGACGATGCCCGACTCGAAGACATCCTGTTTGAGCACCAAGTTAAAACCAAAATCGACAGCAGAAAGGCGGATGCAGTTTCGCTCTCAAATACGCTCAGTAATTATGAAAAGCTACAGGAAAAGATCGATGACCTGATGCGAAACGGTGAAGAGGTTCCGGAGAAACTGGAGCTTGAATATCAGCTTGCTGGGAATAAACTGGATGAGTTTGGCGGGACAGATTCTGTGGAAATAGAGATCGATCGCCTCCTGAATTTAAACGAGCGGTATGAATTGAAGAAAAAGCAGTTAGTAGCAACAACGCTCGCTAAAGTGTGTACTTCTGAGCTGTTCTACAATCTCAGTTATGATGCTGTGGTGGTGGATGAAGGCTCCATGGCTGGAATTCCATACATGCTGCTGATGGCTGCAAAAAGTAAAAAACACCTGATCGTAGCCGGTGATCCGATGCAGCTTCCACCGATAGCAATAACCAATCATTCCAAATCACGGGATTTCCTGGAGCAGGATATTTTCACCTTTGTATCAAAATCTCAAAGCACCGAAGACCTGTTCAATTGGCATGATTTCAACCCGAAATTCACCAGTTTCTTTGACGTGCAGTACCGGATGAAAGATGATCTTGCAGGAGTTATAAGCTCGGTTTTTTATGAGGGAAGGCTAAAATCAGGCAAGCCTGCCGATGGTAGAATTTTAGATGAGAGTGTAGCATCCGTTGCCCTTATTGATACGGCAAAATATAATCCGGTTTTGGAGCAGGAAACCGGTGATCGGGGCTTTAAACCCATTAATGAAGTGCACCATCGGCTAATAGAGGAGAGTGTGAAACGACTCACAAAAAATCACCCGGCAGATGATATCGGGATCATAGTTCCATTCAGAAACAGCGTGTATAAAGTCCGGAATCACCTTTGGGAAAAAGGATATCGGGATATTGAAGTTGGAACCATTCACACCTTCCAGGGGCGCGAAAAATCCGTGATCATATTTGATACGGTAATGAGCGGCGAATGGCAAAACGGAGGAATGCGGCACTATTCTGTACGTCCGTTTGATGAAAAAAAGAACGGGCTCTCAGTTCCGCGACTGCTGAATGTAGCTTTCTCCAGAAGCAAAGAGTTATTGGTGATCATTGCCGATATGCAGCATATTGAAAAAGTGTACGGAAATAAATTTTTGGGAAGATTGCTTGGATCGGTTAAAGAAATTTCGATTTAAGAGGTAGTAGATTTTAGATATAAGATGAGAGACAACCGAATAAAAATTAACGAATAATGAAATGTCGAAATTGATAAAGTGTAAAAATTATGAGTGGAGAGAGATAGAGCGGAAAGACTATAAAGCGGATAATTCCTGCTATAAGGGAGTGCATCGTTTTTCGTTGTTGGGAGAGGGAGAAGATGAACAGCAGCTCAATTTTCAAACCCGATATTTTGAAGTTCAATCCGGGGGCTATACCTCGCTCGAGTATCACCGGCATCCGCACTCGGTAATTATCATTCGGGGCTCCGGTTCTATGATTCTTGGCGATGAAGTGCATGAACTTAGCCTGAATGATGTGGTATTTATCTCACCGGAAACCCTGCATCAGTTCCATGCTGATAAGGGAGAACCATTGGGTTTTATCTGTGTAGTTGACCGCTATAGGGATAAACCATCGTTACCGGATGACCAATTTCTTCAGCAAAATGTACAGTCAGGAAAAGTCCTGAAAAAAATAAAGCGATAAATTTAAAAAAGAGTTGAATAATATCGGATATCGCCCTTATATTTGAGGCCCTTTCAAAAAGGAAATTTATTGACAAAAGCGAAAGTAGCTCAGTTGGTAGAGCATCACCTTGCCAAGGTGGAGGTCGCGAGTTCGAATCTCGTCTTTCGCTCATCTAAAAGGCAGTTATGGAAACATGACTGCTTTTTTTTGTTTCAGGGAGAAGTGATGCATTACACCTACATAATTTACAGTGAAAGCAGGAATAGGTATTACATAGGTTCAACGTCTGTGGGAGTGGGAAAGCGGATTGAACGCCATAATGAGGGCTGGTCAAGATCCACTAAATCTGGAATTCCTTGGGAATTAGTGTACTATAAGAGTTTTAAAAATAAGACCGAGGCACTGAAATGGGAAAAGAACATTAAACGCCAGAAGAGCCGGCGTTTCATTGAACGGCTTATTGCCTCAGAAGAGAATGAAACAGGAAAGTGAGGTTGAAAAGCCAAGGTGGAGGTCGTCCCGAATGCTCGGGAAATCTCGTCTTTCGCTCATCTAAAAGGCAGTTATGGAAACATGACTGCTTTTTTTTGTTTGAACTCTTTTCCAGATGATTTAGATTGTCCTTACTGAAATAAAAAGTAAGGAATGCATTCCTTTCCCAACTCGTTGAAACTGATGAAACTAATAACCATTAACGAATAACTAAATCATTATGCCTACAAAAAAAGCAGAAGCCGTCTGGAAAGGAAATTTAAAATCAGGAAGCGGAACCATGAAACTGGAAAGTGGTTCATATGAAGGGAAGTATAGCTTTGCCACCCGCTTTGAAGATAAGTCCGGATCAAACCCTGAAGAGTTGATCGGAGCCGCACATGCCGGATGTTTTTCTATGGCTTTTTCCAATGAATTGGATAAGGCAGGATTCACCCCGAATTCAGTGGAAACCCATGCAGAAGTGACTATTGACCCAAGTGCGGGCGCCATTACCACCATCAAGTTAATTGCAAAAGGTGATGTGCCGAATATTGATAATGATAAGTTTCAGGAAATAGCTAAAGCTGCTAAAAATGGATGTCCTGTTTCTAAAGCATTGGCTGGGGTAGAGATACAACTTGATGCCACTTTAGAGAACTAAGATTAAATTTTGTTATCAATTCAGAAAAGCTCTCTTTTTTAAAGAGAGCTTTTCTATTTTATTTTAATTGTTATCAGTTACTTTGTGACTGTAAATTCATTAACAGGAAGAACTGGATTGTTGACGGCTCAGGGTTTTAAATTAATTTTATTCACTTTTCTTTCTCTTTGTGCTTTTAAGGGTTACGCACAGGAGAATTTTGAAATAAGTACTGATCCTTCCTACATAGATTCCCTATTGCTCAATGCAGAGCAGTTGCATTCTCAATCAAGTTTTGACAGTGTACTCATCTTAGCTAATCGGGCCGATAGCTTATCTGCTCAAACTGGTTATGAGAAAGGTATGGTTAGTGCAGCTATACTTTTAGCAGAAACTTATACTCAGCGTCAAGAGCTTGATAGGGCATTAGCTGTTATAGATCAGGCGATACAGGATTTCCCTGAAACTAAGAGAATTGCAGAATTCTATAGTATAAAAGGAGTGATCCTCGACAATAAGGGCGATATTATTCAGGCGCTTCCGGTACTTCAGAAAGCCATAGAATTTTCAAATTTACTGCCGGATTCCACCCGGGGTCGTTTTTTAGCCGGTACTCATCAGAATCTTGCGAATACCTACAGTTCGTTTGGTGATATGAATGAGAGTTTTCGTAATTACCTGAAAGCCATTGATTACGCAGAAGCTGCCTCGGATTCAGCTTTACTGACTGTTTTGTACAATAGTTTGGGGGTATCCTATTTGTTTACAGAAGAATTTGAAAAATCGCGCTATTATCTGGAGCGGTCATTAGCATTTGCCCGCATGATCGAGAGCCCGATTGACGAATACAGGGCACATCTGAATATTGCCAACACGCTTAGGAGTATGGGGGAATACCAAGCTGCACTTGATAACTACGAGGTGGCTGAACAATTGTGGAGGGAATTAAGACCCAACGCACCTCCTGCAATTATCATCCATAATCAAGGGAAAACCCTGCTGGAAATGGATCGATATCAGGAAGCTGAAAGGTTATTAATGGCTTCGCTTGAAATGTCCAGGGAAATTAGGTTGCCTCATGGCATGTACTTTAACTATTTAGAATTGAGTAGGTTATACCTTGAGCTGGGTAGAGTTGAAGAGGCTGTTTCTAATGGTGAGCAAGCATTGAGTTTAGCGGAGGGGTCGGGCAGCTCAATAACACTAATAACTGCTCAGGAGCTAATGCATGAAGTATATGCAGAAGCGAACCGATTTGAAAACGCATATGAAGTATTGCGATCCAATAAAATACTCACCGACAGTTTAACCAGTTTAGAAAAAGAGAAAGAGCTGGCTCAGCTGGAAAGTCAACTCGAGCTAAATCGGCAACAACAGGTGAATGAACTCCTTAGGGAAAAACAAGAACAACAAGAGAAGCGCCTTAGAACCCAATACATTTTAATAGTTGCGGGAATACTAATTATACTCTTGATTGCTGCTTTATTGTTTATTTCCCGAAAAACAGCAAGAGAAAAAGAGTTGCTTCTACAAGAAATCCGAGCCCGGAAGGAAGAACTTGAGGACCTGAATATTGCAAAAGATAAGGTATTTGCGGTCGTTTCACATGATCTGCGCTCACCACTGACTTCCGTTCAGGGAATTTTAGAATTAGTAAAAGACGATATTATAAAAGGTGATGACATGAAGCGGTTGGTTGATGAAGTAAATCTTTCTGTGAAGGAAAATGTGGATGTGATAGAAGATTTATTAACATGGGCAAAAGAACAGCTTTCCGGATTTAATCTTGATCTGAAGAAGGTCACTTTGGAACCATTGATGAAAGATATCATTAGGAGCCAATCATTTTCTGCTATTCGTAAAGATGTAGCATTAGAATCAAATATCGGCGATGACGTAGTTTTGGGTGATGCAAATGCTATTCGTATTATTTTCCGAAATCTTCTTTCAAATGCAATTAAATACACCGGGAAGGGAGGTGAGATCCGCATAGAGTCTCAGGATAAAGGTGATGCCGTTGTTATTATGGTGAAAGATAATGGAATTGGGATTCCAGAGAAATCAATCCAAAAAATATTTAACAGTAAAACATGGAGCCGGGAAGGGACACATAATGAAACAGGCTCTGGGTTTGGTCTAAGTGTGACTAAAGAATTTACTGAAAAAATGGGTGGTACAATTTGGTTTGAAAGTAAAGAAGGGGAAGGATCTATTTTTTATGTTGAATTGCCAAAAGGGTAATCTGCTATATTTGTGTATAACCTGTCGAAAACTTGTCTCAGTTATAATTCCCGAAAGCCCCAATGATTTCTTATCTTAAAAACTCATCAACCCTCATTAGTTTGGAGTTTTAATATGAGCGACAAACCTCGCGAATATTGTGGAATCTACGGTATCTATGATCACCCTGATGCAGCCGTACATACCTATTACGGATTGCACGCCCTTCAGCACCGCGGGCAGGAGTCGGCCGGAATTGTAACTTCTTTTTTTGATAAAGAGAAAGAACGTTTTGCGATGCCTGCTTACAAAGATTTTGGTTTGGTGTTAAATGTATTCAGTAAGTCCAAGGTTTTTAATAAGATCTTAAACGGTAAAAATGCTATTGGGCATAACCGGTATTCAACTTCGGGTTCATCCAAAAACCCAGCTAATATTCAGCCATTCAGAGTTCATTATCGAAATGGGAATTTAGCGATTGGGCATAACGGGAATCTATCCAATGCCAAACAAATTAGGGAGCGATTCAGGAAAGAAGGCGTTCTGTTCCAAAGTACTTCAGATACTGAGCTTATCCTGCACCTGATCTCTCATAGTTTGTATGAAGATCAAATGGATCAGATCATGGATGCCCTTCGCCAGATCGAAGGTGCTTATTGTTTAGTTATTCTGACCGACGACAAGCTAATTGCTGTTCGTGATCCCAATGGATTTCGGCCGCTTGCATTAGGGAAGGTTGATGGAGCTTTTTGTGTAGCCAGTGAAACCTGTGCGTTCGATATTAACAATGCCGAATATATTCGTGATGTGGAGCCGGGAGAAGTGATTGTGATCGATAAAGAAGCATCTGAAACAGGAGAGCCTAAATCGTATTTTATCCCGCCTACCAAAGGAACAGGCACCAGTCAATGTATTTTTGAATATGTGTATTTTTCCAGACCTGACAGCATGATATTTGGGGAGATGGTGGATAAGATCCGACGTAATCTGGGTAAGCGTTTGGCAAAAGAACATCCATTGAGTGAGATCATAAAGGATGACACTTCAGGCAAAAGGCCGGTGGTGATTTCCGTCCCAGATTCCAGTAATACGGCAGCTTTAGGGTATGCAACTGAAAGCCAAAAGCTTGGCCACGATTGTCAGTACGATATGGGACTTATTCGAAACCATTATGTTGGCCGTACATTTATTTCACCGGGACAAAAATCCCGTGAGCAAAAAGTTCGAACTAAATTCAATCCGGTGCGGGGAGTTCTTGAAGGAAGGCCGGTTATTATTGTGGATGATTCCATCGTTCGGGGAACGACTTCCCGGTATTTGGTGGATATGATCCGCGAATGTAATCCGTCGGAGGTTCACTTTTTAGTTAGCTCTCCTCCGATTATAAGTCCATGTTATTATGGGATGGATTTCCCAAGTCCGGACGAACTCATCGCCAATAAATTTGACCGGGATATTGACAAAATGGCTAAAGATATCGGTGTGGATAGCTTGCGTTATTTATCGGCAGATGGATTGGTGGGAGCAGTGCAAGAGGCAAATGATTCTGAACATGGTTATTGTACAGCATGCTTTACGGGAGATTATCCGGTTCCTGTAAATTTTGGTATTGAGAAAGAAGCCAACGAGTTAATTTGATGTTTAATTCCCAACCAAAGTTCATAACCAGTGCAACTAAATTAGAAGAATGTCCGCCTGAAAGTTTGCCTGAGGTTTGCTTTGCGGGACGGTCAAATGTTGGAAAATCTTCACTGATCAATGCCCTTCTGAATAAGAAAAATATCGCACGGACTTCAAATGTACCAGGGAAAACGCAGCAGATGAATTACTACAAGCTGGGAGAGGAATGCTTTTTTGTGGATCTTCCGGGGTATGGCTATGCTAAAGTTCCAAAGAAAGAACGCGACCGCTGGGGCAAGAATATTCGGGAATATTTGCTTGACAGAGAATCCCTTCGGTTGATCTTACATGTGGTGGATGTCAGGCATGATCCAAGTCAGCTTGATGAGGATTTCTTTTATTGGATGGGGATGAATGAAAAACCCTTTGCGGTTGTGCTTTCCAAAGCGGATAAGCTTTCCAGAAATAAGGTGAACCAGTCGAAAGCCAAGGTACGGAGAATCATGAAGGAGATGAATATTGATGTCCCTATTTTGCCCTATTCTGCAGATTCCCGCGATGGAATTGACGAGATCAAAAAGCTGATCACCGAATTTGTTAAAGAGTGAAATTCTACTTTTTTGTTACGGTGTTACAGTTTATCAAAAGAACTGTAACACCGTAACACTTTCACACCTTAACACGTGAAAAACCCATGAAAACATTTGAGGTGCACTACATCATAACCTGTTTTGAGGGAGAGACCATAGAGGAAAAGCTAAAATGGATCTGCCTCGAACAAAGTGTGGAATTACCTGAAGAGGTAGTCTCTGAAGATATCCTCGATAAAGTAGTTGGCAGGGTAGAAGAAGTAAAGCCAATAGATGAATCAAGATTTGAAGCTAAAATAACCTGGCCTTTGGCAAATGCCGGTGATGATCCGACTCAGTTTTTGAATATTCTGTATGGAAATATTTCGTTAAAGCACGGAATTAAGATCACTTCTGCAAACTGGGAATCTTTAACTAACCTCTTTAAGGGTCCAAAATTTGGAATTGAAGGCATAAGAGAAGCTTTTGGAATATATAACCGACCTATGGCTTGTGGGGTTCTTAAACCAATGGGACTTTCCTCCAATGAACTAGCCAAGCAAGCCCGGAGCTTTGCTTTAGGCAGTATAGATATGATAAAGGACGATCACGGTTTAGCCAATCAGGATTATGCTCGTTTCGAAGAACGTGTCACGCAAGTTTCTGAAGCATTAGAAAATACCATGACAGAAACCGGAATTTTGACCCGTTATTTCCCAAACATAACAACCTCCGGTTCTAAGTTGATGAAGAATTACGAACTTGCAGCTGACCTGGGAGCAGATGGAGTTATGGTGTGTCCCCATCTTTGTGGCTATGAGGCCATGAACGAGTTAGCCCAATCGGACCTTGATCTTCCTGTAATTTCTCATCCAGCATTCTCAGGTACTTTTGTCACTGATGCGGAACACGGATTTACTCCGGCTTTTATTTATGGAGAAATGAACCGGGCCTTTGGAGCTGATCTTACGGTATATCCAAATACAGGCGGGCGGTTCTCTTTTACCACAAAAGAATGCAAAGATTTGAATGATGCTGCAAGGAATCCAAGATCTCCCTTTAAGAAAATGTTGCCAATGCCTGGTGGAGGAATGAAGCTGGAAACGATTCCCCACTGGATGAAAGAGTATGGAAAAGACACGGTGTTTTTATTGGGAGCAAGTATGTTGCAGCATCCGGAAGGAATTACAAAGGCAACAGAAGAAGTTCAAAAAGTTATAGACAGCTAAATAGAAAAGTAAACTAGTCGAAATCACCGGTTTCATATCTGTGAGCTAGTCGTTTTTCATTTACTCTTTTAAATCCCTTTAGTCTTTCTGCAGAAAGGGAGGCTAAAGTCATCTCTCGTTTACCTAATGCTCCCTGTGTGCGTGCCACATTCCAGCCGGCTGCACACATGGCCCCTCTTGCTTTGGAAGCCGCACAATAGGTTGCCAGTACCGTTTCCTGCTTCGAAAAAGAATGGAGTTTTAGGAAGGTCTCTTTGGTCCAAAGTTCTTCGTTCACTTCAGGTGAGAATGGATCGTGAAAGATGTAATCAACCTGAAGATCTTCCGGATTAAACTTATCAAAAGTGCTATAGAAAAGGTGTAATTCAATATCGAGCTCATCAATAGGAGCCAAGGTATTCATACCCGGTTTTATCATATCAAAAACATCAGGAAGAATGGAGTTTAGTTCCCGGTGTTTTATGTGACCGGTGAAATCAAAATCTTTTGCGGTTTCTGCATCAACAGGAAAAGCTTCAATAGAATAAAATCGGACGGGGATGTTGATTTTTCGCTCTTTTAAAAGATCTGTCAAAAGCAGAAAATTGAGTCCGGTACCAAAACCGACTTCCAGAATAGTTAGGGATTCGACCTCATCTAAATGCTCCATTAAACCCGAAGTCTCAAAGAACACGTGGATACTTTCGGTGGCGGCACCATTGGGGTTATGGTAAAACTGATCAAACTGATCAGAGTAAAGAGTAGAAGAGCCGTCTTTGGTTGAGTGAATCTCAGGTGACATTTTTGGATACAGATTAATAACTGGAATTTGCCATAAGGTAAATCAAAGCCAGAATCTATGCATCCTTGATCTGTATTAGTCCACTGACTTCAAGATCACTTTACCATAATTGGTTTTTGCAGTAAGAGTATGATTGCCATTCCCTACAGATCCTGAAGCGGAACCGGAGGATTGAGATCCCTTGAAATTAAGATCAGAATCTATTTCAATAGAACTACCCGATAGGTTGAAACCCGCATTGCCGGTTTTAGGAAACCAGATGGATATACTGCCTGCTCCGGTAGAAGCGTTGGAGTTTCCAGTAAGCCCAACCAATCTCAGTTCAATATTACCACCATTTGTTGAAGCCTGGATGGAACCGCCAAAATCATAAGCCTGAAGGTTTCCTCCTGAGGTTTTCATCACTAAGGTTCCATTTGAATCTTGAGCCCGAATGTTCCCGCCTTTTGAATTAAGGGTCAAATTTCCTTCAGAATCAGAAACAGTTATATGTCCGCCACCGGTTTCAGCAGTTAACGTTCCGGTAAGTGCCTCTAAGACAATATGTCCACCCAGAGTTTTATAGTGTTGATTCCCGTTAATATCTTTTGATGAAATATGTCCTGCATTGGTTAGTGCGTAGACTCTTACATCATTAGGAAGTGCAAGCGTAGCCTGTAGCTGAATGTTATGATCTTTACTTTGAGAATCTCTCGTTCTGATCTCAAATACAACTTGTTCTGAATTAATATCTGACTGGGTGCTTAATTTGGATCTGAGATCTTCCTTGGTAGAAACTTGTCCAGAAGCCTGAACCGTAAGCTTTGCTTGCGGGTCATTGCTACCTATAACTTCGATGGAACCAAAGGGTAGTTTTAATTCTGCTTCATTGAGTTCAGAGGCGTTAAATTCTTTTATATAAGCAAAGATGCCGGGAGAAACAGCGGTCCAGTTTCCTGATTCAGCTGAAAGTTTTCTATTGACTGAAATGGTGCCTTCGTCAGAATTCAGAACAACATCTACACTTTCCTGATCAAATTCTTGCATCACCTCATCAATTTCTTTCTCAAACTCAAACCGGATTTCGGCCGGTAAGAAATTAGTAAGATTTTTTAGGTTCTCGAGGTTACGAAGGTTTTCCAGGTTCTCTAAGTTTTGCAGATTCTTGAGCCCCTTCAATTCAATGACCCGAAGATTTTTTCCATCCAGATTAAAACTGATACTGTCCGGAGGGGTAGGGGCTTTTGAAGTAGAAGAATTCTGCTCGATGAGATAGATTCCCAATCCAACAAAAATAAAGCCGGCGATAATTATTTCCCAAGATGATGTTTTCATAAGTCCTTCAATTTTAGTAACCCAAACAAGTACGACTATTAGCCTAAAAGGTTACGTCAACTCCTATAATATCCTTATTATCCGATAAAATATAATTCAGGTGAAAGAGCATGCATTCCAAAATTAAAAAACTATCTGAAAAATACCTTCAGGATGCGATATCAACCCGGCGCTATTTGCATCAGAATCCGGAGGTAAGCTTTAAAGAATTTGAGACCACAAAGTTTATCAAAAGTGAATTGGATAAACTGGGAATTCCATATGAGAGCCCTCTTGAAACGGGTTGTGTGGGTATTATAGAGGGAGGAAAGAAATCAGATCGGGTGATCGCCTTGCGTGCTGATATCGATGCTCTGCCGATCTCAGAAGAGGGAGTCGCCAAAAAAGAATTTATGTCTCAAAATGCCGGGGTTGCACATTGTTGCGGACATGATGCCCATACCTCAAATTTATTAACGGCAGCCAAAATTCTAAAAGAACTTCAAAATGAAATTGAAGGAAAAGTGTTGTTGGTATTTCAACCCGGGGAAGAAAAGCTACCGGGTGGAGGAAAATTGCTTAGCGAAACCGGATTCCTGCAGAAGCAAAAAGTGCAGGCTATTTATGGCATTCATACCTCGCCTATGAATAAACCGGGAACCATTGCTACGAAGGCTGGCCCTTTTATGGCTTCAACTTCAGAATTTGAGGTTGAAATTATTGGGAAAGGAGGACATGCAGCCCGTGCTCATGAAGCGATTGATCCTGTTGTTCTGGCATCTCAGTATATCAATGCAGTTCAGGCCATCGCCAGCCGAAATGTTGATCCCACTGAACCGGTGGTGGTAACGATCGGCAAGATCGAAGGTGGGACGGCTCACAACATCATTCCTGAAAAGGTAAAGTTATGGGGGACTGCCCGCACCCTATCTCCGGATACGGAAAACCTGGTAATCGAAAAACTGGAGTCATTGGCCAGGGGAATTACAGAATCGGCAGGAGGTAGCTACAGGTTTAAATTCAATCGGGGATATCCGGCGGTTATCAATGCTGAAAAGGAAGCGCAGACGGTCTTAAGCTCTATGGAAAAACTATTTGGAAAAGGTTCGGCTATAGAGTTAAAGCGACCCGTGATGGCAGGTGAGGATTTCGCTTTCTATCAGCAGCATTTTCCCGGTGCATTCTTTTTTGTAGGAAGCGGAAGCGAAGAGTCAGATTCACTTTATCCGTGGCATCACCCCAAATACAATGTGGATGATCGTTTTTTCGAAGTAGCCACCCCTTTAATGGTATCCTTAGTTTTTGATCACCAATGATAAACGTAGAACGCTCTTTTTGGGAATCGGAATTATATAACCGCGAATTTGATCTGATCGTTATTGGAGCAGGATTGACCGGTCAATCCATAGCTCATTTTTATAAAAAAGCTCATCCCGATGAAAAGGTACTGGTGATTGACCGTGGATTCTTCCCTATTGGAGCAAGCACAAGAAACGCCGGATTTGCCTGTTTTGGGTCTGTTACGGAACACATGGCAGATATGAAGATCGAGGAAGAATTGAAGATCATAGATCGAATCCGGCGACGTTTTAACGGGTTGAAATTACTGAGAAATACATTGGGTGATGAAAACATTGAATACAGAGAGCCCGGTGCATACGAGATCTTTACGGATCAAAAAGTTTATGAGGAAGCACTTGCCCATCTTGATACCTGTAATCGATGGCTGAATGAGGCGGCTGGGGTTGAAAGCGTGTATGAGGCAACAAAACACAATGGATTCCCGGCGATAAGTATAAAGCATGAAGGTTGTCTTCATCCCGGAAAAATGATGCGGACTCTATATGAAAAGAATCTGAAGCTTGGAATTGAATTTCGGTGGCAGTCACAGGTATTGGAGATCAGACAGAGTGAAGGGAGCGTTTGGTTAGAAAATGGAATAGAGTTGAATGGGCGTCAGTTAGCTGTTTCCACTAATTCATTCACTTCAAAATTACTGGATGATGTTGAGATCAAACCCGGTCGGGGATTCGTGATGGTAACCAAACCCATTCCTGATTTTAAATGGAAGGGTACGTATCACTATGATGCCGGTTATTACTATTTCAGAGGGGTTGGTAATGATCGGTTGTTACTTGGTGGTGCTCGAAGTTTAGACATTAATGTTGAAACAACAATTGAATTTGGAGTCAATGAAAAGATCAAAGGTCATCTCTTGGGATTTGCAAACGACGTTCTGAAACTTCCGAAGGGATGGGAGGTCGAAACAGAATGGTCGGGAATTATGGGTTTTACTCCAACCAAAAGCCCGATACTAAAACGCATTTCTGACAAAACCATCGTGGTGGCCGGACTCAGTGGAATGGGCGTAGCCCTAGGAATGCAACTCGGCAAAGAAGCTTCCGGGTTGATAGTTGATAGTTGATTAGGTGAGCTTTCAAAAGTTGAAACCATAAATCCAGGATTGCTCCCAAAATATTTCAGACTTGGTTATGTAGTTTTGTCTTTATCACTATATCACCCAATCAACTCTCAACTATCACTTTGCTTTAGCTACCATAATATCATTCCACTCCGTTGTATATCGCTTGCTTAAGAAACTTTGGTTCATTTTCCAGATGGCTTCTTGCTGATTGTTTCGGTGTAATCCGGTTGCGGCAAAAGCGGCGGTATTTCTCCCGTGTTTGGTATTGATTTGATCGATGCACTCCATCAACTGAAATTGCTGCTGGGTGTAAAGCTCAGGATCGAAGAGATCCATTTGTACTTCACTGCGTGGAACGAGTCCTGTTAGCATAATGGCAGCTTTTTTATACTTAGTATTGGGTAGATGCACAGATCTTGTTAAGCGTTTTCCGGTATGAATAAGTGTGGGCGTATTTGCAGTTGGCACCTTGAAAGAAGTATAAGCCCCGTATTTATACTTTGATTTTTGGTTTTTGAATTTGTCTCCGATCAACATTACCTGAAGATTGGTTGCTACGGAACCCTGTGCCCTCAGCTTTTCCGCTCCCCGTGAAATGTAAGTGGAAACGGCCTCTTCAATTTCTTTAAGTTCGTACAACGGTTTCCCAAACATTCTGGAGGTAAGAATACCTTTCCTTGATTCCAGCGCCTCACTTAATTTCATGCAGGGCAGACCATTTAGTTCCAGTACCGTTCGGAGTCCGGTCACATTCAAATACTTTTGAACCCAGCGTTTGTTCTCGATTTTTTGCTTCAGGTCATAAGCCGTTTTCACCTCAAAGCGGTTGAGTTTTACGGTAAGTCCATGCCCGATTCCCCATACTTTCTGTAAGGGCATGTTCTTAAGAATGTGATCAGTTCCCGGATTATCACATAGGTTAAGGACACCGCTATAAACAAGGTTCCGTTTGGCGGTTTCATTCGCAATTTTAGCCAGGGTTTTACTTGGTGCTATTCCCACAGAAACGGGAAGTCCCGTCCACCGATAAACCATCTCCTTGATCACCTTCCCATATTCTTCGAGGTCGGAATAAGTATTTGTGGAAAGTTCAGCAAAAGCCTCATCAATGCTGTAAACCTCGATATCGTGGGTAAGGTGCCGTAGTGTTTCCATAACCCGGCGCGACATATCCCCATAAAGCGGATAATTAGAAGACCGGATAACGACATCATTTTGCTTGAATAATTTTCGGTATTTGAATTCCGGTGCCCCCATGGGAATGTCCAGTTTTTTGGCTTCTTCGGAACGCGCTATCACACATCCATCATTATTGGATAAAATAACGATCGGCTTTCCTTCCAAGGAGGGATTGAAAACACGCTCACAGGATGCATAGAAATTATTGCAGTCTATCATTGCATAAGCAATAGAGCTTCGGTTGTTGAAGGACTTAGGCTCAATGATCATGGCTCATATCGATGTATCACATGAGTAACTACTCCCCAGATCATCCAGTTGGTGTCGGGATGAATAATAATGGGTTCGTATTTTGGGGCGTCTGAGATCAGGAATAGCCGCGACCCTCGCTTCACCAATCTCCGGATTACCGGCTCCTCGTCAATTGCAGCAATTACAATGTTCCCATCAGAGGCGTGAATGGAGCGGTCAACCACCAAAATATCCCCGTTATGAATTCCCGAAGCCTGCATAGCATTTCCCTCGGCACGAACATAAAAAGTAGCTGCCGGTCGATGTACGATCAGCTCCTCCAGATCCAATGGTTTTTGAAGATGATCGGCCGCCGGTGATACAAATCCGGTCTCTGCTTTCTGAGATAGCTTCATCTCATATTTGGGCTTTTTTCCCGATCCGCCCTGATATATTTTAAGTTCCTCCATGAAAGCCTCACTGCTTATATAAATTACATGTATAATATATGTGTAACAAGGAAGAGTGTAAACTTTTATCTGAGAATTTTAGTTGGGCTGATTAGAAAAATTTGTGGTGTTCTTTTGCAGAGATGCAAAGTTTTGTGTCTCTGTGAATTAGAAACCTTCTAAAATTGATTCAAAGACAGGATTATGGATTGGCTTTATTTATTCGGCTTTATGATGGCAGGATTCATTGGGATGGAAATCATCTCATATTGTGTGCATCGCTGGCTTTTTCATGGACTGTTATGGAAAATTCACGAGTCACATCACAAACCGGATCATGGATTGTTTGAACTAAACGATATTTTTTCCTTATTCTTTGCAGGAATTTCGATCTGGTTGATGGTGGATGGATCGGATGCCATGTTTGCTTCTCCTGCTTTTGGAGTTGGTACCGGAATTGCCGTTTACGGGATATTATACTTTATCATTCACGACCTCTTTGCTCACAAGAGATTCTTGCCATTCAACAGCGACAGCAAAGTCATGAAGCTGATACGGAGAGCACACCAACGGCACCATCAGGATGTCGGTAAGAAAGGCCACGAACCCTACGGTCTATTTCTATTCCCATATGACAAATACCCCGAGCGGCAACGCAAATTCGATCGTTGAATTTATTTAACTACAGAGAAGATAAATTTTAAAAAGATAGAATATGAATCAGCTAAACCGTTGTTGTAGCTCCCACATCTGATCAAAATGCCGGCGCTGATGAGCCTCGATCACCGCAAAACATGCTGTCAGAGACATGGGCACGATCTTTATAACAGGATTTCGGGTTTTGATGCGGTCTAGATCAAGCCCTTCAAGCTTGGCCTTTTTTAAGGTGTGTATGAATTCGTCTTGTAGATCAATAAACCTTTTTAGCGCTTCCTGCTTGTCGATCTCTGTAGATTGAACCGGTTTAAAAGCTGAAACCGTGGGAAGTTTTCGCCGGTTTTCCGGGCTGACCTGTCCAATGAACCAGCGAAAAGCAAAGTTTGGGGTGAACGGCCCATTCCCTCTGCTGAGTTTGTCCTCAGGTTTATTTAGCCCTTTTCTGACTTGTGAGAAATAAGTCCGACCTGTTTGCAGCAAATGGAATAAGATCTCACCCATGCACCATTTGTTCTCATCCGGCTTTCGAAGGAAAATATCCTCACTTACATTTTCTGTTAATTCGGCAGCCGTTTGTTTTGCTTGTTTAAAAGCCTCCAAAAAATAATCGTAGGTATAATCTGAGTTTTTCATAACTGGAAATTAAGTGCGGTAAAATTATCCAAAAGGTTCAGAATAAAAATTTCATCTGATGCCTGAATGCATTTTCTTTCAGGTATTATACAAAAACTAATTATAGATCTATGATTTCTCTAAAAATTCGCTACTGTTTTGTTCTATTATTTAGCTTAATGATCACCAATATAGCTACGGCTCAGGGTGTATTGAGTTTCGAAGATGTAATGAAATTTGAAGATATTGGCTCCATTGATCTCTCTGAGAATGGCAACTGGGTTGCCTATGAAGTGTGGCCTGATTACGGCGATGGAAAAGTTGAAGTAAAAAGTACCAACGGACGTACTACTCATTCCATAGAATTGGGAGCTTCTCCAAACATCACCCCAAACGGAGCATGGGTAGCAGCCCTCAGAAAAGTAAAGCTGGCTGAGCAGCTGAAGGAAGGCAATGATAAACCGCAGCAGGGACTTTCACTGTTGGCGACCAATAGTGGTGATATCATAAAATTTGACAGCGTCCGTTCTTTCCGGTTTTCGGATAACGGAAACTGGCTGGCTGTTCACCATATGCAGACTAAGGAAGTGGAAGATCTGAAATCCAAAAATCGGAGATTAGGGACGAAGCTGACCTTACGAAATCTGATTTCGGGAGACGAATTTGAACTGCCATTTGTACGGGAGATCGCCTTCGACAGCCTCTCCAATCACCTTGCCTATTCGGTTTTGGATACTTCGGATGCTGAAAATGGTCTGTTTGTGTTTGATCTGAATGAAGAAGAATCCAGAGCTATTGATGTCTCAGAGAGCGGTTACTACACCAATTTAACCTGGGATCATGATCTTCAAAAATTAGCCTTTATCAAATCAGCTTATGATTCTTCGAACGTTGAAAGTGATGCTTCGTTGCATATTTGGGACAGTAGAAATGAAGAAGTGATCACGCTATTGGATCCTTCAGATTCTAACGATGGATTCACTCTGAGGTCAAATAACAGGCTCACTTTCACTAATGACGGAAACCGGCTTTTCTTTAGTTTCATGGATACAAAAATGGCTGACCTTGACTCCAAAAAAGAAGATAACAATGATGACAAGGATGATGAAATTGATGTGTATTCTGTAGATAGAATTGTAAAAGAACGGGGGCTTGACATTTGGCACGGAGATGATCCACAGATCAAAACCCATGAGAAGAACACCTGGAATTCCCGAAAAAATCATCTTTACACAGCTGTCTATCATTTTGATAGAAATGAATGGATACAATTGGCAGATCATGAAATGCCGGATGTAAGTATTGCACATAACCTGGATGTGGTCCTTGGGAGCACAGATCAGTCTTATATGCGAGAGCGAACCTGGGATGGAACCTATCGCGATTATTTTACAGTAGATTTGAATAACGGCGAGCGGTCACAGTTTTTGGAACACTTTGGGGGATGGGTGAATTTATCTCCTCAGGGAAATTTTGCCGCTTATTACAATAATAAGCATTGGTATTTAATGGATACGGAAACTGGGGACACTAAAAATCTTACAGATGAAATTGATGTACCATTCTATGACGAAGATCATGATTATCCATCAGATGTGCCGGGATATGGGATAGCAGGATGGCTCGAAGAAGATCGCGGAATTATAATCTATGACAAATATGATATTTGGCGATTTGAAACTTCAGACGGAACCTCACGGAATATTACAGACGGAGAAGGACGTGATGCCAAACGTATCTTTCGGATCGAGGAAATGAACAAAGATCGGGGAGAGGCTTTTAGTAATAATGAAGAACTGCTGCTGACTTCCTACCACGATATGAATAAGAATTTTGGGTTTTATTCCGCTCGTGCAAACCGCTCAGGGGTGAGCCGATTACTGGAAGAGGATAAAAAATTCACTTTTGTGGAAAAAGCCAAAGATGCCAACACAGTCCTCTACAAAAGAGAAGCCTATGACGAATTTCCAAATATCTGGGTGGCAAACAATTGGAAATTCAATCGTACCAGTAAGCTGACAGATATGCATTCCGATCTCAAAGATAAATGGAACTGGGGCAGTGCAGAGTTGATCGACTGGCTGAGCGTGGATGGCAAATTCATTCAGGGTGTGGTTATTAAACCGGATAATTATGATCCCAATAAACGCTATCCGATCATGACCTACTATTATCGGTTTTTTTCAGATCGACTGCATGATTTCAACGAGCCGAAGACCAATCACCGTCCTGTTTTTGCACAATATGTGAGTGATGAGTATGTGGTCTTTTTACCTGATATTCGTTTTGAGATAGGCCGGCCCGGATTTGCAGCAACCAAGAGCCTCGTTCCCGGAATTCAGAAATTGGTTGAAATGGGCATTGCAGATGAAGATAAACTGGGATTACACGGACATTCCTGGAGTGGCTATCAGACAGCATTTATGGTTACCCAAACCGATATTTTTGACGCAGCTGTTTCCGGTGCTCCGGTTAGTAATATGACGAGTGCATACAGTGGAATTCGATGGGCATCGGGACTGGCAAGACAATTTCAGTATGAAAAAACTCAAAGCCGAATTGGTAAAACATTGGTTGAAGCTCCACTTACCTACATCGAAAACTCCCCGGTATTTTATGCGGATAAGATCAATACCCCAATGTTGATCATGCATGGAGATGATGACGGTGCTGTGCCGTGGGAGCAAAGCATCGAAATGTATCTGGCTATGCGCCGATATGATAAAGACGTGATCTTCTTACAGTACCACGGAGAACCGCATCATCCTCAGAAGATCGAAAATCGTCTGGATTACACGATTCGCATGAAGGAGTATTTTGATTACTACCTGAAAGGGGAAGGTGAACCTGAATGGATCATTGAAGGAGAATCGTATCAGGGAAATTAGAAATGTTGGATTGGAAATTATGAGTTAGCTGAAATTCAGTCTTTATCTCGCTCCACACGCTCTGCGTTGGAGCGATTGTTTTTAAAGGTCGCTATTCCATTCGTTAAGAAATTTTTCTACAAACTCTTCCATAAACTGATGACGTTCTTTGGCGAGCTTGCGTCCGGCATTGGTATTCATGCGGTCTTTGAGAAGAAAAAGCTTTTCGTAGAAGTGATTGATAGTGGGACCGGTACTTTTTTTATAAGTCTCAAATGAAGCATGATTTTCAACGGGGATGTTGGGATTGTGTAATTCACGACCTTTATGCCCGCTATAAGCAAAAGCCCGGGCAATGCCGATGGCCCCAATAGCATCCAGCCGGTCGGCGTCCTGAACTACTTTTCCTTCAATGGTTTTCATTGGAGTTTCAACTTCTGCTCCTTTGAAAGATACATCTCGAATGATCTCACACACGTGGTCAATTATAGGTTCTTCAGTTTCCAGATCTTGAAGCCACTTTCTTGCCGTAGCCGGACCAATTTCTTCATTACCATCATGAAATTTATGATCAGCGATATCGTGAAGAAGAGCGGCAAGTTCAACAATAAATAGATCGGCTTTCTCTGCTTTTCCAAGTTTCAAGGCCGTATTTCTTACCCTGTGAATATGCCACCAGTCATGCCCGGAACCTTCCCCTTCCAATTGGCTACGGACATACTCTTCAGTTTTGGAAAGAATCTCGTTTGGCTTCATTCATTCAAAAAATTCATACAGGTGCAAAGCGGTGCGATTACTTCTTCTTTCAGTTTGTCAATGCGAGCGAGTGATGCTTCTACAGTTTCCTTTGAGATTTTGCCTTCCCGTAGCAATTTTTGAATAATATTAATAGCCCGTTCTGCAATGTTTTCTTCATACACCAGGTTATTTCCAAAGATGAGAATATCCACCCCGGCGTTGATGGCTTTTTCGATGGCTGTTTCAAGGCCGTATTCAGCTCGGATAGCGTCCATCTGCATATCATCAGAAAACACAACACCTTCAAAATCAAGAGAATCACGAAGGAGACCATTGATGGTATTATTGGAAAGGGTAGCAGGCCAGAGCGAATCAATGTTGGCATTGAAAATGTGAGCAGTCATGACTGCGTGGATCTCTTTTTCAGAAAAAAGTTTTCTGTAAGGAATAAGTTCAGATTCATCCCAGGTATCGGTTACATCGGTAAATCCGAGATGACTGTCGGAGGTAGAGCTACCATGCCCGGGAAAATGTTTTAGTACCGAAAGCATGCCTTCTTTGTTGTATTCATCAATTACATATTCGGCATGTTCGGTGACTTTTTCGGGATCAGAGGAAAAACTTCGTTCCAGTTTGCCGATTACCGGGTTGTCGGGGTTGGTGTTTACATCCACCACGGGTGCAAAATTTGTATTGGTGCTAACCACCATGAATTCCTGCGCCATCATACGGGAATAATGACGGGTAGAATCTTCATTATCTAAATTCCCCAGGTATTCTGCAGAGACAGACTTTGGAAATCCCTTGCTTTCTTTAAGTCGGCTTACCAATCCTCCTTCCTGATCTACCGCTATAATGGGGGAAGTAGGGGCTACAGCGATCAGGCGGTTTGTGAGCTGCATAAGCTGTGAAGGGTCTTCAATATTCCGGCTTCGGTTTCCGGTAATCACATCCCGATCAAAAAGAACGACTCCTGATATGTTTCGCTCGGTGAGGTCTTTGTAGATCGTGCTTTCTTCGGGAAGCTCGGTCCCCCGGAATCCAATTACGATCATCTGTCCAAGGCGCTGGGAATCTATAATCTCTTCAGACTCAGACTTGGAATCTTCGCAGCCAAATAATCCGGGAATCAATAGTAAAGCAAGTAAAAATCGGAGCATCATTCTTGTGAATTTTTGTATTCAGTTAATAAGGAGTCAAAAACAGTGGTAAAATTAAAAGAGGCTCGAATATCGTTATATCGTGCAATTTTTCCATCAGGGTCAATTAAAATATAAAAGGGGATTCCGCCACCTTTGTAAGCTTTGAACGTTTCTTCCTGAAATCCATCTCCGCTGTATAGCTGAATCCAGGGATTCTCAAATCGGCGAATATCCTGAACCCAAACCAGGCTGTCCACTTCATTCGAAATGGCAACGATCTCAAGGTCCTCTCTGGAATATTTTTCATAGATATCACGCATGTGAGGAAATTCATCAAGACACGGCTGACACCATCCTGCCCAGAAATCAAGCAGTACAAATTTGCCCCGGTAATCTTCCATAGTATGGATATTTCCGTCAATATCGGGAATAGCAAACGGAACTGCCGGTTGCCCCGGAGAAACTGATTTGATCTCGTTATAAAAATATCTCAGAAATTCAGTGTATTCGGGATAATCCGAAAACTCTTCGAGGTATTGCTCGTAGCTTGGAGTTGCAATATCCAATGACTGTTCTCCGATCCGCTCAGCGACCAGATACATTCGGGCGTGGGCTAAGGCGTCGCGATCATCAATATGGTCTAAGACCTGAAGGCGTTTTTCATTGAGTTCATCATAAGACACCCTTTTGATATCATATTCAGACAGATCCATTTCGTGCGCGGCCTTCACACTGTCATAGATACCAAATGTGCGGGCATAATAATGGGCAAAATCCCGTATCCCGGCTCGTTGAGCTTTTAGCGATTCAACACTAAAGAAGTTTAATGAATCGGCTTCCTCGAATACAGCATCCCGTGCTGAGTCTGCATCAAAGCTACTGAAGTTCCGGTCATTATACTCTATGGAGCGAACTTTGAAAACGAGATGCTCTCCGATAGATTTCAGATAGTAATCATCAAAAGGAGTATTCTGAAGGTGTTTTTGGGCGATCTCATATTTTTGTTTACTCAATTCCGTCAGGCGATTTGGATTCCCAACTTTGATCTTTTCAACCTCCTGTAATATCTCTGAATCCAGTTCGTCAATTTCCTTTAGATAGGCATCATATTTTTCAGCCCAATTTTCGGGATAACCTACAACTTGGACATTTTGAGGAAAATCAGAACGGGTAATTTGAATGTTGAGGTCAATATCAGGAATTAAATAAATAGGATAAACTCCATCATTGATTCGAATTGTTTGAAGGGAGGGTTGATCTTCAATTAAAGAAAGCTTGAATGTTCCATCATCAGAGATGGACAGTGTTTCTGCTTCAACGGGCGCATATTTATAGTGAATTGGTTTTTCCTGTAAAATAAGATCAGCATTTCCTGCATAATCTAAGGTTCCTTCAATGTTAGTCTTCTGACTACAAGAGCTTATAAAAAGGCAACTAATGAGAAATAGAATCAATTTATAGATAAAGGTCATAAAGTCAGTTGATTAGAATCGCCTAATATTGGCGTTATCAGGTAATTTAATTGTAACAAAGTTGGGTTAAAAATACTCTTGATAATAAGAAAAGCAGATGCTAAAAATAATTTTTAAGAAATATGAAATATTAGTGTAACAAATGAAGAGTTAATCACTCTTGACATAAATAATATGACTTGGGTAGTATTATAAAGTCAAAACACAAGAACGCCGGCTGATATTTATTGGGTTATCGGGGGCGTTCTAAAATAACATTTACAATCAGTTAGTAATCATATAATCACAAACTAAAATGATAGAAAGTAAAGTAAATAAAGAGCTGGAGAGGAAAATTGATCTGTATGTTAATGGGAAGTTAGATGCAGAACAAACAGATGAATTGTGGGCCGAGTTAATCCAAGATGACTATTATTTGGATTACATGAAGAGCGTAGTAAATTTGAAGGCAATTATTGACGGCAAGAAAGCAGAGCAACCTTCAGCAAAAATTCATTCTTTCCAGACAGCTATTCGCTATGCCGCTGCAGCCGCGGTTATTTTGATCGCAGGGGTTATTGGGGTGATGAATATAAATACCACCAACAGTATCTCAGTAAATCCTGTTGAGCAAATTGGCCTTGATGTAGTGAGGGATGCCACAGGGATCTCAGAAACAGTTACAAGCGAAGTGATTCGTGAGGCTATTCGTTTAGCTACAGGTGGTGATGTGGAAGAAGCAATATCTCTCCTGCAGGCAGAACTTGAAGAAACCGAAGAACCTCAGCTAGTTGCCGAAATAGCTCTTAGTCTTGGGTCCATTCAATACAATAATGGCAATTATTCTTCCTCTATCGAGAATTTCAACATTGTGATCTCACAAGATGAAATTGAAATTCTTACTCTTGAAAAAGGATACTGGTTTTTAGGAAACACTTATTTCCAGTTAGACCGGCTTGATGAGGCAGAAGAAGCATTCCGTAAAGCTTATGAGCTCAATGGAGCATACAGCCGTGTTGCAAAAACGTATGTTGATGCACTTAAAAACGTTACTGCTAAATAAGCTGACAACGACTTTTAGCTAGTCGACCATATTTTTTTGGGTTCTTATTACTACCCTGAAGAATAATGAGCAGTTTTAAGCTGCCTTGTAGTAGGTTGAAAACCCTGCAAATATTGCTGTGAAAGTTAAAAGAGAGAAGAGTAAAAATCCGTTTTCAGAAGGATCATCAGTAATAGGAGAGGGGTTGCCAATTAGCATATAAGCACCCCAGAAATGAGGATTGGCATTAGCTTTTTTCAGCTGATTTAGCTTAGCTTTTCTGATAGCTTCGCTTTTTGTAATCCCTTCATTCAGATAGCTATAAAAATCGGTTGCAAATTCTGAGGCTACTTTGTCATTAACAGACCATAAGTTTAAAGCCAGGCTCTTAGCTCCGGCATATCTCAAAGCCCGACTGATACCCATAACACCACTTCCCTGAATATAGCTTCCTGAACCGGAGCTGCATGAATTAAGCATGATAAATTCACTGTTCAGTGGAGTGTCGAATAATTCGTAGGCATATAAAGCCTGATCAGATTCTAAGGTATCAAGTGGATTTGAGTTTTTCAGATAGATCGTCGAAAACAAAGGATCCTGTTCAGAAACTTCACTGTGAGTTGCCACATGTACCAAGCGTGAAGAACCTACCTGACTTTTAAAAACCTCTTTAGTTGCTTCATCACCATTATACATCCGCTTGTTTTGCAAGGAAGTGAGAGCCAAATTAATATTAGTATTCTCGACGGTTGCAAAGGGTAAAGAAGGAAGATTGCTTCCCTCAAATCCTGAGAAATCTGATATGGCAAATCCACTGAAATCGTGTTGAACAGAGGTTGTAAATGACCTTCGATTGTTCTCAAATTCCTTAAGAGAGGTAAAATACCGAAATGAAAAATCTTCAATTAAGTAGTGACTGCTTCCAAAGCTGAAGGCCGAGGAGGGCTTTTTGGTAGGTAATACTTCCAAAGGAATTCGGTACAAAGAATTATCAGGTATCACTGACACATTAGAGTAATCTGTAGGCAAGTCTTTGAGTCCGAGTAGTTCATATATATCATAAAGATGATTTAAGTTTGTTCTTCCGGAAGCCAATTCATCAGCAGTCTGATTAAATGTTTCCTGAACTTCATTTGAAAAATCAAATATGCGAATATCAATATCATTTTGTGTCAGATAAGACACATACAATTTTGTACCTATCTCGGTAAAATGAACTATTAATTCTTCAGGCTGAATTGAGCGCTGAATAGACCACACAGGAGGAAGCGCAGTTTCCTTATTCAGATTCACCTCAGCTAATATTTGTTCTCTTAATGCAGATGTGCGGTCGATCTCTGTTTTGATTGTAAAACGCTCGTCTTCGGTGGCATTCAGATATCTTTTTCTGAGTGATTGTAATTTTTCGTTGAGTCGTTTTTCTTCAGCTAATTCTCCTTCTGAAAGTTTTGCCGCTTTTACCAGTGGACTATTATATAAAGCCGCATCATTGATAGTCTTCAGCTGATCTAAGAGTAAAAGTGCTTTCTCAGGCTGATCATTATTGATATATAAGCCAACTAAAAGCTCAAAAGCATCAAGATATTCATCCTCAACTGACCAGTACCCTTGTTGTGAGTCAGTATTGTTTTTTGCTCTATCTATAACCTGGTCCAAAACAGGTTCAAGTTCTGTTATAGCTGCCCTTTTATCCCCGGAAGCAGATAGGTAGTTTGCTTTGACCGTATAGTATTTGGTAAGGAGCTGGAAATCTAAATCATTCAGAGAATAAAGTTTGATCTCTTCAAGATTTGAAGCAGCCTGATCAAGTTCCCCTCTTTTTAAATGAATTTCTGTAAGATTTACTAATGCATCAACATAGTCAGGGGTAGAAGAAGTAGAAAGGGAGAGCTCCTTAACTCTGTTAAAAATATTCTCAGCAGTTTCAAGAGAATCGATGTTTATAAGAATTTGTCCCTTTTCAACTAGTAAGTTTTTATACCTGGAATAATTTTGTTCTGAATTCAACACTTGTTCTGCCGAATTTAAATGTGTCAATGCTTTATCATGATCTTTCAAAGCAGACCAATAATAAGTCCCTAGGTAAGAGTCAATTAATGCTAATTCTGTTGTATCAGCGTTTTCCTTAGCGACTATTCTAGCTTTATCAATATAATCTAATGCTGAATTTTCGTCTTTTATAGAAACGTAGTAAACAAATAAATTTCTATAAATTTGAAGTTTGCTCTTATAATTTTCAATGTCTTCATCTAATGCCCTTAGTTGAAAGGATATATATTTATTTGCTTGTCCAAGCTTTAAATAGTTAACCCCAAGATTTGTGAAAAGTGAGTGTTGATTTTCAAAGCTTGCTGAATCAGCATATAATTCTTCATAAATATTTTTTGACTCTTCATATTTACCCAGAGCAAAAAGGTATGCACCTTGTCTAGTTTTTATATTGGTAACTTGTTCTCTTTCACCTAAAAACTCAGCAAGTGGGAGGGAGTGTTTTCTTTGGAGGCTTAGAGATTGATCATAACCTCCATATATATAATAGGAGTAATCAATAGCACCATAGACTCTTAATTTATTTATTGAATTAGGAAAGCGAGTGTGATTCAAAAAGCTTTCAGCGAATCTGTTCACAATTTCGTAGCGGTCAATAGTGAATGCTGCTGCAATTATATTTGAAAGTAAAATTCCAAATTCTATATTTTTTCGACCGGATGCATTGTTGGCCTTTTGAATCCATACATCAATTGCTTCTTCTAAGTAACCATCTTGGTATGATGCCATTCTCCCAAAAAGCACCTGGTAGTGTAAGAAGGGATTGGCCCCAAAGTCCAATTCATTTTCTGTAATCAGAGAGTACTCTTCGGTAATTTTATGGAGTGTTTGTTTTATATCCTCTGGCCAATAGTCAAGAACTAATTTGGATATTTCATGATCATTGTAATTTTCACATGTAATCTTCGGTAAAAACTCGAAAGACTCAATGCTAGCTTTTGCCTGTTCTAAATATTTACAGTTTAAAGAAACTAATTCTGTTAACGCCCATAAATTGGAGACATAATTATCACCTGAGTCAATATTATTTGCATAATGCTCGAGCTGTTCGTTTGTATTGGATTCAATATCTATAGAATCCGGAAGTGTAAATAAAAATAACAGGATATAAAGTATAGTCACTTGATTAAAATGATTAATACATTGTTATGCTAAAAGTGCCATAATAACTAATTGTAAGCATGAATTACCAGACAGGTTTTTCAACAATTGGTTCCACGTCGTTGCCGCCGGTGAACACGCTGTTGTCCGGAGTGTTGGTTTCCACAGAAGGTTCTTGCTGGAGTTCCTCAGTCAGGGAAGCATCCGTAACGGAAGCACATCCGAAAGAAAGAGCAACGATAGATAACAGGGCGATGGTAGATTTAAGTGATTTCATGATAGTAGTATTTTTAGTTTTTGTATTAGGTTAGTAGAGAGTTGGTATTTACCAGACAGGTTTTTCAACAATTGGTTCCACGTCGTTGCCGCCGGTGAACACG
>JBBDSP010000003.1:0-64132 GCA_040904925.1 Gracilimonas sp. | reverse complement strand
GATAACAGGGCGATGGTAGATTTAAGTGATTTCATGATAGTAGTATTTTTAGTTTAAACTTTAGGTTAAGTACAAGAGGTAATAGATCACCAATTGTTACATATTTATTATAAAGTAATTTATATGTTTAAAGACATATTTATACTCCAGTAAAAGAGTGATACTGTAGTGAATTGTTACACACTTAATCTAAATTTTAATATTTATAGCTGCCACTAAAAGATTAAAATGGATTAATAATTCAAAAAAAATGACTTATTATTGGGCTTGTTATAATTTTGTTATATCAAAGAGAACAGTACATTCTTTGAAAGAAAAATGATTTTATCAGAATTATACTGACAAAAATTTTTAATTAGTGGTTGGTTAGTTTGGCACAACTTAGAGTTGATTATTCGGAATTGGTTGAGGCTCTCCAGAAAGGGGATGATGCAAAAGCCGGTGAATTACTTTCAGAAGTGATCCCCAGGTTAGAAGATTATCTTCAGGTGGTTATGAGTGCAGAAGAACATGCAGCCAAGGAATGTGTTCAGCAGGCTTTTCTGGATGTATTTGAGCAGATCCGAAAGAATAAGATCAAAAAAAGTAAGTATATCTTTAGCTACCTCATTAAATCTTGCCGGCATGAGTATCTTCGCTATGCTAAAAGAGAGCACAAGTTTGAGTATGATGAAGAATCATTCAACGAGGTATATGAGCCGGAAGAGCAGTTCAGGAAGCTTTTGGATAAAGAAAGGCAACGGATTTTAGAGGAATGCCTGAATGAGCTTAGAAAGAAATCCAGGGAATTTATAGAGTATTTTATGGATAGGCCCGAAGCGACCACTGATGATGCGGTAGAAGAATTTGACCTGTCTAACGCGAACGTCCGGACTCGAAAACACAGAATATTAAGTCGACTGCACCATTGCTATAAGCGCAAATCAAACCAATAAGCTTAAAAATAGACTTTAAATCCTGATGCTGTTAATTCAAAATTATCTGACAGTTGAAGCAGGTCCTGAGTATAAGGTGAGTGCATTAGATATAAAATCAGATCAAAAGTAAAGAGAAAGCCTCCCTGCAAAATCAAAGATTTCCCATATCCAACTTGTCTTTCTGAATTCTTGCGTATTCCCCGTTCCCATAGCCAAGCGCCTGCAGCCATATAGCCGACATCCAATCCGGCATTAAATAGTAACATCTTATCCAAGTTTTGCAATTCACCAAGTGACTGTGTATAGCTAAGTGAGGTTATATCGGTTTGGGAAATTCCATATAGTGCAAAACCGGCAATACCAATATTTACAAGGTTCCACCCCGCATTCATCTGATGAAAATATTTGGTGTCGTGCTCGCTCAAAAAGTACCCACCGGTACCGGTTAAAATGTTCAAAGTTGCCCAACTTCCCAGAAAAATCATCCCCTTTTTTTGGAGATCAAATGACTTTTGTGCGTAATATTGGGTGTCAAAAGTGTCATTTTGTGCGTGTAACAAATCAGGGGATATGGCTGAAGTAAGCATCAAAAAAATAAAAGCAGGTAAAAAATATCGATTGTAACACATTTTTAGTCTGGGCTAATTATGGGTATGTCAATTATTTTATTTCCAACAATTGCAAAAACCAAATCATTCTGTGAAGTCTTTATAGATAGCTTGATCGAAAGCAGGGAGTCAACATCTTATTTCTGAACATAGAAAAGAGTTCACTCCTAACTCTCAAAAAATGATAAAATCCTTTCAAAAAAGCGTTTTTACTTGATTCTCCGCCAAAAAAGCCTCAACATCAAACAAAATCAGTAACCAACCAAGGATTGTATGTGGCTTAATATTAAATCATTTGAAGACTATCAGAAGACATTTAAGGAAAGTGAAAAGGATCGCTTGAAGTTTTGGGATCACGAGGCGGGCACATTTTATTGGCGTAAACGATGGGATAAAACACAATCCGGAAGCTTTAAGGATGCAGATATCAAATGGTTTGAGGGTGGCAAACTCAATATCACAGAGAATGCACTCGACCGCCATTTAAATACCATTGGCAATAAAACGGCTTTTATTTTTGAGCCGAATCACCCGGATTCATTTCGTAGGAGTATTACCTACAAGCAGCTTCATGAGGATGTATGTCGCTTCGCCAATGTGCTGGAAAGCAAAGGTGTAAAGAAAGGAGACCGTGTTGTTATTTACATGGCGATGACGCCGGAACTGGTTATCTCTGCTTTAGCCTGTGCCCGAATCGGGGCGATTCACTCCATAGTTTTTGCAGGATTTTCATCTCAGGCACTTTCTGAGCGCATCAATGATTGTGATGCCAAAATGCTGATCACAAATGACGGACTTCGTCGTGGCGACAAACACGTTCCCCTTAAAGATATTTCAGATGAAGCGCTTGAAAGTTCTCCTTCTATAGAAAGCGTGATCGTATGTCAGCGTACTAACCGTGATATCGAATGGGTTGAAGGACGTGATGAATGGTGGCATATTTTGATTCGCAATGCATCCAAAAAGCATGAAGCCGTAGAAATGGATGCTGAGGACCCGCTTTTCATTCTCTACACGTCAGGATCAACAGGAAAACCCAAAGGTGTGGTTCATACCTGCGGCGGCTATATGGTGTATACAAGTTATTCATTCCGCCAGGTATTTCAGGTGGGAGCCGATGATATTTATTGGTGTACGGCTGATGCTGGGTGGATCACCGGTCATAGTTATATTATTTACGGTCCGCTTTTCAATGGGGCTACAGGAATTATTTTTGAAGGAACTCCAACCTATCCCGATGCAGGACGTTTGTGGGAAGTGGTAGAAAAATATAAAGTTACTCACTTTTATACGGCACCGACAGCTATTCGTGCCTTGATGTCTTATGACATCGATTATGTGAAGAAATACGATTTGAGTTCCCTGAAAGTACTTGGTTCTGTTGGTGAACCCATCAATGAGGAGGCTTGGCATTGGTATCATGATCACATTGGCGGCGGTAAATGCCCGATCGTGGATACGTGGTGGCAGACTGAAACAGGCGGAATCATGATCTCACCGCTGGCCGGAATCACCCCAACTAAACCCGGATTTGCTACGCTTCCGCTTCCCGGAGTATTTCCGACACTGATGGACGAAAATGGAAATGAGATCGAAGGAAATGGTGTACAGGGAAATTTATGTATCAAACATCCGTGGCCGGGAATTGCCCGAACGGTGTATGGAGATCATGAGCGATATAAGAAAACCTATCTGAGCACCTATGAAGGTTATTATTTTACCGGTGATGGTTGCCGGAGGGATGAAGACGGTTATTATCGAATTACCGGTCGTGTGGATGATGTGCTAAATGTATCAGGACATCGTTTGGGGACAGCCGAGATCGAAAATGCGCTGGACGAACATCCGAAGGTGGTTGAAACAGCAGTGGTTGGGTATCCACACGACATTAAAGGACAGGGAGTTTTTGCCTTTATGATCTGTGAAGGAGAGGTCAAAGATCCGGAAGCATTCAAAAAAGAGCTGCTGGATCTGGTGACCAAGATCATCAGTCCGATAGCTAAGCCTGATAAAATTCAGATCGTAAAAGGACTGCCAAAAACACGATCCGGTAAGATCATGCGCCGAATTTTAAGAAAGATTGCCGCTGAAGATGTCGATAATTTAGGTGATACATCTACGCTTCTTGATCCAAGCGTGGTGGAAGACATTAAAAACGGAAAGGCGTACTAATCAAAAGCTAAGAAGTTTAACCCTGTCAGGTTTGTGAAACCTGACAGGGTGATAGTATCAAATCCTTCTTCAAAAAATAGTTGATATCTGTAAGGGTGTGTTTTAATACGCCCTTACTTTTTTTAGATCCCCAATAAATATCCGATCGGTAAGATCAACAAACTGATCATTAGCAGGATAAGGCGAAAACGGGTTTTGACGAACATGGGGTGAAAGAAAAGCCCATATGTAAGCGGTTTATCTTCGGTCATCCAGTTGTAGTAATGGTGCCGATGTACTGAACCAAGTGCCATGGTCACATGTCCATGCAGAATAGTGAGCATAAAAGGGACAGCAAAAATAAATGCCCCGATGTATCTCATGAAAATATCCATGCCTATCAATCCGGCTCCGTAAAAGTACGGCCATGCAAACAAAACCATCATGGGAACGGTAAGCAGCCAGTTGATGATGGAAATGCGACGGTAATTGGACTCAGTTAATTCTGACAAAACAGTGATTAATTTTAAATGTTAAGTGTTAAATGTGAGAAGCTCATTTAAAATTAAATCTGGGAGGCAATAAGCATTTCAATTTCGCGGAACGGCTTGTTGAACATTTTAGCCAGATTTTTTTTGGTGATATGCTTTTTGTAGGCATAGGTGCCGTTTCGTAATGCCACATTTTCCCAAAGACATTCTTTAACTCCCCCGGCATCGCCAATAGCTAATATGTAGGGTACCAAAACATTATTGAGAGCATAGGTGGCCGTCCTCGGGACGTTGGCAGGGATGTTTGGCACACAGTGATGTATCACCTCATGTTTTGTGAAAACAGGATTTGAATGAGTCGTTGCTTCACTCGTTGCTACACAGCCGCCCTGATCAATAACGGTATCCACAATTACGCTTCCTGCTTTCATCCCGGCCACCATTTCTTCGGTTACCCAACAAGGGGAGCGTTCTCCTTCTGCCATGGCTGCTCCAATAATAATATCCGCAAATTTTAAAGCTGTACTTAAATACTGATGATTTGCCACAGCTGTAATGATCCTGCGGTCAAGTGCATTTTCTAGCCGGCGAAGTGCAGTAAGATCGGTATCCATTACAAAAACCTGTGCGCCATAACCCAAGGCTGTCCGCGCAGCGTATTCTCCGGTGATTCCTGCCCCTAAAATGACTACAGTAGCAGGTGGAACTCCTGAAATTCCACCCAGCATAATTCCTTGCCCTCCGCTCATACTTTCCAGGTAGTGAGCTGCAATTTGTACCGACATAGAGCCGGTAATTTCATGCATCATCCGTACGATCGGGAATTCTTTGTCTTCACCCCGAATAAATTCATATCCAATTCCAGTGATTGATTTTTCGGTCAACGTATCAAGGTATTCCACTGATTGGTTGCCCATATGCAATGCAGAAATTATTGCTTGGTCAGGATCCAATAAACCGAATTCCTCCTTAACCAACGGTGCAATTTTTAGAATAAGCTCAGATTTTTTAAAGACATCATCTGCACTGTAAGCTATTTCAGCTCCGGCATCGGCGTATTCCCGATCGGGGAAATTAGCATCTTCCCCGGCACCTTTTTCGATATAGATCTCGTGTCCGTTAGCTTTCAGGATGGAAACGCCCCCGGGAGTTAGGGTTACTCGACGTTCATCATTGGATATCTCTTTTGGCAGCCCAATTTTTAATGAGACCTTGCTTTTGGACCTGATAAGATGCTTTTCCAGCGTCTTAAGTCCAATTTGTTCTGTATCCAGGGGTTTGATATCCATGTAGCGAAATGCTTAGGTGTAATTTTTTTGAAGATAGGAAATTTTGGGGATGAGTGATAAGTGATAAAGTGAGGAGTGATGAAGTGAATTAGTCGTCCAATATTAAATGATGTCAACTCACTTTTATTAATAATGGAAGTTTTTACAGGTAAAACTCTGAATAACCTATTTAATCCTTTCTAACTTTAACAATCATTCCCCGATCATCTTACGGAAAGTAGCTTCATCCAGAATTTCGATTCCCAGCTCTTTTGCTTTATCCAGCTTGCTTCCGGCTGATTCTCCGGCCAGTATAAAATCGGTATTTCCGCTAACAGAGGAAGCCGTTTTTCCCCCATGCTTTTCGATGAGTTCGGTGGCCTCTTTACGGGAATAGGTTGGGAGGGAACCGGTGAGTACAAATTTCTTTCCTTCAAAAATATTCGATGCTTGTTCTTCTTCCTCTTTCTTAAATTGTAGCCCATGCTCTTTGAGTCGGGCTACGATCTGCTTATTTTTATCATTGCTGAAGAATTCTACCACTGATTCTGCAATTCTGGGGCCAATGGAATCCACCTCAGTAAGCTCTTCTTCGGATAGTGACTGCAATTTATCCATAATTTTGAAGCCACGAGCCAGATCTTTAGCGACAGTTTTCCCCACAAAGCGAATACCCAGCGCATAGATAACCCGTTCAAAGGGTTGCTCTTTACTTTTTTTGATGGCATCGATCAGATTTTGAGCACTTTTCTCGGCCATTCGTTCTAGGTCAATAACTTGTTCTTTCTTCAGATCGTACAGATCGGCGTAGGTTTTGATCAGTCCCTCTGAAACGAGCTGATCGACCACCGATTCTCCCAGACCCTCAATATCCATAGCATCGCGTGAGGCAAAGTGCTCAATGCGAATGCGAACCTGTGGTGGACAAGTCGGGTTTATACATCGCCATGCTACTTCATCCTCATATTTGATGAGCTCAGAATCACAAGCAGGGCAGTTTTTAGGAAATTCATACGGAGGATTTCGGTCATCCCGTTCAGGGTTTACCACACTGATGACCTGTGGAATGATCTCTCCGGCTTTTTCCACTACAACGGTATCCCCAATCCGAATATCCTTTCGCTGAATTTCATCTTCATTGTGAAGGGAAGCTCGTTTTACGGTGGTCCCGGCTAATTGAACAGCTTCCAATTCAGCAACAGGAGTGATGGTGCCAAGTCTTCCCACCTGCAATGTGATATCGTTTATGATGGTTGTGGCTTGTTCGGCCTCAAACTTGTAAGCAATAGCCCAGCGGGGGAATTTTGAAGTGGTTCCCAGTTCTTCACGTAAGTTGCTTTGGTTCACTTTAATGACCACTCCATCTGTTTCGTAAGGAAGCTCATGACGCAGGTCTTCCCATTTTTTAATGATCTCATGCACTTGATCAATATTTGAACAGACTCTGTAATAGTCTGAAACAGAAAGACCAAATTCCTTTAGCAGGTCTGCTTTTTTAGATTGAGTAAGGGAATTGTCTTCATCTTCCAGAAGCATATCAAAAGCAAAAAAGCGAATGGGTCGTTGGGCTACGGCTTTGGGGTCTTGCATTTTCAACGAGCCGGCAGTGGAATTTCTAGGATTCGCAAAAACGGTCAATCCCTGTTCTTCCCGATACTGATTCATTCTTGCGAATGCTTCCCGTTCCATATAAGCTTCACCCCGAACTTCTACTACAGCGGGAGAGTCTCCATTCAAATGAAGGGGGATATCCTGAACAGTTTTAATGTTGTTGGTGATGTCATCACCTTTCTCTCCATCTCCGCGAGTGGCTCCCAGCACCAACTCACCGTTCTCATATCGAAGTCGGATGGAAGCACCATCAAACTTCAACTCTACCATATACTCGTAATCCTCATGGCCAAGAATCTTTTTAACGCGGCCGTCAAAATCGTTGAGTTCTTCTTCGTTATAGGTATTGTCTAAAGATAGGAGGGGAACGGGATGTTGAACCGTTTCAAAAACGGAAGAAACTTCACCGCCAACGCGTTTAGTGGGGGATTCAGGATCGTGTAGATCAAATTCTTTCTCGAGCTTTTCGAGTTCTTTGAGTTTTTGATCGAACTCCTTATCACTTATAAAAGGTTGAGCATCTTGGTAATATGCTTCATTGGCTTTATTGAGCAATTCTCTGAGTTCCTGAACTCGTTCAGTTGCTTCACTTTTGTTCATAGAAAAGTAATTCTAATATCTGATTCTATAGACCGTACTATCCGGAGCTCCGATCTCCAAAGGAAATTCTTCCGGGGCAGGAGCCAAGTATTCGGGCTGATCAATAACAGAGCGTGTGATCATGATAGAGTTGAATGCCGGATCAAAATAGTTCTGTCGCGGATTCTCAATTATGTGTCCGTTGAAAAGTAACAACATGCGGCTATACTGCCCGCGAACTAAAAGAGTGTCTCTAAAATCAAAGTTAAAGGCTTCGCCTTCTTCCATCCAAAATGGGTTGGTGCGCCAGTTGAAATCGCTGGTAACCCGTACCGGTTCTAATTGGTCATAAGCAGCATAAACAGTAAGTGTAAGGGTATCACCAAGAGAAATTGGCCCAGCGGGTGTTTGATCTTGAATCTCAGTTTCTGGGTTTGGTTCAGCATCTTGTACTTCTGCCGAATCGACCGGTGTCGGTATTATAGTTTCTTGTCCGGTGTTCTCAGGCATTGTCTGCCCCTGAGTTTCGGATGGATTCTCTTCAAATAATGAATCAAGATCATCCCAAAAAATAAATATTGAAGCGATCAACACCCCCAAAATTATAAAGAAGGAGATTCCCAGCCATATTTTTGAGCTTTTTCGGGCAGATGTAAATTTTCGCCCCATATCAGCCCAGTTAATAGAGCTTAACTCCGGCTCAGAAGATTTTTTAACGGGTTTTGAACTTTCTTTTGGAGTTTTAGGACTCGGTTTTGGTTCTTTTTGTTGAAATGCTGCGGGATCGTCTGAAATATCTTCCTCTGTAGAAAAAGAGCTTCCTGAAAAAGTATCATCTTCGTGAGTATCAATGCCTGCCCCGGCTGCCAGACTTCCGGTATATCTGCCGGCCTCAACTTCATCAAGGGCCTGAACCACTTTTTCATCATCGAGTTTCAACTCTTTGGCATAACTTCGGACAAAGCTTCGAAGGTATGTTTTATTAGTACCCGGGTCATTAAAAATACTTCCGTCTTCAATACTTTTTATAGTATCGAGCGGAATTTTAATCGCATTTTGTATATCCTCGAGGGAGAGGTTTTTACTTTTGCGTATAGAAGCGAGGTCTTTTCCGAGAGACATAGGGATTGATTTAGGTCTACTTACAAAATTATAAGAAGCTAAGTAATTAATGTTGATAGGAAAAGCAAACTTTTGGGTTTAATCATTTTGGGTTTTTCAATGCTTTTTAAAAGATTTACAGCGGGAATTCTAGAGATATTATTTCCTAAAGTATGCACGGTTTGCGGGCTGAAGCTGACCACCAACGAAAATTTCGTCTGTAATCAATGCCTGAATAATAAATTTGAAGAAGCATATATAACGGGTAAACGCTCTTCAAGTGATGCCATTCTTCCCGAAGGGATCTATCTGCAGCACGCACTGTGGAATTTTGATAAAGGAGGCCACTTACAGGATCTGCTGCATCAATTAAAATATCACCGATTGACAGGAGTAGGGCAAGACGTTGGGCGTCAGTTAGGAAAGAGTTTGTTAAGGAATGCTCATTTTACAAATAGGATCGAAGGCAGAAAAGTAAGACTGTTACCGGTTCCTCTTCATCCCAAAAAGCGTAGAATGAGAGGATATAACCAGGCGTTTTATATAGCGAAAGGTGTTTCTGAAGTAACAAATTTGCCCATCCTGAAAAGAGAAAGTGTACGGCGAATCAAGAACACAGGTACACAAACAGGCTTCTCACTTGAGAAAAGAAGAAAAAATATAGGTGGTGCATTTATGGTTTATAAACCTGAAGCACTTAAGGGGGTTTGTTGTGTGATCATTGATGATGTATTTACCACCGGAGCCACCACCTTTGAGCTCAGTTCAGAATTGAGGAAAGCCGGTTGCAATGAGATAATGATAGCAACTGTAGCCCAGGCCTGAATCAGTGCATTTAAGTGCCTATATTTAGGTATGAAAAATTTAGAAAGAGGTCGGTTTAAATGGCAGATGTTGGAGCTTCCCGATGGCATTACTACATCAAACGGGAACTGGTATCATATCACAAAAGAGGGAATTGAAAATTATGTACCCGGATTACTAAAAAATCGGCCGTTGGAACGAATCGTTCAGGAAGCAGATGCATGGGTAAAAAGTTCGGATGGCTTTGCCTTAATGCTATTCTTTATTTTAGCTTTTTTTGGAGTGGCTCCTTGGCTGGCAACTGCAATCTCACTGGCTTTTTATTTTTTTTGGTACTTCAATACTTCTGTTTTTGTGAATGTAACCTCTAGCCCTTTGGCTAAGATCTTAAACAAAGACGGGGTGGTTTATGCGGTTTCGGCATTATTT
The DNA here is from genome assembly GCA_040904925.1 of Gracilimonas sp. Lineage (GTDB taxonomy): Bacteria > Bacteroidota > Rhodothermia > Balneolales > Balneolaceae > Gracilimonas. Next base: position 54,173 of record JBBDSP010000003.1, on the reverse strand, counting down.
CTGATCGGGATCAGCATAAATGAAATTACAGCGGGATTGGGTATAGGAATAGATTTTAGTGTGATCTGGTACGGTCTGGGTTTGTTCTTTTTATTTAAAGTGGGCTTACTTCGTCTTTTAATAGAATTTTTGCGAAAAAAGTTTTTTGGATTACCCAAAGTATCTAAAGAAGACCGGATCTTAAATATGCTGTTGATCAGGTACGGAATGAAGTACGGAATTCTGACAGGGAAAGTTGATGATATGGAGAAAGAGTTAGTACGGATCGTGAATTATCACAAAGAAAAGAAGAACAAGAAGTGAGTAAATCCGAATCTCAATTATGAAACAACTATTCTTTATTCGTCACGGAGAGACGGACAACAACAAAGCAGGTATCATTCAGGGCAGAAGTTTGGATGCCTCTATCAACGAGTTGGGAATATTGCAGGCACAGGCCATTTGTGATGCGTTGGAGCCTTTCAACATACAGAAAATTGTAGCTAGCAGATTGCGCCGAACTCATGAAACGGTTCAGCCTTTAGCAGATCAGAGGAAACTTGAGATCGAGAAATATTCCGAACTTGATGAAATTGATTTTGGGATCTTAGAGGGAAAGGTCTTCACAGAAATAAAAGATCAGGTATTGGAAGTTCATGAACAGTGGAGCAAGGGGAATATTGATTACGCTCCTGAAAATGGAGAGTCACCCCAACAAACTTTCATTAGGGCAGATACCAAGGTTCGGGAAGTGTTGGATATATCAACAGAAGAAAATATTGTATTTATGGTCCACGGACGGCTGACCCGCATTTTATTATCTGAGTGGTTAGGGTATGGTCTTAAGAACATGCACAAGATCGAACATCAGAATGGAGCCATCAATCACCTTAGCTGGAAAGATGGGAAATTTGAAGCAGTAGAACTCAATAAAACAGATCATTTAGTTGAGCTGGTTTGATATTATGGAAGAGCTTAGATCTTTAGAATCGGTATTATCCATATCCCATAATTCCTTATCTTTCTACTCTTAATTAAAGAACCATTTTAGCCTGCTTTGGGTTTTGTGACCAAAAGTAAAAACAACCAAGATCAATGAGTGAAAAAGTAAGATCCATGTTTGCGGATATCGCAGATGATTATGACCGTATCAACAGCGTATTGTCTTTTGGGGTGCATCATGCATGGCGTAAAAAAGCAGTACTGGAAAGCGGAGCCCATGAAGGCGATCATATACTTGATTGCGCAACCGGCACGGGGGACCTGGCTATAGAATTTAAAAAAGCTGTGGGAGATTCCGGCTATGTGATGGGGACTGATTTTTGCGCTCCCATGATAGAACCGGCTCCTGCTAAAGCTGAGAAAGAAGGGCTGAAGATCGACTTCGAAGTGGCCGATGCCATGAATCTCCCTTACGAAGATAATAAGTTCGATATAGCCAGTATTGCTTTTGGGATACGGAATGTGGATGATCCGGTTGTTGCGCTCAAGGATATGGCTCGTGTGGTGAAGCCGGACGGCAGAGTGGTTGTACTGGAATTCGGTCAGCCCAAAGGATTGATGAAATTCCCCTATGAATTATACAGTCAACATATAATGCCGGCTATTGGTGGCTGGTTAAGCGGTAATCGCGAAGCATATACTTACCTTCCAAGAACAAGTGCTGAATTTCCGGCAGGAGATAAGTTCCTCGCCTTGATGGATGAATCTGGAGCTTTCGAAAGCAGAAGAGCTATAAAGTTAACGGCCGGCATCGCATACGTTTATGTAGGAGTGGTTCAATAATGGTATATTCATCCCTCTAACAAAAGAACACAGTTTTATGACTATAGAAGAAATTAAGAAAATACTTCCGCACCGGTATCCATTTTTACTGGTAGATCGTGTGCTGGAATTAGAAGAGACAAGTATCAAAGCGTATAAAAATGTATCAGCGAACGAAGAGTTTTTTAATGGACATTTTCCAGGTCAGCCCATTATGCCTGGAGTGTTACAGGTAGAAGCACTTGCACAGGCCGGTGCTATCATGCTGATGACCCAGCAAGCCGATGATCCACAGGAAACGCTGATGGTATTTACCGGTATCAACAAGTGTAAATTCAGAAAACAAGTTGTTCCCGGAGACCAACTGATGCTGGAAGTAGAATTGGGCAGTAAAAAAAGAAACTTCGTTACCATGACCGGAAAAGCAACGGTAGATGGAAAAGTTGCCTGTGAACTGGAAGCATCTGCGGCATTGGTACCACGGGAGAAAGTATGAGCACCCAAAAATCATCCGGTAAACCCGCAAAGATCACTACCCAAACGGTAGTGGATATGAAGTCGAAAGGGGAGAAGATCTCCATGCTTACGGCTTATGATTTTACGATGGCCCAAATTATAGATCAGGCCGGCATAGAGATTATTCTGGTAGGAGATTCGGCCAGTAATGTGATGGCGGGACATGAGACCACGGTTCCCATGACGCTCGAACATATGATCTATCATACTTCATGCGTGGTTCGCGGAGTAGATCGTGCGCTGGTAATAGCTGATCTGCCATTCATGAGTTATCAGGTAACGACCAAAGAAGCATTGATCAGCTCCGGACGAATGATGAAGGAAGCTGGTGCACATGCGGTCAAAATGGAAGGCGGTAAATATATCGTGGATACGGTAAAGCGCATTGTGGATGCCGGAATTCCGGTGATGGGCCATTTGGGACTCACCCCTCAAAGCATCTATAAATTCGGAACCTACAAAGTGCGGGCAACCGAAGACAAGGAAGCTGAAGAATTGATTCGCGATGCTAAATTGCTGGAAGAAGCCGGATGTTTTTCCCTGGTTCTCGAAAAAATTCCTGCTAACCTTGCCGAAAAAGTAACGGCAGAATTATCAATTCCTACTATCGGGATTGGAGCAGGGCCTTCATGTGACGGTCAGGTTCTGGTACTTCATGATATGCTGGGACTCAATAAAGAATTCAATCCAAGATTTTTACGGCGTTATGCTGATCTGAATTCTGTGATGACGGATGCCGTTCAAAATTATATCAAAGACGTTAAGAACAAAGATTTTCCAAATAAAGATGAGCAGTACGGCGGATGAGCGACTCAAAACGACCTTTTATTTTAGTAAGTAACGATGATGGAATTTTTTCACCAGGTATTAAAGCACTTGCAGAAGTGGCTTCAGAATTCGGGGATGTCTATATCGTAGCCCCCGACAAAGAGCAAAGTGCAGTTGGGCATTCCATTACCATTCAGGTTCCGTTGCGTGCAAGTAAATTTACGGTAGCCGATAAATTTCAGGGAGAAGCGGTAAACGGAACGCCTGCCGACTGCGTGAAATTAGCGCATGGACAACTCCTGGACCGAAAACCCGATCTTGTTATAAGCGGAATTAATCATGGCAGCAATGCGGGAATTAACATCATGTACTCCGGAACGGTAAGTGCGGCAACGGAAGGGACTATTTTAGGATACCCATCTATCGCAGTAAGCTGTACGGATTTCAATGAAGATGCCAATCTTAGGGGATGTCAGGAAGCTGCCCGGCGCGTGATCAGTTTTGTTCTTAAAAATGGCTTGCCCCGTGGAATTACCCTGAATGTAAATGCTCCGGCCGGAGAGTTTACGGGAATCAAATGGACGCGACAGGCCGATAGCCGTTACGTGGAAGAATACGAAAGCCGGACCGATCCATTTAATCGCGCTTATTACTGGCTAACCGGAAAATTTGAATTACTGGATGAAGGCAAGGATTCAGATATTCATGTGTTGAATGACGGGAAAGCATCGGTTACTCCTATTCAATATGACCTGACTGCCTATAATCTGCTCGAAAATGTGGATGATAAGAGTTTGAATGATTAATGTTCGTTTTCAGCTAGCCGTTTGATCACATTCATCCAAAACTGTTCATAGATCTTCTTGCTGTCTTTATTCATCTGAAGATGCATCTGTGATAAATGAGACAACGGAACCGTCTCTAAATGTGTGCCCCACTTTGCACTTTTAGTCGATACAAAAGCATCATTTTCTCCTTCTTTATCAAAGATCTGACTATTTTGAAATTTGAGTACGGGATTGATGGAATGTTCTGTTCCCTTCCCAACAGCTGCACTGTAGGAATAATAGGAAACGGAGTCCACATCCGGATGTTCAGGATTGAAGACCTCTTTTACGTACGAGCAGGTAAGTTGTTCAAGAGATCCCAGAGCATCACTTTTTGTTTTGGGGTATACATTATTTCCAAACCAATCGAAGACCAAACTCAGTTTTTCTGTAAGCAGTTCTGGAGCCTTTAAAACCAGGTCAGCTAAACTTGAACCGTGATGCGGAGTGGCAATGGTAGTAAGGCTTTTAATTTTATCAGCTATATCCATTTTAGAAAGGGCACATCGCATATCAAGGCCTCCCATACTGTGCGTCACCACATTTACTTTTTCGTATCCATGATCTTTACAAAACTGTTCGATCAACCGAACCCAATTTTCAGCACGAGTTTCAATGCGGGCATAGGGAACAATATTTGGTGCAATAGCAGCCACACCGTGTCCGCGAATTTCCATGCATGGGTCGTGCAGCGGGCCTGATTTAATGACCGAACCAATAGCTCCATAACCATGGCATAAAAAAATAGGATACTTAAGTTTGAGCAATTCAGGCTGTGGATATTCTCGCAGCTCAAAGCGCTTTAATATGGTCGACCGGTCGGGCATAATTAGTTAGATTCTATTAAAGGATCAATATTCAGTGTATCAAGTTTCGGATCTGTAGTTAAACGAAGAGTTCGGAGTACGGTTCCTTCACTATACACATAAATATGCATATCGCGGGATGGGAAGTTGATTTTAGCTGGAGAATCTATCCCAAATCGATTCAGGTCTTTGTGCAGATCAATATGAAACAGGGTCTTCGAAAAGTAGGATGGAACCCGGATGCGATATTCCTTTCTGGTAAATACAGTATCAATATTTATGGAAGATGTCCTGATCTGAGTAGAAGGTATCAATGAGTTTTGCATGTGAACGCTGAGCAGGGAATCAAGCTGTTGCGTATTTTGGAGGCGGTAATTTTTATAAGACGGAGAAGCAGCAAGTATGACTCCACTTACCACACACGACACAAGAAGCAATAAAGTGATTATGATTTTTCCGTTTTTCATGCTCAGTGAAAACAAGGCTTGGGTTCTTAATTTCAGAGATTTACCTTCATCCTGAATCTATAAACTTCTGCAGTAAAAAAGGTATGTCATTTAAGATCCAAAAAATTGAAACTCAAAAACAGGTAGAGGCATTTCACAGGCTTCCGGAACGCCTGTATCAGGATCACCCCTGGTATCGACCACCTTTTCGCTTTGAAGTTGAGAATATTTTTGACCGGAAAAAGAATGAACGGTTTGAAAAGGACGGTGAATGTGAGCGATTTCTGATTATGTATAAAGATCATGTAGTCGGACGATTTGCCTTGTTTATTGATCCCGAAAAAGATGAACGATACGTTCCGAAGCTGGGCGGAATTGGTTTTATTGAAATGGAAAACCGACTTGGGATTACGGAGCAGATGATAAGTTTTGCCAAACAGTGGCATCAGGAAAGAGGATATGCGGGGTTTCGAGGTCCCATAAATTTTGGAGAAAACGATACGTTTTGGGGGATTCTAACCAATGGTTTTCAGGATCATAATGTGTATGGAATGCTCTATCACCATGCCTATTATGAGAAACTGATCGAAACCACCGGTCCTGAAAAACTTGATGATCTGTATATGTACCAGCTTCAAATGAACCAGGCTCAACCTGAGCGATTGGTGAAGATCACGGAGCGACTAAAGTCTAAAAATTCAATCGAGATTCGTCCAATTGATAAGAAAAACCTTGAACGGGATGGGGAGCTAATTCGCCGGATCTACAACCGGGCATTCTATCATCAGGTGGTGAAGGAAAGGGAAGAAGAATTTATTGGAATTACGCAGGAGACGATCCGTCAGATGATCAAAAAGCTAAAACCTGTACTAATGCCCGAAACATCTCCGATCGCTTTTGTGAATGGGGAACCGGCCTCTTTTTTGGTGAGCGTCCCTGATCTGCATGAGATCTCAGCCCAAACGAACGGAAAGTTGAGATGGTGGCATTTCCCGAAACTGATCGGATTCAAGAAAAGGGCTTCAAAATTCCGGCCGCTGGCCTTTGGAACCGATCCCAAATATCGTGGAAGAGGTCTGGAAGCTTTGGTTTTTATTGAAGGTTTTCGATGGACAAAAAAGCACTATCCAAACCTAAAAGTACTGGAAGGCGGATTTGTGAGTGAAAAGAACTGGATCATGCGTCGAAGTTTGGAGGCTCTTGGCTGTAAAATTGCCAAGACGTATCGGGTGTATAAGTGGATAGTTGACTGAAAGTTGAGAGTTGATAAAGTGATTGGTGTGAAAATTCAACATCATGAACTTCATTAAATTGATGGGAAAGAATGTATTGCAAGAACTGAATCGATCATCCTATCAACTTTCAAAACTCACCTAAAGATCGTATTCAGGATCTCGATGGCGATGTCTTTTTTAGTTCCCTGAAATTTTTGGTCAGAATTTTTTCCTAAAAGATGAACCGTATTGGTGTCCGCTTCAAACCCTGCATCTTTATCATTCAGCGAATTTGCTATGATGTAATTCGTGTTCTTCTTTTTGAGCTTGGATGTAGCATTTTCGATCAGGTTCTCCGTTTCCATGGCAAAGCCGATCAGTACTTGTCCATCTTGCTTATGTTCTCCGAGCCAGGCCAGAATATCTTGCGTCTTTTTTAGCTCGATTGAGTTTTCACCGTTATCCTTTTTCACCTTGTGTTGGTGAACTTCAGTCGGGGTGAAATCAGAAACAGCAGCAGCCATGATGATAACATCCGCATTTGCATATTCTTGTATGGCTTCAAAAAGATCAGCCGCGCTGGTGATATTTACTGAATGAATACCTTCAGGCTTTGAAATAGATAAAGGTCCGTGGATCAGAGTGACATCGGCTCCCAGGTTTTGAGCAGCTTCAGCCATGGCAACTCCCATTTTACCGGAACTGGGGTTAGATATAAATCGAACCGGGTCAATATGCTCACGGGTTGGTCCGGCTGATACTATTACTTTTTTTCCTTCCAGCGGACCTGAAATGGAACCAATGATATCAGAAGCTTTTTCTAAAATATCCTTGATCTCCGGAAGTCTTCCTTTTCCTTCTAAACCACTTGCCAAATATCCTGATTCAGGCTCGAGTATATGATATCCGAATTCTTCCACCAGCTTCAGATTTTTAGAAACGCCGGGTGACTCATACATCTCGCCATCCATAGTTGGACAGATCAGCACCGGGCAACGGGCTGCCAATACCGTACTGGTAAGCATGTTGTCAGAAATGCCATTGGTGATCTTAGCGAGGGTATTAGCAGTGCATGGTGCAATCACAAAAAGATCAGCCCATTCGCCCCAGTTTATATGGCGGGTCCAGTCACCTGAACTGGGATCATCGGGAAAGATGTCAACGGCCACTTCGTGACCTGAAAGGGAAGCAAAGGTCTCTAAACCAACAAAGCGGGTGGCCGAGGGCGTCATGGTGACGCGGACTTCAGCTCCCGCTTTTTGAAATTCTCTCAATAAGAAAGCAGCTTTATAAGCCGCAATTCCCCCGGTAACACCAAGAATTATGCGTTTACCGGAGAGCATAATTATTCTTCTTTATCAGGATGACGGTAGTAGATCAGATCTTCCTGCATTTCCACGATAGAACGCTGAGTAGCATGTGGAAGTTTTTCGAAAGCTTTGGAAATATTTTCCTGCTCTTCGTTGAATGAAAACTCATCTTCTTCTTCAAATCCTTCGAAATACTGAAGTTTTTCATCCAGCTCTAATTTTTCCTGAGCGGCAATTTGACGCGCTCTTTTCGCAAGGATCACAAGCAACTCATATTTGTTACCTGTTTTGAATTTAAGTTTTTCAATGTCTAATGTTTGGACTGCCATGTATGGTCTCAGTTTTGATTCATGAATTTATGTACGGCTTCTTTAACCTGTGCATAGGCCGCATCTAAATCATCATTAATAATAACCTGATCAAATTGATCAGCATAAGTAAGTTCTTCTTTGGCGCGCTCAAGCCGCAGAGAAAGTGTTTCATCATCTTCCGTTCCGCGATCGATCAGGCGCTGCTTCAATATCTCAATAGAAGGGGGTTGGATAAATAAGCTCAGGCACTCATTGCCATAAATTTGCTTTACATTCACCGCACCTTTTACCTCAATATCAAGCAGAACAAAATACCCTGAATTTAGTTTTTTATCAACTTCTGAACGCAGTGTGCCGTATTTCTTTCCGCCATAGAATTCTTCCCATTCCAGAAATGCCTGGTTTTTAATTTTCTCGTTAAAATCAGCATCAGAAAGGAAGTAGTAGTGCTTTCCGTCTTCTTCGTCTTCTCTCGCCGGACGTGTAGTTGCAGAAACAGAGAATTTTAAATCTTCAAAGTCTTTAAAAAGTCTGCGCGCAAGCGTCGTTTTACCGCCTCCGCTGGGTGCCACCAAGATGATTACTTTGCCTTTTTTCATTCTAGTTTTGGGTCATGAGTAGTGAGTTTTGAGAATGAGTACAAAAACTCACTACTCAAAACTCACTTCTCTCTACTATCCTTATTCGACGTTTTGGACTTGTTCGCGGATCTGTTCGAGTGCTTCTTTGCATTTTACAACGTATTGAGCGATCTCAGAATTATTGGCTTTGGATCCAATAGTGTTTAGTTCGCGGTTTATCTCCTGGGTGAGAAAATTTAGTCTTCGGCCTGCCGGTTCCGGTTGTTCAACGGCCTCAATAAAGAATTTGAGATGGGATCTTAGTCTCACGATTTCTTCCGTTACATCCATTTTATCCACTAAAACAGCTACTTCCAGTTCCAGTCGCTCCGGATCAATTTTATCTTCTTCGATCAGATTCTGAATTCTTTCAAGCAATTTATCCCGGGTTTCTTCAGCACGTCCATTAGTTTGTTCGGTGATGATCTCAAGATTCGATTCAATGAACCTGATTCGATCAACCAAATCATTTTTAAGCTGATCTCCTTCCTGGGACCGCATTTTAAGGAGTGATGAAACGGCTTCCTCAAGTGCTTTTAAAGCCACATCCCATTTTTGTTCGATGATCTCTTCGTCTTCTTCTTTATTGATGAACACATCATTGAACTGAGTAAGATCTCTGATCGATATCGGATCATCAATTCCGGCAGCGGACCGTAGTTCTTCAAGTATTTTGGTATAGCCTTTTACCTTAGGCTCATCAACAGAAATTGAGGGGCCGGCAGAATCAGCTTCTGAAACATAAATGGTAATATTGAGCTTTCCACGATTTATTGTTTTCTGGACTAGTTCCTTTACTTCCAGTTCTTTATCCTGCAAGCGTTGGGGAAGCCGTGTGCTTACATCCAGATATCGGCTATTCAGAGATTTGATTTCAACGGTAGCAGTTATACCATTTTCAGTGGCTTCACCGCGTCCAAAGCCCGTCATTGAAATAATCATGTTGTGTATTGAAGATGAAAATTGAGCGAGAAAATACGAAAGTATGGGTGGGATAAGAAATTGCTAAGTAAAATTAAGCATCCTCTATTTTTTCTAAGCTAACAGCGTTCATACAGTATCGTAAACCGCTCGGTTCGGGGCCGTCAGGGAATACGTGACCTAAGTGTGCATCACACACATTACAAAGTGCTTCAATGCGAATCATTCCGTGAGAAGAATCCATCTCATATTTAACGGCATTTTCTTTGACCGGTTGAGTGAAAGAAGGCCATCCTGAACCGCTTTCAAATTTTTCGTTGCCATCAAAAAGCTCGGTTCCACAGCATACACAGGCATACAACCCGGGTTCAAAACGATGACACATATCACTGGAGCCGGGGCGCTCTGTGCCTTTCAACCGAGTGACTGCAAATGCTTCATCGGTGAGTTCTTGTTTCCATTCCTGATCCGATTTTTCGACTCTTTTCGGAGGTTCAGGATTTCCGTTTCTAGCGAAATTTTTAAGATCTTGCCAGTTCAGCATAGAGGTATCATTTGTTAAATTTTTGATTGGAATCTAAATAACGGTTCAAAGTATAATTCCGTTCTAAATTCAGGCTCTGATTATTTCAACAGATCAAAGATTTTCTTGGCGAATCCCTCAGCGGCTTCCGGTGATCTTCCTTCCGAATAAATTCGAATAATGGGCTCCGTGTTGGATTTTCGGAGATGAACCCATCCTTCCGCGAAATCAATTTTCACACCATCAACCGTATTGGGCTCAAGACTAGAAAAGTGCTCTTTCACCATTTCCAGAACATCATCGGCATCTTTGCCTAATTCATCGAGCTGTATCTTATTCTTACTCATGTAATAATCGGGAAGGGAATTTCTGTATTGTGAGGAGGAAATACCTTTTTCGGCGAGAAGTTGAAGTACCATGGCTATTCCCACCAAGGCATCGCGACCATAATGTAAATCAGGACATATCACCCCGCCATTTCCCTCACCTCCAATTATGGCATTCTGTTCCTGCATTACTTTTACCACATTGATCTCGCCGACAGCCGAACGGTGGCAGGTTTGTCCATGCTCACGGGCTACATCATCAGAAACACGGGAAGAGGAGAGGTTGGTAGCACATGGGCCGGGGTTTTTGGAGAGAATAAAATCAAAAGCGGTAGCCTGTGTGTATTCTTCGCCAAATAAATTCCCTTGGTCATCAACAAGTGCCAGACGATCACCGTCAGGATCAGTTACAACACCGAGATCTACTTTTGTTTCCTTTACCAGATCACATATTTCGGTAAGATTCTCAGGGAGTGGTTCGGGATTATGTGGAAAAAGTCCGTTTGGAGTACAATGAAGTTTATGGATCGTTTTCACGCCCAGCCTTTCGAGCATTCGTGGCAAGGCTTCAGAGCCTGCACCATTTACTGCATCCACAGCAACTGAAAAATTCTTTTCAGCGATTTCATCGGCATCGATATAAGGGAGATCAAGGATCTTTTGAATGTGATCATCAAGCATATCGGGATCTTGATTAACGTTTCCGATCTTATCAAAAGGCTGATAGGCAAATTCCCCGGACTCTGAAATCTCAATCACTTTCTTTCCCTGATCAGCATCCAGAAACTCACTTTTTTCATTCAGTAACTTCAGGGCATTCCATTCAGCCGGATTGTGACTGGCAGAAATGATGATGCCGCCTGCTGCTTTGTGTTTCAGAACTCCCATTGCAACGGTTGGCGTTGGGACAATCCCGAGCTTGATGACATCACAACCCACACTTGCTAGCGTGGCCGCTACAATATCTTCACAGATCTGCCCGGTTACACGGGAATCTCGCCCCAGAACTACTTTCCCGCCATTGAGCCAGGTGCCGTAAGCAGCCGTGAATTTAGAGAGGTTTTGAGGAGTGAGGTCGGTGCCGAAAATGCCCCGGATACCCGAGACGGAGATCATTAATGCCATTATGTAAAATGTGTGGTAGTTAAAATTTTGTTACTAAGAATAGATGTTATTTGGAGCGTTCCGGTACCCATGAAGTTTCTTTGGTGCCGCCCTCTTTGTTTTCATAGCGGGCCAAGACAAAAAGGAAATCAGATAGTCGGTTGATGTACATGATGGCGACTTCTGAAATTTCTTCCTCATGACGACATTCTACGGTGATACGTTCAGCCCGTCTACAAACCGTGCGGGCGAAATGAAGGGTCGCTCCGGCATTAGCTCCGCCCGGCAGTATGAAATTCTTTAGTGGTTCCAAAGATTCCTCCATTTCATCAATGGCTTTCTCCAGAAACTTGACTTCGGTATTTCCGATCCGTTCAATGCGGTGCTCTTTGGATTGAGGCGTTGCCAGATCAGCTCCCAAAACGAATAATTGCTGCTGAACAGTTTCAAGGAGTTTAGCTCCTTTTTTAGAAACCCCAAATGATACGGCCATTCCCAAAATAGAATTCAGTTCATCCACGGTGCCGTAGGAGTCGATGCGTTTTGAACTTTTGGAAACGCGTTGCCCTCCAAAAAGAGAAGTGTTTCCGCTGTCACCTTTTTTGGTATAGATCTTCATGACATTCTTTTTTCTGAAAAATAGGGGTTTGATGGGTAAGGTGCATTTACCAAATATGATCCACAAGGATCTGTTAAAATCGATCATTTGTTCATCGGTCCATCGCAATTCAAATATGTGATTCTTTTAATTTTTTAAACTCAATATCCAGGTGCTCAAGTCCCAAAACTTCATTTTTGAATTTGGCAGATGAATCTTTTGGGCAGGCTACTTTAAGGGTAATGTCTTCCATATAGTTTGATTCTAATATTTTAAGCTCATAATTATTCTTCAATTTTTGAATGATATTTTCCTGAGGATAGGGATATCGGATCTCAAAAAGCTGAACAGGTTTGATGGAGATCAGATTCGCTTTTTCCAGACATTGCTGAGCCGCTAATCCATAGGCCTCGATCAATCCTGATTTTCCAAGTTTAGTACCTCCATAATATCGTATAACTACTATTCCGGCATTCAACACATCAAAGGATTTCAACTGATTCAGGATTGGAAGTCCGGCCGTGCCAGAAGGCTCACCATCATCCGAGCTGAATTCTTTTGGTTGAGCGGGATTTAATCGCCATGCCCAACAGTGATGGGTAGCATCTGGATATTTAGATCTAAGCTTATCGAGTTCTTCCTGGAAGTCTTCTTCTGACTCAGACGGAAACAAATATCCCATGAACTTGGAGCCGCGCTCTCGAAAAGATGATTCGTAAAACTTGTTTGTAGTTTTCAATAGATGGAATTTTGTTGTCTTGAAGGTAATGAATCTGTTTAACCCTTTAATCTAAAAATCCGCATTCATATTTAGACCCATTCTGCCTTGTTATTCAAGGAGGAAAAAGCGATTTTCTCAGCGCAGTGATGCTTTCTTATAAGTTTTCAAAAATAATTGAAACCAATGGGAGCCGTTTGCTGTTTTATTTATCGAAATTTGAAATTATCTAAGACGTAAAACATGCCTTCTCTTATCAAAGCACTGAATTCCCAGGTTGGCCGAAAAATTATGACCGGCATTACCGGAATCGGTCTCATCCTTTTTCTGATCGGACACCTTGCCGGTAACCTAACTATTTTTGGTGATTCTCAAGCTTTCAATGTTTACACCTATACCCTGGAAAGCTTAGGCCCATTATTGTATGTAATTGAAGCAGGATTAGTTTTCTTTTTCCTGTATCACGCTATTTTAGGATTCTCAATCTGGAGGCAACGCAAAAAAGCCCGTCCGGAGGGATATGATACTTACCAGACAAAGGGCGGACCAAGTCATCAGTCATTAGCCTCAAAAAGCATGATCTGGACAGGAAGTATCATTTTAGTGTTTCTGGTGTTCCACATAATGCACTTTAAATACGGGCTTTTTACTCCCGATGAAGGCACCGTTATTCTTGAGTCGGCAGGAGGAGTAGAAGCAAGAAATCTGCGGGCTTTAGTTATTGCTGAATTTCAAAAACCACTCATTACATTTGGTTATATTTCAGTGCTTTCGCTGGTAATTTTACACCTTGCACACGGAGCCTGGAGTGCTTTCACTTCATTGGGAATGAAGCATGGCGAGACCTCTAAAAAAGTTCAGATCGGAGCTTACATTTTCGCCATCGTGTTGATGCTCGGCTTCATCTTCATTCCATTATACATCTTCCTTACGGGAGGAACCGGCTCACTCATTGCATACTAAAGAGATTAAAGATTTAAGACTATAGATTAGGATTATGAAATTAGATTCAAAAGTACCCGGCGGACCGTTAGAGCAGAAATGGGATAAGCATATCAAGGATATCAAATTGGTGGCTCCCAACAACAAGCGAAAATATGAGATCATTGTGGTTGGAACCGGATTGGCCGGTGGAGCTGCGGCAGCAAGTTTTGCAGAACTCGGATATAATGTAAGAAGCTTCTGTATTCAGGATTCAGCCCGGCGTGCACACAGTATCGCAGCACAGGGTGGAATTAACGCCGCCAAGAATTACCCCAACGACGGCGATAGTATCTGGAGACTTTTTTATGATACCATTAAAGGTGGTGACTATCGATCAAGAGAATCCAACGTGTATCGTCTTGCTCAGGTATCAAACGAAATTATAGATCAGGCGGTAGCGCAGGGTGTTCCTTTTGCCCGTGAATATGGCGGAAATTTAGCTAATCGTTCTTTTGGTGGAGCCCAGGTTTCACGAACATTTTATGCACGTGGACAAACCGGTCAGCAGTTATTGCTTGGTGCGTACCAGGCGATGATGCGTCAGGTTCACAACGGAAATATCAAATACCATCCGCGCCATGAGATGTTGGATGTAGTTGTGATAGACGGACAGGCTCGCGGCATTATTACTCGTGATCTCGTTTCCGGTGAGCTCTGCAGATATGAAGCGGATGCCGTTGTTCTTGCAACCGGCGGATACGGAAACGTTTTCTATCTTTCTACAAATGCAAAAAACTCAAACGTAACGGCGGCATGGCGAGCCCACAAACGAGGAGCTGCTTTTGCCAATCCGTGTTATGTTCAGGTTCACCCAACATGTATTCCGGTTTCCGGTGACTATCAATCCAAGCTGACGTTGATGTCAGAGAGTTTGAGAAATGATGGGCGGGTTTGGGTTCCGAAGAAGAAGGGAGATGATCGCCATCCAAATGATATTCCTGAAGAAGAACGCTATTATTATCTGGAAGAGCGCTATCCAAGTTTTGGAAACCTGGTGCCGCGTGATGTTGCATCCCGAAATGCAAAAATGGTTTGTGATGACGGCCTTGGCGTAGGTGAAACCGGCTTAGCCGTTTATCTTGATTTCCGTGATGCCATTAAACGAGACGGGCGTGATACCATTGAATCCAAGTATGGAAACCTGTTTGAGATGTATGAGAACATTGCGGGTGAAAATCCTTACGAGCGCCCGATGAGAATTTATCCTGCTGTACATTATACCATGGGTGGTCTTTGGGTTGATTACAATCTCGAAACCACTATTCCGGGATTGTATGCAGCCGGTGAAGCAAACTTCTCAGATCACGGTGCTAACCGACTCGGTGCAAGTGCACTTATGCAGGGACTTTCAGACGGATATTTTGTACTGCCGTACACCATCGGTGATTATCTCGCCAAGCAGGAACCCGGCAAGCGATATGGCACTGATCACGATGCTTTTAAAGAAGCAGAATCTGCAGCACAGGCACAGATCGATAAACTGCTGAATGTTAATGGTGATCGCACGATCGTTGATTTCCATAGAACGCTTGGTAAGATCGTCTGGGATAAGATCGGTATCGCAAGAAATGCAGAAGGACTTAAGTCGGCGATCGAAGAGATTCGTGCATTGCGTGAGGAATTCTGGCAGAATGTGAAAGTGCCCGGTGAGAAGAATAACTATAACAAGTACCTGGAATTTGCAGGTCGTGTGGCTGATTTCTTTGAACTGGCCGAGCTGATGGCTCAGGATGCTCTTCAACGAGAAGAATCTGCGGGTTGCCATCTCCGTGAGGAATACCAAACCGAAGACGGGGAAGCATTGCGCAATGATGAAGATTTCTCATACGTAGCTGCCTGGGAATATACAGGCCTTAATGGCTCCCTTGAAGAAACCCTTCACAAAGAAAATCTTGAATTCGAATTCGTTGAGTTAAAACAACGCAGTTATAAATGATATTGCCAAGACACGAGGTTTGCTCCAATGCAGAGCGCAGGAGCAAGGAGATTCGATCTCCTCAAAGCCTCGTTCCACACGCTCTGCGTTGGAACGAAAGTGGTGGCAAATCAAAAAAAGAAAAGTATTATGAGTAAAGAAATGACGATTCATCTGAAATATTGGAAACAAGACGGCCCTAATGCAAAAGGCTATTTTGAGGAATACACTCTCGACAATGTAAATGAGCATATGTCGTTCCTGGAAATGCTGGATGTACTCAACGAAGAGCTGATGCTTCAGGATAAGGAGCCTGTTGAATTTGATTATGATTGCCGTGAGGGAATTTGCGGTTCTTGTAACCTGGTGATCAATGGTCAGGCACACGGACCTAAAGAAAGGGTAGCGGCTTGTCAGTTACACATGCGTAACTACAGTGACGGAGACCATGTAACGATTGAGCCACCAAGAGCTGCATCATTTCCCGTTATCAAAGATCTTGTGGTAGATCGCAGTGCATTTGACCGAATTATTGAGGCAGGTGGATATGTGTCTACTAAAACCGGTTCTGCTCCGGAAGCGAATATGATACCTGTCGAAAAAGAAAAATCTGATACTGCTTTTGACTACGCTACTTGTATTGGTTGTGGAGCTTGTGTTGCTGCTTGTCCTAACGCTTCAGCATCGCTATTTACAGGTGCTAAGATCGCTCACCTGAATAAACTTCCTCAAGGTGAAGTCGAGCGCTCCAATCGCGTGGTTGCTATGGTTGATCAAATGAAAGAAGAAGGCTTTGGCGACTGCTCCAACTTCGCAGAATGTGAAGCCGTTTGTCCGGTAGGAATTTCTATATCAGCAATCGCCGAGATGCGAAGAGATTATATGAAAGCTGTGGTGAGTGGGGAGTAATTGAAAATCTCTTAATGTCCGAATATGGAAGAAAAGATAGTTCCAAAACCATTAAGGAGCGCATTGCAATGCGCCCCTTAATGGTTTTAATTGTGAATAGTGTGACTATCCATTTTCCGAAAGCGATTCAAATTCCCGACGCTTCTTTTCCATCCATTGCTTTATGGCTTCAGGGTCATTCATCATCTCCGACATTTCCTGCCTGGCTTTCAGATGTGCTTCATTTCCCTGTTTAAACATTTCTGTACCGTGTTTCTTGCTTTGCTCGGCTATTTCTTTAAAGGTTTCACCCTTGAATTCCACGTCACAGGCACCGCCCAATTGTTTACAGGTCATCGTTTTCATAGGGAAATACTTTGTTCAAATTTATGATCAATGTATTTCGATTTTACTAAGCAACCAAAGCTTGAACCAGTTTCTCAAACTCTTCTTTAGTGTTATACACGTTTGGCGAGATCCGAATTGAATCCCCCCGGAAAGAAACCAGTATGTTCTGTCTTTCAAATTCAGCTTTGATCTTTTCCATGTCATGATCCTCGCCCAAACGAATACCAAACAAATGAGAGGAGCGGTAGTTTTCATCCTCAATCTTGTATCCTGCTTCTTTCAGCTTTTTGATCCCATCAGAGATAAGATCTCTGCAATAGTTTTGGATGTTCTCCGGTCCCCACTCATTGAGTTGCTTGACAGCTGCCAACATCATCGGTACTAAGATAAAGTTGCTGTGCTCACCTACTTCATACCGTAAAGCACCGGGCTGGTAATCATCATTATAGTTTACAAGGTTGGCAAAGTTCTCACTTTCGTAACGGTTGATCCAGTTTTCTTCCACCGGCCTTCCATTATCCAGAGCAGGGCCGTAGTAAGCGAGTCCGATACTGTAAGGCCCCATCAGCCACTTGTATCCGGCACAGATCAGAGCATCAGGTTGAATTTCAGAAACATCAAAAGGAAGAGCTCCCACTGATTGTGTGCCGTCAATAGCCAGCCATGCACCAACCTCACGGGTTTTCTTGCGGATGGTTTTTAAATCAAATAAAGTGCCATCGGTCCAGTGGATATTTCCCAAGGCGACGAGTTTGGTTTTTGAGTTTATAGCATTTAGGATCTTCTCATTCCAGGTCCTCCCTCGGTTCTCCGGTTCTTTTGGCGGGGTGATGGTGATGATCTCCGCTCCATGTTCTGAAGCGGCTTCTCTCCACGGATACACATTACTGGGAAACTGCTCACCCACTACGATAATATTATCGCCTTTGGATAAAGGAAGATTCCTAGCCACATTTGCCATGCCATAAGAAACCGAAGGGATCACCACAATACGTTTTGGGTCTTTGGCATTAATGAGTTTGGCATATTCCTCTCGGAGGGCATCTGTTTCACCAAAAAATTCTTCCGGTGATATCTTAAAAGGATTTCTTTTTCGTTGTAATCCCATGATTCCGGCCTCCTCTACTACTTTAAGCTGAGGCGACATATACGCACAATTTAAATAGGTAACGGAGCGATCGAGGAGAAAATCAGATTTTTTGCAATCCATGGTTTCATTATAATTATTTACTTTAGTTCAGGTTGATAAACTCTAAATTTCAGATAACAAATCCCAATAGTTTTACAGAAATGAATATTCGGCCAGCTTCTGAAAATGATCTTTCACTTGTACTGGACTTAAACACTGCGGCCATTCCTCACGTCAGCGAAGTGGATCTTGTTGATATGAAAAGGTTTTTAAAACAAGCCGATCCTTTTTTGGTTGTAGAAGAAGAAGGGGAGATCGCCGGGTTTATGATCATACTCCAAAAAGGTCTTGAGTATGACAGCCTGAATTATAAATTTTTCTGTAACAACTACGAAGATTTCGATTATGTTGATCGAATCGTGATTGGAGAAAACTTCAGGAGTAAAAAATTAGGTTCAAGTCTCTATAATTATCTGTTTCAGAATTCAGATAAAAAAAATGTCACCTGTGAGATCAATATAAAACCACCCAATAAATATTCTATGGAATTCCATAAAGCATTAGGCTTCAGTCAGGTAGCTGAACAAGTAACAGAGGGTGGTAAGAAAAGCGTAGCCATGATGGTGAAAGAGTTAAAAGTTTAATTTTCAAAATGGAATGAAAATTGAACAGTTCGCATTGAAAGGTTTGACTATTCAACATTAATCAAATCTATTCACCATGAGAACACTTAAAAATATAACAGGAGTATTTGCATTGGTTTTTGCATTACTGCTGTCAACAAATGTACAAGCGCAAGACAGTGACATCGTAGAACTCGCTGTTGCAACCGACGATCTTTCAACCCTGGTAACTGCTGTTGAAGCAGCGGGGTTAGTTGAGACGCTACAAGGTGACGGTCCTTTCACCGTATTTGCTCCAACCAACGCAGCATTCGAGGCCCTTCCTGAAGGTGTGCTTGAGATGCTTTTGAAGCCGGAAAATAAAGATCAATTAACGGCAGTACTCACTTATCATGTGGTAGGTGCGGAAGTTATGTCCGGTGATCTTGAGGACGGAATGACAGCTGAAACGGTTGAAGGCAGCGAAATAACCATTGATATCAGCTATGGAAATGTAATGGTTGATAATGCAAAAGTTGCTATGGCAGATATTGATGCATCTAATGGAGTGGTTCATGTGATTGATACCGTGATTCTTCCTCCAAGTATTAAAGAAGCATTAGCCGCTGCAGAAGAAGAGAAAAATGACAAAGACTGGTAAGTAAAGTTATCAGGCAGAACTATTAAAAGCCGGGATCATCAAATTCCGGCTTTTTTATTATCTAATGTTACTGATTTTCGAAAAACTGAAAGCCATCAATAATATCGAGATAGACACCATCAAAACCTGAATCAATAATCTTTTGCACATAGGAATCTTCATCCCCATAAATAATTTCCTGCCAATCTGAATTCCAGTATTCTACTTTATAATTACCCGGCCAGTTTGGGTTCTCTGAAAACAGCCACTCCGGATTTCCAACTTCCCACTCATCCTGCCAGTAATAACGATATTCTTCGGCTTCTCCGGTACTCATATAGCTGACCACGATGCGAGTTCCTCTATTTTTCTTTTGATGCAGCCGACCCATTTCCTGTTCAGAATATAACCGGCCGTTATAAAAGGCATCAATGATGATCAGATCGTAGTTGGTGTTTTCAATAGAAGAAATAAAATCTTCTCGGCCAGAAAATTCTGATTTGTTGAGCAGGTACAGGAAATTATGGGCTTCAGAAAGCTGATCAATATTATTGCTGTTTTCGCCGGGAAGTGGATTTGGATAGGATGGTATGGCTGTTAAGTCTCTGTCAGGCGCAGCAAAAGAAATGAAGTTAAGGGCCTGATTTTGAGAATAGGAGCGGTTCACTCTTAAAGGAGTAGAGACATAATCCGTAACTAAAATCGTTTTTCCGGCTTCTTTTCCGATGTTCAAAAATTTCAGCCAAAGATCAGTTGCAGTCACAGTCGTTGCCAGGTCATCATTTGGGTAACCAAAAAAGAGATTTTCTTGTGCCAGTCCATCAATGGCATTTAAATAGGATGAGGCTACATTATTCCCATTCAAAACTAACTGATGTCCGTTTTGAGGGATCACTACAAAACCCGTATCCTGTGCTTTAGCGAAGGAGGAAATCTCCTGAACAAAAGATCGCATCTCCGCACGGTAATTTATACTATCCTCGGGTTCACTAAGTATATTTCCACAGGAAAATCCGATGAGAATAATTAAAAGTAAGAGGATCAGATTTGTTCGCATTGGTTTGTATTTTGGGGTGAAATTAAAATTAACTGACCGGACGTAAATTGCAGGATTATTTTAACAAAGCAGAATCTAATTTAAAGAAATTTTGGGGATTTGATGCATTCCGTCCCGGACAGGATGAAGTAGTTCAGTCTGTTTTTGAGGGGAATGATACGCTTGTTCTTTTTCCTACCGGTGGCGGAAAGTCGCTGTGTTATCAGGTTCCTGCAACAGTTTTTGAAGGAATGACGCTGGTTATTTCTCCATTGGTCGCGCTGATGCAGGATCAGGTTCAGCAGCTGAAAGAGAAAGGAGTATCAGCAACCTTCATAAACAGCACCATTCCCGGATATGAAGTAGAACAGCGCCTGGTGAATGCACGTAACGGAATGTATAAGCTTCTGTATTGTGCACCCGAGCGATTAAAGACAACATTGTGGGAAGCAGAACTCCCCAAATTAAATATTGATCTGGTTGCCATAGATGAGGCGCACTGCATAAGCGAATGGGGACATGATTTCCGTCCTTCATACCGTGAAATTCGCACATCTCTGGAAAGTATTGCTGATCAAACCCGATGGATAGCCCTTACTGCTACGGCAACTCCCGAAGTTCAAAAAGATATTGTAGAGTCTCTTGAATTTGAAAACCCGAATGTGATCTCCCGGGGCTTTTCCCGCCCAAACCTGAAATGGTGGGTCGTGAAATCCGAAAAGAAAAAACAGAAGTTGGAGGAGTCGGTAAAGAAAGGGGCACAAAAAGGTGATGGGCTGATCTATGGAGGAACACGCAAAAATTGTGAACACCTGGCAGAGCGATTTTCAAGGCTGGGAATAAAAACTGAAGCTTATCATGCTGGTGTCGAATCCGAAAAGCGTAAAGCTATTCAACAGCGGTGGATAACCGGCGAAACCCCGTTGGTAGCAGCCACAAATGCTTTTGGCATGGGCATCGATAAGCCGGATTGCAGGTATGTGATCCATGAAGAAATGCCATATTCGCTGGAGGCTTATTATCAGGAAGCGGGTCGTGCGGGGAGAGACGGTAAGGAAAGTTTCCCCATTTTATTATACAAGGAATCGGATTATATAAAAGCCGATGAGCGCCTCGACCAAAGCTATCCAATGCTTGATGAATTAGATCATGCGTATCAGATTTTGTGTGATACTTTTAGCCTGGCAGTAGGCTCACAAATGGAGGAGGCCCGTTCTTTCGATGTTCACCAATTAAAAAAGCGAGGGCAGCTTTCTTATGGAAAGGCTAGATCTTCGATGCGTATTCTGGATCAGTTTGATATCATTGCCATGCAGCAGGAAGTGAAATCTGCGGTAAGTGTGCAATTCACCTTAAGTTCTCAGGGTTTAAAAAGCTTTCGGAAAAAATGTAATAATGAAGAAAAGGCCGAATTTGTTGATAAGCTTGAACGCATGTTTGGTGCTGTTGCGTTTCGGGATATGGTTCAGCTTGATGAAGAGTATGTGCTGAAGAAGCTGAACATCAGAAGAAATGCGCTGGTGAAGGCCTTAAACGTATTAATGCAGAATGACCAGATCTTGGTGTTTGAAATGCACAAGGAGCGGACAATGGTAAAAGTACTTGAGGCACGTTCAAGGAAACTTCCATTGACGAAAAAAGCAGTCGAATCACATCGCAATAATTTATTCCGAAAGCTGGAGCAGATGCATGGCTTCGTACTTACGGAAACCTGTCGTGAAGTGTATTTGAGAAATTATTTTGGGGATATTCAGGCCAAACCCTGTGGCCATTGCGATAATTGCCTCAAATCCGGTTCCGATAAATCTTCCGAACCTTCATCAGAAGAGATCTCGACTATCTACGATCTGTTAAATCAGCAAGAGAGGAATATTTCAGATCTTTGCACAGCTACAAAGTTTGCCAAAGCTAAAGTAGTTCAGGCAGTACAATACCTGATCAAGGAAGAAAAGATCACAACAAACCCCTCCAATCCCGGATTCTATAAGCTTATCTGATGTGCCGATCAGTTTTGTTGATCTAAATTTGGGCTGATTTCCGGTTGGTTTTGTAATGTTGTATCAACCTTAGAAATTGAATCCTTCCGGGCGTTTATTTTTCGAACAGAGTCAATACGATTCTGAATGTACTGCTCTTCCTCTCGGATCTTTCTGATAGCATCATCTATACGTTCTATCTGTTCATTTACATTTTTTTGATAATATTCGTGTGAGACCATAAACTGATCTTCCGTAATACCATATTTATCATAAACCAGATCGGCTAAAGAATCTGCATTAACGCTATCGGGATAAGCATTTCGATAGGTAATAATGTATTGTATCTCAACAAGGAGATCGACATACTGATCTTCTGCAATAAGGTTTTTGGGTTCAGGAATATCTTCAGGCCCAACACACGCAGTTATGATCGTAAGCAGAAGGCTGAAAAATATTCCGCGGAAAAGGATTGTTTTTGAATAACTCGTGGTCATGAAAACTATGAAGTTGGGTCTTTGGGATTAAGCGGCCGCATGGTGATCTCATTAATCAGGAAGTTGTCATCAGTTTCCAGTAAAAACTTAACGGTGCTTGAAATATCAGTTGTTTTCATCATATTGGGATGATTTTCAACACCGTCAATTTTATCAAAGAGATCCGTGTTTATAGAGCCCGGAAATACACAGGTTACTTTGATACCGTCATACCTAAGTTCTTTAAATAAAGCTTCACTGAAACCACGCACACCAAATTTGCTGGCATTATAGCCTGAGATGGTTGGATTACCAAGAAGTCCCGCAATGGAAGCAATATTGATGATATGACAAACCTGCTCATTTTCTTTCATCAGGGGTACGATGAGCCGGGTTAGATAAAAGATGCCGTTTAAATTTACATTGATCATGGTATGCCATTCTTCCATAGTCAGGTCTTCAACATTCGCTGAATACATAACTCCGGCATTGTTGATCAGTATATCAGGCTGGTGATTGCGATCGAAGGTGTCGTTCACCCATTCTTCAAGATCATCAGCTTTGGTGATATCCATTTTAACGGGATGAAAATTGTTGCCTAAAGACTTCTGCATTTGCTTTAATTTATCTTCGCTTCGCGCAAGTCCGTATACTTCAGCACCATTCTCAATAAGCATTTTACTGAATTCTGCACCAATCCCACTGCTGGCTCCGGTAACGATGGCTACTTTTGAATCAAGATTCATTTTAAAAACTGTATTTTGTATTAAATTTCATGTGTAAAAGTACTACAAAAAGATGAGCAAAATCGATTCACATTCCTCAAAAAATATACTGTATCTCGATATAGGGAATTCTTCTATAAAAGGAGCATTTAGAAAAGGGTTGAAGTGGGAGCTTATACATTCTGAACGACCATTGACTGCACTTGATATTGTGAATTGGATCAATGAGCATCCTGAAGCTTTTACAGAGATCGTGGTTTCCAGTGTGAGGGCAGATGTTCAGGAAGCCATTCATGAACAGCTCAAAGACCTTAAACTGACTGAATTGAGTGTCAAAGATATTCCCCGCGAACTTCTTGACTATGAAACCATTGCCACCCTGGGAATTGACCGGTTTTTGGCATGCTATGGGGCTACAGAGCAAACAACAAATTCTGTGGTGGTGATAGATGCGGGTACGGCTATCACCATTGATTTCATGGATCAGGATGATGTATACCATGGTGGAATTATTGCTCCTGGTCTTGCTGGATTTGGAGAGATATTACATCAAAAAGCACCGGCACTCCCCAATGTAGAAATGGAGATCCCCAACACCTGGCCCGGAAAAAGTACGGTCAACTCTCTTAAGTGGGGACAGGCGGGCTTCTATAAAATGGCGATTGAGGGATTTTTAGATAAGTATGAAACTGAACTTGGCAGCTTTGATTTGTTCATTACCGGTGGAAATGGTGCACTGGTTGAGGCAATGATCGAGCGGGAAAGTAAAGTACGCCCAATGTTGGTATTTGAAGGAATGGAGCGGCTAAAAAAAAGAGCCCATTAAATAATGGGCTCCGTTATCATAATTGAATTTTGACCGGGAATCAGTTTCCGAGTTCAGCCTCAGGTACGTGTTCGCCTTTGTCTTTAACGTAATGGTCCATCCATTGTACCCAGCGTGTCCAAAGGTCAAGCAAAGTTTCTTCTGATGCAGGCCCGTGAGCTTCATGAGGATACATATACATGGCAGCTGTTTTCCCGATACCATTCAGCGCATGAAACATGCGGCGTGAATGAGTTGGCCAGGTGCCTACATTCTGATCTGCTGCTCCGTGGTACATCAATAAAGCACCATCCATTCGGTCAGCCCAGAAAATTGGAGTCATTTGAACGTATCGTTCAAGCCCCCTCCACAAATCTCTTGGTTCTCTCTGGAATCCAAGTGGGGTAAGAGTCCGGTTGTAATTTCCATCTCCTGCAATTCCGGCTTTGAAGAAAGAGGTGTGGATCATGGCATTGGCGGTACCAAAAGCACCGTAACTATGACCACCAATGGCCATGCGATCACGATCAATATATCCTCTGTTTGCGGTACTGTCGATAACAACGGTGCTATTTTGAACAATACTCCAGACAAACCCATCGTTTGGGTCACCCATCTCAGCTGAAATAGGCCAATCTGCATTTATAACAGCATAACCTCGTTTTACGAGAATGTCGATTGAGCGATGATAGATTCCGGGAAAGTCATTTTTGTTATGTCGGCGTTGTCGTTCATCGTAATCTTTCTGGTCATCAAACTCGGATGGATAGTGCCAGATGATGCCGGGAAGCGGATTCCCATCCCAATCTTGTGGAAGTACGACTTCAACCCAAAACTCGAAACCATCTGCACGTTTTACTTTGAATCGCTCACGTTGCGCCTGTGTTATTGCAGAATTATGATCAACGTTTGAAGTCAACTTGGTTTCATTATTGCTTTCAAGATCTATGAGCCATGAATCCGGATGCATTTGTGGAGACTCACGTGAGATCAAAAGTTCACTGACTTCTTCATTAAGTACAGCAGTAACATTTTCATAAACATCTTCTGAACTTTGAAAGATACGCTCTTTTTCACCTGAACGGATATCAACACGGTCGATAAAAGGACGTGGGGCGTTTTCTTCATAATCCTCATAATATTCTGTCCCGGATAAAAACACACTATTCTGGTCCGGTGAAACGCAAACTATAGAAACACCCATTTCGCCGGTACGATCCATGAGGTTCCCGGGATCTTCGTAAAAATTATCATCCTTGTGCTTGTAGATAGTGTATGTTGTATCAGAAGCATCGAGGAACACCGCATAAATGTGTTCTTCATTACGAGAGCTTTCTTCAATAAATAAAATATTGGTATCTGGAGAATAGGATACAGATTCCATCTCGTCTTCGGTTTCATAGATCACGTTCATGTCTTCTTCACCAAAAGGAGGGAGCCACTGGATCACGCGATCCATAGTTTTTTCCTCTTCTTCGGTTTCTTCCTCATCAGAATCGCTGTCATCATCATCGTTGTCACGGGTGGCCTTCATTCCTTCCCCGGTTTTAGCGAGTAAACTTAAGCCTTCGCCATCGGGACGCCATTTTATATCCCTGCGACCATAATTCTCATCTTCCTCAAACCCGGAGATTCCTTCGTTGACCAAGCTGTTACCGAGTTCAACCAGCATATTTCCATCAAGATCCCATATTTCTTCAGCTGTGGCAAAGCTGTATACAGGCACGATGTATGAAAAAGGCTCTGTCATCTTCTCAACAATAATCTGTTGGCCTTTTGGGTCGGGATCGATATCACGGATCATCGCCGGTTCACCAATTTCGGTCACTCTGCGGTTGTTCGTGTTGATGCGGACTAACTGACCGGTTACATGATATTTGAGTAACTGTGCCTCAAATTTACCACCCAACAGATCAGGATAGGTACGAAGGCGGTTTTCTTTATCGGAAGTCATTTTAACCTGAAGTGAAGTTGGGGTCTCAGGTTCTTGCGGTTCATTGCCACGGTTTTCAGGAATCAATACTGTGAAGATATACTGTCCATCTGCCGACCACTCAAAAGATGTATTCATTGTTGCCAAAACGGGGCGACGGGTAATTTGGCGAGAACGCCCATTCTCAAGATTTGCCACATAGATATGAGTGGCATTATCGAAGTGAGCAAAATAAGCCAGTTTGGTTCCATCAGGCGACCATGAAGCACTGCTAACGAGAGCATCATCCGGAGTTTGGATATTTGATACATCTCCGTTTCGGGATCCAATGAGTTGCAATCCCGTTGTTGATCTGGTAGTAAAATAACGGCTGCGATTTGCATCGGGGTTGAATTGTAATCCCCCAAGGTTATAATATTTTTTTGCAAAAGCTGATAACGGGGCGAGGCTTCGGTTTTGCGTTGTGTTCAGGAAATTTTCATTATTTGGGCTAAGATCATAAAGCGTAATATTCTCGTGCCTTGGAGCGAGTACTTCTTCGGCGATCTCAGATGGTGGGGTGAGATATTGTTCTCTAAGATCCGGTGGATTTTGAGCTTGAAGTTGCAGATGAGGACTTAAAAAAAGTATTAAGAGTAGTACTGAAGACAGAACAGTAACGGTTATATTTTTCATAGATCTAACTTTTCAGTTTTGTTGTAATTAAAAGCCTTTTTAGTGTACCATCTTAAATAAGGCAATAAAAATCAAAAAAGTCGGGTCTTTTACAGTTCTTAAAAGGAATATCATCAGAGAACTGATCGGTGTAAAGTGAAACACAGGAAGTTGAAATCTAACTTCCCATCTTGCCACGAATGAGTGCAGAAACCATTTCAAGAGCCACTTTATTCTTGCCGCCACGGGGAATGATGATATCAGCATAGCGCTTGCTGGGCTCTACAAATTCAAGATGCATGGGGCGCACGAACTTTTCATACTGGGAGAGGACTCCGTCAAGAGAACGACCGCGTTCCTGAATATCACGCTGTAATCGGCGTAAAAGGCGAACGTCATCATCAGTATCCACAAATATCTTTACATCCATGAGCTTTAAGAGGTCCGGTTCACTGAAAATGAGAATACCGTCAACAAGAATTACATCGGAGGGGGTAGCGGTGATGGTTTCTTCTTTTCGGGTATGTCTTTCAAAATCATAGACCGGTACTTCCACAGGATATCCTTCCATCAGTGCTTCTAAATGGCGGATCATTAATTCAGTTTCGAGAGAAGCGGGGTGATCAAAGTTTTGTTTTATACGCTCTTCAAAAGGAAGATGTTTTAGTTCCCGATAATAAGCATCGTGTTCAATGCGCAGAATATTATCCTTGGAAAACTCTTCACAAATATAATTTACAACTGTGGTTTTTCCGGAGCCACTTCCTCCGGCAACACCAATTATTAAAGGCTTAGACATGTAATGCTAGTTTGAAGAGACGTTATACGCCTGCTTTTCTTCATATTGTACTTTATAGTCACGAATAGCTCTAAACAGAGCAGAAGCCATTATATTCTGGCCATATTCACTGGTAAGGAAGCGTTGTTCGGCGGGATTGGTGATAAACCCTAATTCAACCAGAACAGCCGGCATTGAAGCTTCAAATAAAACCTGAAACGGTGCTTGCTTTACGCCGCGGGATTTCCGCTGGGCTCGGGTTCTGAATTGATCTTCGATCATATATGCGATCTTTTCACTTGTAGAGATATAACCACTGTGTGCAAGTTCATAAACCAAAAGATCATCTTCAGTAAGGTTTTGATCGATCTCTTCTTTGAACACACTGTTCTCTCTCTTCATCACTTCAAGAGAGGCTTTGCTTTTTGAAAGCCCTAAAAAGTAGACCTCTGAACCACTCACATATTGGTTGTGATAAGAATTACAGTGAATGGAAATATAAAGATCTGCTTCAGCAAGATTAGCAAAGTGACCTAATTCTGCGAGTCCCAAATAAGAGTCATCTTCGCGGGTATACACTACTTCTACATCAGGGAGATGTTCTTCTATATAAGCCCCTAATTTTTTTGCAACGGCCAAGGTAATTTCTTTTTCTTTCACACCCTTATAACCGATAGACCCGGGATCAGCTCCGCCATGTCCGGGGTCAATAACGATCTTATCAAAGCGAAGTTTGTCCCGTACATTATTATATAAATTATTTAATGCAGCCTGGCTGGGGGGAGAAACATCTAATGCATCATCTGCTACAATTTCCTGATACCAGTTGCGAGCTAAAAACTGTTGAGAATAGCGTTCAAGTTCTTGTTGGGATGTTTCTGTAAGGCCGACTAAAATATCTTGACCATTTTTATCTAAATAAGCATTGGACTTGTAATAGGCACCTTCAGTGAGGTAAATATCGACGCCATATCCATATTCAAGCTCATACATACGCACTTCTTTGAGCTTTTCACTTTGTTCAGGGAGCTTAATTCCGGTGGTGTCAATTTTCTCACTGTAAAGTACCATTTGTATGAGATCAGGAGCCGGTTGTAAAACATCAAAAGAATCTACAGGTGCAGTGAAGTGGTATCTGACAACATATCCCATTCCATCGCTGCGGGCCGAATTTGATACTCGTTGAAGATGAGTTTGAGCCAGACTGTCTGCAAATACAAACAGTGAGATAAACAACAAAGGAAGCGCTCTTTGTAAGAAAATATTGCGCATAATTTTGCCGGGGTTATAAATTTGAGAAGTCTTTAGCCTAAATAGATGATACCCTTAATGTAAGATATTCTGTAAACCATTGAAAGAGCTCTAAAAAAACGGTAAAGTAATTTAGTATCTCTTTCAGGAAATACAATTAAAACTTGTTGTTTACGCGGAAAGGATACAATTTCAGGCAGCATAAAAAATAATAGTATAGATGAAATCTGACGTAACTAGGGAAAAAGTCTTAAAAGAACTACACAGTGGCCAGCTGCAGAAAGCAGAACAGTTGATGATGGATCTGTTTTCGAAACAAGCTGACGACTTGAAACACCTGCTTAATCAAACTCACCATTCTTTAGCTAAAGATACAACTGAGCAAACCCTTAAAAATTTTGTAGAAGAGCTTAGAAAAAAACTTCCTGAAAAGAGCAATGGCGGTGATAATGAAAAAGAGAAACCTGAATGGATAGAGGAGATACTCCTCATTATTG
The DNA here is from genome assembly GCA_040904925.1 of Gracilimonas sp. GTDB lineage: Bacteria > Bacteroidota > Rhodothermia > Balneolales > Balneolaceae > Gracilimonas. The sequence continues at coordinate 24,785 of JBBDSP010000003.1, read as the reverse complement.
AGGAGGTTGAGGAAGAAGTGATCCTGAAGCAATCTGAGGAAAGATTTAGGGCAACTCCCTCAGACAGCTTTTTCTTAAAAACCGGGAAACTCGGCAAGCGAACCGTACGGGGTTTTAAAGGAATAATCACAAAAATCGAAAATGGAGTACGTAAAGTAGTTGGAGCTGATGTAAAACAAGCCAAAGCCTGGCAGCAAAAGGTCCCTTTAAAAAATATTGTTTATCTGAATTTGTTGCGGTTGTCTTCATGGAATGAAGGCTGGCAGAATGAATTGTTTAAACTGGAAGCTGAGACAATTCTGGAAGCTGATGCATGGACTTTGCATTCATCCGGACTAATCAAAGAGCGTGAAGAGAAAGAGAGCGAGGCAGAAGGTGATTCACCGGAACGGCAGGGTAATCCAAGTAAGGAGGACCTGCTTATATTTTTTGAGGAAGCCAAGAAAAGGATAGAAGACCTGAGATCAGAATACATCAAGATCCTAAAAAGTGAATTTGAAGAAATTACTTTTGAGATAGAAGAGGCGGTTACTCTTGCAGATACTATTGAATGTCCAAGAAGTGAATTTTCTATTGAAAATATAAATAGAAAAGAGCGTGATGCACTTCAGTTGAACCAAAGGAATAGTGATAGCTGGAGAGAGTTATTATTCACGCTTTCCGATCGTGTTTTACTTTCTATGGGATTTCGGCAGTTGTATGTTCTTGCAGAAGAACGAGTAAGTGGTTTTTCAGAGTCCCTTGCTGAATTATTTAAAGTGAACTTTGAAGATCCCCAGAACCAACTCTATACACAGCTGGAAGAAGCGATTTCACTTTTTGATGATTCGGAGGGAAAATCTCCGAAAAAGGTACAAGAGTTAAGTTCCGCACACAGAGAAAAAATGCGGGACTTTGTAGATCAGAAATTGCTCAAGTCAATTAATGAGCTTATCGAAAATGCGGTATTAAGCACAAAGCTGGATCGTTTCACTTCAGCTATTCCGGAGTGGACAAAAGATCAGCCCGAAAAAGCTGTATTGGTAGAAGAGTTGGATCTGACCAGTTTCCCCCCTGCATATGAATTTAATGAAGTAGATTGGCAGGTATTGGTTCAGCGGGTACTCGATAACCAACTGGCTAAAGCTCTCTTGCCCAAAGAAATAAAGCCTGAACAATTTATGTCGGAAATTCTGGTGGGTTATAAGGAGATCGCTGAGATCATTTATACCAATCTTGAAATAGCGGATGAGGTTAAGAAGTCTGATGATGAACAGCCGTTTGAGGTCGCTCTTAAAGGACTGGAGCGGGCCAAATCTAAACTGGATGAAGTTGGGGCTAAGTTAGGGGATAAGCAAGCAGAGCTTAAAGATAAGATCCTTGAAAAGCATGAAGCCGCCTTTGTGAAGCTGGCTGTTTTATTGGCAAAAAATGATGTGACAGATGTCCGCCTGGCCGGCGCTGAATATAAAGCTAAAGAAACGGCTACCGACTGGAAGACCAAATTCTTGGTTGTTTGGGCAAATGTTGAGGAAAAGGCAGAATTGTTCGGTCGTTTTATCTGGAAAAAGGTTAAAGAATATGGAATTGTTGTCAGGAAGTTCCTGGGCTTTGCTGAGAAAGAAAAGATAGAAGGAGACAAAACGGACCTGGCTACTTTTTTGTCAGAAACGGATGAGCAGATCTCCGGGCTTCCATTTATTTATCGCAGATTGTTTGATTTTCAGAAGGAAGTTGACCAACGATTTTATATTCGCCGGCCTGAGCAGTTTGAACGGTTTAAAAAAGGATATGAATTATGGGGGAATAACTTTCCATCCACGTTTGGAATTATAGGGGAGAAAGGGAGTGGAAAAAGTCTGTTCATCAGTCTTTTAAAAGAAGAAGTATTGACAAAACATGAAGTTATTGATATAAATTTTGAGGACACGATCTGGAAGCCGGATCAGATCATCAAGCTGATAAGCAAAGGATTTAAAATAGAGGATGTGTCAACGGTTGATGAGCTGATTGAAGCTATTGGCAGAAAGAAGAAACGCATAGTAGTGATCCTTGAAAATGTTCAGAACTGTTATATTCGAAATATTTCGGGATTTGAAGCCATTGAGCATTTGATGTACCTGATTTCTGAGACCAATAAAAATATCCTCTGGACGGTGAGCAGTACTCGGTATGGGTGGCTGTTTCTGGATAAGGTGATCGATGTGTCTGATTATTTTACCCACCTGGTTCAAGCGGATAATTTAACTCCTGTTCAAATCGAAGAATTGATTCTTAAAAGGCACCGGGCAAGCGGGTATCAGTTGAAATTTATCCCTGATGAAGCTACTAAGAAAAGCAGAAGTTACCGCAAGATCATGGACGATGAGGAAAAAACACAGGAACTTCTTAAAGACAAATATTTCGAAAAACTAGCAAAACTGGCTGAAGGAAATCCCTCTATCGCTATGATATTCTGGATCAGATCTATAAAAGAGTTTGACGATACTCACTTTTATATAAATCCATTTGAATTTGGAACCATTAACCGGATTGATGAGCTTGAAAGTGCTGAATTATTTGCGCTTGCAGCGTTCGTACTTCACGATACACTTGAGCCTGAAGAGATGTCGCAGATCCTTCATCAACCTCTAAGGGAGTGTAAACTTATGGCATCAAGACTCGCTTCAAGATCTATTTTGATCAAAGGTGACCATGGATACATGCTTAATCATCTTATTTATCGGCAGGTAGTCCGGGTATTAAAAGAGGCAAATTTTATACATTAAAACCATGCAGATCCTAAAAAAGTTAGTACACATACTTCCGCTGTTATTGATTATTGCGTTTTGTAATACAGGAGATTTGAATGCTCAAACGACGTCAGAAATTGATTCGTCCTTATCACAACAAATCCCATCCGACTCATTATTAATTCAGCGAATGGATTCATTATTAAAGCTAAGGCTTTCTAAATTCGATTCTCTGGCGGAAACACCTGCGGATTCTATGGGCCAAATTGAGGGAGAGACAGAAAAAGCTATTGCACAGCTGGAAGAAGTGATCTCCTGGCGCAAAGTCATGTTTATCATTTTGTTTTTCATTGCTACTTTTTATGTCACAATCTTTATAAGTAAGGTGCTCGATAATTTTTCCGAGAGAATATCCAAATATCGCCTTCGTATAAAACGGATGATCCCCATTTTACGGGTCATACTGTGGTCTTTAGCGATATACATTGCTATTGCAGGGATCATTCAACCCCCATACGCTACTGTAGTAACCGTAATGGCATCTATCGGTATAGCTGTTGGTTTAGCCTCCCAGGATGTGTTGAAGAATTTATTTGGCGGAGTGATGTTGATTCTTGATCGCCCGTTCCAGGTGGGTGATAAAATTCAATTCCAGGAACACTACGGAGAAGTAATGCAAATTGGATTAAGATCCAGTCGAATTGTAACACCGGGAGATTCAGTAGTTACGATTCCAAATGGAGAACTAATTCGTACTGCGGTCTCAAATGCCAACACCGGCGCGTTAGATTGCCTGGTGATCACAGAAATATATTTACCTGCTGAATGCCCCGTAGAGGAGGTGAAAGAAATAGCTTACAGGGCGGTAGTTGCCTCAAGATTTGTTTATTTGAAAAAGCCCATCAGTATCATTACTGAAAATGAGATGCACCAGCGGCGATTCATCCTCAAGCTAAAAGTGAAAGCGTATGTGTTGGATATCCGCTATGAATTCCCATTTCAAAGTGATGTTACTGAGCTGATACTGACTGAATTGAATAGAAGGGGGATTATTCGGGATGAAGAAGGTGTAGAATTAGTTAAGGACAAACCTTAATTAAGGTGATAGAATCAGTTATTTTTGAAAGGGATCAGCTTGATTACATTACTTGATGGTTCGTAGCTTATCTTTAGATCTTGTTCGCTATCCTCATCATAAACTTTGATTGCAATCTCCTCATTAAACTCGATCTCATCAATTTCACCGGGTTTGATCATGAGTGGCTCCAGGAATTCGGTATCTAGATTTCGCATGGTTTTAAGTTCTTCATTGAGGAAATCCATGTACTCCAGCTTCAAACTTCCTTCACGGATAAAGGTTATGATGAGCGAGTAGGCTACACGACCGGCATAGGAAAATCGCTCCTGAACTTGCGAATTAAGCTTCCGAACATCTTGTTGACGTGCATAGAAGTAAAACTTAAGTGCTTTTTCGAACAAAATTTTGTCTCTATCATTCAATATCTTTGTAATAGTATCCATGGACTGAAGTTAAAACCATTAATCGTAAAAAGTCAGGAGCATTATGTCAGCCACACCATCAACCATGCTGGAAATAGGAACCGAAGCACCGGACTTCACCCTGCCAAGTGTGAACGGTGGAAATCTCTCACTCAGCTATGCCGATCAAAGTAAGGGATTTGTAGTGATGTTTATATGCAACCACTGTCCGTATGTGCTTCATATTGAAGACAAACTTGTGGAGATAGCTAACGAATATATAGCAAAAGGCATTGGATTTATCGCCATAAGTTCGAATGATGTAGAGAAGTATCCGCAAGACAGTCCTAATAAAATGGCAGAAAAGGATTATCCATTTCCCTATTTGTATGATGAAGATCAGGAAGTTGCCAAAGCATATAAAGCCGCTTGTACACCCGATCTTTTTGTATTTGATGAGGATAGAAAATTAGTTTATCGAGGTCAGTTCGATGACAGCCGCCCAAAAAATAATGAACCGGTAACCGGTAGTGACCTGAGACATGCATTAGAGGCTGTTTTAGCAGGAAAAGCCATCCCTGAAGATAAGCAAACCCCAAGTATAGGCTGTAACATTAAATGGAAACCCGGCAACGAACCGGATTATTTTGGATAAATAGATGAATATAGAACAGTTGCAGAAGCTACGAGAAGATTACTCAAAACATTCACTGGATGAAAGTGATGTAGATCCTGATCCCATTAAACAGTTTGAGAAGTGGATGGAAGAAGCGCTTAGTTCTGAGATCCCGGAACCAAACGCTATGACACTTGCTACAGTAGACCACAAACAAAAGCCTCATGCAAGAGTGGTTCTGTTGAAAGGAATTGAAGATGGAAGTTTCATTTTTTACACGAACCATGGAAGTGATAAAGGGGCGGAACTTGAACAAAATCCGAATGCTGCCTTGTGTTTTCTGTGGCTGGAATTAGAGCGTCAGGTCCGGATAGAAGGAGAGGTTGAGAAAGTGTCAGAGCAAGAAAGTGAGACATATTTCAAAGTTCGACCCTATAAAAGTCAGTTGGGAGCATTAGCCTCAAACCAAAGCATGGAAGTTCCAAGCCGGGAATTTCTTGAGGAGCGTTTTGAAAAATTAGAGAGGAAATATAAAGAAGGAGAGGTGCCAAAGCCCGAAAAGTGGGGAGGTTACAAAGTGATACCTGAAGCTATTGAATTTTGGCAGGGACGGCAAAGCCGATTGCACGACCGCATCAAATATGTATTCGAAAACGGAAACTGGACCACAAAAAGACTTTCCCCCTGAACAATGCCCAAGATCAAAGAAAAGCGAATGGAAGAGCTGCCCATGCTCGACAACACATTGGTTTATACCGAATTCGATGAGGAAAATCCTGCACCAAAGGGAGAGTGGAATTCCCGGGTTTTTGAAAACGATCAGCCCATAGTTTTAGAGTTGGCCTGTGGAAAGGGGGAATATTCCATCGGGCTTGCAGAAATTGAGCCCGATAAAAATTATGTAGGAATTGACATCAAAGGAAATCGAATTTGGGTCGGTGCTACAGAAGCATTGGAAAAAAGTCTCGATAATGTCCGTTATTTTCGTTGCTTCATAGATCATTTGGATCAGTATTTTGATAAGGATGAAGTAGATGAAGCCTGGATCGTATTTTCAGATCCTTATATCAAAAAAGAGAGAAAAAGGCTAACGGCTCCAAAATTTTTAAAAACATACCGAAAGGTGATGAAGCCGGATGCAGTTATTCACCTCAAAACCGATAGTGATCTGCTTTACGAATACACTAAAGAGATCATTGAGCAAGAGAGACTGGAGTTGCTGTACGACGAACCCGATGTTCATAAGAACCGCCCTGAAGACCCAAAGCTTTCCATTATAACTTACTATGAAGAAATGCATTTGGAGAAAGGTAAAACGATCAAATATTTATCTTTTCGTTTAGGTAGATAGCACTTAATTAACCATAAAATACTTTGCTTGATTTTCTTTGTGGAATGGTTAAATTGGAGTAGTTAACACCGTTAACCAAATATAAGAATGAGCGAAGAAAACCCACTTAGAGACCAAATTCTGGATATCAGCCGTCACATGTTGTTTGAGGATGGATACCAGTCATTATCGATGCGAAAGATCGCCAAAAAAGCGGATGTATCAGCAACAAGTATTTATCTGTATTTTGAGAACAAAGACCATCTTTTGCACACATTGATAGAGGAATCAGTAGAAGACTTGAGTCGATTTATAGAATCAAATGCGCTCCCGGTAACAGATAATATCGAGCGGTTCAAAAAGATCATTCAAAGCTATGTCGATTTTGGTCTTCAGCACCCCGAGAAATATGAGATCATTTATAAAGTACGGCCGGAAGCGATGGCGAGGTATCCAAAAGAGAAATTCAGAAAGACACGTCGTGCTTATGAGTTGTTAGTAAAAACAATAGAAGAAAGTGTATCGGCCGGAGTTATGGATGTGGAAAAACCGGTGGTTGCAGCCTACTCGATCTGGGCCCAGCTGCATGGAGTGGTTTCGGTTGTTCTAAACAAAAGATTAGATAGCAGAATAGATCAAAAACAATTTATTGAGGATTCCATTGATCTTGTGGTTCAGGGATTCTTGGTTCGTACAACAGTATCATAAAAAGGAGATATCATGGAAGCAATTATGGAGTTATTAGGATTTTTTAGCGAGGTGCCGCTTTGGGCTTCGATCAGTTCAGCAGTATTATTAATGTTGATCTTAGGGTACACCGGCGCATCATTGTGGTTATGGGCAATTGTTGGTTATGCCGGTTTGGTTGGTTTGAATGCTCCCGGTTGGTTATTCATTACATTTACTGTGTTGGTTGTAGTTTTCAACATCAAACCCATTCGAAGAATTGTTTTGAGTGCCCCGATCATGAAATTGCTGGATGCATTGAACTTCTTGCCAAAAATATCACAGACTGAACAAACAGCTATCGAAGCAGGTAATGTGTGGGTTGAAGGGGAGTTATTTTCCGGAAAGCCAAACATGAAGCGCATTTTAGATGAACCCTATCCTGAACTCACAAAAGAGGAACAAGCGTATCTTGATGGACCTGTAGAACAATTATGTGAAATGGTTACTGACTGGGACGTGATGGTTCGTAAAGGATTTACGGATGAAGTGTGGGAATTTATGCGCAAGGAGAAATTCTTTGGGCTGATCGTTCCCAAGAAATACGGCGGGCTTGAGTTTTCAGCTACAGCCCACAGTGCTATCGTTGCTAAGTTAGCTTCAAGATGTGGTCCTCTGGCCACAACCGTGATGGTTCCTAATTCATTAGGACCTGCTGAACTATTATTGCACTATGGAACTGAGGAGCAAAAAGATCATTATTTACCGAAGCTGGTAACCGGTGAGGAGATGCCTTGCTTTGGATTGACAGAAGCAAATGCCGGTTCTGATGCCGGAAGTATGCGTTCTGAGGGTGTAGTATTTAAAGGAGAAGACGGAGAGCTCTATCTCCGCATGAATTTTGAGAAACGATATATTACACTGGCTGCTATTTCCACAGTGATTGGTTTGGCCTTCAATCTAAAAGATCCGGATCACTTAATAGGAGATGAAGAGAATCGTGGAATTACTTGTGCTTTGATCCCATCTGATACGGAAGGGGTTGTACTTGGTCGCCGTCACGATCCACTGGGAATTCCATTTTACAACTGCCCGATTGATGGCAAAGATGTAGTAGTTCCGATCAATGCAATTATAGGCGGCAAAGAAGGAGCTGGTAATGGATGGAGAATGCTTATGGAGTCACTTGCCGTTGGCCGGGGAATATCACTTCCGGCCCAAAGTTTGGGGGGCTCAAAAGTTGCAACCAGAGCGATTGGAGCTTATACAGCCATTCGAAAACAATTTGGTTTGCCCATCGGGAAATTTGAGGGAATTGAAGAACCGATGGCTCGAATTGGAGGATATACCTATCTGATGGAAGGGGCCCGCAGATATACGACAGGAGGTCTGGACAGTGGACAAAAACCGGCGGTGGTTACTGCAATCGCTAAATATAATTTCACCGAGCTTGGACGCGAGGTAGTAAATGATGCCATGGATATTGTAGGCGGAGCCGGAATTTCCCGTGGACCCCGAAATATCTTTGCGAGCAGTTACACGGCTATGCCGATCGCCATCACTGTTGAAGGTGCAAATATCCTTACAAGAACATTGATGATATTTGGCCAGGGAGCCATTCGCTGCCACCCATATGCCTACAACGAAATTGATGCGCTAATGAATAAAGACGTTAAGAAGTTTGATGACAACTTCTGGAAGCATATTGGTCATGTTGCAACCAATAAAGTGCGAGCCTTTGTATTAAGTATTACAAGGGGAAGAATGGCAGCTTCGCCGGTAAGCGGCCCTTCTGCAAAATATTTCCGAAAATTGGCGTGGGCTTCAGCTTCATTTGCATTCTTTACAGACATTGCGCTTGGCTCATACGGAGGAGCGTTGAAGATGAAAGAAAAAATAGCCGGTCGCTATGCCGATATTTTGAGTTACATGTACCTGGCATCCGGAACATTACGCAGATTTGAAGCAGAAGGAAGGAGAGAAGCAGATCGTCCGTATTTTGAATGGGCGATGGAATACAGCTTCTGGAAAATACAGCAGGCTTTTGAGGGAATCCTCAGAGAGATCAAAGTACCCGGACTTAGCTGGGCATTTCGTATAGCTGGAGTTTGGGGAAGGTTAAATCCGATCGGCACCTATCCATCCGATAAGCTCGGACATAAAGTAGCTCAGGCTATGCAGACCCGCGGAGAAGACCGTGATCATATTACAGCTGGTATCTTTATCCCTAAAGACAAGGAGTCAGCTCTTGGTCGATATGAGCACACCATGAAACTCAATGAAGAAGCATGGCCTCTATTCAAGAAACTTTACAAAGCTATTAAAGCTAAAGAGCTACCAAAAGAACCTTATTTAGAGATCGCAGATTTTGCGGTTGAGAAAGGTGTTCTAACTAAAGAAGAGGCAGCGCTCGTTAAGAAAACAGAAATCGCCCGAAACGATGCTATTCAGGTTGATGAGTTTGGTTTAGATGAGTATTTGAATGAAACCCCAACTCAGCCTTCCGGAGATGGTGAAAGGCCTGATAAGCTTGCAGAGTCTTTAACCTAAATCTCAAAATACTTACTGAGATTAGACAAAAAGAGCCCGTTCTTGATTTTAAGAACGGGCTCTTTCATTTTGGAAGATTAAGAGTTCAGTCAGATCAGTTTCTGCGGATCTGAAAGAAAGTATTAGTTAAAAGTGCAGCCATTGATACGATCGTGGAAAGAATAGCCACTCGTTCTTGTGGTGTCATCTGCGTACGTTCTTGTTTTGGAGGAATAATAAGAATTGATCCCGGCTTCACATCAGGATAAGACCTGAAGAATAAGAACCGTTTTGTTCTATCTACTTCTCCATTTGCATAAACGATATAAGCACGACGAGTATTGGCTTGTTCTGTAAAACCACCTGCGGCACCAATATAACTTTTAAACGATCTGGAACCGTCAAATCGTGCATTGATTGGATATAAGACCTCCCCGCGTATTTGAACAGTTTGAAGGCGTTTTGGGATATGGATTTCATCACCTTCCTGAAGCAGGATGTCAAAGTTTGACCCCGGTATTTCAAGTGCTTTCTGTAATTGAATACCGACTTGGGAGAGAGACTCTATTTTTTCTTGTTGCATGGCTACTACAGAATCTTCTTCAATGTTAAGTTCTACTTCTTCAAAATCATTTTCAATTTCGCGGGTAAGGGAAGCGCCTTCCACATAAGCAAATTGTGTCATACCTCCACTTTTTTCTATGAGATCACTGAGCCTGAAATCTCTTGTACTTAAAGCATACTCACCGGGATACATTACTTCACCGGTTATATTGACTGTTTTTTGAACCTCATATCCCGGTGCTTTCCTTATAAATACTTGGTCAAATGGCTGTAAGGTAATTTCTTCAAGTTCGGGTGAATATTGCAGGCCATTTTCGATGTTGACAGTAATAATTTCTGCTATTTCATTCTGTATTGTTCTGGAATCATTATTAACAAATCTTCGGGCTATTTCTATGTTGTAAGGGGCTGCCTCATCTTTTAAACCATCCGCTTCAAATATCAGATCCTTTAGAGAGCTATTTTCAACAAAACGATATGTTCCGGGATTCAATACAGAACCGCTTATTCTTACTGTTCTAAATTCTCGTAAATCAAAAATTGAAGAGATCTTGATCCTATCGTCTTTTACAAGTGTGATATCGTGAGAGGAAGAATCAGCGAAAAGGCTATTAAGGTTAACAGGGATAGCTTCAATACTATAATCGGCTCGTGTTCTGTAAATTATGGCTCGATCTAAAAAAGCATCTCCCATAACTCCTTCAGCGTTGTTAATAAGGGTTAAGAGGGTTGGGTTTTGTTCTAACCCGTATTCTCCCGGCCTGAATATGGCACCTCCTATTTCGACTTTGTTCTCATATCGGTCTAATAATTCTTGAACAATAATTACATCACCGGAATTAAGAATGGTGCTTCCCTGTTCGGGATATTTAATATCAACAATTCTTTTTTCTGTGCCGGTTTTGCGTTCCACCTTAATTCTATTTTTGTACGCATCAGGGCTAAAACCACCAAAATAGGTTACTAAATCATTAAATGTTTCTCCTTCCAGTGTTTCATATAATCCTATAGTTTTTACCTCACCTTGAACTGAAATTCGATTTACATAAGGGTCAATTTTTATAATATCTTGATCATGCAAAGTAATGTTTCCTGATAGATCTCCTGACACCAAAAAATCGTATAAATCTACTTCTTGATAAACATTCCCATTTCGCAAAACTTTAACAGATCGGTAAGTCCCATTCTCATTTGGGCCACCGGCGGCGTACAATGCATTGAAAACTGTTGAGAGTGACGATAAAGTATAAGTTCCCGGGACATTCACTTCACCGACTATACTTACTTTAATACTACGAACATTGCCTAAAGAAATTTGAGCATAGGTGTTTTTGTTTTCTCCCTTTAAACCAGAATATATTGAGGCAAGTTTGTCTATTAATCTTTCCCTTGCCTCCTCAATAGTTAGTCCGTTTACAAAAATCGGGCCAATACTACTTATCTGCACTGCCCCTTCAGGATTGATAGTAAGTTGATAGGTATTTTCGGAAGCTCCCCAAATATCGATGATAATTTCATCTCCAGGGCCTAAAACATAATTTTTAGGGGTGGGGATATTCATCGAAGGTTCGAAGGTTAGGTATTCGTTTGTGAAAATATTAGAACCAAATACAGTGGCAGAATCTGATTCTTCTTCAGTAAATAATAATCCCAGAGTATCTACTTTCACAGAGGGGTAGGGTGGAGTCATCCCTTCGGGTAACTGGCCGTCTAACTGTTGTTGGGTCTGCCGCCTGTTTTCTTCTTGGTTACTACCTTCGCTACCATCTTGTTCAGAAGATGTTTGAACTTCATTAATTCTGCGCCTTAGTTTACTAACTTCTGCAGGATCCATTCCACGGGCAAGAGCAAGGCTCTCAACTTCAGAAATAGTCAACCCTCTATCCTGCATACGTTCGTAAAGTTGACTTATCTGATTATCACTCAATTGGTCAACTCTGATATTTTCAAAGTCAATTCCAACATCCTGAGCTAAAAGTGGAAGGCTGAAAAGGGTAAATAAAAAACCAAAAACAGTATATTTTAAAAGTCGCATTCGGTATAAAGATTTAAGATATTTTTAAAAATTAAGTACCACCTAGTCAAATCGGTCAACAGAATCGGTTAAGTTAAGAAACAAATAATTAAAGCACTAAAATGAACTCTCCGGTAATTAAATTTATTGCCAAAGCACTTTTGATCTTTATTATATGGTATTTGATCTATGAGTTATGGCTCTTGCCGGATGGGAGTCTGGATGAATGGTTGTCGTTAAATATAATTGGGGCAAGTGCGGGCTTTTTAAAATGGATAGGATATGAGGTTTTTACGGTCAACAGAATTATAGGTATTGGAGAATATCCCGGAATTGAGATCGTAGATGGTTGTAATGGAATTGCGGCAATGGGATTATTCCTAGGATTTATTTTAGCATATCCGGGTGACTGGAAGAACAGGATAAGCTTTAGTGTTTTGGGAATTTGTGTGATATATGTTGTCAATATGGTCCGGATCATAACGCTAACCATTACTCAGGTTGAATGGCCTAAATTCTTTGATTTCACTCATGATTATTCGACGACTACTATTTTTTACCTGGTCATTTTTCTGTTGTGGATGGTATGGGTGAATTATAGTGATATGAACAGCTTTTCTAATCCTTCCAAGGCTATGACCTAATGAAAAAAATAGCTTTGGTAGGGCTCTATATTCTATTTCATTTGTTTATTTTGCGGGAACCGCGAACGACATTATTTAGCTGGCAAACGGAAGGATTTGTTCAAAACAAAGTGGAGGCTATCGATCAGGTATCTGTTAAAGAATTGGGAACCCGACTAATTTATGTTGAATATCAAACCGATAATTTTGAAAAAATATTGCACTATAAATTTCCGTTCGGGTTCTTTTTTCTGTTGGGAATTATTGGATTGATCCTGATCGGCTCAGACAAGGGTTTCTATATAATTTTGATAGGAATCCATGCATTTATGATCATAGTTGCAAGCCTCACTTTCTCTTTGTTTGTATCTCAAGGCGTGTGGTCTTTGGTCGTATGTGATATGCTATCGCGGTATTTTATTCCACTGAGTTCAATCGGAATCATTCCACTTTCACTTTTAGCAAAAAGAAATTTACTTCATGAGAGAAAAGCTTCGTAAGCAGCATCAGGTACTTGAAGAAGTAGTTAGTAAATTAATTACAGACGATTTTTTTGCACTGGACTTAAAATCATATTTGTCCACTCTGGAATTAACGGGAAAAGTGTGGATTTTGGGTGCGGGTAAAGCTTCAGTAGAAATGGCTCATCAGGTGGAAACATATTATGGTTCTTCAGTTGAAGATGGGATCATCATTTCGCCAAACATATCTCATACCCTTAACAGGGTCCAGGTTTTCACAGGCACTCATCCATATCCATATCAGGATTCGGTATCGGCTTCTTACGAATTGAGAGATTTGGCCAAAAGGATTCCTGAAGATGATACCGTGATCTTTTGCCTTTCCGGTGGCGCATCATCATTATTCTGCATTCCGGCTGGTGGTATTGAACTGGATGAATTACGGAATGCCTATAAATTATTATTGAACTCCGGGGCCTCAATCCATGAGATCAACGCTGTAAGAAAACATCTTTCTGAAACCGCCGGAGGGAAGCTTGGAGAACTTTTTTCAGACAGGAATTTAGTTTCCATTTTACTTTCTGACGTTCCGGGAGATAATCCTGATAGCATCGGAAGCGGGCCAACAATTCCGGATACTTCAACTTTTAAAGAAGCATTTCAGGTACTGAAGAAGTATAGATTGTGGGATGATATTGCTCATTCTATCCGAATTCATATAAGTAAAGGGATGCATGGCGAGATACCTGAAAATCCAAAATCTGAGAACATAGACTGGACAAACCACAGAACAAAAGTAATCTCCGGGGCTAATATCCTGGCTGAAAATGCAGGTAAGTTTTTGTCTGGAAAGGGATATAACGTTCAGGTAGCTTCTTCTGCTTATAATTTAGATGTAAACAGGATATCAAAAAAGATCTGCAGTGAGGCTATATCGGTTCTGAGTAAAAAATCAGAGTTGAAGATCCCGGCTGCCTTTGTGTATTTCGGGGAAAGTACGGTTAAGGTAAAAGGAGACGGAAAAGGAGGCAGGAATCAAGAACTGGCCTTGAATGCAGCTATTTCGATCGAGGGACAGCACGATATATCGCTATTGAGTTTTGCTACAGATGGGATTGACGGTCCAACGGATGCTGCCGGAGCCATCATAAATTCAGAAACCACATTAAAAGCCCGTAAGCAAAAAATAAGCCCCGAAGATTTTCTTCAGAATAATGATTCTTACTACTTTCATGAAAGGATGAATACGCACATAAAGACCGGGGCAACGGGTAATAATTTGATGGATCTTCAAATAGTTTTGGTCGGTTGATCGGTTTCCCTTCTAAACATTAGTTCAAAATTCTACAGATCAGTCTGGTTTGTGTCTCTTGTAGAATATTATTCTGTAAATAAATTATAAACGTCATTTAATTCTTATTTAGTTATTTTTAAGTTAATTATATGCTGATATAATAGATATTAGAAGGATTATTTGTTATAATTATTCTATAATCCAGTTAATTCTTCTGTCATGTCCCACTCTAAACTTGATAGCGTTGATAAAAATATTATTGAGATTCTTCAGCAAGAAGGACGGATCGCGAATAAAGAATTGGCGGATCGGATCGGTCTCACTACCACACCTACACTTGAGCGTGTCCGCCGACTGCAAAGAGATGGAGTTATAGAAGGCTACTCAGCAAAAGTTAATAAAGAGTCGGTTGGAAGAGGTTTTACCGCTTTTGTGAAAGTGACGCTGAAAGTCCACCAGTTAAATTTGTTGGAGGAATTCACTTCTGCTGTTCAGGAGATTCCGGAAATACTGGCCTGTTACCATACTACCGGTGATGGTGACTTCCTGCTTCAGGTTGTAGCAAGAGACACCAAAGATTATGAGCAGCTGATGCGGAACAAGCTAACCACCCTACCCGATGTGGAAAGGCTTTATACCAGCATTGTACTGAATACCATTAAAGATCAATCTCCAATCCCCGTTTATTATGAAGACCAAAATTAAACCCACATTCGAATCGGCAGCCATTCACGGCGGAAAAGGAAATAAAGATCAATATGGTGCACATGCCACTCCGATCTATCAGACTTCGACATTTGTTTTTGATGATGTGGAATCCGGTGCAAAGGCCTTTCGACATGAAGAAGGCGGGGCGAGTCATGTCTATTCTCGTCTTGGAAATCCAACAGTAGAAGAACTGGAACGAACCGTGTGTGCACTGGAAACTTACAGCCTCAATGATCCGGAAGCTTACAACGGAATGGCTTTCGGAAGTGGTATGGCAGCCATCACGACAGGAATAATCAGTCTGGCAAAAGGCGGACATGTGATCGCTCAAAACGATCTGTATGGGTGTACTTCACAGTTCTTGAAAGAGGAAGCTCCGGAGATGGGAATGTCTGTTTCATTTGTGGATACCTCGGATGTTTTTATGGTTGAAATGGAATTGAAAAAGAACCCGGAAACCAAACTCATTTTCCTGGAAAGCATCGCAAATCCCACGCTTAAGATCTCAGACATCAGAGCTATTGCTCAGCTGGCAGAATCTTACGGTGCTCTATTGATGGTTGATAATACCTTTGCAACACCTTATCACATTCAGCCTTTAGAGCTGGGAGCGGATGTTGTTGTTCATTCTACCACAAAATACATGGGTGGACATGGAACTGTTATTGGCGGAGTAATGGTCGCAAAACAGGGTCTGTTCGAAGAAGCTCAAACTTTTCTATACCGGAAGAATTTGGGTGGCATCGCCGGACCAACGGACGCCTGGCTTACCACCAACGGTATTAAAACACTACCGCTAAGGATGAAGCAGCATAATGAAAATGCCATGAAAGTTGCCCGTTGGCTGGAGTCTCATCCAGAAGTAGATCATGTTTTTTATCCCGGGCTCGAATCTCATCCACAACATAATTTGGCATCTTCCATCATGAAAAATGGATTTGGTGGAATGATCTCTTTTGAGCTGAAGGGAGGTCTTGAAGCGGGTGTATCTTTGATGAACAACGTCAAGCTATGTACCCTTGCCGTAAGTTTGGGAGCAGTAGATACGCTTATTCAGCACCCTGCATCTATGACGCATTCCATAGTGGATGAAGAAATCAAAAAAGCAGCCGGTATTACGGATGGACTAGTTCGAATCTCAGTAGGAATTGAAGGGGTAGAGGATATAATCGCTGACCTCGAGCAAGCGATGGGTAATTTTTAATGTGTTAATGCTAAATGTTAAATGAGTTGTACTATTTAACATTTAGCATTGAAAAACTACCAACCACCGCCGGCGCCACCGCCACCTGAACCAAAACCTCCCCCGCCGGAGAAGCCGCCAAAGCCCCCACCACCGCCACCGCCGAAGGAACCGCCACCGCTGCCAAAACCTCCGCCATAGAAAATAATACCACTTGAGCCAAGGGAATGTCTGCGCCCACCTTTTCCGCCTTTACCGCGCGTGATGAGAATAAATATAATAATGATGAAAATGATGAGTACATCAATGGGGAAACCTTCTCCCGAAGATTGCCGTTCGGGAAAGCCTTCAAACTCACCGGCAGCAAGATCAATTAAAACGTTGGTAGCCTGCTCCAATCCACCGTAGAAATCACCGGCTTGAAAACTTGGAACCAGAATGTCTGCATAAACTCGATTTGCCATAGCGTCGGGGATAGCCCCTTCAAGTCCGTAGCCAACCTCAATTTGCATTCGGCGGTCTTGCTCAGAAACTAAGATCAGAACTCCATTATAGCGTTCCCCTTCCCACATTCGCCAATTACTAAAGAGGGTTGTGGCTATTTCATCTTCAGAATATCCTTCAAGACTTTCCAGGGTCGCAATGGCGATAACATTTGTTGTGGTATCACGATAATTGGTCAACTTTTGCTCAAGTCGCTGTTCTTCAGAGGAACTTAGCATATCTGCAAAATCATTGACCATTCCTACAGGACGTTCAGGCAGGAAGTCCTGTGCAGAAACCGAAAATGAGATCCCAATAAATAGTATCAGGCTTAGAAGTTTACCCACCTTTTGCTCCCTCATCTTTATTATAGCTGATCTGATTGGGTAGTTCATTTACTTCTCCTTTTTGTTCAAAGGGGAAGTTCTCCTTCAGCTTCTGACCGATCTGCAGCACCACTTCGGTAAGTCCGGTTTCAAAATCTCCGGCTTTGAAATATTTAAGGATCAGCTCCAGTTCTTCTTCCCAAAATGATTGTCCTACTTTACCATGAATTCCTTCATCTCCCCAGATAGCCACTTTGTGATCTTTCCAAGCCACATATACGATTACTCCGTTTCGGAATTCGGTCTCGTGCATTTTAAGCTCAGCAAACACTTCTTTGGCCCGGTCGATGGGAGATTCAGCTTTGCACTTTTTTTCGATGTGAACACGGACTTCCCCGGAGGTAGCTTCTTCAGCCTGCCGGATCGCCTCCACAATGTGTTCTTCCTGCTCTTGTGTAAGAAATTTTGCCATTCTTATTGGACTGATGATGATTGACGGAAGACCGATGAGTTACCGTCATCGGTCTTCCGTCTTTGGTCAATTAAAATTAGTTACTGAAATCTACTTCAGGGGCTTGTTCGGCTCCTTCATCTGCTTCGAAATAAGCTTTTTGTTCAAAACCCAGGACCGAAGCAAACATACTGGTTGGGAACCTTCGGATCTGAGTATTGAATCCCTGGGCGGCCTGATTAAATCTCATTCTCTCGGTGGATATTCGGTTTTCAGTTCCTTCTAACTGAGCCTGGAGATCGCGAAAGTTTTGATTGGCCTGAAGTTCGGGGTAACGTTCTACGGTTACTAATAGTCGTGATAAAGCACCACTCAGTTGACCTTGTGCTTCCTGAAATTGCTGGAAAGCCTGAGGATCATTAAGATCATTAGCATCAATATTAACGGAAGTGGCACGGCTTCGGGCTTCGATCACATCCTGTAAAGTTTGGGATTCAAAATCGGCGGCACCCTGAACAGTATTTACTAAATTCGGTATAAGGTCAGCTCGTCGTTGATATTGGTTTTCAACCTGAGCCCAGGCTCCGTTTACGTTTTCCTCAGCTGTAACAAGACTGTTATTAACACTGACTCCGTAAAATACGATGAGTGCAAGCACCCCAATAATGATAAAAAATTTAGCTTTCATGAGTAGATATTTTATGTTTTATTTGGAGCCCTTCTACGGGCTTTAAATTCTTTAGATTCAAACTATATCAACAATAATCAAAAACTGTTCCATTGTCACAACTGAATCCAAAATTCATTTATTTTGACTTAGATGATACCCTACTCGATCATAAAAAAGCAGAACAGGCAGGACTCCGCGATGTCCACGATCATTTTGACATGTTTAACGGTATTTCTGAAGCTCAATTACTGGAAACCTATCATCACATTAACAAAGGATTATGGGAAGCATACGGGCGTGGAGAAATAGACCGTCATGAATTACATCAACGCAGATTCCAGGAAACTTTTCGGGATCTGCGGGTGGATGAATCTATGCATGAAGAAGCCGGAAAAGTGTATATGAATTATTATCGAAATCATTGGGAATGGCTGGATGGAGCTCAGGAATCTTATCATAAGATCGCCGATCATTTTGAGGTGGGTATCATTACCAATGGATTTGCTGAAACTCAAAAGCTGAAGATCGACCAGTTTAATTTGAGGGAAACCGCCCGCCATATTGTCATTTCGGAAGAAGTGGGAGAGATGAAGCCACATCCGAAAGTATTTGATCATGCAACAGAGCTGGCCGGAGTGAACCGGGAAGATATTCTGTATGTGGGTGATTCGTTTACTTCCGATGTAGTTGGCGGCTCAAAAGCCAATTGGAAGGTAGCCTGGTACACCAAAGCCCCAATTGATGAAGGCTACAAACTCGCTAATCTCATCTTTGACGATTTTGGGGATCTGCATAAAGCTTTGGGAATTTAGCATCAGCGATCATCCGCTTAATCCGTGTCAACTGCGTTCCATTTCAATTATAGCCAAATTCCTCCTCTTTGGTTAGAGCCTTTTCTTAATTAATCGTACCTTTGAACTTTCTGAAATCTTAACGCTTCAATCACTCCCTCGGAATGTCGCAAAAAACTATTCAAGAACCGGAAGTAACCCTCGAACTGGCCGAAGAACATGGCTTGAACGCCGAAGAATTTGAAATGATAAAATCCCGTCTCGGCCGGGTGCCTACCTTTACCGAGCTGGGCGTGTATTCAGTGATGTGGAGTGAGCACTGCTCGTACAAGAACTCAATTGTTGAGCTCAAAAAACTTCCTTCCGAGGGAGAAAATCTTTTGGTGGGAGCCGGTGAAGAAAATGCCGGACTGGTAGATTTAGGTGACGGACTTGGATGCGCCTTCAAAATTGAAAGCCATAATCACCCCTCAGCAATTGAGCCGTACCAGGGAGCTGCGACCGGCGTTGGTGGAATTCATCGTGATATCTTTACGATGGGAGCCCGACCGGTGGCAAGTTTGAACTCGCTTCGATTTGGTTCGATGGAAAATCCACGAGTTCGATATTTGTTGGATGGTGTGGTTCGCGGGATCGGTGATTATGGAAATTCATTCGGTGTTCCTGTGATTGCCGGTGAAGTTTGCTTTGATGAAAGTTACGAAGGCAATCCGCTGGTAAATGCCATGAGTATCGGCTTGGTGAAGGAAGGAGAAACTGCTTCAGCTATTTCAAAAGGAATTGGAAATCCCGTGATCATTGTGGGAGCAAGTACAGGAAGGGATGGAATTCATGGAGCAACTTTTGCTTCGGAAGAGATCAGTGAGGAAAGTGAAGCCAAGCGACCTAGTGTTCAGGTTGGAGATCCCTTTACCGAAAAACTATTACTGGAAGCTAGCCTGGAAGTTTTAAAAACCGGCGCGGTCATCGGGATGCAGGATATGGGAGCCGCCGGAATTGCCTGCTCCACTTCCGAAATGACAGCCAAAGGCGGCGAAGGCATGAGAGTTGACCTTGACAAAGTGCCGGCGAGGGAAGATGGAATGACCGCCTATGAATTGCTGCTATCGGAAAGTCAGGAGCGCATGTTGATCGTGGCAGAGAAAGGGCGCGAGCAGGAAATTATTGATGTATACGAAAAATGGGATCTGCACGGTGTAGTGATCGGTGAAGTGGTAGAAGGCGATAAAGTAACCTATTGGAAAGACGGCGAGATCAAAGCTGAGATACCGGCAGAGCATTTGGTACTGGGTGGGGGAGCTCCTCAATATATCCGCGAAACCAAAAAACCGGATTATCTGGATGAAGTTCAGAACTTTGATTCAGATTCTTTAAATCATTCTGATGATCACACAGAGATCCTAAAGAAATTACTTGGCTCACCAAACATCGCTTCCAAAAGATGGGTGCACGAGCAGTATGATACCATGGTTCGAACGAATACGGTAACGGGACCCGGCGCTTCTGATTCCGGAGTTATCCGCATCAAAGGAACCAATAAAGGATTGGTTGCTAAAACAGACTGTAACGGCCGGTATGTGTATTTGAATCCCCGAAAAGGCGGGCAGATTGCAGTGGCGGAGTCGGCCCGAAATGTAGTGTGTTCCGGCGCCAAACCGATGGCTATCACCAACTGCCTGAATTTTGGGAATCCATATAAACCGGAAGTTTACTGGACCTTCAAAGAAGCGTTGGGCGGGATGAGTGATGCATGTCGTGCTCTGAATACTCCTGTGACCGGAGGCAACGTGAGCTTTTATAACGAAAATCCCAAAAGTGCGATTTTTCCTTCTCCTATCATTGGAATGCTTGGGGTGATAGAGGATGTAGAAAAACATCTCACAACTCCTGCCTTCAAAAAAGAAGGAGATATCGTGCTCTATATTGGAGCAGGTCGGAAAGGTCTTGGAGGAAGCGAGTATTTGAAAACCGTTCACGGACTTACAACTGGTGATGCTCCTGAAATCGATCTTGATTTTGAAGTGAAATTACAGGAAGCACTGCTTGCGGCTATTAAAGTAGGACTGATCACCGCAGCCCACGATATTTCAGATGGCGGACTTGCAACCACTCTCACCGAAATGGCGATTTTTGGTAAGAAAGGAGCCGAGCTTTCTGTTGATACTTTATCCGGTTCAAGCCATGAAATTTTATTCAGCGAAGCACAATCAGGAGTCGTGATCACTATTCCGGCACCTGAACTTCAAACCGTAAAGCATCATTTTGAGGAAGCCGGTGTTCCCATGTATGAATTGGGTGTTGTAAAAGGGGATAAGCTGGAGATCAAAGATCTTATCTCAGTGGATGTATCTGAGACGGAAGAGATCTACGAAACTGTGATCCCAAAGGCGATGGCCGTCTAGATGTTGAGATGGTTCAAAATAAACAGCGAAACTTTTTAATGACGTTTTCGATAATGGATATAGTTTATTAATAAATCCGCCTGTTATGAAATTGTCGCCTACTAATAACCTCATCTGCCTATTATTCATTTTGTTTTTGATTTCCGGATGCCAAAAGCAAGAATCCGATACACCATTTCAGGAGCAATTCGCAAACGAACTAGAAATCGAACCGGAAACCTATTTCGATTTTTGGTTGGGCGGTTGGGAAGTGACCTGGGAAGAAAGAAATGGAAATACAGGTCGCGGTACCAACTTCATCGAAAAAACGTTGAACGGAAAAGTGATACAGGAAAATTTTCGGGTAAATGAAGGACTAATGGAAGGATTTATGGGTACCAGCATTTCTGTATATAATCCCCGTACCGATACCTGGAAACAAGCTTGGGCCGATAACAATGGCGGCTATTTTGATTTCACCGGAAAGATCGACGGTACCAATCGCATCTTCCAAACGGATATTCAGGAGAGAGAAGACGGAAGCTTGTTTACACAGCGAATGGTTTTTTATGATATCACTCAGGATTCTCTGAAATGGGATTGGGAATCCTCAGTGGACGGTGGAGAAAGCTGGAATCTGAACTGGCGGATCAGCTACATAAAAGTAGATTAGCGGAACGAAATTTTTCTTATCAAGCTTTTATGCTGTGACTATTCATCAAGAAAGACGTTACATCATGAAAGGTAAAATTGTACTTATCGTCGGTGGTTCCGGCGGGATCGGATCAGCTGTTGCAAAAAAGCTTGGAGCAGAGGGAGCGAAGGTAGTTTTGGCCGCCCGAAATAAATCCAAAGCGGAAGAAGTTGCCAAGGAAATAAATGACAAGGGCGGAGAGGCTTTTGCTATAGAAACAGACGTCACTGATCAATCTGCGGTCGGAAGAATGGCTTCAGAGATCGAAAATCAGTTGGGTAAAATAGACGTACTTATCAATGCATTTGGTCAGGGAATCATCCAGCCCTTTATGGATATTGATCCTAAAGACGCCAAAGAGATCATTGACGTAAATGTGTACGGGACGTTCCTCGTTACCCAAACGGTTATGAAACATATGAAAGAAGATGAGCCTATATCTGTAGTTATGTTTCCGGGAACCATGGGCAAATATGTAATGAAAAATGCCTCTGTCTATGCCGCTTCTAAATTTGCTATTCAGGGATTTACCAAAGCCTTGATCGAAGAACAGCGAAGAGGAAAAATCAAATTCTCATTGCTTTATCTTGGAGGAGTAGACACACCATTCTGGGATGATGAGCGCGTAAATATGAAAGTCAAAAAAGAGATGATGCTCACTCCCGAAGAAGTAGCTGATGCAGTTTTCTATGCCGTTAACCAGCCTTCCGGTTCGGTATTGAATGAGGTGGTAATTCAGCCGGAAAGCCATCAATTGGTTTGAGTTCTCAGTAATGCCATTTTCAGCGAAACACTGCGTCTAACTCTGCGAAAATCCGCGATAAACAAAAAGTTATTTTTAGAAATTAACTTCGACTTTATTCAAACAAATTTTCACGCGGAGTTACGCAGATGAATCGCTGATTTTCGCAGAGTTTATAGATTATTTCTATCGCAATTCATCTCAACTTACTACCGGGCAATCATTCAGACACTTTTTATAAGCCTTCTCCAAAATATCTAACCCTTCATCGATCTGTTCTTCAGTGATGGTAAGCGGTGGACGAAATCGAACGGTATTTGGTCCACAAGCCAAGATCATCAGTCCATTACTCACACACTCTTTGATGACGCTGTCACGAGCATGGGTATTTGGCAGGTCGATGGCGCAGAATAATCCCTTGCCTCGTGGATTGGAGAAATATTCGTGTCCATCGGCCAGTGCTTCCAATCTGGTTTGAAGATAATTTCCGACCTTCGCTGCATTTTCCACTAGATGGTCTTCCTCGATCACATCCAGGATTCTTCCAAAGCGAACCATATCTACCAAATTACCGCCCCAGGTAGAATTGATTCGGGATGAGACGTGAAAGCAGTTTGTTTTAACTTCATCTACCCGTGTATTGGCAAGAATTCCGCAAACCTGAGCTTTTTTTCCAAAGGCTAAGATATCCGGTTTTACGAAATGTTCATGAGCCCAGAACTTACCGGTCATACCAACGCCGGTTTGCACTTCATCATATATGAGTAATGCATCATGTTGGTCTGCCAGATCACGAAGAGCCTGATGGAATTCCGGTCGAAAATGTCGGTCACCGCCTTCGCCCTGAATCGGTTCGATCAATATTCCGGCTATATCATCTTTGTAGATATCAAAGAATCGTTCAGCCTGAGCAATAGCTAATTTTTCCTGGGCTTCAGTCTCCGCAATGTTCTTTTTAGTTGCAGGGAAAGTCATGGCAGGACTGATCACCCGCGGCCAGTCAAACTTCGGAAAATACTTTACTTTGTTGGGAACAGTGTTGGTAACCGAAAGAGTGTAACCCGTTCGTCCGTGAAAGGCTTTTTCAAAATGAAGGATCTTGTGCCCTTTTTCTTCGCGATACCCCTTCTCGAAATTCTTTTGAACTTTCCAGTCAAAGGCTACCTTCATAGCGTTCTCAACAGCTAAAGCTCCGCCGGAGATAAAAAAGGAATAAGGCATATAATCCGGAATGCCCACCCGGTCAAAAGACTCCATAAATCGAGCCATGTCTTCCGTGTAAATATCAGAGTTGGAAGGCTTGTTGATGGCTACTCGGCCAAGTCGCTGTACGAATTCATCATTCCCGGCCAGTTTGGGATGATTCATTCCCAATGGATTGGAAGCAAAAAAAGTAAAGAAATCGAGATATCGTTTCCCTGATTTCGAATCATATAAATAAGCCCCTTCACTTTCTTCCAGATCAAGCACCATTTCATAGCCATCGGTAAGCATGTGCTTGCTTAAAACAGAACGTACATTTTCGGGGGTGATGTTCATCGTGTCACTCATTTCTAACTCCGGATCTTTGAATTCGCTTTTGATCAAATCTACCAAATCGCAAATTGGAGCTCAATAGTGTTTAAATTCACTAAAGTTGGAAATGGATATTTAACAGTGGTAAACTGAGCAGAGAATAAAGCCGGAAATCTCACTTAACGTGTGTTAGACCTAAAATTAGTCCTCGCTTGTCACCCTTGTAGAAGTTAGATAATTTGAGAACAAAACCTCTGCAACTCCATATCTTACATCCAGCCCCAAACTGCGGACCTCTTTTGTTTTCTCCTTCAGCAAGGAGAAAAACGCGTTGATAGAACCCTTAGCCTTATTAACTATCAATACTATAATCAATATCGAGAAAATCCTCTCCTTGGGAAGGAGAGGATTTAGGTGAGGTCGAAGTATAAGCCTCAAAACTATGAACTGCCTTAGCACTTATTTTTAACATCTTGAGCTTTAATTCAGGACTTAAAGTTGGAGTTGCTACATTTTAATGGACACGAAGTTAAGGTATATTGTGGTGTTCAATT
>JBBDSP010000002.1:0-55366 GCA_040904925.1 Gracilimonas sp. | reverse complement strand
CATACCTGTTAGCATAGATCGGAACGTATCACTAAATTTTAACCGGACAACAGTGCAATTTTATAATGGCTTAGATGAAACTAAAGGTAATAATAATGTTGCCTTTTGGAATTTTTTTAAAAATAGTATCCCCTTCAAATCTCACTTTTCAAAAGAAAAAGCTTTTACTTTTTATAGCCATTTTAGATGCGGAATTCTTCATCAAGTACAAACAAAGAAAAAATCAGTTCTACGGATTGGTAGGAGCGAAATGGTGAAAAATATAGACGAAAAAATTTCCGAGGGATTAATTATCGACAGAGTTAAATTTCATAATGCTTTAGAAGAAGAAATAAATTTATATAAGAATAAATTGCTAAATGATGATGTAATATTGAAGCAAAACTTTATCACCAAAATGAATTTAATTTGTGATATATAATAATTCTGAGATGCACAATTTTCTAAAAATCATCGTCACAATATTAATATTTCTCTTACCTAACTCTATATTTTCTCAAGAAATAAGAGAAAGAGACAGGAAGGAACTTGTTCAACTTTCAGACGATTATTTACAGGCAATTATTTCATCAGATGGAGAAAATTTACTTCCCCTAATATCTTCTTCAACACTGGACTTCTATGAGTCCTTACAAAATACTGTATTACACTTTGATAAAGAATCATTACTAAAAAAAGAATTGCATATAATACTGTTGGCTACTTTAACTAAATCAATATTTACAGAAGATCAGATAAGAGGTTTAACCCCAGAAGAATTTTATGTAAAAAGCTTTTCTGGACAAGCATCTAATTTAAGTTCTGAAACGGATTTGAAGATTGAGGACTTCATTCCAAATGGGAATGTTAGGATTATAATACAATACATGGAAACAAAGTCAGAGAGCCCAGTTTTAATGCCGTTTATAAAAGAGGACTATGAATGGAAAGCAGATGTCCCAGATTTTTGGCGAATTTATTTAGGTACTCTGATATATCCAATTTATGAAAAACTAATTGATCAGGGGCATTCAAAAGAAAAAGCGATTGAAATGATAGTAGAATCGCAGCTTGGTATTAATGAAAATGACCCATTAAAGCCTTTGCAATATTGGGATACTACAATGTAAAATAAAAACTGAATGACTATGGAGTTTAATTGGGTAAAAATTATTCGTTGGTTAGCATTTTTTCCATTAGCATTAATTGTAATGTGGCTTATAGAAAAATTTTTCTTGTGGTCGATTCATAAAGTTTTTTCTGCCGATTTAAATTTTATCAAATTTAGCTTAGTTCTGACACTTTTTGGTGGCTTGGTAGCGGGCCTTTTTGCAAATGTTTTCATTCTAACTATATCTATTTGTCCAAATAAAAAAGTCGGTGGTTATTTCATAAGCATATTATCATTATTAGTAACTATATCCCTTTTATACTCCATTTGGATACTTCCATATATCTTTACGTTTTCTACGATTTATTTTTGTGTATTAGCCTCCTTCTATATTTTATTAATGGGAGTTGGAGTATTTGCATATAGTTATGACGTAGCAAATAACCATTAGCTTGATACACATCAAAAATACTGACCTAACAATCACATTAACGGGACGCAGACGAAATTTCGTTTTCCAGAGTTGCTTCCCCTCGTTACGGTGCTCTGCTCCGTAATGCCTATCTGAGGCTCTGCCTCGAACTATTTGCTTGTTTAAAATTTTTAAACGTTTTTTATTCATAATCGAAATCACCGTTATTTGTAGATCAAATGAAGAAAATTCGAGGATGGTTTGGAGAAAAGAAAACCACATTCAATATGTGGCTATCGCTCAATTCAAAAATTTACCAAAGATTTCATGATATCATCATTCCGGCAAAAAGCGGAACAACACAAATAGACCACCTTCTTACCCTCGTTCCCAACGCCCTAGTTGGGAACGCCTCCCCGGCCCTCCCGGTCCAAAGGCGGTAGCCACAACAACCTACCCGACCCAACCTCCGAAAAACCAGCAAAACTTCTATCCCCCATCGGGCGGAGGTTATTATTGGTATTCATACCCCCGCCCTGAAGGACGGGGCTATTCATGGGTGATCCCTTCAGGATCGGCTCAAAAAGATCCTGTTAATTCTTCAGTCCTACAGCTGTCAAAAATAAGACAGAAAATGAATTTCATATAGAAGACATGATTGCGATCAAAGATACGCCCATCTCAGTGAATATCTTGGTACGAAGGAATGGCGAAACAAATCTCATAAAATACAAAGTAGGTGGCAATACTTACCATTGGACAAGTATAAAAGTTGGTTTAGAAGATGATCTATCTTCCTTTAAAGAAGAATTGGAACCTCTTCTGGAATTAATTGCTGATGGTCTGAATAATCATCTTAATTGATTGCAGCTAACACGCGTATAAGTTGGACGTGCCTCGCCGTTGGCTGCCAGTTTAAATTTGGTCAGTTTCCGTAGTACATTTCTGCTCCTTAATACCCACCTGAGGCTCTGCCTCAAACTATTTGCTTGTATTAAATATCCGTTTATTGTTTTATGATCTCACGCCCCCTTAGCCGGTGGGTCGTTTTAGAGCACAATCATACCAACTCCATGTAACAATTAGCAGGGCCACTCGTCTAGGTCTTCATACAAGCACTAAGTAATAATAGATAATGACCCCATTCCAAAAAAATTATACCATTCTAGCTCCACTAACAGCCTCAATTTCTCAAATTTCTTTGATGCTGGTATTGCTCGGAACATCCGCTTGCGCACCTCTTATACAGGCGCAGTCCACCGACGAAATAGTTGTCACGTATCGCGTACCTGAACAGACCGGCGATGGGTGGAAAACGGCGTCGGTTACCGACCAAGGCATAGATCAGGCGCCGCTCGTGGAGATGTTGGAACATGTTCGTAAGGGGAAATACACAGGTATCTCCAGCATCCTGCTCGCTCGCCGAGGTTCACTCGTGCTTGAGGAATACTTCGGAGCGTTCGGGCGTGATAGTCTCCACACCACACGCTCAGCGGCCAAAGCCATTACGTCAGCTCTGGCCGGCATCGCCATCGACCAAGGCTATATCGAGTCGGTCCACAACCCGATACTGCCGTACTTCCCGGAATACGACGGCGAAATCGAAAACTGGGACGAGCGAAAGCGCGACATCACGATCCATCACGTCCTCAGCATGACCTCCGGCATCCGCGGAAATGAAGACGCGATGTATCCGACAGACGACTGGATTAAATTTTACTTTGACCAGACTCTGGCGACAGCGCCGGGTGAGGACTTCTCCTACGCAACAAGTGGCGTCGTAACGCTTGGAAACGTGATAACGCGGGCATCCGGGCTTCGCATCCCCGACTTCACCGATCGCTACCTCTTCGATCCGCTCGGGATCACCGACTACCGGTGGCCCATTACGAACTCACGCGGGAGTCAAGGCCTTGCGATGACCGGCGGGGGACTGAATCTACGCCCGCGCGACATGGCGAAGTTCGGGCAGCTCTACCTTAACGGCGGTGTTTGGGAAGGACACCGCGTGATCTCGGAAGAATGGATCGAGACGTCAACATCAAAGCACGCCACGAGCGACATGTATGGAGAGGACTTCGGCTACTTATGGCGGATGATCGACCGAACAGTGGAAGGACAAACCGTCCGGTCATTCGAGGCGTGGGGCAACGGAGGACAATTTATTATGGTATTTCCGTCACTCGAAATCGTTGCTGTGTTCACGGGCGAAAATTACGGCCTTTTCCCGCAAATGGAACAGCCGTTCGAGATGATCGACCGTTACATCCTTCCGGCAATCAAATAGACGCTCGAGACCTATCAGCCTCAGAATTTGAGACGCTTAACCTCGTTCCCAACGCCCTCGTTGGGAATGCCTGCCCGGACCTCCCGGTCCAACGTTGATGGACACAACAACCTAACCGGCCCAACCTCCGAAAAACCAGCAAAACTTCTATCCCCCACCGGGCGGAGGTTATTATTATTGGTATTCATACCCCCGCCCTGAAGGACGGGGCTATTCATGGGTGATCCCTTCAGGATCGGCTCAAAAAGATCCTGTTAATTCTTCAGTCCTATAAATCATGGGCCAAAAAAAGACTGGCTTAAAAATCACATATTGCTGATCGCCGATCGGTTCATCGCATTTCAAAACAATAAACCACATCTCCCCTAATCTGTGTCATGCGTGATAACAGGCATGATAGGTATATGATTAGATCCAGTCCTTTTTTTATATATTGCACCCTCTTGTTTATAGTAGGCTAACTTACATTTCCATCGTTATGCAAACATACAGCAAAACTTATGAGGTAAAATGGGCCGACATGGATCCCAACCGCCACATGCGCCATTCTGTGTATAACGATTATGCCGCCCAGACACGGGTCGGAATGTTCTCCGATTACGACCTCTCTATTACCGAGATCGGTCACCTGGGTTTTGGACCTGTCTTATTCCGGGAAGAGACCAAATTCCTGAGGGAAATAAATTTACTTGAGATCATCACGGTCACCTGTGCATTGACCACCATGCGCCGGGACGGTTCCCGCTGGAGCTTTTTGCATGAAATTTTCAAAGAAGGCGAAGATGATATCAAGGCAGCCCAGGTCGTCGTTGATGGCGCCTGGCTGAATCTGGAAAGCCGGAAACTGGGCTCCCCAACGCCGAAGTTACAAGAGGTTATGAACCGATTCCCAAAAACCCCGGACTTCGAATGGTTACCTGATAGAACGTAACCGGTCTCACACTAAATAAGCATAGCTTTTTTCTCGTTACGGTGCTCCGCACCGTAATGCCTACCTGAGGCTCTGCCTCAAACTATTTCTATTTGTTTGTTTCAAATTTTAAGGCGTTTATAGACTCATAATTCAATGCCCGATATGTGCCGGGTCGTTATACTAATTCAAAAAAACATCTTCCTGTATTAATGAACAACTGGTTTGTTTACATCATCCGATGCACCGACGGCAGCCTGTATACCGGGTGTACCAATCATATCATACGAAGGTGGCATCAGCACAGGCAAGGAACCGGAGCCCGTTACCTGCAGGCCCACCCTCCGGAATCACTGGTGTATATGGAAGTAACACCGAACCGTTCAGAAGCCTGTAAACGGGAATATGAGATCAAGCAATTTTCAAAACAAGATAAAGAAGAATTGATAACTGAATTCTTTAGCCGGAACAAACGCTGATCTGGCAAGTAGTTCGAGCTTTGAGATCCCTCGTGTTCAACAGCATCTCCCTTAGGTATCAGGATACACTCGGGATGACACCACAAAAAATCGTCCATCGATCATCGGTCCTTCGGTCCATCGCATTTCGAGTGGAAGCCTGAGTTCTTCCTCATAACGTGATCTCTACGAATGCCAAACGAAGGCTAAGCCTATAACCATTTGCTTGTTTTAATTTTATAACGGTTCGTTAGATGTAACCTTTTACATCAGTATCCCGTCTACTCTTTCAACTCATTGAAAACATATTGTCAATTATACCTAGTAAGCATTTCGTGGGGTAAGGTAATTAAGTACTTATTTATTGCAGGTTACTCGTCGTAAAAATGCAGTGCCGCTAGGCTCAAGAGGCAATCCTAATCCTATCAACTAAGGATACACATGAATGAAAAGTACTTCAAAAAAGTAAGCGCGTATTTTATCTCAATAGTTACCATTATTGTACTTAGTCATTTATTGTGGGAGCATTTAAATGGTGGAGTAGCAAGCCACCATCTCCTTCACAATTCTGATTTACCGGCGATATCTAATTGGTGGTCAATTGTTATTCTTCCTTTTCTGGCTTGGTTTTCATCCACACGCGTCAAAAAACGTATTACATTCCGGCCTGATGAAGTATCTGCCGATGGACAAATTCCAAACGCAGTTTGGATAGGCTTTTTCGGGATGTTGCTTGTGAGTCTCTTGATATCAATCGCCTTCGAGTTTGGCTTCGAAAACATTACGATGTACCTGGCTTTATGTGTGTTGGGGATTGGCCTTTTCCTTCCAATTTATCGAGCTGAATGCATTCTTGGTTATGTGCTGGGCGCAATGTTTACATTTGGCGCCGTTATTCCAATTATTGGCATCCTGCTTTTCGCGGCAATTTCAGCATTCTCAAATTTATTAATGAAGCCTATACTCGTAAATATTTGGAGTGTCTCAAAAAATTAGGGTTCCCGCAGAGTCGTAATGAAGCCCGACAAACGCCGATCTGGAAGGTAGTTCGAGCTTTGTGATCCCTCGTGTTCAGCAGCGTCTCCCTTAGCTATCAGGATGCACTCGGGATGACACCGCAAAAAAATCGGCCATCGCTGATCGGTCTATCGGTTCATCGCATTTCAACTAGAAGCTGGAGCTTCCAGGACTGCGTTGCTAAGCCGGAGCTTAGCAACGAGTTTCTACAAGAACCAAAAACTCATTTCCCAATCAAGCGGGGCGTGCCTTACTGCTTTGCGGGGAAACATTACTCTTTGCCTGCAGCCATTTGAACAATCCATATATCAGAAATGACCATGCAACAAGAATCACTTCAAGCACCAATATATAGACAGGCCACTCAGGCAGAATACTGAAAAAAGTGGTTCCCGGTGGTTTTGCCATCACATACAGGTAATTGCTATTTAGGAACAGGTTGATTCCATAAATTAGCACGGCGATCGCATTTAACCATCCCACGCTTCGGAGGATGTCTCTGCGTTTGAGATCCCACTTCCAGATAAGAGCAGGATAAAGCGCCAGCAAGACTAGTCCCATATGCACCATCCAATATCGGATGGCATCATAATGAAAAAGTGAAAACTCAACCGAGGGTGTCAGATTGGCCTGTGAAACCCCCAGTATGATCCAGAAGAAGACGGTTCCCCATACTCTCCGGCTCCCGGAGGCATATACCCAGACGAGCACAAAAGGAAGAAAATTGCACAAGTGCAGCGGAATGTCATTTTGAATATCAAAGATCCCCAAATGTAGGTTCATGGGCACTTTCAGGAGTTGGGCAGCCGATAACAAAAGGGCGATTTCAAGTAACACCTTTCGCTGCTCGGACTCCGGGCGGAATTTCAGCACGCGGAAAAAGGCGATCCCAAAAAACAGAAAACCAAGAAGCAGCAAGAGGTGCTCCGTATCGTAAGCCACAAATAAATATGTAGTCTCAAACAGCGAATTCACAGGTAATGAAGGTGTAGTTGATCTAAAAAAAGGATGAGCAAATAACTGAAAAATTGACTCAAAATAAAAGCCAGTATTTTAATAGCCTCACAGAAATATTCAATCTTGAATAACCAACACCCAATATCCAGGTAAAGATAGCTTCACCATTGGATATTCCGTGCAGGGTGCACAGGATGATCTCGTTATTCTCATTTCTCATCAATAAACCGCGATCATCCGCCCAATCCGTCTCATCCGTGTTCGGTTCCTTAGTTAACATTGGTATGGAACGCAGATGACGCTGAGGATGTGCACTGATCTTTAACCATACATCATGGTTCAGGATGAAGTAGCCTACTCCGCCTTTTTCATCCATCAGACGGCTCTTTACAAGATTGAGTTTCTTATACCTTAAACAATCGTCAGATGTATGAAAGGCGAGAAGCTTAATAAATCGTCCATCGCTCATCGGTCCTACGATCTATCGCATTTCAAACGGAATGAAAAATTTCCACTGTATGTAAAATACATCTTAAAACATCGTATAAAGCTTGGTAACAATGATCCCTACACTATCCTTAGCCGGTACCGACAACAACATTTTTTCTTCTTTCGCTTTAAGATCAAAAGGCGCAGCTGACAGGTCTAAACCGCTATGTTTCTTTAGCCTGATCCCTTGTCCCGAAATGATATCTATATTTGGAGTGAAGTCTTCTTCAGGCAAATGTTCGGTGAGAATAACGTATTTAAAACCAGTCAGCTTATTCAGGATTTGTTGTACTTCAGCATTCGATATGTGCTGAAGAACTTGTCTTAATATCGCACAATCTCCGGAAGGCAGATCATCTTTAGCAATATCCAGACAAAGGAATTCAAGCTTAACATTTTTGAATTTCTTCTTATTTCGTTCTATGAGTTTCTCTACTATATCTACTGCAATGTACTTTTGAGAATGCGCTAACAACTCTTTGCCAACATTGAAATCTCCACAACCCAAGTCACAAACTACTAACGGATCTTCAAAAGATTCTAAAAATGAGATCACAACCTCAATATATGGATCTAATATCTCAGGGTGATGAGAGCCTGCCCCGGAATAAAAATCAGCGTTTTCACCTCCCCAAAGATTCATCTCATAGATCTGTTCCATGGCATCTTTTGTCGGCCAGGGTGCTTTTGCTTTTTTTGTGTTGTTCTGATTTTCACTCATATACATCACTGTGGTCAGAGACCTCAGAAGAATCAGACCTGAAGTACTCAAAGAAATCAGGGATGACAGTTAACGGATAGCTTGAATTGGAATTAATGAGAATGCAGATCCCTATCCCTTCTTCCGGGGCAAAAGCGATCTCGCTTCGGTATCCGTTTACATATCCTCCGTGGTATACAATCTTTTGTCCCTGATTATTGAGTACCCTCCACCCCATTCCATAATGCGATTCATTCACTCCAATCCAATACCGGCTAAATCTGCGGTTATTGATGGTTGCTAAAGGATCATATATTTCTTCGAGCGTTTCTTCTGAGATAACATCAGGATAATGTCCGGTTAGCAGCAACAGCCACTTTCCCATATCTGAAGCAGAACTATTTATGCCGCCGGAAGAAACCGCATTGTAATATTTACGGGAAATAGGAACGGGAACGCGCCCCCGGGTTCGGGAATGATATATATGAGGTGCCGCTTTATTTGCGGAGTATCTTATGCTGTCAAAACTTGCGGAGGAATGATTCATCCCTAATGGTTTGAAGAGCTTTTCATGCAACAGCGCATTAAAGCTGATATCGGCCTGCGCTTCCAGCACTTTTTCTATCACTGAATAAGTAGCATTCTGATAAGCAATTTGCACGCCTTCTCTAGCGATCAAAGGAACTTGTTCCAATCGGGGAATAATGCGCTCCAGCAAAAGTCCGTCTTCCACCAGATTGGTATAAGCATGGCGGGGTAGTCCTGTAGTGTGAGACAGCAAATGACTAATATAAACCCGTTCAGTTTGCTCAGGATCAAACAGCCTGAATTCTTCCAAATAATGGGATACGGGCTGATCCCATCTTAACAACCCCTCCTCTACAAACACGCCCGCCAAGACCGAGGCAAAGCCTTTAGATACGCTTCCCAACCTGAATACGGTATGTTCATCCACTGCTTCAGGCTTTCCTTTCTCCTTCACCCCAAAGCCTTTTTGAAATACTACCCGCCCATCTTTCACAATGGCCACGGCACCGCCCGGTATCCGTTTTTCGTTTAGTCCTTCTTCAAAATCCCGTTCAAATTCTTCCAGGAACAAGGCAAGGGAATCATCCATCACCCATTCTTTATCTTCCTGCTCTTCAACATCAGGCTCCGACTTAGTATCGGTAAAAGCCAAATATGAGCCGGAAACAACAGCCAGTAAAAACAGTACAGATAAAATTCGAGTCACAGATTAAAGAGATTTAGCATAACGATGCCGTTCGGATTTTAGTTAAATTTCCTGCCAAGCATACTAATAAAATGATTTCAATAAAAAAGGTTCCGGCATTTAATTTCACTGTTAATAATTTGTAGGAGTGAGTTAAAAATCATCCATCTACAATCAATCCTTCGGTCTATTGTATTTTGTACTAACTTCAAATACAATTCATTCAGTTCGGCTGTCTTACTATTGGGAATCAGCCACACCCAGTCAGGATAACCGGATATAAATGCTTCAGGTAATACGATCAATTTAAATTTACCGCGTACAAATAACCGTCAGAGCTTCCAAAATAGATGACATTATCGTCAATAAAAGGGGTAGACAAAATGGAGCCTAAAGTGTGAATTTTTGCTTCAGTTTCCATGTATTCCTCATCATACAGTACAAATCCGTCAATGAACCCACCCTCTTCTTTATATATATTATGATAGTTTTCTTTGCTGCTTTGTGTTTGAAATTCCCACACTACCTTCCCTGTCTCATAATCTACACCCGTTACTTTACCGTCAAAGCTTCCGAAATAGATGACATCATTATGAGCAATAGCAGAGCCATATACACGCATTTCAACAGGAACCTCCAACTCAGTCTTTCCGCTCACCTTATTGGCTCCATAAAAAATATGTGAGTCTGAGGTGCCAAAAAAGACACGTTCTTTATAAGCAAAAGGTGTTGAAATAACCCAGCTTCCTGTTTTCCTGTTCCAATTTCCCCGGCCTGTATTTTTATTCAAGGCATAAATATTATAATCCCTGCTGCCAAAATATACGGCGTCACCTTCAACAAGAGCAGCTTTTTGAATTTCTCCCTTCTGGAAGTAACTGTCTCCTATAGTTCTGAATTTCCATATGACACTGCCATCAGCACTATCAAGGGAAAAGAATTCCCCATTATAATTGCCAAAATAAAGCTTACTATCAGAAACAACAGGAGCAGCATGTATAATATCACCGGTTTGATATTTCCATTCCAATTCGCCGCTTTTTGCATCTAGGGCATACATATAGCCATCTCCGCTTCCCCAAAATACATTACCGTTATGAGTAACCGGATCAGATAGATAATAGTCCCAGATATCATACATTTCTTCCCCCTCAGACTGAAAAGTCCAAACTAGTTCTCCGGTATTTTTTTCAGCAGCATACAGATTACCGTCGGTACTCCCGAAATAGATCAAGTCATCCAGAATAGCGGGTGACGAATGAACTGCACCGTTTGTTTGAAAGACCCATACCTGTTTGCCCGTTTTTTTATCAAGAGCATAAAAACTGTTATCTCCGCTTCCAAAATATACCCGGTCTTTATCAATTAAAGGAGATGAATAAACCCGGTCATCTGTTTGAAATTTCCATAGAACATTGTCCTGGGCAAACGAAAACTGAGAAGCAAAAAAGAATACAAACAGAAGTACATATTTGGTCATCATAAGGAGATTAAATATTGGATAAGTACATGGCGTACAATTGGTAATAAGGTAGTATGAAAATTAATAGCAAAAACAGATACTAGATAAATGATTGTAAAAAAGGGATAATAATCGCTGAAAAACCTATTCCAAATTTTTAACCCCTATTAAACTTTGGCCTTATTCCCAACTTTCCGGTTGGAAATCCCTCAACGAACTTCCCGTTTCGATGGCTGTAGCCAAGAAAAAAAGGATCGTTATGTTGCTATTATCTTAATAGGGGCTTCCGTTTCTAAAAGAATTACTTCCCAATATTCCGGGTATATAGAAAATAGGATGAAATTTGTTCATTATGCTTTCTAAACCATTGAA
Source organism: Gracilimonas sp. (assembly GCA_040904925.1). GTDB lineage: Bacteria > Bacteroidota > Rhodothermia > Balneolales > Balneolaceae > Gracilimonas. Next base: position 43,999 of record JBBDSP010000002.1, on the reverse strand, counting down.
ATTCTAACCTTCTGTGTAAGTGGCAAAACATGAAACCAATAACTTGTCCGCCGTCATAGATACTCATAAGTTACGTTCATGAACAAAGAATCACTCCCAGAAAATCATCCAAAAGAACATCGGGCTCATCGTATTTTCATACGGATATTACTGGTTGTTATGGGAATCGAATGGGTCTTACTACTGCTTGATCAAAGCTGGCTTTCACTTTTCCTTGTCACGCTTATCATAGGCACCGTATTCTCTCCTATTCTTTTCAGGAATAAAATGCAGATGGAGATCCCTGCTGAATTTCATCTTACCAGCGTTATATTCATTTTCGCTTCCTTTTATCTGGGCGAAGTTCAGGATTTCTACCACCGGCTTTGGTGGTGGGATATTGCCCTACATACCACTGCCGGTTTACTGATGGGAATACTCGGTTTTTTATTGGTTTATGTTCTGAATGAAAGCAAGCGTGTGGAATTAAATATGACCCCCGGCTTTATCGCATTCTTTGCTTTTACCTTTGCCCTGGCCATCGGTTCAGTCTGGGAAATATTTGAATTCAGCATGGATCAGTTCTTTGGAATGAATATGCAAAAACCAATGCTGGGTGATCCTTCCGGTTTAACAGATACCATGTGGGATATCATAGTGAATGCCATCGGAGCTTTTGTGATGAGTTTTGTCGGCTACGGATACCTGAGATCAAGAAAAAGCTTCTTTGTTAAAGACTGGATTAGGTCATTTATAGAAAAAAATCCCCGAATGTTTAAAAAATAGACCGAAATTACGAACGGGGTTGAAACCCATCAATTACTAAAATAGAACATTCCGCCTTCCTTATTCCCTGAAATAAATTCTGCAAACCCATCCCCATCCAGGTCGGCAAAGTGAGGAGCGCTGAACTGAGTTACACTGAAAGAAACCGGAAGCAGTTCTTTTCTAAATTCAGGTTCTTCCTGAGAACCGATATTCCTGAAAAACAAGATTCCTTCTACTTTAGAACCCAGAAAAAGATCGAGATCTCCATCACCGTCAATATCATAGAAAGCAGGTTTGCTTCTGTGACGAGCTTCCACACCCGGAAACGCATCTTCCACAAGCTGAAAATCCAGTTGCCCGGCATTCCCTTCATTCCTGAAATACGCCACTCCCCCGCCAGACTGTCCTACCAAAAGATCCATATCACCGTCACCATCCAGGTCAGCAAGTTCCGGAGTCGCGTTACTTCCGCGCGGTAGCTCCAATAAGGTTTCTTCAACTAACTCAAATTCGCCACCCATGTTTTGGTAGTAGGATACTTCTCCGCGCCATCTACCCAGCAAGAGATCATCAAGCCCATCTCCATTCAGGTCGGCTAAAGTGGGCGCGTAATGATAGTCATCGGACAGATCAAGGATCCCTGATTGGTGAAATTCAGGATCGGTCTGAGTTCCCCTATTCTCGAAAATATAAACGATGGAGGAATTGCGTTCACCGGGATCTATTTTATTGGCAAGAAGGAGGTCCAGGTCACCATCTCCGTCAATATCGCCGGTGGCGGGAATGCTTTCATTTCCCACATCAATGGTATTCAGGAATTTTTTGGTTTGAAGTTCGAAATCACCGTTTGTTTGCTGTTCGTAGAAATAGAAATTCTCGCCCAAAGTCCGGTTGGCATTGTAGGCTCCGCCCAGCACCCCGAGAAACAGGTCTACATCGCCATCATTACCCCAATCGGTGAGCGTTGGCGCGTTATATCCGCTTGATTGAACGGGATCGTTAGGAGGAAAAGGTTGAGGTTCACTCTGAAATTCAGGATTGCCGGGATCGCCGGTATTTTCAAGAAGTAATACGCTGGGTTCAAAGAAATCACCCCAAAAAATATCCTGATCGCCGTCATTGTCAATATCCATGAAAGCCATAGTGTTGGCTCCGTGTAAGGTTCCGAACTGCTTCACGATCTCAATTCCTTCAAAGCGGTCGGTTACTAATTCAAACTGAGGGATCTGATCTTCATCCAAACCTACAGATTCGTAACGGGTAAGTGTGCCTTCCAACCGTCCGATAAACAGATCGAGTTTCCCATCGTCATCAATATCGGTTACGTTGGGAATATTTTGACGGTCGGAAAAAATAGGTTCGCCGGTCACTTCCCGGAGTGAATCTGCGGCCAGCTTAAAATCGGGCGATTTTGCAGTTCCCTCATTCCGGTAATACCGAATGTAGCTGTAGGGCTGTTCGGTAAGCAGATCAAGATCCCCATCCTGATCCATATCCACAAAACGAAACCACTCGCCGATGTTCAGGTTCTGAAACTTATTTGTCTGCCACTTTAGCGGGAACTCATCTCCAACCTCTTCAAACTCAAAAAACTTGAGATCATCGGTGTTTTCCTGCACAAAAAGATCAGGATCGCCGTCACCGTCAATATCCACAAATTGCGGGCGCGGGGCATTGAATCCCCCTAAAAAAGGAAACGGGATTCGCTCTCCATCTTTATCATACACCGGAAAGGGATCTACATCTTGCTTATAATTTGGAGAAGAAGCCCCCCCTTCATTTCCGGCAGATTGAAATACCGCACATCCGGAAATAATGGCTAAAGAAAGCAGCGTAAGCGTAAGAATTCGGAGCATGTTATCGTAAGTTTCTACTGTTCATTAAGCTGTAATTTCTTAGTAAGCGTTCGTGCCAATTCCCGATGCGTATTTCCCGACCTCAAGTATTTTTTCGATCTCGCGGGTTTCAGTGTTGATAACAGTTACTGTACCAGGCAGATCCTGAACATCATTAATGCCTTCGGGATTATAGCTTCCGTTCAGGTTGTTGCTGGAGATATAGAGGTATTTGCCATCTTTCGAAAGTGCAGCTCCGTGTGGCTGAGCCAGTCCCTCTCCACTGATGGTTGCCTCAACAGTTCGGCTTTCCATGTTTATGACCGAGACCGAATTATCTTCTTTATTCCCGAAATACACGAATTTTCCATCAGGTGAAAAGACCGGATGCCAGGGCTGAGCTCCCACATCAATGGTGGTTGTAACTTTAGGACTCAATGGTTCTGTGATGTCAAAAACGAGTAATTGCCCTGACATCTGACCGGTTGCTACCATACTTTCTCCACCGGGTGATACTGCAAAATTCACAAACATATGAGTAGTGCCCGGGATATTTGTAAGGTTTGTTTCATCATCTTCAATATTCTGTGAAAGGATCTGATTTTCAGAAAGACTTCCTACAAAAGTCCATTTTCCGTCGGGCGTGGTTGTCAGCGAATGCGGACGGGTAAAAAACAGGTCCACTTCGTCAAGCACACTCATGTCGGAACGCTGTACAATTCCATAACTTTGAGGCGGATTTACGGCACTCATTGATCTTCCTACATACAACAGACCTTCCTGTGGATGCATTGCAAGCAGTCCCGGAACTTCCAGAATAGACTGACCTACCAGTTCATTCTCTCTATTGAACTTAAGCACGCGATTCTCCCCGATCAGCGTGACGTACCAATGGGAACCATCCGATTCTGCTACGGTATGATGGGGTTTAGCGTTAGCTGAGAAACCAAGTTCCTGAAGATCAACGGTTGCAGAGACCTCATTCGAAGAGGCATCTATCACCGTTACACTTGCCGAACCCTGATTGCAGACATAAATGAATTGTGATCGCTCTTCAGACTGAGCAAAAACACCGGTCAACAACGCCAGGGAAAAAACACCAGTAACTATTATGTTCAATAAGCTTGAGGCTCGTTTTATCATGTTTGTATCTGTTTAATGAATATAAAATTGGCAACTTCAGATCATTTCATTTGAACTAACCCAAAGTTGCCAATATTATTTTAGAGTGAATTTAGTCGCGGTTGGTATCCAGGATAAAGAGCCCTTCATTTGAACTCGTCATCAGCACGATGTCATCAAAGTACGGATAGTTACTCCAGGTACCTGAGAATCCTGCTGCATCTTCCACAAACGGATGTGTATCAAAGAAACCAACACGTTTTGGCTCTTCCGGATTTGAAATATCGATCACCTGTAATCCACTTACATAATTAGACTGATACATGGTGTTACCCAAAATGTATAAGTTGTGATCAGAAGCCGGGTTTTCTACAAAAAATTCATCCACAAACTGCGGATCATCAAGATCACTTACATCCCAGATTATAGTTCTTGTTCGGTCTACATTTCCAGATAATTCATCAAGTTCATCATTCTGGTAGAAATAGCGCTGATCTTCAGTCAACCATCCCTGGTGAACATAAGCGTGATCAGGATACGAAGCCGTTGATAAGGCAACAGGAGCATCTTTATCCGATACATCTGCAATGCTGATCGCCGTTTCGTTTGCACCAAAGCAAATTTCGCTTCCCTGATGTTCCTCATCCGGTCCTTCGTAGATCACACACTGTGCATCGTGTGAATATCCTGTTCCTGCACGACCTGTGGTTGCATCAGCAAAACATCCGGCAAACTCAGGGTTGGCAGGATCCTGAATGTTGATCATGTGTAACCCTCCACCACAGGTTTCGCCACCACCACTACTGCCCACTGCATAAGCAAAGCCGGTGTCTTCATTGATCACAATATTGTGAACACTGTTTACATTTCGATAGATCGTGGTTTCTTCAAATAAAATGGGTTCGCCGTCAAATTCCCGGAGCTGGGTGAGGTCGAGTACCTGCATACCATGCTCACGAGCACCGTCAGCTACCACATACACATGATCTTTGTACACTTTCATATCTCTCCACACATTCGGCTGAGCAGTTTCAGTAAGTGGAAGGTTACCAACATACACAGGATTCAGTGGGTCGGTTACATCTACAAAAGAAGTTCCTTCGTTACGGCCAACAATTGCATAATTTTTTCCTGTTTCTTCATCGGTCCAGCCCCACATATCATTCAGGCGAACACCACGCTCACCGCCAATGGCGCTGATGGGTAAGAATGAGATCAGATCCACATTATCACACAAATAAACATCTGCATTGCCATCTTCACAATTTACTTTTCCGCCGGTGATGGGTTGAAGTACGTTATCTCCTTCGCCCATAATGACCTCTTGCGTGGTCCACATTCCGGAATCATCCATTTCTAAAATTGCAGCTGAACCTGCACCGAAATCAGCTCCGGTCAAACCTACAACGGCTGTATTACCTTCTGCAGCCAAAGTTCCTGCAAAACTGTCTCCCTCACCCTGATCAGACTTCATCTTGGTAGAACCGGTCCAGTTTCCTTCTTCATCATTTTGAAACTGATAGATCGCTCCGTTTCCGCCATCTGCATTCGGTGCTCCGATCCACACATTATCATTGGTAAATGAAATTGCGCTACCGAACATGTATCTCACCTGACTATCAAATGCTACAAGGCGATCGCTTTCCATCCATTCACCGGATTCTGAGTCTTTAGTGAATACAATAACCGCACCGGAGGCTGAGCTATGACGAGGGGCACCTACAAAAATTTGATCGTCTTTGATATTTACAGTTGATCCGAACAAGCTGCGTTCATCTGCTTGTTGACTCATAAGAGTAGCTTTGAGATTCCATTCTGAATCTTCATTTTCAAATACATATGCATTTCCGCCCTGGCGTTCCGGAGCTCCAACCACGAGGTTCATCCCATCCATGGCAAGGGTTGAGCCGAATCCTGACCCTGCAGTGTCAGGGTTAACAATCGTTTCAACTTCACTCCAGTTTCCGTTTGAATTCCGGTATACTACAATTGCTCCTGCACCGTCTGCATGGCCGGGTGCCCCAACAAAGGCATGATCACCATTCAGGAGTACGCTTGATCCGAAGTCTGCATCTTCAGCGTCTAAAGAAAGTTTGGCAGTCTCACTCCAGTTTCCATTATTTCCAGCAAAAACATATACCGCCCCATTTCCGTCATTAGCACCGGCGGCACCAACCAAAACCTGACCACTTTCAGCTGAAAGTACAGAACCAAAGTTATTGCCAATTTCACCATCCGAGGCATTTAGCTGAATCAGTTCCTGCCATTCGTTGCCATCCCTGGCAAATAAATACACAATTCCGGGTTGATGATAATTGGCAGGTTCCCCGATAAAAATGGTTGCATCAGAAATATCCACAGCACGTGCAAATCCCTGCATTTGCTCCTGCTCTCCGCCAATCATGGTTTGGGCTTTAGCGGGCAAATATATAAGTGAAAAAATCAGTAGCGGTAGTAAGTACGATAATCGTTTCATAAGATGTTATTTGTTAAAGTGACATGATCTTAAAATCAGACAGGAATATAACGGGAGCTGTGCAAAAAACAATAATATATCCCGACATTAACTGCATCTGAGTTTTAAAAGATTAAAAATGCCCGAATGAAAGATCATCCGGGCATTTAATCAAATCTGAATTTAGTTTCTACGAATTGTTGTTATTCTCCTCTGAATTTAAAAATAGACCATGCTGTAACCCCAATAACTGCTGCTGCTCCACCCAATACCAAGGCGAGATTAAGATCGCGCTGTACACGTTCTGCTTTTGAAAGATAATCAGAGCCAACTCCTTTCTTGGCAATAAGGTTTTCAATTTCTGCGATCTTTGCTTCCAATTCTTTCTGCGGTTTATTCTTCAAGCTCATAATTGTCTGTTTTGATTTTCTTAGTTATTTATAAAACAAACATGACTCAGGCTTTTGAAGTTTCATATCCTGATACTTTTAATAACCCACTGCTATTTTCTATACGTTCATTTACAAATAAGCATTTCAATTCGCTGTAAGACATGCTATATTCCCAACCCCAAATTTGAACCTCAAAAAAGACACGATGAGCGTATTAGTTGGAAATGACACCCGCCTGATTGTACAGGGATTCACCGGAAGCGAAGGAAGCTTCCATGCCGGACAAATGATTGAGTACGGCACTAATGTTGTTGGTGGAGTAACTCCCGGAAAAGGTGGCCAAACCCATTTAGACCTGCCCGTTTTTAATACTGTTTCCGAAGCAGTTCGGGAAGTGAAAGCCAATACTTCTATTATTTTTGTACCTCCCGCTTTTGCCGGAGATGCTATCACTGAAGCTGCTTTTGCCGGAATCGAAGTTATTATATGTATTACTGAGGGTATTCCCGTTAAGGATATGATCGTAGCAAAGCAGATCGTGAAAAGTCACGGTGCAACCTTGATTGGCCCTAACTGTCCCGGACTTATTACTCCCGGTGAAGCTAAAGTTGGCATCATGCCCGGAAGCATTTTTACCCCGGGTAAAGTTGGTTTGATCTCACGTTCCGGAACGCTCACTTACGAAGCTGTTGATCAGCTTACTAAAGAAGGGCTGGGACAAAGCACGGCTATCGGTATTGGCGGTGATCCTGTGATTGGAACCAATCACCTTGAAGCTGTTAAACTTTTGAATAACGATCCTGATACCGAAGCCATTGTACTGATCGGTGAGATCGGTGGTACTGCAGAAGAAGAGGCTGCCGAATGGATCAAAGACAATGTAAGCAAGCCTGTTGTGGCGTTTATCGCAGGTTCAACAGCACCTCCCGGACGACGGATGGGTCATGCCGGTGCTATCATCTCAGGCGGTAAAGGAACGGCTCAGGAGAAAAAGAAAGCTCTTGCTGCTGCCGGAATTACGGTAGTTGACAGTCCTGCCGAGATAGGAATTACATTGAAGAAAATGCTTGAGACTGCTTAAGCAGATTTTCTTTCTTGAAGATAATCAAAGCCTCTTCCCTTTCGGGTTGAGGCTTTTTTTTGGAATGATTTCTGAGGGATCAGCTTAAATAATAGTCCCGTCCGGAATCACCGTTTTCTTCTTCACGATGATGATACCATCTCTGACGTAATGATATTTGTGATCCCCGTCTTCCAGATGATCTCCCCCGACTATCCGTACATCGTTACCAATAGATACGTTTCTGTCAATGATACAGTTGCTTATATAGCACCGCTGACCAATTCCCATTGCCGGTTTATCGGGACTTGCGCCTTCAATAACTGAGCGGTCCTGGAAAATATCATTACCCATAATGATGGAATTTTCGATAGTGGTACCTTTGCCAATCCTTGAACGAATTCCGACCACGGATCTAACAATTCGGCTGGCCTCAATGATACAACCTTCAGCCATCAACGCATGCTCAAGGGTAGTTCCCATCAATTTAGAAGCAGGGAGCAGTCGGGCACGGGTATAAATATAGTTTTGATTATCATACAGGTTGAAATCTGGAATCGTATCGGCCAAAGCAAGATTGGCTTCAAAAAAGGATTCAATGGTTCCGATATCCGTCCAATAACCGCCAAACTCATAGCTGCATACTTTTTGTCCGCCCTCCACACATTTCGGGATCAGTTCCTTACCAAAATCGGTAGCATCAGGATTATCCTTAAATAATTTGTTTAGCACCTCTTTGTTAAATACATAGATTCCCATAGAAGCAAGGTAATCTTTACCTTCACTAGCATAGGGCTCAGGAACTTCTGACTTCCATTTATCCAATTCATCTTCGGAAGGCTTTTCAACAAAATCTTCAACGGTTCCTTCAGAATTGGTCTTCATGATACCAAAGCCCGTTGCATCTTTAGCACTCACAGGGATAGTGGCAACAGTCAGATCTGCATCATTTTCTTTATGGCGCTGCATCAATTTCTGATAGTCCATTTGATACAGCTGATCACCGGAAAGGATCAAGACATGCTCATGCTCGTGATTTCCCATATGATGCAGTGACTGACGAACTGCATCTGCTGTACCCTGAAACCATCCGGTGTTTTCCGGGGTTTGTTCGGCAGCAAGAATATCTACAAAACCGCTGCTGAATACATCAAAATTGTAGGTGTTTTTGATATGTCGATTAAGCGAAGCCGAGTTGAACTGCGTAAGTACATAGATCCGCCTGATATCTGAGTTCAAACAGTTCGAGATCGGGATATCCACTAACCGGTATTTTCCGCCAACGGGTACAGCCGGTTTTGAACGATGATCTGTTAAAGGGAAAAGCCGTGTACCTCTTCCTCCTCCTAAAATAACTGCTATAACGGACGATCTTTTCATAACTCTTTATTTAGTAGTTAGTACTTTATACATATCCAAATATTCCCGGGCCGAACGCTTCCAGGAAAAATCGAGCTTCATGATGGTACTCAATACTTGCGAATATTTCTTTTGATCTTTGTAAAGTTCTACGGCACGATGGATCGCATCTGAAGCTGCTTCAATACTAAATTGATCGAATGTAATTCCATACCCTTTTTCTTCCGTGATATCTTTTACCGTATCCTTCAGTCCCCCAACGGAACGAACAATAGGAACCGTTCCATAACGCATAGCAAACATTTGGTTTAACCCACAGGGTTCAACACGCGAAGGCATAAGTATGAAGTCGGAGCCGGCATAGATCTGATGAGCAAGCTGCTCGTTGTATTCTAGTGTGGCATCAAAGTAACCCATATTATCTCCGGCCATTCTGGAGAAAATATCATGCAACTGCGGATCACCTGTTCCCAGTAATACAAAATTGACTTCTCTGTCAGAATATATTAATTGTTTAAAAAGATCGGGAAGCAGATCCGCTCCTTTTTCCCTAACCAGCCTTCCTATAAAAGCGATGGTCGGCAGCTCCGGGTCCAAACCAAATTCTTTACATAAAATTTCCTTATTCGCTTTTTTACCTTTCTTACGATCTTTATAGCTAAAATTTACCTCTACCAGTTCATCGGTCGCAGGATCCCATACCTCAGTATCGATCCCATTGACAATTCCGGTAGATTTATTCCGCTCTTGTTGAAATAACAGTTCCAGTCCATTGCTGTTTTCTGCCAGTTCACTCATATAATTCTTGGATACCGTAGTGATCTTCCAGGCTGTTTTCAGTCCTGCTGCAAGGGAATTCAGTCTACCATCCCAATCTAACAGACCGATGTTATCAATATTGAAAGCCGGTAATAACTTAAAATTATCAAGCTCATGTTCCCCGTGGTACTCCGCATTGTGAACGGTAAGAACAGTGGGGATTTCAGACATATCCCGATATCGGTTACATTGGGATACCATAAAAGGAATCAGTGCGGTATGATGATCGTGACAGTGAATGATTTCCGGTTCTTTCTTTACTTCCTTCATCCATTCTAGCGCTGCGATCTGAAAACTGACAAAGCGCTCAAGTTCATCCCAATATCCATTTCCGGACCAAGGATCAATATAAATACCGGGCCGGTCAAATCTTCCGGGAATGTCGATCACGTAAAAAGGAAAACCTAATTTATCTTTTTTCATTTTCTGAACAGAAAATTTCACCTGCTCATTGGCCATCGAGAAAGAGCCTTCATGAACCGTTTCATATTTCTGCGCCCCGATCCAGTGATTGTCATATTTCGGGATCACAACTTCGCATTCATGCCCAAGTTGATTCAGGTATTTAGGGAGTGAGCCAACAACATCAGCAAGTCCTCCTGCTTTAGCCGCAGGATAGCATTCTGCACTTAAATGAATAATGCGCATTTAGTTTGTAACCTATGTCCTTAATTTTCGTTACCATTTATTAATATGGGAAATAAGAAATCTTTGGGCATCTTCCAAAATAAAGGGACGCAAATTTTTAAATTTTAAACAACTTTCCTGAGCTATCTTTTCAGGGGTAATTCTAAATCAAAAAATACATTATGGCTATTATTGAGCTGAAAAATGTCTTTAAGGCTTTTGGTAAAACCAAGGCCGTGAATGATGTTAGTTTCGATGTGCAAAAGGGCCGGATCTTTGGCCTTCTGGGACCTAACGGTGCCGGAAAAACCACTACCATCCGGATGATCAACTATATACTGGCACCAGACTCTGGTACTGTTACCATTAATGGAATACAAGCAAGTCCTGAAACCCAGAAGATGATCGGATATATGCCGGAAGAACGCGGTTTGTACAAAAAGATGAAGGTATTTGATCAGCTTATGTATCTTACTCAGTTAAAAGGCGTGGATGCAGCCGAAGCCAAAAAAGCCATCCACTACTGGTTGGAACGTTTTGGAGCCCTGGATTGGAAAAAAAAGGAGGTCGGCGAATTGTCCAAAGGGATGTCCCAGAAAATTCAGTTTATTGCCACCATCGCCCACGATCCGGACATTTACATTTTTGATGAGCCGTTTAGCGGGCTTGATCCCATCAACAGCGAGACACTCAAAGAGATCATCATCGAGCTTCGGGATTCGGGTAAAACAATTTTATTCTCAACTCACCGGATGGAACAGGTTGAGCAAATGTGTGACGATATCTGCCTTTTCAATCAGGGTGAAACCGTTTTAACCGGTAAACTAAGGGATATAAAATCTTCGTTCGGCGAAAATACCATCAACCTGGAATTTGAAGGAGACGGTTCCTTTTTAGATAAATTGGATGATGTACGGATCAACAATCGCTCTACCAATTTTGCAGAGATCCGGGTGCTGAATGGCCAAAACATGCAGGATATCCTTAAGCTTGCTATGGAGCATGCCGAGATCCATAAATTCGAGCGCATTGAGCCTTCCTTAACTGAAATTTTTATCTCCACCGTTGGAGAAGACAATATTAAAAAATCGGAGATCCAATAAAATGAGTTTGCATAAAATATGGCTGGTATTAAAGCGGGAATATCTCACTCGCGTAAAAAGTAAATCTTTTATCATCATCACGGCTCTTACTCCCCTCGCTTTTGTTGCTTTTATTGGTATCGTCGTGTATATCAATATTTCAGAAACGGAAGTGGAAAAACGCATCGGTATATTGGATGAAACCAATGTACTTGTAGAACGGCTGATTGAGCTGAACGAATCACGCTACTTCAATGTAGGAACAGATCCTGTTGATTCACTCCGTGCACAGGTTTTAGATGGAAACCTTGACGGATTCATCGTTCTTACCGATTCCGTAATTACCCACGCCAAAAGTCCCACGCTTGTGCACGGCGGCAGCGGCGGGCTTTCTTTCATTTCGGGAGTCCGTTCTGACCTCAGAGAGGTCGTTCGAGAAGAACGGCTGTCTCAGGAAAACGTATCAGCAGAAGTGCGTGACATTTTTGAAAGCCGTACCGGGCTTGAAGCCGTTAAACTTACCGAGGAAGGTGAAACTCAGGATAACACGATTTTTGCTTCTGCTATCGGCTTCATACTTGGTTTGTTGATCTTTTTTGGGATCTTCTTTTATGGTGCTTTGCTGATGAGAAGTGTAATCGAAGAAAAAACCAACCGTGTGCTTGAAGTAATAGCATCTTCAGTAAAACCCATCGAGCTTATGTTCGGGAAGTTATTCGGAGTGCTTTCGATGGCACTTACTCAATTTGGGATCTGGATCATTTTCTATACAGGACTATCGATCGCGGCCGCGCCGGTAGCCGGAATGATCATGGAGGCTCAAATGAGTGGAATGCCGGATGAAGCTGCCGAAGCTGCTTCCGCTTCTTTTGACCCATCTGTTTTGGAAAATATGGTGATCGAGCCCTCGATCTTTGTCTATTTTATCCTGTTCTTCTTTCTGGGCTTCATGATCTACAGTGCGTTGTTTGCAGCAATAGGCGCAGCAGTGGAAAATGAACAGGATTCACAGCAATTTATGCCGATCGTGGGTTTGCCTATCTTCGTTGCCTACTTTTTGAATACCAAAGTAATGCAGGCACCTGATTCGACGCTTTCAACCTTCGTCTCCATCTTCCCGCTTACCTCACCTATTAATATGATCTCCAGAATTGCCTCAACCTCTGTTCCGGCATGGCAGATCGTTCTCTCTATACTGCTCATGATCCTGACATTTCTTGGTATCATGTGGCTGGCAGCTAAGATCTATCGGGTTGGTATTTTGATGTATGGCAAAAAAGCCTCATTCAAAGATCTGGCGAAGTGGATCAGGCAAAGTTAGGCTTTAAAAATAATTCTGAATTTAAAAAGGACAGGTTTTGCTTGTCCTTTTTTTATTTGAGCTTTTTTAAAGACCGATCACGTATTGTATGATGGAGTTGAGTTTCGAAGAAGAATATTTATTATTTCTAATTCGTAACTCAATTCGTTTTTAGCATATTCAGGCGTCGATGTAAAAAGTCGTCTGAAATTAACTCTTAAGGGTTTGGGTTTTCGGACTTTATCGAAAGTGGTGAATCTGTCTTAACAGAACGATTCACCCATCGGTAAAGATTTTTCCTGCCAACTAATTCGGAATTCTTGTCGCCTGCCAAGCTACTGCCCGCCACTCTCCGTCTCTTTTTACAAATGTACCGGTATTATAGAACTCCATTCTTTCACTGACATCCTCATTGGAAACGGCTACCAGTTTGAAAGCAACAACTGCGGTTACTCCATAAAGCTTAACCTGCACTTCTTCACCATGATATTTCACTTCCGGCTCGGAATCATAATCGGCAGGTTCGGTCATCCCGCTCATAATATCAGCTTTAACCGTGCGGGTTCCGGCTGAACCGGTGTAGATCAGGTCTTCAGCCCAGAAACGATCATGAATATCAGGATCGTTATAGGTAGCTCCTTCCAGAAACTCGTCAAGCAGGTCACGCAAAACCTGTTCATCATTTGATGATTGTGCAAACCCTGAAAAGGATACCAAAAGAAATAGGAAAGTAAATATCGAAGTTTTCATCATGCATATTTTTAGTGGATGTGAAATATTATGATAAGAAGTTCACACCTCAGCTAAAAACAAAAACAGAATTTACACCTAATTCCTCAACTCCCTGATCTTTCTTAAAACCCGTGAATCCAGTTCTTCTTCCACCCTGTTCTCAAGTAAGTTATCAGCGTCTTCGCTATTTAATTTTGAAACAGCATTCAACGAGATAAATCGAATTCTTGGGTCGCGATCTTCCTGAAGCATTTCGAGGGTTTGCATCCAATAATCTTCATTATCTTCAAATTCCATGAGCAGCATCAGGGCTTCCTTGCGAATAGAATATGGATAGTCTCCCAATGCAAACCGGTCAGCCATCGTCATAGATTGACGTGTAGTGTCTTCCGGGGCTGCTACTTTTAGAACCTGAATAGCACGTTTATCTCCTTGCTCATTTTGTTCAAACTGTTCAGCTGCAAAAAGCAGATCTTCGGCCGGGGCAATTTGACGATAAGTATTAAGTGCTGTGGTAAAAACTGTATCACGCTCTGCTCGCAGTAAAGTATTCCTTACTGCATAACTCACATTATCGTTGTCAGTATAATTGGCTAATGCCCTTAATCCGGAAAGCTGAATGGAAAGGTCGTCAGAATTCAGATTGCTAAGAAACGTTTCTTCGGTGCCTGAAGCATCTTTGGTTAGCTCTGAAAGCGTTTCAAGCATCGCGGCTCGTACGTCCGAATCTTCCTCATCCCTTAATACATCTCGCAATGCCAGTTGCAGATCTGGGTTATCAGTAAAATCTCTCAACCCAACAGCTGCCTGTATCTGGTCTTCTTTGTTTGGATCTCTCAACTGACGGATCCAAAACATAAAGGGCTTTTCTTCACTCAACGTTATGTTCAGATCTGAATCCGAAGCCAGATCTAAGGTCAGATAGTCAATTCCTGATGAGATCTCCACATCCACAGTGTCAACAGCACCGGTGAATACAATCTCTGAACTTGTAGTATCTGAAAAACCAAATTCTGTAGCATCTACACCTACCAGCGATTCAACAGGCTCCCCCTCAGCTTCAAAGATCAACCTGAGGGAAGCATTCGCTTCATCATAGTCATATTCCACATGGTAGTTATATTCTTCTGCACTTTCTTCTTCAGGAACTTCAAATTCAGGTAGCACTTCCCAAAATTCTCCGGACCGATCATACCAAAAATCTGCATATTCATTCCATCCCGTCACACCTTCAAATTGTTTGATCAATTCCGGAAGTGATTCCCTGATCACATTTTTCAGGTACTCATCTTCTAACAGATCAGCACCCTGTTCCCAAAGATTCCATCGGTACACAGACTGTAATTCATCCGGGTTTTTCAGCTGCTGGACATCCGAAGTTCCGGTTACCATGACTTTAAGAAACTCATACTTATTATCCGGAGCATTTAGAAAGCGATGATAGTTGCCAAGCCACTGCTCAGCAATTCCGCGTTTTAATTGCGTGTTTAGCGACCCTAAATTCTGATACAGATAAATAATCCCGGCCCCTGTCTGAATTTCTTCCCAGTGATGATCCGGAAGCACCACGACATTAAGGGATTCGTAGGGGAATTCGAATGATAAGGCGCGCTCATATTCTTTCATGGCAGAAACTGTCTCCGAAAGCAGGTCGTCTCTGACTTCAGGTAAAAGCACATTTCCAGATGCAAAAAAAGAAACTTCCTTAATTCCTGAACGGGCATTCACTCTTTCAAAATCACCAACAGCAAAACTCAATCCTGTTACTGCTGTAGGAGTTTGGCTGCTGTATTCAACAACTTTCTCATCCGTTGAGATAACTTCATCACCGGTTTTAATTCCATTAAACACCACCGCTTCATCTGCAGGAATGGTAAATCTTGCATCAATTGTAGTTTCTACTTCGGGATGATCCAATATCGGCAACCAGTGATAACGGGCCTTGGGATTGAGTGAAGTCCACATATTGCCATACACATCTTTTATGACTCCGTATGGAGATGAACTGCTCCAGCTTATAACCATTTCAGCAGTTGAACCTTCATTCATTGTATCCGGCAACTGAATGATCAAAGAATCTGAAGAAACCCTGAAGTCGGAATCATTTCCATTCACGGAGATCTTGCGGATCTCCATATCGGCAGTATTAAACACGACTTCTGTTATTCCCGGCCGGCGGGATGTAATAGAATATCTTCCCTCCCCTTCAATCAGCGACTCACTTTTGTCAATGACCAGATCCAGTTCTAAATGGTCCAGCGAAACAGGCAGGTTTGGATAGGCATTATATTGCCACTCAGCTACGCTTTGCTGTGCCATTGTGGTAAGCGATGAAATAACTAAAATCAGTAGTGTAAAAAGTCCTTTTCTCATTATTTGATATATGCTTGAACAATGTTTTTAACTTGTGGAAATAATGCCTTGTTGGTGGAGTATCCATTTCCGGAATGTATGGTTTGCCGTCCTTTATTATCACTGAAAACGCCGCCGGCCTCCAGAACTACCGGTAACAACGCTGCAGCATCCCAAATATTTAGTTCGGGATCATACATCAGGTCAGCGCGACCGGTTGCTACCATCATGTGGCCATAAGCATCTCCCCATGTACGGTGTAGTTTAGTATGATCCATAAGTTCCTGAAAAAACTCCTGCTGCCCCATTAGTCTAAAACGATCTATCTCAGTTACCAGCAAAGTTGCGTCCTCGAGCTTCTTGGTATCGCTGACCCTGCAAGATTTGCCATTCAAGGTAACCCCTTCACCAATAGCTGCGGCACACATTTCCTCCAAAGCAGGTGCATAAATAATCCCAACTTTAGGTTCATTATCAATCAGGATCCCAATGAGCGTGGTATAAAAAGGAACTCCGTGTATAAAAGATTTGGTGCCGTCAATGGGGTCAAGGACCCACTGTATGTTACTGCCTTCATTTTCAGCACCAAATTCCTCTCCAATGATCCCATGTTCGGGATATCGCTTTTTTATTTCTTTCCGGATGATCTGCTCAGTTTCACGGTCGGCTATAGTAACCGGAGAGTCATCTTCTTTTGAAATGATCTCAATATTTTTTTTAAAATATTTTAGGGTGTGATGACCTCCAATTTTTGCGATCTCAGTTGCTGCTTCCAATAATTCTTGTATCATTACCTTATTATTCATCAAATATTCAAACTGCTTTTATATTGTTTGCGAAAACTATGAGTATGAAAAAATTTCTGCCAAAAATCTTAATTCCTGTTCTTTGTACGCTGCCGCTTAGTTTACCTGCGCAAGACGGAAAAGTTCAGCTCAGTGACCAGAGTAAGTTAAGCATTAAAGGAAAATCAAATGTAAATGAATTTCGATGCCAGGCTGAGCACGATCTTCACCGTGATTCTCTTAGTTATTACTATCAGGTTGAAGAAGATACCGTTACTGTAAACGGGGTCTCCCTTTCACTGGAGATCAGTCAGTTTGACTGTGGAAAACGAGCTATAAATCGTGATTTCAGAAGTACCCTTAAGTACAAAGAATATCCTTTCATCGAGATCATCCTCAACGAGCTGCGCTTGAAAGATGAGTCAGACATAATTCCAAGTGATGCACTTGTTACCATACGCATTGCCGGTCAGGAAAGACATTATACTGTGCCTCTGAATACCTTTTCGAGCAGTGAAGACCAATATATTGTGGGGGGTAACAAAGTACTTTATATGACTGATTTTGGCCTTACCCCACCAACCCCAATGTTCGGACTTATCAAGGTAGATGATGAACTTGATATCGAATTTGAGCTTATCATCCAGCGGGAAGAATAACGGGCATTGTTCTAATCAGTTTATAACTCTCCACACTCCGCCATAAACTTCGTCTTCCGTTGCTATAGAAAATTTACTACCCGAAATACCTTCAAGGCCTGAGGATATTCCTTCTATCTTGAATCCGGCTACGTACCTGACAACCTCAAGGTTACTTTCCAGTATGACAGGCTCATCTTCATTTATATCTATCCTACCCAATTTATAGATCACAGACTGAAACGGTCCTGCATCACCAAGATCTTCGGAACCGGTTCCCCATAACACATTCTCTTTATCCAGATAAAGTCCCGAGATATCTCTGTTTGTAGCTCTATTTTCCCAAATTCCCGGAGCATCAACCTGATATCCATCTTCACCATTCTGAGTCCAGATCAACGTATAGGAAGTGAGATCAACTTCTGCCCATCGCAGCACTCCATTCGGATAAGCTGATGATCCTCCCCTTTCTCCCAAAATTATAAATGTTCGATCATCCTCATTTTGAAAACAAGCAAGTCCCTCAAATTCGTCCCCATCACTTTTATCCGGACCTTTTGGCTCAAATACAGGCAGATCAAAAACTCCTAAAACCTCTCCATGATATTCGTTTAAAGATCGATCTATTTTTACATGAAATATTCTACCATAAGCTCCATCCCATTGTCCGGATTCAGTTATCAAAAACTCATTCATACTGCCTGGAATTTTACATGCGGCCTCCAGATCACTTCCTCTTCCATCTTTATGCAGCCAATCCGTAATTGTCACAGGATCAATTCTATAGCCCTCATCGTCTTTTAAGCTGATCACACTCAGGCGTGGACCATCTTCAAAACTCTTGAGGTCATACACAGCTAAAAAAGATGCATCGTTGATCTGAGCCAGTCCGCTGAATCCAAGCTTCTGTGTATCACTGTTCCTGTTTTGATCTTTCTCTGCTAAGCATGCTGAAATAATGATCCCGGTAAAAATTATACTGAGTAACATTGAGCTGATTTTGAGTGGCATATTGCTGTAATGTTTTAAGGTTACAGGTAGTAATTATGACAAAATATGATAACCAAAAAATGCATCAATTCTACAACCACACCCCCAGATACAAACAAAAAAACCGAACAGTGGAAAACTTATCCACCATTCGGCCTGTAAAAATCCTTCTCACATAAAAAGGGGCGAGCCTTTCACAGCGCACCCCTTTCCTATGAGGTCGGTATATTAGAAGCTAATCACAGCTTCTAACATGATTCCGCTAAATTTCGCATCCTCAAATTGGCTTCCTGCTGCAAAACCATCCCATGTTTGGTTCACATATTCAACTTTTGCAAGAATGTTGTTGGTCATAAACCAGCCACCACCAATGTTGAATCGGGTAATATCTACTTCTTCTCCGGCATTGGTATCTCCGGTCACAAGGTTGTAACGTCCACCGAAGTAAAAATCCTCGTTCTCTCCAAGTCTGTACAGAAGTTCTGCGCCATATTGGTTGAAAGTTCTTGTGTCTGTTTCGGCTTCAGCTTTACCTGAAGAGTTTTCGAACACTCCGTAGAACTCAAGTCCCTGGAATTTTACGAATGGGTTGATCATAATTGCTGTGATCTCATTAGCAAATCCCGGGTTGAAACGTCCTGTTCGGAAGTCGTTATTCCCAGCTGCAACAGAATTAACAACATTATAGTAACGGGCCCCTGCGCGGTCACCGGTATATAGATAGTTGTTTACTGATTCTCCAGTAGTGTATACAGAACCAGTGATTCTGAATCTTAAGTCATCATTGACCTGGCTGTCATATCCCAATTTCCCCACAAAAACAGGTTTCGATTTGGGATCACCTTCAGCTACATCAACAGTGCTTTGGTTTAGTTTACCATTAGTAAGCCCAACCATTGCCAGTAGTCCATTGTTTTGGTAGTAGACTTCGCCACCAACTTCAGTTGTGAATGAATCCATGATGTAGTTTCCTACAAATGGGTTGTAAATTGCTTGTCCGTTATCACTTCTGCGGAAATGGTTATCACCATAGTTGATTTGCATGTGACCCACTTTAAAAGTCACTTTTTCCATAATATCTGATGCAAATCCTTCTTCAATAAAGTCCAGCTTATCAATTTGCATGTAACCGCCTTTCACATAAGGTTCCGGGTGGTGGCGGGATGATAAGTAGGTACGCAAGTGCATACGTACACCATCATAAAGCTGAGCATCAATATCGAAATTAGAAGTAGCAAGGTTAAAGTTTGGAGCTAATTCCCGAATTTGAACTGCTCCACTGTTTTCTGTATCCAATGCCTGGAATTGCAAAGTATTGGCACCGCCTACTCGAACTTTTAGTCCTTCAAATTCAACATTTGTAGTTTTAGGAGTTTCAAATACGTTGATGCCTGTTTTATCCTGAGATCTGAAATACTGCAGATCACGAGTTTGCTGAGCATATGCCGAAGCACTTCCTACAAGTAATGCTAAGAGCAGTGTGGTGAAAAATTTGGCTTGAGTTTTCATGGCCTTGATATTTTGTTGTTGTTGGTTATTTAAAATGGGTGTTTGTTATTGTGCGAATTTAGCATCGAAGATCACATCTACATCAGCGCCGGCTTTAATGGCACCGAACATAGCTTTGGGAGGGTCGACGTCATAATCCGTCATTGTAATAGCTTGTGTTCCTTTGAACATAATTGAGCCATCCGGAAGGATCTCATATTCTACTTCCATCTGAATGATATTGGTTACTCCCGAAATGGTGAGTTCACCGTTAGCTGTAAGGGTATTGGCACTTATGTTGGTTACTTCAGATAACACAAACTTGATATTCGGATGCTTTTTCTTATCTAAAGCATCGTAAGTTTTGTCATCCATGCCTCCTTTACCGCTTTTGATGCCATCTACTACTACATTGAATTCCAGCTCTGATATGGAGGAAATCAATGAATCTTCTTCTATTTCGATGGTTGCAGTTCCTGAGAATTGTTCCGCTTTGGATTCCCAGTCATGAACGTTTGAAGTACCGTCTATAGTAACTTCGCTTTCATTTTGGACGATGCTGTAATTTTGAGCATACAACACCATAGTACTTAACGACAGGATTAGTGTGATTAGGATTCTATACATTTTCGACCTCATTGGTTTTTGTTTTATTGAATTCTTGATCTTTGAATTCGCTACCAAGATCCTCATACTTCATGAAGAAATAATGAAGAAAATTAAATATTATTGCTACCGCAACACATTGTGTAATAAACAGTTATAAAGATACTGTTTCAAGCATTTATGAAGAAATGATGAAGATTCATAAACTATTTTTTAAACAATATTCTTCCCTCTATTAGTTACTTAATATAGCTAATAGTTAGAATTGCAGGATTCCGAAAACGGATATAAGTAATCCTGACACTCCTTCCGCGTCTTTCGCAATAAATAATATAACCTATGGTTTCAGTATCAGCATACTGTGAAAATGGCGCATCTCCCAACCTGAGGTTGAGTACGAAAAATTTCATTCCTCTTTAATTACTCTCCTACAGGCAGCCCTTCCATCTCCATGATCTTTATTGCATTTGTAGTAGGGCAAGGACCTGATTTGATCTTATACTCAAAACTCATTTTCCCATCTTCGATGGTTTCCGAAAAGTGCCAGTTGCTGAGTTGAGAGATTTCTTTTTCCAGTGAAGCAAGTTCCAGGTCGTGGGTTGATACCATACCCACCCCATTTTTTCCGGCAACATATTTTAGAAAAGCCGTACTGCCACGGAATCGCTCCCGGTTATTGGTTCCCTTAAAGATCTCATCCACAAAAAAGAATAGTGGTAATTTATTCTCGGATTCCAGTTCATCCAGTAATGTCCGTAACCTTCTTACCTCTGCATAAAAGTGAGAAAGTCCGCCTTCCAAAGAATCTTTTACGTTGATGCTGGTAAACAACCTGAACAAGTTCGTTTTCAGGGAGGACGCGTTCACCGGGGCCCCTGAAAAAGCCAGTACCTGATTTATCCCAACCGTTCTCAAAAAAGTGCTCTTCCCAGCCATGTTAGAACCGGTGATCAAAAACAGATCCTTATCTTTTTCAACCTCAAAATCATTGGCAACCCTCTCATGATCCGGAATGAGCGGATGCCCCAGATCTCTTGCACTATATAATACATTGTCCTCACTCGTTATCTCGGGAAAAGTAAACTCAGGATTGAGGTATGCAAAGTTGGCAATGGAATTCAATGTTTCCAGTTCATAAAAATCATCCAGCCACTGACTGAGTTTTGGCTCCAGATCCTTTTTCAGTTCCTCCATCTTCATGGAGAAATACATATCCCACGGAATTACCATATTCACCAGCGGCCAGAGTACCTGATTAGTTTGAAGTGAAGCTGCCCCTGCAAGTCTCGATGCTTTCTTTAAGTATTTAGATGGAGAATCCTCAGGCTGCTGAAGGTTTTTCAAAAATATTGCCAGCCGGCTTCCTTCCTCAAATTTATACTGTTCTACATAGATTAAAATTTTTCCAAACCTATTCATCTGCTTGTCGATCTGATATCCTGCATCGAAAAGACCCGCAATTTTGTGGCTGTTGAAATTATAGTACCCCAGATAAGTAACAAAGGTTAACAAAACCCAGGGACCGGTAATGCCTGCAATAGCTGTGACCAACAATATTATATTAGCTAATGAAAGAAGGCTTAAAATGATCAGCGAAGCTGTGAACTTAACATTCAATGGCTTACGCAGCCATTTCAGTAATTTATCCAGACTCCAGTCTTTGTCGGAAACCTCCAGCTTACTCATGAATGATTGTATCTGAAGGCGCTCACGAAATCCGGATAAGGGTATAAGGTCTTTTACCAAATCATGCCGTAATTCTACCTCTTCCTTGTCTGGCTTTTCATTCAGCAGCCAATTAGCGAGCCGCTCCGAGCTTCCCTCATAGATTGCCGTATCCATTAAATGGTGCAGCGAATAATGTCCTGTGATGTGAAGATCGTCTGCAAAGGGATGATCGTTTAACTCTCGATGAAATTTATAATCGGGAAGTTGCTCCCAATTCAGTTCCATTCGGGCGATATGCTGTTCTTTAAGCTTCTTCAGAAAGTTAAGCTCGTCTTTATGATCCGTGATCTTTTTATGGCGAGCGATCAGGAAAATGAATCCCCCCAACAAAGCAAGCAATGAAGTAAAGAAAATACCATCATGACCGGTTCTTGAGATCATATATAATACGCCTACTGAGACCACAAAATAGCCCAGGCGTATATATGAAAACTGACTTCCGGCCTGTTCCAGCTTCTCAATTAATACCGCAAGTTTTTCGCTTTGTTTTAGAAACTGCTCTTTTAAATTCTGCTTAGAATTGTCACTCATTGAAATGTAGTCTGTAAGAAATTTTTGTATAGGCAAAAGGATAGGGAAATCAACAACCATTTGACAGTTGATGCCCGTAAATAAAAACCATTTCAGTATATACATTCACTTTCACAACAACCAAACATTCGGTAATATCAGAGTAAATGTTAAACAACTACTTTTATGGATTATTTCGCACACGAAACGGCCATTATTGATGAGGGAGCAAAGATCGGAAAAGGAACTAAGATCTGGCATTTTACTCACGTAATGCCCGACTCAGAACTTGGAGAGGACTGCAATCTTGGCCAGAACGTGGTGGTTTCGCCAAAAGTGAAACTCGGTAAAAACGTCAAGGTTCAGAATAATGTCTCTATTTATACCGGTGTGATCTGTGAAGATGACGTTTTTCTGGGGCCCTCTATGGTTTTTACAAATATCGTAAATCCCCGCAGTGCCATCGTCCGTCGTGACGAATATGTTGAAACTCAGGTCCGTCAGGGGGCTTCCATCGGAGCAAATGCCACCATTATTTGCGGGAATGAATTAGGGAAGTATTGCATGATAGGAGCCGGAGCTGTGATCACAAAACCGGTGCCTGCTTATGCCCTGATGGTTGGGAATCCTGCTAAGCAGATTGGATGGGTGAGCGAATATGGCCACCATTTGGAATTCGATAAGGATGGTAAAGCCGTTTGTCCGGAATCCGGTGATCATTACAAACTACAGAGTGACCGAGTTTCAAAAACCTTATAACTCATACCACTCATGAAAAATCTACTCTATCTCTTTTTCACGATAGCCCTCATCGGATGCTCCGGTGAACAAACTGAGCCTGAACCTCAAAATTCTGTCAAAGCCGTCACGGGGACGGTTGAAATGTATGAGTTATTCGAATCTGAATACGTTGCTCCCCGAAATGTAGAGGTCTGGCTTCCGCCAGATTATGCAGAGGAAGATTCCACTTATCAGGTATTATATATGCATGACGGACAAAATGTGTTCAATCCCGAAACCTCCTATAACGGCAACGACTGGATGGTAGATGAGGTCATGACCAATTTGATTCGAGAAGGGAAAGTCCCAAAAACTATTGTGGTAGCCGTTTGGAATACCGGTGAAACTCGTTTCGCCGAATACATGCCAAATAAGCCCAACGACGCTCCTTTGATGGGATATGATGAAATTATCTCGGATGAATACCTGAAATTTTTGGTTGAAGAGCTTAAACCTTTTGTGGACGCAAACTACCGCACCAAACGAGAAGCAGAATTTACCTCCGTAATGGGTTCAAGTATGGGCGGACTCATTTCCCTTTATGCTATCATGGAATACCCGGATGTATTTGGGGCCGCAGGTTGTGTATCAACCCACTGGCCGGTAGCCGAAAATGGCGGTGATGATTTTATGAGCTACATTCCGAAAGCCCTGCCCGATCCGGCTACACATAAGATCTATTTCGATTTTGGAACCAGAGGCTTGGATGGTGAATATGAACCTTACCAACAGGAGGTCAACAAGATGATGGATGATCGTGGGTATACTGAAGGAGAAAACTGGGTTACCAAAAAGTTTGAAGGCCACGATCATAAAGAGCAATTCTGGGCGATGAGAGTGGATGAACCGCTGCAGTTTATTTTGAATTAAGGGCTTTTAGTTCAGCAATGGTAGCTCCCCAACCACTCCTATCTGTAGCGAGGCTGTAAGAATCTACATTTGAATTCCGCTCCAGTAAACTATGAACGGTTCTGCGAAGTACGCCCTTCCCTTTTCCATGAATAATGCGGATGGAATAGATCTCTTTTTCAAGACAAGCCTCTATATAGTCCGGGATCAGATCTCCCAGTTCTTTTGGGTTGAAAAGGTGAAGGTCTAGCACTCCGTTTATGGGGACTTCTATGGGATCAGGTTCTTTCATTCGTTAATCGATATTGGTGAATCGTTTCTCCCTTATAATTTATAATCAACTACGCGACGTTCGGTTACTACTTTTTTAATAAAAGAAACAACTTTTTGGTGATCGAGATGAACTGCATAGGCTTTCAGGTCCTCTTCAGTTTCGCATTCTGTAGTTAAGACAACATCACAGATCGCATCATCCTCACCTTCCAATTTGTTAATACCAACTTCTGCACTGTTTAATTCTTTTATTTTATTCGGAAGATCCTCCAACAGCTTCTTAATGGTCTCTGCATTTTCGGATTTCGTCTTACCCTCTGCCACATCTTTCAACTTCCACATTACTACATGTTTGATCATTTTCTGAGTTCTGAGTTCTGAGTTCTGAGTTCTGAGTAATATCCCCCAAACTCATCAAAAATCCCAAATTAGAACGCTTCAAAATTCAATCTTTCTTATTCAATGTTCAAAGTTCTCCCGCTGTCAATTAATACTTGGAACCCTTAACTTTAGTGTTCTGTTTTAGAGGCGCAGGAACAAGCCTGTTCTCCATGAAAACACAATCAGAAATATTGAAAACATTGGATTTAGATAAAATCACTGCCGAAGAGATCGGCGAAGACCACGTAGGCACTTCTGTGCAAACCCCTCTCAGAGAGGATGCATTCGATAAAACCGATGAAGAAAAGATCGAGATCATCGAAAAGCATTTTGCTGAAATTATGAATGCTTTAGGTTTAGACCTGGAAGACGACAGCCTGAAGGGCACACCTCATCGCGTGGCTAAAATGTATGTAAAAGAAATTTTTGAAGGATTAAACCCTAAGAATAAACCTGTTGCAAGACAGTTCAGCAACAGCTACGATTATAACGGCATGTTGATCGAAAAGAATATTCAGGTGACATCCTTTTGCGAACACCACTTTCTTCCATTTATCGGGAAAGCGCACGTGGCCTACATCCCTTCCGGGAAAAAGGTGATCGGGCTTTCGAAGATCAACCGTATCGTAGATTATTATTCCCGCCGGCCTCAGGTTCAGGAACGACTAACTCTTCAAATTGCTGATGAGCTTCGGGAAGCACTTGAGACTGAAGACGTCGCCGTTTTTATCGACAGCAAGCACTTATGTGTTTCTACTCGTGGAATTAAAGATCACAGCAGCACTACCATTACAGCTGAATATCGCGGGGCTTTTAAAGATGAAGATACCCAGCAGAAATTCATTGATTACATCAAAACGAACACCCAGATAGACTGATAACTGTGGCTGAGCAAGCAAGCAAACTTCACGTTTACAACACCCTTTCCCGTAAAAAAGAACTGTTCAAACCGTTAAATCCTCCACACGTTGGAATGTATGTGTGCGGCCCCACAGTTTATGGAGATGCCCATCTCGGTCACGCCAAAAGCTATGTTTCTTTTGATGTGATTCTGCGCTATCTGCGCTATCTGGATTACAAAGTTCGTTACGTGCAAAACATTACGGACGTAGGTCACCTGGTGGATGATGCTGAAGAAGGTGAAGACAAACTCAGCAAGCAGGCTCGCATTGAGAAAGTGCAGCCGATGGAAATTGCTGAAAAATACACCTATACCTATTTCAGGGATATGGATGCACTGAATGTGCTTCGTCCTGATATTGCCCCCCGCGCCACCGGACATATTCCCGAGCAAATCGCAATGGTTAAGAAATTAATTGAAAACGGACATGCCTACGAAGTAAATGGCAACGTGTATTTCGATGTATCCTCCGATCCTGAATACGGAAAACTGAGCGGACGTAAACTGGAAGACGCTGAATCAGGAACACGGGTAGAAACAGCCTCTGATAAACGTAATCCTGAAGATTTTGCGCTGTGGAAAAAGGCGAATGATAATCACATAATGAAATGGGACTCGCCTTGGGGAGTTGGATATCCCGGCTGGCATATTGAATGCTCAACTATGAGTACCAAGTACTTAGGCAATAGTTTTGATATTCACGGTGGCGGATTGGAAAACCAATTTCCACATCATGAATGTGAAATTGCCCAGGCTGAATGTGCACACGACAAACAATTTGTGAAGTATTGGCTGCATAACAATATGGTTACCCTTGAAGGCCAAAAAATGGGGAAATCACTCGGGAATGCGATCAACCTGCATGAGTTTTTCACAGGCGATCATAAACTCCTGACCCGCGCATGGAATCCTGAAGTCATTCGGTTTTTCCTGCTTCAATCTCATTACCGAAGCACTACCGATTTTTCTGAGGAAGCCCTGAGTGGAGCTGAAACCGGGCTGAAGAATCTGCATTCCATGATCAAAACCATTGAAGGTGCAGAAGCCGGTAGCGGTGATAATTATGACCTTGATGCCCTGAAGGGTTCGGTGGAAGGCGTAATGAATGACGACTTCAATTCTGCCCAGGCCATTGCCATTTTATTTGAGCAGCTGAAGGAAATTCGAAAACAGATCACCGATAAAAAGACTCCGGCAAACATTGAAGAAATCAAGGAGTTTCTTCATGATTTTGTGGATGGAGTATTAGGGATCTGGCCACAAAATGGTGGTGGCAATGAGGAATTGACCAAAGAGCTGATCGAGTTATTAATCGAGATCAGAAAGGATGCCCGAGGCAATAAGAATTTTGAACTGTCTGATAAGATCCGCGATGACCTGAAAGAGCTTGGCGTTCAGTTGATGGATGGAAAAGACGGCACCGATTTCGAGATCAAGTAATGAAATGGCTGAGTGACATATTCAGCTTTTTGATCGTTGTCTTAGTGAAATTTTACCAAGCAGCTATTTCTCCCTGGCTGGGAAGAAGCTGCAGATACCAACCCACCTGCTCCCGATATATGATCGAGGCAGTGGAAGAATGGGGACCTTTGAAAGGCTTCTGGCTGGGAATCAAAAGGATCGGAAGCTGTCATCCCTGGGGTGGAGACGGATATGACCCCGTACCGAAGAGAACAACCAACAGTGAACATCCAACATCGAATGTAGAACAGAAAACTTCGTCTAACGACTCAAAGCCCGTCTGACGAATTGCTTGTAGCGACCACGTTCGCTCCAACGCAGAGCGTAGGAGCGAGCAATGAAGTACTTATTGAGCTTGAAAAACTATATAACCTGGTTCCACACGCTCCGCGTTGGAACCAACCTATTTGCCACAAAAATTATTTACAAGAAATAAAGACCAATGAGCGACATTAAATTCAAAGAAAGAAAAACGGTAGAACAAGTTGAAGAAGGAACCGACCTGGCTCCAAAATTTCAGGATGATGGATTAATTCCCGTTGTAACCACTGATTACGAATCTGGTGAACTACTGATGCATGGCTATATGAATGAAGAAGCTTTCAAAAAAACCATCAAGATCGGAGAAGCCGTTTATTACAGTCGCAGCCGTGAGACCCTATGGCACAAAGGGGCCACAAGCGGACTCGTTCAAACCGTAAAAGAAATGCGTATTGATGACGATCAGGATTGCGTATGGCTCCGGGTTGAAGTTCAGGGCAATGGTGCAAGCTGTCATGTGGGATACCGCTCTTGCTTCTACCGCAGCGTACCAACCGGTGAAGACTTCGAGAAAAAGGATGGCGAGCTCAAGTTTGAAGAAGACGAAAAAGTCTTTGATCCTAAAGAAGTATATGGGGATGCACCGAATCCTACCAAGTTATGATCACAGATTTAAGGATTAAGGAGTTTCACTGATATTTTAATCATGGCAATCCGATAATCATGGTTCAGTAAGATGATAGGTTTACTATAGTTTTTTTACACTCGTTCCGGCAGAATGAGAACAAAATTGAATATATTCACTTTTACAAGCCTGGATTCTTAATTGAGTTCGGGCTTTTTCTTTTTACTGCAAATAATTTTGTACTTTAAAAGTACAATAAAACGTAATCTAGAAATCATTATGAGTACTTTAAAAGTTGAATTAGATCAAGACATCCAACCGGTTTCAGAATTCAGAAAGAAATCAGCTGATTTTATAGATCGGGTTAAAAATAATAAGCGCCCAATTGTGCTAACCCAGCATGGTAAAAGTGCTGCTATTTTGATTGATGTAGCAGAATACCAACGAATGATTGACAAAATTGACCTAATGGATGATTTGCTAGAGGCAGAACGGCAAATTATGAACGGGGAAGTTACTTCTCATGAAGAGGCTAAAAATCAAATCAGAGAAAATCTGAAAAAATGGAAGTAATCTGGACCAATCAGGCTCTTAATAAAGTCAATAAGTTTGTTGATTACATTGCCCAAGATAGTTTAGAAATTGCTGAGAAATGGGCCGAAGAATTACTTTCTAAAACAGATCAATTACATTCGCAGCCAATGTCTGGTAGAATTGTTCCAGAATACAATGAAAAAAATCTGAGAGAGATAATTTCAGGAAATTATCGCATTATTTATCGAATAAAGCAGGATACCATTTATATTCAAACAGTGCGGCATGTTCGGCAAAACTTGTCTGATTCTGAGAAATTATAATATTTAGGTTAGATCTTATGAAAGTCTATGCTTTCCATGAATCCACAGATAGAGAAACTTTGCACTGGTTCCACACGCTCTGCGTTGGAACCAGATCTTCAATTTTCAGTGTTCTACTTTAGGTAGAAGCATTATTCCTGTATTTATCATCATTCGAATACTATTTCTTCTGTAATCGAATGCAAATCTTTATGCAGGGAATCTTCCCTTTCCAGATCATAGGCCATGTATGCTCTGAGTTGAAATGGAGAGCCGGCAGGTTTTTCAATTTTTATTTCTTTAATGAATTTAGTTTCATGTGCTCCAATTCGGGTTGTTACCAAGTCATGAAAAAAAATCAGGTTGTCCAACATATCCGGTGAAGGCTGAATCATCTCTTCACTATCATAAATTAAGAGCATAGGATAACTGGATGAGTGTAAGATATCTGTCACATTCTCATTATTATTATTTACTGTAAATCCAACCTTCAAGCTGTCAGATCCGCTTTCCTCAATATTCATTGTGAAATTGATATCTGATTCTGCCTGTATGCTTTTCTCAATCAGTTCACCAACAAATCCGTGGTACACTTCAGTTTCTTGCTCAAAAGAGCATCCTATCAAAATTAAAGAAAGAATTATGATTAGTAAGATTCTCATATAACAAATGGGTTCTTTAACTGCTGTTTAAAAATCGAAAATAATGAGAATAAAAAAGCCCAAAACCATTGCTGATCTTGGGCTTAGATTCTATTCGCTCCAATGTGGAACGTAGGAGAGAGTATTTACTTACTTAGTAAAATTACTCAAGTCTGGCTCCACACGCTCTGCGTTGGAACCAATATTCTATTTGTTGTTAAGAATATACTTCAGGACTTCTTTTCTTCTTGATCCGCCCGCCTCTGGATTTACTGAAAGGCTCTTCACCTTTAGATTTCCTGCTTCCCTTTTTGGAACCATAGCTTTTGGAACCGGAACCTCCTTTACCTTTGTATCCCCCACCTTTGGATGAAGAACCATTAGATGAGGAAGAAGAACCGCTGCCATTAGTATCGGGTTTGGCTAATTCTACTTCGATACTACGACCTTCAAATTTTGAGCCATTCATAGCGTCAAAAAGTTTTGAATCAAATCCCTCTTCTACTTCAAAGAATGAGAAATTATTCTGAATGTCGATCTTCCCAAAATCAGGCTTTTTGCCATTCATTTGCTCATTTACAACACCCATCAGTCGGGCCGGATTCAATCCGTCTCTCCCACCAACATTGAGGAAATACCTTGTAAAACCTGCTTCAGCAATACGATTATTACTGCTTCCGCCTGAATTTCGGTTTCCTTTCCGGTTTGATGAATTCTTACGATTGTTGTTATTATTCGATTTTCCGGCCGAGGCATTTATATCACCGGCTTGCTCGTAATATTCCAGGATCTGATTGAACTCCATGGAAACAAAATGCTTAATGAGGTCTTGCCAGCCTAAGTCAGCCAATCGCTCATATACTTCCGGTAGATACTTTTCGATCTGCTTTTCGTTGACTTCAGTAGTTCTCAATTTCTCAACCATATCCATCATCCGAACCCCACAAACTTCTGCACCTTTAGGTACATCTTGTTTAATGAAATTCTTTCCGGACATTTTCTCAAGAGCTCTGATCTTATTCATCTCACGGGTGTGAATAATAGAAACTGCAATCCCGCTATTACCTGCACGACCGGTGCGACCACTTCGGTGAATATATACTTCCAGATCATCCGGAAGATTGTAGTTAATGACATGAGTCAGGCTGTCTACATCCAGTCCACGAGCGGCAACATCGGTTGCTACCAATAGCTGCAATTCACCTGACCGAAATCGGTTCATAACTTCATCCCGCTGATTTTGAGAAAGATCCCCATTCAGCAGATCGGCATTGTAGCCTTCTTTGGAAAGCTTTGAAGCAATATCTGATGTCTCCCGACGAGTTCTGCAAAAGATGATCCCGTATATACCTGGATTCACATCAGCGATTCTCTTAAGTGCATCGTAACGATCTTTAGCATTCACCATATAAAAATGATGCTCTACATTCAACGCACCGGAGTTTCGGGCACTTACCTGAATTTCTTCAGGATCATTCATGTACTTACGCGCCATTTTGGAGATCTGATTAGGCATCGTAGCCGAAAACAGTAATGTTTGTTTTTCCTTTGGCGTGTCATGAAGAATGGCATCCAGGTCATCCTGAAAGCCCATGTTCAGCATTTCATCAGCTTCATCCAGGATCAGCGAACGTACATTGGTTACATCCAGTTTTTTGCGACGGATGAGGTCAAGCATACGTCCCGGAGTTCCAATAACTACCTGAGCTCCTTTGTTCAGTCCACGAATCTGTGTAGAGATATTTGCTCCGCCATAAACGGCCAGAGTGTTAATTCCTTTTTGATGTTTGGCAAAAGACTTAAGATCTTTTTCGATCTGTATGGCCAATTCACGAGTTGGCGATAGTACCAAAACCTGAACATTTTTTGAGTTGGCATCTACTTGTTGCAGTACCGGCATTCCAAAAGCACCGGTCTTACCGGTTCCGGTTTGTGCTAAAGCAATCAGATCTCGTTGTGAAGCTAAAATAGTAGGAATAGCTCTTTCCTGTACTTCGGTTGGGATTTCAAAGCCAAGATCTTCTACTGCTTGGCATATTTCGGGCGACAGGCCCAGTTCTTTGAACGTTGACATATAGTATTTTTTAGTCGTTTTGATCCCGTTCAGAAATTTGTGCTGCGTGTCTTCTTGTCCGGAATAAATTTGGGGTGAGCTATGGACAAGAGGCAAGCACGACTGCTTGATTTACAAAGGCCAGCAAGGTTCTATAAACCTGAAAAGTTTCGGTATTCCAGTCTTATCGCGAACTCACGATTTTCAATAAGTCCCAAAGATAAGGATAAAAACTTTATGGTATGAGATTAGCCAAAAATTAATTTCTGATCGGGCTGATAGATGAACTAATTTCCACAGTACACCTTGGAATTTCTTTTCTATTATTTGCTTTTATATCGTTAGATTTGGCTCAAATCAGAAGCAGTAATTTAGATCAATTAAAATGAAGAACGTAACCGCAGTATATCCGAAGGCGGAATCTCTGTCTTCTTTAGAAGAAACTTTACTTAAGGAATTAAAAAGTAACAACCTGAATCCCAATGACTGCATTTGGGGTACTTCCATTTGCAGCGATGAGATCAACAACAGTTTTCTTTCTTTGGGGGAGCATTTTAAAGCTCCAGGCCCCTTTTTCTTTGGTGGAATTTCCGGAATTCCATTTACGGGAAAGACGGGATTCGCTGCTTTTTCAAGTCACATTCCTGATAATGGCGGTGCTGTAATAATCTATGGCCCGCATATCGGCATTGATAAAAATGGAAATACCGGGAAAGTTCTTAGAGAAGGACAGGAATCCCCCTCCTCATCCTGTGGATCTTTGATAGCGGGACTGAATAATGTTAAAGCAGGAAATGTACTTAACATATCCCACGATGACTACCAGCAGGGACAGGTCAACAAAGTATTGATTGAGAATTATCAAGAGATCAAAAAAGCTGATGATCAAGTCATAGCAACAACAGAAACCGCCTTCGATCAGATCAAAAGGGAACTAACTGATATTATCGCCGGTGGAATTGAACATCTCGGAAAAAGCCCGCTTTTGCTGATTGGCGGTATCATCATAAACACAGACTGGGATCAGGAAGATCAGTTTGAAGTACGCGATATCTCCTGGTTCAATAAATAAAAAATCAAGATCACACTTACCATGAAAATTCTACTTTCAGCTTTTACTGCCATCGTAATTATATTTTGGGGATGTACCTCTCCGGATTCACCAGAGCTTAGCCTGGATCTTGAAACCGTTCAAGACTCCACTGATATTGTTTACACCATAACCGAACTGGATGGCCCTGAAGCAGTTCGATACGATCCCGAACAGGACGTATATTTCATCTCAAACTTTACCGGCGGCGGGAGCGATCAGGACTCTACAGGGTTCATAACCAAAGCTGATGCTGAGGGCAACATCCTGGAATTACGATTTATGACCGGAACCGAGGATGCACCACTCCACGCCCCGCGTGGTATGTTTATTGTGAATGAAACCCTTTGGGCAGCGGATGTACTCGGAGTACACGGATTCAACAAAAATACCGGTCACCACACTGATTTTGTAGATTTCAGTGAATTTGAGATCGGCTTTTTAAATGACATTTCAGCTGATGAAAATGGGATTCTTTACGTAACAGATACTGGTAACCCGCGTGTCTATAAGGTAGAAGAAGGTTCAGCAGCTCTTTATCTCGATTCCCTCGAATATGCTCCAAATGGCATCACCCTAAACCCTGAGAATTCAGACTTTATATTAGCACCCTGGGGTGGAGCTCAAACTTTTCATGCATTTAACTCTGATGCTGAAATCTATGAATTTGCTACACTTGAAGGTGGATATTTTGACGGCATCGAATTCATTGGGAACAATCTATTTTCAGCAAGTCAGCAGGATTCTTCGATCAGGATTCTTAATGAATACACAGAAAAGATACTCATTAAAACAACCGGGCGCCCTGCTGATATCGGTATCAACACACAACTCAATCACATAGCCGTTCCGTATATTGCTTTAGATAGAGTGGAAATCTGGAGATTATCTGAATAACTTAAATTCATATCAAAAAAATCTACTCCTGTACCCGATAATGAATTTGAACGCTTACTCAAACTCTCCGAATATGATATTGACTATTCGGAAATGCAGGGAAAACTTAACGATCTCACCCGACTGGCGGCTTATGTGACGGGTACTCCCATCTCGCTGGTAAACTTACTCGAAGCCAATATTCAATGGACGGTATCAAATTTTGGATTGGATGTAGAACAAACTCCAAGAGAAGAGACAGCCTGCCAGTTTGTGATATTAGGTGATCGAGGTTGAGGATATGACCAGCGATGAGCGTTTTAAGGATAAAGAGTATGTAACCGGAGATCCTCATATCAGATATTATTATGGAGTTCCGCTTACCACCCCTGATGGTATTCGAATCGGCGCCATGTGTGTTATGGACACCAAGAAAAATGATCTTTCTCCTGAAAAAGAGGAATTCCTGAAGATCATTGCCAGTGAAGTGATCACACGCATTGAATATGAGCAAAAGTTGAAATTGATGCGTAATAACGTAAATGAGCTCAAAGAGATTCAGAGAAAAGTCAGCCATGATATCAGAGGACCTATCGGTGGTATAATTGGGATCGCCGAGATCCTAAAAGACCAAGCTGAAGAAAGTAAGCTGGAAGAGTTCATGCAATTGCTTGATCTGATAAATAAAGGCGGCCGTTCCGTGCTGGATCTGGCAGATGATATCTTATCAAATTACAAAGTGGATGATGAAGTTGAAAAGGTTCCTGCTAACGAACTTACATTATCCATGCTGCAAACAAAACTTCAGCATTTATACCAGCCCCAAGCCAGAGCAAAATCACTGGAATTTAATGTCTCAGTTGAGGGAAATGGCAAAGACCGTAAATTCCCAAAGCATAAGCTGTTACAAGTATTTGGGAACCTAATCACCAACGCAATCAAATTTACTCCTGAAAAAGGAACTGTTACTGTAAACCTTCAAATGATCAAGAACCCTGAAAATACGCTCAAGGCAGAGATCATCGATACGGGTATTGGGATGACCAAAGAACAAGTCAAAGAAATGATGAGTGGTAATGCCAAGAGCACGGCCGGGACTAAAGATGAACGAGGATTTGGATTCGGTTTTCAGCTTGCCCGTCACCTTGTTGAATCAATGAAAGGAAAACTTGAAATAGACTCAGAACCTGAGAAAGGAACCCATATTACCGTTCAAATCCCTTTCTAAAATTTCACTATTTACTTTCGAGAATTACATCAGAAGAATTAGCACTTCAGTCTTTTAATAGTACTTTACCTTCCATTCCCTGAGCCTTTCCTTCTTCTGTTCTTATTATTACTCTTAGGCTTGCCGCCATGACTTGTCTTCCTTTTCTCACTTTTATGTTTTCTGGACGGACGTTGTTTTTGCTTTTCGGGTGCAGGCGGATTATGATCCATTAACGGATATTTGTGATCATCTATCACAGGGATACTTTTGCCGATAAGTTTCTCAATATCTTTTAAGTGTGCTTTTTCCTGAGCATCGCAAAAAGACAAAGCTGTACCGTCTAACCCCGCCCTTCCGGTTCTTCCTATTCTATGTACATAAGTTTCAGGGATATTTGGAATCTCATAATTAATCACATACTGCAACTCATCTACATCAATGCCGCGTGCAGCAATGTCGGTGGCAACCAGAACTCTTGTTACTTGATCTTTGAAATTCCCAAGCGCCCGTTGTCGGGCTGCCTGAGATTTATTTCCATGGATAGCTTCTGCCTGAATATTTTGGCTATTCAGTAATTTCACAACTTTATTGGCTCCATGCTTGGTTCTTGTAAAAACCAATGCCGATTTTGCGCCTGCCTCTTGCAACACATCAACCAGCAGGTTCTTTTTATTCCCTTTGTCCACAAAATAGATCCCCTGCTCAATAACATCTACCGTGGAAGATTCTGGAGTGACTTCTACTTTCACCGGGTTATGTAGAATTGATTTTGAAAGCTTTATGATCTCTGAAGGCATGGTGGCTGAGAAAAATAGCGTTTGTCGTTTATTGGGAAGAGCTTTCAGCAATTTCTTTACATCATGAATGAAGCCCATATCAAGCATGCGGTCGGCTTCATCCAGTACAAATATTTCAACATCCGAAAGGGAAATAAATCCCTGGTTCATCAGATCCAGTAATCGCCCCGGAGTGGCTGTAAGAACATCTACTCCCCGCTTTAGCTTCTTTACCTGACTCTTTTGGTTCACCCCTCCAAAAACTACGGCGGTTTCTATATTCGTGTACCTTCCATAGGTTTGAAAACTTTCGTCGATCTGGATGGCCAATTCGCGGGTTGGAGTGACGATCAAACTCCGGATCTTCCTATTATGACCATGCTTTTTGCTTGCACTCAATAATTGTAAGATCGGGATCGCAAATGCCGCCGTTTTTCCGGTTCCGGTTTGTGCGCATCCTAAAACATCCGTGCCTTTAAGGGCAATGGGGATAGCTTGAGATTGAATAGGTGTGGGTTGAGTGTATCCTTCTTCTTCCAGAGATTTTAGGATGGACGTACTGAGATTCAGTGATTTAAAAGACATATGGGGTATTAAATGAAAAAGCCCGGATCTAAGCCGGGCTATAAAAAGTGAATCTTAATGTAAGCATTAAATTGCTGAAGTATTGCAGATTCGAATTCAGCTACTCTCTGTATTCCCTCTATAAATTAACCGGAGCTTCTACGCTGCTGCTCTCAAAAACCGCATCTATCACCTTCAGGTTTGCGATGGCATCATCCAGTGAGGTTGGAACCAGTTCATCATTCAATATGGCTTTTGAAAATGCATCTCCCTGTATAGTGTAGTGATCTGCTTGAAGTGTTTTCTTCTCAATTAGCTCTCCTTTATTCCGCAAATACACAGAAGTTGGATTTGTGAGCGGATTGAAAGGTGTTTCCATCTCTATACGACCCTCACTCCCCAGCACCACCAGGCTTTGATTTCTATTGGCTTGAGTGGAACATGTAAAGACCGAAGTTCCATTTGAGAAGGTCAATATTCCGGAAGCAAGCCGGTCGACTTTAAAATCCGGGTCCATTTCAACCTGTCCAAACACTTTTGAAGGTTCTTCACCAAAAATATAACGGGATGCAGAAATGCAGTAACATCCCACATCGAGGAGTCCACCCCCACCCATTCCTTCTTTATTGCGAATATCATCGGGATTCACATTATGATAGGTAAACATGGTCTGTAGGGTTTTTAGATCACCAATCTTGCCTGATGATACCCAGTTCTTGACTACCTCCCACTGTGGATGAAACCGGTACATGAACGCTTCCATAACTTTCAGGCCTGGATATTTCTCTGATTCCTCTTTCAGCTTTTCCGCCTCTAAAGCGTTAACCGCGATCGACTTCTCGCACAGCACATGCTTTCCGGCTTCTAATGCCTTAATAGTCCAGGGAACGTGCAAATGATTGGGAAGTGGATTATAAATGGCATCGATCTCATCATCAGCGAGTAATTCTTCGTAGGAACCGTAAGCCTTTGGAATATTTAATACATCAGCGGAATGTTTAGCCTTTTCCAATGACCTTGATGAAATAGCCAGCATGTTGCAATGCTCTCCCTTTTGCATTCCGGGGATCACGTGCTCGGTTCCAATACTTGCAGTACTTAATACGCCCCAATTAATTTTATTCATTTGA
This sequence comes from Gracilimonas sp., assembly GCA_040904925.1. GTDB lineage: Bacteria > Bacteroidota > Rhodothermia > Balneolales > Balneolaceae > Gracilimonas. Next base: position 6,665 of record JBBDSP010000002.1, on the reverse strand, counting down.
TCTATTTAAAATGAGAATAATATTTATCGAATTTAGTCAGTTAAAGTTTCTTATCTGTCATTACTTAGTAATTCTATTCATCAATATGACCGTGAAATAATGTATAATGAATTTTGCTTGATGAGCCATGTGCAATTTCTAAAAGCAGATTATTATCACCAATTGTTATCCGTGCATAATCTGAATCATCATAATTACATTCAAGTACTTTATTATCAGCTCTTCTCTCTCTTATCTCAAATTTCAGTGTTGGATTATGAAATGCTTTGTGATACTTGAAAAAATTCAACAAAGCTTTTATCCCTTTATTATTTTTCTTTGCTTCAAGAAACCTCATCATTTTCATCCCCCTGTATATTCGTACTACATCAAAGGTAATGTCAACTATTGTTGGATCTATATTATCATCTAAATTAGATCCAACTTGATCAATTTCATCATAGTCATTGATATGTAGAAAATAAAAGTCCCCGGATCCATTTTTATTCAATTCATTATTGTGCATAGAATCGTTAATCTAATTAGTACTTTAATCTAAAATAATCTTGATCATATTTTTTTCTAAATCATTAAAGCTCTTCCACTCATCATTATATTTATCATAAGAAAATTTTTCTTTTATAATTGCATCTTCATATCTCCCTCTAACAAAGGATAAAATTGACTCAAAATCTTTAAAATTTTGAACTTCATCATCGAAATACAAATTTCCATAATTCTTTAGATACTTGCTAACTGGATAAATTTTGTCATCTAGAGAGATTATATATTGGTTTAAATCTGGACAAATCTGAAGCACAATAGTCTCTTCAAATTTCATATCTCTAATTTCTATAAATAGTTCTTCAAGTGATAAGCTGTTATCACATCCAACAAGAAATGGTATCGTTAAGCCAATACCATTTGGTCTTTTTTTTCTACACCAATAATGTAGTAATTGATACCATTTGGGTAATATTTTCATAAGTAATCCCTAGTTCAATCTTTACGTCATATATATCGAATCATAAGTATATAACAGAGTAAAAATTTTCTCGATGAACTTCACGAAACATTCACATTTGATGTCGATCTTATATGCAGATTAAACATTTAAGACAATCGTATCCGAAATATCGAGGTCGGTTCCGCTGAAATCACAAACTAAAACACATCATTATGAGACTCTTATTATCCATCCTAACCATTTTAACCTTGGCTTTTACCTCAACCGTAATTGCACAAGATAAAGTTGAGATCACGGTTGAAAGCAACGATCAAATGCAGTTCAATACTGATGAGATTAAAGTTAAGGCCGGACAAACTGTTGTATTAACCCTTAAGCATGTTGGTAAACTTCCAAAAGCAGCTATGGGACACAACTGGGTTCTTTTAACGCCTGGAACTGATATCAACAGTTTTGGATCAGAAGCTTCTAAAGCTGCTGACAATGACTACATCCCTGAAGGTTCTGAGAATGTAATTGTTACCACAAAATTGATCGGTGGCGGGCAGGAAACAACCATTGAGTTCACAGCTCCTGAAGCAGGAACTTATGACTTCATTTGCAGCTTCCCGGGTCACTACGCCATGATGAAAGGCAAATTTATTGTTGAATAGTAGAGTAGTTAGTTAATTTCTAGACTACCTATTTATACCCCAAAATAACCCCGGACCTCTGATCAGTTCCGGGGTTTTTATGTTTTAAGAAGTCAGTAATTACTTTATTTCAATTCTCATCCAGGTTTTGAATGGCTTCCACTATCGGAGTTTCGCCCTGCAGAAGATCCAGGCTTTTGCCAAAGGTTACCGGTTCATCTATTAGTTGTGATATTACTTCGGCTACGTCATCACGAGTGATGTCACGGCCATCAATGGATTCAATACTTGCTCTTAATTCTACCTTCCCCGATCCCTTCTCATTAGTGAGCCTGCCCGGCATCAACACCGTGTAATCCAGATCAGAGCTTCTAAGATGGTCATCAGTAGCTGATTTGGCCTCATAATAATGCTGCATCGGCTCTGACCATAACTTTGGTTCTCGATTTGCCTTCAAAGCACTCACCATTACAAAACGGTTCACCCCGGCTTTTTCTGCTTCATCAATGGCTTCGATGGCTCCATCTCTATCAATTACTTTGGTCTGTGATTTGGGAGTATCACCACCTGAACCAGCTGTAAATACCACAGCATCTGTATTCTCGTAGGCATGCCTGAAATCTTCTTCCAGATCACCCAAAACCGTCTGTATCCCTTTATCCTTGAACTGTGCAACCTGTTCTTCTTTCCGAACCATTGCCTTGGGTTTATGGCCGGTATCTTTAAGTCTGTAAACTAATCTTTTTCCGATTTGTCCGTTTGCACCTATTACTAATACGTTCATTTTATAGATAATTTGATTGGTATTCACTTAAAAAATGAACTCAATCAACATATCGTTTCAATGATCTAAACTATCCTACCCGAAACTTCAGCTCCTCAATGGTAGATAAGATGTCATCCCTGTCCATATCCCGGTAGCGCTCCGGAAGCAGTTCTTTGGACGTACATTCTATGACCGCACTCAGCGTCTGCAACTCGATCTCTTCGGGATAGGTTGGTGGCAGGAAATCTTCCAGCGAAAGGTCAAGAATTTCAGGAGTGACCTGTTTCTTGCCATCAGCAGCTGCCCGGAACTTGGCTCGGGTTAAAGCTGCTTCCATATCGGCGCCGGAAAAGGTTTTTTCGCCTTTTTCGATCATCGCAGGAATATATTCTTCGGTCATTTTAAGACCAGTCTTCTTGGCCATGGCTTCAAATAATTCCACGCGTTCTTCTTTGGTATGAGGCGGGAATAGAGCCAAATGTTCTTCTGCCCTGCCCTGTCGTTTCAGATCCACAGGCATGAGGTCTGGGCGGGCGGTCATCAAAAACCAGACAATACGTCCGCGATTGGCAGTGTCACTCATAAAGGTAGCTATCTGGGAGAATACACGGCTCGAAACTCCACTGTCACCGCTTGCATCACGGTCGCCAAGGTAAGCATCCGCCTCATCGATCATAACCGCTACAGGTGACATTGCTTTAAGCAGAGAAAGGATCTTCTCAAGGTTCCCTTCCGTCACGCCCTGCCACTGGCTCCGGAAGTTTTTCAGCTTGACCATTGGGATCCCAACTTCACTTGCAAAACAAGTTACCATGAAGGTTTTTCCGGTTCCTACAGGACCGCATACCAAATACCCCATTGGCATAACATCCTGCCGGCCGGCTTTCAGGGCTTTCACCGCTTGTCTCAAATGTTTTTTCACATGCGTATGACCGGCAACATTATCAAGAGAATATTGTGTTTCCACAAATTCCAACAATCCATATGCTTCTGCTTCGATCAGTTCTTTTTTGGCCTCGGATAATCCTTCAAAAGTGATCTTTTCTTTGTTTTCTCTGGCATGAGAAAGTACACTCCTGATGTTCACAAAATTCAGTCCCGCCGTTTGCTGAGCTATGATCTCCGCCCTAACGGATGAAATGTCTTTCCAGCTGTCTTTTTCTGTTTCAAACTTGATGAAATCCAGACGTTCCTGCTCCCCCGGAATATTGATCTTGATATCCGTGGTATAAGGATTTTGAACCAATGTCTTATTCAAATCCGCAAGGTTTTCAGTGATGAGCACCGTGGTGAAATCAGCAGCCAGAAACATCGGATCATGTGCCCAGCGGGATAAATACACAAGAGAAGTTCGGTCTTCATTACCAATGGAAGCGGCATCACTCATCGGAACGATGGTCTCTGCATAATCAATAATAAGGCCGATGCTTTTCTTTTGATCGAGGCGAAGCCGGAAATACTGCTCCAGCAGCGACATCACCCGAACCGGGTCCTTGGGCATTTTATTGGCATAATCCGTTCCTACCAGACTGTCACGCCCGGCAATAGCCTGATTGAAATCAGCTTGTGATTCTTTATCTCTGAAATAGATACCTGATGCCCGGTCATAAAACACCACAAAATCACGGGCTCCAAAAAACTCTTCCGACAAAAATGATTTGAGGCGGTTGAATTCCGCTCCTTTGTCGGTCTTCAGTGAAACAAGATCATGTACGTTGCCATGCAAAATAAACTGATTGATAGTTCTGCTCAGATATTTTCTGGCAAATTCCCGGGACCATTTTGGATAGTGATCGAACATAATACATTGATTAATTTTCTTCCTTATTCTGACTTCTCGCCATTTAAAACATAGCTATCAGACTTCAGCTCTCAGCTTTCAGTAATTCTTACTTTTACTGAAAGCTGAAGCCTGACAGCTGAGAGCTTACTCAATTAGAATGAGCTTTACCGTTTCAATGCGGCTGGGTGTTGCCTTACTGATAATAAACTTTTTACCGGCGATCATCACTTCCTCATTTACTTTTGGTATACGCCCTAAATGATTGATTATGAATCCCGCTACGGTATCGTATTGAGAAGGTTCCAGCGGCAGTTCAATTTCCTGAAATTTTTCGCACAGCTCTTCGATCTCCACATTACCACTCACCACGTAGGTGTTTTCCGAGAGTTGCTTCATGATCTCGTCTTCCACATCGTACTCATCCTGAATATCTCCAACCACTTCTTCCAAAAGATCCTCGATAGTGACCATACCGGCCGTTCCGCCATATTCATCCAAAACGATGGCTACCGACATATTGGACTGTCTGAATTCCGTCAGCAGATCATTAGATTTTTTACTCGAAGGTACCAACTTAACCGGGCGTATGATCTCTTTAAGAGATTTTGGTTCGTGGAAAAAATCGTGTGCAAATACCACTCCTATTACATCATCAATGGAATCACGATAGACCGGCAGTTTTGAGTGGCCTGACTGGATGAACATATTCAGTACCTCTACAATAGGAGTGTCTTTCTCAACCGCTTCAATCTCAATTCGCGGGATCATGGAGTCTTTAACCCGCTTACTAGAAAGCTCGAGTACGTTATGCAGAATCTCCGAATCATCCTCATCAATTTCATCACTGCCACCTCCATCTCGCAGTTCTTTGAATATCATTTCTACATCCTGCCGGCGATAGTAGTTCTCAGGTACTTCAGCGTCTTTTACTATTAGTTTTATCAGAATATTGGAGGATCCTCTTGAGATCTCAATAAGAGGACGGAAGAGATAATACGAAACTCTGAGCGGTACAGATATGACTGCGATCATATTATCAGCAAGTGCACGAAATATAGCTTTGGGAAGAATTTCCCCAAACAGCATAATTACCACGGCTGCGATCACTGTTTGAATCAGCAGAATCTGAAGATCACTTGGTATATCACCAAACCACATTTGGTAGTAAGACTGCACGGGCTCCACCAGGAATATAGCCATGAATGTCGCATACAGTACATTCACAATATTATTCCCCACCAGTGTGGTGGTCAGAAAAGTTTCCGGTTTTTTGGTAAAGAACTCTATGGAATTTCCAAGGAAATTGTTTTTTCGGGATGCCACTTCCAGCTTTAGCTTGTTGGCTGTAACAAAGGCAATTTCCGAACCGGAGAAAAATCCACTTAACAGAATAGTTACGGTGATCAGGAGAAACTCAGTCATACCGAAACTCCTGCCTTATTGAGTGTAGAAAAAAGTAAGAATGTGGTACCCGATGGAGGCTCGTCTTTCATTCAACAAATATTAGTTCTTATTTACCGGAGAAATTGGGCTTTCTTTTTTCAAGAAAAGCTCCTGTTCCTTCTTTAAAATCGGCTGTGCCACACAATTCTCCAAATAATCTTGCTTCAGACTCATATCCGTTGTTTGAACCTGCTTGTTTAACGGCAAGCAATGCATTTTTAATAGCCACAGGACCCTGCTTCATGATCTTGCTGAGCATTGATTTTGCTTCATCAACCGCAGAATGCTCCGTCACCTGATTCACCAATCCGACTTCAAATGCTTCTTCAGCTTTAACCTGTCGGCCGGTCATGATGTATTCAAGCGCTTTTGCCCTTCCCACTAACTGTGTCAGACGTTGTGTTCCGCCATAGCCGGGAATAAGACCAAGGCTAACTTCAGGAAGTCCTAATGCGGCATTTGTTGAAGCGATTCGCAAGTGGCAGGCCATGGCTAATTCACAACCGCCACCTAAAGCATATCCATTTACAGCTGCGATGACGGGAATCGTCAGGTCTTCGATCTTCCGGAAGATATTCTGTCCTTTTTTGGAAACCTTTTCACCGGTAACAGGATCAAGTGAACTCAATTCTTTAATATCGGCTCCGGCCACAAAAGCTTTTTCACCCGCGCCGGTAATGACCACCGCACGAACTTTGTAATTTTCTTTGATGGCATCAACAGCTGCATCAAGTTCTTCGAGAACCTGATTATTGAGTGCGTTTAATTTATCGGGGCGATTGATGGTAAGCGTGCAAATTCCTGATTCATCGACTTCAAGAAGCAGGGTTTCGTAAGACTGATCCATGTTTTATTCTTTGACTTTCTTAGCGGGTTTGATTTCCGATTCAACCTCGGTGGAGAGTTCATCCAATATGGAATCAAAATCCAGATCGTTCTCCCACTCCGTGTTGTACTCCGGTAAAATATCCTGATCTAAGTCATCAATCAATTGTGAAGTTTCTTCAACTTCGGTAAGCAGGTTATCCAGCTGGAAACCAATTTCTTCGGGGTTACTCATGGTCATAGACTGCTCGTAGATGTATCTGACGGCAT
>JBBDSP010000001.1:0-58366 GCA_040904925.1 Gracilimonas sp. | reverse complement strand
TTTTTATCTGAATTGGAAGTGCAGGAGATCGCAATTAGTAGAAGAAGAGGTACAGCCAGGTATTTCATGAATAGATGATTTTTTTTATTTGGGGGTGAAGATAAGGAAAATGGTGAAGGCTAAGCGAAATATTTTTGTAAGGAATTGGGTTGAAATCGCTCTTACTGTTGAACCGAGAATAATTACTGGGGGCATGGAACATTGGAGGAAATCGATTCGGTTGGATGGCTGGGATTACCGGTTCCCGTCATATTATTTTATCACGATCTGTACGAAAGACCGTTATCATTATTTTGGGAAGATCCGGAATGGGATGATGGGATTATCTGAACAGGGATGTGCGGCTAGGTATTTTTGGGATCAGATTTCCGATCATTTTGATAATGTAAAATTGGATGCATTTGTGGTAATGCCCGATCATGTGCATGGTATCATCCAAATTATTCCCGATAAATCCGACAGAAATCCTGTAGGGACGTTGCATGCAACGTCCCTACAGGATTTCGAATACAAAAATAGAATGTCAGCAATTTCACCCAAACCGGGTGCATTATCAACAATTGTTCGGTCATATAAATCTGCCCTGACCCGATGGTGCAATCAAAAAAATTACAAATTTGGGTGGCAACCTCGATTCTATGATCATATCATCCGAAATCACAAATCCCTGAATAACATACGGCATTATATCAAAATGAATCCTGAGAATTGGAATCCATATCAGGAATTTCCAATCAATTCCCAATCTTGAACTGTATTGTACCATAAAAAGTCCGGGGCGGGGAAGGAATGATGCCCGGCCCCGGGTATCCTGTTGCACGACGTGTGAAATACCATGAATTCAGCATATTGTTGATGCCTGATTCAATCTTAACATTTCTATAAGACCACGAGAGTGAGAGGTCAACTATGTCATACGCCGGAATCTTACCGCGAATTCCGCTTTGGTTGTCATTTGGATTTTGTTCGGCATTGGAAGCATCCGTGTATTGATCAGAGACGTATGTGTATTGTAAAGAACCGATCAGGTTTTTATAGCCGGCAGTGATTCCTGTTTTCATATTAAGGAATGGAATAAACTCTACCTCATTGCCTTTCACACCTGAGATCTCGGAATCGAAATATTCAGATCGGGTTAGAGCAGTATTCGCAAAAAAAGAAAATTTAATGTCCCGTTGATCTTTCCCTAAAAGTGGTAAAATATTTACCTCAAATAAACTCTCTATTCCATACATAAAGGCTTGGCCGATATTTCCGCGGTAGCGAACAACGCGCCCGGTTTCCTCCGTATTTCCTTCTGCATTTACCCTTGTCTCGGCTCTTAACACTTCTCCAATGCGATTGTCATAAAGCAGCCCAAAACCTCCGGCATCATAAGAAATGCTTTCACCGATGCTTCCACGAATTCCAAAATCTGTAGTAAAACCACTTTCATCAGTGATCTCAGGATCTACCTGGAAAGTAGGATTTACAACTCTGATGTCATTAAAGGTTACAGAGCGGTAATTCTGAGAGAAGTTTCCATAAAGTTCTGTGTTTGAATTGGGAAGATAACTAAGCCCCAGGCCAAGGAGCACAAAACTTCGGTCAAAAATACGGTTATCTTCAAAGGTTTGATTTTGAATAGGGTTTCCGGCCAGATCAAAATTGACGCGTTTGAAAGTCCCCTCGCTTTGGGTTTTGATGTACTCAAACCGAAATCCGGGAGTTACAGAAAAATTATCCGTCACATAGAAAATATTCTCCCCAAATACGGCAAGATTCTTATTGGGAAAGGTGAAATCGGATTGATTGGGGTAATTAGAAAATTGCTCGTCCGCTAAGGTAAAATCAGCCTCAGCACTGGTAGTCCCTGGACCCTGAATAGAGGTGTTTTTGGAGCTGTAATATTTACTTCCGATCAGAAAGACCGCATTCTTTTCTCCAATTGTATATCGATTCAACAGCCTTATTTCTGTTCCCCAGTTATTGAAATCACCCAAGATCAGGTCGCGAGGAGCTTCGAGATCATCCTCTTGCGAAACGCGATTGGTTCGGAATCCAACTGATTTTCGTGAAGCATCAAGGCCATAAGCAAGAATGCTTAGTTTGGTTTTATATGAAAATTCATGTTCAATATTAAGGGAGGCCAGTTTCCAGTTTACATCAAACCAGTTACGGGTTCGGTTGCTGACGGTTGGCTCATTATAGAACTGGGCATCAGTTAACCCTCCCGGCTGCTGGGCAAGATAGTTCAGGTACGTGAAATCAAGCCCGATCTTAGTTTTTTCGCTGAGCTGATAGTCTGTGTAGAAATACACATTGTTAGATTCGAAGTTGGAGTTTGGTCGAAACCCGTTTCCCTTTTTAAAATTGTAGTAGCCATAGTAACCAACTTTGCCCGAGGTTCCACTGACGCTGTTGAATGAAGTAAAGAGTTTGTCAGAACCTACCGATTGACGTGAAATGATCTCAATATTTTTATCTCTCGCGGGCTTTTTCATCCTGAAATTTACCAGTCCGCCAAATTGTGTTCCATATTGCAGGGAAGCGGCTCCGCGAATCACCTGTATTTCCTGAAGCCCTTCGGCAGGTGGGGTATAATAGCTTTCGGGATAACCCAAAACATCGGCGCTGATATCGTATCCGTTTTGGCGGACGTTGAAATTAGAGGATCTATTGGGGTCAAGTCCACGGCCTCCAATATTGAGTTGCAGGCCGGCATCATTCGATTCATAAATATTCAGACCTGAGATCTGCGAATAGATCTGACGGGCATTGTTTGAAGACGTATTTACTACCATTTGCTCAAGGGAAATAACTTCATTTTTCTTCCCTGCATAAATAGAAGTTCCTTCCACTTCCCGAAGACGTGTTATTCCAAAAGCCTGATCCCGCTGGTCGATGACGGCCACTTCAGACATTTCACTGGATAGTTTCTTCAGTTCAAAATTAAAATCCGAACTATTGCCATCCAATATGATCGTCTCATTTACTATCTGGTATCCAAGCTTATAGAAGTACAAATTATAGTTACCATAGGGAAGGTCATTGATCTCAAAATAGCCTTCCTCATTACTTTGGTAAGACTTCCCTGCGCTGTTGTCATATATGTCAACGCCCTCAATAGGCTCTCCGGTTTCTGCATCGGTGATGTAGCCTGAGATCTGATGCTGAGCATAAGCAGAAATTGAAAGCAGAGAAAAAATTATAAATAGACTAAAGTCCTTTAATCTCATCGTCAAAAGGGAGTAACCAGGTTCGGTGTTTTAGTGAAGGTTGAATGTTGGTCAGGTCGACCTCAGGATCTACATATCGCCGGCTTTGCCGTCCATTCAAAGCTACATAACTGTCCACGTAGATCTCCGGGTCCTGAATGCCTTGCTGCTGATAGTGGTCTTCCAGGAAATGGGCGTATTCCAGAATAAAATCCGGCTGACTGGACATCTGCTTTTCCTGAAAACGAGTCAGGAATTGTGTGTTATCAACATAAAAGCGGCGATTATTTTCGGGATCGACCACTTTGAAATTGGCATAGCCTGCTTTTTCCATCAGCATGACCCGCCATGAAAAACGATAGCCTTCTTCTGTCCAAAATAGTTCCCCGGGATACAGTGCATACCGAAATGGAACGAGCAGCTGGATCATAAAGAAACCAGCTATAGCACTCACACAAACTTTTCGAATCCAGGTTTTTGGGATGGAATAATTCGCTCCGTTATCAAAAAAGGATTTGCTGATCCTGAACCATTTAGAAATGTATTCCAGAATTCGGTTGTGTAATCCTGAATCGAAAAAGATGAGCGCACTTACGATCATGATATAGGGGAACATTCCGATTGGAAAAAGTACGCGGGTCAATACATGAAAGATCACCACAAGGGTGAAAGCAAAGATTCGGGTTCGCTTAATTAGTAACAAAAAGGGAATAGTCAGATCGTAAATAGCCCCTGCCCAGGCGAAAGCATAATGAGTCCAGCTTTGTTGAAGCAGATCCCCAAGCAGAGGAATGGAATATTTGGCAGGAAGCCAGATCTGTAGAGGCATGGCTTGAAACAGCCAGTCGGAGTTCAGCTTTGCCAGCCCGGCATAGAAATACACAATGAACAGCAGCAATTTGATCGAATCAATGCTCCATGAAGGAATTTGTTGAGATCGAAGATTTTCATTCTTCCAGGCATCCACTGAATAATAAGCGTGTGCCGGCAGAAAGATCATCAGGAAACTAAGGACGCTGATGAAGTAATAATGGTTTAGGTAGGTGGTTTTGTCCATCAGCTCGATGTAGGTGAAGCTGAGGAAAAAAACGATAATGGAGATCCGGTATTTAAATCCGAGGGAGATAAAAAGAGCGGAAATTCCACAGATCAGAAAGATGAGGTAGGTCCATTCACCAAGAGGTTGGACCCACTCAAATCCATAGTAAGAAAAGAAGAAACTCGGTTCGATATACAACTTCTCGATCCAGCCATTGGCAGCAAAACGAACAATGCTGATCAGCATCAGGATCCCAAAAAAGATCCTGAAAACAGCGAATGGAGCAGCATTGGTTTTGGTGTTTAGATATGAACGGATCGAATTTGTATTCACTGCTTAATCACCATCAGCATCAACATAATCCACGTTGATATTAAGTGCTTGAAACATATCCACTTTCAGGTTTACCACATTTCGCTGAAGCTTATCGTAGGTGGAAAGCATCAGAGAATTGTTCGTTTCTACCTGTGAGGCAAAATCATCTTCAAGCCCCTCTGCCTCCTGTCGAGCAATTTCAAACTGGTTGTTGATAAGCTCGGTTAAATCTGTTCCATTTTTCATGGTATTTAAGTAATCGAGATAGTCATCTAGGCTTTGCCCTGTTTGTGTTGAATTGAAATGCTTTCCGTTGAAAAAGTTTTGAGTTGCATCTAAGGCCTCCATAAAAAGTGCTTTTGAAAGGCCGTCACTGTAATACGCCTCAACACGATTGCTTAAAGGATTACCAGAAAAGACACCGCTGGGAATTCCGATTTTCCCAGCCCGCAAATGTTTTTCATAGTTATAAATATAATCGTTCACCATCATATCCAACGAGGCATTTAGTCCGTTGCCGGAATTATTTACAAACTGGTCGCGATATCCGGTTTCCCAATACTCCTTAACTTCTTCAGCCAAACTGTGTATTCGGTTTACGAGGACAAGAACATAACTTTGATATGCTTCCGACTGATTATGGCTGGTATAGAATGCTAAAATTTCGGTATTAGTTTCGCCCAAGCCGTTCAGTAAATAATCTAAAGCAGGCAAGCCCTGTACATCAAATTGTTCAGGCAATTCTAAGTTATATTTTCCATCCTCTATATAGCTTTTTATTTCCGGTTTACATTTGTCATCAGGTTGGGCGTCATCAGGTAGGGATTGATTTAATTCTGCAGTACATAAGGGATAATTATTGATGCTGTTCGTAAACTGGAACTGGTTGTCTTCATCCATCTGGAATACAGAAACATGCTGCCAGGCTAAATAACTTTTTTTCCATGCCTCCCTAAAATTATCAAGGGTTTGTTGATTGGGGTTTTCTGCAAAAGCAGCACCTGCACTTTGAAGACTGTCGGTACTGTTTGAAAAGTATTGAAGCGAGGGTAGAATAATATTATCAGCCCAGTTCACCAAGATGGCCTCTCGGTCAAAATCATCAGGACTTGGTCCTGAGGGTCCATTATCGGTACAACTCCAGACCAAGAGAATAGTAACAATTAAAGCGGCGAATTTCTTCATGATTATAATTTTTTAAAAGCAAAAAAGCCGGCAGCCAAAAATGACTACCAGCTATTTTATTTGGGAATTGAATTAGTTGGAAGTAGCAGCTTGTTCTACTGTGAAATCAAATCTGTCGGCGATCTGTTCAGATAGGGCATCAAGGGTGGAGGTCTCAAGATCCCATAGTCCGTTTTGACCGTCATCAAGCAGATCGGTAAGCATTGTTTCTACTTCACTGTGACTTAGGTAAGGCTGGTTGGTACCGGGCACACGTGTGAATTGCAGGCTGTAAATAAATCCGTATCCTTCTGAAAGAGAATGGAATGCAGATCCACGTTCACCAGATTCAAGTTGTCGTTTGCCGGCTTGCAGGTAATACACTCCGCGAACAGCAATTACGGTAGAAATTGCTTCCTGAATAATGGCAGCTTGTTCATCGCGGACATCATACTCTCCGGCAACAATAGCTGCACGGCCTAATTTAAATGCTTCAAAAATATCCTCGGCAAGAGTTGCAAAATCTTCATCTTCGCTAACCTGACCTGTGTACTTATTCAGGAAGATATCGTCGCTTCCAATGGTAGCAATAGGGTTTGCAGGATCGGCTGAGGTTCCGAAGATATAACCATATGCTTCGTCCCACTTGTGCTCCATGTTGGTGTAGTTGGCACCTTCAAAAGTAACACCATTGTCATTGTCTTCGCGGTTAGAGGCTTCATCCAACACGGCAGGACTTAAATAATTATTGAGCATTTGATCGGCCATCAGTGCCCCATTCAGGCTCTTGGCAACCATTTGATTATATTCAAGACCTTGTCCGTTAATGTATCGCGCACCGGATCCGTCTGGAATTTGGCCGGGTTCTCCTGCAGAAGCGAGGCTATCTTTATTTGGATAAACTTCTTCAATCTGACCACTCAACCAGCTTTCAATTTGATTTCTGATCTCTGCAGCCTGGGTAGCATTGGAAGAAAAATAATCGCGGGATGCCGCTACTTTACTTTTGATGCTTTTGGTAGAGGTATTGAGGTCTGAATCAGAGTAAGGATCTACATTATTACCGTTTTCATCCTGATTACGGTACATCTCTAATAATAATTCTTCAGTGGTGTTATCGAAATCAGACATGGCGGAAAATAACTCATTACCCATTTTAATACGGGTAGTTTGACCTGAGAAGGCTACAGAAGATTCGCCATTTCGTTCAAACTCATAAGTTGGAGGGACCTCAATGTCTGCGCTGTCATCACTGTTGTTAGTATTGCAGGAAATAAGAGCGATTGTTAAAAAGGGAAGTAAAAATAATTTTGAAAGCCTCATTGTATGTGGGACCAATAATTTTGATTGTTGTTTTTATTTAGAACGAATCTAAGTTAAGGAGCTTTTTATAGGGAGTCAAAGCTTATATAGAATAAATCTAAATTAAATTTATGAAGAAGAGAGCGTTGTAAAATCATGCTTTAAATAGGATTTGAGGCATGAAATCAATCCTGAAAATGGATTTTATAGAATGGGATTTCTGCTCAATGGATGTGTTTTGCGAATTATAATGAGCCTGACCGATTGAAGGTGCGAAGAGAGAGATGAGGGAAAATGAAAAAACGGCTTAAGGCTGTCGACGAGGTGAAAGAAGCTCCATAACCTGACTTAAAACATTCTTGCTGATACTGAAAACACGCTCTTGCTGGTTCATGGCAAGGAATCGAAGTACCGTCCTCAATTCTGCCAATAACAGAGGCGGATCACTGATAAGAGAATCCTCTCGAACTACTTCATCCCAATCAATACTATGCTGAAATTTCACTCCGGCACGTGCCATGGTCTTTAAATACACATTCGCCATAAGCCCATATCCGATGGTTGTGGGATGAAGTCCATCGAGGCTGAAAATACCGCCTTTGTACAGTTTCCCTTGGTCATTGAGCCTAATAAAATCAGTGGAAAGGCGAACGTCTCCAGTTTCATTCACTAAATGCGAGGTGCTTTCCTGTTTTATTAAGGCATTAGCCAAGCCTTGTGGGAAATCACGAATGAGTTCTCCGCCCAGGCGCCTGCGTGCCATGCCGGCAACATTCTTGGCCATTGGAACCACGTGCCAGCCATATTCATCAGCTACTTCTTTGATGATGGCATTGTAATCATCCATAGTAAGGTCAAGCTGAATGGCTTCATCTTTGGTTAGGTGTGGATGTTTGTCGGGATGGAAATCTTCATCCCAGATCCAGAATCTTGTGTAGTAATCAAAATATCCAAGGCGCTTGCTGGAGAGATCTGAATTCACCCCTCGCATAACGGGTGGGATGGTTACATAAGGCAGGGTCGGGACAAAAACCCGCTGAGCTCCGAGTGCTGAAACTTTTTCTGCCATCTTGCGATACTGCTGTTCAAAATGCTCTGGTCTGTATATAGTATGCGTTCGTTGCCCTGGAAAAACCTCAAGGTCATCATCCTCGGTCCAGATGAGTTTAAGGTCGGTAACCGTGGCGATCATATTATTGTGACCAAGACACACGATCAAATTTTCAATACCGCCATCATCGGCTAACACTTTTGCATTATCAAATTGGGTGCGTTTTTGGTATGCTTCTTTTAGTGAGGGATTTAAAACCAACCGTGCTGTGGTAAATTTGGCGTGTTCCGGCAGCATATTGAAGACCGTAAATTGTTCCCGGTTATTCGCAATATGATTTCGGCTATTCTCTTCATTCACGATCCAGGAATCGCTGATATTAAATCCCCAGATCGATTGATTGTGATAAGGTTGAACACGATCCACGGCGAGATCTTTGAAGCCACCTTCCCAATATTTTTTGATTCGCTTTAAAGTTGAGATCATATGTTTGGCTGCAGGCAGGAATTCTTTCCAGTCAATTTCATCCCCGAATTCTTCAGATAATCCACGAACCAAAACTTCAATATTTAGAGGAATACCGGCCTGTGCTGTAAAACGGGGTTGTTCAAAATCAGGCTTGGGATCAAAACAGCGGTGCAGCATTGCAGGAAAGTTCATATCTGTGCGATAGACCCCGCCGTTGTTGAAGCCCTGAGAAAGACTGTCTCCGATTACTACCAGTTTATGTTTCGACTCTTTTTTATTCCAGAACATTATTTTGCTACTAAATCTCGAAAGCACAAAAAGATAAGTAAGTAGATGAGGATTCAAAATGTTATTAAGTGGAATAAATATCTTGGTATTTGCGCCGAAAAATTCTCCGATACTTTTCACCCCAAAAACTCCCTATTTTATGTTTTCGTGATTTAGCGGTAATCCAATAAAAAAATATGTCAGACAAGAACAGACTAGAGCAATTCAGAGAAGAGCGAAAAATTCAGAACGAAAAGGTGATGGACCTGGATCACCTTGGGATCAAGCGTTTTTTCAATATGGATACCAATACCTATCGCGATGGAGCGCTGCCAACTCAAACGAAAGAATTATTGGGGCTGGTAGCTTCTGCTGTACTCCGCTGTAACGACTGCATCGACTATCACCTTGAACAATGCGCCAAAGCAGGTTCGACAAAAGCTGAGATCGTGGATGCACTGAATGTGGCACTGATCGTAGGAGGTAGTATTTTTATTCCACATCTACGGCATGCAGCAGAAACTTTGGAGATGCTGGAAAGCGAAGGTACACTCAAAATCAATTAATCGGCCAGAAATTCTGACGGTTCCGGATGAAGGAATTTGATCTTTAGTTGTTTCTTTAATTTTTCAGAAGAAACTTTTTTTCCGTCTGCCCCACCTTCTTCAAAAGTAGGCTTTTTCAGTTCAAGCCGCTCAGCAATAGTAGTATAGATCTCAGATCTGGAAGGGTGACTCTCGCTGCACACATTGAAGATCTCACCTTTGATCTTTTTCTCAATTATTTTAGCCGTTACCTGAATTACATCATCACTATGAACAAGATTTACCGGTGAATCCCCATCAGCAATATTTTTCCTTCCTGCCATATACCTAGCCGGATGCCGATCTTCTCCATATAAACCACTCAGCCTCAGAATTACAGCATCAGGAGAATATTTGAGTAAAGCACCTTCAGCTGCAATTATTGCATTACTGCTTTTTTCATCAGGTTTTGCATCTGATTCCGTCACTTCATTCTTCGTATCTTCATACACAGAGGTGGAACTATACATGATGATCTGTACGTTTCTTTCAGCCAAGACCTGAGAAAGCTGTCCAATTATTTTTGGATAATCATCTCGATTTCCTCCGCGTCCGGGTGAGATAGAGATGATCACTGTTTTCACATCAGGCAGACGGATATCGGATAGAGATACAGAAGGTAACTCAAGTTTTACCGGCTTGATCTCAAGTGCATTTAGCTCAGAAAAGTTTGAAGACGAGCGAGTAGTACCATAAACAATTATCTTCTTTGAGATAAGATAGGAACCTAACTTTTTGCCTAGCCAACCGCATCCAATGATCAGCACAGGCCCATTTTTCTTAGAATTCATATTTTCTTCATATTAAATAAACTTATTGCTCGACTGTAGCAGAACATATATTAAAAAAAGGCATGGAACAATCTAAAACAGGTATTTTATTAGTAAATCTTGGATCACCGGACAGCTATGAGCCGGCCGATCTAAAAGTATATTTAAGAGAATTCCTAACTGATAAAAGAGTAATTGACCTCCCAACACCGCTGAGAAAATTCATTGTGGAGGCCATGATCTTGCCTTTTCGTCCAAAAGAATCGGCGGAGGCTTATGAATTGATTTGGTGGGATGAAGGCTCACCTCTTATCGTGATCACTCAACAAGTGATCGATAAGCTTCAAAAACGCTTGGGAGATCAAGTACCGATATCAATGGGAATGCGCTATGGAAATCCTTCCATAGAAGCCGGTTTCGATGAATTGATGGAAAAAAATCCGGGTCTGGAACGAGTATTCATGATACCGCTCTATCCCCAGTACGCCATGGCTACCGCCGAAACCGTGATCGAAAAAGCCAAAGAAGTCTGGCAGGCCAAATATCCGCACTTGGAGATGATAACCAAAGATGCCTTTTATGATGATCCTCTTTATGTAAAAGCACTCGGTGAAAGTATCCGACCTTATATTGAAGAACACGATATTGATCACCTGATGTTTTCTTACCACGGTGTGCCGGAGCGACATATCAAGAAAAGGGATATAACCGGAGACCATTGCCTGAAGTGTGAAGATTGCTGTAATGTCAATTCTCCTGCACACACATTCTGTTATCGCCATCAAAATGTGAAAACAACGCAAAATGCCGCAGAATATCTGGATCTGGATAGCAAAGACTTTAACTACAGTTTTGCATTTCAATCTAAGTTGGGGATTGATCCCTGGTTGAGTCCTGCAACCGATGCCGAATTAGTGCGATTAGCTGAAGAAGAGGGGGTCAAAAAAGTAGCGGTTTGTTGCCCGGCATTTATCTCTGATTGTATTGAGACATTGGAAGAGATCGGGATTCGCGGTAAGGAAGATTTCGTGGAAGCAGGCGGAGACGACCTGATTCTCATTCCTTGCGTGAACGACAGTGACCTATGGATAGATGCCCTTGAAACCTGGTGTGCCGATATGCTAAAACCTGCCGAGACTGTTGCGTAAATTTTGAATCATATAGAACATGGAAGGTCTGAAATAATGCACCCGAAAAACTCTACTACTAACGCAAGCGTCCCGCTTGTGTAAAGTTGGAATATGACTGGGTAAATTGATACGTACATTTTTTGGTCTAAGCGGGATGCTTAGACCAGTCGTTCAAAAAGGGTTAAGAACATGAAGCGTGAGAATTAATAAAGAACCTCTGTGTTCCTCTATGCACCCCGTGTAAATTATAGATAATAATGGGCAAGGAAAACGAAATATTGGTTTTAGGTGGAGGTATTTCAGGTCTTGCTACGGCATGGAATCTTCACAAAGCCGGAATTCCCTTCAAACTCATCGAAAAAAAATCGGAAACGGGCGGGGTAATTTCATCTTCAACCGTTGAAGGAACCGTGTTGGATTTTGGCCCAAATTCACTACGTGACCGTGACGGTTCTATTCGAAGACTAGCGGAAGAGCTGGGCTTAGCTGATGATATCATTCAAATCTCAGAAGCATTCAAAACCCGGTTCATAGTACGGGACCGAAAGCTGCAGGCGCTAAAACCATCCCTGAAAACACTATTCGCCACCGATGTGATCTCCGGCAAAGCTAAGTGGCGGATTTTAGCTGAGCCCTTTATTTCTAAAGGAGACTCGAATGACGAAAGTGTAGGTGAATTTTTAGAACGGAGGATCGGGAAAGAAGCCGTGGATTATCTGGTCGATCCCGTGTTTTCCGGAATCTATGCCGGAGATATTTATAAGATCAGCAAAAAAGAGATTCTGCCTCAGCTGGCTGAAAATGAGCAAAAATTTAGCTCATTGGTCATGGGAGTCTTTTGGTCGAAAAAGCAGAAAACGAGCACAAAGCCCATGGTGCTCAGCTTTCGTAAAGGTATTCAACAACTCACGGATGCCATTTCTGAAAGGGTCTCAGGCTATATAACACAGGAAGAAGTAATTGCTATCACAAAAAAAGATAATGGCTTTGAGGTAAAAACTTCAGAGCAAATATATCATACAGAGAGGGTGATCTCCTGTTTACCTGCGCATGTATTGGAATCTGTAATCCAGGGATTTTACACTGAACTATCAGAAGCTCTGCGGAACATTGATCATGCACCAATGCTTTCTACCCAGGTGGTTTTCAACAAAGATGATATTCAGCTTCCGCAATCGGGATTTGGCTTTCTCATTCCCCGAAAAGAAAATATTAGGCTGTTGGGAGCCATTTGGAAAACCAGCATCTTTCCGAAGCTTTCAAATAAAAGTCATTTCCATTTCACATTAATGACCGGGGGAGCACATGATCAGGAGATCTTAACAGAAGATATTGCAGAGATAGAAAAGCAGATCCTTGAAGAATTCTCAATGCTAACCGGAATTGATGCCAAACCTATTTTGGTGAAATCCCAATTATGGAAAAAAGCCATCCCTCAGTTTCATGTGGGATATGAAGTCATTCGAGAAGAAATAGAGAAAGCAGAAAAAGATAATCCCGGATTTTATATAGGTGGAAATTACCGCTGGGGTGTTTCGGTTCCTGATTGTGTGAAGGGAGCAAGAAAATTAGTACAATCTTTTGAGTCCTGATAAATTGCAGTCCGGATCTGCTCACCACCATGATTGAATAATACTCCTCATAATTTTGCATTTCTCCCGCCAACAGCGATATTCGGGCACATCTTCATAAATCCTGAATATGACCAAACCTAAAACAACTAAAGGCCTTTTTGCCTGGGCCATGTACGACTGGGCCAATTCCGCTTATTTCGTGATGATCCAAACTTTTGTGTTTGCAGCCTATTTCGCGCAATCAATTGCTGAAAACGAAACGAGCGGAACCACACTTTGGGGAAATATGATCGGACTGGCCGGTTTTATTATAGCCATTTCAGCTCCTTTTTTAGGAGCCATTGCAGATGAAGGAGGACGAAGAAAACCCTGGATCGTATTTTTCACCACACTTTGTGTGATCGGCTGTAGTATGCTTTGGTTTGCAGAACCAAGCTCAGAATTTATTTGGTTTGCTTTATCAATGGCTTTCGTAGCTACACTGGGTGCTGAACTGTCCTTTATCTTTTACAATGCCATGCTTCCCGATCTGACCACCAGTCTTACTATTGGAAAGTGGTCGGGATGGGGCTGGGCTTTGGGTTATGCGGGGGGTCTTTTTTGCCTCATCATCGGTTATTTTGGATTTGTTGAAAACGGAGCGGCATGGTTTGGGCTGGATGAAGGTTCTCTTCAAAATGTGCGGATCACTTTTCTGTTTACAGGGATCTGGTATGCTGTTTTCAGTTTACCGATGTTCTTAAAAACTCCTGATACTCCTTCAAAAAATAAGACCATGAGTCAGGCGGTTTCTGATGGATTGAAGGAACTGAAAAATGGATTAGCAATGCTGAAAGATGAGCCGAATATCTGGAGGTTTTTACTGGCCCGATTATTTTATAATGACGGGCTTGCTACGATTTTCGCCATGGGGGGTGTTTATGCAGCCGGAACCTTTGGTTTCGACACCGGCCAGATATTTATGTTCGGTATCGCTCTCAATGTAACAGCAGGTCTTGGTGCTTTTGGCTTTGCATGGCTTGATGATATCAGTGGAAGTAAGAACACGATCGTATGGTCTTTAGTGGGTCTGGTTATTCCTGTAACAGCTGTCCTTTTTGTGGAAGCTGAAGCATGGTTTTGGGTGTGGGGATTGCTGCTTGGAATCTTCGTAGGGCCGGTGCAGGCATCCAGCCGGACTTTTATGGGTAGAATTGCCCCGCAAGATAAACGAAATCAAATGTATGGGCTATTTGCATTGTCCGGAAAAGTGACTACTTTTGCAGGCCCGATAATGGTAGGATGGATCACCTTTTTTATGGACAGTCAAAGGTGGGGAATGAGTGCAATTCTGTTACTTTTGATCATTGGTTTGGCTTTAATGTTTGGGGTGGATGAAATTAAGGGAACAAGCCATGAAGAAGTGCCTATAACATAGAAACAAAGAAAAAAATGTATTTACGTACTTATTTATTAAATTAACGCAGATTTTACTACTGTAATTACAACAGTATATTATAAAAGCTGGTATTTTCAGATTCATGAAATACCTTAAATCGTAATAAAGAAAAAGGAGTACATACATATGAGTAGAATGGACGATGTCAACAACGTAGTTGAAGAATTACAAGTTGAAATGCAAAAATTTTATGAGAAAGGAAACAAAGCTGCCGGTACAAGGGCACGTAAGCATTTGATGACCCTCAAGAATCTTTCTCACGAAATCCGGCAGGAAATTCAAGAGAAGAAAAACGCTATGTAATTTCTTCTATTAAACTTTAGAGAAAAGCCACCTTTGTGTGGCTTTTTTTAATGCATAAAGTTTTTTTAAGATGAGACGAGTTTATACCTTCATTATCCAAGAAAAACAATAGATATATGAATCAGGAACCGACGACCAGAATACATAAAAATGCTATAAAAGCATGGACTGTAAATGCATTATTATTTGGTCTTTTATGGTTTATTCCAGCCGCTTTTTATTTTGGAATAGCTATCTCTCATAATATTGGAAAGGGTACACCGTGGTATAATGGTATAGACTGGATTCTGTTCTCAAGTCTTTTTCTGATCGCTTTGATCATCTATATAGTGATAGCTGCTGTTCTCCCTAAGCTCCGATGGCAACGTTGGAAATACGATGTTTCCGATAAAGAAATTGATATGCTAAGAGGTATTATCATTAAGAAGAGAACACTTGTTCCGATAAACAGAGTGCAGCATGTGGATACCCGACAAGGACCGGTATACAGAAAGTTCGGATTAGCCTCGGTAACTATTTCTACCGCTGCTACCACCCACGAAATCCCTGCACTTGATAATGAGACTGCTGACGAACTTCGTAATACGATTTCAAGGCTTGTTCGAAAAGTAAAGAGCGATGTCTGAGTTTAGAAAGCAGCATCCCGTAGCTGGAGTTAGTCAGGTAATAGAGACGATAAAACAGAATTTTGTCACATTGATCATTCTGCTATTTATCGGGACCACAAATTCTGAAGGGTACTTTCTATATTTTTTAGCTGCCGGTTTAGGAATGTCATTTGTTGGGGGAATATTCGGCTGGTGGTTTTTTAGATTTCGCATTTTTGAAGATGAACTTCAGATCCAGAAAGGGATCTTTGTTAAAAAAAAGGTCTATCTATCCAAAGACCGCATCCAGGTGATTGACATAACGGAGGGACTGCTTCAGAGATTTTTTGGTTTGGTGAAAGTTGAGGTAAAAACAGCCGGTGGGGGAACTGAAACAGCCACCATTAATGCCATTACAAGGAGTGAAGCCGAAGAACTTCGCACAGAGCTTCGAAAAAGGAATAATGGAGAGCAGGTTTACGAGGAAAGAGAAGCAGAAGAGCAGGAAGAGGTTTTAGCGACATGGAAATTATCCTCAAAGGATTTGGTTTATGCTGCGTTTACGTCCGGCAACTTTGGTTTGATCGCATCAATTTTAGGTGCTATTTCAGGGCAGTTAAATGAAATGATCAACGAGGAGACTATTGAGTATATTTACGAGGTAATGCCGGGATACAGTGATGTAACGGTCTATATAGCATTGATCCTGGTTATCATTGTGGTGTCTTGGCTGCTTTCGTTTTTGGGGGTGATCTTCAGTTATTCCGATTTTCGCCTGCAGAAAACCAGTGAGGAGTTGATCATAACCCGTGGACTTATTGAGAGAAAACACGTAACCGTACCATTTGACCGGATTCAAGCCGTGAGGTTTGTGGAAGGAGTGATACGCCAGCCTTTTGGCTACGGAATGTTATATGTTGAGAGTGCAGGTTTCGACCAGTCCCAGCAGGGAAGGTCGATCGTTTTAGCCCCTTATATCGCAAAAAGTGATGTAAGTTCTTTTTTGAAGGAATTTGCAGAAGAATATACAGAACCTGAATATGAGACCCGGCCTTCGGAGAAAGCTTTATTCCGGTATATACGCAGACCCAATTACTTTTTGATCCTATTGATACCCATACTCTGGTATATGTTAACCTACGGATGGATCTCATTGCTGCTGATCCCATTATTAAGCTTTTTGGGTTGGATGAGATATAAAGATGCTGCCTTGGGTATGGATGGAGATCGAATTCTTCGAGTGCGATATCGTACTATTTCAAGAACAACAGCCATTATGAAAAGAACACGAATTCAGGATGCAGGGCTTTCAGAAAACCCGTTTCAGCGTAGGAAGAACCTGAAGAACTTATCGGTTACCGTTGCTTCTGGAGCAGGGGGAATGGAGTTTGAAATAAAAGACTTGGTTGATAAGAAGTCCCTTGAAGTATACAGATGGATCAGTGATGGAAAGAAAGTTGATTTTACATCAGAAGGTGAAGAAAAGAATAAAGAACTCAACAGTTAATTGTCTGTTTCTTTAGAATCAGCCTTAAGTTCGAAGAAGATCTTGAACCGGGTCCATTCATCCTGTTCAATTTCAAGCCTTCCTTTGATCCGTTTGACTAATACTTCGATGAGTGTCATACCTAAAGAATCACTTTTTGAAGTATCAAAATCATCCGCCATTTTATTACCGTCACTTTCCACAAAGAGTTCAAATCCATCATTTCCGGTTTGCAGGCTTATTTTTATAGTACCCGAGTCGCGACCTTTAAACGCATGTTTAAATGCGTTATTGATCAGTTCATTCAGTATAAGTCCGATAGGTATGGCATCGTTGATATTTACTTTAAGAGGGGCCACATCAATGATAATATCGATGTTTTTTTCTTTGGATGTATAGGCTTTCTCTATCTCCTCAGTGATCTCGGTGATATAGGTATCAAGGGGGATATCAGAAAGGGTGGTAGATTCATATAATTTTTCGTGAACCTTGGCGATAGATTTTATACGTGCCTGGCTTGAGCTGAGCATATCCTGTACTTCCATGCTGACTCCACTTTTTTGGAGCTCCAGTAAACTTGAAATAATGGAGAGATTATTCTTAACTCTGTGATGTATCTCTTTGAGCAGAAGTTCTTTTTCATGAAGTGATTTCTTGATCTTTTCTTCTTGCTTCTTACGGGTTGAGATATCTCGTACAGTGCCAACTATGGCTTCCGGTTTACCTTCACCGTTACGCACCAACGTGCGTACATTACTAACCCATTTCCAGTTACCTTCAGCATCTATCAGCCGAAACTCTGTTCCTGCAAGAAATTCTCCTTCCTTAATCTCGTCATAATTCTCTACTACTTTCCCCATCCGTTCTTTGTCATCGGGGTGCATTTTGGAAAGAATAAACTCAACGCCGCCTTCAGAAAATTCTTTGGGATCGTACCCAAGCATGCTTTCAATAGCGGGGCTTACAAAAACATATTTTCGTGTATTCAGATCCATTTTATACAAAACATCCTTGGAGTTTTTGAGAACATTTTTTAATTGGTCCTCACTCTCCCGAAGGGCTTTCATCCATGTATTTGTAGAATTATAAAATCGAAGAGTTAGCCAGATTCCTATAAAGATCAGTATTAATCCGAGGATTATGGTTGTCCACCGGAAAACCTCATTTACTAAACGGGCCATGTTACTCATGGTCAAAGAAAAATTATACTCCAGATCTGTGAGCTCATGATCCAGATTTTCTAATTCCTCTACCCACTGGTTTTTTTGAGCATCACTTATACTTTCACTGTTTTCAATTTCATAATGAATCGAATCAGCAAAAGTACTGAGCTCCACTATTTTTTGATCTCCCGCGTCCCAAATATTTATAGCCTGTTGCATATAGTTGATGTCGCTGAAACGTCTGAACAATTTGATCATATCAGGGACATCAGCGGGGTGATTCTTTCCGGTTACAAGTCCTTCGTAAGCAACCTCATAGTCAAACTCATCTTTAAGTAATTCTTCACGAGCGATCCGGTCTCCCCTGTTGATCCTTAAGACACTGTTGAAATTTTCGTATTTATCAGAATCTTCCGTTAAGATATAATTACTGAGATGAATTACGGCTTCCTTTTGTGCTTTAGCCCAATATGCTTCACCCGCAACATACGCTCTTACGCCTGAAGAGGTGTTTATGGAAATATTCACCATAACAATGAGCAGAGTCGCACAAAGCAAACCGAAGGAAACTACCCCAATAATCTTACGGTCAACATCAAAACTGTCTTTTCCCGTTTTTCTATACATGATCCTTCTGATTGAGGGATGTAATTATCTGGCTGAAATCTATATTTAACTAAAATATGCAATTACACATTAACAATCATTTACAAGAGTCGAAATTATAACTTGATGGAGGGGAATGATTAGCGCATAAGTTTTTTGTATTTAATACGATGGGGTTGGTCATCAGTAATCCCCAGTCGTTGTTTCTTATTCTCTTCGTATTCTTCAAAGTTCCCTTCAAACCAATAAACCTGACTGTTCCCTTCAAATGCGAGAATGTGGGTTGCAACCCTGTCTAAGAACCACCTGTCGTGAGAAATAACGACTGCACAGCCTGCAAAGTTTAATAGAGCTTCTTCAAGGGCGCGTAAGGTATTAACATCCAGATCGTTAGTAGGCTCATCGAGGAGTAATACATTGGCACCTTCTTTCAGCATTTTAGCCAGGTGAACACGATTTCGTTCTCCTCCGGAAAGCTCCGTTACCTTTTTCTGCTGATCACTACCGCTGAAGTTAAAACGGGCTACATAAGCTCTTGAATTCACTTCACGGTTGCCAAGCTTGATGATATCCTGTCCGCCAGAAATTTCTTCCCAAATTGTTTTTGAAGGATCCAGGGGACGCTTTTGATCTACATATCCTAATTCTACCGTATCACCGATTTCAAGCTTTCCTTTATCCGGTTCTTCTTCTCCGGTGATCATTTTAAAGAGCGTGGTTTTACCGGCACCGTTAGGGCCTATGATCCCAACAATACCACCGGGAGGGAGTTTGAAATTCATATCCTCAACTAACAGCCGGTCTTCGAATCCTTTGCTTACATTTTCAGCTACGATCACTTTGTCACCAAGTCGCGGTCCGGCCGGAATGAAGATCTCCATATCATCCCGGCGTTTTTCGTTCTCTTCAGAAAGCAATTCCTCATACTGATTGATACGGGCCTTACTTTTAGCACGCCGTCCTTTTGGATTTTGTCGGATCCAATCTAGTTCCTGCTTCAGGGTTTTCTGTCGCTTGGATTCTTCTTTCTCCTCCTGCTCCAATCGATTTGATTTCTGTTCCAGCCATGAGCTGTAATTTCCTTCAAAGGGAATGCCTTCTCCGCGATCTAACTCCAGGATCCATCCTGCAACATTATCGAGAAAGTATCGGTCGTGAGTTACGGCAATAACGGTACCTTCATAACGGGCAAGGTGTTGCTCAAGCCACAGCACAGATTCAGCATCCAGGTGGTTGGTTGGCTCATCCAGGAGCAGTACGTCCGGTTTTTTTAGCAACAGACGGCATAAGGCAACACGGCGTGCTTCGCCACCGGAAAGTACTTCCACAGAGGTCTCACCGGGAGGGCAACGGAGCGCATCCATGGCCTGTTCCAGCTTGCTGTCGATATCCCAGGCATCTATCCGATCAATTTTTTCCTGAAGCTTGGACTGTTTTTCAATCAGCTTTTCAAAATCAGCATCCGGATCACTGAAACCGGTGTTAACAGCTTCGTATTCTTTCAACAGATCCATGGTTTCCTGGACCCCTTCTTCCACGATCTCTTTCACTGTTTTGGATGGATCGAGCTTGGGTTCCTGTGACAGATATCCAAACGTGATTCCTTTTTGGATACTGATATCTCCCTGATAGTTTTTGTCTTCTCCGGCAATGATCTTTAAGAGGGTAGATTTACCGGCTCCGTTTAACCCGAGTACCCCAATTTTGGCTCCATAGAAAAAGGAGAGATAGATGTTCTTTAGAACGGTATTGTTAGGTTTGTAGGTTTTAGAAACCCCAACCATGGAAAATATGATCTTATTATCGCTCAATGCCTTGTAATTTTATTAGTTGTGAAGGAGGGCAAAGGTACAAAATGAACAGGGATTTTAGAATCCTGATTTATCCTAAAGCTACATCTAAAACCATCATTACTACAAAGCCTCCCATAACGCCAAGGGTAGCGAGATCCGTATTTCCGTGTAACTGACTTTCAGGGATCAGCTCCTCAATGACAACATAGATCATGGCGCCTGCAGCAAAGGCAAGGGCATAAGGTAACATAGGTTCGATGAAGATCACTGCTGCAGCCCCGATTACCGCAGAAACAGGTTCAACAATTCCTGACATTTGACCATAGTTGAAGCTTTTCCATCGGCTCAAACCATCCCTGCGCAACGGCATGGATATAGCAACACCTTCGGGGAAGTTTTGAATGCCAATACCTATGGCAAGCACAATTGCGGCAGTGACGGTTGCTCCACCGGCTACATCAAGTCCTAAGCTTGCTGCTCCAAACAATACACCAATGGCAAGTCCCTCCGGAATATTATGTAGGGTGATAGCGAGTACCAGCAGGGTAGCTCGTTTCCATTTTGTTTCTACCCCTTCGGCTTCATCACGGGGCAGGCCGATGTGAAGGTGGGGTACATAATGATCACAAATTCTTAGAAATAAGCCACCTAGTAAAAACCCGATGGCAGCCGGCATCCATGAGATAATCCCTTGTGCTTCGGCCATGTCGATGGAGGGTATGATGAGCGACCAGACGCTGGCAGCGATCATAACTCCGGCAGCAAATCCCATCATGCCATCGAGTAGTTTATGCCCAACATTTTTTGTAAAGAAGACCAATGAGGCACCTAGTGATGTAACTCCCCATGTGAATAGTCCGCCACATAAAGCTTGCACAACAGGATTGAGTTCAAAAAACCAGTTTGGTAGGAAGTCCATATTTTTTTCTTTAGATAATGGAGTAGAATAATTTGACTTAACTTAATAAATAATTAGCTAAGACTAAACATTCTATTTTGAAAATGTAGCAAATAGAGGTTTAATTTTCCTACCTTCATCGTAAAATATTCAAAAAGCAATTATGAGTAATAAAAATCCTGTTTTTAAGGAGCCGATTGTTGATGGTTTGGTAAGGATATTGCTAAGGATAAATGCTGTGAAATGCGAGGTGAAAAATGATGCCCCGGATTTTGTTGATCCCAAAGAAGACCAGCCTGTATTAAAAATAGTTCCTGAAGCAGATATTTCTCACCTGACGAATGTGTTTCAGCAAAACTATCAGCTGGTACTGAATACAAGAAAATCAAAAGATGATATTTTAACCTGGGATCTTGAAGAAGAGGGAGTTTGGTTTGATATCCCGATGGATAAAGTATCAGATATCTGGCTGACCGAATTTAATTTTTATATAGAGAGCAAAAAACCAAGATACCTTACGTACTATATTCAGGATGTGGAACATAAGATAGAATGGCTGCAGGTAGATGAATCCGGTGCTGTTATATCTTTGAGTGAGTTCAAGAAAAAGTTTACTCCTCCACCGGTTTCTGAAAGAGATACATTTACGGGATCAGAGGTCATGAAATGTGCGGATATGATCGGACGAGCAGTTAAAAAAATTGATGTCAGGACCGGAAAAGCGATGGTGAAGTTTAATACTGAAAAAGGCCGGCTTGAACCCCTGCTGGTTGGAATGGCAAATAAAATTGGGTATGCGATAGAACCACTTGATAAGGAGACTATTTTTAAAGAAGATGAGGCAGGTAACAGCGTAAGTCACATTATTTCACTGAAATAAAAAAGCCGAATGTAGTATTCGGCTTTTAGGTTTTTCTAAGTTTGTAATCCCTTTATTCCTGTTTCCAGAATACAATTCCGCCGGCTTGTTTTCCGGTTTCAACAACATCTATTCGTTCCAGTTTTTCCAGGTCTATAATTTCTACTGACCCGGGTTCGCCACCAATTCCTTCTGCAGAAATGAAGGCAAATTTATTATCTGCGGTGATGGCTACACCGTGTGTTACTTTCCGGCTGTTCTCGATGTAGGCAAGTTCTTCGCCTTTTTCGATATCCCAGACACCAACCGCGCCTTCACCTTTATAGGTTACAACAAGTAATTTGCCATCATGGCTGACTTCCAGGTTGTATGGGCCTTTGGCCGTATCAAAACGCCGGGTAACTTCCCATTTGTCCGTATCAACTTCGATGATTTCGTTTGAACCGTTTCCGGCTACGTAAACCAAAGGTTTGGCTGGATGAGGGTCAGCCCAGGTTGGTTTCTCAACTGGATTATGATCCATACCGGAGTGATCTGCAGATGCCTGCATGGAACCATGTCCGGAATGAGAATCGCCTTTATTAAGCTTCAGCGTTCTTTTGACCTCCAGTTTCCTGGCATCAATTTCATACAGTTCATCAGTCATCATAGAAACGTGGTAGGCAACATCACCGGAGGGGCTCACTCTTGTTCCATGAGGCATAACGCCAACAGGGATATCGGCAAGGCGCATCATAGTTTCTGAATCAACAACGGAAAGAGTACTGGGTTCCATATCACCATGGAGGTTGAAGTTCACAACGTATATCATTCCGGTGGAAGGGTTGTAATCCATGCTGGCCGGAAACATTCCTAATTCAACTTTGTCAACAACTTCGTTGGTTTCGGTTTCATATTTCCAAAGCTGACCATAAGGCATACCGTGCGCTATAGTTACGTACCAATATTTGCCATCAGCAGAAACAGTGACTCCATGAGGGCCTTCATTTTCCTGAGGCCAGACACCAACTTCGGTGGTCTCAATGATCTCACCCTGACCGGTATTTGAATCAAACTTTATGAGCGATACCTCATCATCTGATTCGGCTGCTACATAGGCGTAATAATTTTGTGCAAAACTGTCGGAGATTCCCAAAATCAGGAATCCGCCGACAAATAGTGCTAATATTGCTCTCTTTAATTTCATAG
Organism: Gracilimonas sp.; assembly: GCA_040904925.1. Classification (GTDB taxonomy): domain Bacteria; phylum Bacteroidota; class Rhodothermia; order Balneolales; family Balneolaceae; genus Gracilimonas. Next base: position 35,184 of record JBBDSP010000001.1, on the reverse strand, counting down.
TCTGAACTAATTTTACAGTTTAATTGGTTCCTTGTGCAGGCTTATCGATCAATTTAACGGACCATAAGCCAGAGTTCCAGTCTGAAATAAATATGTGGCCTTTATAAGGCTGAGGTCCCCAAGTAAACGGAGCGTTAGGTACAATAGCATCAGGATGAGTCGGCTCAAACTTGGCGATTTCACGTCCCTGATCATATAGATTACCCATCAACTCTCCGGAAATGTCAACAATACGTAAACCACCATTATAGTACGCTACATATAAAATATCATCAATGACCCAGAAGTTGTGAGTACCAGCCTCAGGCACTTGGTAGCGCGCAACTTCTTTGGGTTGATCCCACCCATCAAACTTCACGAAGTGAATCCATCCGGCCGCAGCTACAGGATTATTGCGAGTAGGGAGCCCATATGGAAATGACTCATCTCCGGCGATCACATAAAAGTCCCCGGTAGATTGGCTTTTGAATGGGAATGCAGCATGATTTCGTCCACTTGGATAAGCATAGCTTCCTAACTTAACAGGGTTTTCGGGAGAACCGCCAGCATCAGCCAGTTCACTGTCGCGGCTTCCGATATCCACGGCTACCACGCCATCACTCCAGTTAGAAGAGTAGGCAATCCCATCTTCGATCCAAACATCATGAATGGAATGTCCGGGTGTTTCCAGTTCAAAACGACCAACGGTAACAGGATTTTCCGGATCTTCAATATTGATGATATCATAACGGCGGCCATTATTAACAGCATACACATGATCCTCATAAATAAACGCGTTGTGAACTCCACCGGTCAGTCCTTCATTGTACTCAGATAGAATTTTAACGTCTCTTGGGTTAGAAACATCAAGTACAACCATTCCGTTTTTACGATCAGAAGCACCTTCACGTGTGATCACACCAATAGTACCATCTTCTGAAATTTTTACATCATTCACAGTTCGGGCATCTACACGAACCGTATCGATGGAAACAATATTTGCAGGGTCAGTCACATCCCAAAAGTAAGTATCGCCGCTGGCTCCCCAAGTTCCGGTGATGGCATAATCCCGGCCATCAACACCTTCCCAAACCCAGAGGTCTGAAGTGTGCACATCTAAAACCTCTCCATGGCCCACAAGTTCGATATCCTGAGCTACATTACGCTCACGTACTCTGATCACCTGGTCAATAGTGGCATCCCCTGATCTTGCAGTCAGAATGAAAGTCCCGGGAACATTGGCCACGAATTTTCCTTCCTGTGAGATCTGTCCCTCGGCACCCTGACCTAAATTATCCTCAGGTTGGGCAACAAATGAATAGGTGACAGGAACATCAACCGATCTGTTGTTAGCCGACATTGCTTTGGCATTTAAGGTTATAACATCGCCGGTACGAATATCGGTTTCGCTATTCTCAATAACGATAGATGAAGCAGGGTTCTTTTTTATGTTCAATTCTAAATCTGTGCTTTTACCTTCTGATACGGCTGTAATTGTAGCTTTACCGGGTTTTAGTGCTAATAACTTACCATGACTTACGGAGGCCACTGAAGGGTTATCACTAGTGATAGTGAGTTCCGGATTCTCACGAACCAGATCCATTTCATCAATTACATCTACATACAGGTCGATGGTGGTCTTGGAATAAACATTCTCGGGAATGTTCTTAAACTGAACTTCTGCAATAGGTGGATAAGAAACCTCTATCTCAAATTGTTTGCTTACACGTTCCTCTCTTGGGCCTGAGCGTCGTGCAAGTACAGAATAGGTTCCAGGTTTATTGGCTTTAACATATCCATCACGCGATACCTCAAGATCCCCACCATTTCTGGAATAAAATAAGATCGTATCCGGCAGTGCTGTACCGTTCTCATTTACCAGTGTAGCTTTTAGCTGAAGCTCAGTTCCCGGGTCTAGAATTACGGGATCGGGTTCAATTACAATTTTTAATGAGTTTGCATCCTGGGCAAAGGATTGTGCAGATCCAAATAAAAGGATCACAGCTAAAAATTTTAACGCTTTTTTCATGATTCGGCGAAATTAATTAATAAATATTCTGTTTTAGACAATGTCTATAATAAATCAAATTTATGTGAGAAATAGTATTTTTCTGAGTGCCAAAAACTGCTTTTTTGAACGCATTTTTCCTTATTTTACAGAAACCCGTTATACACATGATTTAGCTGAAATTTATCGGCTTTAAATTGCGTTTGGTTCATCAAAATAAATCACCTCATTCTCTACTTTAATGACTATTAATTTCGATAAAGAAGTATTTGCCCGCCACCACAACGGACCTGATCAGGAATCAATAAAAAAAATGCTGGAGGTAATTAAAGCAGATTCGATGGATAAGCTGATCGATGAGACTATCCCTAATGGTATTCGTTTGTCAAAACCGTTAGACCTTCCTGAGGCCTTGAGTGAGAGTGATTTCTTAGCTGAGTTCAAGAAGCTTGCCGAGAAAAATCAGATCTTTAAATCCTTTATCGGGATGGGCTATTACGACACCTTGATGCCCAACGTGATCAAAAGGAATATTTTAGAGAATCCGGGTTGGTACACGGCTTACACACCGTATCAGGCTGAAATTGCACAGGGCAGACTGGAAGCTCTGATAAATTTTCAGACCACCGTAAGCGACCTCACGGAAATGGAACTGGCTAACGCCTCTTTATTGGATGAAGGAACAGCGGCCGCCGAAGCTATGAGTATGCTTTTTGGACAGAGAAAAGGGAAAAAGCGTAAGGAAGCGGATGTGTTTTTTGTTTCTAATCGATGTCACCCGCAGACGATCGAGGTTTTAGAAACCCGCGCGGAACCTATAGATGTTGAGATAAGAGTTGGAGATCACAAAGAACTGGATGTTACCGATCCGAAATTGTTTGGGATCTTATTACAATATCCGGCCACGGATGGTATCGTCGAAGATTACACAGATATTATTGCGGCTGCTCATGAGCACGACGTTTATGCAGTGGTAGCTGCTGATCTGTTAAGCCTGACGTTACTAAAAGCTCCGGGTGAAATGGGAGCGGATGTAGTTGTTGGATCTTCGCAACGCTTTGGTGTGCCAATGGGATATGGAGGCCCTCACGCTGCATTTTTTGCGACACAGGAACAATTTCAGCGAAAGATTCCCGGACGTATTATTGGAGTAACTCAGGATGCAGAAGGAAAGCCGGCTTACCGTATGGCACTGCAAACCCGTGAGCAGCATATTCGTCGAGAAAAGGCAACCTCAAATATTTGCACGGCACAGGTTTTATTAGGGGTGATCGCAGGAATGTACGCGGTATATCACGGCCCGGAAGGACTAAAGAAAATAGCATCTAAAACTCATGGTCTTACAAAGCTGACAAAAGCAGGCCTGGAGAAACTGGGAGTGGAAGTAGAAACTGAAACCTTCTTCGATACCATTACAGTAAAAGCCGATGCTTCTAAGGTTGGAACAGCAGCTGAACAGCATGGAGTGAACTTCCGTTACTTCGAAGATGATCGAGTCGGAATTTCTTTTGATGAAGCTAAAAACCTTGAAGATGCAGAACTAGTCCTGAATATTTTTGCGGAAGTGCTGGGTAAGAAAAATGATTTTGACGTTTATGCAGAAGCCAAAAATGCCAAAGTTGAATATCCTTCTGAACTGAAAAGAACTTCAGCATACCTCGACCACCCCGTATTTAATTTATACCATTCCGAGCATGAGATGCTTCGGTATATGAAGCGCCTTGAGAATAAAGATCTTTCTCTCGTTCACTCCATGATCTCTCTCGGTTCATGTACCATGAAATTGAATGCCACAGCCGAAATGATCCCTTTGACCTGGCCTGAATTTGGACAGATCCACCCATTTGTTCCCCGAGAGCAAGCAAAAGGGTACACTCAACTATTTGATGAATTAAGCGATTGGCTTTGCGAGATCACCGGTTTTGCGGGGATGTCTTTGCAGCCAAATTCCGGTGCACAGGGCGAATATGCCGGATTGATGACCATTCGGGCTTACCATAAAGCCAATGGCGATGACCACCGTAAAGTAGCACTGATTCCTAATTCAGCTCATGGCACAAATCCTGCAAGTGCGGTAATGGCCGGCATGGATGTGGTTGTGGTAGAGACTGATAGCCACGGCAATATTTCCAAAGATGATCTCATTGCCAAAGCAGAAAAATACAGTGAGAAATTGGCTGCTCTGATGGTGACTTATCCATCCACACATGGCGTTTTTGAACACAGCATCAAGGAGATCTGTGAAATTATTCACAGCCACGGCGGGCAAGTGTACATGGATGGTGCCAATATGAATGCCCAAGTTGGATTAACAAGTCCCGGAGAGATTGGGGCGGATGTATGCCACCTTAATCTTCACAAGACCTTTTGTATTCCTCACGGCGGTGGCGGGCCGGGAATGGGGCCGATTGGTGTAGCCAAGCATTTGGTGCCGTTCTTGCCATCACATTCAGTTGTGAAAACAGGAGGAGAGAAAGGAGTAACTGCTGTCTCATCCGCTCCCTGGGGAAGTGCCAGTATCCTGACGATTTCACACGCTTACATACGTATGATGGGTGGAAATGGTCTTACCGATGCAACTAAGATCGCGATCCTAAATGCCAACTATCTGAAAGACCGCCTCAAGAATCATTACGAAATTCTTTATACCGGCAAGACAGGCCGTTCGGCTCACGAATTTATTGTAGATCTTCGTCCGTTCAAACAATCAGCCGGAGTGGAATCAGTGGATGTGGCCAAGCGCCTGATGGATTATGGCTTCCATGCGCCAACTATGAGTTTTCCGGTTCCGGGCACACTTATGATAGAGCCAACCGAAAGTGAGTCGATGGAAGAACTTGATCGTTTTTGTAACGCAATGATCTCCATCCGAAAGGAAATTCAAGAAATTGAGGATGGCATAGCGGACAAAGAGGACAACGTTCTAAAGCATGCTCCTCACACTCAGCGCGTGATGGTAGCCGATGAGTGGACTCGAAGTTATCCTCGAGAAAAGGGAGCCTTCCCGCTTAAAGAGCTCAAATTTCAAAAATTCTGGCCTTCAGTTTCGCGTGTTGATGATGCTTATGGAGACCGAAATCTCGTTTGTTCCTGCATCCCAATGGAAGCCTACGAAGAAGGCATTGAGGTTGTCGAATAAGGCTCTTCGTCTGACGGCTTAAGCCCGTCTGACGAATGGGGTTTGATTAGTCTTAGTCCTATGACTCTCGCTCCACACGCTCTGCGTTGGAGCGAAGGTTGGCTGTTACTTCATCAAAGTTTGATGTTCACTTCCACTCGGTGGGATCGAACCACCAATAGCCTTCTCTGGCATAATCTTTTCGGCTAAGAAATTCGAGTAATTCCTTTTCTTTCAGGTGGGGGTTTTCGGAGAGCGCCTTTCTGAATTCATCCCAAAGGTCGTTATGCTCATCTAGCGAAGGCCCTTTCAGCATGAGCTGGAAGAAATCATTTTCAAGAGTATTTCTTGATCGCCCCGGTTTCCAGGTTTTGGCCTCAAATATGGCATTTTTCAGGATGCGTAGAGGAGATGATGACATAAGAATGAACTAACCGTTTATTCGCTAAATTTTCCAGCGATCTTACTGATATTTGCAGGAAATAACAGGATGCCTCAAATAAATGTAAAGTTAAATTTGCCGGCACTATCTCCAGATAAATGATCTGTTTGTGAACTTTATTTACTTTATTCTTCAGCTCAATTTAAAAACACCAGCTGCCATGAAATACACGATATTAACGTTCTTATTTTTATTCCCGGTACTATCATTTGCCCAGCAGACAAACGCAGATACGTTTTGGGATAATCTCTCAGCCCAATGCGGGAAAGCATTCATAGGTGAGGTATTAGAAGCCCCCGAAAATGATGATTTTCGAAATCATGAATTGGTTATGCACGTACTTTCCTGCGATGATGAAGTCATCAATATCCCATTCTTTGTGGGAGATGATCGTTCTCGGACCTGGGTACTAACCAGAAAAGGAGATCGTATAGAACTTAAGCATGATCACCGTCATGAGGATGGAACTGAAGATGAGGTCACGATGTATGGCGGCACTTCAACAAGTACCGGACTGGAAACCCTTCAAACTTTTCCGGCCGATCAGGAAACAGCCGAACTCATTCCTGCCGCAGCCAGCAATATTTGGTGGATCGAAGTGGTAGCGGATGAATATTACACCTATAACCTTCGCCGTATCGGAACCGATCGCTACTTCAGTATCCGCTTTGATTTTGATAATGAAACCGAAACTCCTTCACCTGCCTGGGGATGGGAGTGAGGGGTTGAATATCGAATATTGAACATTCAACATTGAAGGGGGAAGTTTTAATATTGCCTCGGCACGCTCTGCGTGGGAACGGTTAGGATTTACTTAGGGTACTTTCTATGGTGATATCTCCTTCCAAAGTTTTGTGCACAGGGCATTTTTTGGAGATTTCTAACAGTTTATCCAATTGTTCCTGAGACAGGTCCCCTTTTATGATCAGCTCTTTCTCAATGTGATCGATCTTGCTTTTAGGGTCTTCACATTCGGCACAATCATCAGCGTGGCGTTTGTTGTGGCGGAGCTCCAGATACATATCATCAATTTCCCATTTTTTGCGACGGGTATACATTTTTATCGTCATCAGAGTGCAGGAGCCAAGCCCCATAAGTAGGTAGTCGTAGGGATCCGGTCCGGAATTTTGTCCACCTTGCACACTTTCCGGTTCGTCAGAAATAAGTTCGTGTTTCCCGGCGGTTAAAGTTGTTTTGAAGGCTTCTTCTTTCGGAAGGTGTACGTGTATAATTTTTTGCTCACTCATGGGGATTCTGAATTTTAAATGTTGAATTATAAATGAAAGCAAATAATTCAACATTTAAAATTTCTCATTTACAATTCCCTAACATACTGGTAACCAATAATTAACGCTGCCGATAACCCTCGTTAACATAGCTGAGCGATATTTACCATCAATCATCTATCGAAAAGCTATGAAACGATCCCTTGATACCGTCGTTCTGTCTGATATTCATCTCGGCACTGTAGGCTGCCATGCAGTGGAGTTGGTTCAATATCTAAATTCAATTGACCCCAAGCGTGTGATTCTGAATGGGGATTTTATCGACATGTGGAATTTCCGCAAATATTATTGGCCGGAGGCCCATATGCATGTCATCAGAACGCTCATCACCATGATGACCAACGGCACCGATATCTATTATCTGACGGGTAATCACGACGAAACCTTACGTAAAATCTCAAGCCTGCAGCTTGGCCCGCTTTTTATCCGTGATAAACTGGTGTTGGAAATGAATGGTGAAAAGGTCTGGATCTTTCACGGAGATATTTTTGATATCACTATGAAGCACAGTAAGTGGGTTGCCAAACTTGGTGGTAAGGGATATGAACTTCTTATTTTGTTGAATCGCTGGATGAATAACATTTCGGAAAAAATGGGATACGGAAAGTTTTCCCTCTCAAAAAAAATCAAAGACAGTGTAAAACAGGCGATTAACTTTATTGACGATTTTGAAGTAACAGCCATGGAATTGGCCATCGAAGAAGGATACGATTATGTGGTTTGCGGACATATCCATCAGCCCAAAATTCGTGGGTATGAAAATGAAAAGGGATCGGTGATTTACCTCAACTCGGGTGACTGGGTCGAGAACCTTACCTGTATGGAATATGACGGAGGTGAATGGAGTCTCTACAAATACAATGAAGATGCATTTGTACAGGAAAACCCAAGGTTAAATCTGCTTATGAAGAGTCACACTTTTGACCACAAGGTGATGATAGGATGAGGATATTATACGGTGTTCAGGGAACGGGGCACGGACACATCAGTCGGGCGCGAGTGGTACTCCCAAAGCTTCGTGAATATGCTGATGTGGATGTGTTGATGAGCGGCTATAATTTCAAAATGAATATCGATGGCCCTGTTGATTATACCGCAAGAGGTATGAGCCTTGCTTATGATAACAGCGGAAGTGTAGACCTTTTGGAAACGGCTTTGAAACTGCATCCTTTTAAATTTTTAAAGGATGTTCAACAACTTCCTGTTGAAGAGTACGATTTTGTAGTGAATGACTTTGAGCCGGTTACAGCATGGGCAGCACATCAAGCCGGGATTCCCTGTGTTGCCATAAGTCATCAGGCTTCTTTCCTATCTGATAAATGTCCAAGGCCTGAGAAAAGATCAGCGGTTGCCGAGCAGGTGATGAGATATTTTGCCCCAAGTTCCGCAGCGGTTGGGTCTCATTATTTGAGGTATGATGCATTTATTGAACCTCCGATCATTCGAAGACACATTCGGGATTTGAGTCCAACTTCGGGTGACCATGTTACGGTTTATTTGCCGGCTTTCGATCATCAAACGTTATGTTCGATCTTTTCTCAAGTCAAAAAAATGAAATGGCATATCTTTTCTCCAACTTGTGAGGAAGCTTATGTGAAGGGAAATGTGAAAGTACATCCGGTTGGTAAAAAATCCTTCTTAAAAAGTATAGAAAATTGCTTAGGTATTGTTTCAGCAACGGGATTTGAAACTACTTCGGAGGCGATGTTTCTTGGGAAAAAGCTGCTCACTATTCCCATTAAAAATCAGTATGAACAATTATGCAATGCCGCTGCTCTGGAAGAATTAGGAGGTGAAGTGGTGTATCAGGTCGACCAAAAGTTCACCCAAAAACTCGACCAATGGATTGAATATGGAGTGGCTCTGAGTTTACCTGAAATTTCGGATGAGGAAGATCTCGTAAGAAAAATTTTAACAGCCGGATTAAATGAACCCAAACAAACTAAAAAGTATTCACGAAGAGAAGAATTAATTAGTTAGACCTTAATTTTTATTATACTGTTTCAGTAATAATAAACTTAAAGGCTTGAAATGACTTTTGGCAAAACGATAAAGATATTTTTAATAGATGGCGATCCTAATGGAAGGATGACCTGTGAACTTTCTAATTGGACGGGTAAGGCATACAAAGTTCCAAGAATCAAACTAAAAGATTGCACAGATAGAAAAGAGCTAAATAGTACCGGAGTTTATTTGCTTTTTGGGAAGGACGATGAAGGAAAAGATTTAGTTTATATCGGAGAAGCAGAATCAATCTTTAAAAGATTGAACCAACACTTAAATCAAAAAGATTTTTGGAATGAGACTGTAATTTTCATCAGTAAAGATGAAAATTTGAATAAAGCTCATATTAAATATCTTGAAAATAGATTGTTCGAAATTGCCAGGAATACAAATAGGTATAAGGTAGAAAACTCGGTTACACCTACTCAATCTTCAATATCAGAGCCTGATAAAGCTGAAATGGAAGAATTTGTTGAGAACATAAAAATGATGGTGAATACTCTTGGGCACAAAGTTTTTGAAGAAAAAAGAGAATTCAAACCGAAACTCAAATCTGAAAGTTTTTATATAAGTGGAGCGCGTGGTGCTGAAGCTGAAGGTGAGCCAACTTCGGAAGGGTTTGTTGTTTTTAAAAGCTCAAAAGCTGCTGGTTCTGTCGTGAATTCTATGACGCCAAACTTTATTAAAATGAGAGATAAATTAATAGAGGATGGAGTTCTTATTCCTGAAGGGGAAAGCCTTTTATTTATGGATGACTATATATTTAGTAGCCCTTCAACAGCAGCTTCAATTGTAATGGGAAGAAATGCTAATGGATTAACAGAATGGAAGCTTATAGAAGGTAAAAATTTAAAGGAGTATGAATCCGAGGGTTAGATAGCCTGATTAAAACCTATTAACGATCAACGAATCAACCAATAACGAATAACGAATAACGAATAACGACCCTACAAATACTTCTCTTTGATCAAATTGATATGATGCGTTTCGTGCCCGGCAATGATAAAAGGAAAGGAGCGTACAGTAAACTCGTAATTACTCGCAGTGCCTTTTAGGGAGATCATCTCTTTGGTCATATTCTGAAAAAGATGAATAGTGGAGATTCGAACAGCCAGATACTCGTTGGCAAGATTGCTGATAGTCCGGCTGTTATAGTTCGAATATTTTACATAATCATCCTGCTCCATAGGGGGGAGTGGATTTGGGTCTCTTCGTGAAAATGCCAGTGCGCGATAAGCAAAAACCCGCTCGGTTTCTATAATGTGACCAATAATCTGCTTTATGGTCCATTTTCCCTTTTCGTAAGAATGATAGGCTTTATCACCGGGAATGGCGTTGATAAAGGTGTACATCTCGTGCATCTGTGCATTCAGAATTCCGATGATATTTTCTTTTGGCACATTTGCAACATAGCCGGCATAGTAATGGGCGTACTCTGAACTCGATGGATATTCGTTGTCCCAAACTGACATGTCATGTCTCCTTTTGATATTTAAATTAGCCAATAAACAGACTTATCGATGTGCTATCTGCCGTTATTTAAGTCTAAATAATATTATTCATTTACTATGATATTTTTAACAGTACCGGATCCTGCCTGCATTCCGTCAGCGTATGTTTCGGTGGTAAATGCATAGGTTACTCCTGAAACAGTTTGCCAGTCGCTGTGTCTTACCTCAATTTCGTTCTCTCCGCCTGTTTGTTGATTAAACTGGGTAAATCTCAGCATGGAAGGAAGAGAGGTCTCGGTATCTAAATAGTAAGTAACGGGAACAGAAAAGTTTATCCGGAGTTTCGCAAATTCGGTATCATCGATAGTCTCGTTACCTAGGTATTCGGCATCAACAGAATCTTTATTCATTGCTACACTAATATAGCTTCTTTCCATTTCCGTCTTAACCTGCTGAAGCTGAGCATTATTCATGGGAATCTCTTGTCCGCCTACTTTTTGAACACCTTTTCCATCCTCAATAATAACTTCCACTGTTCCTTGTGGAGTTTCTAAAACAGCATTTTGATCACCTGTCACAAAGTTTATGGTTGAAGTGCCTGAAATAGATATATCTCCCATTGGAGACATTATAGTTTGCTCCAGTTCGGATGTAATAGTTTCAATAGTGGTGCCGGGTGCAATAACTGCATCTGCCATTTTATTTAGCCATTCGTTAGCGTCCGTACTTTTATTAAGATCCACTGGTTGAAAAAAAGCAGAAGTAAAGCCCGTAATGAAAAATAAAATGATTGTGTGGATAATTATTGATCTGTTCCCCATTGGTCATGTTGTTAGTTGAAGTTTGAATAAAAATAAGATGATATTTTTATTCTTATTTCACAAACTGAGGGGAGAATTCTTTTAGCGGTAATCCATCTTTCGAAGAAGAATCTCCTGAGTCCTCATTTCTGGAAAGCTCCATCACGTAAGAGACATGAGCAGGATTGTAGTATCTTTTTTGGAAATAGACCTTTTTGTCACCTGTGGTTCGTGAACAGCGATCGATCTCGAATAATGCATCTCCCTTTTTTAAATTCAGGTGATCAGCGATGTATTCATCAGCTTTGACAGCCGTAAATCTGTAACTGCCTGCTAAAATCGGAATTTCGTATTTTTCTTCGATCACATTGTAGATGGTTTGAGTGGTGAGGTCCTCATCAAATAAAAGTTGCCCATAACCCGGTGGCAGCCAGGTAATGTCGAAGGCAACCGGTTTCCCACTGCCTAAGCGGACCCTATCAACGCGTATGAGTTTCATATCCGGACGAATGTCCAAAATCTCATTCACTTCTTTGATGGGATCTACCTTTCTGAGATCAATGAGTCGTGAACTGCTTTCGAGCCCGGCAAGGCGCATATCTTCTGAAAAGTCAGTGAGCCGCACGAGGTTACTCTTATAGGCTTGATCACTGACAAAAGCTCCAACACCCTGCTTACGATATATGAAGCCATCATTTTCCAGGTTCTGCAATGCATGGCGAACCGTAACCCGGCTTACTTTAAAATATTCACACAGCCTTTTTTCGGAGGGGAGTTTATCGCCGGAATCATAATACCCCTCGTTGATCTCCTTCTGCAAATGCTGCTTAACTTTTTCGTGTTTAGATGACTGCTGTTCCATAGTATCAATAATGTTATATGTATTTGCTTCCGACAGTTTCTACGGCAGTAAGGGCGCATCGCGATGCGCCCTTACTGCCGTAAAGCTTGCTATAAAGTTCACCATTTCAATACAATTTATAATACTTGTTATGATATGTTGATACAAATAGAAAAACACTAGTATCATTGATGCGAAGAAAAGAATCAAACGATTAATTTTAAATAAATCATAAACTAATGGACATACTTTCACAACCTATGCCCTGGTACATTGCGGGGCCCATAATCGGGTTAACTGTGCCCATCCTTCTCATTTTAGGAGGCAGGATGTTTGGGGTTTCTGCAAATTTACGCCATGCTTGTGCCGCATGTAATTTCGGCAACGTAGAGTTTTTTAATTACGATTGGAAGGAAGACGGCTGGTGGAACATCACCTTTTTGGTGGGTTCTGTGCTTGGTGGATTTCTAGGCGGATATATATTCGCAAATCCTGATCCGATTGCACTTGCACAGTCAACGGTAACTGACCTTCAGGCACTTGGAATTCAGGATTTCAGTGGACTTGTTCCGGCTGATCTTATTTCCTGGGAATCACTTGGCACTCCAACCGGGCTTATAGTATTAGTACTGGGTGGATTTTTGGTGGGCTTTGGAGCACGTTACGCCGGCGGATGTACTTCCGGTCATGCTATCTCCGGGTTATCTGATCTTCAACTCGCCTCACTGATCGCTGTGATCGGTTTCTTTATTGGCGGCTTGCTCATGACTTACCTCATTTATCCAATCATTCTTTAAATCCTATAAAGCAGAACAATGAAATTTTTAGAATATCTCAAATACTTACTTATTGGAACAGCTTTCGGATTTGTACTTGTGAAGTCCGAAGTCGTGTCTTGGTTTCGAATTCAGGAAATGTTCCGGTTCGACTCCATCCACATGTACGGAATTATAGGCCTTGCGATCATCGTAGGCATTATTTCCATTCAAATTATTAAACGAAAAAACATTAAGGATACGAAAGGAAATCCCATCACTATCCCACCAAAAGATTCTTCGCAATGGAAGCGATACATCATTGGTGGGAGCATGTTTGGACTTGGCTGGGCCTTGTTAGGTGCTTGCCCCGGACCCATGTTTGCCCTTCTTGGAAGCGGCCTAACGGTGATGATCATTCCAATTCTATCTGCAGTAGCAGGAACTTACGCATATGGTTTGCTTAGAGATTCTTTACCTCATTGAGGAAAGAGAACTCAGAAATCAGGAGTCAGAACTCAGTAAAGAGCATTCTGAATCCTGAGTTCAGAGTTCTGAATTCCAAAAATATTAAAACCACAACACAGGAGAAAACACCATGTATTTCAAACAATTTTTTGACGAACGATTAGCACAGTACGCATATATGATCGGTTGTCAGGCTAATGGCACCGTAATCGTAATTGACCCGATGCGGGACATCGATCAATACATCGAACACGCAGCCAGCCAGAACCTCACTATTGTTGGCGCTGCTGATACACACATTCACGCCGACTACATTTCCGGGCTTCGGGAATTTGCCGAGCGGGGAGTGAAAGTTTACGCTTCAGACGAAGGCGATAAAGACTGGAAATACGAATGGCTGAAAGGCAGTGATTACGACTATGTACTACTAAATGACGGCGATGAATTCAGTATCGGAAACATCAAATTTAAAGCGTGGCATACACCGGGGCACACTCCGGAGCATCTGAGCTACTACATAACCGACGGTGCTGCCGCTGATCAACCAGTTGGCATTGCCACCGGAGACTTTGTTTTTGTGGGGGATGTCGGTCGCCCTGATCTGCTGGAATCTGCAGCTGGACAAGCAAATGTAATGGAGCCTTCCGCCCGCACACTGTTTAAGTCTGTAGAAGAATTCAAAACTGTTCCGGAATTCATGCAAATTTGGCCCGGACACGGAGCCGGAAGCGCCTGTGGAAAAGCGTTGGGAGCCATCCCGGAAACTACTGTTGGTTATGAGTTGCGATACAATAACTCTATTAAATCAGCAACTTCCGAAGATGACTTTGTGAAGTTTATCCTTGAAGGTCAGCCTGAGCCGCCATTGTATTTCGCCAGGATGAAGCGCGATAATAAGATTGGCCCTAAAGTGCTAAAAGGACTTCCTCAGCCAAAACACCTTAATATGAACGAGTTGAAAAAATTGGCCGGAAACACCGATGTGGCCCTGCTTGATACACGCGAAAGACATGAGTTTTCGGAAGGACATATTCCCGGATCATTGCTTTCACCATTGAACAAGCAATTTAACACGGTAGCCGGTTCGTACATCACCGAGGATGAAGAGATCTACCTGATCGTGGAAGAACACCGCGTAAAAGAAGCCGTTCGTGACTTGTACCGAATTGGTCTGGATAACATTGTTGGATTTGTAACTCCAAACGATTTGGATCATTACGCAGAACAAGGCGGAGAACTGGAGATCATCACCGTGCAGAAATTCGATGATATCGATCAGTATGTAGGTAATGACGAATTCCAGATTCTTGATGTACGCAAAGCTTCTGAATTTGAAGAAGAAGGCAACGTGGAAGGAGCGCAAAACATCGCTCACACCCGATTGCTTCCAAGACTGGAAGAAGTGTCAGACGAGCGAAAAGTAGTCGTACACTGTCAGGCCGGTGGAAGATCAGCTGTAGCCGCAGCTTTGCTTCAACGCAATGGTTTCGATGTAGTCCTCATTGACGACGAATGGGCAAACTACAAAGCCAAGGCAACGGCTTCTGCTTAATTTAGACATTCCGAACGGGACGTTCGGAACGAGAACTAAACCAAACCATGAAATCTAAATCATCCATTACCAAATACATCCCCATTCTGGATTGGATCAAGTCCTATGACGGAGATGATGCCAAGGGCGATTTAAACGCAGGCGTTACGGTAGGTATCATGCTCATTCCCCAGGGAATGGCGTATGCTATGCTTGCAGGACTCCCACCCATTTATGGACTCTATGCCTCCATCGTACCGCTGATATTATATGCTATTTTTGGAACCTCACGGCAGTTAGCTGTGGGTCCGGTAGCGATGGTTTCCCTGCTGGTTTTAGCCGGTGTGGGAGAAGTTGCCGAAGTGGGAAGCGATCGATTTATACAACTCGCCATCATGACTGCAATGGGAGTGGGAATCTTCCAGCTGATGATGGGAGTTTTCAGAATGGGCTTTTTGGTGAATTTTTTATCTCATCCTGTTTTAAGCGGATTCACGTCTGCGGCAGCATTGATCATTGGGGGAAGCCAGCTTAAGAACTTATTGGGCATCGATATCCCCAGAACCAATTATGTGCATGAAATTTTGTGGAATACATTACAGAAAATAGGAGAGATCGAGCCGTTTACTGCCGCTATTGGAATCGGCTCCATTGCCACTATTGTTTTGCTCAGAAAATGGAAGAAAACCTTTCCTTCAGCCTTGGTCGTAGTGGGGCTGGGAACACTGGTTACCTACGCTTTTGGACTGAATGAATCCGGTGTGGCGATAGTAGGAGATATCCCCAAAGGACTCCCAAGTTTTGAACTCACTTCCATGAGCTGGACGGATTTTGGACTCATCTTCCCAACTATTTTAGTGATCGCTTTGGTGGGATATATGGAATCCATAGCGGTAGCCAAAGCCATCGCTAATAAACACGGATATAAGGTAGATCCCAATCAGGAATTGGTCGGGCTGGGAATTGCTAATATTGGTGGAGCCTTGTTCCAGAGTTACCCAACCACCGGTGGATTTTCAAGAACGGCCGTCAACGATCAGGCCGGATCAAAAACAGGAATGGCTTCTATTATTTCGGCGGTGATAATTGCATTGACCGTGCTCTTCTTAACACCATTATTTTACTATCTGCCGAGTGCAGTTTTGGCCGCCATCATTATGGTAGCGGTAGCCGGATTATTTGATACGCATGAAATGAAACATCTTTGGAAAACCGATCGAAAAGATCTGGCCATGTTGCTGATCACTTTCATAGCCACTTTGGCCTTGGGTATAGAAGAAGGAATTGCAGTAGGAGTGTTGATTTCGTTGGGGATGGTGATCTACAGTAGCACGAAGCCGCACAGTACGGAATTAGGTCGCCTGGGGGAAACCAAAAATTACAGAAATGTAAGTCGTTATGAGGAAGCCAAAACGGAGGAAGAAATTCTTATCTACCGCTTTGACTCCCAGCTTTATTTTGCCAACGTGGAACATTTTCGGTATACAATTGACAAGCTGATAGATCAAAAAGGAGAAAAGCTCAAGCTGGTGGTTCTGGATGCATCGGCCATAAATAGCATCGATTCTACAGGCGTGCATGCACTGCAGGAATTAATCAAAGATCTGAAGGAGCGAGGAATTGAATTGTACTTTGCAGGAGCAATTGGTCCGGTTCGTGATAAACTTAAAGTCTGTGGAATCACCGAAGGACTCACTATCAGCAATTTCTACTTTGATGTAAGTGATGCCATTGAAGCCTTCAAATCTGACGGCGAAATAGAACGGAAATTTTCACCGATCCAAACGGATGTTTAATCGAAGAATCTAAAAAAAGGAAACTATGTGGAAAACGATTTTAACAATAGCGATACTTTTAATCATAGGAATCATCATGTTTAATATATTTAATAAATCAAATACACAGACGAAATCAGCTATGAGCATTGACATAAGTACCGAGGAATTCAAAGAAAAGAGATCCGAGACCGAAGGCGTGATCATTGACGTTCGAACAAAAGGTGAATATGAAGAAGGTCACCTTGCTGAAACGGATCACCTTTATGATCTAATGAATGGCGATTTTCAGGCACAGCTTGACAATCTTGATAAGGAAAAAACCTACTATCTGTATTGCAGAACCGGAAATCGCAGCGGTCAGGCTGCCAGAATTATGAAAAATGCCGGTTTTGAGAACGTATATAATGTAGGCGGGTTTGATGACCTGGCTGATGCCGGGTTTGAAACGGAATAGATTTAATGAAAATATGTTTTACCGTAGAGACGTAAGATTTTGCGCCTCTACGTTTTCATTAAATTTGTTATAGATCAAACCTTCTCTGCCACTGCCTGAATTACCATCGCCTTCCCAACGTGATATTTCCCTTCGCTGAGATCGATCTCCATTTCCTCCATCCATTTGATATTAGTTCCAGAAAGCAGGTCTCGTAATTTTTCTTCCGTATAGAGCATACGCTCATCTTTTGGTCCCCCGGAATCCAGCCCCAGTTGATTTAAGGAATACACTTCTACAACAATTTTAGCACTCTGCTTTAAACTTTTGATCACATTTCGATACACATCTTTGATTATGGACCGTGGTAAATGCACGTAGATAAAAGCGGCTACATCATACTTTTCTTTCCCAAAATGATATTCCGCAAGATCACTGAGATCATAGCTGATCTCAACATCCTTTTCTGAAGCCAGCTTCATTGCTTTTTCTTTACCGGATTTACTGTAATCCACAGCCTTAACATCCCACCCTTTTTGAGCCGCATAAACGGCATTACGTCCTTCTCCCTCAGCCGGCAGAATGAGTTTCCCAAGGTTTAAATGATCAATTTGTTCTTTGAAAAACTGATTGGGCTCAGTTCCATATACAAAATCGGTTTCTGAATATTGCTCATTCCAAAAATCTTTCATTTCAGTTTTTGATGGGGTTAAGATGTAGTATTTTCTTCACGCTCAATTGAACATAAAGTAATCTAAAATAATCCATGTTTTTTCAGCAAATTTATGAAGAAAAACTGGCGCAATATGCCTACCTGATCGGATGTCAGGCTTCAGGTGAAGCCATTGTTGTGGACCCAATGCGCGATATAGATCGCTATAAAAAAGCTGCACAGAAAAATAATTTAAAGATAATTGCTGCAACCGAAACGCACATTCACGCTGATTATCTTTCCGGGCTTCGGGAATTTGCAGAAGAAGGAGTGAAAATTTTGGTCTCGGATGAAGGTGATGCCGACTGGAAATACGTATGGGTGATTGAAAGTGATTATGACTATCAGCTACTGAAAGAAGGGGACGAGTATGCGATCGGAAATATCAAATTCACCGTAAAACATACGCCGGGACATACTCCTGAACACCTCAGTTTTCTGGTAGCCGATGGAGTTGCAACCGATGAGCCTATGGGAATCCTTTCCGGAGATTTTATTTTTGTGGGAGATGTTGGTCGGCCTGATTTGCTGGAAACGGCAGCAGGACAAAAAGGCGCGATGGTTGATTCTGCTAAAGTAATGTTTCAGTCGATTCAGGAATTTAAGGATATGCCGGGTTACTGGCAGGTATGGCCGGGACATGGGGCGGGTAGTGCCTGTGGTAAAGCATTGAGTGCAATTCCTGAATCAACGGTGGGGTACGAAAATCGATTTAATAATTCGATCAAAGCTGCGATCACTGAACAGGATTTTGTGGATTATATCTTAGACGGACAGCCCGAACCGCCATTGTACTTTGCCCGGATGAAACGGGATAACAAAAAAGGCCCGAAAGTGCTTGGTAAAATTCCACAGCCGGAGAATATTACCGTAGAGCAAATGATTGGAAGAGTTCGAATCTCAGGAGGGGTGATCTTGGACGCGCGAGATCGATATGCTTTTATGGCCGGGCATATTGAAGGATCTCTGCTTTCGCCATTGAATAAAGCATTCAATACAGTAGCAGGCTCATACATCAAAGAAGAGGAGCAGATCTTTTTGATCATTGAGGAAGAAAAAGTTGAAGAGGCCGTTCTGGATCTGATCCGAATTGGACTGGATGATATTGCCGGTTATGCCACACCGGAACAGCTCAAAGAATTTGAGAACAGGGGTGGAGAGTTATTCACAACAGAAACCATTGATTTTAAAAAAACAGAAGAATACCTGAAATCCGGAGAAGCTTATTTGCTGGATGTTCGGAAAAGATCAGAATTTGATGAAGGCCATATTACCGGTGCACTGAACATCGCCCACACCCGTCTTTTGGAACGAATGGATGAGGTGCCGAAAGATAAATCGGTGATGGTTTCTTGCCGCACTGGAGCGCGTTCGGCCGTAGCTTCTGCCTTACTTGAAAGAGAAGATTTTGCAGTAAAATATGTGGATGATCTGATTGAAGAGTGGTTAGCAAAATAGCTGAGAGTTTGTTCCAACGCAGAGCGATTGGAAAAAGGATGACAAGGAATACTCAAGGTATAAGTGATATTCAATAATCCATCATTCGGCTCAGATTGAATATGATTAGTAGTTAAAATTCCAGAGAGCCGGGTGATGGATGGAATGGAAGTCAAAATTAACTACTCGCTCCACACGCTCTGCGTTGGAGCGGTTTGTAAGACGTAGATAAAGGATAGTAAAGTACTTAGATATTCAATATTCCGTACTTATTATTCAATATTCGCAAGCTTTGCGTAGCGAAAACAATCCACTGTATGATCCATCACCAGACCACAGGCCTGCATATGGGCGTACATGATGGTGCTTCCCACAAATTTGAATCCACGATTTTTCAGGTCTTTGCTGAGGGCATCTGATTCTTTGGTGGTGGCGGGAACTTCCTTCATGCTTTTCCAGTGGTTTATGATCGGCTCACCCCCAACAAACTCCCAGATGTAGGTATCGAAATTTCCGAATTCTTTTTGAATTTCAAGAAACAGCTGAGCGTTGGTCACAGCCGACCTTACCTTCAGTTTATTGCGAATAATGCCTTCATCTTGCAGTAATTCCTGAATCTTAGTTTCATCAAATTGTGCAACTTTTTTAGGATCAAAATTAGCAAAGGCATTTCTATATCCATCCCGGCGCTTGAGAATGGTGGACCAACTGAGGCCGGCCTGGGCGCCCTCGAGAATCAGAAACTCGAAATGAGCTCGGTCGTCATGAACGGGTACACCCCATTCTTTATCGTGATATTCAATGTATTCCGGAAAAGTGTCTTCAACCCAGTCGCAACGTTTTATACTCATTTTATGTAATTATAGTGGAGGTTATGGATTCCTGAAAGTATAAAAGAGTTCAATTATTTATACCTTAAATTTCTCACTTACACTCACTCAAATAACACATTCATGAATTGGAAACAAACCGTAAATGATCTTGCTGAAAGCAGTGAAATTAGTCAAAGTCTTTCAAAACGGGTTACTAAACTAACGGAGATTTTAGAAGAACTTGCTGCCGAAAAACATGGTAAGGATTTCGTAGAAAAACTGGGAAGGCTCCCATTAGAAAGTGCAAAAGCCCTTGATGAAGGAGATGAGGTCAGTCTGAAAAAACTGCAGAAAGAAATGGAAGGTCTTTCACTAGATGAGATCAAAGAGATCCTGCGGATGTACACCACGTTCTTTCATCTTGTTAATTCGCTGGAACAGTATGAGATCAGTAGGGTGAACCGGCACAGAGAATTTGAAGAAACACCGGATTCTCCCCGAAAGGAGAGTATTGCTGAATCGGTATATAAAATGAGAGAGGAGGGCTACAGCTATGAGGAAGCTCTGGATATTTTCCGGCAGATGGATATTCAGCCAACCATAACTGCTCATCCAACGGAAGCCCGCCGTCGCAGTGTGTTGCTGAAACAACAGGAAATTGCTTCCATGATATCCCGTCTGGGCGACAGCGATATCACCCCGGATGAAAAAATTGATCTGCGCGGTGAAATAATGAATCAGCTGAATCTGCTTTTAGTGACAGATGAAGTTCGAGCTGAGCGACTTTCAGTAGAGGATGAAGTTGAAAACGGGTTGTTCTATTTTACGCATTCTATCTGGGATTCAATTCCGATCTTGTACCGCGATATCCGCCAGGCTTTTGACACCTACTACAACAAACGCCCGGAAGTGCCTATAGTGCTGAAATATAGATCGTGGATCGGGAGTGACCGTGATGGAAACCCGAATGTGACTTCCAATGTAACCTGGAATACAGTGATTCAGCAGCGTAAAACAGTGCTGAGTATGTATTTGAAAGATCTGAATGAGTTACGCAGATATCTGAGTGTTTCAAAAAAACAGAAGGGGGTTTCAGATTCACTTAAGTCATCTCTTGAAGAAGATGAAAAAAACTTCCCTATCGAGGAGCGGATCAAGCGTCGTTATCAGCATGAATTATATCGACGGAAGATGGTGCACATCATGGAAAAGATCGAGTTCATGTTGAGTGTGCTCGATGGAGATAAAAAAGAAATTCTGAAGCAGTCTCAGAAATATACTGCTCAGGAATTTATTGATGACCTGGAATTAATTCGGGAAAGTCTGGTTGAAAATGGACTACCCGGACTTGCTGAGCAGGGCAGGTTACAGGATATGATCATCCGGGCCAAAACCTTTGGCTTTCATTTAAGCGGATTAGATATTCGTCAGCATAGCGGATTGCATGAAGAAACCGTGCAAGAATTACTGGCTAAAGCGAAGGTATTGGATAATTATGGTGAGCTGAGCGAGGGAGATAAGATCGATGTTCTGGTTCAGGAGCTTTCAAATCCTCGTCCCCTAAGTCCGGTTAAAAGTAGCCGCTCAGAGGTTTCGGAAAAAGTGATAACCGTTTTCGAGGAGATCCGCGATATGCTGAAATTGAATCCGGACATTTTTGGGAGCTATATCATCAGTATGACTCACGGCATAAGCGATATGCTGGAAGTAATGCTGATCGCAAAAGAAGTAGGTCTTTGGAAGAATGAGAATGATGAAGTTGAAAGTAAATTAGATGTGGTTCCGTTGTTTGAAACCATTGAAGATCTTGAAAACAGCGCGGAACTGATGGGGCAGATGTATGAGCATGAGCTTTACTCCAATCACCTCAGATCCCGCGGAAATTTTCAGGAAATTATGCTGGGATATTCTGATTCTAATAAAGACGGTGGATATTGGATGGCCAACTGGGCACTCAATAAAGCCCAATACGAATTAGGAACTGTTTGTCGGAAGCACGAAGTTGATTTCCGGCTGTTCCATGGCCGGGGCGGAACAGTTGGCCGTGGCGGAGGACAGTCAAATCAGGCGATCGTTGCCATGCCGGCCGTAGCTAATAACGGACGAATTCGATTTACTGAACAGGGCGAGGTTATTTCATTTCGATATATGCTCTCTTCGATCACACATCGGCACCTCGAGCAAATTGTGAATGCCGTTTCGAAGGTGACTATGGCTCAATATTCTGAATTGCCCGGTTATCTATCCGGAAAAGAAGAAGAGCGAAAGCTTATTGAGCAACTATCAGAAACTTCAATGAAAGCATATCGTGATCTTATTGATGATCCTGAATTCTGGGATTGGTATTCCGGTATCTCACCGATCGAGCATATTGGGAAATTACCGATCGCATCCCGTCCGGTATCAAGAGGTTCGTCCGATAAAATGGATTTCAACAGCTTGAGGGCCATCCCATGGGTATTTGCATGGACACAGCTTCGATATAACACCCCGGGATGGTATGGGCTCAGCGCTGGGCTGAATAAAGTATCAGCGTCAAATGATCATACCCTGGATATTCTGCAAAAATGGAATAAAGAATGGACATTTTTCAGAACGGTGCTAAATAACTCTCAGCGGGAGATGGCAAGAACTCATCTTCCGACTTCTGCTCTGTATAATCAGGAAGAGTCTAAATTTCATAGAAAATTGATAGAGCAGTTCAAGGAAACCGAGAAATGGATGACTTCTATTACAGGATTTGATCATATTTTAGACCATAATAAAGTGATTCAAAATTCGATTTTATTCCGAAATCCTTTTACATATCCAATGAATTTTATTCAGGCAGAATTACTAAAGAGATGGAAAAAAACAGAAACCGAAAAAGGTAAAGAGAAGCTGACTGAAGCCTTATTTTTAAATATCAACGGAATTGCCGCAGCAATGCAAAGTACCGGCTAAAAAATGGGATTCTAAATTAATTAACACTAGAATCACTGTTATTTAATCGGAAACATGTTATTTTAATATCATGATGAACGAGATAATTACGAATACCCATATTACTATAGAACCAGTAGAAGAAAGCCGTATACATGAGGTTGATTTTAATAACCTTGTGTTTGGTCGAAAATTCTCTGACCACATGTTTGAAATGGAGTTTGAAGATGACAGATGGGGAGAACCCATTATCAAACCCTATGCTCCCTTTGAGATGACACCGGCCACGAATGTATTACATTACGGTCAGGCTGTTTTTGAAGGAATGAAAGCATATTATGTAGATGAACATACGGTTAATATCTTCAGACCTAAAGCTCATCATGAGCGCTTTAATAACTCCTGCAGACGTATATGTATTCCTGAAACATCATATGAAATTTTTATTGAGGCACTTGAGAACCTCATCAAAATGGACCATCAGTGGATCCCAAAAAGATCAGGAACCGCTCTTTATATTCGCCCCTTTATTTTTGCATCTGATGACCTTCTCGCCGCCCGATCATCTGATAAATTTACCTATCAGATTATTACATCGCCTGTTGGGGCCTATTACTCAGAAGGATTTAATCCTGTTTCTCTAACGACAACCGATGAATATGTACGCGCTGTAAAGGGCGGAACCGGGGAGGCCAAAGCCGCAGGTAATTACGCGGGAAGTTTTCTTCCTGCTAAAAAAGCCAAAGCGGATGGCTATACTCAGGTTCTTTGGTTAGATGCGAAAGAGCATAAGTACGTGGAAGAAGTAGGCACCATGAATATCCATTTTTTGATCGGTGATACACTTGTGACTCCCGCATTAACAGGATCTATTCTCCCGGGAGTAACTCGTCGCTCGGTGATCGCTCTTGCCAAAGAATGGGGTCTGAATGTTGAAGAACGTAGAATTTCAATTAACGAAATTTTTGAAGCTCACGAGAAAGGTGAATTGAAAGAAGTATTTGGCTCAGGTACAGCTGCAGTTGTATCACCTGTTGGACTTATTCACCACAAAGGTAAAAACTTAGAGCTTGATCGTGAGAAGCCCGGTGAATTTGCTCAAAAATGCTTTGACAAGATCACGGACATCCAATATGGCCGTGCACAAGATAAGTATGGCTGGATTCATTCTGTAAAGTTCTGATATGAACATTGAATGGGTTAAATTATTTGCAGTCGGCTCCGGTGGTTTTATTGGAGCCGTTTTTCGTTACCTCATCTCCGTTTTAGCCCAATCTCAATTTCCGGACAGTAAATTTCCCTATGGAACCATAGCTGCAAATCTTATTGGTTGTTTATTGATTGGATTTCTGGCCGGATTATTTGAACTCAAGTCCTGGGGAAATTCCGAATTCCGTCTCTTCATTTTTGTAGGAATTTTAGGTGGATTTACCACCTTCTCAACTTTCTCCCACGAAACCTTTCTGCTTTGGGAGAATGGTAAATTATTAATGAGCCTGTTGAATGTTGGGATTCAGGTTGTTTTTGGATTGGCTCTTGTTTGGGTGGGGTATCAGTTGGTGAAGTTTTTTAGCTGATAGCTGACGCCTGGAAGCTAAAAGTTTTAATACCCCCCTTCTCTGATCTAGTTCAAGTGTCCCGCTTGGACCAATTATTTCCTTAATCAACACTGCACAAGCGTGACGCTTGCGCTAGTTCTACAGTATAGTTTTTTCGAGCCACGCGTTCCATTCTAAAGTGAGCAAAGCTGATAGCTAAAGTCTGACAGCTGACAACTTTCCCCTAATACCCCTTCTCTCGATCCACTTCATACATTAGATTCATCCCAGACATAGCCCGTTTATAATTCTCAACCAAAACCTCAGCGGCTTCTTTGGCAGGAGTGATGGCCGCAATATGTGGGGTTATCATGATCTGCTTGCGATTCCAGAAGGAATGGTTTTGTGGCAAGGGTTCTTCTTCAAAAACATCAAGGCAAGCGCCTTTAAGCAGATCCATATCAAAAGCATAGATCAGATCTTCTTCCACCAGATGATTTCCCCGCCCAACGTTGATCAGGTAAGCAGGCTTTTTAAGTTTTTTAAAAAGGTCCAGATCTAAAATACTTTCAGTCTCATCGGTAAGTGGCAGCAGATTCACAAGAATATTAGTTTCAGAAAGAAAATTTTCCAGCTGGTCTTTCCCCGCAAAAGAAGTCACGCCATCTATGTTTTTCTTAGAACGTGACCAGCCAAAGACCGGATATCCATGTTTGGACAACAATGTTGAAACATTAGTACCCATTTCCCCCAATCCCATAATGCCTACAGCACTGTATTTTTTTGGGATAGAACTTTTTTGTTCCCAAATGCCCTTTTTCTTTTGTTCTCTGTACTGATCGATATGGAGCCTGTAATTTGTAATTGCATTCAATACATATTCTGCCATCTGTTCTTGCAGTGATCCGGTGATCAATCGGCAAATAGGAATATCAGATGAAAGGCTTTCGTCTTCCAATAAATGATTTACTCCTGCTCCTAAAGAAGACACGGCCTTGAGGTTTGGGTAATTTCCCAGCACTTCATTAGGATGATTCCAACAGACCGCAAATTGCACTCTTTCCTTATTTTCAACCCGTGGCCAGATCTCAACATCAAGATTAGGATCCTTTTCGAGCAAGGCTTCTTTTAGCGAGGTGAAATCCCTCTTTTTGGCGACTAATAAAAGTGACATAATTAACTTTAATTTTATGAATCGATAAGATAGGAATTAGTAACAACTTCTGAGAAGATTATGATGAAGTTGTATCCAAAAACTCTTTATATAGTTCGATCAGTTCGCTCATCATCATAGCGGTGGCCCCCCAAAGCGGAACCCTGTGGATATTCCAAAATGGAACGCGATAAGGAGTGCCTCTCAAGTCCCAATCTTCCTCAATTAAATTCTGTTCTTCAACAAGTTTTGAAATAGGGATGGATATGATCTCATCTACTTCATTCGGGTTTGGAGTGAAAGTTTGTTGTTCTTTCAGAAAGGCTACGACCGGAGTTACCATATTATCAGAATGTCCGACATAAAGAGGGGTTAATTTGCCAACTACATGTACGCCATCTTTGTGAAGACCGATCTCTTCCTGTGCTTCTCTAAGAGCTGTTTCGATAATACTCTCATCACCTTCTTCCCCCCCGCCGGGGAAACTCAACTGCCCGCCATGGTTTATGGATTCCGTTCTTAAAGTAAGGATTACTTCAAGTTCTTCTTTCCAGGTTATAAGCGGAACCAATACGCTACTATTTCTAAAATCATCATTGGCAGGCTCATAATTACGGATGCTATTGGTCCCATTCACCGGGTAAGGAGCCATTTTCTTTTGTGCATTTCTCCCCGGAAGGGAGTAATTAAGCTTTAGCTGAAGATATTTGTGAAAATCATTCTGTAACAAAGTGTCTGCTCGGTATCATTTTTTCTATTTCAATTAAAAGGACACAAATAATGCACTGACAATTTTAAGATTAAAGAAAATCGAATGAAAACTTTGCACAAAGGTATACATTTTATTGAGATATTATTTTCGTGTAAAGTGATACCGATTTGTAATGATCAAAGCGTTTTTAAAGCTGAATACATGTCCGTACTTTTGGAGCCCTAAATTATTTAAAAAAATATTTTTAATCACAGTAAATGAATAAAAAATATAACGTCTACGGCATAGGAAATGCCTTGGTAGATCTGGAATTTAAAGTGACTACCGAATTTCTCACAACACACAGTGTTCAAAAAGGATTGATGACTCTGGTTGATGAGGATACACAGCATAGTTTAATCAATTCCATTGACCATAATGATGCTGAGAAGAAATCAGGTGGGTCAGCAGCAAATACCGTAATCGCGGTTTCTCAATTTGGTGGAAAAGCATTCTATTCATGTAAGGTTGCAGATGATGAGTTCGGCGACTTCTATCTGAAGGATATGGAAGATGCCGGGATCCCAACAAACTTTGACCGGCAGAAAAGAGAAGACGGCATCACAGGAAAATGTCTGGTTATGATCACAGACGATGCCGACCGTACCATGAATACCTATCTTGGAATTTCATCCGGACTGTCGGTACAGGAAGTGGATGAGCGAGCTATCAAAGATTCAGAATATGTATATCTGGAAGGATATCTCGTTGCCTCTGATCCCGGGCTGGAGGCTATGAAGCATACCAAGAAAATTGCTGAAGAGAATGGGATTAAAACGGCTATTACTTTATCAGACCCTTCCATTGTAGGTGGTTTCCGGGATAGATTTCGGGATGTGATCGGTGCTTCCGTAGATCTTCTTTTCTGTAATGAAGAGGAGGCCAAAACCTTCACAGAAAAAGACAATTTGATGGAAGCCAGAGAAGCGTTGAAGCAAGAGGCAAAACGCTTTGTCATAACCCAGGGTAAGAATGGGGCCATGATCTACGATGGCGATACCTTCATAGATATTGAGCCATACGAAGTAAAAGCGGTGGATACCAACGGCGCGGGAGATATGTTTGCAGGTGCCTTTCTTTATGGGATCACCAACGAACTTGGTTTTGCAAATTCCGGAAAACTTGCCAGTCTTGCCGGTTCCAAAATAGTATCACAATATGGGCCTCGTCTAAAATGGCACGAAGTTCAGGAATTATTACACAAGCTTAAATAAGTAAATTAAATACGATGACAGGAATTGAATTATTGGGATGGGCCGGCTTTGGAATATTGGTAGCAGCCTGGATCCCTCAGACTTTTGATACGATAAAAGCAGGAAGTACACCTATAAATCTGGCATTTATTATTATGTACTTTGCGTCAAGTTTAATGCTAACCATATATTCAGTGATGATCGATGACACTGTTTTCATTGCACTAAATGCATTGTTAACTTTAGGGAGTGGAATTAATCTTTACTATAAATTCTTTCCGAGAAAAGAATTATGAACATAGACAAGCTGGTATTGGCTTCTCAAAACCCACACAAAATTGAGGAGATGCAGCAAATTCTAAGTCCTTTAGGTATAGAGGTACTATCCTCGAAAGATTTTCCAGACTTGAAAGAAGTTATCGAGGACCGCCCAACGCTAAAAGGGAATGCTTTAAAGAAGGCGCAATATGTAGCCCAAGAGACCCGTCTTCCCGCACTTTCTGACGATACCGGACTTGAAGTAAAAGCCCTGAACGGAGAACCCGGAGTATATTCAGCTCGTTATGCCGGCAGAAATGCGAGCTATCAGGATAATGTTATAAAGCTTTTAAAGGAATTGGACGGCAAAGAAAATCGGGCTGCCCAATTCAGAACGGTAGTTGGTTTGGTTTCTGAAAGCTATGAACACACTTTCGAAGGAGTATGTAAAGGAGAGATCACTCTGGAACAAAAGGGTAATAAAGGGTTTGGCTATGATCCCATATTTAAACCCGAGGGATTTGATAAAACTTTTGCCGAATTAGACAGTGCCACTAAAAATGAGATATCACACAGAGGGCGTGCAATCCAAAAATTTGTGCAATTCCTTGTGAAGCAGTAGTGAATTATTCATACTAAGATTAATCTTGGGATTTGATGCATGATTTTATGATTTTCATCCGGTGTAATTCAAAATACTAAACCGGATCTTCCTTGGGTTTTTCCTATATAGATTATCTTGTAATTATTGTCTATCTGATCGGAGTGGCTTTCTTGGGCCTCAAATCATCCGGTAAACAAACATCCAATAAAGATTATTTTTTGGGCGGTGATGGTATTCCCTGGTGGGCCGTGCTTTTCTCAATTGTTGCCACCGAAACCAGTACACTGACCTTTATCAGCATTCCGGCCGTAGCATATGGCGGGAATCTTACCTTTTTGCAAATTACGGTTGGATACGTGATCGGGCGAGTTTTTGTGGCGCTGTTCTTTCTTCCTAAATATTACGAAGGTGAACTATTTACGGCATACACTTTCCTTGAGAAAAGGTTCGGCGCTGTTATGAGAAATGCAGCCAGTTCCACATTCATGATCACCCGCCTGTTAGCAGATGGAGTTCGCCTTTTTGCAACCGCTATTCCACTTGCAATTATCCTCCGCTTTGGAGGGGCTTTTTCCGGATGGGGAGATCTTGAGTTATACATTATGGCTATATGCGTGATCACCGGAATTACATTGATCTATACTTTCTTTGGAGGAATCAAAGCCGTGGTCTGGATGGACTTTGTGCAGATGATCGTTTATATCGGCGGAGCTTTTATTGCGATTGGCGTTCTTTTGGGCAATATGCCGGCCGGGTTCGAACTTCCTTCCGAAAAATTACAGATCATTGATCTTGGATTTGATTTAAGTTTCAGGGAATTCATTGCTCAGCCTTACACACTAATAACAGCCATTGTGGGCGGGGCGGTATTTTCGCTGGCTTCTCATGGTACAGATCAGTTGCTGGTTCAGCGGGTATTATCCACTCAGAATTTAAGGTCCGGACAAAAGGCGATGATCTGGAGCGGTATTGTTGCTATGCTTCAATTCGGATTATTCTTGGGGATTGGCCTTATGCTATTCATGTTTTATGAAGGAGTTTCAGCAGATGTAATGGGACTTGCAACCACTGATGAGATATTCGCCAAATTCATTGTTGAAGAGCTTCCGACCGGCATCTCAGGTCTGATTGTAGCGGCGTTATTTGCTGCCGCGATGAGCAGTTTGAGTTCATCCCTTAACTCTCTCGCTTCGTCAACCACCTACGATCTATATAAACCCTATTTCGGAAAGAATAATACCGATGCCGAAGACCTTTCCATTTCCCGGAAAATAACAATGGGTTGGGGAGTCATTTTAACGGCTTCAGCTATTTTCTTTGCTGTACTTCAGCTTCAGGGCGGGGAACGCCCGGCTATTGTAGAGCTCGGGCTTGGAATTGCATCTTATACTTATGGAGGGTTACTGGGAGCATTTCTGTTGGGGATGTTCTTCGATAGACCCAATAAAACTGATGCGATTACAGGTTTCTTCTGTGGGTTGATCGCATTGCTTTTTATGGTTCAGGGCCCTATTCAGGATATCCTTCCCGGAGATGGCTTAGCAATAGCGTGGCCACTTTATACATTAGTTGGAAGCCTGGTGGTTATCATTGGCGGACAGGTAAATTACTTGATAAGAACACATATCCTGAAAAAATAATTCTGAGATTTTTACCTGCCAATTTGTTTTATTGAGCAATGAATCAAAATGAAGAACTCATACATCGGTTTTATTCAGCCTTTCAGCAACTGGATGCTAAAATCATGATGACTTGCTATCACGTTGAGGCAAGCTTCAGCGATCCTGTTTTTGAATTGAAAACAAAGCAAGAGATCTCGGCCATGTGGACCATGCTTTGTGAGCGAGCTCAGGAGTTTGAATTGACGTTTGAAGAAGTTAAAGCAAACAAAAAAATTGGCTCCGCAAAATGGCAGGCGGCTTATCTGTTTTCTCAAACCAACCGAAAAGTTATAAACAGGATAGAGGCTCAGTTTAAGTTTAGGGAGGGACTTATTATAGAACACACGGATTCATTCAATTTCTGGCGATGGAGCAAACAGGCTCTGGGTATTCCGGGGCAGGTGCTGGGTTGGACTTCATTCCTTAAAAAGAAAGTGCAAAAGCAGGCACGAAAGAATTTAAAGAGATTTGGGAAGTGATTTCGTGATCTGTTTTTTAGGTCATGAATTGCTTATTTGAATTTTTATCCTGCCATAATTGTATCTATAGGCAAAGGATAAAAAAGATAAAAATATGGCACATACACTTGAGATATTAGACATTGAAAACATAACCCACGATGTAAGGCAGATCACACTTCAAAAACCCGATGGCTACGAATTTGAACCGGGTCAGGCCACAGAAGTTGCCATTGACAAAGATGGCTGGCGAGACGAAAAAAGACCATTTACTTTCACTTCTCTGAATGAAGATGAACATCTTCAATTTGTGATCAAGATCTATCCAGAACATGACGGAGTGACCGAGCAGATCGGTAAACTTAAAAAAGGGGATGCACTCATCGTTGATGAATCCTGGGGAACCATTCAGTATAGAGGAGAAGGAACCTATCTTGCGGGAGGTGCAGGTGTTACTCCTTTTATTGCAATACTGAGAGATCTGCACAAAAAAGGCGAGATCGGAGATAACAAGCTCATTTTTTCCAACAAAACGGAAAAGGATATCATATTGAAGGATGAGTTTAGTAAAATACTGGGCGATCAATTTATAAATGTTATCACTGATGAGGATCCTGAAGGTGATCATATTTTCCTTGATGGCTTTATAGATAAAGATTTTCTGGAGTCTGAAATAGATGATTTTGGCCAGCCTTTTTATGTATGCGGTCCCGGCCCATTTAAAGATGCTATTATGAAGTATCTTAAAGAGTTGGGTGCTGATCCTGATGCCTTGGTCTTCGAAAAGTAGAGGTTCATACTTTTAAGAGAATTTCATAATAACGTCCGATTACCCCTCAGGGGCTATTAAAGGAAGGTTCAGAACCGGTTCACATTTTTAAGCTGACTTATTCTTCTAATAAAAATAAAAAGTGTAAACTCCTCCCGTTGACCTAACCAAAACAACCAATCGTTTATATAACCTGACGTTGTTAACCTTCCGGTTTTTCGGGCTGAAATTGATCAACTGACCTATCTTAATCTCCATAGCTAACCTGTGGAGATTTTTTATTACGAACACTTTTTGCCCTCAGAACATAATTTTTCATACGTATTTAGTGTAAGAAGCTGTTAATTAGTTGTATACCTTTAAGCTAAGAAGGATGACCATTTGCTCTGTTTTACGTATGTTCATTCAAAAATAAAAATGACTCACGGCACACATAATGCGGTTCACGATCCGCGTAACGATGATGTTCTCATTTATATCAACGGAGAATTATATCCGCGTAATGAAGCGAAAATATCCGTTTTTGACAGTGGTTATTTAGTTGGTGATGGAGTTTGGGAAGGTTTCCGCTTACACCATGGAGTTCTTGTGTTTTTGGAAGAACATTATGACCGGTTATTTCAAGGGGCCAAGACCATTGGAATGAACCTGGGAATGAGTCGGAAAGAGATCACTGATGCCATTTGGAAAACACTGGATGCCAATAAGATGAAAGATGGTGTTCATGTAAGACTGATGTTTACGCGTGGAATAAAAAAAACGCCATCTCAGGATCCGCGACTTACAATATCCGGGCCTAATCTGGTGATCATTGCTGAATACAAAAAGGCAGACCCTGAAAGCAGAGACCGCGGTGTTACCTTATTTACCAGCACAATACGACGCGGGTCTCCGGATTATCTTGATCCCAGGTTAAATTGCCACAGTAAAATTCATGAAGTACAGGCGTTGGTTCAGGCTATTGAGGCAGGAGCTGATGAAGCGCTCATGCTAGATATCAATGGCTTTGTCTCTACCTGTAACGCCACTAATTTTTTTATGGTTAAAGGTGATGAAGTTTGGACCTCAACCGGTCAGTACTGTATGAATGGCATTACTCGCGGTAAGGTGATCGGGATCTGTGAGAAGTCAGGAATTACCTGTCACCAAAAGAATTTTTCATTATTTGATGTATATGGAGCTGATGAGGCTTTTGTAACCGGAAGTTTCGGAGGACTCACCCCTGTAACAAAGATAGATGGGAGGGTGATAACCAAAACGGTTCCCGGCGCAGTAACTCAGCGTCTTCAAAAATTGTATGAGCAGGAAATTGAGATTGCAGCTCAAAGGGAAAAAATATAATTCAAAAGAATATAAATTTTGCACAGAGTGTTTTAAACATTCGGTTTTAAAATAAAAGTAAATACGATATACATGTTAAAAACAAAACGAATTTGTTTGTGGAGTGGTCCACGAAATATTTCAACAGCATTAATGTATTCATTTGCTCAACGGGAGGATTCGACCGTGGTAGATGAGCCTCTTTATGCTCATTATCTGGCTAATACCGATGCAAAAAATTATCACCCCGGAGCGGATGAGGTCTTGGAAAGTCAGGAAAATGACGGGCAGAAAGTGGTGGATGAGATCATTCTCGGAGATTATGATACTCCCATTGCATTTTTTAAGAATATGACGCATCACTTGGTAAATCTGGATCTTAGTTTTCTGGAAGAGACAGTGAATGTATTTTTAACGCGGCCTCCAAAGGATATGATTCCGTCTTACGCAAAGCAGGTCAAAAATCCGACTATGCAGGATGTAGGCTATGCCAAACATCTTGAGATCGTGAAGTATCTTAGGTCGATTGATAGGAAACCGGTGATAGTAGATGCCAAGGATATATTGCAGTATCCGCAATCACGACTGAGAGAGCTTTGTGGCACGCTTGGGATTCCCTTTGATGAAGCCATGCTTAAATGGCCTGCAGGACCCAGAAAAGAGGACGGTGTGTGGGCCAAGTACTGGTATCACAATGTTCACCGGTCTACGGGATTCAGGGCTTATAAAGCGAAAAACGAGCCTTTTCCTGAAGAGTTGAAAGATTTGCTGGAAGAATCTCAGGAAGCATATGAAGAGCTGCTTACTTACGCTGGTGATTGATGATTAGTTAACAACCCAAGGTTTTAGTATTTCTAGTACATTTATTTCCTGTACCCGGGGTCATCCTGAATGAAATGAAGGATCTTGCCTATTGCGAAGCATATAAGTTGGTGTTCATATCATTGGTGGCACTATTTAGTGCTTTGGCATACAAAAACAATGAAGCTTTAACCGCTTAGATCCTTCGGGAGTACCCTCAGAAGGACCTTATTGAAATTAATGAAGATGTTTAATTTTAAAGAACGATCGTTTCGCTTCGTTTAGGTCCGGTTGAGATTATCGTAAATTTCACCCCAAGATATTCTTCAATGAACCGAATATAGGATTGTGCAGTTGCGGGTAGTTCATTCCAGTCTGTAATTCCCTCAATAGAATTCTTCCACCCGGGTAGGGTAGTATAAACAGGTTCGATGTTCTCGATCTCATCGAGGCTGAGCGGGAATACATCAGATTCTTTTCCGTTCAGTTTATAAGACGTACAAACTTTGATCTCTTCAAAACCGTCCATCACATCCATTTTGGTAAGCGTCATTTCATTCATTCCGTTAAGCTGAACAACGTATTTGAGTGCTACAAGATCCAGCCAGCCACAGCGTCTGGGTCGCCCGGTGGTAGCACCGAATTCCTGACCTTTTTTGCGCAGCTCTTCTCCCGTCTCACCCAATAATTCAGTTGGGAAGGGACCATTTCCAACTCTGGTACAATACGCTTTGGTGATTCCCATTACGTTGGTAAGTGCAGTTGGTGGAATTCCGGAACCAATGCAAGCGCCGCCGGATGTTGGTGAAGAGGAAGTAACGTATGGGTAGGTACCGTGATCAACATCAAGGAGCGTACCCTGTGCCCCTTCCAGCAAAATGGATTTGTTATTTTTGATGCCATCATGCATCAGGTTTGTCGTGTTGCAAATGAATGGCTCTAACGTTTTGATGGAATCTTCGAGTTCATCCATCAGGTCATCAGTACTTAATGTTGGCTCTTTGTAAAGATTTTTGAGCGCAAAGTTTATGTCTTTAAGATTTTGCTCGATCTTGGTTCGAAGAATTTCTCTGTCTAGCAGATCCACCATGCGAATACCAACTCGCGATACTTTGCTTACATAAGCCGGGCCAATTCCACGACCTGTAGTACCGATGGCATCTCCGCCCCGGCGTTTTTCTTTAAGCTGATCTAAGAGTTTGTGATAAGGCAAAATAACATGAGCAGTCTGGCTAATGAAGAACCGGCCTTCGAGGCTGAATCCCATTTCCTGTACACCCTTAATTTCTTCTACCAGTGCGATAGGATCTATGACTACGCCATTCCCTATAACGCAATCGGCATCTCCGTTAAAGATCCCGGATGGGATAAGGTGAAGTACGAATTTTTTATCGTCAAATTTGAGGGTGTGACCGGCATTAGCACCGCCTTGAAAGCGAACCACGTAGTCAGCTTTATTACTCAGAAGGTCGACTATTTTGCCTTTTCCTTCATCACCCCATTGTGCTCCAATAACAACTCTTATACTCATAATAAGTTCAATAAAAAAGGGGTGCAGAACACCCCTCTGTATTCAGTTTAGTTTTCAGATGATCAATCTTCGTATGACTTTGCAGCTTCATCCACTGATTTAAAGTGTTTGAATACTGTGATCAGTTTGGTCACGATCAACAGGCTTTCGATCTTATCGGTTGCGTTGGCGATGCGAAGATCTCCACCTGCTTTACGCATAGTGGTAAGTCCGCCGATCAGCATTCCTAAGCCTGAAGAGTTCATAAATTTCACTTTACCAAGATCAACCACAACGTTGGTTTTATCGGCATCGATAAGTTCATGAAGTTTTTCATTCAGGCTAACCGCATCAGGGCCACCCATTACGTTTCCTTTAAATTCGATAACAA